>CAWAIM010000018.1:0-86481 GCA_963781895.1 uncultured Alphaproteobacteria bacterium
ACGAACGGCATCTTCGTCGCCATGATGGTCAGGGTCAGGATGTTGGTCGTCAGCGGCAGGCCCGCCATGTGCGCGACCGCCGCGCCGACCTCGTCGGGGTCCATGGTCGGCTCGACCGCGATGCGCCCGTCGGCTTGCGGAACGCCCTGGGTCATCTTGTAGGCCATTTCGGTCAGGGCGTTGCCGATGTCGATCTGGCCGCAGGCGATGTCATGGGCCCGCCCGTCGAGCGCGATCGATTTGGTCAGGCCGGTGATGGCGTGTTTGGTCGCCGTATAGGGCGCGGAGAGAGGCCGCGGCGCGTGGGCGGAAATCGAGCCGTTGTTGATGATGCGCCCGCCGCGCGGAGTCTGGCGTCTCATCAGGCCGAAGGCGCCCTGCGCGCAAAGAAACGCGCCGGTGAGATTGACGTCGACCACCGCCTTCCATTGGGCGTAGGTCAGTTCGTCGAACGGTATGGCGGGCGCGCTCAGCCCGGCGTTGTTGAACAGGAGATCGAGCCGGCCGAAGCTCTGTTCGATCGACGCGAACAAACCTTTCACCGCCTGCGGATCGCCGACGTCGCAGGGCGCGGCGAGCGAGCGCCGGCCGAGCGCTTCGATCTCGCCCGCGACCTTGTCCAGAAGCTCCCGCCTGCGGCCGGCGAGCGCCACGTTCCAGCCGGCGCGCGCCAGCGCCAGCGCCGTCGCCCTGCCGATCCCGACGCCCCCGCCCGTCACCAGCGCAAATCGTTCGGCGTCCATGGTTCCTCCCTTGTGTCGCTACAAAACTCTTTCCCGGCGCAGTTCCGGCGCCATGCGCCAGATCGCCGCGGCGAGCACGATCGTTCCGCCGAGGATCGTCGCCGCGCCCGGATTCTCGCCAAAGGCAAGAAACACCCATATCGGCGCGAACACAACGTCGAGCAGGCTGATGAGGCCGGCCTCGGCCGAGGGGATCAGCTTCGCGCCCTCCATGAACAGCACGAAGGCGAGGCCGATCGTGGTCAGGCCGAACACGAACAGAACCGCCAGATCGGAGAGGCCGAGCGGCGGATGGGGCGAGTTTGCAAGGCCGAACAGTCCCGAGCCGAGGGCGCCGAGCCCGTTGACGGCGATCATCGAGGCCGACGGCTGACGGCGCTGCAGCACCACCATGCCGGCGAAGCTCAGCGTCATCAGGGCCGACAGCGCCTGCCCGGCGAGGCGCCCCGAGCCGAGGCCGGTCGCGACCATGACGAGGACGCCGGCGAGCGCGGCGGCGGAGGCCGCGAGCGTGCGCGGCGAGACCCGCTCGCCATTGACGACCAAGCCGATCGCCGCGGCGACGAACGGAAGCGTCGCATAAATCACCATGACGTCGGCGATCGTCGTCGTCATGACCGCGGCGGTGTAGGCGGAGATCGCGATCATCGCCAACAGGGCGACGAGCGGCGACAGCGGGCCGAAGCCGAACGGGTTGTCGAGACGACCGCTCCGCCATTCGATCAAGCCGACGATCGAAATCGAGATCGAGCCGAACAGCGCGCGCCAGCCCAGCACCGTCCAGACGTCGAGATGGGCGAGCAGGCGGGCGAACAGGCCGGCCAGGCTCCACAGCGCCGTCGCGATCAGAACCAGCAGCACGCCGCGCCGGCGCGCGGACCCTTCGCCCGGCACGGGGTCGTCCCCTCATCGCTTGGAGTTCAAGGGAGAACGATAGGAGGATTTGACCTGTCTTGCCAAATCCGGCGCAAGCGTCTCAGCGCGGCGGACGGGCGACGGGCGCCGCGCCGGGGGCCGGCGGTTGGGCGGCCAATCGTTGAAACAGACGCGCGACCTCCCGGCCGGAGCGCGCGAACGGCCAGAGGCAATTGCCGACCGCGGAGCGGAAGCGCGCGTTCTCCTCGCCGACGCCGAACACGATCGGCTGGCGCGTCTTGGAGGGAACATAGAGCGTGCCGAACGCCCAGTCCCACACGGCCAGCGCATAGCCCAGATTGCGGTCGAAGTGCTTCGGATCGTCGGAATGGTGAATCTGATGATGCGCCGGGCTCTGCAACACGCGGCCGGCGGGCCCGGTGAACGCGATCCACATATGGCTGTGCCGCAAGTGGCCGTAGGTGATGAGAAAGACCATCAGCAGAATATTGCCGTTCAAGAGGGTGAAGGGCTGCACGCCGGGGCCGAAGAGATAGGTCATGACGCCGAACACCAGCCCGGTCGAAAGGCCGATCAGGTTGACGAAGGCCACGATCTCGACCGGGTGCTGGCGCAGTTCGGTGAAGGTCGTCATCACCTCGGCGGAATGGTGGACCTTGTGAAACTCCCACAGCGCCGGGATCTTGTGGAACAGGTAGTGAGCGAACCAGTAGGCGAATTCATAGGCCAGCAGTTGCAGCACGGTCGCGATCGTGAGGATGATCCACGCCGGCCATGGCGTCGGCGCGTGCGCGCCGAACGCGCCTGTCAGACCGGAGTCGATCCGGTCGCGCCAGTAGAACAGACCGAAGCCCAGCATCCCGTAGGCGGACGCCAGGACGACGCCGTTCAGCGCCCACAGGCGCATGTCGACGAGCGAGGACGGGTGCAGGACGATGCGCCTGGCGAAGATCGAGCGCACGAATCCCCTGACGCTCATGCGCCGTCCGCGCGCGCGCCTGCGGCTGGCGTAATAGAGCGCCGTGACCATCAGCGCGCCGCCGAGCGCGGGCGCGCCATAGGCCGATGTGGGGCTGAAAGTCTCCAGAACGGCGTTCTGGAGCGAGGTCCAGATCGCGACGAGGCCGGGCACGGGCGCCCCTCCTTGCTGGCTTGAGGGCGCCAGGAAGCTAGCGCACCAGGCTTCCCAAAAGGTTAGGATAAAGGGCAAAGTCGCGATGGGTCCGGATCGCGCGCCCGGCGGCGAGGCGCTCTATCGACGCGCCGATTGACGGTGGAACGAAGCTGATGATCGGCGCTGACTGGCGGCAGGTCGCCGCGACCGCGGAAATGGCCTTCCTGCTTGGCTTTCCGTCGCTGTTCTCGATCATCAATCCGATCGGCGGAGCGCTGATCTTTGACGGCGTCACCAAGGACTTCACCCGCGAGGACAGGGTGAGGGTGGCCGGGTGGGTCGGCATCTATTCGTTGCTGATCATGTTCGGGGCGCTGTGGGCCGGCGCCTACGTGCTCAACTTCTTCGGCGTTTCGCTCGACGCCCTTCGCATCGCCGGCGGGACGGTGGTCGCGGTGAGCGGCTGGCGGCTGCTGACGTCAGGCGACGATCCCGCGGACCGAAAGGGCCGCGAGCGGCATGTCGCGGCCGAGGGCGCTGGCGGCGATCCGCTGCAGATGGCGTTCTTCCCGCTGACGCTGCCGTTCACCACCGGGCCGGGCACGATCGCGGTCGCGATCACCTTGGGCGCGGAGCGGCCGCCGACCGGCGCCGGCCTCATCGCTTTCTTCGTTGGCGTCAGCGTCGCGGCCGTCGCCAATGCGGCGATCATCTGGATCGCCTATCGCTCGGCCGACCAGGTGACCGGTCTGATGGGCGCGACAGCGCGTCTGGTGATCGTGCGGCTGTCGGCGTTCCTTTTGATGTGCATCGGCGTGCAGATTCTCGTGACCGCCGTCGGGGACTTGGTGGCGAAATGGCGGGTCATGTAGTCACGGCTCGGAATCCAGGCTAACAAAATGGGCCCGCCGCCTGTGGAATGGATCGCAGAAGTATAACGTGCCATGGCCTCGCGACACGAGCAATTTTCGACAACTTTGCGACACCCTTAATTCACCTGATATAGCCTCGCATGCCTCGTCACGCCTGCGATGATATAGCGTTAACCTGACTTCCGGCTCGTGGTCATTTAGCCAAAACTGCTTGACAACTTCGCGGTTGTGGCTAACGTAACGTCAGCGTGGCCTTCCTACTGTCGTGAAATGCGGGTCGGGAAGGCGGTTGAGATGGGAGAAGATAATGGGCAAAAGTCTCAGAGGCGCCCTTATCGGCGCGGTCGCGATCGTTGGACTCGCATCGACGGGAGTGGCGCAGGCCGCGATCACCGATTTGGGGACCACGTCGCCAATCACTTCGCCTCCATTCATCAATATTCCCGGCGTGACAGCTCCGCTCACCTTTTCGCCTACGCCTGCGACCAGCATTTGGGAGGTGACCGACCCCGACTTCAGCACGCTGTTCCCCAACCAGGATCCCGACCACCATCGCAACGGGAATACAGACCCTGTTCAGCTTGTCGATCGGCTCCGGCTCTGGCATTTGAACAACGAGTCGCCGGGCGGTTCGCCTTTCAGTGAAACCGTTCCGGGCGGCTATAATTTCGTCGCCATTCACAATGCGCAGGCCGAGATTGTCTTCAACTATGCAACGACGCAGACCAGTTTTAACCTGAGCGGCGACTTCCAGGGTTTGAGCAACGTCCGCTTCTACAGTGGGAGCCCGGTCCCCGAGCCGGCGACCTGGGCGATGATGCTGCTTGGCTTCGTCGGCCTGGGTTTTGCGGCGTTCCGCCTCAACGGAAAAAACCGCCTGGAAGGCATGGCCGCGTAACCAGCCGCGCCAAGCCCGAGTCCGAATAGGGCCGCCGAAAGGCGGCCTTTTTCGCGATGTCCCCAGCGCTATCGAGCGCTCAGACCGGATCGAATGCGGTTTGCAGCCCGTCTGAATTCGACCGAAGCGCCTATTGCGACGCCGCCGCTCGAGGCTTGGCCGCGGCATTCTGAAAAACCGACATTTTCTTGCCAGACGGGCGAATTCGTGGTTTCCTCTACGACATCAGCCCGCGACGGGACGAACATCGCGGCGCCGCTCTCTCATGGAGTCCCGAAGGTCCGGGTAGGCTTGCCGAGGCGCTCACGGCGCCTGAAAACAAATCTCAACTGGTTGACGGTTGAGACCATTATCGACATGTGCGATGAGTATTTCAAGAATTTATACGTTGCGGCAAAGAGATTATATTGACGGCCTTGGCGCTCGGGGAGCGCTTGGATATTTTCCCCTCACTCGAAATTATTTCCCATATTTTGCACGGCCTATGAGTTGACGCCGTTGCGGAAAATGGCGCCTATCTCTTTGAAAAACCTCAAGCGGCGCCAAAAGCGCGCGGCGCGCTAAAGACCTCGCGCCGCCTTTTCCGCCTGATAGAGCGCGCGATAGCGTTTGAGGCGTGGCGCGTGCAGCGCCGCGCGCTCGGGATCGGGCGCGAACGTGCGTTGGCTCTCCGGACGCGGGCACACCGCCGCCACGTCGCCCGCCCCGGCCGCGAGCATGCCGAGCCGGGCCGCGCCGAGCGCCGCCCCGGCTTCGGCGCCCGCGGCCAGGTCGATCGTCAGGCCGGTCACGTCGGCGATCATCTGCCCCCAGAATCCGGACCGCGCGCCGCCGCCGACCAGCAGCGGCCGGATCGGCCGTGCTCCCGCCGCGTCGAGCACGTCGACGCCGTCGGCGAACGAGAAGGCGACGCCTTCCATGACGGCGAACACCAGCGCGTCGGCGCCGTGCTCGGCCCGAAGCCCCGCGAACATGCCGGTCGCCTCGGCGTCGTTGTGCGGCGTCCGCTCGCCGCTCAAATAGGGCAGGAAGACAGGAGTCGAGGCGACCGCGCTGTTCGATTGGGCGAAGGCCGCCGCCCCGGCGATCAGGGCGCCGATGTCGCCCTCCCGGCCGAGAACGCCGGCGATCCAGGACAGCGCGGAGGCGGCCGACAGCGTCACCGCCATGCCGTGCCAGCGATGCGGCAGGGCGTGACAGAACGCGTGCAGGGTGCGCTCGGGCAGGCTGACGAAGCGGTCGGTGACCGAAAAGATTACCCCCGACGTCCCCAGCGACACGAATCCGGCCCCCGGCGCCGTCGCGCCGACGCCGATCGCCGAAGCGGCGTTGTCGCCGCCGCCGCCCGCGATCGGAACCTTGCGTCCCTCGAGGCCCCAGGCCCGGGCGATCTCGGGCGACAGATGCGCCGAAACCTCCGATCCCTCGACCAGGCGGGGCATGGCTTCGATCGAAAGCCCGGTCGCCGCCAGCAGATCCTCGTCCCAGCGCCGGCGCGCGACGTCGAGCCACAGCGTTCCCGAGGCGTCGGACATCTCCGAGACGGCTTCGCCGGAGAGGCGCAGGCGCACATAGTCCTTGGGCAGAAGCACCCGCTTGGTCGCCTTGGCGACGGCGGGCTCATGGGCTGCGACCCACAGCATTTTCGGCGCGGTAAAGCCCGGCATGGCGAGATTGCCGGTCCGCTGCTCGAGATCAGGAACGCGGCGCTTGAGCTCCAGACATTCCGCGAAAGAGCGGCCGTCGTTCCACAGAATCGCGGGACGCAGCGGCTTGTCGTCGGCGCCGAGCAGGGTCGCCCCGTGCATCTGGCCCGAGAGGCCGATCCCGGCCAGCGCGCTCAATCCCGAGGGCTGCGGCCCGGCGGATCGCCGCCGTCGCCGCTTCGACGCCCTGGACCCAATCCTCCGGGTCCTGCTCGCTCCATAGCGGATGGGGGCGCGAGACGCCGAGCGGGGCGGAGGCTTCCGCGACCACGCGCTGAGCGGCGTCGATCAGCAACGCCTTGACCGACGAGGTGCCGATGTCGAGCCCGAGAAAGGTCTCTTGTCCGTGTAGCGTCATGGTCGTCTCCCGCAGGGAACGCGACCATAACCAAAAAGCCCCGGCGTTGTCGCCGGGGCCCTTCTCGAAACGCAAAAGAAGCGATCTGTTTTGATCTAGGCGACCTTCAGATTGCCCGCCGAGGAGCGGCCGGTGCGCTTGTCGGCGACAATCTCGTAGGCGAGCTTCTGCCCCTCGTTGAGTTCACGAAGCCCCGCGCGCTCGACCGCGCTGATGTGAACGAATACGTCCTTGCCGCCGTCGTCAGGCTGAATGAAGCCGAAGCCTTTCGTAGCGTTGAACCATTTCACGGTTCCCGTAGCCATGAATTCAATCCCGTTAGAGTAGTGAGTGGAGCGGGGGCATAAATCGCCAATCCGCTATCAATGCGGAAAGCTTCGTCGGCACGCATCGGAAGACACGAAACCAAGTCGTCGGCCGAACATCGATGCGGTGCCATAGCCAGATAGGGCGATAAAATCAAGACTCTGTCCGCCGGCGGGCCGTCCAACCTTGGGTCAAAGCCACGCGCCGACAGCATGCGCGATTTGCGCGCCCGCCTCGTAATAGGCCTCCCTCAGCGTCGGCAGCGCCGGCGCGTCGGGCTCGGTGACCGGGAGCGGCAGGTCCTTCTCGCCTATGCTTCCCAGAATGTAGTCGGCCAGGACCCGCCCGAACACCGTGCCCGGCGCGATGCCCCGGCCGTTGTAGCCGCAGATCGTGACGACATTCTCGGCCAGGCGATGAAAGCGCGGCAGCGCGTTGCTGGTCATGCCGATCATGCCGTACCATTGCGCCTCGAAGTCGACCCTGCCGATGCGCGGGAAAATCTTCTTCAGCGCGCGCTGCGCCCAGGCGCGATGGACGGTCAGCCCGGTTCCGCGCAGCGCGCCGAAGCTGCCGAAAACCATTCTCCCGGCGCGATCGAAGCGGAACGAACTCAGGATTGATCGCGTGTCCCAGCAGCCCTCCCGGCCCGGGAGGATCGAAGCTTGCAGATCGGGACTCAAGGGCGGGGTGGCGAAATTGAAATAGGGCAGGCGAATCTGTTCGCGCCGCCCCTGCGGCCAGGGGGCGCCGCCGTAGGCGTCGGTCGCCACCACGATCCAGTCGGCCTCGACCGCGCCTTTGTCCGCGCGCAATGTCCAGGCGCCGCCCGTTCGCTCGGCCGCGCGCGCCGGGCTTTGGGTGTGGACCGCGGCGCCCGCCGCGATCGCCGCGCCGGCCAGGCCGCGCGCGTAAGCGAGCGGTTGAATGGTTCCCGCCCGCATGTCGATGAGCGCGCCCGCATAGGCGTCGGAGCCGATGCGCGTCGCGGCTTCCGCCGCCGAGAGGACCCGGACCGGCGCGCCGCGCTCGCCCATCTGCCGCGCGCGTTCCTCGATCTCGGCCACACCCGAGGCCCCGACCGCGCAATGCAACGTGCCGTTGCGCACGGGATCGCAATCGATGGCGTATTTGGCGATGGACTCCCAGACCTGTGACGGCGCATCCCCCAACAGCGACAGCGTCCGTTCGCCATAGTCAGGACCGAGCGC
Source organism: uncultured Alphaproteobacteria bacterium (assembly GCA_963781895.1). Taxonomy (GTDB): domain Bacteria; phylum Pseudomonadota; class Alphaproteobacteria; order Rhizobiales; family Beijerinckiaceae; genus Roseiarcus. The sequence continues at coordinate 8,085 of CAWAIM010000018.1, forward strand.
CTTGGGCATTTCGCGCGGCATGACCCACATGCCCGCGTTGACCAGGCCGACATTGCGCCCGGCGCCGCCGAAACCAATCTCGACCGCCTCGAGGGCGACCACCTTCGCGCCCGCTTCCGCCAGCCGCAGAGCCGCCGAGAGCCCGGTATAGCCGCAGCCGACGACCGCGACGTCGGCCTTCACCCGTCCCACGAGCGGCGATGTCGGCGGCGCCGGCGGAGCGCTCGTTTCCCACAGACCGTGCGAGAGGGGATCGTTCTGCATGGGGCGGCCGGATCCATTTTGACGGCGAAGCGCGGGGCTCGATGATAGGCTCGCGGCAGGCGATTTCCAATTGACGCAATAGCCACGAAGGCGAGAGCGCGTCTCGACGCCTCCGCCGGCGCCGAATATAGATCGCTAGCGTGTCCGACCCGCCGGACGCGGAAAAGAGGGCGCATCGATGAACGTTTCCCATGGCCCGAGCCTCGGTCCCTTCCAGTGGGACGATCCGCTGCTTCTGGAGGGCCAGCTCACCGAGGACGAACGGATGATCCGCGACACGGCGCGGGAATTCGCCGCCAAGGAATTGAGTCCCCGCATCGAGCGCGCCTATCTCGAGGAAAAGACCGATCCGGCGCTGTTCCGCCTGATGGGCCGCGCTGGCCTCCTCGGCGTGACCCTGCCGGAGGAATTCGGCTGCGCCGGCGCCGGATACGTGTCCTATGGACTCGTCGCCCGCGAGGTGGAGCGCGTCGACTCCGGTTTTCGCTCGATGGTCAGCGTGCAGAGTTCGCTCGTCATGTATCCGATCCACGCCTATGGCGATCCTGACCAAAGGCGGAAATACCTGCCGGGCCTGGCGCGCGGCGAGCTGATCGGCTGTTTCGGCCTCACCGAGCCCGAGGCGGGCTCCGACCCCGGCGGCATGAAGACGAAAGCGGAGAAGATCACGGGCGGCTTCCGCCTCAACGGCGCGAAGACCTGGATCAGCAACGCCCCGTTCGCCGACGTGTTCGTCGTCTGGGCGAAGTCGGCCGCGCATGACGACCAGATTCGCGGCTTCATCCTCGAGAAGGGCATGAAGGGCCTTTCGGCGCCGAAAATCGAGGGCAAGCTTTCTCTCCGCGCCTCCGTCACCGGCGAGATCGTCCTCGACAACGTCGAGGCGCCGGAGGCCGCGCTGCTGCCGAATGTCGCCGGACTGAAAGGGCCGTTCGGCTGCCTCAACCGGGCGCGTTACGGCATATCGTGGGGCGCCATGGGCGCGGCTGAGGATTGCTGGCTGCGCGCGCGCCAATACGGCCTCGACCGCAAGCAGTTCGGCCGCCCGCTCGCCGCGACCCAGCTCTTCCAAAAGAAGCTCGCCGACATGCAGACCAAGATCGCCCTTGGTCTCCAGGGCGCGCTCGAGAGTCGGGCGGTTGTTGGACGAAGGTCAGGCGGCGCCGGAAATGATCTCCATGATCAAGCGCAACAATTGCGGCGAGGCGCTCGACATCGCCAGGCAGGCGCGCGACATGCATGGCGGCAACGGCATCCAGATCGGCTATCACGTCATGCGCCACGCCGCCAATCTGGAGGCCGTCAACACTTACGAAGGCACCCATGACGTCCACGCGCTGATCCTCGGCCGCGCTCAGACGGGCCTGCAGGCTTTTTTCTGAACCATGAGCGCGCTTGCCGGCGTGCGCGTCGTCGAACTCGCGCGAATCCTGGCCGGCCCCTGGATCGGCCAGACGCTCGCCGATCTCGGCGCCGCCGTCATCAAGGTCGAAAGCCCGGAAGGCGACGATACGCGCCGCTGGGGTCCGCCGTTCGTCGACACCGGCGGCGAGCGCGCGGCCGCCTATTTCCACGGCTGCAATCGCGGCAAGCGTTCGGTCGTCGCCGACTTCTCGACCGAGCGCGGCCGCGAGATCGTGCGCCGGCTGGCGGCGCGCTCGGACGTGCTGATCGAGAATTTCAAGGTGGGCGGTCTGGCGAAATTCGGCCTCGACTACGAAAGTCTCGTTCAGCTCAATCCCCGCCTCGTCTATTGCTCGGTCACCGGCTTCGGCCAGACCGGACCCTATGCCGGGCGGCCCGGCTACGATTTCCTGATTCAGGGCATGTCCGGCTACATGGACATCACGGGCGATCCGAACGGCGAGCCGCAGAAGGTCGGCGTCGCGGTCTGTGACCTCTTCACCGGCCTATACGGCGTCATCGCCATCGAGGCGGCGCTGATCCAGCGCGAGCGCACCGGCCGCGGCCAGCACATCGACCTCGCCCTGTTCGATACGATGGGGGCGATGCTCGCCAATCAGGCGATGAACTATCTCGCCTCGGGCGTCGCGCCGCGCCGGATGGGCAACGCCCACCCCAACATCGCGCCCTACCAGACCTTTCCCGTCGCCGACGGTTATGTGATCGTCGCGGTGGGTAACGACGGGCAATTCTCGCGGCTTTGCGAGACGCTTCGGCTCGAGGCGCTGACCGGGGACGATCGCTTCGCGACCAACGCCGCGCGGGTCGCCAATCGCGGGGCGCTGGAACGCGAATTGAGCGCCAAGACGCGCGGCTGGCGGCGCGACGATCTCATCGCCGCGCTGGAGCGCGCGGTCGTTCCCGCCGGGCCGATCAACACGATCGCCGACCTGTTCGCCGATCCGCAGTTCATCTCCCGCGGGATGCGGATCGAACCCGACGGAACGCCCGGCGTGCGCAGCCCGATCGTCATGAGCGACAGTGCGCTGACGCTCGAGCGCCGCTCGCCGCGGCTCGGCGAACACGACGCGGAAATCTTGCGCGAGATCGGGCTCGAATAGAGCGTCGTCGCGACGCGCCTTGCGTCGTCGGCGGACGGCGCAGGGCGCCGCGCGGCTTGACGGCGCTCGAATCGACGCGCGAAAACGAACGCGCACCAGCGAGGCGCCTATGAGTTCGATTCGAAACGTCTGCGTCTATTGCGGATCGAGTGTCGGAAACGACGCCCGCTTCGGCGACGCGGCGGAAGCGTTGGGGCGCACGCTAGCGGCCGAGGGCGTTGGTCTCGTGTACGGCGGCGGGGGCGACGGCCTGATGGGCCGCCTGGCGCGCTCGACGCTCGCGGCCGGCGGCTATGTGACCGGGATTATCCCCAGTTTTCTCGTGCGCAAGGAGCACGCGCTGACCGAGGCGCAGGAAATGGTCGTCGTCGAAGACATGCACGAGCGCAAGCAAGCCATGTTCGCCCGCGCCGACGCGTTCGTCGCCTTGCCGGGCGGGATTGGCACGCTCGAGGAACTGGTCGAGATGATGACCTGGGCGCAGCTCAATCGCCACTCCAAGCCGATCCTGATCGCCGATGTCGGCGGCTTCTGGCGCCCGCTCCTCGCCCTGTTCGCGCACATGAACGTCCAAGGCTTCATCCGCTCGGGTTTCGAGCTTCGCTACCTCGTGGCCGAGAAGATCGACGACGTCGTGCCGATGCTGCGCGCCGCCGAAGCCCGAATCGCGATTTCGTCGTAGCGCCCTCCAGCGGCGGCCGGAGGGCGTTCGCAGGTCCGCCAGGTCAACGGCTCACTTCTGGCCGAAAAGTTCGGCCACGTATTCCCAATTGACCAGGTTATCGACGAAGGCCTTCAGATAGTCGGGCCGGCGATTGCGATAGTCGATGTAGTAGGAATGCTCCCAGACGTCGACGCCGAGGATCGGCTTGCCGCCGTGCACCAGCGGATTCTCGCCATTGGCGGTTTTGGTCGCCAGCACCTTGCCGTCCTTCAGCGTGAGCCAGGCCCAGCCCGAGCCGAACTGGGTGACGCCCGCCTGGATGAATTCCTCCTTGGCCTTGTCGACCGAGCCGAATGAATCGATGAGCGCCTTTTCGACCTCGCCGGGAATTTTGCCGCCGCCTTTGGGCTTCATCCAGCGCCAGAAATGGGTGTGGTTGTAGTGCTGGCCGGCGTTGTTGAACACCGCCGGATTCTTGCCGAACGAGCCCTTGACGATCTCCTCCAGGGACTTGCCCTCCCATTCGGTCCCTTTGAGCGCGTTGTTGCCGTTGTTGACGTAGGCCAGATGATGCTTGTCGTGATGATATTCCAGCGTTTCACGCGACATGATGGGCGCCAGCGCGTCATGCGGATAAGGCAGATCGGGAAGCGAGAAACTCATGGGTCTGCTCCTTGGGGGTTGACGGGCGAAAGCGGAAGTCGAGAGGACAGCACGTCCCGCCGGAGGCGAGGTTTTAGCCGCCCCTTGCCGCCGTCGCAACTCCGCGGCCGTGCGCCTCGAGCCCGCGCGAACGGCGTTTCGCCGCTCACCGACAGGGAATGCGACTCCTGCATCGGCACGAACGCCCGGCTGACGCCTTGACGGCGACCTATGGCTCGCGTCCTTGTGTTCGCCCAATTTGGCGCGATCGAGGCGGGTAAGAGCGATGTTCAAACATATTCTGCTGCCGACAGACGGCTCCGATCTGTCGAGAAAGGCGATGCTCTACGGCGTGCAACTGGCCAAGGCGTGCGGGTCCAGGGTCACGGGCCTGACCATCGCCCCGCCCTATTATGCCGGCTCCATGGACGCCGTGCTGATTCCTGTCGGCGAGGACGAATACGAAGAGGAGTCCCGCCGTGTCTGCGAACTTGCGCTGGAGCAAGTCAAAATGGCCGCCGACGCCGCGGGCGTCGCCTGCGACACGATCCGGGAAATCCACGACCAGCCCTACCGCGCGATCATCGACGCGGCGCAGGCCAAAGTCTGCGACCTCATCGTCATGGCCTCCCACGGCCGGCGCGGAGTTTCCGCGCTGCTGCTCGGCAGCGAGACCGTCAAGGTGCTGACCCACTCGACCATCCCGGTGCTCGTCTACCGCTGACGCCTCACCGCGGCGGCGACGAACCGTTGCGGGCCGCTCACTCCGGGCGGCCGGCGCCAGCGGCTTGTCCGCCTGCGGTCGGACCCGAACGCTATCGGGTCAACGGCGCCGGCGCGAGCAGGCTTTCCTTGGCCCGATCGGCGCGAGCCTGCCTGAGGCGGACCAACTGCTGGTCCGCGAGAACGCCAATCAATATGACCGTACCCATGACGGCAAAGTTCAGGGAACTCGGGATGCCGAGCAGATTCACCAGATTTTGCAGGACCTGGAGCAAAACCGCTCCCAGGACGATGCCCATGATCGAACCTTCGCCGCCGCGAAGCGAGCAGCCGCCCAGGACCGCGGCCGCGATTCCGTAAAGCTCGTAGAAATTGCCATGCGAAGCGGGCGAGATCGATCGGGTGTACATGGTCAGGAAGATCGACGAGACGCCCGCGAGCGCGCCGCAAATGACATAAGCCGCGACAATGACTTGTTGCGTCGCAATCCCGGAATAACGGGCGGCCTCCTCGTTTTTTCCAATGGCGAACAGATAGCGGCCGAACACCGAGCGGTGCAGCAGCACTCCCATGATCGCCGCGGTGACAAGGAAGACGACAAAGGTATGCGGTATGCCGTAGGTTCTTCCCGTGGTGAGCCACTCGAGCGTGGGAAACGACTGACCGAACTCGAATCCGGCGGTGCCATCGTTGGTGTACCAGCGCGCGACCCCCCGATAGATCAGCAATCCGCACAGCGTCACGACAAACGGCTGCAATCGCATCCGCGTCACCAGCAGCCCATGCACGCAGCCGAGGATTACGCCGAGCAGGACGATCAAAAAGGCGGCGACGAACCACGGCAGTTGGTACGTCACCAGCAAATCGACGAACAACACCCCGAACAGGGCGAACTCGGAACCGATGGAGAGATCGATTCCGCCGGTTATGATCACGAACCCCTCGCCGATGGAGAAAAGCCCGAATAGTCCGACGAGATTGGCCGTATTGGCCAAATTGATCGGCGAAATGAAGCGGGGATTCAGAAATGCGACGACCGCGCCGACAATGAGGATGAGGAGAAAAAGTCCGAGGTCCTTCTTCAGCATCACATTGGACTCGAATCATGGCCGCGGCCGACGGCGAGTCTCATGACGTTTTCCTCACTGAACTGGTCGCGCGCCAGCGTTCCGCTGATCGCGCCCTCCTGCATGACGACGATCCTGTCGCTCACGCCGATGACCTCCTCCATGTCGCTGGAGATCATCAAAATCGCCACTCCCGAATCCGCAAGGCCTCGCATGAGCCCGTAAATCTCGGACTTTGACCCCACATCGATGCCGCGCGTCGGCTCATCGAACATCATGACCTTGGGCTTCATCGACAGCCATTTCGCAAGTACGACTTTCTGCTGATTTCCGCCCGACAGCGTGCCGACCACGGTTTCGACCGACGCCGTCTTGATGTTGAGGGATTGGCGCTGGCGCAATGCGTTCTCCCTTTCCTCCGATCGGTCGATGAGCAGGTATCTCGCGAACGCTTTCATATTCGCCAGCGAAATGTTCTCGGCGACCGAATCCTCCAGCACCAGGCTGCAGCGTTTGCGATCCTCCGGGACGAGATAAATCCCGTGCGAGATGGCGTCGCGGGGAGAATGAACCGAGACCGGGGCGCCGTTCAGGCGGATTTCGCCTCCGAGAGCGGCGTCAATCCCGAACACCGTGCGCGCCAGTTCGGTCCGGCCGGCGCCGATGAGTCCGGCCATGCCGAGAATCTCCCCTGCCTGCAGCGAAATGCTCAGGGCGTGCTTCGGGTGGGCGGGCGTTCTGAGACCGATCACCTCCAGCACGTGTTCCCCCGGCGGCGCCTTCGGAGGGATGTAAAGCGACTTGAGATCACGACCGATCATGAGCCGTATCATCGCGTCGTGATTGATGCCGGCGCGGTCGAGTTCGCCGACGACCGAGCCGTCCCGCAAGACGACGGCGCGGTCGGCGCATCGCTCGACTTCGTTCAACCGATGGGTGATGAAGATGACGGACACGCCATCCGCCTTGAGTTCGCCGATGATTCGCATCAGCCGTTCCGTCTCCGTGGACGTGAGGCTGGAGGTCGGCTCGTCCATGATCACGATGCGCGCGTTGAGAGAGAGCGCTTTGACAATCTCCAGCAGCTGACGTTGCGCGAGGGAAAGATCGGAAACCAGATCGTCGACCTCGAAGTCCACGTCGAGACGCTTCAACAACGGATCGACGATCCGCCGCGTCGCCTTGCGATCGACCAGTTTGAGCGGGCCGCCGTAGAGAGGCTCCCTGCCGATCAGGACGTTCGCGCCCACATCCAGATTGTCGAACAGATTGAGTTCCTGATGAACGAAGGCGATGCCCGACGCCATGGAGTCGGCGACGTCGAGCGACGCGCGTTCCCGACCGTCGATCTGAATCGCGCCGCTGTCGGGCTTCACCACCCCGCCGAGTATTTTCATCAGGGTGGACTTGCCGGCCCCGTTCTCGCCGATCAACGCGAGAACTTCGCCTTTCCTGACGGACAGGCTGACGCGATCGACGGCGCGGACGCCAGGATAACTCTTGCTGATCGTGGTGAGCCGGAGAACGGGATCGTCCAAAGTCAGGCCTGGAGAAATGCCGGCGCCGCGCCGAAGCGCAGCGCCTACGCCAAAAAGCCGAGCTATCGCAAACGATGTTTGCGAGCAACGCTCACTTTTTGCCCTGTCGTTCCTTCAGCTCGGCCCAGAAGGCGTCGACGTTGGATTTGTCGATGATCTTGGTTGGAATGATGATCAAGCCATTCGCGGGAACGAACGATTTGTCCCCTTCCAGATATTTGGCCATGTCCTTCATGCCCTGATAGCCCCATTCGTAGGGCTGCTGAACGACCGTCGCGGCAATCGTGCCTTCCTTGACGCCGCCGAGGGTGATCGGGTCTTCGTCGAAACCGACGATCGTGATCTTGTTGAGCTTGCCGGCTTCCTTGACCGCCTCGTAGATGCGGGGCGTGTTGTAGGAATAGAAGCCGACCATGCAGGTGATCTCGGGATGGGCGGTCAGCGTGTCTTCGACGTTGCGCTTCGCGCGCGTCTGGTCAATGTCGTCGCCGCGCACGTCGACAAGCTCGATTTTCGAGCCCTTGATCGTGTCCCTGACGCCCTCGATCCGCTCGCGCGCATTGTCGGCGCCCGGCAGGCCCACGAAGCCCATGCATTTGCCGCCATTGGGAAGGGCCTTCAGCATGATCTCGCCCGCTTGCTTGCCGGCGTCGGTGTTGCTTGATCCGATATAAGCGACCCGCTTGCTGTTGGGCGCGTCGCTGTCGGTCGTGAACAGGGCGACCTGCGAGGCGATGCGATTGAGCGCGTCGCCCATCGTCTTGGGATCGACGGCGCTGACCATAATGCCGGAGACGCCCGCCGCCACCAGATCGTCCATCAGACGCGTTTGGATCGCCGCCGACGACTGCTCCGGATATTTGAAGGTCAAATTGTAGTTTGGCAGCTCGGTCTGCGCCTTTTTGACGCCGGCTTCCGCCGCCTTCCAGAAATCCGAGGCGCCGTTCACCACGAAGGCGAGCGTCTTCTTTTCCGCCGCCTGAGCCGATCCGGCCATGGCAAGCACGGCGCCGAGCACAACGCCGGACAACAGAAATCGTTTCATCCCATTTCCTCCCTGAGACATCCGAAGCAGCGCATTGATTTGGCTGTTGGATAGTTTGGCCGAAAGAGTCCCTGAACAACTCTTGGCGAGCGGCTTTTTACTCGAATTACTGGTCAGCTTATTGACGCGCCGCCGCCGGGTCAAGGGCGGGAGGACAGGCGAGGAAAGGGGATTAAACGCGGACTCGCAAGGTCGCTGGCAAGGTCACTGGCAAGGTCACTGGGATGAGAGCGATCGCCGATTGCGTCACTGGCGAGCATCGTCTCGGACATCGCGCGGCGTCCCTGCGCGCCTTCACACCTGCTCGACCCGCAACAGCGTGCCCTCCTCGACCGCGACGACCCTGACCTTTGCGCCCGAGGGGCAATCCGCGCCCGCGACCCGCCATGAGCTGTCGCCGACCCGAATGCGGCCGTAACCGCGCACGATCGCCTCGTCGAGAAAGAATTCCGAACCGATCATCGCGTGCGCGCGGCTGAGCGGGAGTGGGCCGGGCCTCGCGTCGAGGGAGCCATAGACGCGTCGGCCGACGAGGACGAGCGCGACCACCAGCACGCCGAACAGCAGCAATTGCGACGTGAGGCCGAGCGCGACGAAATAGGCGATCGCGCCGACAATCGCCGCCGCCGCTCCGATCCAGATGAGGAAAGCGCCAGGCGCCAACGTTTCGGCGGCGCACAGAACCAAACCGCCGACCAGCCAGACGAGCGCGCCGGCATCGGCCAACCACGTCTTATCGAACAAGCCCGGCTCCTCGCGAGTTCAAGCGGTCCAAGGAGACTGTCCGGCAGGCGGCGCATTCGGCGGCGCCGGCCCGGCGGGTTGAGACGGCGCCGGCGTATCGGGAACGCTGCGCGGCGACCTGCGCGCGCCGAGAGCGGCCTCGCTCGCGGCCGTCTCGCCGAACGCGCTCGCGGCGATCTGGCTGATGCCGCCGAGCGTTCCGGCGAGCGACGACAACTCCATGGGCACGATGAAAACCTTCTGGTTGGGCGCCTGGGCCAGCGCCTGGAGCGCGCGCACATATTTGTCGGCGATCAGGTAATTGATCGCGGCCGGGTCCCCGGCGGCCGTCGCCTCGCTGACCAGGCGGGTCGCCGTCGCCTCGGCCTGGGCGGAGCGCTCGCGCGCTTCCGCCGCGCGAAAGGCGGCTTCGCGCTGCCCTTCGGCCTCCAGCACGACGGCGGCCTTGCGTCCCTCGGCGCGGGTGATGTCGGCCTGCCGCATGCCCTCGGCCTCGAGGATCACCGCGCGCTTCTCGCGTTCGGCCTTCATCTGCCGCGCCATGGAATCGACGAGGTCCTTCGGCGGCTCGATGTCCTTGATCTCGATGCGCGTGACCTTGATGCCCCATGGCTCCGACGCCGCGTCGATCACGCTCAGCAGCCGCTGGTTGATTTCGTCACGGTGCGACAGCAGCTGATCGAGATCCATCGAGCCCATGACGGTGCGCACGTTGGTCATCACCAGATTGAGCAGCGCCTGCTGAAGATTGGCGATCTCGTAAGAGGCGCGGCGCACGTCGAGCACCTGATAGAAGGCGACGCCGTCGACCTTCACCGTCGCGTTGTCCCTGGTGATGATCTCCTGGCTCGGCACGTCGACGACCTGCTCCATCACATTGAGCTTGTGGCCGATGCTGTCGACGTAAGGAAAGATGAGGCCGAGTCCGGGCGTCAGCGTCTTGTTGTATTTGCCGAATCGCTCGACCGTGTAGTTGTAGCCCTGCGGCACCTGCCTGACGCCCATCAGCACGGTGATGACGACGAACGCGACGACGATGACGGCGAAGACGCTGACCCCCTCGATCATGGACCGATCTCCATTGCCCCGACGGCCGGCGCGCCCACCCGAATCGGCGGCCCGGGGCGCGCGCAATGTAGCGGCGAATTCTCGCTCTCGCCACGCAGGGCGACGCGCCTTGCGCGCTGTCCCGCGAATTTTCAAGCCTGACGCTGGCGGCGCCCGAGCTTCCCCGCGCTCGCGGGCCCCGCGCGGACGCCCGGTCTCGCTGCGTCAAGCGTATCGCCCGCCGACGCTCAGGTCACTCCGCCAGCGCCACTCCGACGCCGCCGGCGCTCAAGGCGCGGCCCGCGGCGTTCGCCTCCTCGACCCGATCGAGCCGCAAAAGCGCGAGCGCCTCGCGCCCGGACGACGAACCGAGCGTCCCCACCGCGAGTTCGCCGTCGAGGACTGGCGTTCCCGGCGCCGGCGCCGCGGCGGCGACCTTGACCCGCGCCACGCGCTTGCGCGCCGACCCGCGGTGCTTCATGCGCGAGACCACCTCCTGGCCGACGTAGCAGCCCTTGTCGAAGTCGACGCCGTTGATGAGGTCGAGATTGGCGTCGTGCGGAAAGGCGTCTCCATAGGGGTAGTCGACGCCGCCTTTCGGCACGCCGGCGCTGATGCGCAGCGCCTCGTACTGGTTGGCGTTCGCTTCGCCGACCGCGACCGCCTTGGCGCGCGGCAGGATGGCGCGCCAGCCGAGGCGCGGATCGCGCGGGTCGGCGATAGACAACCCCGCCGGGCGCGTTCTCGGGTTCGCCGCCCCAATAGGCGATCACCCCATGGTCGGCGCTCTCGTCGGCGATCGCGACCTTGGCGCGCAGCTTGTAGAAGCCGAGCCGCTTGGCGAGATCGGCCGCCTGGGAAGAAGCGCAGTCGAGGAGGTAGGTCGCGCCCGCTTCGGCCGGAACGCGCGTCACCAGCATATCGAACAAAATCTTGCCCTGGGGCGAAAGCAGCGCGGCATAGCAGGCCTCGCCCGCACGCAACCGCCCGACGTCGTTGGTCAGAAGGCCCTGCAGGAAACTGGTCGCGTCCTCGCCGGCGACGCGCACCACGCCGCGATCGTCGAGCAGGGCGGCTTTCTTCGTCATGGCGGATCTCCGGTCGCGCTTGCAATGGCGGGACTTGTAAATTAGGCCGCTCGAGCCCCCATGCAAGGAAGAACGCGCCATGTCGCGCAACTTCGATCTCATTCTGGCGAACGCGACCGTCGTCAACCACGACGGCGCAGGCGTGCGCGACATCGGCGTCCGCGACGGGCGGATCGCCGAGATCGGCGATTTGAGCGCGGCCGGCGCGGGCGAGCGCGTCGACTGCCGGGGCCTGCACATCCTTCCGGGGGTCATCGACTCGCAGGTGCATTTTCGCGAACCGGGCCTCGTCCACAAGGAAGATCTGGAGACCGGCTCGCGCGCGGCCGCGCTGGGCGGGGTGACGGCCGTGTTCGAGATGCCCAACACCGACCCGACGACGACCACCGCCGAGGCGCTCGCCGACAAGCTGCGCCGCGCGCAAGGGCGCATGCACTGCGACTTCGCCTTCTGGGTCGGCGGGACGCACGACAACGTCGCCGACATTCCCGAACTCGAGCGTCTGCCCGGCGCGGCGGGGATCAAGGTGTTCATGGGCTCCTCCACCGGACGCCTGCTGGTCGCCGACGACGCCGGGGTGCTGACGATCCTGAAAAAGACGCGCCGCCGCGCCGCCTTCCACAGCGAGGACGAACAGCGTCTCGAGGAGCGCAAGCCGTTGCGCGTCGCGGGCGATCCGTCGTCGCATCCGGTCTGGCGCGACGAAATCGCGGCGCTGCGCTCGACCGAGCGCCTCGTTCGCCTGGCGCGCGAGGCGCGCGCGCAGGTGCACGTGCTGCATGTCTCGACCGCCAAGGAGATGGAGTTTCTCGCGCTCGCCAAGGACGTGGCGAGCTGCGAGGCGACGCCGCATCATCTGACCTTGAGCGCCGAGGACTATCCGCGCCTGGGAACCAAGCTGCAGATGAATCCGCCGGTCAGGGGGCCGGAGCATCGCGACGCGATCTGGCGGGGCTTGAGCCAGGGCGTGGTCGACGTCCTCGGCTCCGATCACGCGCCGCACACGCTCGAAGAAAAGGCCAAGCCCTATCCCGCGAGCCCGTCGGGCATGACCGGGGTGCAGACGCTGGTTCCCATCATGCTCGATCACGTCAGCGCCGGAAGGCTGAGCCTGCAGCGCTTCGTCGATCTGACCAGCGCCGGTCCGCAGCGCATCTTCGGCATCGTCGGCAAGGGGCGGATCGCGGCGGGCTACGACGCCGACTTCACGATCGTCGATCTGAAGCGGCGCGAGACGATCCGCAATTCCTGGATCGCCTCCCGTTGCGGCTGGACGCCCTACGACGGCAGGACCGTGACAGGCTGGCCGGTCGGGACCTTCGTGCGCGGACGCCGGGTGATGTGGGAGGGCGAACTGACGGCGCCGTCGGGGGGCGAGGCGGTGAGGTTCTCCTGACGAGCGGCGCGCGGGCTACCTGCTGATCGTCAGTTTGGCGATATAGCCCGATCGCGTCTCGCCAGCGGCATGCGCCTCGTCGTCGAGACGCTTGAGCACGCGACGCGGCAGAGAGACGTTGACGCGTTCGATCGTGTCGTCGAGCGCGGCTGGATCGATGGCGACCAACGAAAGAATCCACCCGGCGTATTCTGGCTTGGCGCGAATTGCCTCGAGAGAAGAGGGCGGCGGCACGGAATCGCCGGCGTCCAGCGCCGCGTCGATCCAGGCCAGTCCCGCCTCTTCCGCGCCTGCGATCGCTTCCTCCAATGTGTCGCCAGCCGAAAAGCAGCCGGGCAAATCGGGGACAACGACGCCGTAGTCTGAGTGGTCGGTCCGGGGTTCTATGGCGATGGGGTAACGCATGGTCAAAGGCCCGCTTGTTTACGGATCGCGGCGACAAGGCCGACGCCCAATTCGTGCTTCGGATGCGGCACGACCACAACGCCGCGTCGTCGCGGATGAGTGAATACGTGGTGGGAGCCCCGAACGCGTTTCAAGACCCAGCCGGCATCTTCTAATTCACGAATCAGGTCGGCGCTTCTCACCGTGTGTATTAAACACACAGGCGACACTTGGGTCAAGGCGATCGGACTGGCCAAAATTCTCGCCTCACCCCACCACCTGCATCGTCAGCCAGGTCGCCGCCAGCGCCGGCTTCTCCGCGCCTTCGATTTCGACGCTGACGTCGTAGGTCAATTGCCAGTCGCGCGCCGAGCGCGCCGTCACGGAGCGAAGCGTGAAGCGCGCGCGCACGCGGCTTCCCGCGCGCACCGGATTGAGAAAGCGCACCTTGTCGAAGCCGTAGTTCACGCCGTGCGCCGTCCCCTCGATCCTGGGCAGCGCGCTGTAGGCCATGGCGGAGAGCAGCGACAGGGTGAGGAACCCGTGCGCGACCGTCCCCCCGAACAGGGTCGTGGGCCGCCCGCTCGGGGTCGATGTGGATGAACTGCTCGTCCTCGGTCACCTTGGCGAAGGCGTCGATGCGCGCCTGGTCGACGACGAACCAATCGGAAACGAAAGTCTCGCCCGCGCGCCGGGCGAGGTCGCCGGCCGCGATCGTCTGCCCGCGCGGCCCGGCGCTCATTTGTTGTCTCCGAACATGGGCGGCGGCGCGGCGACGCCGACGCCGCCGTCGACCGGCACGATCGCGCCGGTCGTATAGGCGCCGCCGAGCCCGGTCAGGAACAGGATGGCGCCGGCGATGTCCTCGGGGCGACCGAGACGGCCCATCGGCACCGCCTTCGCGCCCCGCGCCGCCCCCCCTTCGTGCCGAAGCGCGAAACGGGTCATGTTGGTCGCGAACGGCCCGGGCGCGATGGCGTTGATCGTCACCTGCCGGCCCGCGAATTCCTGGGCGAGAATTCGGGTCAAATGGTGCACGGCCGACTTGGAGGCGGAATAGGCATAGGCGTTCTCGGACTGGGTGACGTAACCCATCACGGAGCCGATGTTGACGACCGTCGAGGGTCTCTCCTGGCTCGCCGAGGCGACCAGCATCGGCGCGAGATCGCGCGTCAGGGAGAACAGGCCGGCGACGTTGACGCTCATCACCCGCTCCCAAGCTTTCCAGGGAAAGCTCTCGAACGGCTCGCCCCAGTTCGCGCCGGCGTTGTTGACGAGGATATGCAGACCCTCGGTTCGCCTGCGCGTCTCGGCGACCAGCGCGGCGACGCCCTCCTCGCTCGCCACCGTGCCGCCAAACCCCTCGCACGGCCCCAGCGCCGACAGTTCCTTGGCCGCCGCCTCGCAGGCCTCCGCCTTGCGCGAGGCGATCAGCACCCGCGCCCCGGCGGTCAGCAGCGCCTCGGCGCACATCCGCCCCAGCCCCGTCGCCCCGCCGGTGACGAGCGCCGTGCGGCCGCGCACGGAAAAGAGATCGGTCAAGGCCAACATGCTTTCTCCTCGAGGCTCGAAGCGACGGCGAACCCGGCGAACGCCGCGTCTGCGCCAACGCGCGCTCATATTACAAGATCGCCGGCCCACCCTTGGCCAGCGCGCGCATATAGGCGGGCCGGGCGCGAATGCGTCGCAGGAAATTCCCACAGCCTGGGCCGGCGGGCGTCGAGTCCGGCGCGGGCGGCGGCGGCCTCCAGCGGAAAGCTCATCTGAACGTCGGCCGCCGAAAAGACGTCGCCGGCGAACCATTGGCGACCGCCAAGCTCGCCCTCGAGAAAATCGAGATGGCGCCCGATCTGCGGGTCGACAAAGGAGGCGAGCCCCTTTGCCGACATCGCGCGGGCGACCGGTCGGACGAGAGCCGGCGCGCCGCGCGGCAGCCGTTTCAGCACCAGCTTCAACAGCAGCGGCGGCATCAGCGAGCCTTCCGCGTAATGCATGAAATAGGCGTAGCGCAGGCCCTCCGCCGACCCGGGCGGCGGGCGGAAGCGGCCAGCGCCGTAGGCGTCGACCAGGTATTCCAGGATGGCGCCGGACTCGGCGAGCGTTTTGTCGCCGTCGGAGATCACCGGCGATTTGCCGAGGGGATGCACGGCCCTCAGCGAAGCCGGCGCCAACAGGGTTTCCGGATCGCGCGCATAGTGGCGGATTTCGTAGTCGAGATCGAGTTCCTCGAGCAGCCACAGGACGCGCTGGGAGCGTGAATGGTCGAGGTGATGGACGACGATCATTGGCTCTCAAATCCCGGCGCCTGCGTCGCGCGAGCGTCGTCGGTATCGCAGGGTTTGGCAAGGCCTGGCTGGGCGGCGCTCACCGGCGGCGCCCGTCGGCGATATTGCGCCGTTCGACGCGGGCGCGCTACGATGACGCGCCTGGAGCCCCGCCGACCGCCCCGTGACATTGGATCCTTGGAGAGCGCCGATGACCGCCGACAAGCCGCTTCATTTCGTCGTCATGGTCGGCAGCCTGCGCCGCGCCTCGTTCAACGCGGCCATCGCGCGGGCCTTGCCCGTGCTCGCCCCGGACGGGGTGTCGATCACGCCGCTGGGCTCGGTCGGCGACTTCCCGCTCTACAACTTCGACGTGCAGGAAAAGGGATTTCCGCCTGTGGTGACCGCGATGGCCAAGGCGATCGCCGAGGCGGACGGGGTGATCTTTGTCACGCCCGAGTACAACCATTCGGTCCCCGGCGCGCTCAAGAACGCCATCGACTGGATATCGCGCCTGCCCAATCAGCCCTTCGCCGGCAAGCCGGTCGCCATTCAGAGCGCCTCGCCCGGCCTGTTCGGCGGCCTGAGGGCGCAGCTTCACTTGCGCCACATGTTCGTCTACCTCGACGCGCGGCCCTTGAACAA
This sequence comes from uncultured Alphaproteobacteria bacterium, assembly GCA_963781895.1. GTDB lineage: Bacteria > Pseudomonadota > Alphaproteobacteria > Rhizobiales > Beijerinckiaceae > Roseiarcus. Next base: position 24,121 of record CAWAIM010000018.1, read on the forward strand.
ACCCGAGGTCATCATCCCGCAGGTCAACACGAAAATCGACCCGGCGACCGGCGAACTGACTGATCCGGCGACGCGCGGCTTCATCGCCGATCAGCTCAAGGCCTTCGCCGCCTTTGTCCGGCGTTGACGGGTCCGGACGGTCCGATCAGAGTAAATTCATGAAAGTCTCCCTCATTCAGATGAACTCGATCAGCGACAAGGCCGCCAATGTGGCGGCGGCGGAAGCGCTGATCGAGCGGGCGGTCAGGGAGGAGGCGCCGGACTGGGTGCTGCTGCCGGAGCAATTCGATTGGGCGGGCGGCCTCAAGGGCGACAAGTTCGCCAACGCCGAGAGCTTCCCCGGCGGCCCGGCCTATGAAATGGCGCGCCGGCAGGCGATCAGACATCGCATCTTCGTCCATGCCGGCTCGATCATGGAAAAGATCGACGGCGAGGAGCGCATCCACAACACCTCGGTCGTCTTCAACCGCGAGGGCGAGGAGATCGCCCGCTACCGCAAGATCCATCTGTTCGACGTGACGACGCCGGACGGCGCGTCCTACCGGGAAAGCGCGACGGTGAAGGCGGGCGACGCGGTCGTGACCTACGATTGCGAAGGCGTCACGGTCGGCTGCGCGATCTGCTACGATCTGCGCTTTCCCGACCTCTTCCAGGCGCTGGCGGAAAAGGGCGCGGAGATCATCGCCCTGCCGGCCGCCTTCACCATGCAAACCGGCAAGGACCATTGGGAGGTGCTGTTGCGCGCGCGCGCCATCGAAACGCAGACCTACCTGTGCGCCAGCGCTCAGACCGGGTCCTTCGCCGCGGGCAACGAGCAGCGGCAGACTTACGGTCATTCGCTGGTCGCCGACCCCTGGGGCCATGTGGTCGCCAAGGCCTCCGACGGGGTCGGAATCGTCTCCGCCCGGCTCGACCCGGCCCGGGTCAAACGGGTGCGGGCGATGATTCCGGTCGCCGAGCACAAGGTCAGGATCGCCCGCGCGCCGGCCGCCTGAGGCGCTTCGACGCCGGGCCGAAACGCAAAATCTTGGGACGCCGAGGTTTTATTATGCTTCTCGGTAAGAAGTCCGCGCGCCAATAGTGGTCGCGTCCGCCTCGCCCGCGGACGCGACATCGAGACCCTGCGTGGCGCGAGACCTAACTCATGGCGGACGACGAACTCGACCTTAAGACCCTCGCCGACGACGAACTCGTCGGCCAGATGCACGACGATCTCTACGACGGCCTCAAGGAAGAGATCGAGGACGGCGTCAGAATTCTGCTCGATCGCGGCTGGGCGCCCTATGACGTGCTGACCAAGGCGCTGGTCGAGGGCATGCGCATCGTCGGCATCGATTTTCGCGACGGCATCCTGTTCGTGCCGGAAGTGCTGATGTCGGCCAACGCGATGAAGGCCGGCATGGCGATCCTCAGGCCGCTGCTGGCGGCGACCGGGGCGCCGAAGATGGGCAAGATGGTGATCGGCACCGTCAAGGGCGACATCCACGACATCGGCAAGAATCTGGTCTGCATGATGATGGAGGGCGCCGGCTTCGAGGTGTTCGACATCGGCATCAACAACAGCGTCGACAAATATCTCGAGGCGATCGAGAAGCACCAGCCCGAAATTCTGGGCATGTCCGCCCTGCTGACGACGACCATGCCCTATATGAAGGTCGTCATCGACACGCTCAAGGACAAGGGCATCCGCAACGACCATATCGTGCTCGTCGGCGGCGCGCCGCTCAACGAATCCTTCGCCGAGGCGATCGGCGCGGACGCCTATTGCCGCGACGCGGCGGTCACGGTCGAAACCGCCAGGACGCTGCTCGCGCGCCGGCAGGGCTCGCTGCAGGCGCATGAACAGGTCTGAGGCCGCTCTCATCCCGCTCTTCCGGGCGAAGGACGCGGTCGAAGCCGACATCAGGAGCTCGGAAGTTCCGTGACCCTCGCGACCGCCGCTGATACTCACGCCGAGGCGAGCTTCCCTCGCCGGCAGGACGGCGCGCGGAAGATCCTCGTGATCGCTTGCGGCGCCCTGGCGCGCGAAGTCCTGGCGCTTCGGCTCGAACATATCGACGTGGCTTGCCTGCCCGCGCAACTGCACAATCGGCCGGAGCGGATCCCTGCGGCCATGCGCGCGAAAATCCGCGCCAACCGCGCGGCCTACGACGAGATTCTGTGCCTCTACGGCGACTGCGGGACCGGCGGCGAACTGGACCGGGTGCTCGCCGAAGAAGGCGTGAGGCGGATCGAAGGCGCGCATTGCTATGCGTTCTTCGCCGGCGAGGAGGCCTTCGCGGCGCTTGCCGAGGAAGAGCCTGGAACCTTCTACCTCACCGACTTTCTCGCCCGGCATTTCGACACGCTGGTCGTCAAGGGGCTCGGCCTCGACCGTTTCCCGCAATTGCGCGACGATTATTTCGGCGCCTACCGCCGGGTGGTCCATCTGGCGCAATTCGACGATCCCGAGACCACCGCGAAGGCCGAGGCCGCGGCCGAGCGGCTCGGTCTCGCCTTTGAGCGCCGTTTGACCGGCCTCGACGGATTGGCGGCGTTCCTGGGCGCGCCGGCGCGCCGGAAGGAGGAGCCATGGCCAGCCTGACGATCCTCTATTGGCGCGACATCCCGAGCCAGGTCATCGTCAAGGCGGGACGCGCCTCCGCCAAGCGCGAATTGTCGGAGCGCTTCATCCGCGCCATCGACGCGGCGGCGATGCACGCCGGCGCCAAGGACGCGGACGCCTATCTCGCCGAATGGCGACGCGGCGAACCCGTCGCCTGCGGCGATGACCTGGAGAGCGAGGCCGCCGCGGCGGCCGAGCGGATCGAGGCCGAATACGACACCCACCGCCTGGCGGTCCTCGCCAAGCATGACGGACGCGAAGGCCCTGCTTGACCGCGCTCCTGACGCCGTCCGCTTTCGAGCCGCGCGGCAAGCGCCCGCCGCCCGATCGCAAGCCTAGGGCAAGGCTCTGGAGCGTTCGCCACGCAGCGCTGCTGGAGCGTCTCTATTCGAACTTCGAAGCCGCCCTCGTTCGCCTCGGCCCGCTCATTTCGCGCCTCGGCGCCGCGCGGCTCGAGCGTCCGGTCGCGGCGCTGGAGGCGGCCGTCAAGGGCGCCCTGTTCGATTGCCGCATGTGCGGCGATTGCGTGCTGTCGAAGACCGGCATGTCCTGCCCGATGAACTGCCCGAAGGCGATGCGCAACGGTCCGTGCGGCGGCGTCAGGGCCAACGGCAATTGCGAAGTCTATCCCGAGATGCCCTGCGTCTGGGTCAAGGCCTACGAGGGGAGCCTCGGCATGCGCGGCGGCCGATCGATCGCCGACGTCCTGCCGCCGACCAATCACGCGCTGAAAGGCTCATCGACCTGGCTGCGTCTGGCGCGTGAACGGGGGACCGGCGCATGACGCCCTCCGTCCTTCCCCATCCCCACGACATCGGCGCCGATCCGGCCGCGCCGCTGATCGATCTGCCCGGCCACTCGTCGCGCGGCAGGCTCGAGCGCGTGCTTCGCCGGGGGGAATTCGCGGTCACCGCCGAGCTCAGCCCGCCGGATTCGGCCGACGCCGAGGACGTGCATGACGGCGTGCGGGTTTTCGAGGGCTGGGTCGACGGCGTCAACGCCACGGACGGCTCCGGCGCGCATTGTCACATGTCGAGCGTCGCCGTCTGCGCGATTCTGACCCGCCTCGGCTTTTCGCCGGTGCTGCAGATCTCCTGCCGCGATTATAACCGGATCGCGATCCAGGGCGCGGTGCTCGGCGCGGCGGCGCTCGGCGTCAGCAACGTGCTCTGTCTGACCGGCGACGGCGTGCAATGCGGCGACCATCCCGAGGCCAAGCCGGTGTTCGATCTCGATTCGATCTCGCTCTTGTCGATCATCCGCGCGATGCGCGACGAGGGCCGGTTCCTCTCCGGCCGCAAACTGACCACCCCGCCGCGCGTGTTTCTCGGCGCGGTCGAGAACCCGTTCGCGCCTCCCTACGAATTTCGCGTCGCCCGGCTCGCCAAGAAAATCGCCGCCGGCGCCCAGTTCGTGCAGACGCAATATTGCTTCGACCTGCCGCTGCTCAGAAGCTTCATGGCGAGGGCCCGCGACAGCGGGCTCGACAAGAGCTGCTTCATCCTGGTCGGCGTCGGGCCGCTCGCCTCGGCCCGGACGGCGCGCTGGATGCGCGCCAATGTCGCCGGCGTGCATATCCCCGATTCCGTCATCGCGCGGCTGGACGGCGCCGCCGATCAGAGGGCCGAGGGCAAGCGCATCTGCGTCGAGATGATCCAACAGTTGCGCGAGGAGCGCGGCGTCGCCGGCGTGCACGTGATGGCCTACCGGCAGTCTCAATACGTCGCCGAAATCGTGCGCGATTCCGGGGTGCTGCGCGGTCGCGCGCCGTGGCGGCGGGACTTCGTCCCCAGGACGCAGCCGGTCGAGAGCCTCGAAGCGTGATAAGCGTGTGCGATGTCGTCGTCGCGAGGAGCGGAGCGATGCAGCCGTCCAGCGGTCGCGCCGCGGGCCAAGGCCGGATTGTTTCGCTTCGCCGGCGATGACGCGTTCCGGCGCCATCGCCCTTACAACAGGAACTCTTTTCCCATGACCGAAACCATCGTCTCCTCCGCCAGCAAGGAAGTCGTGATCGGCTTCGAGCGCCGCTTCGTCATGATCGGCGAACGCATCAACCCGACCGGGCGCAAATCGCTGGCCGCCGAAATGGCGGCGGGCGACTACAGCCGGGTCGTCGCCGAGGCGCTCGCCCAGGTCGAAGCCGGGGCGCAGATGCTCGATGTCAACGCCGGCATCCCGCTCGCCGACGAACCGCGCATTCTCGCCGAATGCGTGAAGCTGGTGCAGGAGACGGTCGATGTTCCGCTGTCGATCGATTCCTCGATCGTCGAGGCGCTCGAAGCCGGCCTCGCGGTCTACAAGGGCAAGCCGCTGGTCAATTCGGTCACCGGCGAAGAGGAGCGCCTCGAGCGCGTGCTGCCGCTGGTGAAGAAATACGGCGCCGCGGTGATCGCGATCTCCAACGACGAGACCGGAATCTCCGAGGATCCGGACGTGCGCTACGCGGTCGCCGAGAAGATCGTCCACCGCGCCCTGGACTACGGCATCAGGCGCGAGGACGTGATCGTCGACCCGCTCGTCATGCCGGTCGGGGCGATCGGGGACGCCGGCGCGCGGCTGATGCGCCTGCTGCGCCGCCTGCAGGGCGAACTGAAGGTCAACACCAGCTGCGGCGCCTCGAACTTCTCGTTCGGACTGCCCAACCGCCGCGGCCTCGGCGCCGCCTTCCTGCCGATGATGATCGGCGCTGGCCTGACCTCGGCGATCATGAATCCGCTGCACGCCGAAGACATCCAGGCGATCCTCGGGGCCAACGTGGTGATGGGCCACGATCCGAATTGCGGCGCCTGGATCCGCAAATATCGCGAGCCGGCGCCGGAGGGCGAGGCGGGCGCGGGCGCGGGCGGACGGCGCGAAGGCCGCCGCCGCGCGAGGGGCTGAGCGGCGTTTCGGTGAGCGCGCATCGCGTCGTCTTCACCCCGTCGGGCAAGAGGGGCGAATTCCCCGACGGGACCAGCCTGCTCGCCGCCGCGCGCGCGCTCGGCGTCGATCTCGATTCGGTCTGCGGCGGGCGCGGCATTTGCGGCCGCTGCCAGATCGACGTCGCCGAAGGCGCGTTCGCCAAGCACGCTTTGTCCTCGAGCGCCGGCCATGCGACGCCCTGGAACGAGGTCGAACAGCGCTATTCCGACAAGCGCGGCCCGTTCGCCCCCGGCCGGCGGCTCGGCTGTCAGGCCAAGGTTTGCGGCGATCTCGTCGTCGACGTGCCGGCGGAAAGCCAGGTCCATCGCCAGGTCGTGCGCAAGCGCGCCGAGGAGCATCCGATCGACATCGATCCGGTCGTGCGCCTGCACTATGTCGAGGTCGCCGAGCCGGACATGCACGACCCGTCGAGCGATCTTCGCCGCCTGCAGCGGGCGCTGAGCGAGCAATGGGGCGTCGCCGACGCCGGCGCCGATCTCGCCGTGCTCGCCGGCCTGCAGAAGGCGCTGCGCGCCCAGGACTGGAAAGTCACGGCGGCGCTGCGCAAGGGGCGCGACATCGTCGCGGTCATGCCGGGCTTCGCCGAGCGGGCCTACGGCGTCGCCATCGACGTCGGCTCGACCACCATCGCGGCCCATCTCTGCGATCTGGTCAGCGGCGAGGTGGTCGCCGCGGTCGGCGCGATGAACCCGCAGATCCGCTTCGGCGAGGATCTGATGAGCCGCGTTTCCTATGTGATGATGAACCCGGGCGGCGATAAGGAGCTGACGCGGGTCGTGCGCGAGGTCGATCGACGCGCTGATCGGCGAGGCGGCGGCCGAGGCCGGCGTCGCGCGCGGCGAGATCCTGGAAGCGACCCTGGTCGGCAATCCGATCATGCATCATCTCGTTCTCGGCCTCGATCCGACCGAGCTCGGCGGGGCGCCGTTCGCGCTGACCATCGACGGCGCCTACGAAGCGCGCGCGCGCCAACTCGGCCTCGACATCGCCCCCGGCGCCTGTCTCTACGCGCTGCCGTGCATCGCCGGCCATGTCGGCGCGGACGCCGCCGGCATGGTTCTGGCGGAAGGACCGTACCTGCGCGACGAACTGACCCTTCTCGTCGACGTCGGCACCAACGCCGAAATCGTGTTCGGCAACCGCGAGCGGCTGCTCGCCTGCTCCTCGCCGACCGGACCGGCCTTCGAGGGGGCGCAGATTTCCTGCGGCCAGCGCGCGGCGCCGGGCGCGATCGAGCGGGTCAGGATCGACCGCGCCACGCTCGAACCGCGCTTCAAGGTGATCGGCTGCGATCTGTGGTCGGACGATCCCGGGTTCGCGGAAGCCTCGGCGAGCGTCGGCGTCACCGGCGTGTGCGGCTCGGGGATCATCGAGGCGATCGCCGAAATGCATCTGGCCGGAATCGTCTCCGAGGACGGCGTCATCGACGGCGCGCTCGCGCAGCGAACCCGGCGCGTCGAGGCGGTCGGCCGCACCTTCGCTTATGTCCTCAATGACGGCGCGCCGCGCCTCCTCGTCTATCAGACCGACGTGCGCGCGATCCAGCTCGCCAAGGCCGCGCTCTATGCGGGGGCGAAGCTGCTGATCGAGCGCCGGGGCGCCGGCGCGCCCGAGCGCATCATTCTCGCCGGCGCGTTCGGCAGCCATATCGATCCGCTGTACGCGATGGCGCTCGGGCTGATCCCCGACTGCGATCTTTCCAGGGTCGCGAGCGCCGGCAACGCCGCCGGCACCGGCGCCCGCATCGCGCTTCTCAACCTCGCCGCGCGGGCCGAGATCGAGGACGTCGTCCTGCGGATCGAAAAGATCGAGACCGCGATCGAGCCGCGCTTTCAGGAGCATTTCGTCGCCGCGATGGCGATTCCCAACAAGGCGGACGCGTTCCCGAATCTGGCGCGGCGCGTCGAACTGCCGGCGCGCAAGGAGCCGGGCGGCGAGGGCGCGCCGCGCAGGCGCAGGCGCGCTGCTTCCGCCGGGCCGGGCTAGCGCATGGCGGAGTTCGCCCACAATCGGGAGCTCGCTCGCGCGCTGGCGCGGCTCGACGCGCTGACCGACTGGGAGCGGCGGCCGCGCGGAGGGATGCGCGTCGGCCTCGAGCCGATGCTCGACTTGAGCGCGCGGCTCGGCGATCCGCACAAGGCCTTCCGCTCGATCCATGTCGCCGGCACCAAGGGCAAGGGCTCGGTATCGGCTTTGATCGAGGCCGCGCTGGTTCGCGCCGGCTTGCGGGTCGGCCGCTACGGGTCGCCGCATGTCGAGCATGTGACCGAGCGCGTGAGCGTCGAGGGGCGCTCGGTCGACGAGCCGACGCTGGCGCGCGGGCTCGATCGCGCCCTCGACGCCTACGAGGCCGCGCGCCGGGCCGGGACGCCGGGGGCCGAGGCGACCTGGTTCGACCTCATGACCGCCGCCGCCCTGGTCATTTTCAAGGAGGCCGGTCTCGAATGGGCGGTCGTCGAAGTCGGCATCGGCGGGCGGCTCGACTCGACCAACGTCGTCGACGGCGAAATCGCCGTCGTCACCAACATCGAACTCGAGCACACCGAAATTCTCGGGTCCACCCGGGCGGCGATCGCGCGCGAGAAGGTCGGCATTCTCAAGCCCGGCGCCATTCTCGTCACCACGCTCGGTCCCGACGACGAGGCCGGCAAAGTGCTGCAGGCGAGGGCCGACGAGCTGCGCTGCCCGGTCGCGCGCGCGCCTGTCGACGCCGCGGCGACGATCGAGGACAGCAACGCCGCGCTCGCCGGGCTCGCGCTCGATCAGCTCGGCCGCGCGGGCGTCAGCGCCCGCCGCGAACCGATCGCCGGCGCCGCGGTCGGCCCATGGCTCCTCGACGCCGAGACCCGCGCCGCCGCGCGCCTGCCCGGCCGCATGGAGCGATTGGCGATCGACGTCGGCGCCAGGAGCCTGCCGGTGGTGTTCGACGGCGCGCATGTGCCGTTCAATCTCGCCGCGGTGCTGCGCGATCTGAAGCTCGCGCCGGGCCTCGCGGGTCCTTGCGTCGCGGTGGTGGCGCTGGCCGCCGACAAGGACGCGAAGGGCTTTGTCGCCGAGCTCGGCCGGCGCGCCTCGACGATCGTGTTCACCGATCTGCCGGATTCGCGCCGAGGCCGTTCGCCTTCGGACCTGCAGGCGATCGCGGCTTCGCTCGGCCTTAAGAGCGAGATCGAGCCGGATCCCAGGCGGGCGTTCCGGCGCGCGGCCGAACTGGCCGCGAGGACGAAGGCGTGGCTCATCGTCACCGGCTCGCTCTATCTGGTCGGCGCGTTGCGCGGCGAAACCGGCGCCGCGGCGCGCTAGCGGGCGGCCGCGACCGCTTGGAGGATCACCGGGTTGCTTCCTTGGCGCGTTCTTCGTCGCAGACTTTCAGGCGCTTGAGTTTGGGAAATTCGCCGAGCCTGGCGCCTGGAACGCAGACCGGCGCCCCGGCCTTTTGCAGCGACGCGACGAGCTGATCCTCCTCCTGCTGGCGCTCCATGGCCCAAAAACCGCTGAACACGGGTTCGGCGGCGAAATCGGGGAAGCGGCCCTTCAGATCCGCCACGGTCGCCGCCGCATCGCCCGAGGCGCCGAGTTCGACTTGCGCGGCCGCGAGCAATGCGAGGTCCGTCGGCCCGGGCGTTCTCCAGGCGGCCGAGCGCTTGTTCATGTCGACCGCATCCTGGTATCGCTTGGAAAAAAAGTAGTTTTCTACGCAATTGGCGGGATACCAGGGCGGAGGCGACGGATTGAGGCTAAAGCCTCGTTTGCACATCGCCGTCCCCTCCTCGGGCTTGCCGTAAAATGACATATTCCCCGCCGCAAACATGAGGATGTCGGCCGAACCTGGATTGAGTTCGACCGATTTGTTGGTTTCGACCATCGCCTGCCTCAAATCGCCCGACATGCCGAGCACGCCCGCCAGAAGGCTGTGGGCTTCAGCGTCGTAAGGATCAATTTCGAGGGCCTGGCGGGCGAGTCTATTCATCTCGGCCAGCGAACTGTTGCTTGGGGGAATTTCGGAATTGTAGATCACCCACGCCTTCTTGACGTAGGCCCGCGTCAATTGCGGGTCCTTGGCGATCGCCGCGTCCGCATATTTGAGCGCCTCCGCAAGATCTTCCTTGGCGCCTTTCTCACTGGCCGCGGCCGCCAGAGCCCAGAGATCATAGGCCTGAAGGTCGGACGGAGGCTTGCGCCTGGCGGCCGCCGCGGATTGCTTCGCGAGGAAGTTGTAGCCGCCCAGCGCGTTCAGGACACGGTCGGCAATTTCGCTCTGTAGGCTGAAAACGTCGCCCGCCGGTCGATCCCAGCGATTTGACCACAGGTTCGCGCCGCTGGCGCCGTCAAAGAGCTGCGCGTTGACGCGGATGTGCTCCCCTTCGCTCTGGATCGACCCCTTGAGAACGTAGCGGACGCCCAGATCCCTGGCGATCCGCCGCACGTCGGCCGACTTGTCGCGATAGGCCTCCGTCGACGCGCTGGCGATGACGTCGATGTCATGAAAGCGCGAGAAGTCGGTGACAATGTCGGCGGACACGCCATGGGCGAGCCGGTCGGCCGCGGCGTCGCCTCCGAGGTTATCGAACGGCATCACGGCGATCGATGGATGCGCGGAGGAGACGGCGCGATGCATGTACCACCAGCTCCCGCCGACAACCATGATCGTTGTCACGGCGGCCGCGATCATCGGGCGAGCGCGCCGGAAGGTCCGCAGAAAGCACATGGCGCCAGGCCGGCCCTGAACCCGCGAGCCGCACGACGTAGGTTCGCACCGGCCGGCTGATGTTCTTGACCTGCTGCTCGCCGACGAAGTCGAGCGCCAATCCCAGCTTGCCCTGCATCTGGTCGTAGGCCGTGCCGGAAATCAATATTCCGCCCGGCTTGCAAAGCTGTTCGAGTCGCGCCGCGACGTTGACGCCGTCGCCGAGCAGATCGTCGCTCTCGACGACGACGTCGCCGAGATTGATCCCGATGCGGTAGACGAGGCGCTTTTCCGGCGCGGTTCCTTGCTGGCGCTCCGGCACGGCCTTCTGCATCGCGACCGCGAAGGCGACCGCGTCGACGACGGAGCCGAATTCGGCGATGAAGCCGTCGCCCATCGTCTTGACGATCCGCCCGCTATGCTCGGCGAGAAGCGGATCGATGGTCGTAACTCGAACGTCCTTCAGAGCCGCGAGGGTCGAGCCTTCGTCGGCCTCGATCTTGCCCGAATACCCCACCACGTCGGCGGCGAGAATGGCCGCCAGCCTGCGAACCGTACGGTCCATCGCGCTCTCCCCCGCGACCGCGTCTTCCCTTGTGCAATACTCGCCGTGCAATACCCGGCCCGATATCCCCGAGACAGGATCCGGATTTTGGTCCTAAATTGCGTAGTGCGCCGCTCCGCCTATGCGGCTAAGGTAAGCCGCAATTGCGGTTTTTTATCTGCATCGGCCAGGCGCCGCTGGGCGAAAATGGGGCGGCCCTTTGCCAAGCCGTGGACTGCGCGTAAATCTTGAGCTGTCGAAACACAATTCGGCGACCCGCGCGGGCGACGCCGGGAGGACGCCATGTCGACCATGAGGCTTCTCTACGCCTGGGCGGTTCCCGCCTTTGACGACGATTCCCCGGTCGATCACACCTGGGTCACCACTTACGACAATCGAGCCCATCCCTATCCGACCATCGCCGCGGTCGAGGCCGCGGTCGAGTGCGCCTGGTATTGTTGGGGCGACTTTCACGTGCAGGGCGGAACGCCCGGCAATCCCGACGGCGCGCTCGGCTCGCGGGTCGGCAATCTCGACCTCGCGCGCTGCCTCGCCCAGCCGAACGCCGATTGCGGCGCCTCGTTCGCGGCGCGCGGGACGATCTTCACTTACGGCGTCGACGGCGTCTGCCATCAACTCGCCAATCAGGTGCTCTATTCGACCGGGATCGGCGGCGCGAAGCCGCTGACCGTGGCGGCGGCGCGCGGCTATCGGCTGAGTTCGGCGATCTATGGAACCTATGGACTGCAGCACGCCGCCTGGAGAAACAAGGTCGCCGCCTGCTCCGCCGCCATGGCGGCGCGGCCGCCGAAGCCGGCCGACGTCACCCACGCCGCGCCGCCCGAGGCAGGAGCCGAAATGACCGCCGCTCAGCCCGACGAATTCGAACAGCTGGTCACCCAGGTTCTCGGCCCCGATCGGTTGCCGCAGGCGGCGCAATTGCTCAATCTGCGCGCCCGGTTTCATGCCGCCGCCGCGCTCGAGGCCCATGCGATGCGCCCCCCGACGGCCGACGAGCTCAACGCCCGCAACCAGCGCTTTTTCGACGATGCGGCGAAAATCCTCAGCCCCGGCGACTACGAGAAGATCTTCGGCGTCGAGCCCGGCCGGAAGGTCAAGCTCGTTCGGCCGGATCGGACCAAGTGAGGGCGCCCGCCGGGCTCAGGGCGCGCTCTGGCGGCGCCCGTTACGCGAAGTCAGCCGTGACGACCGGCCCGAACGCGACGCGCGCCTTATTCACTATAACATTGTGCAAATGGCGCGGCCGCGGCGGTAAAATTTTGTCTAACCGACTGAAATCATTGAGTCCATGAGGGCAAAGCGGCGGTAAAACCCGGTTCGGACCCGCCGCGTCCTACCCCGCCCAGCCCTGCAGCGCGATCCCGGCGAACAGGATGAGGCCGGCGTCGCGGTTGGAGCGGAACAGCCCCAGCGCCGTCTTCGGGTCGGCGCCCTCGACTTGCGACAGCTGCCAGCCGAGATGGCCCGCATAGGCGAGCCAGCCGATCAGCGCGATCGTTCCGCCGCCGACGACGAGGATGGCCGCCAGCGCCAGAGCCGCGGCCGCCGCATAGAAGATGCCGACGCCGAGCCGCGCCTTGGCGCCGAACAGCCGCGCCGTCGAGCGGATGCCGACGATGGCGTCGTCGCGCGTGTCCTGCATCGCGTAGATGGTGTCGTAGCCGATCGTCCAGCAGAACGCGGACAGGTAGAGCAGGACCGGCGCCAGGGCGAGGCTCGCGTAGCTCGCGCTCCAGCCGATCAGCGCGCCCCAGGAGAAGGCGAGGCCGAGCGCCGCCTGCGGCCACGAGGTCACCCGCTTCATCAACGGATAGATCGCCACCACGCCGAGCGAAGCGACGCCGAGCCAGACCGAAAACCGGTTGAAGTTGAGCAGCACCGCGAGGCCGGCCAGCGCCTGCGCGACCAGGAATACCGCCGCCGCGCCAACGCTCACGCGTCCCGACGGCAGCGGGCGTCCCCGGGTGCGTTCGACCCCGGCGTCGAGCTTGCGGTCGAGAATGTCGTTGTAGGTGCAGCCCGCGCCGCGCATGACGATCGCGCCGACGAGGAACAGAACCAGATGCCAGAGGTTCGGTCCTCGATGGGCCGCAAGGCCGGCGAGCGCGGCCGCCTGCCAGCAGGGCGCGAGCAGCAGTTGCCAGCCGGCCGGACGATCGAGCCGGGCGAGCTGGACGAAGGGAAGGGCGAATTCCGGCGTGAGCCTCAGCACCAGGCTCGCCGGCCGCGCGTCGGGCAGGACCGTCGAGCTTCCTGGCCGAGCGCTCAAAGCGGCCCGGCTGGCAGCGGCTGGACCTGCGGGCCGCCGCCCTGCGCCGCCTGCTCCTTCATCTTCTTCATTTGCTCCGCGACCTTGCAGGCCTTGGCGCTGAAGCCCGCGTTCTTGGTGTGACTGGTCTTGAGCTGGGTGATCGTCTCGTCGGGGAACGAGCACCAGTCCTTGTTCTTCTCCATGTAGGCGATCAGCGCCGACTCGGCGCGGACCAACGCACTCGATTTGACGCAGAACTGCTCGGGGTCCATCGGCTTGCCATGAAAGGATTTGGCGAAGTCGTTGACCTTTTGCAGTTCGACGTTGCGGGCCTGAGCGAGCTTCTGCATGTCCTGACCGCAGTCCGCATAGGCCGATGCGCTGAGGCTCGCGCCCGCCGACGCAAGCGCCAACGCCAAGGCGTAACGCCGTTTCCGCTCCACTTTTGCCTACTCCATTGCGAGGTCGAAGCCCCCATGCTCCGACGACTCGGCAAAAGCCCCAAAATTGGGGCGAAAGCGCGGCTACGGCCGCATCTATCCGCCCGAGCCCACGCCCCGGTTCACAGGTTCGGCGCCGGCTGCGGGGCGTCGAGGGCCTCGGACAGGCGCGCCGCCGACTCCGGCCTAGACCCATTTTCGCGCCGCGTAATCAATCCCGTATCGATCCGGCGCGGCGGCGATCGCCGCCATTCCGACCAGCACGGCGTCCTCACGGGTCACGAGCTGGGTCGGGATTCGCCTGGCGAGGCCGTCGACCGGCGCCTTGTCCTCGAAAGCCTGGCGAAACGCCGCCTCGTCGAGACAATCGATGATCCGCGGCAGCACGCCGCCGGACAGGGTCACCCCGCCCGTGGCCACGAACGTCACCGCCATGTCGCCGGCAAAGCGCGCCACGATCCGCCAGAACAGCCTGAGGCTCGCCGCCGCATCGCCCCCGGGGTCGGCCGCGGCCGCGGCCGTCACCGCCGGAGGATCGAGACGCGGATCGGCTTGACCCAGCGCCATCATGCGCGCGCGGTGAACCCGCGCCAGCCCGGCGCCGGAAATGACGCTTTCGCTGGTCACGCGCCCGTGGGCGCGCTCGAGATGCGGCCAGAGGGCGTATTCCTCCGGCCACACCGGGCCGAAGTCGATGTGGCAGGCCTCCGACGACACCGGCGTGAAGCGCCCGTCCGCCTCGACCAGCGCGGCGATGCCCAGACCCGTGCCCGGCCCCAGGATCACCTGCGGTCCGCGGCTGGCGAAGGCGAGCGGGCCGATGCGCCGCACCCAGGCTTCGGGAATCGCCGGCAGCGACAGCGCCTGCGCCTCGAAATCGTTGAGCAGCAGGCCTTGGGCGAGGCCCGCGCGGCGGGCCGTCTCGGAGCCGTCCATCACCCAGGGCGCGTTGGTGAGCTTCAGCGTCCGTCCGGAGACCGGCCCCGCCCCGCAGGCGATCGCCGAGCGCGGCCTTTGACCCAGCTTCGGCGTTGCCGCCTCGATCGCCTCGGGCAGGCCGGGATAATCGCCGGTCCGCAGATGCACGACCGGCCCCAAGCCCGCGCCCGGCTGGTCCACGAGCGCGAACCGCACGTTGGTGCCGCCGGTGTCGCAGACCAGAACCGGAAAGGGGAAGGCGAGGTCGCTCATGTCCGACAATAAACGCAGGACAACCCGGCCAAGGTCAAGCGGGAAGGCCTTTTCCATGTCCAAATGGGATAGACTCGTTTGCTCCATTTTGATTCGGCGGCGGCGAGGGATGCCCGGGTTCTACGAATTCTTCTGCGGCGGCGGCATGGCCCGCGCCGGGCTGGAGCCGGCGTGGCGATGCTTGTTCGCCAACGATTTCGACGCGCGCAAGGCCGCCGCCTACGCGGCCAATTGGGGAAGCGAAGGGCTGAAGGTCGCCGACGTCGCGGCGCTCGGCGTCGACGACCTGCCGGGTCGAGCGGATCTCGCCTGGGCGTCCTTTCCCTGTCAGGACCTGTCGCTCGCGGGGGCGGGCGCCGGGCTCGGCGGCGCCCGCTCCGGAGCTTTCTGGGGATTCTGTTCGGTGATGGACGCGCTGGAAGCCCAGGGGCGCGCGCCGTCGCTGATCGCGCTCGAGAATGTCGCCGGGGTCTTGACCTCCAAGGGCGGGGCGGATTTCGCCGCGATCTGCGCGGCCCTGCAAGGCCTCGGCTATCGCTTCGGCGCGCTGACGATCGACGCGGCGCAATTTCTGCCGCAGTCGCGGCCGCGCGTGTTCTTCATCGCCGTGCGCCGCGCGCTCGCCGTTCCCGCGCGGCTCCTCGCCCCAGGCCCGCCGCCGCATCATGCCTCCGCCGCCCTGCGGCGCGCCGCCGCCGCCCTCCCTGCGGCGCTCGGCGCGGACTGGCTCTGGTGGCGCATGCCCGAGCCGCCGCGCGCCAACATCCGTCTCGTCGAGTGTCTCGATGATGGGCCGGGCGCATTCGGCTGGCATGGCGCCGAGCAGACCGAGGCGCTCATCGCCTTGCTCTCGCCCGCCTCGCGCCGAGACGTCGCGCTCGCGCGTGAAAGCGGCAAGCGCGAGGTCGGGGCGCTGTTCCGCCGCACCCGGCCGGACGGATTTGGCGGGGTGCGCGTCCAGGCCGAAGCGCGCTTCGATGGCCTGGCCGGGTGCCTGCGCACGCCAGGAGGCGGGTCCAGCCGGCAATTCCTGATCGAGGTGATGGGCAAGACGATCCGCTCGCGGACGATCAGGCCGCGCGAGGCGGCGCGCCTGATGGGCTTGCCGGACAGCTTCCGGCTTCCGGCGCGCGAGAGCGACGCCCTTCATCTCGTCGGCGACGGCGTCGCGCCGCCGGTCGTGCGATTCTTGAGCGAGCATCTGCTTGCGCCGCTCGTCGGCGACAGCGGGCGCCGCTCTTCCCGTCCGCAGGCGAGAAGCGCGTGAGCCTTGACCGCTCCGCGGTCATGCGCGCGGTCAAATCGCGCGACACCGGCCCGGAGCGCGCGGTCAGGGCGATGCTGCGCCGGATCGCGCCCGGCTACCGGCTCCATCGCGCCGACCTGCCGGGCAAGCCGGACATCGTCTATGCCGGCCGCAAGCTCGCCATCTTCGTCCACGGCTGTTTCTGGCACGGCCACGATTGCCCGCGCGGCGCCCGCATGCCGAAGGCCAACGCCGATTACTGGCGCGCCAAGATCGCCCGCAACCGGGCGCGCGACCTGAGGACGCTGGCGGCGATCGAGGCGATGGGCTGGCGGGCGCTGGTGGTTTTCGAGTGCGAGCTGAAAAACCCGGCCGCGCTCGGCGCGCGGCTCGGCGACGCGCTTCACGCCGGCCGCTAGCCTTTCGCACTTGCGCTGGAGCCTGCCGCAGTGCAACATCAATTCCGGTCGGCTCCGCCGACGACGGATTTGCTCGATGAGTCTCGCCGCCTCGACGTCCATCGCTCCGCCTCAAGACACGGAAGACGCCGAAAAGGATCGTCCGCTGCGCAGCGACATCCGCCTGCTCGGCCGCATCCTGGGCGACACCGTGCGCGAGCAGGAGGGCGAGGAGGTCTACGCCCTGGTGGAGCAGATCCGCAAGGCTTCGGTCCGCTTCCATCGCGACAACGAGGTCGGCGCGCGGCGCGAGCTGGAGGCGACCCTCGACAGCCTCAGCGCCGAACAGACGCTCGCGATCGTGCGCGCCTACAGCTATTTCTCGCATCTGGCCAACATCGCCGAGGACCAGCATCACATCCGCCGCAACCGCGCGCATGTGATCGCGGGCTCCGCTCCCCGGCCCGGCTCTTTGGCCTACGCGTTTCAGCGCACGCGCGAGATGGGCGTCGAGCCTCGAACGCTCAGCGCCTTCTTCGACCGCGCGCTGGTGAGCCCGGTGCTGACCGCCCATCCGACCGAGGTCCGGCGCAAGAGCACGCTGACGCGCGAGCTGGAAATCGCCGAACTGCTCGACGCCCGCGAGCGCGCCCACGGCGACGAGGCGGCGCTGGCGCTCAACGAAGAACGGCTGCGCCGGGCCATTCTCATCCTGTGGCGCACCAACATGCTGCGTCAGACCCGCCTGACCGTGGTCGACGAGGTGGCCAATGGCCTCTCCTATTACGATTACACGTTCTTCCGTGAATTGCCCCGGCTCTACGGCGTCATCGCGGACACGCTCGCCATGCAGGGCGCGAGCCCGCCCGGGAAGCGGATCGCGTCCTTCCTGCGCATCGGCTCGTGGATCGGCGGCGACCGCGACGGCAACCCCTATGTGACCGCGAGCGTGCTGAACGAGGCCACGCGCTTGCAAAGCGCCCGCGCGCTCAGCCACTATCTCGACGAGCTGCATCAGCTCGGCGGCGAGTTGTCGCTGGCCGCCGAGCTCGTGAGGGTCAGCGAGGAATTGAACGCGCTCGCCGACCGCGCCAACGACGCGTCGCCTCAACGGCAGGACGAGCCCTATCGGCGCGCCATCACCGGCATGTATTCGCGCCTCGCCAAGACGGCGCGCGACCTCGATCACGTCGTCGCCCTGCGCCATCCGCTGACCGACGCGCCGGCTTACGCGAGCGTCGAAGAGCTGGCGGCCGATCTCGACACGGTCGCCCGGTCGCTGCAGAGCAACGGCTCGGCGATCCTGGCGCGCGGGCGCCTGAGGGCGCTGCAACGGGCGGTCGACGTGTTCGGCTTCCACCTCGCGCCGATCGATCTGCGGCAGAACTCCGACGTGCACGAGCGCAGCGTCGCCGAACTCCTCGCCGCCGTGACGCCGGGGCTCGACTATCGAGCCTTGAGCGAAGCCGAACGGGTCGCGCTGCTGCGGCGGGAACTGGCGTCGCCGCGCCCGCTGGTCTCGCCCTTCATCGCCTACAGCGCGGAGACGAGCGGCGAGCTCGAGGTCTTCAAAGCCGCCGCGGCGATCCGCAAGACCTACGGCCCCGGCGCGATCCGCACCGCGATCATCTCCAAGACCGACGCCGTCTCCGACATGCTGGAGCTGGCGCTGCTGCTCAAGGAAGTCGGCCTGGTCGGCGCCGACGGCGCGGCCTCGATTCATGTCGTGCCGCTGTTCGAGACCATCGCCGACCTGCGCGCCTGCGTCGGCGTCATGGACGCGTTGCTGTCGATCCCCGAATATCGCCGGCTCGTCGATTCGCTGGGCGGCGAACAGGAGGTGATGCTCGGCTATTCCGACTCCAACAAGGACGGCGGCTTCGTCACCTCGGGCTGGGAGCTCTACAAGGCCGAGATCGGGCTGGTCGAGGTGTTCCGCCGCCACGGCGTGCGCATCCGCCTGTTTCACGGCCGCGGCGGTTCGGTCGGGCGCGGCGGCGGCCCGAGCTACGACGCGATCCTCGCCCAGCCGGGCGGCGCGGTGCAGGGGCAGATCCGCATCACCGAGCAGGGCGAGATCATCTCGAGCAAATATTCGAACCCCGACGTCGGGCGGCGCAACCTCGAGACGCTGGTCTCGGCGACGCTCGAGGCGACGCTGCTGCAGGACGAGAGCCCGGCGCCCGATCCGAGCTTTCTCGAGGCGATGGAAGAGCTTTCCCAGAGCGCCTACGCCGCCTATCGCGGCCTGGTGTACGACACGGAAGGGTTCGAGCGCTATTTCTGGGCCTCGACCGTCATCACCGAAATCGCCAGCCTCAACATCGGCTCGCGCCCCGCTTCGCGCAAGAAGACGACGTCGATCGCCGACCTGCGGGCGATTCCGTGGGTGTTCTCCTGGTCGCAGTGCCGCCTCATGCTGCCGGGATGGTTCGGTTTCGGCTCGGCGGTGAAGGCTTATGTCGAGGCCCATCCCGCCGACGGGCTCGCCGCGCTGAAGGCGATGTACCGGCGCTGGCCGTTCTTCCGCACCCAGCTCTCCAACATGGACATGGTGCTGTCGAAATCGAGCCTCGCCATCGCCTCGCGCTACGCGCGGCTGGTCGGGGACGTGGCCTTGCGGGAAAAAATCTTCGCCCGCATCTCGCGCGAATGGCGCAACTCGGTCGACGCGCTCAACGCGATCATGGAGCAGACGCGGCTCTTGGAGAGCAATCCGCTGCTCGAGCGCTCGATCCACAACCGCTTCCCCTATCTCGATCCGCTCAATCACGTGCAGGTCGAACTCCTGAAGCTGCACCGCGGCCGCTCGTCGAGCGAGAAGGTGCTGACCGGGATTCAGCTCACCATCAACGGAATTTCGGCGGGGTTGCGGAACAGCGGGTGAGCGAGCGATGGGCCGCGCCTCGTGACATGGCTTGCTTCGCCTTCGGCTCGCAATGACGACGACAGGCGTTGTGCGTCATTGCGAGGCCCGCGGGGCCGAAGCAATCCATGGCCCGAGGCGGCTGGTCCAATGGCGCGAAGATGCGGCCAGGGTCGGAGACGTCGCCAATCGCCCGTCGTTCGCGCCCGAGGGCGAGTCGAGGACGGGCAGGTCGCCTCGTTCGCGGAGGCCCCGGCGACCTGCGAGGGCCGCGAGCCTTAGGGTAAGTTTCATCGGATTTGTGTTTACTAAAATCAGAAGTCGTGATATCGTTCTTTCTAGAAATCGAAAATCCTCCGCCGACGCTCGCGGGCCTGATCATATCTGTGTCGCCTCGCGCTTTCGTTCGCCGCTACCGGCTTTCGCGGGGGCGGGGCCAGTGGCGTCAGGCACAGGCGGCGCCCTCAAATCCGTGGCGAGTCGCAGAAATCGGCGCCTAACGCACTGAAATCGCTTGCGCGCCGACAAAAGTGCGCAAGCCGGACCCGCGCTTGGGTCTCCCGCGGCCGCAGCCAGCGCCCGCCGCTTATGGTTCGGCGGCGCGCGCCTGCCAGATCAGGGCCGCGAACAGGACCGCGCCAATCAACACGCCCAGCGAGCCGGCGATGGTCGGCAGCAGCGGGCCTCCGGTCAATGTGAACACCAGCCCGATCAGCGTGATCGGCGTGGCGATGACGAAGATCCAGAACTGGTAGGGGGCGAGGGGCGACGCCTTCATCGCCGGCCAGTGACGGTAGGCCAGGCCGAATATGGAATGACAGGCGAAGCCGATCAGGTTGATGTGGGCGTGAACGGGCATGAACTGAAAATTCTCGCTCGCCCCCATGACGATGCCGAGGACCATGCCCAGCACCAGCCACGACGCGCCGATGGCGACAAAGGTCGAGTCGATCTTTTTCATTTGCTCCCCCTGTTCGAGAACCGCCCGATCCCGATTTCGGTTTCTCGCCAGCGACGGATTCTTTGTCGCGGACATGGATCGAATATGCGGCGGCGCTGTCCCCGGCTGGCGAAGCCGACCAAATCGGCGTTCGCGCCGATGGCGGGAGATAGCACAGCGGCCACGACTGTCGTTGACGAAGCCGATGATTTTCTGTGCATTACCCCGCAAGCCGGCCGCCGGGCGCCGCGGATCGCAAGCCTTGTTCCGTTTTCGGTCAAGACGATTATATGAGCGACACGGCGAGGGCCTGCTCATCGAGCCTGCCATCGTCCAAAACGCATTCGAATTCGCGACCCGACTCAGGGGATCGCGACAGTCCCACCTCAACGGAAGGCGCAGTCAGATGGCAGATTCAAATGAACGGGCGGTCCTTGCCGGCGGTTGTTTCTGGGGCGTGCAGGATCTGGTGCGGCGATATCCGGGCGTCGTGTCGACGCGGGTGGGCTACGCCGGCGGCGACGTCGCCAACGCGACCTACCGCAACCACGGCAATCACGCCGAGGCGGTCGAGATCATCTTCGATCCGGCGAAAATCAGCTACCGCAAGCTGCTCGAGTTCTTCTTTCAGATCCATGATCCGACGACGCTCAACCGCCAGGGCAACGACCGGGGCGCAAGCTATCGCTCGGCGATCTTCTACACGAACGAGGAGCAGAAGCGCGTCGCTCTCGACACCATCGCCGACGTCGAAGCCTCGGGACTGTGGCCGGGCAAGGTGACGACGGAAGTGGCGCCGGCCGGCCCGTTCTGGGAAGCCGAACCCGAACACCAGGATTATCTCGAACGCTACCCGAACGGTTATACCTGCCACTTTGTCCGCCCGAACTGGGTTCTGCCGAAGCGGGTCGCCGCGGAGTAGACGGGCGGCGTGGCGGCCCCGACATCGGACGACGGCGAGAGGCGGCGGCGCGTTCGAGATTGTTCTGGAACGAAAATTCCGGCTACCATCCCTGTCGCGACGAATTGGTCGGTCGGCGGCGCTGATGCGCTCGCCGACCCGGCGACGAGGCGCAAATTGCCGTGGGGGAGGCGTCAGGGCGTCTGGCTCGGGCGTTTTGGCGGCGCGGATGGAATCCGCCAGTTCGCCAGAACTCGTCTGGATCACGGTCGGCGCGGGCGGGGGGACTATCCGATCTGAACAGGGTAAAAGACAACGGCGCGCCGATCTCACGACCAGGGCGCGTCAAAAGGGAGGAAGACCATGAAGATCAAATCCAACGCCGGGAATTTGTCCTTGGCCGGGCCGTCGATATCGCGGCGCGGCCTCATCCTTTCCGCGGGGGCCGCGGGCCTCGCGGTCGCGAGCGGACCGCGAGGCGCTTTCGCCGCCGCCGCGGAGGCCAAGCTCAAGGTCGGGTTCATCAGCCCTCGAACCGGAGCCTTGGGCGGATTTGGGCAAACCGACGGCTACATCCTCGATCTCGTGCGCAAGGCGCTCGCGAAGGGATATTCCATCGCCGGCAAGACCTATGCGGTCGATGTGCTCGACCGAGACACCCAATCGGATCCTTCTCGGGCGGGGCAACTCGCCAAGACGCTGATCAATTCCGACAACATCGACATGATGCTGGTCGTTTCGACGCCGGAAACGATCAATCCGGTCGCGGACGCTTGTGAGGCGGCGGGGGTTCCCTGTCTCTCCACGGTTATGCCGTGGGAAGCCTGGTACTTCGGTCGCGGCGCCAAGCCTGGCCAGCCCTCGCCGTTCAAGTGGACCTACCACTTCGGCTTCGGGGTCGAGGAATTCCACAAGGCCTATGTCTCGCAATGGCATTTGCTCGAGACGAACAAGAAAGTCGGCGTCCTTTATCCCAATGACGCGGACGGAACAGCCATCCGCGAGCATCTCGCGCCCGCGCTCGCCAAGAGCGGGTTTACGATCGTCGATCCGGGTCCGTATGAGGACGGCACGACCGACTATTCGGCGCAGATCGCCAAGTTCAAGGCGGAGAAGTGCGAGATTTTCAATACGTTCCCGATTCCGCCCGACTTCGCGGCGTTCTGGCGTCAGGCCGCGCAGCAAGGCTACACCAAGATGGTCAAAATCGCGCAGATCGCCAAAACGGGCCTGTTCCCCAACGACGTGACGGCGCTGGGCGATCTCGGCTATAATCTTGCGAGCGCGGCCTATTGGCACAAGGCCTTCCCTTACAAGTCGACGTTGACGGGAGTGGGCAGCGAGGAGCTCGCCGACGGTTACGAGAAAGCCTCCGGCAAGCAATGGACGCAGCAACTCGGCGCGTCGCTCTCGGTGTTCGACGCCGGATTTGCCGCCCTCAACGCGAGCGGCGATCCGACCAGCAAGGCCGCCGTCGCCAAGGCGTTGTCGACCCTCAAGACCACGACGATTGACGGCAAGGTCGACTTCACCAGCGGTCCCTTCCCCAATGTCTCGCCAGGACCAATCATCGGCACGCAATGGGTGAAGGCGCCCCCCGGGTCGAAGTTCAAGTTGGACTTTCCCGTGACCGAGAACGCCACCGACCCGAACGTTCCCGTTTCCGCGAAGCTCCGGCCATTCAACTCTTGATTGAATGGTCGGCCGCGGATGTCCAGCACGCCAACGGATGGCCTTCTGCTCGAGGCGGAAGGCCTGACGAAGCGCTTCGATGCGCTTCTGGTGCTCGACTCCGTCGACTTCTCGGTGCGCGCTCACGAAGCCATAGGCATCGTCGGCCCCAACGGCGCCGGCAAGACGACCTTGCTCGGCGTCCTTGTTGGCGCGCATGCGCCGACCGCCGGGAAGGTGCGCTTTCTCGGACAGGACGTGACTGAAACTCGCACCGCTGAACGCTGTCGGCGGGGACTCGCGCGCACCCACCAGATACCTCGGCCATTCGGCGGCATGACCGTATTCGAGAACGCATTTACCGCCGCCGCGCACGGCGGCGGTCTTGAACGCGAAGCGGCCTACCAGATGGCGATCGAATCGCTGTCGCTGGCCGGCATGACGCACATCGCGAACCGGCGGGCGGAATCGCTGGGCCTCATCGATCGCAAGCGGCTCGAGCTCGCGCGCGCGC
This sequence comes from uncultured Alphaproteobacteria bacterium, assembly GCA_963781895.1. Taxonomy (GTDB): domain Bacteria; phylum Pseudomonadota; class Alphaproteobacteria; order Rhizobiales; family Beijerinckiaceae; genus Roseiarcus. The sequence continues at coordinate 47,318 of CAWAIM010000018.1, forward strand.
TCGCGACCGGACCGGCCGTGCTGCTGCTGGACGAGATCGGCGGCGGGTTGACCGACGCCGAGGCGAGCGAACTCGTCGACGTCATTCTCGAGCTGAAGCGGCGCGGCGTCGCAATCGTCTGGATCGAGCACATCGTGCATATCCTCCTGCGGGTCGTCGAGCGTCTCGTGTGCATGGACGCTGGCCGCATCATCGCCGATGGGTCGCCGCAAGCCGTCATGTCCGATCCGCTAGTGGTCGAGGCCTATCTGGGCGGGGGCGCGGTGTGACGCTTCTTTCCGTCGAACGGCTCGAAGCGCGCCATGGCCAATTGCAGGCCGTGCGCGGCGTCAGTCTGACCATCGAGCGCGGCGAAACAGTCGCGCTTGTCGGCGCCAACGGGGCCGGCAAAACGACCCTTCTGCGCACCATCGCCGGCGCGCACCGGCACTCGTCAGGACGCATTGTTTTCAAGGACGCGGACATTGGCGAGCGCAGCGCGCACGCGCGCGCGGCGCTCGGCGTTGCGCTCGTTCCTGAAGGTCGCCGGTTGTTCGCTCGCTTGACCGTCGAAGAGAATCTCCTGTTGGCGCGTTCGGCCGGCCGCGATGGGCAATGGACGCTCGAAGCCGTCATGGAGGCGTTTCCAAATCTCAAGCCGCGCCGTCTGAGTCTGGCCGGAACGCTGTCCGGCGGAGAACAGCAGGCGACGGCGATCGGTCGCGCGTTGATGATGAACCCGGACCTGCTGCTGCTCGACGAAGTGTCTCTGGGATTGTCGCCGCTGGTCGTCGATCGCGTTTACGCGCGGCTCGAAGCTCTGAAATCGTCAGGCGTCGCCATGCTTCTCGTGGAGCAAAACCTCAAACGCGCCATGGGGATGGCGAGCCGCACAATCTGTCTGCTGGAGGGGGCGATCGCGATCGAAGGGCCAACCAGCTCGCTGACGCCGGAGGAGGTGACGGAAGCGTATTTCGGCCTCAAGGCGTCTTCGCATGGCAGGGCGACGCCGCCATGATTCTTGTCAATCAGATCGTTCAGGGCGTCCTGCTCGGCGGTTACTACGCACTGATGGCCTGCGGGCTTTCCTTCATGTTCGGCGTCATGAGGATCATCAATCTCGCGCACGGCAGTCTGGCGGTGCTTTCCGCCTACGCTCTCTATATCCTGGCCGACCGCTATGGGATCCAACCATTCCTCGGGCTTGCCGTCGTTGCGCCGGCAATGGCGCTGATCGGATGGGCGTTGCAGCGCTTCGTCCTGGAGCGAAGCGCGCGAGGAGGTCTGCTCGTGCCCGTGCTGTCGACGTTCGGGCTGTCGATCATCATCGAAAATCTGCTGTTCCAGGGTTTCGGCGCCGACACCCGTTCGCTCGCGCCCTACGTTGGCGATCTTTCATACGACAGCTGGTCAATCACCAACGACATCGCGATCGGCAAACTTGCGGCGCTGACCATGGCCGTCGCGATCGCCATGCTCGGCGGCATCCAAACCTACCTGAAGCGAACCCAAATGGGCCGCGCTATCCGCGCAACCGCCGAGGATCCAGAAACCGTCGGACTGGTCGGCGTCAATGCGCGGCGCGTCAATGCGATCGCCGCTTCCATCGCTTTGGCGAGCGTCGCTGTCGCGGGCGCGTTCCTTGGCCTGCGCGCGACGTTCAATCCCTATGCGGGAGCGCTGCAGTTGATTTTCGCCTTCGAGGCGTCCGTCATCGGCGGCGCGGGGACGCTTTGGGGGACCTTGGTGGGCGGCGTCGTGCTTGGGGTGGCGCAGAGCCTGGGCGCGTTATTCAATCCCCAAGGCTTCTTCATCGCCGGACATTTTGCATTCCTCGGCGTGCTGTTCGCCCGGCTGTATTTCGGCGACCTCGGCGCGCGCGTCCGGCGCGCGCTTGGCGGGGGCCGGTCGGAATGAGCGCGATCTCGGGCTTCATCGTCGACCGGTGGACCCCCGCATCTCGGGTTGCGATGCTCGTCGCCGCGTTGATCCTCGTCATCCTGGCGTGCGGCCCCTCGATCCTCAGCGCCAATTCGGTCGATAAGCTCACGACCCTGTTTGTCTATGTCATTCTTGCTCTGATGTGGAATGCGTTGGTGGGGTTCTGTGGCCTGGTCTCGATCGGTCAGCAGGCGTTCTTCGGCCTCGGCGCCTATGCCGCGATCAGGCTCGCCGATGCGGGATTGAGCGTATATCCCGCCCTGTTCCTCGCCGCGGTTATCGTCGGCTTGCTGTCGCTGCCGTTGTCGACGGTGATGCTGCGCCTCAGGGGCGGCGAATTCGCCATCGGCATGTGGGTGGTCTCCGAGCTCACGCACCTGATGGTCAATCTCGACCCGTTGATCCGAGGCGAGACCGGCACGTCGTTGATCGCCCTCGACGCCTACACGATCGAAACGCGTCGCGCGGTGACCTATTGGTGCGCCCTCGGCGCGATGACCGGATTGCTTGCGACCGTATTCTGGCTGCTCCGAAGCCCGCTGGGCGCGGCGATCCAGGCGATCCGCGACAACGAAGAGGCGGCTGAATCGATTGGCGTGCGCGTCGCGCGCGCCAAACGGCTAGTGTTCGCGCTCGCAGCCTTCGGCGCCGCGGCCGCGGGCGCGCTTTGGGTGGCGACGGCGCTTACATTCCAGCCGAAGGCATATTTCAGCCCGCAGTGGACGGCCTACATGATCTTCATGGCGCTGGTCGGCGGGCTCGGAACCTTCGAAGGCGCCATTCTGGGGGCGATCGTCTTCTTCGCCATTGAAGCCTGGTTCGGCGCCGCCGGAGTTTGGTATCTGATCGGGCTCGGCGCCACCGCGCTCGTTTTCGCGCTGGCGTTTCCGCGCGGCTTCTGGGGCTGGGTGGAAGACCATAGCTCCTTGCGGCTTCTGCCGATCGGCTACCGCCTGCGTTCGATCGGAAATGTCGGCGGCAAGACCTTGGGCGCGGGCGGAGACGGATTGGACGCCGGATGATCGAACGGGAGCGCCAGTGTGGGCGCGCTAGGGGCGTGAGATGCTGATCGGGAAGACAATCGTCATAACCGGGATTTCGTCCGGGATCGGCGCGCGGGTCGGCGAACTCGCGGTCGCGCTCGGCGCGGACATCGTCGGCGTCGACCTTAATCCTCCCGCCATCGCCCTCGCGACCTTCGTCAAGGCGGACGTTGGCTCGCCGCAGGGAATCGAAGACATCGTCCAGTCGCTTCCGCAACGCATCGACGCCCTGTGCAACGTCGCAGGCGTTTCCGGCACGATCGGAGCGCGGAAAACGTTGGCGATCAACTTCTTTGGGCTGAGGGCGTTGAGCGAGGCCCTCGCGCCGAGGCTGCGCGAGGGAGGGGCGATCGTCAACGTCGCGTCGATTGCGGGTTACGGCTGGCGCGCCAATCTCGACCGCGCCAAATCCTTTGTGGCGGCCCCGGGATTTCCGGACCTCGGCGCGTTGATCGCCGCGCACAAGGTCGCGGATGCGGAAGCCTATCCGCTTTCGAAGGAATTGCTGCTGCTGTGGACGATGCAAGCCGCCCATCAGCCTTTATTCAAGGATCGCGGCCTGCGCGTCAACGCGGTGAGTTCAGGGCCGGTAACGACGCCAATTCTCAAGGAATTTCGTCAGATCTTCGGCGATCCCCGGGTCGACGAGGACATCGCGCGCGTGGGTCGCGCGGGATCGGCGTCCGATATCGCGCCCGCCGCGCTTTTCCTTTGCTCGGATGGCGCGCGCTGGATCAACGGCGTCAATCTGCCGGTCGACGGCGGCCTCGAGGCGTCGATCAACGCCAGCGTGCTCGGATTCTAAACATCGCCGCGCGCGCCCCGCGGCCAATCAGACCTCGAGGGCGGTGATGGCTTGGATTTCGCGGTTCGCGGCGCCCGTCCGGGGCCCGCGACCCGGGCGGCGTTGCTTCTCGGCCTCGCCGGATATGGTTTCGCCGGGCGCCGCCGGGTAGGGAAGGACGGCGCGCCGCTCGCCGCTTGAGCCCGCCAACCGCCGTAGCGACAGCGCTTCCCCATCGCCTTGTCGCCCGCCATGCGTTTCGGCGCAGCGAGGAAGCTCAACGTTTTCAATGTTCTGAGAGTTTCGTCTTTGTTCGCGACATCGCCGCCCTGCCGATGGGGAATGCGCTGTTTTGGCCTCCAAAAGAAAGGGGCGCCTGGGAGTTGCTCCCTTTGTCTCGTTCTCGGCCCCCGGCCTGTTCATTTAAGTTCCGCTAAGGGGCTGGCGCCTTTTTGGGTCGCGGATTGCGTCTTTTCAATCGCTTGCGGCGCCATTCGGCGCCGATTCGTCGACCGCGGGGCCTTTGCGGGACCCGTGAGCTGCGCTTAGCCCCGGATCATCCCCGCGAACGGGGACGGGACCGGGAGCCGGACTGGGCGTTGCTCAAGGCGTCCCGGCATGGGCGTCCGCTCGAACCGATTCCGGTTTCGGCCCGAGCGGACGAGGCGCCAGCCCCAATTCCATGCCGAGAGCTTAAGACGTTTTGCCCCTCGCCGTTTTTCAGCGTGTCAACTCGCCCGCGTGAAGGCTTGAAGGCGGCCGCTGCCCTCGGCGCCGACAGGCGCGCCTCGATCAGCGACGAGGAAGACCATAGCACGGCTTCTGATTTTCTCAAAGCGATTGTCGAGAAAAATGGATTGTCGAAAAACGGCTGCCTCGCTCGGCCTCCTGCCCCGGCCGCCCCGGAACCCGGCAGGCGCGCGAGGCGCTCTAACCTTGGCGAACGAAATCCCCGGCGAGCGCCTTGTCGATCAGCGCCCGCGTTTCGCTCAGGCCGTAGAGCGCGAAAAACGAACCCAGACGCGGGCCGCGTTCCTCGCCGAGCAGGACCGCGTAGATCATGCTGAAGAAGTCGTTGGAGACGCCCGGCCGCTCCGCGGTCGCGCCCTTGGCGCCATGGTCCTGATAGCGCGGGATCGGCCGCGCGATGTCATAGAGCGCATGCTGGATCTCTTCCGCGCTCGCGTCGGCCCGCAGCTGCGCCAGCTTCGCCGAGATCTGCGACAGCGCGTCGCGCTCGACCGCGTCGGCTTTCCGGTAGCGCTTCTTCGGGCGCGACAAAATCGCGGAAATAAGCGACAGCGTAGCCAACGAGCTTGTCGAGACGGGGATGGGTCCGCGGCGAGGCCGAGGGCGCATAGCGGCGCAGGAAACCCCACAAGACCGATGGATTGTCGCTGTTGGCGACCGCCGCGAGATTGAGCAGCATGGCGAAGGACACCGTGGTTTGCGGCCCGCCGCCGTGGACCAAGGTCTCAGGCTCGGGCGGGTCGCCGGAATGAATGTGCCACGCCGGATTGCCGAGCCGCTCCTTCCACTCCTGCCGCGGAAAGGCGTCCAGGAACCCGAGATAGTCGTCGACGGTGCGCGGAATGACGTCGAAATAGAGCCGCTTGGCGGCCATCGGCTTCTGGAACATGAACAGCGACAGGCTCTCCGGGCCGGCGTAGGTCAGCCACTCGTCGATCGTGAGCCCGTTGCCCTTCGATTTGGAGATTTTCTGGCCGTTCTCGTCGAGAAACAATTCGTAATTGAACCCGGCCGGCGGCTCCGCCCCGAGCGCGCGCGCAATCCGCGACGACAGCTTGACCGAGTCGATGAGATCCTTGCCCGCCATTTCGTAGTCGACGCCGAGCGCATACCAGCGCATCGCCCAATCGGGCTTCCATTGCAATTTGCAGCGCCCGCCGGTGACAGGGGTTTCGAACGTCTCGTCCGTCGCGGGGTCGCGCCAGCATATGGTTCCGGCCTTCGCGTCATGCGCCAACACCGGCGCCTGCATGACCACGCCGGTGCGCGGGTGAATGGGCAGGAACGGCGAATAGGTCGCGGCGCGCTCCTCGCGCAGCGAGGGAAGCATGATCGCCTGCACCTCGTCGAAGCGGTCGAGCATGCGCAACAGAGCGTCGTCAAATCGCCCGGACTTGTAGGCCTCGGTCGAAGACATGAACTCGTATTCGAACGCAAACCGGTCGAGAAACGCGCGCAATCGGGCGTTATTGTGCGCGGCGAAGCTGTCATATTCGCCGAAGGGATCGGGGACCTGAGTGAGCGGCCTGCCCAGATGGGCTTCGATCAATTCGCGGTTGGGGATATTGTCAGGCGTCTTGCGCAAACCGTCCATGTCGTCGGAGAAAGCGATGAGCCGCGTCTTGACCGTATCGCCGGTGAGCACGCGGAACGCGTGCCGCACCATGGTCGTGCGCGCCACCTCGCCGAATGTGCCGATGTGCGGCAGGCCGGAGGGTCCGTATCCGGTCTCGAAAATGACTTCCTGTTTGGGCGAGCGTTCGAGTCGCGCGATCAATTTGCGCGCTTCTTCGAACGGCCACGCCTTGGAAACCTCCGCGGCCTCGCGCAAAGACTGCGACGGCATCGTGATCCTGTTTTCGTCGGGACTTCCGGCCTAGCGGAAAGGCCGTTCGAGATTCGTACACTAAAATGCCCCGACCGCAAATCGACCGACAGGGCGCCGCCTGGCAGGCTATCACGTTTGGCCGTGCTTGGCTCGGGCCGAGGGGTCGAACCGCCGGGAGCGCGCTTCCGATCCCGTCGGCCCATTGCAAGATGGCGAGAACGCCGGACCTGAGCACGCCGCCGAGGATGGGCGAGCGTCCACGCTTGTCAGAAACGTCGCGGCGTCGCAGATTTGGCGATGGCGAGCTTGGGCCGTTCAAACTCAATACCGCGACAGGAGACAGGAATGGGCGTGCTCGACGGGAAAGTCGCCATCGTTACCGGCGGCACCAGCGGCATCGGCGAAAAGATTGTCGAACATTTTGTGGCGGACGGCGCCAAGGTTGTCGTCGCCGCTCGCCGCCGGGAGGAGGGCGCCGCGTTGGAGAAGCGCCTTGGAGTCCGCTTCATTCGGACCGACGTCTCCATCGAGGACGATGCGAAGGCGATGGCGGAGAGCGCGATCAAGGAATTTGGCCGAGTCGATTGCCTCGTCAACAACGCCGGCATCCCCGCGCCGATGATAAGCATCGTCGACATCGACGCCGCCTCGATCGATCAGGTCATTGCGGTCAATGTCCGGGGCGTCCTGCTCGCGATCAAGCATGTCGCGCCCGTGATGCTGTCGCAGCGGACGGGCAGCATCGTCAACATCAGCAGCATCGCCGCTCTTCGCGGCGGCCTTTCCGGCCATATCTACAGCGCTTCCAAGGGGGCCGTGTACGCGCTTACGCGTTCAGTCGCCGCCGAACTCGGAGAAAAGGGAATCCGGGTCAACAGCATTTCGCCCGGCGCGATCGTTACCGGCATATTCGCCAAGGGCGCCGGCGTCGAAGGATCGAAAGCGGACAGACTGACGGAGGCGGTGAAGGAAGCGTTCGCTTCGATCCAGCCGATACCGAGAGCGGGCGCGACGGATGACATCGCGGAATGCGCGGTTTTCCTCGCCAGCGACGCCTCGAGCTTCATCAGCGGCCAGGACATCGTCGTCGATGGCGGAAATATAGGCGTCACCAGGGGCTGGACGACGATCGCCACCGCGCGGGCGCAGATGTCGGCGCGTCTGAAGGCCGCGGCGGAAGCGCTGTAGATCGATTCCGGCGCCCCGCGTCCGGGCGCAAGCGCTCGCGCTTTGAAGGCTTCGGCGGATCGCGGGGCCCGCGTCGCCAGGGGAGAGCGTCCATGACCGACGACCGCGCGCCCGACAAGCGGCTCACCGGGATTCGCGCCTGCGTCTTCGACGCCTACGGAACGCTGTTCGATTTCGCCTCCGCCGCGGCGCGATGTCCCGATGTCCCGCAGGAGCGGCGCGCGGCGCTGACAAACCTGTGGCGCGACAAGCAGCTTCAGTACACCTGGCTGCGCACGATGCAGAATCGCTACGTCGACTTCTGGCAGGTGACCGGCGACGCGCTCGATTTCGCGCTCGAAAGCCTGGACATCGCGAATGCCGGCCTGCGCGGCCGCCTTATGGAGCTCTATCTCGGCCTCGAGCCCTTTGCGGAAGTTCCCGCCGTCCTCGGCGCCCTGCGGGCCGCGGGCTTGCGAACCGCCATCCTTTCCAACGGCTCGCCGGCGATGCTCGACGCGCTCGTGTCTCGCTCGGCGCTGGCCTCCATGTTCGACGCCGTTCTGTCGGCCGACGCGGTCCGCGCCTTCAAGACCCATCCGAGCGTCTATCAATATGCCCTCGACTCCTTGCGCCTGCCGGCCGAGGCGATTGCCTTCCAGTCCTCCAACGCGTGGGATGCGCACGCGGCCTCGGATTTCGGCATGCGCGTCGTCTGGTGCAACCGCTATGGCCAGCGCCGCGAACGCCTGCCGGGCGCCCCGGACTTTGAAATTAGGACATTGGCCGAATTGCCCGCATTGCTGGCGCCGCAGACCTGAGGCGCACGCGGCTTCACCACTTCTCGGCGTAGGGCCGCGCCTCGACTTCGAAGCTCCACGCCGAGCGGTCCTGCCCGACCAGGCTTGCCGCGAGATCGGCGACCCCCGAGGGCGCGATGAACGCGTCTTCCGGCCGATCAGGATATCGCGCTCGCGCCGCAGGCGAACGCACGATGCCGTCGACAATGATGAGCGCGACGTGGATTCCCGACGGGCCGAGATGGCGCGCCATCGATTCGGCGAGCGCGCGCTGGGCCGCCTTTGCGGGCGCGAAAGCGGCCGTGCCGGCCACGCCCCTGCGGGAGGCCGTGGCGCCGATCACAATGATGGCGCCTTGCCCACGGCGGCGCATCGCCGGGATCGCCTGCCGAGCGGTCAGGAACAGGCCCAGCGCATTGATCCGCCAAGCACGCTCGAAATCCTCGGGCGACACGTCCTCGACGCTGCCCCAGACGCCCGAGCCGGCATTGAAAACAAGCACATCGACGTCGCCGAGATCGGCGCGGATTTGGGCGAACGCCGCCTCGATCGAAGCCGCGTCGGCCACGTCGCAGGCGTAGGCTTTGGCCCGCGGGAGTTCGTTCGCCAGCCGGGCGGTCAATTCACCGCTCCTCGAAAGCAGCGCGACGGCGTAGCCGTCCGCGGCGAAGCGCCGGGCGAAGGCCTCGCCATTGCCGGGGCCGACGCCGATGACGGCGCACACGCGGGCTTTTGCATCGTTGGTCATTGCTGGGCGCCTCCATTTGCGACCGTCAGGCCTCACGCGGAATGCGTGGAGAGTACTTTTGTCACTGCTGGCGCGGGCCCGCAACGCGCAATGAACCAGGCTTTCTCCCGCTGGGACACGCCTCGACAACTGGCCTTGGCGGATCGCGTTCGAGCGTTCTCGGTACGGAGAACGCTTGACGGTTCCCGGTTGATCGCGCCAATTGAAGACAATGCGCCGGCGCTTGGCGCCGCCGGACGAAACGACATGGGAAGGAAGCGCGAGGTCGTGAGATGAATTCCCAACCCTGGCTGAAGTCCTATCCGCCCGGCGTGCGCTGGGACGCGCCGCTCGAACTTTCGTCCGTGCAGAGAGTCCTCGAGGCGTCGGCTGAGCGCTTCGGCCCGCTTCCGGCATTGCAATTCATGGACAAGCGGATTTCTTACGCGGAGTTGGAGGCGCTCGCAAACCGCGCCGCCGCGGGATTTCAGCGCCTCGGCGTCGGGCCCGGCGTCCATGTCGGCCTTTATTTGCCCAATACGCCGCATTACGTCATCGCATTTTTCGGCGTGCTCAAGGCGGGCGGAACAGTCGTCAACTATTCGCCCTTGGAAGCGCTGCGTGCGCTCGAATTCAAGGTCGAGGACAGCGAGACCGACATTCTCGTCACGCTCGACCTCGCCGCGCTCTATCCGCAGGCGGAGCGCCTCCTCGCCTCGACGCGGCTCAAGACGCTGATCGTCGGCGAATTCGCCGAGATGGCGCTCTCCCCTGGCCCGGTCGGCGCGCAGATGGCGGCCGCGGGAATGCTGTCCGAGGTGAAGCACGACGCTCGCCACTTGCCGTTCCGCGACATCCTCGACAACGACGGGCGCTATACGGTTCATGCTCTCGGCGACCTGACGGATGCGCTGGCGGTCATCCAATATACCGGCGGCACGACCGGCACGCCAAAGGGCGCAATGCTGACGCACGCCAATCTGACCGCCGCCTGCGCCCAATACATGGAGACTGCGACCCGCACCGATCCGCCGAGCATGAGTGAGGGCGAGGAACGCACCCTGGTCGTGCTGCCGTTGTTTCACATCTACGCGCTGTCGGCGGTGATGATCCTGGGGATCCGGTTGGGAGCGGAACTCGTCCTGCATACGCGCTTCGACCCCGCCGCGGTCGCTAAGGACATCGCCGAGAAAAAAATCACTGTTTTCCCGGGCGTCCCGACAATGCACGTCGCGCTCCTCAACCTGCCCGGCGTGGAGAAGCTCGACCTCTCGTCGCTCAAGTTCTGCGCCTCGGGCGGCGCGCCGCTGCCGGTCGCGGTTCAACAGCGGTTTCAATCCGTCGCAGGTTGCCGTTTGACCGAAGGCTGGGGCATGTCCGAGACCTCGCCGGCCGGCACGTTCACGCCGCGGGAGGGGCCGGTGAAGCTGGGCTCGTGCGGCATTCCCCACCCCCACCTGCGGATGAAGTTCATCGATGTCGCGAACCCGGAGCGCGAGGTGGCGCTCGGGGAGCGCGGTGAAATCTGCGTGAAGGGTCCGAACGTGATGAAGGGCTATTGGAAGCAGCCGGAAGCGACCGCGAACGCGATGACGGCGGACGGGTTCTTCCGCACTGGCGACGTCGGATATATGGACGACGACGGCTATCTGTTCATCGTCGACCGCACCAAGGACATGCTGCTGTGCGGCGGGTTCAACGTCTATCCGCGCAATATCGAGGAGGCGATCTATCAGCACCCGGCTGTGTCCGAGGTCAGCGTCATCGGCGTTCCGGACGAGTATCGCGGCGAAACGCCCAAGGCGTTCATCAAGCTGAAGGCCGGGGCGCCGCCGTTGACGCTCGAGGAGATGAAGGCGTTTCTGAAGGACCGGCTCGGCAAGCATGAAATGATCGGGGCGATGGAAATCCGCGACGAGTTGCCAAAGACCCCGGTCGGAAAGATATCGAAGAAGGACTTGCGCGAATATCAAGCGCGCTCCCTCGTCCCCTGAGTCCGTGGGACCGCCGTGATGATGGAAATGCCGCCCGTTCGGTTCGCTCGCGTGAATGGCGTTCGCATGGGCTTTTACGAGGCGGGACCGATCGCCGATCCGACGCCCTTCGTGCTTTGCCACGGCTGGCCCGAGATCGCCTTCACCTGGCGGCGTCAGATAAAGGCTCTGAGCGAGGCGGGCTTCCGCGTGATCGCGCCCGATCAGCGCGGCTATGGCGTGAGCGACTGCCCGCCCGCGACGGAAGACTATTCGATCGAGCAACTGACCGGCGATCTCGTCGGCCTCCTCGATCATCTGAAGATCGATAGGGCGATTTTCGTCGGCCACGACTGGGGCGGGTTCGTCGTCTGGGACATGGCGCTCAGCCATCCGGACCGCGTCGCCGGCGTCGTATCCCTCAACACGCCGCATCTGCGGCGCGCGCCGGCGGACCCGATCGCAATTCTACGCGCCCGCCATGGCGAGCGTATGTACATCGTTCGGTTCCAGAGCCCGGAACGAGAAGCCGATCGCTTCCTCGCCGAGAACGTCGACAAGCTGTTCGACGCGTTTTTTCGCGCGCCGCTGCCCCGTTCCCCTGATGCAGGAGATGCCGGGGTCGGGGGCCTCAGCGTGTCGGCCGAGCTCGATCTCGACGTCATCGCCTTCATCGCCGGTTACGACCCGGCGAGGGATCGTCGGCCGCGCATCATGTCGGACGAGGAGCGGCAGGTGTTTGTCGACGCCTTCAGGCGGACCGGTTTCACCGGCGGCATAAACTGGTATCGCAATATCACCCGCAACTGGGAGAAAGCGGCCGGACGCGACGAGACCGTGCGCGCGCCGGCGCTGATGATCATGGCCGAACGGGACCGGGTTCAAACGCCCGCCTCCGCCGACCGCATGGAGGGTCTCGTGCCCAATTTGACGAAACATCTCATGCGCGACTGCGGCCATTGGACTCAGGAAGAAAAGCCGGAACAGGTCAGCGCGACGATCATCGATTGGCGCAGGCGGACGCTGGGAGGATAGCGACAATCGCCGCTTGATCTCAAACTCCTGAACCCGCGGTCACGATTCGATAGCATGTCGCTCGATCGTCGATGGTGGAGGCGCGACCCTTGAAGCCCGCGACAAGCCCCTCCGCGCTGAGAGTGCAGGCCGCGCTCGGCGATCGATTCCGGGTGCTGGAGTTTGACGCGAGCACGCGCACCGCGGAAGACGCCGCGGCGGCGATCGGCTGCGGCGTCGCGCAGATCGCCAAGTCGCTGGTCTTTCGCGCGAGGGACAGCGGCCGTCCCGTCCTCGTGGTCGCTTCCGGCGCCCATCGCGTCGACGAGAGGAAGGTCGCGGCCGCGGTGGGCGAGCAAATCGCGCGCGCCGACGCCGAATTCGTGCGTGAGGCGACCGGGTTCGCGATCGGCGGCGTGCCGCCGATCGGCCATAAGGTCGCGCCGATCGCGCTGATCGACGAAGCGCTGCTGCGGCTCGCCGAGATCTGGGCGGCCGGCGGAACGCCCAACGCGGTTTTTCGCCTGACCGCGTCCGATCTCGTCGCGATCACTGGCGGACGCGTCGTCGCCGTCGCGCGCGAATAGCGGCTCGCAGCCAAGGAGGCGACGGCGCCGCCGTGGCGGCGCCGTCGCCGGGCGCTGGGAGCCGCGACTTTTTTCCCTACGTGATCGGCGGCTGCAAGGCGCGCAATCCCGCGGCGGCGATGGCGCTGATCGAGCGCGTCGGGTGACCGGGATGGAGCGGGACGACTCGCTGCCGGGCATTCGGCGCGCGAAACGCGACGCTCCGCAATGGACGCGGCAATGGACGCGGGAGTCCGCCGGCGTTAGAACGCGCGCAATAAGGAAATCAGGGAGGATCGGATGAGGACGGCAGCCACATCGCTGGGCATGGCGCTGGCGGCGGCATGGCGGCGGGAAGCGCTCAGGCGCGGCCCGACGGCGCCATCACTCTCGCCGATGTCGCCGAACTGTCCGGCTCCGGCGCGACCGACGGCACCAACTGGAAAAACGGCATCGATCTGGCGGTCGAAGAGATCAACGCCAAGGGCGGCGTTCTGGGCGATAAAATCGTCGTCACCCACGCCGACTCGCAGTCCAACGCCGGCGTCGCCAAGGCGCTGTGTCAGAAGGCGCTCGACGGCAAGCCCTACGCCTTGCTCGGGCCGGGCTATTCCGGATCGGTCAAGGTTTGCGAACCGCTCGCCGCCGAGGCGGGGATCGCCGAAATCATGGGCGGCGAAGCCGCCGATTTGACCGAGAAGGGCAACAAGTTCGTCTTCCGCACGTCCTTCGGGCAGCAGATCAGCATGCCCAAGATCGCCAAATACATCGTCGACAACCTGAAGGCGAAGACGGCCGCGGTCGTGTGGGTCAACAATGATTTCGGCAAGGGCGGACGAGACACGATCGAGAAGGAATTCGCCAAGCGAGGCGTCAAGGTCGTCCTCGACGACTCGACCGAGGCCGGCCAGGCCGATTTCGCCGCCGACGCGCTCAAGGTAAAGTCCGCCAATCCCGACGTCGTGTTCATCTACCTCAACGAGGAAGAGAGCGCGCGCATGCTCAAGGAGCTGCGCAAGGTCGACGTCAAGGCCCCGCTGGTCGGCGAGACGACGCTGATCGGGCAAAAAGTGATCGAGCTCGCCGGCGACGCCGCCAATGGCGCGCTCGGCCATGTCGGCTTGACCACCGACGCGCCCATCCCCGCGATCAAGGCCTTCCGCGACCGGTTTGTCGCCAAATACCATTATGTGCCCGATCACAACGGCATGAAGGGCTATCTGGCGATCTACATGATCAAGGCCGCCACCGACAAGATGGGCAAGGTCGACGCCAACGGGCTCGCCGCGGCCTTGCACGGCTTGAGCATCTCGCCCGATCAGGAACCCAACATTCTGATGCCGATGACGATCACCGACACCGGCGACATTGATCGCGAGAGCTTCCTCGGCGAGGTGGTCGACGGCAAGCAGAAGATCACGAAAGTCCTGCCCATGCTCAAGGATTGATCGCTGAGGGCGGGACAGCGATCAAGGCCAAATCGCGGGGGATCGTCGTGGCTGAGTTCATCGCCGTCGTGGTCGCCGGACTCGCGACGGGCGCGATTTATGCGCTCGTCGCGGTGGGCTTCACTCTGCTCTGGCAAACCTCGCAGACGATCAATTTCGCGCAGGGCGAATTCGTGATGCTGCCGGCGTTCTTCATGCTGGCGGCGATGCGCGCGGGCCTGCCGTTCTGGGCCGCCATCCTCGTCGGCGTCGTCCTGTCGACGGCGATTCTCGGATTCGCGTTCAAGCGCTTGCTGGTCGATCCGATGCTGCAGCACGGCGTTTTGCCGCTGGCGATCGCGACCATGGCGCTGTCGACGTTCCTGAAGGAATCGGTCAAGACGTTTTATTCCGCTGAAGCCTCGCCGTTCCCCTCGATCGCGCCGGACGTCGATCTTCATATCCTCGGCGTGGCGGTCTCCTGGCAGAACGTCGCGGTCCTGATCGTGGCCCTGTCGGCGGTGGCGGCGTTGCAATATTTTCTCGGTCGCACGCGCCTGGGCCGTCAGATGCAGGCGGCGGCGCAAAATCCGACGGTGGCGCGCATCCTCGGCGTGCCGGTCGAGCGCATGATCCTCTACACGTTCCTGATCAACGGGGTCCTGGTCGCGCTGGCGTCGCTGCTCATCACGCCGATCTATCTGGCCAAATTCACCAATGGCGAAACGCTGGGTCTGGCGGCGTTCGTGGCCGCGATCGTCGGGGGCTTCAATCAAATTCGCGGCGCGATCGCCGGCGGCCTGTTGCTCGGCGTGGTCGACAATCTCTCCGCCGCCTATTTCTCGACGCAATATCGCGGCGCGATTCCGATGGTTCTGCTGATCGCGGTCATCCTGTTCCGGCCGAGCGGGCTCCTGGGGCGGCCCGAGGAGCGCACGGTATGAGCAGGTCGTTCCGATCGCGCGTCTCAATCCTCGGCGTCGCCGCGGCGCTCGCCTTTCTGGCGTTGGCGCCGCTCGGATTTCATCGCTACGGAATCTACATTCTCAGTGAATGGGCGGTGATGGCGATCGCGGCGATCGGTCTCAACCTGACGCTCGGCTACGCCGGCCAGATCTCGCTCGCCCAAGGGGCCTTCGTCGGGGTCGGCGCCTATTGCGCGGCGATCCTGACGACGCAGGGCTGGCCGCTGGCGCTGGCCATCGTCCTGGCGCTGGCGCTGAGCTTGATGATCGGCTGGCTGCTCGGCTACCCGGCCCTGCGCGTGCAGCACCACTATCTGGCTTTCGTGACCTTGGCCTTCTCGACCCTCGCTTTCCTCGTCTTTCGCAACGAGTCCTGGCTGACCGGCGGCACGGAAGGCATCGACGGCGTTCCCCGGCCGGTCATCTTCGGCATCTCGACCAAGCCGGATCTGGCCTATTATTATTTCTGCCTTGTCGTCCTCGCGCTGGTGACTTTGGCGATGTCTGGACTGGTGCGCTCGCCCTGGGGCCGCGCCTTCGTCGCCTTGCGCGAAAATCCGCTGCGCGCGCTCTCCCTCGGCGTCGACACGCGGCGTTACATCTTGATGGCCTTCGCCATCGGTTCGGCGCTGGGCGGCCTGGCCGGCGCGTTGTATGCGCCGCTGGTCGGCCTGGTCGAACCGGCCGCCTTCACGCTCAGCCTGTCGCTCAATCTGCTGATGATGGTGATCGTCGGCGGCGCCGGCTATTTCCTCGGGCCGTTTCTGGGCGCGCTGGTCGCCGTGCTGCTGCCCGAATGGCTGCGATTTCTGGACGCCTATTATCTCATCCTCTATGCGCTGTTGGTGATGGGGCTGCTGATCTATTCGCCAACCGGCCTGATCGGCATCGTCGATCGTTATCTCGTCGTCAGGCGCACGCGCGCGGCCTCGGCGGCGCGCGCGGCGCTCAGCGCCTCGATCGAAGGGCGCTGACGTGGCGCCGGTGCTCGAAGTCGCCGACATCAAGAAGCATTTCGGCGGTGAAGGACCGTTTGAAGGCGTTCAACATCGAACGCGGCGCGACCTTCGTCGTCATCGAGCACAATATGGACTTCGTCATGTCGCTGTGCACGCGGGTCATCGTGCTGGCCGAAGGCAGGGTTCTGGCCGAGGGCCTGCCGGCGGAAATCCGCGCCAATCCGGCCGTCATCGAGGCCTATCTTGGCCACTGATCCAATCGTCGAGATGGACAATGTCGTGGCCGGCTACGGCGCGATGACCATTCTCAACGGCGCGAGCTTCAAGATCGCGCCGGGCGCGATCACCACGGTCATCGGTCCCAACGGAGCCGGCAAGTCGACGGCGTTCAAGACGATCTTCGGCTTGCTGCGCCCGCGCTCGGGGACCGTGCGCGTATCGGGACGCGACGCCACGCGCTGGTCGCAGCGCCAGCTGCTGGCCGCGGGCGTCTGCTATATCCCTCAAGGGCGCAACATTTTCCCTGAACTCTCGGTGCGCCACAATATCGAACTCGGCGCGTGTCTCGAGGCGCCAGCCGGGCGCGGCGCGTAAGACGAGATGAGGGAGGAACTCATGATCAGGTTGGGTGCGGTCGCCGGCATGGCGCTTTGTATTTTTATCCCCGTTCCCGGTTTGTCGGCCGCGCGGAACGCCGACGAAGTCGCCGCACAAGGCCAAGCCGATCGCTTGCGAGACGCTGACGACGCAGATGCTGGGACTGGCCGACGTCTCGATCGTTTCCGCGCAGGTCGCGCCCTCCGATAAGGGCCTGCCGGCGGCCTGCGTCGTCAATGGCGAAGCCAATCGGCGCATCGGCGTCGACGGGCGCCGCTATGCGCTCGATTTCGAGATGAGGCTGCCGCTGCAATGGAACGGCCGCTTCCTGCATCAGGTCAACGGCGGCAACGACGGCGCGGTGGTTCCCGCCATCGGCGATCCCAACGAGTTGACCGCTTATGGCGGCAAGTCGGCGCTGGCGCGCGGCTTCGCGGTGCTCAGCAGCGACGAGGGCCACGACGGCAAGGATCCCGCCAACGCCGTCTATGGCCTCCAGGCCGGCGCCGCCTTCGGTCTCGATCCGCAGGCGCGCGACGACTACGGCTATAGCGGCGACGCGACGCTGGCGCCGATCGGCAAGGCGATCATCGCCAAGTTCTACGGCGAGGCGCCGGCCCGATCCTATATGTTCGGCTGCTCCAACGGCGGCCGCCATGCGATGGTCGCGGCCTCGCGCATGGGGGACCAGTACGACGGCTTCGTCGCCGGCGATCCCGGTTTCAATCTGCCGCGCGCGGCGATCCAGCACGCCTGGGACGTGCAGAGCTTCGAGATGATCGATCCCGACGTGAAGAAGTCGTTTTCAACAGCGGACATGGCGCTCATCAGCCGCAGGGCGCTGGAGGTCTGCGACAAGCTGGACGGCGTCGAGGACGGCATGATCGGCGACGTCAAGGCGTGCCAAAAGGTCTTTCATCTCTCGGACCTGCAATGCCAGGGCGAGAAGACCGATCAATGCCTGTCGAAGACCCAGGTCGCCGCCCTCAACCGCGCCTTCGGCGGACCCAGGAACAGCAAGGGCGAACAGCTCTATTCGGATTGGCCGTTCGACGCCGGAATGGGCTCGGCCAATTGGCGCTTCTGGAAGGTGTTCAGCGGCGTTCCGCCCTGGAACGGCAACCCGCTGATCGCGACCATGGGCGCGGGCTCGCTCGCCGCGATTTTCACCACTCCGCCGACCATGACCAAGGGCGATCCCAACTCGCTGATGGCGTTCCTGACCCATTTTGATTTCGATCGCGACGCGCCGAAGATTTACGCCAAGGGATCGTTCACCGTCGACGGCAAGACCGTCGACTACAAGGAATCGGCGTGGGAGTTCATGACGCCGCCGGACGCGGACGACCCCAAGCTCGAAAAGCTCAAGGCGGCGGGACACAAGATCATCCTCTACCATGGTCAAAGCGACGGCGTGTTCTCCTTCAATGCGAGCGCGAACTGGATCGACAAGCTCAACGCCAACAACGGCGGCGACGCCGGCGATTTCGCGCGCCTGTTCGCCGTGCCCGGCATGAACCATTGCGCAAAGGGACCGGCGACCGACAATTTCGACATGCTCTCCGCGATCGTCGAATGGGCCGAGGCGGGCAAGGCGCCGGATCGCATCATCGCCAGCGTGAGGCCGGACAACAAGGAAATCCCGGCCGACTGGAGCCCGCAACGCACGCGCCCGCTTTGTCCTTGGCCGAAGGTCGCGCGCTATGCCGGCGGCGACAAGGAGAAGGCCGAAAGCTTCGAGTGCAAATGAGAACGGCGGTCGTGTCCGAGCCGACCTCGATCACGTCGCCAGACTCGAGCTTTCTCCCGACCCGGATCGCCGGAGTCGACGTTCCGTTCAGCCTGGAAACAGGGTCAGTCCGCCATCGACGCGCAGGACCTGGCCATTGACGAACTTGCTTCGCAGCCCGGCCAGGAACGCGACCGCGTCGGCGATTTCCGCCGGCTCGGCGTATCGGTCGAGGGACTTGGCCATGACGCGTCCGAGCCCGCGCCCCGAGCCGGTGACGAACGCGGTCATGCCGCTGAGTTCCCTGGTCATGCGTCAGTCTCCGAGGTTCGCGGCAAGGCCGATCGCGCGCATATTGTCGGCGCTGCGGCGGATCATGGCCAGTTCGCAAGGTGCGATCGCGCCGTCATCCCCGGGCTCACTCGACGCCGCAATCCGCTGTTCCTGGCCGACGCGCGCGACGCCTCCCCGATCCGCCTTCACCATGCCGGTTATCCGTTCGGCAACGTTCCGACGATATCGTGGCGGGCGTCGAATTCGAGCCGACCCCCGATCGTGATGACCTCAGCGACGAACGATGTTCAGCAAACCCGATCCCGCCAGCAACCTCAAGCGGTTTCGCGTCGCCTTGAAGACGCGCCAGGGCGAGAGCGAGGTCGGCGCAATCCTCATTCCCGCGCACCACACCCTTCGCCAGGCGCTCAACGACGTCGGGCCTTTCATCGAGATCGAAACCGAGGACGGCCGCCACGCCTTCCTGCTCAAGACGGAGATCGCGCGCGTCGTCCCGCTCGACAAGATCGAACCAGCCGCCGCCGGTCGCGCCCACGGCGCAAGCCGCTTCGAGGCCAGCGACGCGCGCGTCGTTCTCGGCGTCGCCGCCGACGCGTCGGAGCAGGAACTCCACGCCGCCTGGCGCGGTCTGGCCAAAGCCTACCATCCGGATCGACTCGCCGCGTTGGGCTTGCCTGACGAAATTCTTCGTCACGCCGACCGGGTGCTGGCCCGGATCAACGCGGCCTATCAGCGCCTCAAGAATGACCCGGGCGCCGCAGGCGGCTGAACGGCCGTCGCTAGCGGCGACCGCGCGTCGCCGGTCCCCGCGCTCAAGCCGTGACGGTCGGATTTTTCGTAATCTTCGAAAGCACCAGCCTGACGTCGGCCTCCATCTGTCCGATCGCTCGCGCGTCGCCGGACAGGTGCTTGAGCAGGCATTGCTGAAACAGCCCGTCGATCATCGCGTAGATCACCGCGGGCGGCATGTCCTGCGGCTCGCCGGTCAATTCCGCGAAGCGGCACATGATGCGCCAGATCATGGTCTCGAGACTCTTGTCCAGTTCCGCGACGTCGGCGCGGAACGCCGCCTCGAACAAGGTCTGCGAGCGAATATCGTACCACAGGCGATGCATATGCGCCTCTTCGCGCATCGTCTGGGCGAGGGCGGCCAAAAAGCCGTTCATCAAGTCGTCGTAGGTGTTCGCGTCGGCCGTCACCTGATCGTAGCGCGTCACGCATCGCGCTTTGTATTGGCGCACGCTGCACAGGATCAAATCGACCTTGTCGCGAAAATAATAATGCAGAACGCCATGTGTGAATTCGGAATTTTGCGCGATCTCGCGCAAGCTGGTGCGGGCGTAGCCCAGTTCCGAAAGCGTCTGCAAAGCCGCCTCGGCGAGTTCCGCCCGGCGCTCGGCAAACTTGTCCACCCGCTGACGCGGAATTCTGTCAAGTCTTGTCACCGGCTGCAAATTCGCTCTCGCTTAGCCTGGAACGCCTGCAATTCCTTCGAGGGATAGCATGCAGACGAGAGAGATCAAGGGGTATCGGCGTCGATGCGCCGGGGCCGCGAAACTCATGAACGGAGCATCCACGGTCGACTGAGGAACGGGTGCAACGCGTGAAAACTCGACGATCGCCCAAGAATATTTGGACGAATGTATAATAAAAGCTTGACACTTGTCAAAATTTTTAATCCCATCGCGAGGCTCCCGCTAGAGGGGCGACGGTGAGAGGGAGGAAGCCATGCGCGCGGCATCGGCTCGATGCGCCGCCCTGGCGAAATCAGCGACGGATTGGCCCCCGCGGGCGCTTCCCCCCGACGTCAGCAATGGCTGGCGGACCGCTTCTCGCAGAGCGAGCGGGCGGCAGATCCATTCACTCAATCCTGGAGGAATCGTTCAATGAGCAAATTCGACCTGACTGGCCGAAAGGCGCTGGTGACCGGCGGCGCCCGCGGTCTTGGCGCGGGCATGGCGACGGCGATCGCCAACGCCGGCGCCTCGGTGATGATCGGCGACGTCCTGACGGATGTCGGCCGGCAAACCGCCCAGACGATCGCGGCCGGCGGCGCCAAGGCCGCTTTCGTCGCGCTCGACGTGACGGACGACGCCAGCTGGCAAGCCGCGGTTTCCGCCACCATCGCCGAACTGGGCGGCTTTGACATCCTCGTGAACAACGCTGGCGTCGAGATAACGTCGCTGGTGATCAACGTCGAGGCGAGCGACTTGCGTCGCATGTGGGATGTCAATGTCGTGGGTTCGGCCCTCGGCATGAAGCATGCGTTCCGCGCCATGAGGCCGGACGGAGCCGCCGGCAAAGGCGGCGCGATCGTCAACATTTCGTCGGTCGCCGCGACCATCGCCTTCCCGGGAATCGCCGGCTATTCCGCGACCAAATCGGGCGTCGATCGGCTGACCCGGGTCGGCGCGATGGAGTCCGGCAAGCTCGGCTACGGCGTGCGGGTCAATTGCATTTATCCCGGCCTGGTTCCGACCGACATGGGCGTGCAACTGGCCGGCGACGTCGTGGCGGCCGGTCTTTTTCCGAGCGCGGAAGCCGCGATTGGCGGCGTCATCGGCCAGACGCCGCTCGCCCGGCTCGGCGAGGTCGCCGACATGGCGGACGCGGTGGTGTTTCTGTGTTCGGACGCGGCGCGGTTCATCACCGGCGCCGGGCTGCCGGTCGACGGCGGGATGGGAATGTGAGCGCCGGCCCGATGGCCGATCGGCGAGCGATCCAGCAAAGGGGTTGAAAAACATGAGCGACAAGAAACCTGTCATCGTCTATGGCGCGTCCGGCTACACGGGTCGCCTCGTCTGCGAATATTTGCGTGAATTGAATGTGCCCTTCATCGCCGCCGGCCGGGATCGCGCTCGCGTGCAGGCGGTCATGGACAAGATTCCGGGCATTGAAACCGCCGACTACGAAGTCGCCGCGGTCGACCACGACGTCAAAGCGCTGACCGGATTGTTCCAAGGCGCCAAGGTGGTCAGCAACATGGTCGGCCCCTTCAGCAAATACGGCCCGGAAGTCGCCGAGGCCGCTCTCGCCGCCGGGTGCCACTACACCGACACCACCGGGGAACAGGATTGGGTGCTCGACGCCAAGACCCGTTGGGGCGAAAAGTTCGCCGCCAAGGGCCTGCTGCTGTCGCCGGGCGTGGCGCAGATGTATACGACCGGCGAAATCGCCGCGAACATCTGTCTGGAAACGCCGGGCGTCGACACGCTCGACATTCTCGTGCTGTGGAAGGGGTTTCCGACTTACGCCTCCACTCAGACCATTTTCGCGATCCTGCAGGCCAAGTGGTACTATCTGGAGCAGAACAAATATGTCGAATGGGCGCAGAGCGCGCATTTCGACGTCAACGTTCCCGGCCAGCACGTCCATGCGCTGGTGACGCCCTGGGCCGGCACTTCCCACCCCGTCTGGTTCAAGGACGACCCGAGGGTGGCCAATTGCAAGGCCCTCGGGGGCGTGTTCGCGCGCGAAGTCATGGAGGGCTTCGTGTCGACGCAAAAGATGTTCGAGGAGCAAATCAAGCCGCTGCCTCCGGACCAGCAGCAGGCCGCGCTCGCCAATATCGCGGCCTCGATCCAGGCAGGGACGCCGCCGCGCGAAAACCAGCGCGTCAATATATCGCTCGATTCGGTCTATGCATCCGGCCCATTGGCGCGCGTGCATTGCGTGATCCACGGCGTCAGCAACTACAAACAGACTGGCCTCCTGCAAGCCCATGCCGCTTATTCGTTGCTGCAGTGCGCGCCGAAGAAAGCGGGTTTCGCCTCGGCCTGCCAGGCCTTTGGACACCGGGAGCTTCTCGGCGTGCTCAAGAGCTTTGGGCTCGTCATGGACCCGATTGTCACTGCGCATCATTGAACCAGCGCGGGCTCGGGGCGGCGCCTTGGCCGCCCTCGAGCTCCGCGGGTGGAGAGCGCCATGCGGTTGATCGATTATCTCGACAAGGGCGCCATGCTGGACATCGCGGCGCCGTGCCTGACCATGGGCGCAACGGATATGTCCTACGGCGAGGTGCAGCGCCTCTCCTGGCGCGTCGCTCGCGCGCTTGGACGGTCCGGCGTCAAGCCGGGCGACAAGGTCGCGGTCCTCTCGGGCAATGACCCGACCGCGTTTGCCTGCGTCTTCAGCGTCTCTCGCGCCGGCGCCGTCTGGTGTCCGATCAATCCGCGCAACGAGGCGGCCGAGAACCGCTTCATCCTCGACGCCTTCGACTGCACGAGCCTGATCTTCCACAGCGCTTACGCGCCGCTGGTGGAGCGGATGCGCGCCGATTTGCCCAAGTTGTCCCTCCTCGTCTGCCTCGACAAGCCGACGCCCTTCGCGCCGGCGCTGGATGCTTGGCTCGACGGCGTCGACGACCAACCGTTCGAAGTTGCGGCCAGGGACGATGTCGCGATGATCGCCGGCACCGGCGGCACCACCGGTCAGCCCAAAGGCGTCATGCTTTCGGGACGCAATCTGGAGGCGATGTCCGCCCTGACGCTGATCAGCTATCCGTTCGAAGGACGCCCGGTCTATCTCGCGCTGGCGCCGTTGACTCACGCCGCTGGCGTTTTGTGTTTCCCCATTCTGGCGTTGGGCGGCCGGATCGTCATCATGCCCAAGGCCGACCTGACCGAGTTTCTCGACCTGATCGAGCGGCGCCGCGTCACCCATACGTTCCTGCCGCCGACCCTGATCTATATGCTGCTGGAGAACCCCAAACTCGCCGGGACCGATCGAAGCTCGCTGCAGTGCTTTTGGTACGGCGCGGCGCCCATTTCCGTAACGCGGTTGGAAGAGGCGATCGACAGGATCGGCCCGGTCATGGCCCAGCTGTTCGGCCAGACCGAAGCGCCGATGATGATCTCGACGATGGCGCCGAAGGATCATTTCAATCCCGACGGAACCGTCGCGCGCGGGCGTCTGGCTTCGGCGGGAAGACCAACGCCGCTGACCCAGGTCGGCGTGATGGATGAGGAGGGCCGCTTCTTGCCGGCCGGGGAGCGCGGCGAGATCGTGGTGCGCGGATCGCTGGTGATGGAGGGCTATTACAAGAACGCCCAGGCGACGGCCGAGGTCTCGCGCTTCGGTTGGCATCACACCGGCGACATCGGCTATCTCGATCGGGAGAACTTTCTCTATATCGTCGACCGCGCCAAGGACATGATCATCACCGGCGGCTTCAACGTTTATTCGATCGAGGTCGAGCAGGCGCTGCTGCAGCACCCGGACGTGATGGACAGCGCCGTCTTTGGCCTGCCGGACGAAAAATGGGGTGAGAGGGTTGCGGCCGTCGTGCAGCTTCACGCCGGCCGGTTTGCGACCGCCGAAGACATCATGGCCTTCGTCAAGCGGCGCATCGGCGGCGTCAAAGCGCCGAAGCAAGTGGAGGTCTGGCCTGAACTGCCGCGTTCGAAAGTCGGAAAAGTCCTGAAGAAAGAGATTCGCGCCAAAATTCTCGCCGACGAGCGGCGAGACTGATCTTTCCCCCGCCGGCATCCGCAGCGGAAAGATCCTGCGCCGAAAACGCCAACGCCGTCACTGGCCGAGAACGCCGACCCGTCGCGCTCACCGGCGCCCGAACAGCCGCTCGATGTCGGCGAGCTTCAGCTCCACATAGGTCGGCCGGCCGTGGTTGCACTGGCCGGCGCCCGGCGTCGTCTCCATTTCGCGCAACAGCGCGTTCATCTCCTCGGCCTTGAGCGCCCTGCCGGAGCGCACCGAATGGCGGCACGCGAAAGTCCCAAGCCAACGATCGAGCCGGCGCGCCAGACTCTGGGCGCCGTCCTCCGCCGCGAGGTCGGCGGCCAGATCGCGCACCAGACCGCGAATGTCGCCATCGGCGAGGACGGCGGGCGCCTCGCGCACCAGAATCGCGCCCGGCCCGAATCCCTCGACGGCGAGGCCGAGCGCCGCCAGCTCTTGGGCATGGGTCTCGATCAGCGACGCCGCGTCCGGATCGAGGTCGACGACGATTGGCGTCAGCAACGCCTGCCGCTCGATTCCGGCGCCGTCGCGCTGGCGCTTGAGCTTTTCATAGACGATGCGTTCGTGCGCGGCGTGCTGGTCGACGATGACGAGCCCGTCGGTCGACTGGGCGATGATGTAATGGCCATGCACCTGAGCCCGGGCCGCGCCGAGCGGAGCGGCAAGATCACGCTCGCTGGCCGGGGCGGCGGGCGCCGGCGCGGCGGGCGCGAAGGCGGCGAAGCTCGCCTGCGCCGGCTCGCCGAAGCCCGGCGCCGCGGGCGAGGCGCGCCAGTCCCAGGCGCTGGAGGGCGCGGCGGCGGATCTAAACGCCTGGGGCGGGCGCATGGCGAGAATCGCGGCGGATCCGCCGGCGCTCGCCGACCTGTGCAGCGCCTCGCTGAGCCGCTGCTTCACCGCCCCGACGACCAGGCCGCGGATCAGGCCCGAATCGCGAAACCGCACTTCGGCTTTCGCCGGATGCACGTTGACGTCGACCTCGCGGGAATCGCATTCGACGAACAACGCGACCACGGCGTGGCGATCCGAGGGGAGAAAATCCATATAGGCCGCCCGAAGCGCGCCCGAGAGAATCTTGTCGCGCACCGCTCGGCCGTTGACGAAGGCGAACTGCTGCAAAGCGTTCGGGCGGCTGTAGGTCGGCAGGCCGACGCGGCCGGTGAGGCGCACGCCCTCGCGGCTCGCCTCGACGTCAAGCGAATTGGCGGCGAATTCGTCGCCCAGCCCCTGGCGCAGCCGCTCCGCCCGCCCCGCCTCGCTCGCATCGCAGGCCGGCCAGTCGAAGCCGGCGCCGATGTCGCTCGTGAACGAAAAGCGGGTCTCCGGATGGCTCAGCGCCAGGCGCCTGACGATGTCGGCGGCGGCCTGCGCCTCGGCTCGGTCGGATTTGAGGAATTTGAGCCGCGCCGGGGTGGCGGCGAACAGATCGCGCGCCTCGACCCGCGTGCCGAGGCCCCACGCGCAGGGCTCGATCGCGCTCTTGACCCCGTCCTCGACCACGAGCCTGAGGCCGTTGGCCAAGCCCTCGCAACGGGTGCGGATCTCGAGCCGCGACACCGAAGCGACCGAGGGCAGCGCCTCGCCGCGGAAGCCGAAGGTCGCGATCGTCGTCAGGTCGCCGTCGGGGATTTTCGAGGTCGCGTGGCGCTCGACGCTTAAAGTCAGGTCCGCCTCGTCCATGCCGCGCCCGTCGTCGGCGACGCGGATGAGGCTCCGCCCGCCGGCTTCGATCGCGACCTCGATCCGCCTCGCCCCGGCGTCGAGCGCGTTCTCGACCAGTTCCTTGATCGCCGCCGCCGGGCGCTCGATCACCTCGCCGGCGGCGATGCGGTCGATGAGCAGCGGATCGAGACGGCGAATCGGCATCGGGGAAAGGACCTCGCCGTCTTATCGCATTCAAAAGGGGCGGTGGGGGAGGTCGGCGGCGGGCTGACGGCGTCGGCGCCTTCTCCCGCTCGGCGGGGAAAGGATTAGAATCCCTCCGGCCTTCCGACCACCGTCGTATGCAGCGAGCCGTCGCCGAAAGCGCGGTGGGCGGCGCGGCGCGCGCTTTCCTGCGTCACCGCGGCGATCTGCCGGTTGCGCTCGTTGAGCCATTCCGGCGGACGGCGTTCGAGCTGGATGTGGACGAGTTGCGAGGCGATCTTGCCCGAGGTGTCGAAGCGCAGCGGATAGGAGCCGATGAGGTACGTCTTGCCCTTCTCGAGCTCCTCTTCGTTGAGACCGTTGAGCGCGACGTCGCGGATCTCGTGCGAGGCGACGTCGAAGGATTCGCGCGCCCGCTCGTTCTTGGTGGTCGTGCCGCCGTAAAAGTAGGTGCCGTGGTCGAGGGCGTAAAAATTCCCAAACACCGTGTAGGCGAGGCCCCGTTTCTCGCGCACTTCGCGGAACAGGCGCGAGGTCATCGAGCCCGACCCGCCGAGCACATGGGCGGTCACCACGCTGGCGATATAATCAGGATCGTCGCGCTTCAAGGCCGGGCGGCCGAAGCGGATCGTCGATTGCGGCACGTCGAGATCGATCGTGTCGATCGAGCCCAGCCCCGCGAACGCCGCCTCGGCGACCGGGGTCAGATCGGCCTTCGGCGGCAGATCGGCGAACACCCGGTCGACCAGCTCGGCCGCGCCGCGCTCGTCGATCGCGCCGACGACGGCGATCACGAGCTCATCGCGCGCCATCTGCCGCTTCGCCGCCGTGACAAGGTCGAGCCGCTCGATGCGGGCCAAACTCTCGAGCGTCCCGTCAACCGGCTGGCCATAGGGGTGGCCGGGAAACGCCTTCGAGCGCCAGTTGCGGTTGGCGACCGAGGCCGGATCGTTGGCGTCGTGGCGCAGGCGTGCGTTGGCGTGCTCGCGCACGCGCTCGAACGGCTCCTCGTCGAAGCGCGGCGCATTGACGGCGAGCCGCAACAGCTCGGCGGCGCGATCGAGGTTCTTGGTCAGCGTGCGCATGCGTCCGCTCAAGTGATCGCGATCGCAATGGAACGACATCTCGACCGCCTTCTCGTCCAGCGCCCGCTGGAACGCCTGCGAATCGAGGTCGCCCGCGCCTTCGTCGAGCAATCCCGTCAGCAGCATGCCGGCGCCGGCCTTCGCCGCCGGGTCCTGCGCCGCGCCCCCGCGCATGGCGAATTCGAGCGAGACCACCGGAACGGTCATCGACTCGACGTGCCAGACTTTCAGGCCGCGCGGAGTGACGATGACCCCGACGTTGACGGCGGATTGGGCGGGCGAAACGACGATGTGCTTTTGCATGAGCGTTTCCAAAGTCTTGTCGTTGGCTTTTCTTTAGCGCCGCGGCGGGCGGCTCAGAAGTGAAAAAACGCGGCTCAAGCCGCCTCGCTCTCCAGCGGCAGCAGATGTCCGGTCACGGCTGGCCTGTGGTCGAGCCAGCGGCGCGCCGCCTCGATCACCGCCGGCGCCTGCACCGCCTCGATTTTCGCCGGCCATTGCTCGACGTCCCTCAGGGTCTGGCCCACCGCCAGCGACGAACCGTACCAGCGCGCGAGATCGGACTGGCTGTCGCGGGCGTAGACCGCGTCGGCGACGAGCCGCGTCTTGGCGCGCTCCAGCTCTCCCGCCTCGACGCCCTGGCCTAAGAACTTCGCCAGCGCGCGGTCGAAGGCCTTATCGAGCGTCTCCAGCGACACCTCGGGCGCGGGCGTCACGTTGAAGATGAACCGGCTCTGGTCGAGCGCGGTGCCGTGGTAATAGGCCCAGGCCGAGACGGCGAGCTTCTCCTCGATCACCAGCGTGCGATAGAGCAGGCTCGTCTGCCCGCCGCCGAGAAGATGGCCCAGCACTTCGAGCGCCTCCGCTTCGCCGGGCGCGGCGGTCCGGCATGAGGGGGCGAGATAATGACGCTGCCAGTTCGGCTGCTCGACCTTGTCGTCGGCGACCGTCACCAGCCGGTTTGCGACCGTCGGCGGCTCCATCGAGCGGCTGCGCTCAGGCTTGTTCCCGCGCGGCTTGATCCGGCCGTAGGTGTCCTCGGCCAGGGCGCGCGCCTCGCCTGGCTCAACGTCGCCGGCAACGACGAGAATCGCGTTCTCCGGGGTATAGAAGCGCTGGTAATAGGCGAGCGCGTCCTCGCGCTCGAGGCCCTCGATCTCATGCCCCCAGCCGATGATCGGGATTCCGTATGGATGATGGGTGAACAGGGTCGCCTGAACCGCTTCGCCGAGCTGCGCGCCGGGGTCGGTGTCGCAATGCATGCGCCGCTCCTCGAGCACGACGTCGCGCTCCGGCCCGACGATCTCGTCGGTGAGGACGAGACCGGTCATGCGGTCGGCCTCGAACTCCATGCAGGCGCGCAGGTGCTGCTTGGCGACCTGCTGAAAATAGGCGGTGAAATCGTTGCCGGTGAAGGCGTTTTCGTGGCCGCCGACGTCGGCGACGAATTCGGAGAATTCGCCCTTGGGATGGCTCTCGGTGCCCTTGAACATCAGATGTTCGAGGAAATGGGCGATCCCCGACTTGCCCGGCGGATCGTCGGCCGCGCCGTTGCGATACCAGACCATGTGGGTGACCACGGGCGCGCGGTGGTCCGGTATGACCACCACCTCGAGACCGTTGGCGAGGGTGAAATTTGCGACCTGCGCCGCGGAGGAGGACAGTGACGACATCGCAATCCATTTCGGTTCATGAAGCCGTCGCGACGGCCGCGGCGCCGCCCATCGCAACGATCCCGCCACATATAAGACGCATCGCCGCGTCCCGCCAGTCGGGCCGAGGACGCCGGGCTCGCCTGATGGCGGGGCCGGCCCGTCACCGTGATGGGCCGTCGTTCCGATTCCTGCCAAACGCAATTCCCTCTAGCCGGCCATGAGTCCGGCCCGCGCGAACCCGGCCAGAATCTCGTCGAGCCGCGCCGACGCGGCGGCGGCTGAAAGGTCCTCTCGCCGGGCGATTTCGAGCGCCAGCTGCTCGCGCGTGCGCGTTCCGTCGATCAGGGGCGCGAGCGCCCGCACCGACGCGTCCTCGATCTGGATCACCTGATGCCGCAGCGTGGCGAGAATTGTTTCGCCGTTTTCGGCCTGAACGCGAGCGAGGGCGCTGACGTTCGGGCGTTCGCCCGGGACCGCGACCAGCGGCCATTGCGCGGTGGTCAGCTGAATGACCTGGCTGACGAACAGACGGAACACGTGGTCGGCGAGAACAAGGTTCTCCGAGGCGGCGTCGAGCGGCAGGCCGAGCGGGTAGGCGGCCGCGAGCGCGGCCAGGAATTGCGCCAGCTTGGGATCATGGGTCCTGACTTTGACGTTTGCGCCGGCCTCGAACACGGCCCCGTCGGGCGCCGCGGGGTCCCCTTGCGCGACCGTGATCTCGCCGCACGCCCATAGGCCTCGCAGCCGCGCCGGCTCGCGTTTGCGATCGGCCCCGCCATGGCGGAAGATCGAGTATCGGAACGCGCGCAGGGTGCGAAAATCCGCGAGCTGCTCGAAGCGCGCCCAATCGCCGCCCGCCCGCTCGCGCGTCGGCGCGAAGGCGTCAGTCGGAAACAGGGCTTCCGCGCTGAGATTCGGCTGTGCGTCGCAAAGGTATTCGAGTCCGAATTGCGCCGCGGCCGCGACCGTGTCGCTGAGGAGCTGCGGCGCATAGTCCTCTCCGAGTTCGTCGTGGAACAGCACCTCCGGCGCGCGATTGAGGATGCGGCGCGCTTCGCTCTTGATCGCGAATTCGTCGGCCTCGGAGTCGGACCAGACCGCGATCTGTTCGGTGAGATAGGCGCGCGCGAGGCTCAGCCTCTCGTTTGGATCCTCGACGCCTTTCGTCACATAGAGCAACATGTCGCGGATCGCCTGGCGACGGCGCGAGCCGGGCAGCGCATTGTAGCTGATCAGCGCCAGCCCGTCGGCGGAGAGACGCTCGCCGACGACGCGCATCAGCGCCTCGCGCGCGCGCGCCGGAACCCAGGAATAGACGCCGTGGGCGACGATATAGTCGAAGCGCCCGAAGGAGGCGTCGACTTCGATGAGGTCGCGCTCGTGAAAGCTCACGTTGGCGCAGCCGCAGCGGCGCGCGGCGGCGCGGGCGAGCGCGATCGGCTGCTCGGCCAGGTCGACGCCGACAAACTCCGCCTGGCGAGCGCCGAGCGCCATGTTGATGAGGTTGACGCCCTCGCCGCAGCCGATCTCCAGCACCCGCGACGCGCCGAACGGGACGACGCGCCGTCCGAACAACGCCGCGAATGCGCCGGTCACGATCGGATGGGTCTGGGGGAAGGCCAGATTCGGATAGCGGACGCGATCGTAGAGATTGGCCATCCGATGTCCCCTCGACCGATGGGCCGACGGCCGGACTCGACATCAGATTGATCCGGCCCGCAAGACGCAAAGGGAACGTCTGCGCGCGGCGGCGAAGTGGAGAGGCCTACAAGCGGCGGCCGTGGATCGCGACGTGCTTTGGGACGAGAAAGGCGCGGTCGGCGAAAGCGGGCTGTGACAGCGGGGCGAGCGTCAACGACGCCGCCCCGCCAACGCGTGCGCTCAAGCCGCGGCGGCTCTTCGCGCGCTCGCGTATCCGGCAAAGCCCATTCCGGCGAAGCCGATCAACAACATCGCCCAAGTCGAGGGCTCGGGAACGGCTTGCTCCATCCCCTGAGCCCATAGAGCCTGAACGTTCGCCGTCGGGTGGATCGAGTCCCAATAGATGAAGCTGGCGATGTTCGCGCCATCCGTGCCGCATTGCGGCGTGGCCGCGGCGCTGAGCGGCGTGTTGGTGAAGCAGCGGTCAGTCGTGTTCGTGAATCCGTAGAAAGCGGCATTGGCCTTAATGCTCGCGTCGAAATTATAGAGATTGAACTCGTCGAGCGAGGCGCCTGGCCCCAGCGTCGGGTCGATGGCCGCCAGTCCCGCGGCAAGCTCGATATTGTACAACTGGCTGTACGTCGTGGCCGCCCCGGCGAGCGTCGGATTGTCCTGGGCGAATTCCGGGATGATTCCGACGTCGGGAACGTTCACGACCAGGAAGTGCTTGGCGTCCTCGCTCGAGAGCGTCCTGACCGCGGCCAATTCCGCGTCGACACCGGCCGTGACCGCGGCCGACCCCGGTTCCTTGCAGCGCCGCATTGCGGACGTCGTTGCCGCCGATCATGATGACATAGAGCGCGGACGGATCGGCCACGCCGTGTTCGAACGCGCTGTAGGCGCCGACCTGCTCCGGCAGGTTGATGCCCGGCGGTCCGCCAACCGCCTGCAGCGCCGAGGTCGCGCCGGCCACGGCGTAATTCGTTCCGGGCACGAATGATGAGCCGCCGAACAGGCCGGCCGGATCCGCGAACCCAGTCACCCAAAGGGAGGGGTCGGCGTTGAGGCCGAAGCTCTGCGCGAGACCCTGAACCGCGACCGGCCCATTGGTAAAGCTGTCGTGATAGCTCGGCGGGTTCGGAAAGTTTCCGAAGTAATACCCATGCGCGACGTAGTTCTCCACGTTCAGGAGCTCCGCGACATTGCCGCGGTCGGAGAGGCTGTCCCCGAACACATATTCGGCCGAGTAGACGCTGGCCTTGGCCGAGCAGACGCCAAGCAGCGCGCCGGCGGCGTAAGCGCCGAGCGCAAGGGCCTTCGTAAGCCTGGATATCCGAGTCACCTCGACCCCTCCCGAATAGCGCACCGGGCGACTGTTCCAAAAACCCGATCGACTGCCGTTACGGCATCATGCCGCCTGCGAAACGCGTGTCAAGGCGGAGCGCGAAGCCGTCGGCGCCGATCACCCAAAGTCGTCCATCTCGAACAGCTCGCGAATCTCGATCTCGCAAGGTCCCGGCATCGGATTGGGACAGCGCTTGACCCAGTCGATCGCCTCATCGAGGCTCTTGACCTTCCAGATCCAATATCCCGCCGCGAGCTGGCCGACGTCCGGGAAAGGCCCGCTCGTCACTTTGCGATCCTTGCCGGAAAAGGCGACGCGCGCGCCCTTGCTGCTGTCCTTGAGTCCGGCCGCGTCGACGAGAATGCCGGCGTCGATCAGGTTTTGGTTGAATGCTCCCATGTCCGCCATCAGTTCCGCGCTCGGCATCACGCCGGCCTCGGATTCCGCGGTCGCCTTGACGATCACCATGACGCGCATCGGTCTTTGCTCCCATTGTTGCGGCTGGACCCTTGTCGGCGGCCGAAACACTGCATTGCTTCGCGGGCTAGGCGCGAAGGCCATTCTCCGGCGTCGCGGCGCTCGCCTTCTCCGCAGCGCGGTGGAGGGGCCGGCGCGAGGGCCTGGCGCCTTCGCGACATAGCGGCAAGTTCTAACGCTTCGGCGAGACCATCGCGAACATCGCGCCCTGCGGATCGAGGCCTTGCACGATCCATTGTCCGCCGGGAACCTGCATCGGGCCATTGACGATCTGGCCGCCCGCGGACTTGACCCGCCCCGCCGCCGCGTCGATCGCATCGACAGTGAAGTAGTAGAGCCAGAACGGCGCTGGCGTCTGAGCCGTCTTGGTCATCATGCCGCCGCCCTGCCGGTCGCTGGTCGAGAAGATCTGGTAGATCCCCATTGGACCCATGTCCATCGCCTCTCCCTTCTTCCAGCCGAACAGGCCCGAATAGAAGGCGAAGGCGGTCGCCTGGTCGCCCGCATGCAGTTCGTGCCAGCCGACGTGGCCGGGCTGCGCGGGATCCTGCGCCGGCGCGTCGTCGCTGTTTCCTTTGAACAAAATGAACCCGGCGCCATGCGGATCGCTGGCGATGGCGAAGGTTCCGACATTGGGAATTTGGGTCGGTGGACGATGAATGGCGCCGCCGGCGGCCTTGACCTTGTCGGCGAAGGCCTTGACGTCGTCGACCGCGATATAGCCCATCCATGCCGGACGCGCGCCCATCTTCGCGGCGTCTTCGGGAATCGGCATCAGGCCTCCGACCGCGGCGTCGCCAGCCTTGAGCAGCGTGTAACGCTGGGCGTTCATGGTGTTCGGGGCGAGCGTCCAACCGATGGCCTTGGTGTAGAACGCCTCCGCTCCCGGAAGGTCGTTGGACATCTGGTCGTACCAGACGAACGTGCCGAGCGCGCTCGATGCGGTCGGGTCGGTCATGATGTTCCTCCTTGAATGCCAGCACTGTTGACGGGCTTGGCCGTCTTTCGCCGCTTCGCCATCGGCGACCCCGCGGTCTCCTCGGCTCCCCGAGCGGTCTCATGGAGCCCATGGGGAGGCGGATGGCGACCGCAACTCTGGCGCGGCGTTCGGCCCTGCAGCGCCGCATTGATGGCGCACGTCGCGTGCCGAGAAGGGGGCTCGGACGCCGAATCCGTTGGCGGCGCGGCGTAATTCTACCCTTATTTCCTCATCGCTCCAATACCGAGGATCAGCCCGCGCCGCTCCCCAGGACCGGCCCCCAATGCGCTGCGCGCCCCGATCGACCGCCGGTCGAAGCAGCCGTTTCTCGTCGGCTCATTTGCGACGTCAATTGATCAATCGTCAGAACTCATCGGTTAGCTCGCCAGCTGCCTCAACACATACGACAGAATCCCGCCGTTGCGGAAATATTCGAGCTCGTCGAGCGTGTCGATGCGGCACGTCAGCGGCACGCGGCTCTCCCGGCCGTCGTCGTGCCTGATCTCGGCGGTCAGCGTCTGGCGCGGCTTCAGGGTCTCTCCCAGGCCGCGGATCGAGACCCGTCTCGTCGCCCCTCAAGCCCAGCGAGCCCCAGCTCGTTCCTTCCTCGAACACCAGCGGCAGCACGCCCATGCCGACCAGGTTGGAGCGGTGGATGCGCTCGAAACTCTGCGCGATCACTGCGCGCACGCCCAAGAGCTTCGTGCCCTTGGCCGCCCAGTCGCGCGACGACCCGGTGCCGTATTCGCGGCCCGCGAACACGACCAGCGGCGTTCCTTCGGCCTGATAGCGCATCGCGGCGTCATAGATCGCCATGCGCTCGCCCGAGGGCTGATGGATCGTATAGCCGCCCTCGGCCACGGCGCCAGCCTCGTCCTTCACCATCTGGTTCTTGATCCGGATATTGGCGAAGGTTCCGCGCATCATCACTTGGTGGTTGCCGCGGCGGGTGCCGTACTGGTTGAAGTCGATCGGTCGCACCTGGTGCTCGACGAGATATTGACCCGCCGGGCTCGAGGCGCGGATCGAGCCTGCCGGCGAAATGTGGTCGGTGGTGATCGAATCGAGGAACAGCGCCAGGATGCGCGCATCGTCGATGTCCCGGACCGGCGCCGGCGTCTTGGTCAGGCCCTCGAAATAGGGCGGGTTCTGGACATAGGTCGAGCCCATGTCCCAGGCGTAAGTGAGGCCGGCGGGAACCTTGACCTTGCGCCAGTTCGCGTCGCCGTCGAACACGCTGGCGTATTTGGTCTTGAACATCTTGGCGGTGATGGTGGTCTCGATGAGCCGTTGAACCTCGTCCGTCTTCGGCCAGATGTCGGCAAGATAGACCGGCTCGCCATGCTTGTCCTTGCCGAGCGGCTCGCGGGTCACGTCGACGAGCATCGAGCCGGCGAGCGCATAGGCGACCACGAGCGGGGGAGAGGCGAGGTAGTTCGCGCGCGTGTCCGGATTGACGCGGCCCTCGAAGTTGCGGTTTCCCGAGAGAACCGACGTCGCGACCAGATTGTGCTTGGCGATCGTCGCCGAGATCTCGGGCGCGAGCGGGCCCGAATTGCCGATGCAGGTGGTGCAGCCGAAGCCGACGATGTTGAAGCCGAGCTTGTCGAGCGGCTTCTGCAGGTCGGCCTCCTTGAGATAGTCCTGCACCACCTGACTGCCCGGGGCGAGCGAGGTCTTCACCCAGGGCTTGACCGAAAGGCCCTTGGCGACGGCGTTGCGCGCCACCAGGCCGGCGGCGATCATCACGCTCGGATTGGAGGTGTTGGTGCAGGAAGTGATGGCGGCGATGACGACGTCGCCATGGCCGAGATCGAAATTCGTCCCCTCGACCTTGTGCCGCTGGCCGATGTTCTCGCCCTGCCCGAATTCGCTGGTCATCGCGGCGGCGAAGCCGGCCTTGGCGTCGCTGAGAACGACGCGGTCCTGCGGGCGCTTGGGGCCGGCGAGCGAGGGCGTGACCTCGCCCAGGTCGAGCTCCACAGTATCGGTGAACACCGGATCGTGGGCGGGCCTCGAGCGATAGACGCCTTGCGCCTTGGCGTAAGCCTCGACCAGGGCGATTCGCGACGGCTTGCGGCCGGACGTCTTCAGATAGTCGAGCGCCTGCGCGTCGATCGGGAACAGGCCGCAGGTCGCGCCGTATTCCGGCGCCATGTTGGCGATCGTCGCCCGGTCGGCGACCGACATGGCGTTGAGGCCGGGGCCGAAGAACTCGACGAATTTGCCGACCACGCCCTTCTTGCGCAGCATCTGGGTGACGGTCAGCACGAGATCGGTGGCGGTGACGCCTTCGCGCAATTCGCCGTGCAGCTTGAACCCGATCACTTCGGGCAGCAGCATCGATAGCGGCTGGCCGAGCATCGCCGCTTCCGCCTCGATGCCGCCGACGCCCCAGCCGAGCACGGCGAGGCCGTTGACCATGGTGGTGTGGCTGTCGGTGCCGACCAGCGTGTCGGGATAGGCCACCTCGACCGTCTTGCCGTCGCGCTTTTCCTTCGCGGTCCACACCGTCTGGGCGAGATATTCGAGATTGACCTGATGACAGATTCCGGTGCCGGGCGGCACCACCGAGAAGTTGGAGAAGGCCTGCTGGCCCCACTTCAGGAAACGATAGCGCTCCTGGTTCTGCTCGTATTCGCGCGCGACGTTCTGCCCCAGCGACTTCTGCGTGCCGAAATGATCGACGACGACCGAATGGTCGATGACCAGATCGACGGGAACCAGCGGGTTGATCTTGTCGGGGTCGCCGCCGAGCGTGCGCATGGCGTCGCGCATGGCGGCCAGATCGACGACCGCGGGCACGCCGGTGAAGTCCTGCATCAGCACGCGCGCCGGGCGGAAGGCGATTTCGTGCTCCTTCCGGCCTCGATTGTCGGTCCAGGCCGCGACCGCTTCGATGTCTTCCTTCGTGACCGTGCGTCCGTCCTCGTTGCGCAACAGATTTTCGAGCACGATCTTCAGCGAGAACGGAAGCTGCGAGACGCCGGCGAGGCCGTTCTTTTCCGCCGCCTTGAGGGAATAAATCTCGTAGGTCTTCGCCCCGACGGTCAGCGTCTTGCGGCATTTGAAACTGTCGAGGCTGGCCATGCGCGCACTCCGAAATCAGGGTGGGAAAGGATCGGCGGCTTATAGATAATACGCCCCGGGCGGGCTACACAATCTATTGTCTGAACGGGGGCGCGCGGGCGCGCGCGGACGAAAGGGACGCGATGCGCCTTCGCGCGTGGGACTTGACGGTGGAGCGCGGCGGGCGGCGCCTGTTCGCCGGGTTGTCGTTCGAGGCGGCCGAGGGCGGCGCGATCATCGTGACGGGTCCGAACGGCGCCGGCAAATCGAGCCTGCTGCGCGCGCTGTGCGGTTTTCTCCCGGTGCAGGCGGGCGGCTTTGCGCTTGAAGCCGCCGACGACCAGCGAACGGTCGGCGAACAGGCCCATTACCTCGGTCACGCGGACGCGCTCAAAGGGGCGCTGACGGCCGGCGAGAACCTCGCCTTCTGGGCTGGAGCGCTCGGCGCCGACCCCGCGCGCGAACAGCAACGCGAAGCGCTCGGACGCGTCGGTCTCGCACATGTGATCGACTTTCCCGTACGCATCCTGTCGGCCGGACAGAAGCGGCGCGTCGCGCTCGCCCGCCTCCTCGTCGCCCATCGTCCGCTGTGGCTGCTCGACGAGCCGACCGCGGCGCTCGACGCCGCCGCCCAGGCCGCCTTCGCCGCGATCATGCGGACGCATTTGACCGGCGGCGGCATCATCGTCGCCGCGACCCACGCGCCGCTCGGGCTGCACGGCGCGCAGGAGCTGAGGCTCGGCGCAGTCGAGAGGGCGGAGGCGTGACGGCAGTCCGGAGTCTCCCTTCCCCTCTTGCCGGGGAAGGCATCGCCCGTCTCTCGCCGGGCTATGCCTTCTCCCGCACGGAGAGAAGGGAGACGAGCGCGTGAGCCCCGCCCTGGCCCTGTTCGTGCGCGAATGGCGGATCGCGCGGCGGATCGGCGGCGGCGTCTCGGTCGGCGCGGTGTTTTTCCTGATCCTGGTCGCGATCATGCCCTTCGCGCTCGGACCCGATCTCGATCTGCTCGCCAGGCTCGGCCCGGCGATCCTCTGGATCGCGGCGCTGCTCGCGACCCTGCTCGGGCTCGACCGCCTGTTCCAGGCCGATCAGGAAGACGGCTCGCTCGACCTGATGTTGAACGGCGCGCTGCCGCTGGAGCTCGCCGTATTGGTCAAATGCGCGGCGCATTGGACGACGAGCGCCCTGCCGCTGGTGGCGTTGAGCCCGCTGTTCGGCCTGATGCTGGCGATGGCGCCGTTGCCGCTTGCGCTCGTCGCGGCCTCGCTCGCCGCCGGAACGCCGGCTTTGACCATGATCGGCGCCATCGGCGCGGCGCTGACCGTGTCGCTCAGGCGCGGCGGACTGCTGATGGCGGTGCTGGTGCTGCCGCTGACGATCCCGGTGCTGATCTTCGGCGTCTCGGCCGCCTCGGCGGCGAGCGGCGGCGCCGCGCCGTTCCTGACCCCGTTCCTGATGCTGTGCGCGATGTCGCTGTTCGCCATCGCCGCCGCGCCCTTCGCCGCCGCCGCGGCGCTGAGGCATGTGCGGGAGTAGGAAGGCGGGGAACCCCCATTCCCTCGAACGGGTCCGGGTATTTGACACGACGCCTGAACCGGGCGTCTTTTGGCCCCACAGCGCGCAGGACAATTGCGCCGACGTTCGCGGCGGAGGAGACATGACAGCGGGCAATTCG
Source organism: uncultured Alphaproteobacteria bacterium (assembly GCA_963781895.1). Lineage (GTDB taxonomy): Bacteria > Pseudomonadota > Alphaproteobacteria > Rhizobiales > Beijerinckiaceae > Roseiarcus. The sequence goes on from CAWAIM010000018.1 coordinate 85,128, forward strand.
GCGCATTTAAGCGCCGGGGCGATCTCGGCCCGCATCGACCGGCTGCCGCCGACGCGCACGATCTGGACCTATGTCGTGCTGTTGAGCTTCGGCATGTTCTTCGAGCTGTACGACCTGCTCTTTTCCGCCTATGTCGCTCCGAGCCTGGTCAAATCGGGCGTGCTGACGGCGAAGACCCCGGGCCTGTTCGGAACGACCGGGGTCGCGAGCTTCATTGCCGCCCTGTTCACCGGCCTTTTCATCGGCACGCTCCTGTGCGGCTTTCTCGCTGACCGCTACGGCCGTCGGGCGATCTTCACCTGGTCGCTGCTGTGGTACTCGGCGGCCAATGTGATGGTGGCGCTGCAGAGCGACGCCTTCGGCCTCAACGCCTGGCGCCTGGTCTCCGGCATCGGGCTCGGCCTGGAGATGGTGACGATCGGCGCCTATTTGAGCGAACTCGCGCCCAAGGCGATGCGCGGGCGCGCCTTCGCGGTCAACCAGGCGATCGGTTTTACCTGCGTGCCGGTCATTTCCTTTCTCGCCTACATGCTCGTGCCCCTGGCGCCGCTCGGCATCGAGGGCTGGCGCTGGGTGGTGCTGATCGGCGCGCTCGCGGCGCCGATCGTCGTGTTCCTCAGGCGCGGCCTGCCCGAAAGTCCACGCTGGCTGGCGAAGCAGGGGCGGCTCGCCGAGGCTGATCGCGTGCTGAGCGCGATCGAGGCCAAGGTCGGCGCCGAATACGGCTCGGCGCTGCCGCCGCCCGGACCGCCAGAGCCGATCTCGGCGGCCAGCGCCTTCGTCGACCTGTGGCGCCCGGGCGTCCGGGGCCGGGTGATTCTGATGAGCGTATTCAACATCTTTCAGACCATCGGATATTACGGCTTCAACAATTGGGTCCCTTCGCTGCTCGTCAAGCAGGGGATCACGGTGTCGACAAGTCTCGGATACACGACCCTCATCGCGCTCGCCGCGCCGGTCGGGCCTTTGCTCGGCTATTTTCTCGGCGACCGGTTCGAGCGCAAAACCATCATCGTCGCCGCGGCGGGGCTCATTCTGGTGTGTGGCCTCGCTTTCGCGCAAGCGCGCGAGGCGGCGCTGATCATCGCGATGGGCGTGGGCCTGACGCTCGGCGCAAACACCATGTCTTACAGTTTCCACGCTTATCAGCAGGAACTGTTCCCGACCGGCATTCGAGCGCGCGCCGCAGGCTTCGTCTATTCCTGGAGCCGGCTCTCCGTCATCTTCAGCTCGTTCGTCATCGCCTTCGTGCTCGAAGCGTTCGGCGCGTTCGGCGTGTTCGCCTTCATCGCCGTCGCCATGGCGATCGTGATGGCGACGATCGGCATCTTCGGTCCGCGAACGACGAACCTGG
>CAWAIM010000019.1:0-132409 GCA_963781895.1 uncultured Alphaproteobacteria bacterium
GTGCTTGGGCGTGTAATGCCATTCGAACCGTTCGGCGAGGCGACGGGCTTCGGTGGCGGGGACAACTTCGTGGAGCGACGCCGTGGTGTGCGTGCTGAGATTGTCCTGAACCAGAACGATTTTGTCGGCGTCGGGAAAATGCGTGTCGGACGGGTCCTTGAGCGCATGGGCGTAATCGACGGCCGCGCGACGGGCGGTGACTTCCACGTGGCGCCAGCCTTCCAGCGGAGCGAACATCATGAACAGATTGGCCACGCCATGGCGTTCGTATTCGTAGTCGTGACGCGCCGGTTGTCCCGGCTTGGCGGCGATCGGCGCGCGCGTCTCCGCGATGAGTTGCGTCGACGTTTCATCGAGGCAGACGAGGGGTCGCTTGGGATCATGCGGCCTTTAGCAGACTTCCAGCACGTGTTCCATATTGGCGACAAAGGCCGCGCTGGCCTCGGGCGCGATCAGCCATTGCTGCTTGAGATGGGGCTTGAGAATGTTTTTTTTGAGCGTCCGTCCGATCGTGTTGTCGCTGGCGCTCTCGACGATCTGCAGTTCGACGACCTTCTCCTCGAAAAGACGCAGGGTCCAATTGGCGTGGCCGGCCGGGGCCGGCCCGCAAGCCAATGCGATCGGCTTGGCTTCCGCGGCGCCGTCGAAAATCCGTCGCGGGGCCGAATTGGGATTGGACTTGCGGGTCAAGACGGCTTCGAAGCCTTCCTCGACGAGTTGCCGTCGCGTCCGCTCGATCGTCGCGATGCTGGTGTCCAGCGCCTCGGCGATTCGGCTGTCGCTCCATCCATCGCCCGCCCCCGACACGTCCGCTTTCAACAGAATGCGGGCTCGCGTCAACACATGCCCGGCGCGCTTGCCCTTGCGGATCAACTCCTCGAGCCGAACCCGTTCCTCCCCGCTCAGCCTGACCACGTCCTTCTTGACGGCAATCCCTTTGCTGGCCACGAATCACCTCCATCGCTCGATCGCGACAGCACAGATTCTCACAATGCCGTCAAAGGCAAAGACGTGAGCCAGTAGCCGCCCCGCACCCAGCTCACGCCGTCAAGCACCGAACGATCGCGCAGAGAACGCAGGTATCGCAAGGCGTCGACACCGGATGAGGCGCCAGCCCTTGACCCATTGGCGAACGATATCGCGCTGCCATGCCTTCACGGAGCAAGCCTTAAGGTCCGCAGAGGGTCGGATTATTCCGCCCTCGCCCCATCCGGTCTGGGCAGGACAAGCTTTACCGATTGTGCGCCTTTCACGACGACGATTGAGCGCAAATCGATCACTCGGACCCGCCAGCCGTCATTCTCTTCCCCGACCCGAAGTCGCGAAATCGCGTCGGTGTTGGATATTTGAAGCACCGCAACGCTTGCCTTAGGGCTGATGATCGTCCCCACCAGCGTTAACGACGGCCGCTCCGGAAGAGGAGGCGCAAGTGCCTCGTCCTTTTGTGGCGGCGGGGCGAAGATCGGGACGGCAACGATAGGAGGCCTGCGCGATGCGGAAAACAACGGTCGGTCCCGCGTTGCGACCAGTGCGCTCAGGGGAATTGCCCACGATGGGTTCCCGGCCCGTGGCGTCGCGTTGGGATCGGGCGCGAGGCGTGCTCCGGATAGACCGGCGGCGTTAGTGACCCCGGTACCTTCCGCGGCGGGCGACGCCTCTTCGACCCGGGGCATAAAACCGGCGCGACCGTGATTCGGACCTGCCACCGCAGTCGCCGCCAAGGCGGAGGAAATCGCGAAGAGGGCCCCCAACAGCCGCATCATTCTGATGAGCGCCATTGCCCCGCCACCCTGATCGTCATTCGCATGCGCCCGCTCTCTGGCTCCCCGAAAACCTCGGGCGACTGGATCGAAAGCTTGTCCACGAATAGATATGGCATTCCTGCCTCGATGTCGTAAAGGACCATCTGCATAGCCGGCTGGCTAACCTCCATACTGGCGGTTAGATTGACGAAACCGTTCTTTGCGTCGGGCCCGTCAAGTTCCATTTGCGAAGACATCAGTACGCCGCCGGCTTTCGCAACCGCCGCCTCGATGCGTTGCTGCAACGCCGCGCCCGCGGTCGTTATCGTTCGCCCGTCGAGAAATGGCGAACCGCTCACGCTTGCGTCAGAGGCGATCGACGCCAACGGGTTCGGCCGCGACCGTTCGGACAACTCGTCCAGTCGCATTTCGGCCGCCGCAATCTCCGCCGCCTTGTTGCGGAGGTCGGTGAGGAGCATGAGCGAGACCGCCGCAAGGGCGACCACGACACCCACATAGGCGACGACCGCCAAACCTTGGCGGCGACCCATATCAAGCCAAAGAGCGGACGTTCGCATCAATTCGTCACCGCGAACGAGGGTTCGATGTGCGCCTCGATGTGAAAATTCTGGCCGCCGCTTGGATTCCTCACCGTAGGCGCGAAAAACGTCGCGTGGGTGAACTGCCGGGACTGCTCGATCAACCCGATGAGGGCGGGCGCGTCACCGGCCAATCCGACGATCTGCATCTTGTCGGCCTCGATGCGCAATTCGGTCAGGTGCGCGGCATCGGGCAGCGCCTTCGACAGCGCTTCGAGGGTCATTACGGCGGAAGGAGTTGCCCGTTTCCGGGCCTTGAGGACTTTGAGCGCCTCTTCCGCGGCTGCGCCCCGCCGGTCCATCAGTTCGGAGCTGCGCTCGCGCGATCCGGTTCTGAAGGTCGGCGATGCGCGCGTCATCGCTGCCGCGGGCGACTATCCAGGCGCCCAGGCTGACCGCGAAGACGAGACTGGTCAGAGCGAGGCCGGCGACAAGGCCCCTTCGCAATCCAGGACCTTCCTTTCCACTTTCAAAATCGTCGACGAAGATCGGAATCACTAGCCTCTGTTCCTCGCCGATTCGAGCCGACATGCCGACATGGTCGGCTCGAGCGGCCAATGCCGCCCGCGCGATTGGAGTGACCAGCGCTCGCGCTGTAGCTGCGATCGTGATGGCGATCTGTCCGTTGCTTGCGTCGGTTGGCTGGCTCCATCCGAAGGCGGCTTCGATGGCGGTCCACGGCGTCAGACGATCGATTTGAGAGCGAACGACGCCGTCGAGAAATTGAGTAGCGCCACGGGGCAGTTCGAGCGTTCGAAAGACGAAGCGCGACGGCGCGAGCACGAATTCAACCGAGCTTCGCGCGAGCAGCGACCGCATTTGCGGAGAAATCGGACCGACGAAGCCGTCTTGGTCTATGCGAAGAGGCGGCTGGTCGACGCGTTCCGCCGCATGCTTGCTCCTGTCCGAGACGATGAACGAGCCGTCCGCCTGTTCAATAAGTTCGATTCTGCGGCTGCGTCGGAGCATCGCACCGAGACGCGCCAAGCCGGCGGCGACGCAGTCAATCCAGACTGACACAAGGGTGGGAAGAGATGCCCAAGCGGTCACAAACGGCCTCTACGCGGACTTCATGGGACCATCGAAATCGTCCCGCCAAAAAAGTAATTCATAGGGTTCGTCGCCTTCGTCCTTGAGGCGAAACACGACCTCCGCGTGAACACGCCTTCCATTGTCGAATTCGACCGCGATCGACGCCCGGAATGCTCGCGATCTGTCGGCTGTGGCATGCGCTTTCGCTGGACCGAGCAGCGCCAACAGCGTAGGCCCATCGCCAGGAGCGTGGACGCGCGCATTCAGCACCGCGCCAAGGATTTGGGGCGTCATTTCCGGCAGAGCGGACAGGACCGTCGGATCCGCGCCGGAAACGTCGACCTCCGGACGGCCGCTGAACACGGTCACGAATGGCAAAACGCGCTCGACCACCGCGAGCGGAAGCCCAGGCAGGAGACTGAGCTCCAATGCGTTGTCGAATGGGGCGTGGCGCGGCGGGTAAGGTAGGCCCTGTTCGCTGTAAAGCTTCTCCTCCTTGACGCCCGCGCCCGCCCCGGCCTTCGTGCGCCAGCCGATGATGCGCTCCGCGAAAGTTTCCGCCCGCGGGGAATTCTACTCCGACCGCAGCGAATAGTCCGGCCAGCAAGTCGGCTGGCGCGGCGTTGAGGTCAATCCTTGCAGCCTCGGAGCGAAAGCGAACCGTGACGCCAGTGCGCTCCCACGCGCATTTCGAAGCCGCCGCGCGCCGGTCTGGCCGGCTCAGGAAGCGCGAGTTGACCGAAGGCCGCCATTTCGACGCCGGCCCGAATCGAGGCCTCCGCCTGAACCCGGTCGTCGATTATCCGCGATGCAGTTGCGGTATTCACAGCGTAAGAAGAATAGATCGAGGCAAGCGTCGCCAGAGCAGCGAGGATCCAGAGGACCGCAATGAGGACGAAGCCGGCCTCTGCGCGCGTAGCGGATTTGGGTACAGTGTCGCGAAGGGCCTTCATCGCTGCCTCGGTGGTCCGGGCGGAGGAGGAGCACTGGCCGCATTCGCTTGCACTTGGAGCTTGGGCGCGCCGGGGGCGGTGACCCTTACACGAGCCACGGTCGACGCCGCCAGCATCCGATTGGCAACGACGTCTCGAACCGTTATCCGCACCGCCTCGGGCAACTGTTCCCGACCTTTCCAACTCGGAAGCCAAACACGATCTGGTCCTGCATAGGCGAACGAGATGTTGAAGGGCGTGCGAACGAGGACGACAGGGTTTCCGAAAGCGGCTGGCTGCGCCGAGGCGCCCGGGCCTGTGGGCGCGAAGGGCGCCCGTGTGCGCACCATCCCGAGGCCGCGATCGTCCTTGATCTGTGCGAGACGCACGATTTCCAGATGAGGATAGGAGTTGGGACCGATAGCCGATCGAACGAAGATCACCGACGAAGCTTCGCCTTCGAACAATTGCGCCGGCGAGCCGCCCCACGGCGTCACGTACTCCGCCGCGGAAAGGTCGTCGATGATCCGCTCCAGGCCGATGCCGAGCAGGTCCGCGCGCTGTAGATCGACGAAGCCTCGTCGCCAATTGGGAAGCCATTGCCCGGCCACCGAAGACAGCGCTACAATGATCGTTGCGGTTAGCGCCAGCGTTGCCATTGCCTCGATCAGCGAAAAGCCGGCGATGGTCGCGTTTGAGTTCGCGCGCTTCATTTTGTGGCTTGTCTCCGGAGTCGGATGGTGTCGATTTTCAGCATTGCTCCTGACGGGGACACGTACGGACACCTCAATGCGTTGCGGAGTCCAGAGTGTGTGGCCGACTGCGGCGGCCGCCGCTATGGGCGTGGACTCGATGCGCCAATCGTGCGCGTCGAGAGTGCCGGAGAGAAGCCCGACAGGAAGTGCCCCCCGATCCGGCATGCCGGCAATAATCTTGCGCGCAGTTTCGATTCCCGCCAGATGTCGTTCCGCATAGAGGCCAGCGTGCAGACTGGAGCTTGCCAACGTCCCGATCGCCGCCAGGCCGGCTCCCATCACCGCCAGTGCTGCGAGCGCTTCGATCAAGGTGAAGCCAGCAGCTTCACACTCTTCAGGATTTGCCGGTCGCCACAACTTCGATGCCTCCCGTCAGCCAGTTGACGCGAATCTGATATCGGACGCCCTGCCGTGCGATCGCGATAACGCCTCCGCACGACGCGCCGCTCGGAAAGAAATCGATCGTCGCGCCGACGTGCCTGTCGGCGCAGCGCTGCGCCAGCAGCGCCTCGAAGGTCACGTCGGCAGGGATTTCAACGACGGATGCCGTTGAGCCCGAGATGACAATGCGGCGCTCGGCGTCGAGCGAAGTTGCGATCTGCGCGTGACTGCGTATGGCGGCGTTCCGGTCACCCTTTAGCAGCGCGGCGATCTCGACAGCGTAGCCGGCGAGACGCGCCTGCGACGTGGCGCGCGGAATCGCCGGCAGAACCAGCGCCGCGAGAAGTCCGATGATCGCCAGCACGCAGACGATTTCGATCAACGTAAACCCGGACTCGGCGTCACTCTGGGGCATTATCGCGACGCGCTCCTGATCACGCTTCGCGAGTTGCCGACTCCGCCCGCGCCGTAGGAATCGATCTCGTATGGCGCATGATCTCCAGGAACCTTGTAAAGATAGGCATGACCCCAGGGATCCACGGGCACCGAGCCGGTCTTGAGATAGGGCCCGTTCCAAGCGAGCGCCGATGGCGGACGCTCGACCAGCGCAGTCAGGCCTTCATTCGCGGCCGGATAGACGCCGTTGTCGAGATAGTAGAGGTCGAGCGCGGCGGAGAAGCTCTCAATCTGAATCTTCGCCGCTTTCACCTTCGACTCGCTGAGATAGTTTAGCACGCGCGGGCCGACGAGCCCCACCACCAGGCCGATGATGGCGATGACAACCAGCATTTCGACGAGCGTGAAGCCGGCCTCTCGTTCATGGCCTCTCGCTCGGGCGACCGAGCGCCTGAGTCGCTCTAGCCAGAAAGCAATCTTTCTCATGCCAATCTCCTAGTCGACGACCTGATAGACAGAGAGCAACGCTGTCATTACCGATACTATCAGCCCCCCGACGATCAGACTGATGACGATGATCGCAAGCGGTCCGACGACTCCGATTGCGCGATCGAGGCTTCGCTGGAGTTTCGCCTCGTAGAAATCGGCGATACGTCCGGCAAGCATTGCCAATTGACCGGAATCTTCTCCCAGGCGTAACGTTCGAATTGCCATCGGCGGGAGCGCTCGCGTCGCCGTAAGCGCGTCCGAGAGCTTTCCTCCGTGGCGCACTTTCTCGACGATATGCGACCACTGCGCAGGGGTCCCGGTCGACTCCATCGTGTCGACCAGAATGCGCAACGCGGATGTCAACATGACGCCGCTCGACAGCATCAGACTTAGGTTTCGGCAGAAGAGGCCCGTGCGGTGGTACTCCATGATCGGACGCACGATCGGCAAGCGCGCAAGCTGGCGAACGAGCGGTCCGCGGATTGACCGGCGCCGCAGAATGAGCCAGCCGAACAATAGGCTGACGAGCAACACCGCCGCAATCGTTTGTCCGTTCGAGCGCATAAGGTCGGATAAGCGAAGGAATGCGGCCAGCGCCGGATCGAGCTTGGCATCGAAGTCGCGAAACACGTTGGCGAACTGCGGCAGGACGAAGTTCAGAAAGAACAGCAGGACCGCGCCTGCGGCGAGCAGAAGGAACGCGGGATAGCGCAGCGCGTCGGTTAGCCGCCGCGACAGCGCTTCCGCGCGTTGACGCTCCGCCGCCAGTGCTTCGAGGACGGTCATCAGCGCGCCCGAGGTTTCGCCGACGCGAACTAGTGATACGTATATTGGCGGGAAAATCTTGGGATGTTTCGAGATCGCCTCGCCGAAACTCTCTCCGGAAATAATGGAACTGGCGAGCGCCCCTGCAATCGGGCGCATGCGGCTCATCTCGGCGTCGCTGGCAAGCAGTTCCAGCGCTTCGTTTATACGAGCACCGGTGCGCAGGAGCAAAGCCAGATCACCGGTGAAAATGGTAACATCCTCCGCGCGCGGCCGCGTCAGCGGCAGTGACGCCAAAGACAAGACACGGATCCCGAACTTGGCTTCGATCCGCGTGGCCGCCGCTTCGATCGGGATGAGTCCCAGGTATTCGACCCGGCGATTGACCTCGGTCAGACTGGTTGCATCGAGCGATCCGGTAACGACCTCGCCGACCTGCGTCAGGGCTCGATATTGAAAAGTCGGCATTGCCTCACCGCACCATCGTCACCCGAAAGGCTTCGGCGACCGTGGTCACACCATCCCGGCACTTGGCGATCGCATCGTCCATCATTGTGGTCAGGCCGGCGCGCCGCGCGGCTTGGTCGAGAGCGATCGCGTCGACCTGTTGCCCGATGCAACTGCGGACGTCGCCCTCGACCTCCACCGCCTCGAACACTCCGACGCGGCCGCGATAGCCGGCTCCCGCGCATCGCTCGCAGCCCCTCGACTTAAAGACCGTCTCTCCGACCGAAAGCCCACAAGCTTCGTAGCGCGGATCTACGCCGAGGTCGGCCGCGGAGATTTGCTTTTGCGACTTGCATCGATCGCACAGGACGCGGACCAGCCGCTGCCCGATGACGCCACACAGCGTCGATTTCAGCAAGAATCCTTCGACGCCGAGGTCGAGAAGGCGCGGCACCGCCGCGATCGCGGTTTCCGTGTGCAGCGTCGTCAGCACGAGATGTCCGGTCAGCGCCGCGTGGATAGCAATGCTGGCCGTCTCGGTGTCGCGGATCTCGCCAACCATGATCACATCCGGGTCTTGCCGAACGAAGGCGCGCAAGGCCGAAACGAAGGTGAGGCCGATCGCCGGTTTGACCTGAGACTGGTTGATGCCAGTGATTTCGTATTCGACCGGGTCTTCGATGGTCAATATTTTGCGCGAGGGCGTATTGAGCGCGGAGAGCATCGTCGCGAGGGTCGTCGTCTTGCCGCTTCCCGTAGGACCGGTGATGACGATCATTCCGTGCGGCAAGTCGATGAGACGCCGGAGCTTGCGCTCGTCGTGGGCGCGCAACCCAAGCTTGGCGATATCGAGAAGGCCTCGATCTCGCGGCAACAGACGAACGACGGCCGACTCGCCGTGCTGGGTCGGCATGATGGCGACGCGGACATCCAGATCGAGCCCCGCGGCCTGGAGCCGCGCCGCGCCATCTTGGGGCAGCCGCCTCTCCGCGATATTGAGACCCGCCAGGATCTTGATGCGGGAAATCAGCGCCTGGGGCGGCGCGTGCGCAGGCGCGGGCAGAATCCGCAACAACCCGTCGACGCGCATGCGCACAGTCAGTCCGCTGCGCATCGGTTCGATGTGTATGTCGCTTGCTCGCAGCTCAACTGCTTTTTCCAGAAGGTCATTGACCGCACGCACGACCGGCGCGCCGCTGGCGAGGTCGCGCAAGCTGTCGATGCTCTCCTCGACAGCACCGGAAGCCAAAACGGGGGAGGACGTCGATGGTCCATCCTCGTCCAACCCCAGACGCTCGAACAGCGCCGCGCCGATGTCTTCAAAAGAGGCGATCGCGACGGCGACCGGACCCCCGAGTACGATTTCAGCGCCCCTTTGCGCAGTGGGGTCGGTCGGATCCGCAACCGCAAGACCGAAACGTCCGCGACCTGCGTCAAATGGAAAGATCAGGGCTTCCCGCAAGAACCGCCGGGCAAAGCGCCCAACAAGCGAAGGAGCGGCCAAGAGTTCTGGCAGCGTTATTCGCGGGAGTTGATAATACGCGGCGACCTCGTCGGCGAATTCGCTGGCTGAAAGGTCGCATGATTCCCAAATCGATCGAAGTGACGGATAGGCTACATTTCTATCTATTTCGGAAAGTTTGATGCTAGCGATTTCCCTAAAAACATTATCGTTCAAGTACTTTACAAAACCGACAATCTGCTGTATAGATGAACCGACTTTGATCGCATTGTTGCTCGCAATATTCATACCAATTCCGCAATATTTTCGAGACGGTCGCTTGGCAGGAATGAGAAGCGCCGAACGGAGCGCGTTTTGAGATAAGTTAAGCGGCTATGATCTTTCCGAAACGCGCGGGAATCCTGCTGCAATCCTGGATTGCCGGCCACCCTGCAAAAGCGAGCGCCGAACATCGCTTGGCCTCCCCAGTGAATTTCTGGCCCTGACAAGGGCCGCCGCGTGGAGAGCTATGACGAATTCCATCCTCTAAATCATGTCCCAAATGAGATATGCGACGTTGAGCGGTGCGACGCAGATACGCGGGCGAAAAGGGCAATAAGCTGGCCTTCGCCGTGCAGAGTTCGCCGATCCGGCTCGCCGTCGCTTATCTCATTTGGGACATGATTTAGAGGACGGAATCCGCTTTAGAGGCAACTGGCGTCAAAGATTTTCGATGCCGCAAAGGGGGAAGCGCGCCGTCGTGGCTGGAGGTCCGCTGGCCCGCAATTTGGGCGTTGTCCATGTCGCTTTCCTCGGCGCTCTGGCGGCAGCTGGCGTACTCGCTGCTGGCGCTTGCAATACGACTTATCTAGAGCAGCGCACAGACCAACCGCAGAACGCTGCCGACATAATGCGCGCCGCCGACCTACGGCCGCGGTATCCGCAGCCCACGGCCACCGTCGATACAGGTGGAGCGAGCGCGCCAAGAGCATTCTCATTCTTCGGATCGCCAGCAGGCTCCGCCCGACATCCCGCAACCTTCGGGGTCGCGGGATGTCGAAGCCGCAGCGGGGGGCTACACGCTGAACTTTGAGAACGCACCCGTATCGCAAGTGGCGAAGTCGGTCCTTGGCGACGTCCTGGGCGTTGGGTATGTACTCGACCCTCGGGTCCAGGGTTCAATCAGCCTTTCCACCGGTCGACCGGTCGAGAAGAAAGACATGCTATATGTGCTCGAAAACGCATTGAGCGCAAACAACCTGATTATGGTCCGGAACGCTTCCGGCTACCGCATTGCACCCGCCAACGAGGGCGGAGTCGGGGCGGTCGACGAGGCTAGGGGATCGGACGGCGCTGAGCCCGGATTTGGCCTGACGGTGGTCCCGCTGAAATATGTCTCCGGAACGACGCTGACGAGACTACTCGAAGGCTTCGCCACGCGTCCCGGGGCCATTCGAACCGACCCGAGCGGCAGGCTCCTGATCGTGGTGGGAACTGGAAGCGAGCGCCAGTCGGCCTTGGACACGATTCGCAGCTTCGACGTCGATTGGCTGCGAGGGCAATCCGTCGGCATGTATTCGGTGCAGAACAGCACGCCGGAGCCGATCGTCAGTGAACTCGAGAAGATCATGGATTCGGGAGAATCGGGACTTGGCCATGGGCTGGTGAAATTCCAACCAGTCTCGCGACTGAACTCTATTCTAATCGTCGCCTCGAAGCCCGAATTGCTCCGCGCCGCTCGGCGTTGGATCTATAGGCTTGACGAGCCTTCGACCTCGAGCGCCAGTGTCAAAGTCTACAAAGTCCGGTTTGGCGATGCAAAGCAAATTGCGCAATTGTTGCAGCAGATCTTCGTGACCAGCGGCGGCGCGGTCTCCACGGAATCGCCGACCAACGAGATCGCTCCCTCTTCCGGTGTGAAAGCTATGACGGCCGCGGAGAGGCTGACGGGCGGAGCCCCGCCCAATTCCAATAGTCCCGCTCCGCTAGGTGAAGGCGCGACTGCGCGAAGCGCCGCCGCGCAATTCGGCGGGGTCCCAGTCGCGACACTTAACTCTGAACTCGGCGCGATTGGCCAGCGTGGATCCGGCGGGCCACAGTTGCCTAATGTCCGGATTACGGCCAATTCCCTCAACAACTCTGTCCTAATCTATGCGAGACCCGATGAGTACAAGCTAATCGAACGGACGCTCGTTCAGCTCGACCGGCCGAAGTTGCAGGTCGCAATCGACGTCACCATTGCTGAGGTGACGCTGAACGACCAGCTCAACTACGGGGTGCAGTTTTTCCTTGCCGGCGGCGCGGTTTCGAACACGGCGACGGGACAGATCCCGAGCCTCATAAACAACGCTTCCTCGATTACCGGGGGACCGGGGTTGTCGGCCGGCCTCAATGTCATCGCCGGCAACGCCGCGTTCCCGCGTGTCGTCATCAACGCGCTTTCGCAGCTGACCGACGTCAAGATCCTTTCCAATCCCTCGCTTGTGGTCGTCGACAATGGCGAAGCGACCCTCGAGGTGGGCGATCAAGTCCCGATAGCGACCGGCAGCGCAACCGTGCTCAGCGCCAACAATGCCGTCGTCAACACCGTCGACTACAAAAACACCGGCGTTATCCTGCACGTCCAGCCGCATGTGAGCTACAACGGGTCGGTTATGCTCAACATTGACCAAGAGGTCAGCACAGTGCCGGAGGGCAGCGCAAGCTCTCACTCCCACGATTTCGCAACGCAAGGTGTCAAGCTCGATCTCAGTCATCGGTGGTCAAACGGTGCTGCTCGCAGGTATGATCAGCGACCAGCAGGAGAAATCGCGGGTGGGCGTGCCGATTCTCAATCAGCTTCCCTACGTCGGCGCTGCTTTCGGGACGACAGGCAAGAGCCAAGTCCGGACTGAGCTCATCATGTTCATTCGACCGCAAATCATCCGGGACGGCGCCGACGCCGCAATGGTCGCCGAGGAGCTTCGCTCAAAGATGCGAGGCGGAAAGACCCAGGCGCTTACCCTGCCGTCCATGCTCAACGTCAACGCGCGACCGGTGCAGTGACAGCCGAACTGCGAGGGAATGGAAACCGTCCTTTGGCGCGGATGGGCGCTGTCGAGGCCTGCTTAGTAGGCGCGGTCGCCGCCGGCGCGGTTTTTGCGAGCGCCGCCGCCGCGCCTGGATGGAGCGGCGCAGGCGGCGCCATCCTGGCCGGACTGATGCTCGCGATTGCGGTCGTCGATCATCGCCGAATGATCATCCCCGACGAATTGAATGCGCTAGCCTTCATCGCCGGTCTAGTCACGACCGGGGTAGGAACAGAAGGCGTGCCGACGGTCGCGATCTTACATGCTCTCGTTCGCGCGAGCCTCATGTTTGCCCTGTTTTTTGCTTTTCGTGCCGGCTACCGGGCGCTGCGCGGAGTGGAGGGAATGGGCCTCGGCGATGTCAAGCTGGCCGCGGTCGCCGGCGTGTGGCTTGACTGGGCTGATTTGCCCATCGCAGTCAACATCGGCGCGCTCTCTGCGCTGGCGGCCGCGCTGTGTGTCCGCCTTCAGGGCAATGGGTTCGACCCGAGAGCAAAACTGCCTTTCGGCGCTTTTTTCGCGCCAGCGATCTGGATTTGCTGGGCGCTCACCGCGTGGCGCGGCGGCTGGGTTCTGGCATGAGGCCGAAAGAGGCTTCAAAACCTCGCCGAAAGCGGCCCCGAGATCCGGCTGGCGATCGGCGTCCAGGCAGACGCGCGCCGCTGAGTTTCAGCGAGTTGATCGAGCGTCAGCTTTTGAGCGACCGCGTCGCGAACGCGCGCCCAATAGTCCTGCTGCCTTCCGCTCGCCTGTGACGCGGCGAGGCTGAGCCAGACCTCAGCCTCGACCCAATTTTGTGGCACGCCATAGCCTTTGTCGAACAGAAGGCCGAGCAGGAATTGTCCCGTCGGCTCGCCCTGTTCGGCAGCCTGATGCAGCCAACTGGCGGCAAGGGCATAGTCGCGAGGAACACCGAGACCGTATTGATACATATAGCCAAGATAGGTTTGGGCGACTGGCGAGCCCCGATCGGCTTCGACCAAGAGAAGCGACGCCGCGCGAACATAGTCGTGACGCGCAAAGGCCCGCTTGCCGGCGCTGAGCGTGTCAGCCTTTGCGCCGGACGCGCAACATAGCGCGAGCAGCCCAAGCGCGGCGGCAAAACCGCGGATGGCGCGAACGCGCCACCCGCTGTCGCGCGCATTTCGATTTCTCATCCTAACCATCGGCCAATTCTCCGCGTCGCCGCGGCTACCTCAGCGCCAAACTAGGAAACTCAGACCGCTGACGCAATGAGAACCTACCGACGCCTTGTGTCGCGCGGCGATGGGGCAAGCCGGCTCTTCGCTCCATCGCCGGCACGGAGCGCGATCCCTCAGTGCGCGGGGGGGAGGGTCGAAGGATCCGGAGGGTTGATGCAGGTCGGATGTCCGAATCCGGACTTGCTTATCCCGGTGCCGCCGGCCGCATTCGGCGTGATGTCGAAAATGATGTTGTCCGGATGCGTCGCATCTCCGGCGAGCGCCGCGGCCACGCCTGTGACGGGCGCGAGCTGATCGAACCCAAGAGCATTGCGCGTTCGCCATGCGATCATGTGATCGGTGCATGACGTGTCACCGCTGACCCCGAGACCCCCGACTCTCACGCCTCCTTTGTAGAGCCCGAGGCCGCCACCGAAAACGTTGACGCCGCCGATGCGCTGGCCAACCATCGGATCCTGCGTCGTGCCAAAGGCGGCCGCGCTAATGGGAGGAGGATCAATCGGACCGACTCCCGGTTGGTTGCCGTAAGCGACCTCGGTCCCGACAGGATTGCTGAGCTGCAATCCGTACAGGCTGCCGCCAGGCTGCACCGCAGAATAGAGATTGGCGGAAGAGAGAGCGAGCCCTTTCGGGAAAAGGCTTGCTCCAGGAGCGCTAGTTTTGCCCAGGCTGAATTCGTTGCCGGTGTTCGCCTTCTGCGCCGCGATCGCCCGGCTCCCGAGCCATTGTGCGGTGAAGTCGGCGCCGGAAAACGCGACCGCGCACACAATCCCGCTGTTGTCGACAATCGTGCCCCACATGTTGAAACCAAGTCCGCCGTTAGCGGCCGCGACGGCGCTCGTCAACGCGCTCTTGAGCGCCGAATTGTTGGGGAGCGATCCGCAATTTCCATTCCACGCTAGGGCAGGGCCGGCGAACACACCCAGAATCGCGCCAAAACAGCCTGAAACAACAAATTTTCCAGTAAGCATCGCTGTCCTCCGTCATCGCCGTGGAGTGGCACACGTCGCGCGATCGTATTCCTCCCGCGCGTTTACCACCGTTCGCGTTCGCGCCCACGGCTTTCGAATCGCGACTTCGCTATCAGGAAGCCCAGCTCGTGCCCCAGCATCACAACGGGCGAAGACCTGTGCGCCCCTCGACGGCGTCAGATGTGCCAACTTACAGTGCACTTCCCGTCATGCGCGTCATGTCCCAAATGAGCTATGACCGCCCTGATCGCGCGGACTGGCGAGGCGAGCGATGAGGGCCATAAGCTGCCCTTGGCCGTGCGCCCCGGTCTTTTGGTAGATGGCTTTCAGCTGATTGCGGGCGGTGCCGATCGCGACGCTCAGGCTTTCCGCCGCAGCCTTGAGCGACTCCTCCCGCAAGAGGCTATCCGTGAGCCGTGCCTCGGCGGTAGTGAGGTTGAAGACGCGTCTGAGGTCGCCAGCGATAAGACTAAGCCTCGTTTCGAGATCGACGAACACTACGAACCCCTGGCAAAACGCGAATGCCTCCGAAACTGCGGTCGAAAGGCGCGAGGGGTAGGCGACAATTGGACGGCCGATTCGCCGCGGCAGGACCACCGCTGGCTGAAATGCGTTGGGGCCCCGCGTCCAGAGAAGTTCGCGCAGCGAGCGGTCGAGCGCACGAGTCGCGTCGCACCTCCATGAGACAATGCGGCGGCAAGCAATCTGCAAATCCGGCCCCAGCAGACGTTCCGCCGAGGCATTGAGTCTCACGACTTGGCCCAACCGGTCGATCATCGCGACCGCCGTACGGCTCGCCTCAAACGCACCGAGCGCTGTCTCCATACGCACGAAACCAAAGGCGCGCGCCAACTCGGCTGCGCCTGAGAGGGCACGCGACAATCGGGCCAACCGCTGGAGCTCCCCCGGAGAGAATGGGTATTGTACGGCGCTGCGCTGCAAGGCGAGCGCCCACACGTCTTCGCCGTCGCCGACCCTGACGCCAGCGAACCACCGCAGGCCGCGAGGGCCAAGAAGCTCCTGATAATAGGCGTGACGCGCCATCTCCTCCCGAGTTGTGAAATCGAAATCGGTCGCAACGCCATTTCGCATGAGAGTGGGCACGCACCGGTAGCGCTCGTCGCGCTGCACCCAGCCGTCGCGAAAGTAATCGTCCATTACAGGCTGCATCGACGCGCTGATCGGAACGTCGGGCGTGCGTCCGCGTATGGGAACAAGGATTGCTCCGCAGCTTCCAGTGGCTTTAGCCGCCGCGTCCATAGCCGCGTCCCAACGCGATGGGTCCGCCGCCGCCGCCATGAAGGCGTCGCTGAGAGTCGCAAAATCGCCGAACGCCACCGCCATAGCCCAGCCCCAGATAAGTTGACTAACAACCCTCGAACCCCAAGAAGGCTGCTAGAAAAGCGAGCGCGTCATTCAAAGAACGAGGCTTCTGTTCTCTTCAGTCCCCCGTGCTCGACCGTCTTCGGCGGGCCGTAGCGTCGTCAAGGCTGATTGGGTTGATGTTGCGGCCGTTGATTCCGCCCTTGTCATTCATCATCTTGAAGTAGGCGGCTTCGGTGCGGCCGACCATCCCGCAGGCGGGTGTGGGCCCGCTGTAGGACATCGTCTGCCCGATCTTGATTTTTGTATCAGCGACGCGAGTCAGGTTCTCGGCCCGGGCTGCTAGGAAGCCTTGGACGGGACAGGCGGCGGCCGCGGCGACCGGCCGCAACAGGAAACGACGCGGAATCACGCTTCCCCCCCCGATGACATCGTTCTTGGTCGCGCGCTGCCTCTGTTTAAGACAGATCCAACGCGAGACGAGCGCAAGCAGTGCACCTTTGTTCGGCCGGCGCTGTGACGCAGATCACACATCGAACATGTAGCAGGACGCATGCGCAATTTCCGCGTCCGTCGCGCCCTATGCGGCAAGGACAGGACTCAGGCGGCTTTCTTCGGCGACGATGACGACCGCGCCATCCAGGAACACCGCATCAGTTACGTTGCCGATTTCCTGCAGGCCGCTCCGGGCCAGAAACTCAATCCGCATCTCGCGATCGGCGTCGGCGGCGAAGATGACCTGTACAAGATGCTCGCGGATGCGTTCGAGCCCTTCGCGTTTTCACCGACGGGGGCCTCGGGCTAACAACTCGGGCGCCTTCCGACCGGCATTGTCAAAACAACGGGGCTTCGTCGACGCGTAGCGCGACATTCCCTCTCGCGAGCGACGAACTACGCTCCAACGGCACGCTACCGACGACGCCGCGAGGATGCCGAACGGATAGCGAACAGGCCGCCCGAGATTTCCCCCAGTTGGGAGACATCCTTCAGGTTCTGTTCCAGGTCGAAGAGCGGGGAAAGGGGAGCGGTCGTTCCCTTAACCGTTGAAACCATTTATGAAAAATGGTGCTGCAAGAGAGGATTGAACTCTCGACCTCTCCCTTACCAAGGGAGTGCTCTACCACTGAGCTACTGCAGCGTCTCAGGCGAAAAGCGCGCCGAAAGAGCGTGCGGGCTTTTGCCATAGGCGGCAGGCCAAGGCAAGGGACGCAAAAACCTTGACGGGCCGCCCGGCGCGAAGGGCGACGAGGCGTTGGAGGCGGGCGGCCCAACGCCCGCGATCGGTCAGGCGGAATTTTTGACGAGAGCGGCCGCGCGATCGACGATCTCCCGGAAGGCGTCAGACCCGGCCATGTCCAGATGGCCCGCCTGAACGTCGGCGAGATAGGCGTAAAGCGCGTCCAGGCTGTCGCCGGCCCGAATCCGGTCGAGAAGCTTCTCCGCGTAAGTGAACAATTCGCCTTCGTTGCAGTCGGCGGGCAAATCCCAGTTGTCGCGCATGATCAGCACAATGGCGCCGATCAGGCCGGTTTTGTCAGTCATGGCGTGCCTCTACAGCTTACCCAAGCGCGACGATATCCGATTTCCCAACCACCTTTGCGAGGCCGGCCGCGATCGCGGTCGGTCTTCCGCTCGTGCCCGCCGGCCTTTCATTGCCGGGCGGCACATCTAGAACTTGTCGCGCGCCGCGACAACGCCAGGATGCGGAAGCGCCAGGGGAGGGGGTCCTTTTGCCATTCCCGACGCCCGCCAAAGAGAGCGAACGGCTCGCGGCCGTCCGCGCGCTCGAATTCTCGATAGAGCGCCGGACGCGGCCTAGGACGAGATTGGCGAACTGGCGGCGGAGATCCGCCAGCGCCCGATCGGCTGCATAAGCTTCATGGATTCCAAGCGCGAGCGGGCGCACGAGATGTTGTTCCTCAATCGCCTGAAGCCGGAGCTCTCGCGCGACCCCGAAGGCCGCGTTCCGAACCAGAATTTCGCCGCCGAATGCAACCGGCCGCTGGCCGGATTTTCGAGTTAGGGCCAGGCGGTCAAAATCCGACATTCGGCCCCCGCCCGAATGACGGAACTCGAGCCAACGCGGACGTTCGTCGTGAGCGATTGAAGGTCGGAGATCGGCGTTGAGCGGACATTGGCGGGAAGCTGACCACTTTTGCCCCTGATTTCTGCACCGGCGGCAAAGTCTGGAAGGGGTCGCAGCCGCTCAGGCTGATTAGGCTCCGACCCTAGAACAGGCTGAGCTGCGCGCCGGCCTCTTTCGCCGCGGGCGCGGGCTTGCGGAACAGGTCGGCGCGCAAAGTCGCCCGCGTCTCGCGGTAGCCGAGGCGGCGGCTGGCCATCTCGAAGCGGCGGCCGATCATCCAGGCGTAAGGTCCGGAGCCCGCCATGCGCCGGCCCCATTGGGCTTCGTAATCCTTGCCCTCGCGCATCGACTGGATCAGCGACACCGCGTGTTTGAGCCGATCGGGATAGTGGACCTGCAGCCATTCGCGGAACATGTCCCTGAGCTCCAGCGGCAGGCGCAGCACGACATAGCCCGCCTCGCGCGCCCCCGCCGCGTAAGCGCGGGTCAGGATCGCCTCGATCTCGGAATCGTTGATGGCGGGAATGATCGGCGCGGCCATGACGCCGGCCGGCACGCCCGCCTCGTTGAGCGCCGCGATCGCCTCCAGCCGCTTCTCGGGCGTCGGCGCCCGCGGCTCCATCTTGCGCGCCAGCGCCCGGTCGAGCGTCGTCACCGAGACGAACACCTTGACCAGCCGGTCGCGCCCCATCGCGCTCAGAATGTCGAGATCGCGCAGGATCAGGTTCGACTTGGTGACGATGCTCAACGGATGCCGGGCGCGCTGAAGAACCTCGAGCAGCGAGCGGGTGATGCGATATTGCCGCTCGATCGGCTGGTAAGGGTCGGTGTTGGCGCCGAAGGCGATCGGGGCCGGCGAGTATTTCGCGGCGGCGAGTTCGCGCTCCAGCACTTCGGCCGCGCCCTGCTTGGCGAACAGCCGGCTTTCGAAGTCGAGCCCGGGAGACAAGCCCATATGGGCGTGGGTCGGCCTGGCGTAGCAATAGAAGCAGCCGTGCTCGCAGCCGCGATAGGGATTGATCGACCGGTCGAAGCCGATGTCGGGCGAATCGTTGCGGGTGATGACGCTCTTCGGCTTCTCCAGCGTCACTTCGGTCGCCAGCGGCTCCGGCGCCTCCTCGCGCGTCCAGCCGTCGTCGAAATCCTCGCGCCGCAGGGTCTCGAACCGGCCCGAGACGTTCGACGCCGCGCCGCGCCCGCGCCGCCGCTCGGCCGGAAGCAGACGTTCGGCGATCGCCGCCGGATGATGGCGCGCTTCACCGGGGGAAGAACGGAGCGGCATCTGGGTCATCGGCATGTCCCCCGTATCGCGCGTGTTTGGAACAAAACATGAACATCTCAGATATCCCGCGCCCGCGCGCGCGTCAAGTCCCGCGTCGGCCGAAAGGGCGGTTCGTGCTATCCTGGCCGGCGCGACGGCGCGCGGAGGCGGCGATGCGGCGGCGGACTTTGGGCGAGAGCGGACCGCAGGTGGGCGCGATCGGCCTCGGCTGCATGGGCATGTCGGACTTTTACGGACCGGCCGACCGGGCCGAAAGCATCGCGACCATCCATGCCGCGCTCGATTCGGGCGCGACCCTCATCGACACCGGCGACTTCTACGGCTCGGGCCACAACGAGATGCTGATCCGCGAGGCGCTCGCCGGCCGGCGGCGCGAGGACTATGTCCTCAGCGTCAAATTCGGCGCCCTGCGCGACCCCGCCGGGGCCTTTGTCGGCTACGACTGCCGCCCGGCGGCGGTCAGGAATTTCCTCGCCTATTCGCTGAAGCGTCTCGGCGTCGACTTTATCGACATCTACCGGCCGGCGCGGCTCGATCCCGCGGTTCCGATCGAGGACACGGTCGGCGCGATCGCCGATATGATCAAGGCCGGCCACGTGCGGGCGATCGGCCTCTCCGAAGTGTCGACGGCGACCATCCGCCGCGCCGCGGCGGTCCATCCGATCGCCGATCTGCAGATCGAATATTCGCTCATCATGCGGATGATCGAGATCGACATCCTGCCGGCCTGCCGCGAACTGGGCATCGGGATCACCGCCTATGGCGTGCTGGCGCGGGGGCTCATTTCCGGCCACTGGTCGAGGGAGCGCCGGAACCAGAAGGATTTTCGCGGCGCCGCGTCGCGCTTTTCCGGCGACAATCTCGATCACAATCTGGCGCTGGTCGAGGCTTTGCGCAAAGTGGCCGCCGCGCGCGGCGTCAGCGTCGCCGCGATCGCGGTCGCCTGGGTTCTCGCGCAGGGCAAGGGCGTCGTGCCGCTCATCGGCGCCCGCAGGCGCGAGCAATGGGCCGAATCGAGCGCCGCCGACGCGATCGTGCTGAGCGAGGCCGACCTCGCCGCGATCGAACACGCGGTCCCGACAGGCGCCGCCAGGGGCGACCGCTACCCGGCCCAGGCGATGGCCCATCTCGACAGCGAGAGGCGGGGCTGAGCGGCGCTCGTCTTCGCGCCCGACCTCAATTCGAAAACGTGTTGCAGGCGTCGATTCGCCCGCTTTTCAGGCCGGCGGTCAGCCATTTTTGCCGTTGCGCCGACGATCCGTGGGTGAAGCTGTCGGGCACGGCATAGCCGCGCGCGGCGGTCTGGAGGCGGTCGTCGCCGATCGCCGCCGCCGTCGCCAGCGCCTTCTGGATGTCGCCGGGCTGAAGGATGTTCCACTTCTGGTTGGCGTTGGCGGCCCAGACGCCGGCGAGGCAATCGGCCTGCAGCTCCACCCTGACCGAAAGCGCGTTGGCCTGGGTCTGGCTCACGCGCTCCTTGGCGGCGTCGACCTTGTCGAGAATGCCGACCAGATCCTGCACATGATGGCCGATCTCGTGCGCGACCACATAGGCGTAGGCGAAATCGCCGCCGCCGCCGAGCTTGGTCTTCATGTCGCGAAAGAACGACGTGTCGAGATAGACCTTCTTGTCGAGCGGGCAGTAGAACGGACCCATGGCCGCCTGCGCGCCGCCGCATGCCGACCGGGTGGCGCCGCTGTAGAGAACCAGCGTCGCGGGCGTGTATTGCACGCCGGCCTGCTCCGGCAGCACCTGCGCCCACACCGCTTCCGTGCCCCCGAGCACGTGGGCGAGGAATTTGCGCATCGGATCGTTCTGGTCGGCGGCGGGATTGGATTGCTGCGCCGGCTGGCTGTAGGAGCCGGGGCCGTTATTGCCGACGCCGACCATTTCCGCGCCGTTCATCAGGATCTGCGGGGATATGCCGGTGAAATAGCTGATCGCGAAAATGATGATGATCGCGCCGATGCCGAGGCCGCCGCCGCCGACCATCATGCCGCCGCCGCCGCCCTGTCCGCGGCGATCCTCGATATTGGAGGATATGGGCGTATTCTCGTATTCCATCGCCAACTCCGAAGGGTCAATGTCGCTTGCCCCTGCGTCACATCCTATCAGGGCCGCGCCGGGCTGAGTAGCGCCTCGGCCGCGGCGGGCGCCGCTCGGGCGGACCGCAACTCCAGGTTGCTAAGCGCGTCTTAAGCCTTTGCGAACATGGTGGCCGCCCGACCGCTCGCGACAGCGCCGCCATGACGCCGACCTATTCCCTGGTTGTTCCCGTCTACAATGAAGAAGCGGTGATCCCGATTCTTCTGCGCCGGCTCGACGCGCTGCTGGAATCGCTGGACGCGCCGGGGGAAGTGATCTTCGTCGACGACGGCTCGCGCGACACCAGCGCGATCGTGCTCGAGGGCAAGGCGCGCGCCGACCCGCGCTACCGGCTGTTGAAGCTCTCGCGCAATTTCGGCCATCAGATCGCGATCACCACCGGGATGGATCACGCCGCCGGCCGGGCGGTGATCGTGATGGACGCGGACCTGCAGGACCCGCCGGAAGTCGTGCTCGAAATGATCGCCAAATGGAGGCAAGGCTACGAGGTCGTTTATGCGCAAAGGACCTCGCGCGCGGGCGAGAGCCGCTTCAAGCGCCTGACCGCCGATCTGTTCTACCGCCTCATCGGCCTGGTCGGCGAAACCGCCGTTCCGCGCAACGTCGGCGATTTCCGCCTGGTCGACCGCAAGGCGCTGGATTGCTTTCTGGCGATGCCGGAGCGCGACCGTTTCGTGCGCGGCATGTTCGCCTGGATCGGATTCCGCCAGACCGTCGTGACCTTCGACCGGCCCGGACGCGCCGCGGGCGAGACCAAATACCCGTTGCGCAAAATGATCCATCTGGCGGCGAGCGGCCTGGTGTCGTTCTCGGACGCGCCGCTGCGCCTCGCGCTGTGGGCCGGCGCCGGCGATCTCGGTCCTGGCGCTCGTCTACGGCCTGGTCGTCATCGCTCAATGGGCGACCGGCGATCCGAACCTCACGCGCGGATGGAGTTCGACCATCGTCGTCATCGCCTTTCTCGGCGGCGCCAACATGCTGATGACGGGCGTGATCGGGATCTATGTCGGCCGCATCCACGCCGAGGTGAAAGGCCGCCCGCTCTATATCGTCGAACGGGCGGTCGGATTTGACGACGCGCTCGCCGCCGAAGCCGGTTCCGAGCGACGGCCGGGACGATCGACCGACCGCCGCCAGAGCCGCGGCGGCCTCAGGACGCGCCTGACGGACTCGGGCCAGGGCGCGTCGGAAATTGGGGTTCCCATTTCGGGCGCGGCGCGATCCAAGCTTGCAATGGATCGATTGGCGATGACCGACTTTCGCCTCCGCCCCCCGGCGGCTCAGCTCTGGCGCACGACCTTGGCCGCGCGTTTCTCGAGAAAATCCTTCAGCCGCCCCTTCGCTTCCGGGCTGATCTCGGCGATCGCCGCCATCAGCGACTCGGTCAGGAGCCCGCTCGCCGGATCGCTCTCGAAAATGCGCGGCAGCGCGTGCAGGACGGCGAAATTGGTGGTCGAGGTGTTGGACGCCGCCTTGGCGGCGAGCTCCATCGCCTTCTCGAGCCCCTGGCCGTCCTCGACCAGATATTGGGTCGCGCCGGCGAGATGGCCCTCCTCGGCGCTCAGCGTGCGACCGGTCAGCATCATGTCCTGCACCCGGGCGACGCCGATCAGCCGCGCGATCCTGACCGATCCGCCGCCGCCGAGAAAAATGCCGCGCTGTCCCTCCGGCAGGCCGTAATAGGTCGAGCGCTCGGCGATGCGGATGTGGGTCGAGGCGGCGAGCTCCAGCCCGCCGCCGACCACGGCGCCGTGCAGCGCCGCGATCACCGGCGCGCGCCCGAACTGGATCGCCTCGAAGGCGCGGTGCCACATGCGCGAATGCAGCACGCCCTCCAGCGGATCATGCTGTTCGGCGACCTCGGACAGGTCGAGCCCGGCCGAGAAATGCTGGCCTTCGCCCGTCAGGACGACCGCGCCAATGTCCTTCGGCAGCCGGGTGAAGAAGGTCTCCAGCCCGAGCACGGTCGCGTCGTCGAGCGCGTTGCGCTTCTCCGAGCGGGCGAGGCGCAAATGCGCGATTGGCCCGCGCCGCGTCGCCTTCAGCGTGTTCGGCAGTTCGATCCCGATCGGCTGTTCCGCGTCGTCAGCCATGATGCCGCTCCTCCCCACGTGTTGGTCTCGCGCTTCGCGGCGCCGTCGAGGCATGACCGGCGCGCCGTCCGATTGCTTTAGCGCATGTTCGAAGCCGAAGTCGACGCGACGCTCGGGCGCAACCCCACATGCGAGTTCCCTGACAGACGCCCCTTGATCTGGTGTGATTTGGACGTGACGCCGCCGGACCCTCGCGCGGCGGTCTAGACAGCGCTGTCTAGTGGCGCTGGTTCGGCGAAATGTTGGGAATGGCCGCCGCTCGTATTGTGGCGGGCTGCCGAATACGAGTATGGATTTTGCAACCTACCTCGGGCAAGATATCTGACGTAAGGGCGCGCGCGCAGCTTGTAAGGCCCCATCTCGGAGGGATGTGTTTACGGCTGCTTAACGCGGGTGGTTTATGAACGGTTAATGTCTGCGAATTCCGCAATGTCGTGTTAGGGTTACCCGGAACCATGACCGGCAGGAGGGCGAATTCGCCGCGATTCCATTGTTGGGTTCTCGACCGCGCTGGCGTTCGCCGCCGGCGTCAATTAGGGATTTGAACGGGCGCGCGCGCTCGTGAGCGAAGGGGTGTAATGATTCGGCGCGGGGCGTTGACGCTCGGAGCGGTCCTGATCCTTGGCGTCGGCGCCGGCGCGCGGGGCGAGGACCTTTCGGGTCCGGCCGACGCGGCGTTGAGCGCTGGGGCCCTTCCGTCATGGAACGGCATATTCCCTAGGCTTCCCGAGAATTGGAGCGATTTGCCTGTGCAGTTCAAAGTGTCGGAATCGGTGGGATATAACAGCAACATACTCGGCCTTCCGAACAGTTTTCCGGTGTTCGGCGGCCTATCTCGAGGCGACTTCCAATCGATCTCCTCTTTTGGCGTCTCGACGAAGAATTACTGGGAGGGGCAGCAATTCTTCGCTGACGCTTCGATCGGAATGACCCGATATCTACACGATGTAAGTCTGAATTCGGTCCAGAACGCCGTGGACATCGGCATGAATTGGGCGTACACCTCGCGCTGCTCCGGCAAGTTGGAAGCATCTGAATCGGTTGCTGTTTCGCCGTTCGAACAACAGGTCGTGACAACGACCACGACGACTCTCAACAACATCACCACAGTGAGCTTGAACGAAACAGGAAAGTGTCGTGTGTCCGGGGACTACGCGGCGATTTTCAACAGCGGCGTCACGCGATCAACCAACTCGACGCTGTTTAACAAACTCAACGACTTTCGAAGCGTGTTCGTATCGGCGGGCGTTCTCTACAGTGTCGCGCAGACAAACAGCCTGCAGGCGCTGGTGACTATTACCGGCACGGACTTTACTGATCGGTCGAACGCGGTAAACACTCTTGGTCTGCTCAACAATTTAACCCAAGATGAATTTCTCTTAACATATACAAAGCAATTTAGTCCAAATTTAACCTTGGTGGCGTCAATCGGCGCGGTGGGCGTGAATACCGGCTCGTTCAATTTGGCCGTCCCGTCGGGCATCGTTCCGGAATATTCCGCATCGCTCACCTGGGCTCTGACCCCGAAGGTCGCCGTTTTGGCGTCGGCCGCGAAGACGGTCAGTCCGCCGACATTCTTCATCGGCAATGCGCAAATCAATGAAACCGCCAGCTTGTCGATGGACTATAGTTTTTCGCCTAAGGTCTCGGCTACCGCCGGCGTCTGCAAGCAGCTATTCGAACACCGGTTTCACTCAATTCGGCGGCACAATTCCAACCGCCATTCCGGCAACCATCGTAACCTCATTTAATTCCTTTAACGCACACGCCGGCTTGTCTTACAACATCACACCGTTCCTTGGCGCCAAACTCAGCTACCAGTATTCCAGATTGGTGGGAGGCGGTTTTGTTACGCCGCAGAGTTTGGTCATGTTGGACGTGAACTACAAACCTTTCTGAGACTCCAAATTGGAGTGAGAAACGATGCGCATGGCTCGGTTTTGGATATTTTGCCTCGGCGTTTTGGTCCTCGAAGCGGTTGCCGCCGTTCCGGCGCACGCCGGGGGTCGGATTCTGACAACGTCGGATGTGGTCGCCATCAAGGTCGTCAATCAGCCCGACATGGACACGACCACGCGTGTCGAACTCGACGGCACGATCAATTTTCCGTATGTCGGCCGCGTCAAGGCCGCCGGACTGACCGAGGACAACCTGGCGCATGCGATCGAGACGCAATTGGCGTCGCGTCAAATTGTCACAGATCCGCATGTCTTGGTGGAAATCACCGGCTTCGGCGCGCAGGCCAGCGTGCAAGGCGAGGTTGGAACTCCTGGCGTTTATGGCTTCGACCGCCCGACCAGTCTCACGCAGATCTTGTCTAGAGCCGGGGGCATCAAAGAAACCGGCGGGACGGTTATCCTGCGGCGCAGGGGGAAAAGAGGCATCATCACCATGCGCTATGCCGGAAAGGATCTGGTCACCGGTAAAATTGACGGTTTGCGGATCCCCATACAGAATGGGGACGAGATTTATGTCGATCTGGTCCCGTTCTACTATGTCTATGGCTATGTGGGTAAAACCGGAGAATACCCGTTGATGCGTCCGCTCACCGTCCAGCAGGCGATTGCGATCGCCGGCGGCCTCGCTCCGCTTGGAGCGGACTGGCGGGTCAAAATCAAGCGCAGGTCGGGCGACGGACAGACTGTGGAAATCCCCGCTTCGCTGGACGACCAAGTTGAGCCGAGCGACACGATCGTAGTCAACGAACGGATATTCTGAAAGCCGCTTTGGACGAGCCATTGTGGGTGTCGGGGCGAAGATACCGGGGTAGAAGTCGTGTCGGTTAGCCAAATCCTGATGATTCTGTGGCGTCGCGGATGGATCGCCGCGCTGACGCTTTTGTCTGCAATGCTGGTGGCGGGAGGAGTTTTGCTCTTCGTCCCGGGGCGCTACGATGCCGTCGCCACGGCGAGCATCGACCCGGGCCACCTCGATCCCATCACGGAGATGGGGTCGAGCAGCTCGGCCGCGATCGGATTGATGCAGGGGAACATGATTCAGTTGGTCACGAGCCAACGGGTGGCGCGGGACGTGGTCGAGCGGTTGAACCTGACCGCCAATCCGCAGGTGCAGGCGCAATTTCGAGCATCGGATTCCTTTGGGCGCGAAAGCATCGAGAATTGGTATGCCGCAGGCCTGCTCAAGAATGTCGACGCGAAATTCGCGTTCGGCACGGACGTGTTGTCGATCAAATATAAGTCAGGCGACCCCAACCAGTCGGCGCTGATCGCGAACGCTTTCCTTGCTGCGACCATCGACGCCTCGATCGCGATGAAGGCCAGCTCCGCGGAGCAGACCGCGAGCTGGTTCACGCCGCAGCTCGACAACTTGCGCAAGGAGTTCCAGAAGTCGCGCGCCGCGCTCGAGGATTACCAAGTCCGGACCAATGTGGTGGCGCCGACGGGGGCCGAGGACACACAGACTAACGAGCTGATGGCGATCACGCGAAATTTGTCGTCCACGAAAGCCAATCTGTCGATGTTGCAGAGCCGCTTGTCGAGCGGCGCGACAGATTTGTCCATTGATCCGTCGGATCCGGATCTTCAGGTTCTCGCCGCTTTGAAGGACAAGCTGTCGTCGATGGAGACGTCGGTCGCATCCATCAAGGGTTCGGTTGGGCCCAACAATCCGAAGATGGTGGCGGGGGCGGCGAATATCGCGGCGATTCGAAACCAGATCGCCGAAACGACGGAAAAGATGCGCAGACATCTCAAAGAGCGCATCGCCGAGACTCAAGGCCTGATCGCCTCGCTCCAAGCCGAGCAGGCGGAGGCGCAGAAGTCGTTGATCGCCGCGCAGGCCCAGCGCAATCAACTGGTCGAGCTTCAGCGCGACGTCGCGTTCCGCCTGAACCAGCTCAACGCGTTGGAAAAGATGGCGGAGCAGGCCAAGCTGCAGAGCAAGCTGACGTTCGCGGGCATCGCGGTTCTCGACAAGGCGGTGCCTCCGATCGCGCCTGCGTTTCCCAAGCCTTTGCTCGTTATTCTGGTGGGCTTCGGCGCGGGCCTGACTCTCGGGTTGATCCTCGCGCTCATCGCGGAAATGACGGATCGCCGGGTTCGCTATCCGATCGATCTCGAACTCGCGGCGTCGGGGCCAGTCCTCGGCAGTATCGGCTCCAACAGGCGTTCGACGCTGCGCATCGGCGGGTCCGGTCGCGGACTGAGAGCCGCTTGACGCGAAGGCGGGCCGAGATTCGTCTTTGAGCAGAAATGCGAATATGGGAAACGCGCGCCGTCGAACCAGTTGGGCGGGAGAAGTTTGTGAAAGATTCTTTGGCATCGTCGGTTGTGACCCGCGGTCGATCTCGCGCGGTTCCCGGCCGGCTTTTAAGAACGTGAGCTGATGTCGATAAATTCCAATTTACGTAAGGATTCCGAGGTCGTCGCCGTTGCGGCCTCAAAAGATCCGATTGAGCAACAGATACTGGCCGCCGGGAATCTGAGCGAGGCGCAAGTCGAGGCCATCCGCGGCTTCCAGCGCCGCAAGGGCCTGACCTTCGGGGAAGCCGCGATCACGTTGGGCCTCGTGCGGCGCGACAGCCTGTTTCTGGCCTTGTCCAAGCGTTACAATTATCCCGTATTGAATTTCGGCAGCGACGAGCCTCGTTTCTCGCGTGAACTCGTCGTGGGCTTCCAGCCTTTCAGCGCCGCGGCCGAGGCCTACCGCTCGGTTCGCTCCGGGCTGGCGACCGGTCCGCTCTCGCAGGGAAAGAACGCCTTCGCGGTGATCGGCGCCCGGCCCGGGGACGGCGTGACGAATTTCGCCGCGAATCTGGCGCTGTCTTTCGCACAAATGGCAGTACCGACTCTGCTTGTCGACGCCAATCTGAGAAAACCCAGGCTCGCCGCGCTTTTTGGCGTGGATCCGAAGACGGAAGGCTTGGTCGAGGCGCTGACCCTTACTCCGGCCGACTCCCCACACTTCGCCCTTGATATCGTGCCCGGCCTGTCGCTGCTTGTCGCCGGAGCCACGGCGCCTCACCCGCAGGAACTCCTGATCTCCAAGGAATTCCTGACGCTCTCGCAAAACGCCCAGCGCAACTACGGCGTTGTGATTTACGACACGCCTTCGGCATTGCAAAGCGCCGACGCCTATGTCGTCGCGTCGCGCGTCGGCGCCGCGATCCTGGTGGCGCGCCGACATCGAACACGAGTCAAAGAAATCGCGCAAATCTCGCATGCGCTCGAGGGCTTTCAGTGCGAGATCGCCGGCACCGTCCTCAGGCGTTCTTGACCCCCGCATTGTAGAGCCGCAGGCCGTGACAACCATCGCGCGCTGACCGTTATTGTCGTGGGCCTTGCCCGCGGCTGTCCCGCCAGCTTGCGGGCCAATGAGCAAAGCAGGAGCCCCATGTCGCCGTCGCCACCGCTGCCCCACGCCGAAATGGGGCGCAGCGGGAATTGGAAAGCATCGGCCAGAAACTGAGCTCTCCTCTCGGTGCGTAGCGTCGCCGTCGGCGCATATGCAATGACAATTTTGCCGACGCATGAGCCCTCTCTTCACTAACGGGTCGCGGACTGAGGTCGTCGCGGGCTGGTCATCCATCCTAATGAAGGGCTCGTTCGTCCGGGCGCGCAATGGCCGTCGATAGGTCCAGGGTTCATTTCAACGGGGCACTCATGAAAATCGCCGTGTACGGTTTGGGATATGTTGGCCTAACTGGCGCCATCTGCCTCGCGAGCGAGGGGCACGACGTGCTCGGCGTGGACCTGAGCGACGACAAGGTTCGAAAGATTAACCGGGGCTCGTCGCCGATCAAGGAGCCCGGGCTCGACAAGTTGCTTGCTGACGCGCTCGCGAGCGGCCGGCTGCATTGCACCACCGATCCCGTCGAGCCTATCCGTTCCTGCGAACTGACGATCGTGTGCGTCGGGACGCCCAGCGCCCCGGATGGCGCGCTCAACATGCGCGACATTGCCGAAGTCACTCGGCAGATCGCCAACAGCGTGCGATCCCTCAACCGCAAGGACAAGCTCACCGTCGTCTATCGCAGCACCATCCGGCCGGGCACGATCGACGGATTGATCTTGCCGATCTTCAAGTCGGCGCTCGGCAGCGCGCTCGACGTCATCGAGGTCGTCTACAATCCCGAATTCCTGCGCGAGGCGACGGCGGTCCAGGATTTCTTCGATCCGCCGAAAATCGTCGTGGGCACGCACGACGGATCGCCGTGCGCTCGCGTCGAGGAGATGAACAAGAACCTGAATGCGCCGACGTTCACCGTAGGCTTTCGAGAATCCGAATTCACCAAATTCGTCGATAACAGTTTTCACGCGTTGAAGGTTGCTTACGCCAACGAAATTGGGCGCCTCTGCGTGAGTCTCGGCATCGACGCCAAGGTCGTGCACAAGATCTTCGTCTCCGACACTAAACTCAATATTTCCGCCCACTACCTGCGCCCCGGCGGCCCTTTCGGCGGCTCGTGCCTGCCTAAGGACGTTCGCGCGCTACAACAGATCTCGAATGACATCGGCGCCAACACCCATGTCGTCGACGCGCTGATGCGCTCCAACGAGGCGCACAAGCAGTTCCTGTTCGCTCGGGCGACCAAAGGCCTGAAACCCGGCGCCAGGGTATTGATGCTCGGCCTGGCTTTCAAATCCGACACTGACGATCTGCGGGAGAGCCCGAACATCGATCTCGCGCAAAAGCTGATCCAGGGCGGCTATGCGGTCTCCATTTACGATCTGTCGCTGAATCCGGAGCGGCTGGTCGGCCAAAATTTGGGCTACGCCTTCTCGCATCTGCCCAAACTCACCGACTTGCTCGTTGACAAGGACGCCGCCCAGGGGGATGGCTTCGATCTCGTCATCGACACCAATGGGACGTCGCACGCCATGTCGTTGCAGTGCGGCAATATTCTCAATTTGCATGAGTTGTGATTGTGCGCTTATAGAGCAGCCAAACGGCCGCCTGCCTTTGGCGAGTCTTCGCCGCGCTTTCACACGCTCGCGGCCTGTTTCATTCCCGCGGGAATGAAGCGGTGTCGAGCGCAAGGCGTGAGGTCTCAAGATCGAACGAGATTTAGGTATCCGCCAGCAAAGCGACGGGCTTTACAATGCGGGCCCGCACAAGCGACTAGGAAGGGTGACCAATTCGGCCGTAATTCTTAATTCAGCGTCCTGCGTCGACCGTTCGGAATAAAGAAAACATTAAATTTGCGGTCCCAGGTCGCGCGGCTTAACTTCGCTGCCGGACTGCCGGAAACGCCAGACTGCCGCTGCCATCCCGGCAGGGCCCGGGGGCTTCCGTTTACGCTAGGTTTAGAGCATGGAAGCAGCAGTAGAAACCCGACAGAAAGTCGAGAAGAGCACATTGCGAGGAAAGAAAATCCTTATAATTGTTGAGAATTTGCCGGTCCCGTTCGACCGCCGGGTCTGGCAGGAAGCTTTGGCGCTCGTCAACGCTGGCGCGCTCGTCTCCATTATCTGTCCGAAGGGCAAGGGCTACGAAGCCGACTACGAAGTCCTCGAAGGCGTCAACGTCTATCGACACACGCTTCCCGTGGAAGGAGAAACGGCGATCGGTTATGTTCGCGAATACGCAAGCGCCTTGTTCAACGAATTCAGGCTCGCCTGGCGCGTGTTCCGCGAACAGGGATTCGACGCGATTCACAGCTGCAATCCGCCCGATCTGATCTTTCTCGTCGCCTTGCCGTTCAAGCTTATAGGGAAGAAATACGTCTTTGATCACCACGACATCAATCCGGAGTTGTACGAAGCGAAATTCAATCGCCGCGGAGCCCTCTGGCGTCTCCTTGTATTATTTGAGCGGCTGACGTTCTTTTTCGCCGATATCGTCATTTCCACCAACGAGAGCTATCGCAAGATTGCGATAGAGCGCGGTCGCAAGGCGAAAGATCGTGTGTTTGTCGTCAGAAGTGGACCTGATCTTCGCCGCGTGCGCATCGCGTCGCCGGATGCGAGATGGAAGAATGGAAGGCGATATCTGGTCGGCTTCGTCGGGGTCATCGGCGATCAGGAGGGCATCGACCTTCTGCTCGAACTCGGTCAAACATCTTGTGCGCGACCGCGGGCGAACGGACATTCAATTCGTGCTGGTCGGCGATGGTCCGAGCCGGCCACGGATGGAGGCGCTTTCGGCCGAATTGGGCCTGAGCGATTTCGTGACGTTTCTCGGCCGCGCGCCCGACGAACAATTGTTTTCGGTCCTCTCGTCTGCCGACGTTTGCGTCAATCCCGACCGTGTCAACCCGATGAACGACCTCTCCACCATGAATAAAATCCTTGAATACATGGCGATGAAGAAGCCGATCGTCCAATATGACGTCTTCGAGGGTCGAGTCTCGGCGGCCGACGCGGCGCTCTACGCAAATGCGAACGACCCGATCGACTTCGCGGAAAAGATCCTCGAATTTCTCTCTGATCCGGCGAAGCGCAAGCGGGCCGGCGAAATCGGGCGCACGCGGATCGAAAACGAACTCTCCTGGACGCACCAGGCCCCGAAGCTGATCGAGGCCTATACCATGCTTTTCTCGCGATAATCTTTGCAATGGCGCGCGAAAAATCTCAACTTCCGATCGCGGTCAGCCGGAGGTCACCGAATGGGCGAGGGAGCGCTTCGCATGACCCGAATCGAGGCCCTTTCGCGGGCCTTTAGCCGCCGGCCATCGCCATAGGCGCGCCCGCTGGCGAGTTGTCGCCCCGCTTGAGGAACGTCCGTCATTCGGCGCGGGGCGGCAACGCCGATCAATGCGAGAAGCCTTCGAACGGACTGACGAATTGAGGGCGAGGCCGTCGAGCCGATTGACACTCCCATCTTGGGCGGCGATCGTTTCGAGATTTGACCGAGCCGCGCGATTGACCGGAATGCGTCGCGGGACTAACTCTCGCGGGACTATCTAAAGCACAGATTTTCGCCGTCATCGGTCCGTCCGGACGGCGCGAGATCGGGGCTTCCGCGAGGAATCGACTTGGTTGCGCTAACTGAACCAGTAGGCGTTTCTCCTGCCAGCGATCGGGCGCCCATACCCGCCGTCGCGCCGCTTGTCTCCGTCATCATTCCGCACTACGACGACCTCGAAAATTTGCGCCGGTGCCTGGCGCTTCTGAGCGCCCAGACTCTACCGCCGGACCAGTTCGAGACCATCGTCGCCGACAACAATTCCTCGTGCGGCCTCGCGTCGGTCGCGGACGTGTGCGCGGGCGCCGCCATTGTCGTGCCCGCGCCGATTCAGGGCGCGGGTGAGGCGCGCAACGCTGGCGTCTCGGCTGCGCGCGGCAAGGCTCTGGCGTTTGTCGACTCCGATTGCCGACCCGCGCCGGACTGGCTCGAGCGCGGATTGCGCGCGATCGAGAACGCCGATGTGGCGGGCGGCAGGGTCGTGATTACCGTAGAGAATCCAATTCAACCGACCGCCGCCGAAGCCTTTGAAATGGTTTTTGCTTTCCAGACGAAGAGCTATGTCGAGGACCAGCGCTTCTGCGTAACTGCGAACATGTTCACCCGCCGGGATGTCTTCGATCGCGTCGGCGCTTTCCGGACGGGCGTGTCGGAAGATATCGACTGGGGGCGGCGTGCGGCTGCGCTCGGATTTCGTTTGCAATACGCGGACGACGCCATCGTATCGCATCCGGCGCGACGCACCCGGTCGGACCTATTGCGAAAATGGCGGCGAACGACGAGAGAATCTTATCTGCTTTTTCGCGAGCGGCCGCTCGGTCGACTGCGATGGTTCGTTCGAAGCTGGCTCGTTCTGTTCTCACCGCTGGTGCATTGCGTATTGGTCCTGCGCAGTCCCGAATTAAAGACCTTCGACCAACGACTCAAAGCCTTGGGCGTGCTGGTCTGGTTGCGCGCTTGGCGCTTCGCGGAGTGCAATTATTTATTGTTCGCCGAATGAGGAGAGGTGTGTGGCGAATTTTGCCGGTTCGAGCCAGGCGACAAGATCGGCTGGACATTGCGGCGCGAGGGACAAAGCTCTCGTCATCGTCTCGATCGTCGGCTACCGAAACGCCGACGACGTCAGTGCGTGCCTACGCGCTCTCGCGCGTTCCGAGCATCGGGAATATATCGTTTCGGTCTGCGAAAACGGCGGCGGGCGAGCTTTTGATGCGCTAATCTCGAACCTGCAAGGCATCGCCGAGCCTTCGAGTGAAGCGTTGCAGCCTAACGACGACCGCATCGAGCGAGCGTGGTCTGGCGCCCTCCTGCCCCATGGGCAGCCAATTCACGTCTTACAAGCAAAGTCTAATTTCGGTTTCGCCAGCGGGGTCAACCTCACGATACGACAATTTGCCAAAGAACCGAATTGGTCAGCCGTGTGGCTTCTGAATCCGGACGCCGAGCCCGAGCCTGACGCTCTGGCCGCCCTGGTCGCCCGATCGGGCGAGACGGGGGCCGCGATTGTTGGCAGTCGATTGATCTTTCGTGCGACCGACCGCGTACAGCTTTATGGCGGCAGATGGCGACCATTGATCGCGCGCGGGTTCAACATTGGGCTGAATGCGCCGAAGGACGCGGCTGTGGACGTCAGCGAAATCGAGCAGTCAATGACTTATGTCAGCGGCGCTTCGCTTTACGCAACCCGGGCGTTCGTAAATGAAGCCGGTCTCATGGACGAAGACTATTTCCTCTACGGTGAAGAGGTCGATTGGTGTATGCGCATCGACAATAGGCGCCTTGCATACGCCCATGCCTCGGTCGTTTATCATCGGCATGGCGCGGCGATCGGATCAAATAGGAATCGCCAAGAGCGGTCTATGTTGTCGGTATATTTGGATGAGAGAAATAAATTGCGTATATCAAGACGGTATTTTCCGAGATTATACCCAATTATTCTGGTTACTACATTTGTTTTGTTGTCACAATACGTTTATTTAGGCGCTTATAGAAACGCGATGATTGCGCTACGTGGATGGATGGCTGGCGTTCGCGGCGAAATTGGCCCGCCTAAGTTCATGTCCTTGACTAGAGACGAAGCGATCGACGAGGCCCACAGGATTTAGGTCACCGGCTTCATGAACCTACTGCTTATCTCGCCGGATGGTAGGCAGGCCTCGCAAGTTTTGCAACAGCAATTCGGTTAGCCGATCGTAACCGGCTTGGTTCAGGTGCAGCGCGTCGAGACGAAATTCGTCGGGAAGAAGTCGATCGTCGCCGCCTGTGAATTGGGCCGATAAATCAATCAGTCTGGCATCATCAGGCAGGTCGGCGCGCCGCAGATTGCTGTTCACCTCGACGACCGCGGCCCGCACTGAATTATTCCAGACGGGCCATCGCAATAATTCGGGGCGCGCAGCTGGAATAACCGTCGCCAACAGAACGTGAGCGCCGGATGCGCTGCCTTCTTGGGTCAGTCGAAGAAGGGTTTGGGCCGTCTGACGGATGACGGCGCGAGCGGCGTCAGAGTCCATGAACGAGGCGGCGACGAGATCGTTCATACCGCTTTCAATCAGGACCACATCAGGCTCCAGGGCAATGGCGTCGCGATCAAAGCGTCGAGCCATCTGGGCGACAGTCTCGCCTCCAATGCCTCGATTGATGACTTCAAACTCATCGCCGATCGCGGACGTTGGCCATCTGGCGATCCGCGAATCTCCGATGAGAACCACACGAAGCCTCGGGCCTTTCGGCGAAAGGCCACTATTTTCTTCCACGTAGTGTGTCGACGGAGGCGACGAAAGCGCCGCGATCTTGGTCTTGATCCAGGAGGCGCGCAAGGCGACCACCGCAGACAGCGCTATCGCGACCAACGCGAAGACCCCTATCGCAAAGCGTGCAAGCACCCCAAACTCCGGGCGGGGTTTAGAATCAACCGGAAGAAATGGCCGGATGATTGTAACACGCCCACGCTCGAGGGATAGGCGGGTTCACGCCGGGGAAGGAGCCGGTCAGCCGCCGCGCGCTCCAGGCCCTGCCGCCGTTAGCGCGCGCTCACGCTCTAGAAATCGCGATGATCGATATTCGATCTTCGCGATTCGATATTAGGCCTTGTTGTTGAGGGCCGGTTGCGACTTGACGTCGAGGGGCCAGCGCGGGCGGCCCGGAACGTCGAGCCGATCGGTCAGTCCGAGCCGCAGCCGCTCGATTCCCGCCCAGGCGATCATGGCGCCATTGTCCGTGCACAGGTTCTGCGGCGGCGCGACCATCGGCAGCCCGGCTCCGGCGCAAAGCCGCGCCAGCACATCGCGTAGCGCCGCGTTGGCGGCGACGCCGCCCGCGACCACAACGGCTCGGGGCGCGGCGCCCAAGCGCTCGCGAAACAGCTTCAGGCCGACTCGCATGCGGTCCTCGACGACGTCAGCGACCGCAGCCTGGAATGAGGCGCAAAGGTCGGCGACGTCGCGCGGCCGTAAAGGGGCGACGGATTCGGCGGCGAGCCGCACCGCGGTCTTGAGGCCCGACAGCGAAAAATCGGCGTTCGGTCGGCCGAGGAGCGGCCGGGGCAGAGCGAACCGCTCCGGATTGCCTTGACTGGCGGCCGCCTCCACCGCCGGCCCGCCGGGAAAGGGCAACCCCAGGAGCTTCGCCGTCTTGTCGAAGGCCTCGCCAATCGCGTCGTCCATGGTCGCACCGAGCCGGTCGTAGTCGCCGACGCCTTTGACCGCGAGAATCTGGGTGTGCCCGCCCGATGCGATGAGGGCGAGATAGGGAAACGCGACACTGGCGACGAGGCGCGCGGTGAGCGCGTGCGCCTCGAGATGATTGACCGCGACGAAAGGTTTGCCGCACGCCAGAGCGACTCCTTTGCCGGCCATCAGGCCGACCAGCACGCCGCCGATCAGACCTGGCCCGGCCGCCGCCGCGACCCCGTCGAGCTCCCTGGCCGTCATTCCGGCCCGGTCGAGCGCGCGGGCGATCAGCGAATCGACGATCTCGACATGGGCGCGCGCGGCGATTTCCGGCACCACCCCGCCGAATGCCGC
This sequence comes from uncultured Alphaproteobacteria bacterium, assembly GCA_963781895.1. Lineage (GTDB taxonomy): Bacteria > Pseudomonadota > Alphaproteobacteria > Rhizobiales > Beijerinckiaceae > Roseiarcus. The sequence continues at coordinate 36,001 of CAWAIM010000019.1, forward strand.
ATGCGCGGCGATCTGGCTCATCACCTCGTCGGCGAGAATTTCGCCTGTGCCATCGGGCCGCAGCCGCACGATCGCCGCCGCCGTCTCGTCGCACGTCGTCTCGATGCCCAAAACCCGCATAGAATCGCTTCGCTCCTATGAACAGCATAGCCCATAGCGTGAACGGGGCGGGGAGGGAACCGTCAGGCGGACGGGACTGCTGGCCGAAGGCCGGACAGAATCCTCCTCGTCGCAAGGCGCTATGCGCAGCACTGCGTCTGGAAGGACGGGGACGCATGGATCGCGCCGCAAAAATCGCCGTGCGCTCGAGACCTGGGCGCGAAGCGGCTCTTTTGCCGCGGCGCCGTCTCGATCTCCCCCAGTCCGATCCGATGGCCCGCGCGCAGACCACACGAATCGAGCAAATGGATTTAGCTTCAAGCAAAGTTTCATGGGCCATGGATGGCCGGCACTAGCCTTGAACCTGTCCATGCGCTACGGCTTAATCTGGGGCTGCCCGCAGCTGTTGACGTTGCTCATGACGGGGACGGGTTGCCTATTGCTGAAGGACCCGGAAATGACTGCGGCCCAAATATACGGCGATGATTTCTTCGCCCATTCAGCATCTTTGGGCCCAATGCCGTGGCGTAGAATTATGCTCATGAATGGTTCTCATCGATTGCTTGCGTTTTCGCGGACCGAGTTTGGTCTTAAATTCCCCCATGGTCAGATTTCCAAGTGACAAAACTGATCGGAGTACTTGTGGGCTGCGGCGCAATCGCGCGCGAGCACTTGGCGGTTCTTGCCAAGCTCGGAAATGTCGAAGTCGCGGCGGTATGCGACATTTCTCCCGTGCGAGCAGAGGCGACCGCGGAGCGCTACGGCGTCCCGCGATGGTATACAAATCACAAAACGCTGCTCTCTGAAGTTCGGCCAGACCTGGTCCATATCACGACCCCGCCGGCTTTCCACGCCGCTATCGCCAAAGACTGTCTTACGGAAGGCATAAACGTTCTGTGCGAAAAGCCCTAACGGTGGAATATTCTGACTTTATTATGCTCAAGCAACTTGCGATCCAAAATAACGTTATGTTGATGGAGAATCAACAAAATAGATACCACTCTTCGATCCTGCGCATTTGCGACTATGTCGAGTCCGGCGAGCTTGGAGACGTTCTTGAGGCGGATATTTCCATATCGCTCAATATCTCAGCTGAGGGCGGCCCATACGTCGATCGAAATGCGCCGCATTTTGGCCTGGCCTTGCCAGGAGGGGTGATCGGAGATTTCCTGCCCCATATCGCCTACCTGGCGTATATGTTCACCGGCCCGGTTCTCGAGGTTCGAACGATTTGGGCCAAGCGGATGCAACATACGCCGCTGCCGGCGGACGAATTTCGAGGGTTGATCAAGGGAGAGCGCGCTTCGGCGTATGTCAGTTTCAATGGGACGGCGAAAGTCGATGGATTTTGGGTGCGACTCGTAGGGACGCGGATGCGCGTTGAGGCCAATCTTTTTGAACCCCCGCGGTTGACGGTCAGACGATCGCGTCGGGGCGAGCCCGCGCTCATGACCCTCATTGACGGCCTCGCCGAATCCCGTGACGTCATGTGGGGGAGCGTTGCAGGCTTTGTAAGGAAGTTGGGCGGCGAAAGCAGTTATGACGGACTGGCGGAATTTCTGAAAACGACATACCGCGCGTTGGAGGCGCACGAGCCGCAACCAATTCCGCTCGCCGAAATCGATCAGACCGCGCTTCTCGTACAGCGTCTCAGTCGGCCGGAGTTTAGGCTGTGAGAATATTGGTCTCCGGCGCGGGAGGATTTCTCGGTCGATATGTCGTGGAAAGATTGCTCGAGCGGGGCCATAGCGTCCGTGCGATCGTGCGTTCCGGATCGACATCGCCTGCGTGGCGCGGCGATGTCGAAATGTTCCCTGCGGACCTTCGGGTGAGCGGCAATCTTTCCCAGGCGTTCGATGGCGTTGACGCAGTGCTTCATCTGGCCGCGGCGGTGAGCGGCACGGAAGACGCGCAATTTGCCTCCACAGTGGTCGGCACGGAGCGGTTCCTCGAGGCAATGGCGCACTCGTCTGTCAAACGCCTCGTGCACGTAAGTAGTATAGCCGTATATGATTGGTCCTCCGCCGAAAGACTCATGGATGAAGGAACGCCGATTGTCGCCAACATGTACGAAATGGGCGGGTATACGATCGCCAAAGTATGGCAAGAACGGCTGGTGTTGCGCGCCGCACACAATAACGATTGGGATGTTACCGTCATGCGTCCAGGATTTATATGGGGACCTGACCATGCGCAAATTGCCGGGATGGGAAGGCAATTCGGACGGGCATATTTTACCTTCGGCTTATTCACACGATTGCCATTGTCACACGTCATGAACTGCGCGGATTGTTTGGTTCACGCTCTGGAGACTCCGTCGAAGGGCAAGAGCATTTTCAACGTGATCGACGGGGATGACGTTCGTGTCTGGCGCTACGTCAGAGAATACAGACGGCGTTCGGGAAACCCCGGATTCGTCGTCCCCATACCGTATCGCATTGGCCTCGGTCTGGCGAAGTTGGCGACAATGACAAGCCGGATGGCGTTTGGGGCCAAAGGGAAATTGCCATCCCTGCTCATGTCGAGGCGCTTCGAGTCGCAGTTTAAACCGATTCGCTTTAGTAACGAGAAATTGAAGAGAGAGCTGGGTTGGAAACAACCCTACAGTTTTAAGGAGTGTCTCGATTTAACTTATGGCGACCAGGTCGATAGCGCACGTAAAGAGCTTTAGCTGTCAATGAGTGTCTATAATGTCATCAGAATCGGGAGCGCCGCGCGAGATCCGCAGAGCAATCCGACGCGGAACATTTTTCGGCCCTGCGAGGACGGGGCTGACGAACACCCCCGGCTCGCCTGCGCTCATGATCTGATGTTGCATTCTTCAGCGTCCTTTTGCGGCGTTTGCGGCCGTCGGAGAGGCGCCCTGGCGTTTCCTATCGAACGCGACGCCGCTCCTTCGCATCCGCTCATGCGCCGCAAAGCGCGGTCAGCGTTCACGGTCGACGTTCCATCAGGCCTGTCTGAACGATGAGGGTTTTATTTGCTCTTCCCGGTATTCATAAATACGACCGCGGCGCGGAAGTAGCGTTCATCTCTATTGCGAGAGAGCTCTCGAGGCTTGGTGACGAGGTGACTCTGATCGGGTCCGGGCTCCCCCGCCAGGAGGCCCCGTATCGCTTTCTGCGCGCAAGCAGCGTCGCCCGTGAAAAGTTCGAGGCGCTGCCGTCGCTGCCGCTATTTCGTGATGAATGCGCGTTCGAGGATTTGACCTTCATTCCAAATTTGCTCCGGCGCTATCGACCGCAGGATTATGACGTCACCGTCACCTGCAGCTATCCTTTCACAAATTGGGCGCTTCGGCGGCGAACCGATCGCGGCCGCCGCCCTCCGCATGTGTTCGTGACCCAGAATGGCGATTGGCCCGCTTTCGCAAATACGTCCGAGTACAGATACTTTTCCTGCGATGGATTGGTGTGCACCAATCCTGACTATTTCGAACGCAATAAACTGAGATGGAATTGCCGGACAATCCCCAACGGCGTCGACCTGCTCAGGTTTTGCCCAGGGCCGTCAGAGCGGGCGCAGTTTCGCCTTCCGGCGGATCGTCCGATCGTGTTGATGGTCAGCGCCTTGGCGCTCACGAAACGCGTCGAGGCCGGCATTGAAGCGGTGAGCAAGATGAAGGATGCGCATCTTGTGGTCGCCGGCGACGGTCCGCGAAGAGAGGTCGTCGACAGGCTCGCGGCGCGGCTGCTCGGCGACAGGTTCACACGATTGTCGGTCGCGCCGGAGCGGATGCCAGCGCTTTATCGATCCGCGGACGTGGCGCTGCACCTTTCCAAAGACGAGGCGTTCGGCAACGTGTTCGTCGAGGCGATGGCATGCGGACTTCCCATTGTCGCTCACGACACGCCTCGGTTGAGATGGCTGATCGGCGACGGAGAATACCTTCACAATACCGACGATTCAGACGCAACCTCCCGATATATTGCGCTTGCTCTCACGGCGACGGACGATCATCGACAAAAGATGAGAGCGCAAGCCGAGTTATTTTCATGGACGCGCATAGGCGCCGCGTATCAGGAATTTCTGAACGAGGTCGTCTCGCGTTGAGGTCGGAAATCATTCTCGTTCCGCTCAATGGAGGTGTTGTCGACGCGTCGCGCGCCCTACGTGATTCCTCGCGAGCGGCATCGCGGCGCGACTTCTGATCGTCGCGAGCTTATTGTTCGGGCCATTGGGAATAGGGATTCAGAAAGCCGTCATCGCGATCCGAAATCGCGATCGCTTGCCCGGCGCGCCGACTTGGGCCATGGCTGCGGCGTGGCCCGGCGGCGCTCCCCCTTCGGCAAATTGGCGCGCGGCCTCGGCTGGGCCGCTCTGGCGCTCATTGGCGTTTTCATCGGGCTCGTCGCCCTCTACGCCGCGGCGCCCCCGGTTTCGACGCTGATGCTGGCCCGCAAGATCGAGGGCAAGAGCTACGAACGCATCGTCGTGCGGCTGGAGGACGTCGCGCCGGCGGCGGTCGCCGCGGTGGCGGCGTCGGAAGACGCCACGTTCTGTCAGAACGACGGCGTCGACTGGGGCGCGCTGCATGAAGTCTTGAGGGGCGCCGGAAAGGGCGGACCCAGACGCGGCGCCTCGACGATCACCATGCAGACCGCCAAGAACCTGTTTCTGTGGCCGGGCCGCTCGGCCGTTCGCAAGGGCGTCGAGATCGGCATGGCGCTGGTCCTCGGCAAAGTCTGGTCGAAGCGGCGCACCATGGAGATCTACCTCAACATCGCCGAATGGGGGGACGGGCTCTACGGCGTCGAGGCCGCGGCGCAGCATTACTTCCATAAAAGAGCGAGCCAGCTCGACCTGCGCGAGGGAGCGCTGCTCGCGACCGCGCTGCCGAACCCGATCAAGCGCGACCCGGCCCATCCGAGGCTGTTCCAGCGCCGCCTCGCCGCCAATGTCGCGGCGCGGGCCCTCGGCAGCGCCGAATGGCTGAATTGCCTGGCGCGATAGGTCGCCGCCGCGGCGCCCATCGCCCGGCGCGTTTTCGCAACTCGAGTCGCCTTCCCGGCCAGCGCGCCTCAACGGCGCGTCCGGCGACGGCCGTCGATGTTAAAAATGAGGGATTGATTAAATTCCGACCGCAACAGGACCCGAGCGTGATTTTCGCCCCAACCGTCGTGACCCCCCGGCGCCTCCGCGGTTCCGGAGCCCGCGACCTGGGCGATGACGCTGATCGGCTTCGCCGGGCTTGGCTTCGCCGGCTATCGCCGGGCGTCGAGAGACCGCGCGGCCCTCGCCGCCTGAAACCATGCTTCGCTGCGATGAAAACAGAGCCTTGATCGCAAGCGTCAGCGCAGGGGTCTCGGGGCGAAGGGCACAGCCCTCGGAAAAGGTAGCTCGTGTTGAGAGCGAGAAAATTTTTCCGAACAATTCTTTGCTGAAAATCGAAAAATGTGGCATCTTTGCTCTCTCGCGGTGAGCGAGGCGATCGGCGGTTCGACCACTCCGACGGCCGCGGCCAGGCGTTCGTGGCGTGCGGGCGAATATAACGTTCGGTTTTAGTTATTAAAGAGAGCAAGCGATGGATTTTTTTTCTTTGGAATCGCCGTAACCCCTTGAAAAGCCCCGTTTCGGACGAAGGAATCCAAGGAAATCCAAGGGGTTTTTTCTTGGTTTTTCTTGGTTTTGTTTGGTTCTGTTTGGTTTTTTTTGGTTCGGGTTGGAAAAATTTGGCGGAACGGGATAACACAGCATAGATTCGTGTGTTAGCTGCGCCGGCGCGCCGAAACGGGCGGTCGACGCCCACGGCTATATCGTCGGCAATTGGAAGGAAGTCCCCTAGCGCCGAGCCCCGCAACCATGCAGGGTCGCGGCGTTGACAGTCATCATGCGGCGAGCGCCGCCTGGCGGCGTTTCGGCGCTCGGCCGCGGGCTGAGGTCGCGGTCAGGCTAGGGTTGCGCCCGCTTGATCGCCGCCCTGACCCGGGCCGGATACCAGCTCGTGAACTTGACCGCGCCGACAAGCGCCAGAATGATCGCAATGACGCCCACGGGCCGCGGCGCGCCCGGCGCATAGAGCAGGGCGAGGTCGGCGATCACGATCACCGCGAACGCAAGCGCCCAAGCCGCGGTGATGACGTAATTGGCGCGGACGAATTCGGGCCTGGCCCAAAATTCGGGCGCGACCTGTTCGCGGGCGTATTGCAGGGTGAACGGGCGGCCGGCCGCCATCGAAACGAGGACGATCAGCAGCAAGCCGACATCGACGCAGAGCCTGACGCCGATGATCGACCACGTCGGTCTTCCGAACGCGGCGTAGAGCGCCAGCGCGGCGAACAGGATCAGCGTGCCGAGCTCGAGGATTTTGGGCGCTCGGCCCGTCGTCACCCGATCGCGCACGAGCAAAGCCGCCGACAGGAGCGCGGCCGCGGCCAATCCCGCCAGCGGCCCAACGAACCGCTCGAGGAGCGCGAAGACGATGAAGGGCGCAAAGGCCAGCAGGATCGCCATGGCTCGTCCTTTCCGCGCAATCCGGCGCCGCGCCCATTAGCATGAAAGACGAACAGGACGCGACGAGGCTGTCGTCAAGGGCGAACCATGCCCGCGGGCGAGAGCCGTCGGGCAAGGCCGTCGCCGTCGAGGGTCCAGAGCCGCGGCGCTACCGCATGATCTCGATCAGCAGAACCCAGGCGCTCAAGACGACGGCGATGACGCAGACAATGTCGCTGGCCGCGATCCAATAGAGGCCGGCGCGCGCGCCGGTCGCAACGAGCGCGCCGCCGATGGCGACCGTCAAGCCGACGGCCGCGCTCACTCCGGCGCGCGCCATCCGCTTGGTCGCCCCGACGTTTTCCCTTGTGCGTCGCGACCGCGTCTGAATGGCGATCACTGCGGCGAGCATCGCGACGCCGGTGGTCAGAACCTCCGTTCCCACGATCAGAGCCGGTTGATCGGGGATGAGGACGAGGCCGGTCGCGGTAATCGCGCCGACCGGCACGATCAGCGCCTCGAAAGCCCGGCTCGGCAGAGACGCAAAGGCGAGAATGCGGGTCAGGTTGATCGAAATCGCCACCACGACGAATCCGGTCAGCGCGGCGAGCGCGCCAAGCTCAGCGGCGAAGAAGGTGGACCAATCGGACGTCAGCGGCAAAGTCGAACCTCGGGGAGCGGTTCGGGGTGGAGCGCCTGCGACCCGCCCCTTACCGCATGTTCCCGGTATGCCCGAGGGAGTAGCGCCCCGGCTGCGGCCACACGGTCAGCCCGTGCGGCATGCCGCCGACCGGAATCGTCTTGACCGAGCCGTCGTCGGTGTTGAAGGCGTAGATGACGCCGTCGTAACGGCCAGACAGCCACAGCCATTTGCCGTCGGCGCTCAAATTGCCCATGTCCGGGCTGCCGCCGCCGGGAATCGTCCAGGTCGCGACCACCTTGCGGGTCTTAAAGTCGATCACCGAAACGCTGCCCTGTCCGTGCTTGACGCCGGCGATGTCGTGCGTGCCGCGATTGGAGACATAGAGCTTGGTTCCGTCGCGGCTCGGGTAGAGTCCATGCGCGCCGACGCCGGTCGGGATGAAGCCGAGTTCCCCGAACACGTCGCCGTCGATGACCATGACGCCGTCCTTCAGGATGTCGGCGACGAAGAAGACCTTGCCGTCGGGGGCGACGCGGATGTCCTGCGGCATATGGCCCGGCGACAGCGGCAGCGTCTCGATCAACGAATGATGGACGAGATCGATCTTGGCCAGCGCGTTGTTGTATTCGCAGGTGAAGATCGCGTAACTGCCGTCGGGCGAAAAATCGGCGTGATTGATTCCCGCGCATTTCGGCGTGTTGATGTACCCCTGCAGGGCCATCGTGTGCGGATCGCGAAATTCGAGCCGCCGCATCGCCTCGGCGACGATGATCGCCGACTTGCCGTCGGGCGTGAAATACATGTTGTAGGAGTCGGGCACGACGATCGCCTGGCCGAGCTTGCCGGTCCTGGGATCGATCGGCATCACGTCGGCATGGCCGCCGCGATAGCTGATGTCGCCCGAGACCCACAGCGTCTGCAAATCCCAGGACGGAACGATGTGCTCCGGGCTCGGAATCGCGACCAGGCTGTCGATCACCTTGAAGGTCTTGGGGTCGATGACGTCGACCTTGCCGGTGAGGAGATTGGGCGAATAGACGCGCGACAATTGGCCGGCGACGGCGGGGCTGAACATGCCGGCTCCCGTTCCGGCATAGACATTGTTCGGATCGACCGGCGCCGGCATCGCCATGTTGGCCGGCGGCAAGTCCATCACCCGATCCGGCCCGAGCTGATAGGCGGCGAGCTGGATGAAATCGCTCTCGGTCCGGCCCTCCTCGACGATGCTGCGGCAGAACGAAGCGCATTGCGTCGCATCCGCGCATACGGTCGGAATGGTCAGCGACTGAGCGGTCGGCAATCCCGAATCGGAGCCCACGGCCATCGACATCGTCGCCGCCGACGCCGCCAGCCACTGGCGAAATCTCATTGTGCCCTGTCCGTCTAACCCGCCGGTCGGTTGCGGCGCCATTGCGGCGATTGGCCGAAAATGCGACGGCGCGGATGACTATTCGATGAACGGCGAGGGCGCGCGAGGCCAGACCGCGCCGCCTGGCCGATGGCGCCGGCCTCCCACATCGCCTATTCTCTCGGCCCATGACCCAGCCCCACCGCCCAGTCGGCCCCGGCGACCATGTCTTTCTCGTCGACGGCTCGTCCTTCGTCTTTCGCGCCTATTACCAGTCGATCCGGCAGGATCAGAAATACAACTACCGTTCGGACCGGCTGCCGATCGGAGCGGTCAGGCTGTTTGCGACCAAGCTGCTGCAATTCGTTCGCGACGGCGCGGCGGGGATCAAGCCGACGCATCTGGCGATCATTTTCGACAAGTCGGAGAATTCGTTCCGGCGCGAGATCTATCCGCCCTACAAGGCCCATCGCCCCGATCCGCCGGCCGACCTCGTGCCGCAGTTCCCGCTGATGCGCGCAACGGTGCGCGCCTTCGGCATGATCCCGGTCGAGCAGGACCGCTACGAGGCCGACGACCTCATCGCCACCTATGCCCGTCAGGCGCGCGACGCCGGCGCCGACGTGCTGATCGTTTCCGCCGACAAGGACCTGATGCAGCTGATCGAACCGGGGGTCGCGATGTACGATCCCGCCTCGGGCGACCGCGAGGAGCGGCGCATCGGCCCGGCGGAGGTGGTCGATTATTTCGGCGCGGGGCCGGACAAGGTGGTCGACATCCAGGCGCTCGCCGGCGATTCCACCGACAACGTGCCCGGCGCGCCCGGAATCGGCGTCAAGACGGCGGCCCAGCTCATCGGCGAGTACGGCGATCTCGACACGCTGCTCGCGCGCGCCGGTGAGATCAAGCAGCCCAAGCGCCGCGAGGCGCTGACCGAGCCGGCAAACGTCGAGCGCATCCGCATCTCGAAGACGCTGGTCACGCTGGTGCGCGACGTCAAGGTCGAAACGCCGCTCGACGACCTGGTCACGCCTCAGATCGACGGCAAGCCCCTGATCGCCTTCCTCAAGGCGATGGAGCTCAACACGATCACTCGCCGCGTCGGCGAAATCTGCGGCCTCGACGTCTCTGCGATCGAGCCTGATCCGCGCTTCATGGGTCCCGCCGGATGGCGAGGTCGCAACGGCGAGGCCTCCCAGGCGGCCGCGCAGGAGGGGCCTCCGGCCGCGCTTCCCGCGCCTGCGACGCTGGCGGAGTTGCCGGCTCCCCCTGACGGAGGCTCGCCGGCCGATCTCGTCAAGGCGCGCGCGAGCGAGGCGCGCGCGGCGATCGACCGCTCGGCCTATGAGACGGTGCGAACGGTCGAAGCGCTGGGCGCGTGGGTCGCGCGGGCGAGCGAGGAGGGCCTCGTCGCGTTCGACACCGAGACCTCGTCGCTCGACCCGCTGCAGGCGGATCTGATTGGCGTGTCGCTAGCCGTGCGGCCCGGCGAGGCCTGCTACGTCCCGATCGGCCATCGCATCGGCGCCGACGATCTTTTCGGCGGCGGAGGTCTCGCGCCGGATCAGATCGAGGAAGCCGAGGCGATCGCGCTGCTCAAGCCTCTGCTGGAGGCGCCGGGCGTTCTCAAAATCGGCCAGAATGTCAAATTCGACATGCAGGTCTTCGCCCAGCGAGGGATCGAGGTCGCGCCCATCGACGACACGATGCTGATTTCTTATGCGCTCGACGCCGGCGCGACGGGCGACGGCCACGGCATGGACGCGCTGTCGGAGCGGTTCCTCGGACATAAGCCGATCGCCTTCGGGGAGGTCGCCGGCTCGGGCCGCAGCTTCATCGGCTTCGCCAGGGTCGCCATCGACAAGGCGAGCGAATACGCCGCCGAGGACGCGGACGTGACCTTGCGTCTGTGGCGCGTGTTGAGGCCCCGCCTCGCCGCCGAATCGATGATGACGGTCTATGAGGGGCTGGAGCGCCCGCTCGTCTCGGTTCTGGCGCGCATGGAGCGGCGCGGCGTCGCGATTGATCGCGACATGCTGTCGCGGCTTTCCGGCGATTTCGCCCAGGGCATGGCGCGGCTCGAAGACGAAATCACCAAGATGGTCGGAGCGCCTTTCAATCTCGGCTCTCCCAAACAGCTCGGCGACATCCTGTTCGGCCAGATGGGTCTGCCCGGCGGCAAGAAGACCGCGACCGGGGCCTGGTCGACGTCGGCCAGCGTGCTCGACGACCTCGCCGCCGAGGGGCATCAGCTGCCGGCGCGCATTCTCGAGTGGCGCCAGCTGTCGAAACTCAAGTCGACCTACGCCGACGCACTGCCGGGCTTCGTCAATCCCTCCACCGGGCGCGTGCACACGTCCTACGCGCTCGCGGCGACGACCACCGGGCGTCTGTCGTCGTCCGAGCCCAATCTGCAAAACATACCCGTGCGCACCGAGGAGGGACGCAAGATCCGGCGCGCCTTCGTGGCCGCGAAAGGCCACAAGCTCGTCTCGGCCGATTACAGTCAGATCGAATTGCGGCTGCTCGCCCATATCGCCGACATCCCGGCGCTGAAGAAGGCTTTCGCGGACCAGCTCGACATCCACGCCATGACCGCCTCGGAAATGTTCGGCGTGCCGATCCAGGGAATGCCGAGCGAGATCCGGCGGCGCGCGAAGGCGATCAATTTCGGCATCATCTACGGCATTTCCGCCTTCGGCCTCGCAAACCAGCTCGGCATCGGCCGGGAGGAGGCAGGCGCCTACATCAAGAAATATTTCGAGCGCTTCCCCGGAATCCGCGACTATATGGAGGCGAGCAAGAAGGCCGCGCGCAACAGCGGATTCGTGACCACGATCTTCGGCCGCAAGTGTCACTATCCGCGCATCAACGCCTCTAACCCGTCCGAACGCGCCTTCAACGAACGCGCCGCGATCAACGCGCCGCTCCAGGGCTCGGCCGCCGACATCATTCGCCGCGCGATGGCCCGCATGGACGATGCGCTCGCCCGCGCCGGCCTGGGCGCGCGCATGCTGTTGCAGGTGCATGACGAACTCGTGTTCGAGGCGCCGGACGACGAGATCGAGTCGACGCTGGCGGCGGTGACGAAGGTGATGGTCGACGCCCCCGAGCCGGCGGTCAAACTGCACGTCCCGCTGCAGGTCGACGCGCACGCGGCGCAAAATTGGGAGGAGGCGCATTAGCCGCCTCCCGCCAGCATGACGCAGCCCGCACCATGAGCCGCATCGCCGAGCGCTACCGCGCGCTCGTCCTCGACCACGGCTTCGAATACGATCCGGCTCAGGCAGGGCTCGCCGACAGGCTCGACGCGTTGTGTGTGGCGCTGGCGGATTACAAGGCCGAGCCGAAGCCCGGCGCCCTCGCGCGGCTTATGAGGCTCAGGCCGGCCGAGCCCCCGCGCGGCCTCTACGTCCATGGTCCGGTCGGAGGGGGCAAGACCATGCTGATGGACCTGTTCTTCGACGACGCCGACGTCGCGCGCAAGCGCCGCGCGCATTTTCATGGCTTCATGGAAGACGCGCATGCGCGCCTGCACCGCTGGCGCCAGGCGCACAAAAAGGGTCTCGTGACCGGGGAGGACCCGATCGCGCCGGTCGCGGCGGAGCTGGCGCGCGAGGCCTCGCTGCTTTGCTTCGACGAATTTTCGGTGCGCGACATCGCCGACGCCATGATCCTCGGGCGGCTGTTCACGGCGCTGTTCGCCGCCGGAGTGGTCGTTGTCGCGACCTCGAACGTCGCGCCCGGCGATCTTTATAAAGACGGGCTCAATCGAGCCCTGTTCCTGCCTTTCGTCGCGCTGTTGCGCGAGCGTCTCGAAATCTTCGAGCTCGACGCGCGAATCGACTACCGGCTGGAGAAGCTCGGCCGCGCCCCGGTCTATTACACGCCGGCCAACTCGAACGCGGACGCCGCGCTCGACGCCGCCTTCTTCGCGCTCACCGGCCGAAGGCATGCCCCGCCGGGCCGCATTGAACTCCTTGGGCGCGGTCTCGAGGTGCCGCAAGCGATTGATGGCGTCGCGCGCTTCGACTTCGACGCGCTCTGCCGCCGCCCTTTGGGCTCGGCCGACTATCTCGCCATCGCGGAACGCTTCCATACCGTGTTCGTCGATCGCATTCCGACGCTCTCGTCGAGCGAGCGCGACGTGGCGAAGCGGCTCATCATTCTCGTCGACACGCTTTACGACATGCGCGTCAAGCTGATCGCCTCGGCCGCGACAGAACCCCAGGCGCTGCTCGCGGGGGTCGACGGGGCCGAGGCGTTTGAATTCGCGCGCGCCGCCTCGCGCCTGTTCGAAATGCGCTCGACGGATTATCTCGCCCTTCCGCATGGCCGAGGGGCCGGGTCGCAGAGCGATCTCCGCGGCATCGCGGAGACATGAATGCCAACGTCATCGCTGGGGGAATCGAACGAAACGCGCCTTCTCGAGATCGCGCGCGCGCATGTGCGAAGGTTCGGCCATGCGCGGACGACCGTCGTCGGCGTCGCGGCGGAAGCCGGCATGACGCACGCCAATGTCTACCGCTACTTTCCCTCGAAGTCTGCGCTGCTCGACGAGGTCGTGGCGATCGGCCTCAGGCCCTTGGAGGCGAGGCTGCGCGAGGCGGCGGACGGCGCCGATCCCGCCCACGACAGGATGGAGCGCATGCTGTTGGCGATCCACCGCGACTATCGCGGCAAGCTCGACGATGATCCCGCCCTGTTCGACCTCTTGATCGAGACGCTGGTCAATAATCGCCCGAGCGCGCGCAAGCACCGCGCGCGGGTGCAATCGGAGATCCAACGCGTGCTCGACGACGGCGTCGCTTCGGGAGCTTTCGCGATGACCGACCGTCGCCGGGCGATGTCGCTGATCTTCGACGCCGCGCATCGTTTCATCCACCCGATCGCGCTGCGTCTCGACCGGGATTCCTCCGCCAGCGCCGTCGCCGGCCGCTTCGAGGCCGTGTTGGCGATCACGCTGAGAGCGCTGAGAACCGGACGGCCGTGAACGTCTCGCCACGGCCGTCGACCTGAGGCGCCCCATTGGTCCGTGGCAAGACCGGCCAGCGACGCCAGATGCGAAGAGGGCAATCGAGCCCTCACGCCCCGCGCACCCGGCCTTGCGCCCCGGCCAGGGCGCCGGGCTCGAGCTCGCAGAACAGCAGGCGCGCCGGATCGACGGGTCCGGGCATGACGATGCGTCCGGCCGGCGCGCGCTGAAACCCCATGCGCGCGTAATAAGGCTCATCCCCGACCAGAATCGCGAGTTTCCAACCCCCGGCTTTCGCCGCCTCCAGGGAACGGGTCACCAGCGCTTCGCCGATTCCGAGGCTGCGAAACACCGGTTCGACGATCAGCGGCCCGAGCAGCAGCGCCGGCGCGCCGCCGATCTCGATCCGCGTCATGGCGTTGGCGCCGACCAGCAGCGTGCCGACCCGGGCGACGAAGCACAGCGACAGATCGGCCGGGGTCGTCTCGCGGATGCGATAGGCGGTGCGGGCGAACCGGCCGGGGCCGAAAACGCGCTCATTGAGGCGCTCGATCGGCTCGGCGTCATCCGGCGTTTCGGGTTCGAGGACGAGGGAAAGATCGGACATCGCCCGCCTTTATCATGCGTCGCCTGGCGACGGAAACCGGTCGCTTGCCGCGTGAGCCGATCGAGCCTTTCAGGCCCCCGTGACATTGGGAGCGCGCCAGACGCGCTCGAACGGCAGTCGCCAGGCATGCGGCGCGATCAGCTGGTAGATCGACTGCGGGCCCCACGAGCCGGGCGCGTAGATTCGCACCGGCGGCGGGTTCTCCAGAAGCCGTGTCGAGACCTCCCACAGACGTTCGATGCCCTGGGCGGAGCAGAACAGCGTGTGGTCGCCCCGCATGGCGTCGAGGATCAGCCGCTCGTAGGCCTCGAGCACCTCGCCGACAAGGCCGGTTTCATGCATCGCGAATTGCAGGCTCTGCTTATTGAGCCGCATGCCGGGTCCCGGCCGCTTGCCGTAGAACGACAGCGACACTTTCGACTGGTCGGCAAGATCGAAGGTGAGGTGATCCGGACCCTGCGAGCTGATGCCGGAATCGCTCGGGAACATGCTGCGCGGCGGTTCGCGGAACGCGATCGAGATGATCCGCTGGCCCGCCGCCATGCATTTGCCGGTGCGCAGGTAAAAGGGCACGCCGGCCCAGCGCCAATTGTCGATGTGACATTTGAGCGCGATGAAGGTCTCGGTGTCGGATTCCGGGTCGACGCCCTCCTCCTTGCGATAGCCGATGAATTGCCCGCGCACGACGTCGGCCGGATCGATCTGCACCAGGGAGCGGAAGACCTTGTGCTTCTCCTCGCTGATCGGTCCCGGCGCGAGCGAGGTCGGCGGCTCCATCGCCATGAAGGCGAGGATCTGAAACAGATGGGTGACGACCATGTCGCGATAGGCGCCGGTCTGTTCGTAGAAGCCGATGCGCTTGCCCAAATCCAGGGTCTCGGGCACGTCGATCTGCACATGGTTGATGAAGTTGCGATTCCAGATCGGCTCGAACAGGCCGTTGGCGAACCGGAAGGCGAGAATGTTCTGCGCCGGCTCCTTGCCGAGGAAATGATCGATGCGGAAAATCTGGTCCTCGAGAAACACCTTGTGCAGTTCGGCGTTGAGCGAGATCGCGCTCTCGAGGTCGGTTCCGAACGGCTTTTCCATGATGACGCGCGATCCCTTGGCGAGATCGGCTTCGGCGAGCATTCTGACCGCCGACAGCGCGGCGTTCGGCGGTACGCTCATGTAGTGGACCCGCCGGCATTCTCCGTCGAAGTCCTGCGCCGCCTTGTCGACCGCCGCCCTCAAGTCCGCGGCGCCGGCCGCCCAAGGCACATAGTCGAGCGTGTCGGCGAAGGCCGGCCACTTGTCTCCGTCCGGTTTGCGGCCGTGATGCGCTTCGATCGCCTGCCGGGCGAAGGCGCGAAAGGCTTCGGCGTCGATCGAATCCAGCGAGACGCCGACGATCCGGCAATGCGGAATGAAGCCCGAGGTGGCGAGATGAAAAAGGCCCGGAAGCAGCTTGCGCTGCGACAGGTCGCCGGTCGCGCCGAACAGGACGACGATCTGCGGCGTCTTGGGGCCGACCCCGACCGGTATCTTCGCCATTCCGCCCTCCACTCATGCGCCTGGCCCCATGCCAGTCCGCCCCGGCCGCGTCGACAGCCTCACGACAGGGCGTCAGACTGTGGCGCACCGCGTCATTGCCGCCGAAGCCTGAGGCTCGCCCATCCTTCGAGTTCGATCCGCTCGGCCAGAGTGAACCCCTGCGCCCGCCAGGACGCAAGGACGCCAGCGACGTCTGCAAGAAGCAGGCCGGAGACGATCGCGTCGCCGTCGGGCGCGATCACCGCCGCGAGCGACGGCGCCAGCAGCCGCAGGGGCCTCGCCAGAATGTTGGCGAAGACGACATCGTAGGGCGCGCCGTCGCGCAAGGCGCGGTTTTCGACGCCGCGCGATACGACGGCCCTGCAGTGCGCGCCGACGCCGTTGAGCCGCGCGTTGGCGTTGGCGACCTCGACCGCGACCGGATCGACGTCGCCGAGCCAGACCTTGCGGCGCAGGACTTTGGCGGCGGCGATCGCCAGCACGCCGGCGCCGCAGCCGACGTCGAGCACCGCGACCGGCCGGCGCCGCTTCAGCAGACGATCGAAATGCAGCAGGCAGCCGCGGGTGGTGCCGTGATGGCCGGTGCCGAACGCCAGGCCGGCCTCGATTTCGATCCCGACGTCGTTTGCGCGCACGCGCGCGCGGTCATGCGCCCCATGCACGACAAAGCGCCCGGCGCGCACCGGAGCGAGCCCGGCCAGGGCGTTGGCGACCCAGTCGCGCTTCTCCGTCAGACCGAAGGTCGCGGAGCGCGCGGTCTGCGCGTCCGACGCGGCGGCGACGAGCGCGCGAACCAAGTCCTCGTCCGGCGCGAAGCCGAAATAGGCCTCGACCAGCCACGCCCTGCCGCCTTCCGGCCACGGCTGGTCGGTCTCGAAAGCGGTCGAGGCGGCCTCGGCGGGCTCGAAGCTCTCGACGATGAAGTCCGCGACCGCGCGCGCCCGGCGCTCGTCGCTGACGAGCCGCATGACGTGCGCGGCGTTGTTGGGAGGAAGGCCTTCGAGCATGGGCGGCAGACTCAAATATGAAATGCGGCCGGCGCTACGGTTGGCGTCCCTTGAACATCGCCGCCGCCTCGGCGAATGACGCAAACCGGCTCGTCCTCCATTCGGCCTCGGGCACGAACAGCGGGCGATAGGCGACGTCTCCGGCTTTTGTCGCATCTTCGCACCATTGGACCAGCCGCGTCCATTTCGGCAATCCACGCCGCAGGATTGCTGCCGGGCTCGCATGCGCGAATTCGTCTCGTCGAGCCTCGTCCGTGGGCCTCGCAATGACGGCCAACGGCTGCGCGGCGTCGGCTTCACGCAAGAGCGTCATAAAGGTCCCTCCACTCGGGATTCATCGCCTGGATCAACGCGATTTTCCTGGCGCGCGAGCCGCCCTTGATCTGCTTTTCGCGCGCGATGGCGTCGTCCATGCGTTCATAGCCTTCATACCAGACGAGCAGCTTGCACCCGTAGCGGCTCGTGAAACCCGGCGTAAGGCCTTCGCGATGCTCGTGCGCCCGTCGCCCCAGGTTCGAAGTGACGCCTGTATAGAGCGTCCCATTGCGTTTGTTCGCCATGATGTAGACGCAAGGCGCGCGGGGCATGGAAGTTCCTCAGCTCCAATCGTCATTACCAGCCGGAGCGCCGCCGCCTGCCGTCATTGCGAGGTGCGCAGCGCCGAAGCAATCCACGACCGCAGCCGTCCGCAGCATGGATTGCTTCGCCTTCGGCTCGCAATGACGGAAAAGGCGCCAGTCGCGCCAGCGCGCCCCGCTCACACCGTCGCCTCGATCAATTTGGTCGTGTCGTCGCCGAAAATGTCGATCAGCTTGACCGCGAGGGCGTAGCGGCCCTCGCGCTCGTCGGCGTGCGGCGCGCTGGTCAATTCCAGCGTGCGGTCGCGACGGGTGCGGAAGCTCTGCCATTCGTTCTCGAGAATGTAGCCGCCGGGAGGAGGCAAAGCGGCGGTAAACGCCGGGGCGCTCCGCTCAGCCTCGGCCGGCGTCATGGAAAAAGTCATAGACCAGCCTGGCCGTCGCCGCGTTGAGGCCCGGGGTCTTTTCGAGGTCGGCGAGGCCGGCGCGGGCGACGGCTTTTGCCGAGCCGAAGGCGTTGAGCAGCGCGCGCTTGCGCGCCGGGCCAATTCCGGGGATTTCGTCGAGCGGATTCTTGACGAATTCCTTCTTGCGCCGGGCCCGATGGGTTCCGATGGCGAAGCGGTGCGCTTCGTCGCGCAGGCGCTGGATGAAGAACAGCGCCGGATCGCGCGGCGCAAGCCGGAAGGATTCGCGGCCCTCGACGAAGAAGGTCTCGCGCCCGGCGTTGCGGTCGGGGCCCTTGGCGATCGAGATCAGCCTCACGCCCTCGACGCCGAGCGCGGCCATCACTTGGCGCGCGGCCTCGAACTGCCCGCGCCCGCCGTCGATGACGACGAGATCGGGCGTATCGGGAAAGGCGCCGTCCGCGGCCGTCTCGCCCTGCCGCACGAGCCGCGCGAACCGGCGGGTCAGCACTTCGCGCATCATCGCATAATCGTCGCCCGGGGTCAGATCGGCGCTTCTGATGTTGAAAGTGCGGTACTGGTTCTTGACCAGGCCTTGCGGGCCGGCGACCACCATCGCGCCGATCGCGTTGGTCCCCATGATGTGGGAATTGTCGTAGATCTCGACCCGCCGGATCGGATGATCGACGCCGAAGGCGTGGGCAAGCGCGGCCAAGAGCTTTTCCTGGCTCGCCGTCTCGGCGAGCTTGCGCGACAGCGCCTCGCGCGCATTGCGCATCGCCGCCTCGACCAGGTCCTTCTTCTCGCCCCGCCGCGGCGCGCCGATGGCGATGCGATGGCCGGCGCGCGCGCTCAAGACTTCGCCCAGAGGCGCCGCCGAGGGGACCGCGTGGCTCAGCAGCACCAGGCGCGGCGCCGGCCGCTCGAGATAGAACTGCGCCAGAAAGGCGTCGAGCACCTCCTCGGGACCGAGCGCCCGATCGGCGCGCGGAAAGTAGGCGCGGTTGCCCCAGTTTTGATAGGTGCGAAAGAAGAACGCCTCGACGCAATATTGTCCCGCCTCCTCGCAGATTGCGAACACGTCCGCTTCGGCGATCGAGCGCGGGTTGACGCTCTGCTCGCCCTGGATCGCCGACAGCGCGCTGATGCGGTCGCGCAGCCGCGCCGCCTGTTCGAATTCGAGCGCCGCCGCGGCCTCGCCCATCTCGTCGGCGAGGCGCTGCCGGATGGCGCGGCTGCGGCCGGACAGGAAGTCGCGGGCTTCCCCGACCAGACCGGCATAGTCGGCGAGCGCGATCTCGCCGGTGCAGGGCGCCGAGCAGCGCTTGATCTGGTAGAGCAGGCACGGCCGGGTGCGATTCTCGTAGAAACTATCCGAGCAGGTGCGCAGCAGAAACGCGCGCTGCAGCGCGTTGAGGGTGCGAAACACCGCCCCGGCGCTGGCGAACGGACCGAAATAGTCGCCGGGCGCCGAGCGCGCGCCGCGGTGCTTGAGAAGTCTCGGCGCCGGATGTCCGGTGCAGATGAGGATGTAGGGGAAGCTCTTGTCGTCCCGCAGCAGCACGTTGTAGCGGGGCTTGAGCTGTTTGATGAGGTTGGCCTCGAGCAGCAGCGCCTCGGCTTCCAACTCGGTGGTGACGAACACCATCGAACGCGTCTGCGCGACCATGCGCGCGATCCGCATCGGCTGCCGCTCGGGCGTCGCATAGGCGCGCGACGCGCTTCTTGATCGAACGCGCCTTGCCGACATAGAGCACCTCGCCCTCGGCGCCGATCATGCGATAGACGCCGGGCCCCAGCGGCGCGTGGCGCCAGAAGCTCCTGATCGCCTCGGCGCCGCGCGCGAGGCTGCCGGGTTCGGCCGGCGGCTCGCCGAGACTGAGGTCGAGGGGGGAGGCGTCCGGGCCGAGCTCCCGCTCCAGGGCGGCTTCGGCCTGGGCCTCCGCTTCGGGAGCTTCTCCCGGCGGATAGGATTTGGCTGCGCCAGTCATCGAAACCACCTAGCGCTGTCTCATGGGCGCGTCGACCCCGCTCGAAATCCTCGAGAGCGGCCGCACGCCACACTCCTGAGGGGCGCTTGGCGTCAAATTCGCGGCACGGCGCCGACCCCGAATGGAGGCGGCGCCAGAGCGATATGGGAGCGGCGCCAACACGTCATTCATGTGAACTTGGCGGAATAGCCGCCCATCGCCGTTTTGAGCCTTTTCAAGGACTTGTTCGGTCGAGGCGACGATTCCGGCCCTTGCGCCCTTCCGCAGGCCGCGCGCGGGCCGCGAGGGGCCGGTTCCACGGGCGCAAAAGACCCTATCTTCGCCATATTCTGTCAATCAGAATAATGATAGCACAATTTCTGATTTATTTAAATGGCGAATCGAGACCGATTTCGGGCGCGCCGTCGCGCGCGCGACCCGATGCGGCGCAGGCGACATGCGCGCGAACGCGAGCAAACGAAATCCTCGTCCCCTATGGCATGAGCCAGGGCGCGGGCTGGACCTGACGAGGGAATGGGGTTAGCTGTCTCCCGGCGATTTTAGGGTTTTGTTAACGTTCCGTCCGGCGGCCGGTTCCGCGGGTGGACGGGGAGTGCAGCAGTTTGAGGCTGTTCATGGGCGGCCCGCCGACGCCGTGGAAAGCGTTTGCTTCGGGCTTATGCTTGGTGTTGGGCGGCCTGACCCTCGCCGGTTGCGTTGACGTCGTCGGCGATGCGGCGCCGAGCGCGGATTCGCATCCGCAATTCGTGCGGCGCGAGGACGCCAGCATGGCCGCCGCGACCGTGGCGATCGTCTCGGTCGAAGGCGCTCCGACCGAACTTTCCGAGCGCTTCAGTCAAAATCTGACCCAGGCGGCCGCCGCGCGCCAGATCGCGGTCGCGCCGCCGGCCAAGGCGCGCTATCTCGTGCGCGGCTACCTCAGCGCCTCGCCGGCGCCGGACGGCGCCACGATCGACTTCGTCTGGGACGTCTTCACGCCGGACAAGCGCCGCGCCCAGCGGATCAGCGATTCGATCACGATCCCGGGCTCGGGCGACGATCCCTGGGCGTTGGTCAGCGAGGGCGCGCTCGACAGCGTCGCCGCGAAATGCGCCGACGATCTGGCCGCCTATCTGTCGAACACGCCGGAAGCCGCGCCCGGCGGCCCGGCGCTGAGCTACGCCCAGTCCGAGTGAAGGCGGCGATTTGCCTGTGGAAAGTCGGCCGACGGTCCGCCGGTTCATTCCGCATGGCGTGTTGTTTGCGCTGGAGACGGCTGCTATGACCCGCCGCGTCGACCGCCTTGCGTCGCGAGACGCGCCTTCGGAGGTTTGCCCGTGCTCGGCAAAATGAAGATTTTGGCCGGCAATTCCAATGGGCAACTGGCGGAAGCGATCGCCGCCTATCTGGGCGAGCCGCTGACCGGCTGCCACGTGCGCCGATTCGCCGACCTCGAGGTGTTCGTCGAAATCCTCGAGAACGTGCGCGGTCGCGACGCCTTCATCATCCAGTCGACATCCTATCCGACCAACGACAACCTGATGGAGCTTCTGATCATGATCGACGCCCTGCGGCGGGCGTCGGCGGCTCGCATCACCGCGGTCATCCCTTATTTCGGCTATGCCCGCCAGGACCGGAAGCCCGGGCCGCGCTCGCCGATCTCGGCCAAGCTCGTGGCCAATCTCATCACCCGCGCGGGCGCGGACCGGGTGCTGACGGTCGACCTCCACGCCGGTCAGATTCAGGGCTTCTTCGACATCCCCACCGACAATCTGTTCGCCGCGCCCACCATGGTGCGCGACATCAAGGGGCGTGGCGACAGCGGCAAGAACGTCATGGTCGTCTCGCCCGATGTCGGCGGCGTGGTGCGCGCCCGCGCGCTGGCCAAGCGGCTCGACGCCCCGCTGGCCATCGTCGACAAACGGCGCGACCGGGCGGGCGAATCGGAAGTGATGAACATCATCGGCGACGTCGAGGGCCGCAATTGCGTGCTGCTCGACGACATCGTCGATTCGGGAGGCACTCTGTGCAACGCCGCCGACGCTTTGCTCGAACAGGGCGCCGCAAGCGTCTCCGCCTATATCACGCACGGCGTGCTGTCGGGCGGCGCGGTGGCGCGGATCTCCGCCTCCAAGCTGACCGAACTGGTGCTCACCGACACCATCGCTCCGACCGAGGCGGTTCGGGTGGCGCGCAACATCCGGGTCATTTCCATCGCGCCGCTGATCGGAGAGGCGATCGCCCGCATCGCCAAAGAGGAAAGCGTGTCCTCGCTGTTCAACTGAACGCGGCGCGCGGCTCCGGCGTCGAGACGCGCCGGTCGCGACGTCGCCGCGAAATTACGCGTCCGGCCAGTCCTGGAAACGGAAACTCCGGACTCGACTTGCCCTTGCGGCATCCCGCGCATAGTCTCGATCCGCTTATTGGCGAGACGTCGAACCGAGCGGGGCCGATCATTCGCGTTGAAGTCTTCGAACGAAGACCTCGAAGGCGTGACACTGCGCGGGCGGTTGGACTTAGCTTGACCAGTCGGTCAGTTTCGCAGTCTTAAATCGGGCGCGCGCCGGACTTCGGCTCTCGCCAGCACCGGGAGTGTCAAACGTGTTCGCTCGCAAGTTTTCCCAAACGTTGACGGCCGCCCTGTTCGCGGGCGGCCTCATCGCCTCGGCCGCACAAGCCGCCGACGTCAAGCCTGCGGTCATCTACGACCTCGGCGGCAAGTTCGACAAATCCTTCAATGAAGGCGTCTACAACGGCGCCATGCGGTTCAAGAAGGAGAGCGGCGTCAATTTTCGCGACCTCGAAATTCAGAATGAGGCGCAGCGCGAGCAGGTCCTGCGCAAGTTCGCCAAAGACCACTACTCGCCGATCATGACCGTCGGTTTCGCCTGGGAAACGGCGTTGAAAAAGGTCGCCCCCGAGTTTCCCGACACGAAGTTCGGAATCATCGACGACGTCGTCGACCTGCCCAACGTGCAGTCGATCGTGTTCAAGGAGCATGAGGGCTCGTTCGTGGTCGGCGTGATCGCCGCCGACACCTCGAAGACCGGCAAGGTCGGTTTTGTCGGCGGCATGGACATTCCGCTGATCTCGAAGTTCGAGTGCGGCTACGCGCAGGGCGTCAAATACGCCTCCGGCGGGAAAGCCGAAGTGTTCGCCAATATGACCGGGACGACCCCCGCGGCATGGAACGATCCGGTCAAGGGCGGCGAACTCGCCAAGTCGCAGATCGATCGCGGCGCCGACATCGTCTATGCCGCCGCGGGCGCGACCGGCCAAGGCGTGCTGAAGGCGGCGGCGGACGCCGGCAAGCTCGGCATCGGCGTCGATTCCAACCAGAACTATCTGTTTCCCGGCAAGGTCCTGACCTCGATGCTCAAGCACGTCGACGTCGCGACCTACAAATCGTTCATGGACGCCAAGAACGGCACGTGGAAAGCCGGCGTTCAGTCGCTGGGCCTCAAGGAAGGCGGAGTCGACTACGCGCTCGACCAATACAACAAGGCCCTGATCACCCCGGAGGTGAAGGCCAAGGCCGACGCCGCCAAGGCCGACATCATCTCGGGCAAGATCCAGGTTCACGACTACATGTCCGACAACAAGTGCCCGGTGTGAGGCATGCTCGTTCGTCCTTCGGGACGCGATGCTTCGCAGCGCTCCTCAGGACGAGGACCTATGCGAGACGCCGTCAATCCCCTCGTGCCGAGGAGCGCCGCCTGAGCGGCGCGTCGCGAGGCAGGAGGGGATTCGCCCGCGCCTGAAACCCGGGGGACGCGCGTGACGACCATGGCCAGCGCCGCTCCCGCCATCGAGCTTATCGGCATCGACAAGAGCTTCGGCCCGGTTCACGCCAACAACGACGTCAATCTCGAAGTCGCGCGCGGGGTCATTCACGGCATCGTCGGCGAGAACGGCGCCGGCAAATCGACGTTGATGTCGATTCTCTACGGCTTCTATGAAGCCGACTCCGGGGAAATCCGGGTCAACGGCCAGCCGGTGCGAATCCGTTCCCCCCGGGAAGCGATCAGCCACGGCATCGGCATGGTGCATCAGCATTTCATGCTGGTGCCGCCTCTGAGCGTGCTCGAAAACGTGATGCTGGGCGCCGAGGGCGGGGCGCTGCTCGCCGAGGGCGCGAACGCGATTCGCCCCAAACTGGCCGAACTCGCAAAAGAATACGGCCTCGAAGTCGATCCCGACGCCATCGTCGGCGAATTGTCGGTCGGCCTGCAGCAGCGGGTCGAAATTCTCAAAGCCCTGGTGCGCGGCGCGGAGATCCTGGTCCTCGACGAGCCGACCGCGGTTCTGACCCCGGCCGAGGCCGACCAGCTGTTCGAGATGCTGCGGGTGCTGAAGGGACAGAACAAGACCATCATCTTCATCACCCACAAGCTGCGCGAGATCATGAGTCTGACCGACCGCGTTTCGGTGATGCGCCGCGGCGAGATGGTCGCGACTTTCGACACCTCCGAGACCTCCCCGCCCGAACTCGCCGACGCGATGGTCGGCCGCAAGGTCATTCTCAAGATTGAGAAAGGTCCCGCGCATCCGGGCAGGGTCGCGCTGGAGGCGCGGCGTCTCGTCGTGCGCGACGATCGCGGCGTCGTGCGCGTCGACGACGTCTCGTTCATTTTGCGGGAAGGGGAAATCCTCGGCGTCGCGGGCGTGGCGGGCAACGGCCAGTCCGAGCTGCTCGAGGCGCTCGCCGGCATTCGTCCGCTCAGCGGAGGCGAAATCCTCGTCGACGGCGCGCCGGTGCCGCCGGAGAAACGCAATCCGCGCATGGAGCGATTGCTCGGCATCGGCCATGTGCCGGAGGATCGCCACCGCGTCGGCCTCGTCATGCCGTTCGAGGCGTGCGAGAGCGCGATGCTCGGTTTCCATCGCGAGAAGGTCTACGGCAAAGGCCTGTTCTACGACCGCAATGCGATCATCGCCGACGCCGAGCGCAAGATGGACGCGTTCGACGTGCGCCCGCGCGCGCCTTTGCTGAAGACCGCCAATTTCTCCGGCGGCAATCAGCAGAAGATCGTGCTGGCGCGCGAGATCGAGCGCAATCCCAAAATCCTGCTGGTCGGGCAGCCGACGCGCGGCGTCGACATCGGCGCGATCGAGTTCATTCACAAGCGGATCGTCGCCCAGCGCGACGCGGGCAAGGCGGTCCTGCTCGTTTCGGTCGAACTCGACGAAATCTTCGCCCTCAGCGACCGGATCATCGTCTTGTGCGGCGGCCGCATCACCGGCGAGAGAAGCCCGGGGGAGACCAACGCCCAGGACCTCGGCCTCCTCATGGCGGGCGTCGACGAGCGCGCGGCATGAGCGCGCCGCTCAAGCCCCTGCCGGCGTGGGCCGACGTGGCGCTGATTCCGCTCGTCAATGTCGCCGCGGCCTTCATCATTTCCGGCTTCGTCGTGCTGGCGATCGGCGAGAATCCGCTGGAGGCGGTGCAGATTCTGGTCGCCGGCGCGCTCGGCGACCTCGAAGGCCTCGGCTTCACGCTGTACTACGCGACCAGTTTCATCTTCACCGGCCTCGCGGTCGCGGTCTGTTTCCACGCCGGGCTCTTCAACATCGGCGTCGAGGGCCAGGCCTATATCGCCGGCCTGGGGGCGGCGCTCGTCGCCCTTCACCTCGGCTTTTTGCCTGGCTATTCCCTGGTCGTCGCCGCGATCCTCGGCGCGGCGCTGTTCGGCGCCGCGTTCGCGGCCATCCCCGGATATCTGCAGGCCAAGCGCGACAGCCACATCGTCATCACGACGATCATGTTCAATTACATCGCATCGGCCCTGATGGGCTACCTGCTGGTCGACGTTCTGCGCACGCCCGGCCAAATGAACGCCGAGACGCCGGGGTTCCCAGAGTACGGCAGAGTGCCGCAATTCCACGAAGTGCTGGCCCGGCTCGGCGTCCATTGGCCGGTGACGCCCTTCAACCTCTCGTTTCTGCTGGCGCTTGCCGCCGCATACGCCGTCTGGCTGCTGATCTGGCGCACGCGCCTCGGCTACGAGATCCGCACCGTCGGGGCCAACCCGACCGCCGCCATCTACGGAGGCATTTCGCCCGCGCGGGTCACGATCGTGACCACCCTGCTGTCGGGCGCGCTGGCGGGCGGCCTGGCGGTCAATGTGATCCTCGGCGAGGAGCACCGCCTCATTCTCGAATACACCGCCGGCTTCGGGTTCGTCGGCATCGCGGTCGCGCTGATGGGGCGGGCGCATCCGGTGGGCATCATTCTCGCCGCGATCCTGTTCGGCATGCTCTATCAGGGCGGCGCCGAACTCGCCTTCGACAAGCCGAAGATCAGCCGCGACATGATTATTGTCATCCAGGGCCTCGTGGTGCTGTTCGCCGGCGCGCTGGAGCACATGTTCCGACGTCCGGTCGCGACCCTGCTCGCGCGACGCACCACGCAGCCGCCGATCTGAGGGGTCGACGCCCATGGATCTCTTCGACGCCTTCATCGTGGTCTTCGCCTCGGGCATCCGGCTCGGCACGCCTCTGATCCTGGCCTGTCTCGCGGGCCTGTGGTCGGAGCGCTCGGGCGTCGTCGATATCGGCCTCGAAGGCAAGATGCTGGTCGGCGCCTTCGCCTCCGCCGCGGGCGCGACTTTCACCGGCAGCGTCTGGGTGGGATTGCTGGCAGGCGTCGTGGCGACGGTCGCCGTTTCGCTCGTTCACGGCTACGCCTCGATCGATCAGCGCGCCAATCAGATCGTCTCCGGCACCGCGATCAACATGGTCGCCGCCGGCTTGACCGCGTTGATCGGCAACGCGATCTGGTCGCAAGGCGGACGGACGCCGCAATTGCCCTCGAGCGCCGAATTCGGCGCGATCACGCTGCCGTTGGCGAACGCGATCGGATCCATCCCGATCCTGGGTCCGGTTTACCAGCATCTGATCTCCGGCCACGACCTTGTCACCTACATCGCTTTCCTGCTGGTGCCGCTGACCTATTGGGCGCTTTACAGCACCCGGTTCGGCTTGCGGTTGCGCGCGGTCGGCGAGAACCCGGCCGCCGTCGACACCGCCGGCATATCGGTGCGCGGGCTGCGCTACGGCGCGGTGGTCATCTGCGGCGTGCTGGTCGGACTGGCGGGCGTCTATCTGGTGCTGTCTCAGGCCGCCTATTTTCAGCCGAATATGAGCGCCGGCAAAGGATTCATCGCGCTCGCCGCGCTCGTGTTCGCCAAGTGGCGGCCCTGGCCGGCGCTGGCGACCTGCCTGCTGTTCGGCTTTCTCGATGCGCTCGCGATCCGCCTGCAGGGCGTCGAGCTGCCCGTCATCGGATCGGTTCCGGTGCAGGCGATCGAGGCGTTGCCTTACGTGCTCACCGTCGTCCTGCTCGCCGGGTTCATCGGCAAGGCGATCCCGCCCAAGGCGTCGGGGATTCCCTATGTCAAAGAGCGCTGAGATCGGGCTGGCCGAGCTGTTCGAGGCCGCCAAGGCCGCGCAACGGAACGCCTATGCGCCCTACTCGAGTTTCAAGGTCGGCGCCGCCCTGCGGGCCGAGAGCGCCACGCTCTATTCCGGCGCCAACGTCGAGAACGCCGCCTATCCGGAAGGCGTCTGCGCCGAGACGAGCGCGATTTCGGCGATGGCGCGGGCGGGCGAGCGGCGCATCCGCGAAATTCTCGTCATCGGCGACGGCGAGGGGCTGTGCACGCCCTGCGGCGGCTGCCGCCAGCGCATCCGCGAATTCTCGGACGGCGGGACGATCGTCCACATCGCCGGACCCGAGGGCGTGCGTGCGACGTTCAGGCTGAGCGCGCTGTTGCCCGAATCCTTCGGCCCCGGTCACGTTTCGGCGCGCGTCAGGCGGCGCGGGTCTTTGAGCAGAAAGCGCGGGACGACCGATCGAAGAAGGCCGGAGACGCGGCGGTCGCGGCGCTGAAGACCCGCGGCCTCGACCGCCTGCCGCCACTTGCGTCGTGCTCGGCACCGGTCTCGGTCCATTCGCCGACGAAGTGCGCGAGGCGACCGCCATCTCCTACGCCGACATCCCCGGCTTTCCCGCGCCAAGCGTCGTCGGTCACGCCGGCCGCCTCGTCGTCGGCGAGATCGAAGGCCCGCAGGGTCGCTCTGTTCCAGGGCCGCGGCCATTATTACGAGCGGGGCGACGCCGGCGTCATGCGCATCGCCATCGAAACCTTTCGCGCGCTCGGCGGCCGGACGCTCTATCCTGACCAACGCCGCCGGCGGTCTCCACAAGGAGTGGCTTCCGCCGGCGCTGGCCGTCATCACCGACCACATCAATTTCGCCGGCGCCAATCCGCTGATCGGCGCGACCGGCCCTGAGCGCTTCGTGCCGCTGACCCAGGCCTACGACCGGGGCTGATCGCAGCGCTCCACGAGGCGGCGCGCGCCTCCGACATCGAGCTCCACGAAGGCGTCTACATGTGGTTCTCGGGGCCGAGCTTCGAGACGCCGGCCGAAATTCGCGCCGCGCGAATCCTCGGGGCCGATCTTGTCGGCATGTCGACCGTGCCGGAGGTGATCCTGGCGCGACAGCAAGGCCTGCGCTGCGCGGCGGTCTCGGTCGTCACCAACTACGCCGCGGGCCTGTCGGGCGGCGATCCCAGTCACGACGAGACGCAGGCGGTCGCCAACCAGGCCGCCGACCGCTTCAAGCGCCTGCTGCGCGGCTTCATCCGCGCTCATAAGGGTTCTGGCGAATGATCCTGCCGCAGGAGATCATCCGCGCCAAACGCGACGGGCGCGCCCTGAGCGACAGCGAAATCGGCGAATTCGTCGCCGGCCTGACGAGCGGCGCGGTCAGCGAAGGACAGGCCGCCGCTTTCGCCATGGCGGTGTTCTTTCGCGGCATGACGCTCGCGGAACGCGTGTCGCTCACGCGGGCGATGACCCATTCGGGCGCGAGCCTCGATTGGCGGGACGAGAACCTGCCGGGTCCGACGCTCGACAAGCACTCGACCGGCGGCGTCGGCGACAACGTGTCCTTGATGCTCGCGCCGATGCTGGCGGCCTGCGGCGCCGCCGTGCCGATGATCTCGGGCCGCGGCCTCGGCCACACCGGCGGCACGCTGGACAAACTCGATTCCATTCCCGGCTATGTCTCGCAGCCGGACCTGGCGCTGTTCAGGCGCGTGGTGAAGGAGACCGGCTGCGCCATCATCGGTCAGACCGCCGACCTCGCGCCCGCCGACCGGCGCCTCTACGCCATTCGCGACGTCACCGCGACCGTCGAATCGGTGGCGCTGATCACCGCCTCGATCCTGTCGAAGAAGCTCGCCGCCGGGCTGCAAGGCCTGGTCATGGACGTGAAGACCGGGTCAGGGGCCTTCATGCCGACGCTGGCGGGCGCGCGCGAACTCGCGGCGAGCATCGCCAGCGTCGCCGCCGCGGCCGGCTTGCCGACGGTCTCGCTCATCACCGACATGAACGAGCCGCTCGCCAGCGCCGCCGGCAACGCGGTCGAGGTCCGCAACGCCGTCGACTATCTGACCGGCAGGCGGCGCGACCGGCGCCTGCATCAAGTGACGCTCGCGCTCGGGGCGGAGGCGCTCGCGCTCGCCGGACTGGCGAAGGACGTCGGGGAGGGCCGCGCGGCGTTGGAGCGCGCGCTCGAATCCGGAGCGGCGGCCGAGCGGTTCGAGCGCATGGTCGCGGCGCTCGGCGGCCCGAGGGATTTTCTGGCGAGCGCGCACGATGCGCTGCCTCGCGCGCCGGTCCTCGTCGACGCTTTGCCGGAGCGGCGCGGCTTCGTCGCCGGCGTCGACGTGCGCGCGGTGGGGCTCGCCGTCGTGGAGCTCGGCGGCGGACGAACGCGCGCCTCCGATTCGATCGATCCCGCCGTCGGCCTCACCGAGCTCGCGCCGATCGGCGCCGAGGTCGGACCGGACGTCCCGCTGGCGCGCGTGCATGCGCGCAATCGTGACGACGCGGAAGCCGCCGCCCAGCGCCTTCGCGCCGCCTATCGCCTCGCTGACGCGCCCGCCGAACGCGTCGATCCGGTGATCGAACGCGTCGCCGCCTCGTCTGATGCCGACTCCCGATGACCAGGGTCGATCATCGAGATTCGAAAGCGCCAACCGGCGTCCGCGCCGATGCGAGGAATCCGCCGAGCGCGACCAACGGCGCTCAGCAAGACTTGGCGCCAGCGAGCATTCTCCTCGCCATCTCCGGCTGGGACGCCGAATCCTGGCGCGCGCAGGTCAAGGCGCTGCTCCCGTCGCATCCGGTCGCGACATTGGGCGAACCTTTCGACCGCGCTTGCGTGCGCTATGCGCTCTGCTGGCGCCATCCGCCGGGCTCGATTTCGAACCTGCCCAACCTCCAGGCGATCTTCTCGCTCGGCGCCGGCGTCGACCACCTGTTCGCCGATCCGGCGTTGCCCTGCCGGCCCGTGGTCAGGATCGTCGATCCGGACCTGCGCGAGCGCATGAGCGAGTGGGTCGTCATGCACGCGCTGATCCATCTGCGCCAGCTCAGGCGCTACGAGCGCCAGCAGCGCGAGCGCGTCTGGCAAGACGACGCCGGCCAGCCGAAGGCGAGCGACGTCAATGTCGGCGTGCTCGGCCTGGGCCAGCTTGGCATGGACGCGGCGACCAAGCTGAAGGCGATCGGGTTCTCGGTCGCCGGATGGAGCGCGACGCCGAAGTCCGCGCCTGACGTCGAATGCTTCCACGGCGGCGACGGGCTCGAAGCCTTGCTCAGGCGAACCGACATGCTGGTCGTCCTTCTGCCTCTGACCAAGGAAACCCGCGGAATTCTCAACGCCCGGCTGTTCGCCGAGCTCCGGCAGGGCGGCCGCCTCGGCGGCCCGGTCGTCATCAACGCGGGCCGCGGCGGGCTGCAGGTCGAGGCCGACGTTCTCGCCGCGCTCGACACGGGCGTCCTGAAGGGCGCTTCCCTCGACGTGTTCGAACGCGAGCCGCTGCCGACGGAGTCCCGCCTGTGGGCGCATCCGGCGGTCTACCTCAGCCCGCACAACGCCGCGATCTCGTCGCCGGATGCGATCGTCGCCGCAATCGCCCGGCAGATCGAGGCGTTCGAACGCGGCGAGCCGCTCAGCAATGTGGTGGATCGCGCGCGGGGCTATTGACCTCGACTGGGCCGTTCTCGAGGGACATTCTGGAAATGGTTCCCCGACACCATGAAGCGGTTCGACGTCGTCAGGCGGCCGTGTCCCGGGCGGCGCCGTCACAAGGCCGGACGCTCGTCTCTCGACGTGCTACGGGGCCTGACGAGGGGTTTTCCGCTTGAGGTCGGCGGCCTGCGCGGCTATTGGGCGCGGGTATCGAGCGGCGAGAAAGACGGGACTTTGAGCGCGAGGGAACCGAACGTCGACGAGGCTCTCGCCGTCAGCCATGGGCTGAAGCCGGACGAATACGCGCGCTTCGTCGCGCTGATCGGCCGCGATCCCACTTTCACCGAACTCGGAATCGTCTCGGCGATGTGGAACGAGCATTGTTCGTACAAATCCTCCCGCCTGC
Organism: uncultured Alphaproteobacteria bacterium; assembly: GCA_963781895.1. Lineage (GTDB taxonomy): Bacteria > Pseudomonadota > Alphaproteobacteria > Rhizobiales > Beijerinckiaceae > Roseiarcus. The sequence goes on from CAWAIM010000019.1 coordinate 67,053, forward strand.
ATCTGCGCGGCCTGCCGACGACAGCGCCCTGGGTCATCCAGGGCCCGGGCGAGAACGCCGGCGTCATCGACATCGGCGACGGCGAGGCTTGCGTGTTCAAGATGGAAAGCCACAACCACCCCTCGTTCATCGAGCCCTATCAGGGCGCGGCGACCGGGGTCGGCGGAATCTTGCGCGACGTCTTCACCATGGGCGCAAAGCCCATCGCCTGCCTCAATTTTCTGCGCTTCGGCTCGCCCGATCATCCCAAGACCCGTCATCTGGTGGCGGGCGTTGTGGCGGGCATCGGCGGCTATGGCAATTCGTTCGGCGTGCCGACCGTCGGCGGCTCGGTCGGCTTCGACCGGCGCTATGACGGCAACATTCTCGTCAACGCTTTTGCCGTCGGCGTCGCGAAAGCGGACGCGATTTTCACCGCCAAGGCGACCGGCGTCGGCAATCCGATCGTCTATCTCGGCTCCAAGACCGGACGCGACGGCATCCACGGCGCAACCATGGCTTCCGCCGCCTTCGAGGCCGACGCGGACGAGAAGCGTCCGACCGTCCAGGTCGGCGATCCGTTCGCCGAGAAGCTGCTGCTGGAGGCGTGCCTGGAGCTGATGGCCTCCGGCGCCGTCATCGCCATTCAGGACATGGGAGCGGCGGGGCTCACCTCCTCGGCGGTCGAGATGGGCGCCAAGGGGGATCTCGGCGTCGAACTCGATCTCGATTCCGTCCCGTGCCGCGAGACCGGCATGAGCGCTTACGAGATGATGCTGTCGGAGAGCCAGGAGCGCATGCTGATGGTGCTCAAGCCCGAGAAAGAGGCCGAGGCCGAGCAGATTTTCCGCAAATGGGGGCTCGATTTCGCCGTCATCGGCAAGACGAGCGACACCAGGCGCTTCGTCGTCAAGCACGCAGGCGAGGTCAAGGCCGATCTGCCGATCAAGGAGCTCGGCGACCAGGCTCCCCTCTACGACCGCGCCTGGACGCCGACCGCGCCTTCGCCCGCGATCGACGGCGCCGCCATCGTCCCGCCGATGCCGACCGACGCGGCGCTGCTGAAGCTCATCCATTCGCCTGATCTGTGCTCCAAGCGCTGGGTCTACGAGCAATACGACTCGCTCATTCTCGGCAACACCGTTCAGGGCCCCGGCGGCGGCGCGGCGATCGTGCGCCTCGGCGACGGGCCCAAGGGGCTGGCGCTGACGACCGACTGCACCGAGCGCTATTGCGAGGCCGATCCGCGCGAGGGGGCCAAGCAGGCGGTGGCGGAGGCCTGGCGCAACCTGATCGCCGTCGGCGCGCGTCCGCTGGCGCTGACCGACAATCTCAATTTCGGCAATCCGGAGAAACCGCACGCCATGGGCCAGCTGGTCGGCTGCATCCAGGGCATCGGCGAAGCCGCGCGGGCGCTCGACTTTCCGATCGTCTCGGGCAACGTGTCGCTCTACAACGAGACGATGGGGATCGGCATTCCGCCCACCCCCGCGATCGGCGGCGTCGGTCTGGTCGACGACGTGGCCAAGACGGCGACGCCTTGCTTCAAGGCGGCGGGCGAAGACGTTCTCCTGGTCGGCGGGCCCCCGAGCTGGCTCGGCCGCTCGGTCTGGCTGCGAATCGTCGCCGGACGCGACGAGGGCGCGCCGCCGCCGGTCGACCTGGCCGCCGAGCGGCGCAACGGCGCCTTCGTCGCCTCGCTGATCGCCGCGGGCCGGGTCAGCGCGGCGCAGGACCTTTCCGACGGCGGCCTGGCCGTCGCGGTCGCGGAAATGGCGATGGCCGGCGGGATCGGCGCGACGATATCGGCGGCCGGCCCCGAGCACGCGTTCTTCTTCGGCGAGGATCAGGGCCGCTATGTGCTGAGCGCGACGCCCGCCGAGACGGCCGCCATCGTCGAGGAGGCGGAGCGGCTCGGCGTCCCGCTCTTGCGCATCGGCGTCACCGGCGGCGAGAGCCTGCGGCTCGGCGGCGCGGCGCCGATTGCGCTTGCGGCGCTTGGCGAAGCGCACGAGAGTTGGCTTCCCGACTACATGCACCACCCCCAGGGGAACAACCCATGATTCCGTTCGTGATCGTCAAGACCAAGGCGGGATTCGCCTATGTCCGGCCCGAACATGTCGTCGCCATCGACGCGGCCGACGCGGCGGACTGCACGGTCCTCATGACCGACGGCGTGAGCATCGCCGCCAGCGAGCCGGCCGAGGACGTGGTCGCGCGGCTCGAGGCGGAGGCGCGCGAAGAGGACGAGGCGATCGAGATCATTCAGGAGCGCAATCAGCATGGCCATGTCCCTCACCGAGATTGAGACGATGATCCGCGAGGCTTTCCCCGACGCGCGCGTCGAGGTGAAGGACCTGGCGGGCGACGGAAACCACTATTCGGCCAGCGTCGTCTCCTCGGCCTTCAAGGGCAAAAGCCGGGTGCGGCAGCACCAGATGGTCTATGAGGCGCTGAAAGGCCGGATGGGCGGCGAACTGCACGCGCTGGCGCTGACGACGTCGGAAAGCTGAGGCGCGCGGCGGTCGCCTCGAGGCGCCCGCGCCAGCAGGAATCTCGCCCGCGAAAGCCTTGCACGCCGGCGATTTGGCGCTCACTTTGTGCTAGTCTGGCGCGCGAGAGTGCGACGCAATGGGCGAGACCCGGAAACTCGCGGCGATCCTGGTCGCGGACGTCGCGATCTGATCGACCCCGCCATCGCGGCCGCGTCGTTAAGGACTGCCCCCATCGGAGTCGGCCGGGGTGGCGTCAGTCCGTCGTTCGACGTTCGAGGCGAAATCCGCCGCGCCCGCCCTCACGCCGCATTCCGCGGCCAGTGCGTCACTTCGACGACGGCCTGTTTGCGGCGAGCGTCGGCAACGACGGCCTCGAGCTTCTTCGCGACGGGATCGTCGATCCAAGCGTCGCCGCAGATCTCGCAAACGAAAGCCGGCACGTCGCGGACCACCACGACACCGAATTTCAGATCGACGGCGAAGGTCGTCGTCCCCATCCGCTTCTCGCCGCCGCAGAGCGGGCATCTTTCCGGCTTCCCATTCATCGCTTCCTCCTTTGCCGGAAGCCCGGCTCAAAACGATCGAGACCTGGCCGGTAGGCGGTGACCACATGGCAATTATGCGCTTTGGCGTCGACGGCGGCAACGACATGCAAGGGATGGGTTCCCAAGCGCATAGTCAGGCAGCTCGGATAAGGGCGGTCGGCCCCGCCGCCCGCCGCGAGGACGAGCGCGGCCGCTCCGGCCTCGCCGGATTCCGTCAGGCGTGAACTGGAAATCGTGCTATCCTGCCGGCTGCCGGAGGGACGCATGACCGAGACCCGGAAACTCGCGGCGATCCTGGTCGCCGACGTCGTCGGCTACAGCCGGCTCGCCGGCGCCGACGAGGAGCGCACGCTCGCGCGCCTGCGCGGCCTGCGCGGCGACCTGATCGACCCGGCGATCGCCGCCCATCACGGCCGCGTCGTCAAGCGCACCGGCGACGGCTCGATCATCGAGTTCCGCAGCGTGGTCGACGCGGTGCGCTGCGCGATCGAAGTGCAGAGCGGGCTGATCGAGCGCAACGCCGGCTTGGCCCCAGAGCGGCGGATCGAGTTTCGCGTCGGCGTCCATGTCGGCGACGTGGTCGAGGAAGAAGACGGCGATCTGATGGGCGACGGGGTCAATATCGCCGCGCGCCTCGAGAGCGTCGCCAAACCCGGCGCGATCTGCCTTTCCGAGGACGCCTGGCGGCAGGTGCGCGACAGGGTCAAGGAGGCTTTCGTCGATCTCGGCGAGAACGCGGTTGAAAAACATCGCGCGGCCGGTGCGCGTCTACGCGCTGAGCATCGGCGCCGCAGGCGCCGCGCCCGCGCCGAGTATTGCGCGAATGGAAAACCGCGAGCCGCCGCACCTTTCCATCGTCGTCCTGCCGTTCGCCAACATCGGCGGCGATCGCGAGCCAGGAGTATTTCGCCGACGGCGTGACCGAGAGCCTCACCACCGACCTGTCGCGCATTTCCGGCGCCTTCGTCATCGGGCGCTCGACCGCCTTCACCTACAAGGGCAAGGCGGTCGACTTGAAGCAGCTCGGCCGCGAACTCAACGTCCGCTATGTGCTCGAAGGCAGCGTGCAGCGCGCGGCAAACCGCATGCGCGTCAACGTGCAGCTGATCGATGCGGAGAGCGGGAAGTCATCTTTGGGGGGAGCGCTTCGACAAATCTGTCGGAGACCTGTTCGACTTGCAGGACGAGATCGTCGCGCACGCTGGCCAATCGCTTCAAACGCGACTGGTCGACGCCGAGGCTCGCCGCGCGGAGAAAGCTTCCGATCCCAACTCGATGGATCTCTATTTTCGCGGCAGGCGTTGGTCAACGGGGTTTCGGCCACGAACATGTCTGCCGCTCGGGACTTTTTTGACCGCGCGCTTGCGATCGATCCCGATAATGTCGACGCCCTTGTCGGCGTCGCAATCGTCAACACCGTCGGTTTGGAGCCAGCTTTCCGACGACGATTGGCGCCAAGAGGCTCGTCGCGGCGGAAACCGCCTGGCCAAGGCGCTGGTCGCTCGCGCCGAGCATCGCGATGGCGCACCTGTGCATGGGCGACGTCTACAACACGACCAACCGCGCTGAGCAGGCGATCGGCGAATTCGAGCGAGCGCTGGTTCGATCGACAACTTGGCGGCAGCGCATGCGCATGATCGCCTTTTCACAATGTCTTACCTGGGCGCGGCGAGGAAACGGAGAGCCCATGTCCAGGAGGCGCTTGCGCCTCAGCCCTCGCGACGCATGGGTTTTCGTTTGGTTCGTGGTTGCAGGCGTCGGCCAAGCTCTCACTCGGTCGAATTGACCGAGGCCGTCGCCCAGGTTCGCGGACTCGATCGACGCCAATCGAAACTTTCCCGGCGTATTTCTACCTCGCCGCGGCATTGGCGCATCTTGGCCGGTTGGACGAGGCGCGCGAGGCGGTCAGGGCGGGCCTTGCGGCCGGCCCAAATTTCACGGTTCTCCGCTTCCGCGCTGCCGGCGTTCAGAGCGGCAATCCGACCTACCTCGCCAGGCGTGATCGCATCATCGAAGGCATGCGCAAGGCGGGCGTGCCCGAGGATGACGCGGCCGCCTCGCCGGCGCGGCGAGGCGTGCGCGAGTGGCGGCGGCGCCGACCCTACGCTCGTCGGCGGGCGCTTTCGGCTGCGGTTTTGGCCGGCAGCGCGCAAAAGTGGTAACGATAGTCTGCTATGGAAAATTCAAGACGGATCAATGTCGAGCCGAGATATGCGAAGTCATAGACGGAAAATACGTGAAGTGAAACCGAGTTGATCTATCTTGGTGTCGGCTCTGTGGACGCCGAGGCGCAGCGTATCTGGAGCGGCCACAGCGACGACATTCCCGCCGCGGCCGAAGCGCCGACGCTTGATAGAGCTTCTCTGGAGATTAAATCTTCGCAGATTGGCATCTCGATCTCGCGCCCGAGAATCACCCCGATGTCGAACCCGCGTCAATCTTCATCCAGGTCACGGCGCTGCGCGAAGCGACGCCCGCGGCTGCGTGAATGGCGCTGCAATTCGATCGGCCGCTCCGCGAATTGCTTGCGAAGGCCGGATGCGTCCTCGTCCGGCAGGGACGGGGCAGCCACGAAATCTGGCGAAGTCCGATCACGGGCCGGAACTTTCCGCGTGCCCATCGGCATTGCGAGCCGACATACGGCCAACGCGATTCTTCGCCAGGCGGGGCTGCCCAAAGCGTTCTGACGTCGCCCGAGGCGCGGCGACAACGGCGCCAGGATGACCGCCGCGCGCCGCCTCGCCGCGATCCTCGCCGCCGACGTGGTCGGTTACTCGCGGCCTGATGGGCGAGGACGAGGCCGGCACGGCGCGGCTGGTGCGCGAGCGGCGCGAGGCGGCGGCGCCGATCGTGCGCTCGTTCGGCGGCAGGCTGGTCAAGACGATGGGCGACGGCGTCCTGCTGGAGTTTCCCTCGATCGTCGCCGCGGTCGAATGCGCGGTCGCTCATCCAGCAGATGATGGCCGAGCGCAACGCCGCGCTGCCGGAGGCCAAGCGCATCCTCTACCGCGTCGGCGTCAATCTCGGCGACGTGCTGGTCGAGGGCGACGACATCTTGGGCGACGGGGTGAACGTCGCGGCGCGGCTCGAGGGAATCTGCGAGCCCGGCGGCGTCTGCATTGCGGGCTCGGCCTACGAACATGTCGGCGGCCGGATCGAGGCCGAGTTCGCCGAAATCGGCGAACAGAGCCTCAAGAACATCGCCAGGCCGGTGCGCGCCTACGCGCTGTCGCCGAAGGCGATCGCCGCCGCCAGGATCGAGGCGCCCGAGACCATCGCCGCCGCGCCCGCAAGTCCGCCGCCCGCGCCCGACCGCCGCGAGCCCCCGCGCCTCTCGCTCGTCGTGCTGCCGTTCGCCAATATCGGCGGCGATGCGAGCCAAGAGTATTTCGTCGACGGCGTGACCGAGAGCCTGACCACCGACCTGTCGCGCATTCCGGCGCTCGTTCGTCATCGGCCGGCTCGACGGCCTTCACCTACAAGGGCAAGGCGGTCGATCTGAAGCAGCTCGGGCGCGAACTCAATGTGCGCTACGTGCTCGAAGGCAGCGTGCAGCGCGGCGGCAACCGCATGCGCGTCAACGTGCAGCTGATCGACGCCGAGACGGGAAGTCATCTTGTGGGCGGAGCGCTTCGAAAATCTGTCGGAGACCTTTTCGACCTGCAGGACGAGATCGTCGCGCGCGTGGCCAACGCTCTCAACACGCGACTTGTCGACGCCGAGGCTCGCCGCGCCGAGAACAATTCCTGATCCCGACTCGATGGATCTCTATTTTCGCGGCATGGCTTGGCTCAACAAGGGGTGCGACCGCTGACAATCTCGCTCGGGCGCAAAGCTTTTTTGACCGCGCGCTTGCGATCGATCCCGATAATGTCGACGCGCTTGTCGGCTCGGCAATCGTCAACACCTTCGCTGGAGCCAGCGGCTTTGTCCGACGATGCGCCAAGACGGCTTCGTCGCCGCCGAAACGGCCTTGGCCAAGGCGTCTGTCGCTCGCGCCTGAGCATCCCATGGCGCGACCTGTGCATCTGGGGCGACGTCTACAACTGCGACCAACCGCGCCGAGCAGGCGATCGGCGAATTCGAGCGAGCGCTGAGTTCTAGATCGAAACTTCGCGGCCGCGCATGCGCATATCGCCTTGTTCAAAATTCTTGCTCGGTCGCGGCGAGGAAACGGAAGCCCATGTCGCATGAGGCCCTTCGCCTCAGCCCTCGCGACGCATGGGTTTTCATTTGGTTGTGGTTCGCAGGCGTCGCCAAGCTCTCACTCGGTCGCGATGAGGAGGCCGTCGCATGCTTCGCGGCGTCGATCGAGGCCAATAGAAACTTTCCGATGGCGTATATTCACCTCGGCGCGGCATTCGCGCATCTTGGCCGGTTGGACGAGGCGCGCGAGGCAGTCAGGGCGGGCCTTGCGTCCAGCCCAGGTTTCAGCGGTTTCCGCAGCCCGCGCCATTCAGACGGCAATGAACGACGACCCTGCCACGCTAACGCAGTTTGATCGTAACATCGAAGGCATGCGCAAGGCGGGCGTGCCCGAGCAATGAGCGAGTCCCGAAAGCGCGCGGCGATCCTGGTCGCCGACGTCGGCGGCTGCAGCCGCCTCGCCGGCGCCGACGAGGAGCGCACGCTCGCGCGCCTGCGCGGCCTGCGCAGCGACCTCATCGACCCGCGCCGGCGCCCAAAGCGTCAATGCGATGTTTCTCGCCCAACGGGCGCGCGTGCGCGAAGGCATGCGCATGGCCGGGGTTCCGGAGGGATGACCCCCGCACGCCGCCTCGCCGCCGACGTCACTTCGCGGCTCATACGCGCGGACGAGGGCACCGCCTCGGCAAGGGATCATGCCGTCCACGGATCGAGCAACTCGACGGCGAGGCCACGAAAATCCTCCACGTTTCTCGTGACCAGGATCAGACCATGGGCGAGCGCGGTCGCGGCGATGAGACCGTCCATCGAGGCGACGCCCAGTCCGCGCCGTTTCACGTCCGCCATCAGGTCGCCCCAGGCGAAAGCGGTCTTCTCGTCGACGGCCAGGATTCGGCGAGCGAAACGGTCGACGAGGTCTCGGGCGAGCCAACGGGAGAGGGCGTCACGGCGACGACCGTGTTGCATCAGCGCGACGCCGCGGCGGATCTCGGCCAGCGTCACAACGCTGATAAAGGCGCGATCCTCGTCCAGCCGATCGAGCCATGCCAGCACCCGCCGATCGGGCTCCGGCCGCTGCGTTTCGGACAGGACGTTGGTGTCGAGGAGAAACCTCAAAGCTTGAGATCGCGCGGTTCATCGCGCAGGCGCTCAAGTTCGACTTCGCCGCCGCGCAGGGGGGAGGCGAGCAGAAACTCGGCCAGCGTGCCCTTACGCGCGGTCTTGCGCGTCCATTCGTCGATGGACACGACGATCGCGCTCGGCTTGCCGTTGCGTGTGATGACCTGCGGCTCGGCCTGGGCGCGTTCGATCACTTCCGACAGCCGCGCTTTGGCGACGGCGACTGTCCAGACGTCATCGCTCTTTTCACTCCGACGATCCAAGCGCGGACTCCAATAGTTACTCTGACCAATGTGACTATATGGGATAATTTCGCTTCCGCCAAGAGCGCTCCCCGCGGATGGCCGGGCTTGGCGACCCGCGGCCGCCGAAGCAGCGTCGTCGGCTACAGCCGCCTCGCCGGCGCCGACGCGGCTTGAATCGCGGACCTTGAATCCCAGGCCGTTGTCGACGATATCTCGGCTCGCCGCGGCACGCGGCTCCATCGCCAACCAAGCTCTCGACGAGAGGCCCCATTTGACCGCCGACGCCCATACCCCGACTGACGAGGCCGTGAAGACCCAGAGCTTCGAGGCCGACGTTTCGCGCCTTTTGCATCTGATGGTCCATTCGGTCTATTCCGACCGCGAGATCTTCGTCCGCGAGCTGGTCTCCAACGCCGCCGACGCCTGCGAGAAGCTGCGCTACGAGGCGATCGCCAGGCCGGAGCTGATCGAAAGCGGCGGTCCGTTCGCCATCACCATCTCGCTGAACCCCGAGGCCAAGACGCTGACGGTCGCCGACAACGGCGTCGGCATGAGCCGGGAGGACCTGACCGAGGGGCTCGGAACGATCGCGCGATCCGGCACCAAGGCCTTCCTCGACAAGCTGGCGACCGAGGAGGCGAACAAGGAGGCGGCCGCCCTGATCGGCCAGTTCGGCATCGGCTTCTATTCCGCCTTCATGGTCGCCGACGAGGTCGTGGTCGAGACGCGCCGGGCCGGGACGAACGAGGCCTGGCGCTGGTCGTCCGACGGCAAAGGCTCCTTCACCATCGCCCCGCTGGCGCTTGAATCCGCGCCCGAGCGCGGCACCCGCGTCATCCTCCATCTCAACGACGCCAGCCACGAGTTTTCCACCGCCCATCGCCTCGAGCGCGTGGTGCGCGAGCATTCCGGCGCCGTCGCCGTGCCGATCGACCTCATCGACAAGACCGGCGGCGTTGCCCGCCGCATCGCCGACGGCGCGGCGATCTGGGCCAAGGCGAAGTCCGACGTGACGCCCGAGGAATACGCCGAATTCTACCGCGGCCTGTCGGGCCAGTACGACGAGCCGGCGCTGACCCTGCACTGGCGCGCGGAAGGGAGGCACGAATACACCGTGCTCGCCTTCATCCCCGGCTCGCGGCCGTTCGATCTGTTCGATCCGTCGCGCAAGGGCCGCAACAAGCTGTACGTGCGGCGGGTGCTCATCACCGAGGATTCGGACATTCTTCCCGGCTGGCTGCGCTTCGTGCGGCTGGTCGTCGACAGCGCCGACCTGCCGCTCAACGTCTCGCGCGAGCTGATCCAGAAAAGCGACGTGTTCGCGGCGATCCGCAAGGGCGTGACCAACCGCGTGGTGCAGGAGCTCGGCAAGCTCGCCGAGGCCGAGCCGGACAAGTTCGCCAAGATCTGGGAACATTTCGGCCCGGTGATCAAGGAAGGCCTGTACGAGGACCCCGAGCGCCGCGACGGCCTGTTCAAGATCGCGCGCTTCGTCTCGACCGCGCATCCGGCCGGCGACCGCACGCTGGCGCAATATGTCGCCGGCTTCCGCGAGAACCAGACGGCGATCTATTATCTGACCGGCGACGACGCGAAACGCCTCGCCGCCAGCCCGCAGCTCGAGGGTTTTCGCGCCCGCGGCGTCGAGGTGCTGCTGCTCGCCGACCCGGTCGACGCCTTCTGGGTCTCGACCGCGGCGGGGTTCGACGGCAAGCCGTTCAAGTCGGTGAGCCAGGGCGCGGCCGACATCAAGTCGATCGCGCTCGTCGAAGGGGCGAAGGCCCCGGCCGAGGCGACCGGCGAGGTCGCCACCCTGTTCGCCTATTTCAAGCAGACGCTGGACGGCGAGGTCGCCGAGGTTCGCGCCTCCGATCGCCTGACCGACAGCGTCGCCTGTCTGATCGCGCCGGAATTCGGCCCCGACCGCCAGCTCGAAAAGATGCTCGCCGCGCACGGGCGGCTGACCGAGCGCGCCAAGCCGATCCTCGAGATCAACCCGACCCACCCGCTGACGCTCGCCCTCGCGCAGCGCTTCAAGGAGGGCAAGGACAAGCCGCTGATCGAGGACGCCTCGTGGCTGATGCTGGACGAGGCGCGGCTGCTGGAAGGCGCGAGCGTCGAGGATCCGCCGGCGTTCGCGGCGCGGCTGCGCCGGGTGCTGGAGAAGGCGCTGGGCTGAGGGCAAGCTTCCCGGTCGGGCGCGGTCGCGACCGGGGCGTCGCTGGCCGCCGGCGATGATCCGTCGGCCGCAGCGCGCCCGCCTCGTCTCTCGTCTTTCGCTTGCCCCTCGGGCGCGGCTTTGCCAAAAGAGGCCGTCCCTCGATGGAGCTTTGAAGCCCGTGATCGCAGTCAATCCCGCCTTCGCGCGAATCGGCGAAGAGAACGCGTTCGCCGTCCTGGCGCGGGCGGCCGAACTGCAGCGGCAGGGCCGCGACATCATCAATCTCGGCATCGGCCAGCCGGACTTCAAAACGCCCCCGCATATCGTCGAGGCCGCCGTCAAGGCGTTGCGCGACGGCGAACACGGCTATACCGACGCGACCGGAATCGCCCCGTTGCGCGAGGCGGTGGCCCAGGATCTGCACCGGCGCCTCGGCGTCGAGGTCTCGCCCGAGCTGGTGCTGATCGTGCCCGGCGGCAAGGTGACGATGTTCATGGCGATCCTGATGTTCGGCGAGAAGGGCGCCGACATCGTCTATCCCGACCCCGGCTTTCCCATCTACCGCTCGATGATCGAATTCACCGGAGCCCGGCCGATCCCCGCGCAGATGCGCGAGGCCAACGGCTTCGCCTTCTCGGCCGAGGAGACGCTGGCGCTGATGACGCCGCAAACGCGTCTCGTCATCCTCAATTCGCCCGCCAATCCGACCGGCGGCGTCACGCCCGGGGCGGAGATCGACAAGCTCGTCGCCGGCCTTTCGAAGTGGCCGGACGCGGCGATCCTGTCGGACGAAATCTACGGACAGCTGACCTATGACGGCCTCGCCCACCAGACGCTGCTCGCCTACCCGGAGATCCGCGATCGGCTGATCCTGCTCGACGGCTGGTCGAAGACTTACGCCATGACGGGGTGGCGGCTCGGCTATTCGGTATGGCCGAAACCGTGGCGCGACATGGCGCGCAAGCTCGCCGTCAACAGCTATTCCTGCGTCAATTCGGCCGCGCAATTCGCCGGGATCGCGGCGCTCAACGGTCCGCAGGACTCGGTCGCGGCGATGCGGGCGGAGTTCGACCGCCGGCGCAAGGCGGTCACCGCCGGGCTCAATCGGCTGCCGGGCGTCCGGGCGGCGACGCCCAAGGGCGCCTTCTACGCCTTCCCCAACATCGAGCGCACAGGCTGGAAGGCCAAGCCTTTGGCTTCAGCCCTGCTCCAGGATGCGGGCGTAGCGACGATCGGCGGTCCCGATTTCGGCGTTCACGGGGAAGGCTACCTGCGCCTTTCCTACGCGAACTCGCTGGAAAACATCGAGCGCGCCCTGGAGCGCATGCGGGATTTTCTCGACCGCCCCGCGGAGGCGAGCGCGAGTCTTTGAGAGCGTCGTTTCGAGAAACTTCCTGCCGAAAGATCTGAACATGCGATCCTTGATTCTCGCCGCCGCGCTGGCTCTCCCGGCCTTCGCCGCCATCGGGCCCGCGCTTGCCGACGACCTGCGCCCCTCGCAGGTCGTCTGCGACGCCAAAAAGATGGGGGGGCGCGAACTCGCCGACTGCCTTCGCGCGGGGGCCGACCGCGCCGACAAGGAGCTCGCCGGCGTCGTCGAGGCGGCGATCAAGTCCATCGATGCGCGCCAGGGTCTGCTGTCGTCGCAGAAGGCCCGCTGGCGCCGCTCGCTCAGCGACGCCCAGGCGCAATGGATCGGCTGGCGCGACTCGGAATGCCAGGACGTCGCGCCGTTCGAGGCGGGCATGGCCGCCAAGGGCGGCGATCCGCGCCTGAGCTGCATCATCGACTACGACGCCCAACGCGTCGCCAGCCTCAAAGAGCGCTATCCCTGAGCGGCGCACACGCGTTTCGGCGGCAGATTGACCGACCGCGCCGATCCGCCGGCGGTTCGCGGCCAAAGGAGACAATGCGCCTTGACGATGCTCGATGGTCTCGCCTTCGTCGCCGATCCGCTGGATCGCGCTTCCTACCGTCGCGAGGACGCGGCCCAGATCGCCGGTCTACGCGCCCGCGACGACGCGCGCGTGATCCTGATCGCGCGCGACATGCCGGTGCTCCTCCGGCGCGGGACCGGGCTCGACGCGCTGCTGCCGATGGCCGAGGTCGAGGCGCTCGGCGGGGCGCGGGTCGAGGCGCTGCTCGGAATCATGCCGGACGATGCGCCGGTCTTCGCGGTCCTGCTCGGCGACGAGGCGGTCGAAGAGCGGGCCGACGCCAGCGACGGCTTTTTCGACCGGCGCGTCCTTGTCGCCCCCGGACGCGAGGATCTGAAGCTCGTCGATCTGCGCTCGATCGCGCTCGCGGGCCTGGTCCCGCCCGAACAGGCCAGCATGCTGGCGACCGCCAAGGCGCTGATGGACTGGCACGCGCGTCGCGGCTTCTGCTCGAAGTGCGGCGCGAAAAACGTCGCCGCCGCCGCGGGCTGGCGGCGCGAGTGCACGGCCTGCAAGACCCAACATTTCCCGCGCTCCGATCCCGTCGTCATCATGCTCGCCATCGACGCCGACGCATGCCTGCTGGGCCGCCAGCCGCGCTTTCCCAAGGGGATGTATTCGGCGCTGGCCGGCTTTCTCGAGCCGGGCGAGACCATCGAAGCCGCGGTCCGGCGGGAAATCCACGAGGAGGCCGGCGTCGCCTGCGGCGAGGTGCGCTATTTCGCGTCCCAGCCTTGGCCGTTTCCATCGTCGCTGATGATCGGCTGCTTCGCGCAAGCTCGAAGCCGGACGCTTTCGGTCGATCAGGTCGAACTGGAGGACGCTCGCTGGTTCACGCGCGAGGAGGCCGTCGCTCTCATCGAGCGGCGCCACCCTGACGGCCTGATCGCGCCGACGGCGATGGCGATCGCGCATCATCTCCTCGAACGTTGGGCTTACGAGGGGGTCGAGTTTGGACAGTGGGCGCGCTAAAGCGGCGATGCGGAGACGCGGGACGCCGGTTTTTCGCAGAGATCCCGCGTTTTGCACAAACCGCCCAGGGGGCGGTTGGCTTGAAGAGAGCAAAACCGACAGGACTGCTCGCCATGGAATTGCAGGAAAATTCAAGTTTTCGTATCGCCTGAATTGACGTTGAGACACATATAACCTCGGATCATTGACTTTCTCAATAGACGGATACGGAATATTAACCCTGATTTGAGGTCAAAGCTCTTATTTATAGAGCCTTTATGCGTCATTCATCGTCGCGTGATCGATTACCGCACGATAGCGCGAAAAGGGTAAACTGAGAGACCTGATGTGAAAACCGGGCTCGATTCGGCGCGCCTCTGGTCTTGGCTCCGCTCTTCCCGCCGCGCCGCGGCGGCTTTCCTGGACGGCCGCGCTTTCCTGGGGTCTCGACTGCGCAACGAAGACGACGCCGCGCGCCTGCGCGCCGCGCAATTGTCGACGATCACGCGCTATGGCGCGCTGACGATTGTGGCCAACGCCTTCAACGCCGTCGTGCTGATCGCGGCGCTCAGCTTCAGGCCGCTCTCGGCGCCGCCCTACGTCTGGTTCGGCATCCTGACTTTATACCTGACGCACGTTGCGCGGCGCCTTTCCGCCCGGCGCCGTCGCTCGCCTCCGGTTGCCGCTGGACGCGGGGTCATTCGTCGAGCCATCCTGCACGCGGCTCTGCTCGGCGCGATCTGGGGCGCCGCGCCGATGCTGTTTTTCGACGCCGGCAAGGCTGATGAGCTCATCGTCGCCTGCGTGTCGATCGGCATGCTGGCGGCCGGGGCGTTCGTCTTGGCGGCGCTGCCCGAAGCGGCGATCGTGTTCGTATTGAGCGTCGCGGCCGGCAGCCTCGGCGGGCTCTTCCGCGGAGCGAACGGACCGATCGACTATCTCGCCGCGCCGTTGATCTTCAGCTATGTCGCGGTTCTGCTGCTGGCCGCCGTCGCGCATGGACGCCAATTCGCGGATCGCGTCCTGGGGCAAGTGCGCGCGGAAGCGGCGGCCCGGCACGATCGCCTGACCGGCCTTCCCAATCGGATGGCGCTCGAGGCGGCGGTCGCCGCGTCGTTCCGGCGTCTCGATCAATATGGCGAAAGGTTTGCGCTGTTTCTTGTCGACCTGGTGGATTTCAAGGGCCTCAACGACCGGCTCGGACGCCAGGCGGGAGATCATCTTCTGCGCCAGGTCGCCGGCAGGCTCGCCGGCGCCGTCCGCGATCGGGAACTGGTCGCGCGGCTCGGCGACGACGAATTCGCGTTCATCGCCCGCGGCGCCGTCGACGCGATCGGCGCGGCGAAGCGGGCGGATCAAATCGCGCGATTCTTCGAGGCGCCTTTCACCCTGGACGGGGCCCCGGCCCTGTGTTGGGCGAGAATCGGCATCGCGCTGGCGCCGTCGGACGGCGAGGATGCCGTCGCGCTGCTCGGTCACGCCGACGCCGCCCTGCACAAGGCCAAGCGCGCGCGCGGAGTGGCCGCGCATTTTTACAGCGCGGCGGAGGATCGTGAGGCCCAGGATCAGCGCGAACTGGCCCACGACCTCATCGGCGCCGTCGGCCGGGGTGAGTTCTTCCTGCAGTTTCAGCCGATTCGCTCGCTTGAAACCCGTCGCATCGAGGCGTGCGAGGCGCTTGTGCGCTGGCGCCATCCGCGCCGCGGCCTCATTTCGCCCACGCAATTCATACCCATCGCAGAGCAGACCGGCGCCGTCCACGAACTCGGCGAGTGGGTCATGCTCAGAGCCTGCGCCGAAGCGATGCGCTGGCCGGAGGATGTCCGGGTCGCGGTCAATGTGTCCGCACAGCAGATTTGCGACCTCTCGATCTCGCGGATCATCGAATCGACGCTGCTCCAAACGCGCCTGCCGGCGCGACGACTGGAGGTCGAAATCACGGAATTGGCGTTGTTCGGCGGGGCGAACGCGATCCCGGCGGCCCTGGAGCGGTTGAACGATATTGGCGTCTCCATCGTTATCGACGACTTCGGAACCGGTTTCTCGTCGTTCGATCGTATCCGGCGGCTGCCGGTCAGCGGCGTGAAGATCGACCGCTCGTTCGTCGCCGACCTGCCGTTCGACCACAAGAGCGGAGCGATCGTGCAAGCCATCGTCCATCTGGCGCGAGCGCTGGATCTGACCGTCGTCGCCGAAGGAATCGAAACCGAGGCGCAATTGGAATTTCTGCGGCTCGTGCGGTGTGATTTCGCCCAGGGCGATTATTTCGCGCGGCCCCAGAGCGCCGACGGACTGGTCGGGATGGTCTCCACGGCGGGCGGCCTCGAGCGCGACGTCGCCTGACGACGCTCCGGAACGATGAAACCGGAAACCGCCATATCTCGAAAGCCGCGACGAGACGTCTCGCAAGGCGCCGCAGCCCGAGTGCGGCCCGCCTCAAGAGGGCGCGCGTTTGGCGTAGCTATACATTAGCCTGGTGGAATCCTGCGCCGACGCTCCTCTACGGCCGCGCGCAGACGCCCGCTGATTTTGCCCATGACGCGACAGGCCTCGCGGACCGCGCCAGTCGCCATTGCCGATGAAGGCGAAAGCTGGACATGCGCACTGCAGGCGGGGGGCTGGCGTCAGAACGCGCCAAATCGGTTGCCGTCGCGCGACCGCGCCATTATGCTGCGGCGCGACAATTTCTCCGACATGAAATGGGAATACGCCTTCATGGCCTTCATCGCCGACGTCCTTTCTCGCGTTAAGCCATCCGCGACCATCGCGGTGACGCAGAAGGCGCGCGATCTCAAAGCCAAGGGGCGGCAAGTCATCTCGCTTTCGGTGGGCGAGCCGGATTTCGATACGCCTGACAACATCAAGCAGGCGGCGATCGAGGCGATCAAGCGCGGCGAGACCAAGTATCCGCCCGTGCTCGGCATTCCGGCGTTGCGCGAGGCGATCGCGGCCAAGTTCAAGCGCGAGAACGGCCTCGATTACAAGGCGACGGACACGATCGTCGGCACCGGCGGCAAGCAGATCCTCTACAACGCCTTCCTCGTCACGATGAACAAGGGCGACGAGGTCATCATCCCGGCGCCCTACTGGGTCAGCTATCCGGAGATGGTGCTGATCAACGGCGGCGAGCCGGTCATCGTGCCGACGACGATCGAAAAGGCGTTCAAGCTGCAACCCGAGGACCTGGAGCGTGCGATCACCCCGCGCACCAAGTGGGTCGTGCTCAACTCGCCCTCGAACCCGACCGGCGCGGCCTACACGCGCGACGAACTGAAGGCTCTGACGGACGTGCTGATGCGCCATCCGCATGTGTGGGCGCTGACCGACGATATGTACGAGCACCTCGTCTATGGGGACTTCGTGTTCACGACGCCAGCGCAGGTCGAGCCCGGGCTGAAGGCGCGCACGCTGACGATGAACGGCGTCTCCAAATCCTACGCCATGACCGGCTGGCGCATTGGCTACGCCGCCGGCCCCGCCGAACTCATCAAGGCGATGGACATGGTGCAGGGCCAGCAGACCTCCGGCGCCTGCACCATCGCGCAATGGGCTTCGGTCGAGGCGCTGAATGGTCCGCAGGACTTCATCCCCGAGCGGCGCAAGGCGTTCGAGGAGCGGCGCGATCTTGTCGTGTCGATGCTCGGTCAGGCGCAGCACTTGAAGTGCCCGAAGCCGGAAGGCGCGTTCTACGTCTACCCCTCCTGCGCCGCGGCGATCGGAAAAACGACGCCATCGGGCAAGGTGATCGGAACCGACGAAGACTTTGTCACCGAGCTTCTGGAGCAGGAGGGCGTCGCGGTCGTGCACGGCAGCGCATTCGGCCAGGGCCCGAACTTTCGCGTCTCCTACGCGACCTCGCTCCAGCAACTCGAAGAGGCGTGCAAGAAAATCCAGCGCTTCACCGCCGATTTGCGGTAACGCGGGGCGCGCGAGCAGGATTTGCCGCGCCGGCAGAGTTGCCGCGACACTGATGCCGACAGCGTGAAGCTCTGACCGGCCTTGGACTCCCGACAGGAAGGAACTCGGGAGTTGAGACTTATTCCGAGTCTCGATGACCAGAACCGGCCATCGAGATTTCGCAAGCGTGAACGCGCGCCCGTACTGACGCGCGGATGGGCGTGCGGTCATTGCGCCTGGACGCACCGCTCGACCGGAAACAGGCATTCGCGGCCGAGCGGAAGCGCATCGCCGTTGGCGGCGGCGTAGCCGACCTGGCTGACCCGGCCGTTGGTCATGACCACCTCGACCGCGCAGGCTTTCGGGCCACGCAAAGGGAGGCAGGTTGGTGTTGAGGCCGATCGCCCATTGGGGACCGTAGCCGCGCTCCTGGCCGCCGACATAGGTCCAGATTTCGGTCGCATCGCCGGCCGCGGCGCGATTGGCCGGCCTGCCGAGGCAGGCGAGGACGGCGCGCTGTGAAAGGCCGATCATCCGCTGTTGCGCGATCTGGTCCACGTCCGGCCGCGGGCTTTCGCAGCCGGAGAGCGCCAGCGCCGAAAGCGGGCCGAGCAGGATCGCGACGGATGTCCTCACCGGTCCCCCCGAACCCATGTCCCGACGCCGACGTTGGCGCAATTGTGCAAGCTTTGACAATGCCGGCGGGTCGAATCCGCGTCGGCGCGCGCCGCCGCCGGCTTTCAGACTCCAGCCTGGCGAGGCCCGCGATCTCGGTCAAAGAACACGATCCTCGTGTCCCCATAGGTCCGCTCGTCGACGAGCGCCAGCCCTTCCGGGGCGTCGATCTCCGCCTTGGCGGATTCCTCGACCACGCACAAAGCGTTCGCCTCGAGCCATCCGCCCTCGACGAGCGAGGCGAGCGCCGGTCCGGCGAGACGCTGGCCGTAGGGCGGATCGACAAAGGCCAGCGCGAACGGGCCGCCGGCGGGGGCCGAGCCGAGGCGCGTGGCGTCGGCGCGCCAGATCCGCGTTACGCCGCCGAGCCCCATCGCCTCGACATTGGCGCGCAGCAGCGCCCGCGCCTCGACGCGATTGTCGACCAGCAGCGCGAACCGGGCGCCGCGCGACAGGGCCTCGATCGCCAGCGCCCCCGATCCGGCGAACAGGTCCACCACCCGCGCGCCTTCGATATGGCCGGGGTAGCGATGTTCGAGGATGTCGAAGATCGACTCGCGCAACCGCTCCGATGTCGGGCGGATGTCGCGCGAGGACGGCGCCGATAGCACGCGGCCCTTCAGGCGCCCGCCGACGATCCGCATCGGTTCACGGCTTTCTCGGCGGCCGGCGCGGGCCTTTGGAGGGCCCCTTGCCCGGCGGTCGGCCGGTTGGGGGACGTCCGGGGCCGCGCGCGGCGCCGCTGGAGCGCGGCGGCCCACGCTTATCGCGGCTTTCGCCCCTCGGCCGGTCGGCGTCCCGTTCGCGCGGCGCGACGGCGCGCCCGAGGGCGGCCAGATTTCGTTCCGCTCGCGCGGGCGCGCCGGATCGCGCGGGCGCGCGCTCGGGACGCTTGCCGCGTCGCTCGTCGGCGGGCCGATCGAAACGGCGCTCACGCGGTCGCGCGCGCCTGAAACTCGGATCGCGCCGCGCGCTCGCCTCCCTCGCGGTCGCGCGCCGGCGGCGTTTCAAACGTTTTTGCGCGCTGCGGCCGGCCGCCTGCTCTGTCGCCGGCCTCCGGGTTTCGCCCGCGCCGCCCGGCGGACGCCGAGCGTCCCCCGCCGCGTCCGCGCGTTTCCGCGGCGGCGCGTCCGCGCGCTTCCTCGCCGGTCGGCCTCAGGCGTTCGACGGCGATCTCCCGCCCTTTGCGGTCATGCGTCGCGCTGCGCTCGACCCGTTTGCGCGGACCTGAGGCGTCGGAGGCGATCTCGGCCCGCAGCGCCGAGACGTGTTTTCGGCGGCGCTCGGGCGTGGACGGGGTCGGCGGGGCGCGCCGCGGCGCTTCCTCGCGCACGGGGCGCCGCCTGGGCTCCTCTTCGTCGCGGCCGCGCCGACCCTCGGGGGCCCGCCCGCGCTCTGCGCGTTCGCTCCGGCGTTGCTCGCTTGGATTCGGCTCCGCGCGCGGCGCGGCGCGCTCGATCAGCGGCGCGTCGAAATTGGCGCCCGCTTCCTTCGCCAGCTTCACGCCCAGTTGGTCGCGCAGCACCCGCGTGCGCACTTCCGCCAGTTCTCCCTCGGCGAGATCGCCGAGTTCGAACGGACCGAAAGAGACGCGAATCAGACGATTGACCGCCAGGCCCAGATATTCGAACACCCTCTTGATCTCGCGGTTCTTGCCCTCGCGCAGGCCGGCCGTAATCCAGGCGTTGGAGCCCTGCTCGCGATCGAGCTTGGCTTCGATTCCCAGATAGTCGACGCCGTCGACGGTGACGCCGTCCCTGAGCCGATCGAGACTCGCCTGATCGATCGCGCCATGCGCGCGCACGCGATAGCGGCGCAGCCAACCGGTCGCGGGCAGCTCCAGGACGCGCGCGAGCCCGCCGTCATTGGTCAGCAGCAGCAGGCCTTCGGAGTTGATGTCGAGCCGGCCGACCGCGACGACGCGCGGCAGGTCCGGCGGCAGGGCGTCGAAAATCGTCGGCCGCCCTTCCGGATCGCGCGCCGTGGTGACGAGCCCGCGCGGCTTGTGAAACAGAAAAAGCCGGGTTCGCTCGGGCGCGGCGAGCGGATTCCCGTCGACCCGCACGTCGTCGGCTTCGCTGACGTTGAAAGCCGGGCTGTCGAGGATCTTGCCGTTGACGCTGACGCGGCCCTCGGCGATCCAGGCTTCCGCGTCGCGGCGCGAGCAAAGCCCGGCCCGCGCCATCACCTTGGCGATCCGTCGTCCCTCGCGGACTTCCGAGCCGCCGGGTTTCGTCTCGTTGCTCATTGTCTGTTCGTGTCCATCGCAAACCGCAGGGAACGAAACGATTCCACCCCCCGAACGCCGTCCGCCCCCGCATTGCCAGGAACGCGCGCCTGTCCTAAGCCCGAATCCCGCGGGCCGCCAATGAAAACACTGTGGACCGTTCGGCGGAAGGCCAACCGGGGGCGCGATTTGTCGAGCGGCTCGGACAGCAACGACGATCCGATGAGCGTCGCCTTCGCCGAGGCGCGGTCAGCCGAATTGCGCGGCGAGGTCCCGATCGGCGCCGCGCTGGTCCGCGACGGCGTCGTCGTCGCGCGCGCGGGAAACCGCACGCGGGAGCTCGCCGACCCGACCGCGCACGCCGAGATGCTCGCGATCCGCGAGGCCGCCCAAAGAATGGGCTCCGAACGGCTCGGCGGCTGCGATCTTTATGTCACGCTCGAGCCCTGCGCCATGTGCGCGGGCGCAATTTCTCATGCGCGCCTGCGCCGCGTCTATTACGGCGCCCCGGACCCCAAAGGCGGCGCCGTCGACAACGGCCCGCATTTCTTCGGCCAGCCCACCTGCCACCACGCGCCGGAAGTCTATGGCGGCATCCGCGAACGCGAGGCGAGCGCGATGCTGCGGGCGTTCTTCGCGGCGAGACGGTGAGGGCGCGTCCCCCGGACGCCTGCCGCGAAACGCCAGCAAACCCGGCGCGGCGACCCGCGGCGGCGGCGCGCGCGAATCCCCGGTTGCCAAAGCGTCGGGCGGCGTGAGAGCATTGGAACGACGCGATCCAAAATGCGCCCGAGGGAGGAGCCGATGTCCCGTCCGCCATTCCGCGCCGACCATGTCGGAAGTTATCTGCGTCCCCAGCGTCTCATCGAGGCGCGCGAGCGGTTCGCCGGCGGCGGGCTCGCCGCGGAGGATCTTCACGCCCTCGAGGACGAGTGCATTCGCGAGGTGGTTCACGCGCAACAGAACGTCGGCCTCGAGGGGATCACCGACGGCGAGTTCCGCCGCGGCTTCTTTCACGTCGATTTCCTCGAGCGCCTGGAAGGGGTCGAGACCCATTACGGCGAATTCGTCGCGACCTTCCGCAAGAACGACGGGAGTGAAGTCGGCTTCAAGCCGCCGACCATGCATGTCGGCAGCAAGATCAGGCATCTGGCGCCGATTCAGGGGCCGGATTTCGATTTCCTGAAATCGGTGACGACCCGCACGCCGAAAGTCTGCATCCCGGCGCCCTCGATGCTGCATTTCCGCGGCGGGCGCGAGGCGATCAGCGAGGCGGTCTATCCACGCCTGGAGGACTTCTACGATGACCTGACCGCCGCCTATCGGGCCGAGGTCGCCGATCTCGCGGCGCGCGGCTGCCGTTACCTGCAGTTCGACGACACCAATCTCGCCTATTTGTGCGACCCCGCCATCCGCGAGCGCACCAAGGCGCGCGGCGACGATCCGGACGCGCTGACCCGTCTCTACTGCAAGCTCATCAACGATTCGATCCGCGACCGGCCGCGGGACATGGCGATCTGCGTCCATCTCTGCCGCGGCAATTTCAAGAGCGCGTGGGTGGCGCAGGGCGGCTACGAGCCGGTCGCCGAAATCCTGCTCAACGAGATGAAGATCGACGGCTTTTTTCTCGAGTACGACGACGAACGCTCGGGCGATTTCGCGCCGCTGCGCTTCGCGCCCAAAAGCGCCGCCATCGTGCTCGGGCTCATGAGCTCCAAACGCGCGGAGGCCGAACCGAAAGACGTCGTCAAGCGCCGCATCGAGGAGGCGACGAAATACGTTCCCCTCGGCCAATGCGCGCTCAGCCACCAGTGCGGCTTTTCATCGACCGCGCACGGCAACGACCTCGACGAGGCCGATCAATGGATCAAGCTCGCGCGCATGGTCGAAATCGTCGAGGAGGTGTGGGGCGGCGCCTGAAGCGGAACGCGAGACAGATGACATCCCCGCCGACCTGGTTCGACGCCGGCAAGTGTTTCATCGACGGGCGCTGGGTCGAGGCGCGATCGGGCGAGCGCCTGCCGGTCGAGGACCCGTCGCGCGGCGTCGAAATCGGCTCGATCGCGCGCGGCGGGAGCGCCGACATCGACGCGGCGGTCGAAGCGGCGCAGCGCGCGCTCGCGGGACCGTGGGGGCGGCTCACCGCCACCGAGCGCGGCCGCCTGCTGGCGCGGCTTTCCGATTTGATCCTCGCCCGCGTCGACGACCTGGCGCGCATCGAGGCGATCGACGTCGGCAAGCCGCTCAAGCAGGGGCGCGCGGACGCGATCGCGATGGCGCGCTACATGGAATTCTACGCCGGGGCGGCCGACAAGGTGATGGGCGAGACGATCCCCTATCTCCACGGCTACACCGTCTACACGTTGCGCGAGCCGCATGGAGTGACCGGCCATATCGTGCCGTGGAACTATCCGATGCAGATCGGCGGGCGCACCATCGGCGCGGCGCTGGCGATGGGCAACGCCTGCGTGCTCAAGCCGGCGGAAGAAGCCTGCCTGACCTCGCTCGCGCTCGCCGACCTGGCGCGCGAGGCCGGCTTTCCCGCCGGCGCGCTCAATGTCGTTCCGGGCCTCGGCGAGGAGGCGGGCGCGGCGCTCGCCGGCCACCCCGGCGTGCAGCACCTTTCCTTCACCGGGTCGGTCGCCGTCGGCGCGCTGGTGCAGGCGGCGGCGGCGCGCCATGTCGCGCCGGTGACGCTCGAACTCGGCGGCAAGTCGCCGCAGCTCGTGTTCGCCGACGCCGATCTCGATCGCGCCCTGCCGTTCCTGGTCAACGCCGGCGTCCAGAACGCCGGCCAGACCTGCTCCGCCGCCTCGCGCATCCTGATCGAGCGTTCGCGCTATCGGCAAGTCGTCGAGCGGATGGCGGAGCGCTACGCGGCGCTGCGGGTCGGCCCGGCGGAGGCGGACCTCGACGTCGGCCCGCTGATCTCCGCCCGGCAGAAGGCGATCGTCGGCGGGTTCATCGCCGAGGGCGCCGATTTGACGGTCGCGGCCCGGGGCGCGATCGTCGCCGACGCGCCGTCCGGAGGGCATTATGTCCAGCCGACGCTGTTCGCCGACGCGCCGCCCGATCATCGTCTCGCGCAGGAAGAAATCTTCGGACCCGTTCAGGTCGCCATCCCGTTCGACGACGAGGCCGACGCGGTCGCGATCGCCAACGGCACCGGATACGGCCTGGTCGCGGGGGTCTGGACGGCGGACGGCGGGCGTCAGATGCGGCTCGCCAGGGCGCTGCGGGCGGGCCAGGTGTTTCGTCAACAATTACGGCGCCGGCGGCGGCGTCGAACTGCCGTTCGGCGGCGTCGGCAAATCGGGCCACGGCCGCGAAAAGGGCTTCGAGGCGCTGTACGGCTTCTCGACGCTGAAGACGGTCGCGGCATGGCACGGGTGACGGCCCGCCGCGCGGGCGGAGATCGGTTGGTCGCGCAATGCAGGCCTACGCGCTCGCGCCGCGGAGGATCGCCAAGCTGATCGGAGAGGGGAAGGGCTGATCTGTCCTTCTCGACAGTCGCAACGCGACACGTCGGGGCGCGAGACTTCCCGTCCATCAACTAGCTGTTCTTGATTCGTGATCAATAAATTCATGCGGGCGAAGATCTGACTTCTCTCGGTTCTGCGGCGCACGGTTCACGGATCTCGCATCGCCATCATGAAGCGTATGGCTTCGAGCTTTGAGCGTATCTCGAGCAGCACGAACACGATTACATACCCCAGGCAGAAAAAGGCGGCCTCCTGCCAAGGGCGATATGCCATCATAGCCGCCGCCCCGGCCATCATGAGAAAGGTGAAGCGGCCTTCCCGCCGGGCAGATCGGCGCATGATTTCCCCCGCGCGCGGTTCACACGCTTGGTTGGTCAAGTCGCGTCGACTCAATCGACAATGGCGAGCGCGAAGCCGTCCCAGCCCTTGGCGCCGACGGTCTGGACGGCCGTCGCCTGCAGGCGCGGCTCGCGCGCCATCATCTCGAACATGCGGCGCGTGCCGGTCACGTCCGAGTCCTTGCTCGACGCATCGGCGATCCGGCCGTCCCTGACGACATTGTCGACGACGATCGCGGTCCCGGGCCGCGAGAGCCGCAGCGCCCAGTCCAGATAGTTCGCATTGTTGGTCTTGTCGGCGTCGATGAAGACGAAGTCGAACGGGCCGAGCCCCTCGGCCTCGATCTTGGGCAACAGGTCGAGCGCCGCGCCGGTCCTGACGTCGACTTTGCCGGCAAGGCCCGCGCGGGCTATGTTCTGGCGCGCGACCGCGGCGTGCCGCTCGTCCCGCTCCAGGGTCACCAGCCGGCCATCCTCGGGCAGCGCGCGCGCCAGCCAGATCGTCGAATACCCGCCGAGCGCGCCGATCTCCAACACGTTGCGCGCTCCGGCCATGCGCGCCAGGAGATGGATGAGCTTGCCCTGCGGCGCGGAGACGTCGATCGACGGCAGGCCGGCCGCCGCGTTGGCGGCGAGCGTTTGCTCGAGCGCCGGGTCAGACCCGACCAGCGTCTCGGCGAAATAGGCGTCGACCCTGTCCCAGCTGTTCCGGCTCATGACCCCCGCTCCTGTCCGTGAAGGGCCTCACCTTCCTTGCGTCACCCTTCCTTGCCCGCGACGCCCGCCTCCGCGAACGTCGCCATGCCGTTGTGGCAGGCGACGGCGGCTTTGACGATTCCGACCGCCAGCGCCGCGCCGGAGCCCTCGCCGAGGCGCATGCCGAGATCGAGGAGCGGAACCTTGCCGAGGCGCTTCAACGCCTGGCGATGCGCGCGCTCGGCCGAGACATGGCCGGCAAGGCAATGGTCGAGCGCGGTTTCGTCGAGCGCGTGCAGCACCGCGGCGGCCGAGCAGGCGACGAAGCCGTCGAGCAGCACCGGCGTGCGGCGCATCCGCGCGGCCAGAATCGCGCCGGCCATGGCGGCGATTTCGCGCCCGCCGAGACGCGCCAGACTCTCGAGCGGATCGGTCGGATGCGCCCTGTGCCGCGCGACGGCCGCGCGCACCGCGTCCGCCTTGCGCAACAGCCCGTCGTCGTCGACGCCGGTGCCTCTTCCGACCCAATCCTCGGCCGCCCCGCCGTAGAGGGCGTGATAGATCGCCGCCGCCGCCGTCGTGTTGCCGATGCCCATCTCGCCGACCACCAGAAGGTCCGGCTCGGAGGCCAGCGCCTCCATGCCGAAGGCGATCGTGCCGGCGCAGGTCCGCTCGTCCATCGCCGGCTCCTGGGTGATGTCGCCGGTCGGCAGTTCGAGGGCGAGTTCGTAGACTTTGAGCGAAATGTCGAAGGTCTTGCAGATCTGGTTGATCGCCGCGCCGCCGGCGGTGAAATTCGCCACCATCGCCTGCGTGACCGATTGCGGGAACGGCGAGACGCCCTGCGCGACGACGCCGTGATTGCCGGCGAACACCGCCGCCAGCGGACGGTCGACGTGGGGCCGCGCCGAGCCCTGCCAGGCCGCCATCCACTCGGCGATCTCCTCGAGCCGCCCCAGCGATCCGGCCGGCTTGGTCAGCTGTCCCTCGCGCTCGCGCGCCGCCGCGGCCGCGGCCTCGTCCGGTCGCGGCATTTGCAGGATGAGCGCGCGGATGTCGTCGAAGGGGCGGGGGGCGGCGTTCATGGATCGCTCTCTGATTGCAATGGAGGCGTCCGTATAAGCGAAAACCGGAGCGGAGAAAAGCCGCCGCAGCCTCAGGACGGATTCTTGACCGCACTCGATCGCCAATCAAAAGGCGGGCGTCCTTCCGGACGCCTATGGAGCGGGCCGCCGCGAAGCGCCATAGCCGATGAGCGGCCGCGACGCGCTTCGACGTGCATTTGCACACCCCACTCCACCGCCTCGCGCATCGCGCCGCAGCGGGCGAACTGCGCCCGCAAGGGGTCGGCTTCTAAGGCATGTCGAGAATGATGATGAGCGCGCACGCCGCCTCGCCACTGCAACTCCGGATTGAGGTCAGCGCCAGTTATTCGCCTTATTTATCAGTTGTCGGGATTTTGCAAGCATTTATTCCATTCGCTTTTCTGTTCTGCTCCTTTCAGATTCTTCGCCTCAACAAGGCTATGGCACTGCATACGCTTTTGGGCTGCCCCTCTCGTCCCCTTACACGTCGTGCAAGCTTGGCTTGCGTTCACAATCGACCATTGTCGCTGCAATTGCGATCAATATTCTCAGCATGGAGGTCCCTCCTTCACGGGCCGAACGATGTTATCCAGAGGAACTATGCGCCCAACTTCGTCCATTCAACTTCGGGTGAGATGATCCTCGCCGCGCCACGGCCGCCGGTCGCTGTAAACTTGCGCGGCGTCGGTCGCAGATGGCGACGGAAGGCCTTGAGCACAAACGATTCGCGGCAGGAAACGGCGAGCTGTCCACAAGCGCCCCTCGATCCGACAAGGGCGACCATCTGCACCCGAATCCCGCGGGATATGCGGCGACGGGCGGAGCGAATACAGACTTCATATGTATTTTGATCGCGACTATGCGGTCCAGACCATGGCCGCGCAGCCTTCGCGGAGCGACGGCCGTCGATCGTTCGGCAAGGGTACTGGCGCAACTCGCGGACGGACTGCGGGAGGCGCAGGACCGACACGTCGAGCGACCGTGGCGACCGAACGATCAAAATACGTATCTAAATACGTCATTTTGATCGCAGGCATGCGAATCAACCATGCTCGCGACTGCGTGCCCGGCGACCGCTGCCCCGGTTACCCGAATGGCGCCGCAAGTCCTTGAACAGAAACGATCGGCGGCCCAAAGCGGCGCTTCCGCCCCCGCCGCCCTTTGCGCCGCCCGCGCTCCTACTCCGCCGCTTCGCGAAGCGCGCCATAGCGCGTCAGCTGGGCGCGCAAGGGCGCCGGCTTCAATGGCTTGTGCATGATGACGATGTCGTCCTCACGCGCGGCTTTGTCGCGCACTTCGGGGCTTCGGTCGGCGGTGGCGAGGATCGCGGGCGCCGCGCGGCCGAGATCCTCGCGCAGCGCGAGGATCGCCGCGACGCCGTCGCCCTGATCCAGGTGATAGTCGGCGATGACGACGTCCGGCGCGCCGAAGGCCGCGAGCCTTTCCCGCGCCTCGCCCAGGCCGCTGGCGGTCGCGACCACACAGCCCCATCGTTCGAGCAGCGCGCGCATCCCCTCGAGCACCCGCGGCTCGTTGTCGATCGCGAGGACTTTCAGGCCGTGCAGCGGCTCGCCCGCCGCGGCGGGCGCAGGCGCCGTGCTGTCGCCGAGGCTGACCGGCCTCGCCTTGCCGAGCGGCGCGGTGACGAAAAACACCGAGCCCTTGCCCGGCCGCGACCGCAATCCCACCGGGTGAGCGAGCACGCGGCCGAGCCGCTCGACGATCGACAGGCCGAGGCCGAGCCCGCGCGCGACCCGCGCGCCCTGATCGAGCCGCTGGAACTCCTGGAACACCGCGCGCTGCTGTTCCGCCGGGATGCCGAGTCCGGTGTCCCAGACCTCGATGCGGACCGCGCCGGAGACCCGCCGGCAGCCGACCAGAACCCGGCCATTGAGCGTATATTTGACCGCATTGGAAACGAGGTTCTGCAGCAGGCGGCGCATGAGCCGCCGGTCGGTGCGAACGGCGAGCGTCGTCCGGGCAAACCGCAGGTCGAGCCCCCTGGAACGGGCGATCGGCGCGAATTCGATCTCGAGCTTGCGCATCAAATCGGCCATGGGGACGTTGGAGACTTCCGGGCGCATGGCGCCGGCGTCGAGCCGCGATATGTCGAGCAGCGCGCCGAGAATTTCCTCGACCGCTTCCAGCGAAACGTCGACGTTGCGGGCGAGATCAGCGCGTTCGTCGGGGCCGATCTGGCGAGCGCCCTCGCTCAGCGAACTCGCGTAGAGCCTGGCGGCGTTGAGCGGCTGCAGAATGTCGTGACTCGCCGCCGCCAGAAAGCGCGTCTTGGAAAGGTTGGCTTCGTCCGCCTCGTTCTTGGCCTGGGCGAGTTCGGCGTTGAGCCGTTGCAACTGGGCGGTGCGCTCATCGACGCGCCGTTCGAGCAGCTCGTTCGCCGCTTCGAGCGCCTCCTCGACCGCGACGGTCTGCGTCACGTCGGTATAGGTGGTTACGATGCCTCCGTCGGGAAGCCGCGCCGAGCGCACTTCGACCACGCGATGGGCGGAGAACAGACGCAGCCGCGTCGGCTGCTCGTCATAGAGCAGGCTTGCGACGCGCTCGGCGATGAAGTCCTCGGAATCTCCCGGCCCGTAAGCGCCGCGCGCCGCGTTGAAGCGCACGATTTCATCGAGGCCAAGCCCATGATGGAGGAACCCGGGCGGAAAATCGAACAGGTCGGCGAATTCGCGGTTCCAGGCCGTCAGCGCCAGGTTGGGATCGAAAACGGTGATGCCCTGACGGGCGTGGTCGAGCGCGTGTTGCAGCTGATCGCGGCTCGACTGGATCGCCGCCGAAGCGTCGTCGATGAGTTTGAGCGCCGATTGGCCGGAGACAGCGCGCGGCCGCAAGAGCAGCGACAGCACCTGGCGCGACGTCGAGGCGCCGATCGCCGGCGACAACAGAAACTCCGCGTGCCGGATCAGCTGCGCGCTGGCCTCGGCCGAAGCGTCATAGTCGCGGCCGCGCTCGCGCATGAAGGACGAGAAGGCGCGGCGCGCGCGCGCCGCCCCGAGATAGCGCGCGACCGCGGCTTCAAGCTCGCCGGCCGTGGTCGACGAGCGCCACAAGCGGAACGCCTGCGGCTTGCCTCCCGACCCGGCTCCGGCGAAGGCGCTGGCCTGCGTGCGCTCGAGCGCGCTCGGCTGACGGGTGAGCGAAAACGCGACGAAGGCCATCATGTTCGCCGCAAGCGACAGGGTGACGCCGCCGACGAGCGCGCTGGGCGCGAAGGCGACGAGCGCGGCCGGTCGCAGCCACGCGATCGCCAGGGGTCCGTGCGTCAAAAAGGCGGAAAGCAACTCCTGGGGCTCGAACGAGGGCAGCAGCAGCAGATAGAACCATACGAGCGAACCGACCGTCATTCCCGCGACCGCGCCGCGGGCTGTGCCGCGCTTCCAGAACAGTCCGCCGAGAAAGGCCGGGGCGATCTGGGCCACTGCCGCGAATGAGAGAAGCCCGATCGAGACCAGGCCCGCTTTTCCCGCCACGTGCTCATAAGCGAAACCGAGAGCCAGGACGGCGACGATCGCGAAGCGTCGAATCCACAGCACCTGGGCGCCGATGTCGCCCGCGATGGAGCGTTCCTGGGCTCCGCGTCGCCTCAGCAGCAGCGGCATTACGAGGTCGTTGGAAATGGTGATGGAGAGCGCGACGCTGTCGACCACCACCATGCCGGTCGCCGCCGAGAGGCCGCCGATCATGGTCAAAAGCGCGACCCCGTGCGCGCCGGCGCTGAGCGGCAGCGCGAGAACCGTCAGGTCGCGATTGATCGAGCCGTCTGGGAACAGCTTCAGTCCGGCGATGGCGAGCGGCGCCACGAACAAGTTGATCAGGACAAGATAGCCCGGGAAGAGCCAGGCGGCGGTGCGGATGTCGCGCTCGTCGCGGTTCTCGACGACGGCGAAGTGGAACTGGCGCGGCAGCAGAACGATCGCGAAAGCCGATAGAAGCGTCGTCACGCTCCAGACCGCAGGATCGGGCGGCGTCTGCATGACGGCGGCGATTGCAGGATTCGATTGCGCGACCTGAGTCAGATCGAGGATCCCGCCGTTGAGCTTCCATACGACAAAGGCGCCGACGGCCAGGAACGCCACCAGTTTGACGATCGATTCCAGGGCGATGGCGAGAATCAGGCCGTCCTGATGCTCCTTCGGGTTGATGCGGCGCGTGCCGAACGCCATCGCGAAGCCGGCGAGCAGCAGCGAAACCGCCAGATAAAACCAGGTCGAGGGCGTGTTCGGCGTCAGCCGCGCGCGGTCGGTGGAATCGATCACCATAAGCACGGTCGGAGCGATCGCCTTGAGTTGCAGCGCGACGTAGGGCGCCGAGCCGACGACGGCGATCAGCGCCGCCACGGCGGCGACCGCCTGGGATTTGCCGTACCGGGCCGAAACGAAATCGGCGACCGTCGTCAGATTTTGCGCTCGGGCGAGATTGGCGATGCGGGCGACGAACGGCGCGCCAAGGCCGATGACGAGGATGGGCCCGATGTAAATCGGCAGAAAATCGAGCCCGTGCTCCGAGGCGAGGCCTACCGAGCCGTAATAGGTCCAGGACGTACAATAGACCGCGAGACTCAGCGCATAGACGACCGCACGCGCGCGGCCGGCGGCAAACGGCTTCCGCTCCCGGTCGCCCCACCAGGCGATGAGGAAGAGCAGGAAGACGTAACCGATCGCGGTGAATAGTACCGTCGCGCCGTTCATCGCAGCGAGCGTTTGCCGTTCGTTCCCCGCGCGAGGATATTAGGAGAATGTGGGCGCTGACAAATCGGAGCCGGCGGGCCGGACAGCGGCGATCGTAGCGGCCGACGTCCCCCTCGGAAGCTCACCGCCATGGATGGACGGCGGCTGACTTCTCTTCGTGGTTCGCGATCGCCGGCCCCTCGACCATGGTCAGGCCTATATCGTCGAGGCCCTCCATCAGGCAATGCTTGCGGAAAGCGTCGAGCTCGAACTTGACCACGCCGCCGTCGGGGCCGCGGATCTCCTGCGCCGGCAGGTCGACAGTGATGGTCGCGTTGGCGCCGCGCTCGGCGTCGTCCATCAGTTTGGCGAGGTCTTCGGGAGAGACTTTAATCGGCAGGATGCCGTTCTTGAAGCAGTTGTTGTAGAAAATGTCGGCGAAGTCGGTCGAGACAACGCAGCGGACCCCGAAATCCAGCAGCGCCCAGGGCGCATGCTCGCGCGAGGAGCCGCAGCCGAAATTGTCGCCGGCGACGAGGATCGCCGCCTTGCGGTAGGCCGGCTTGTTGAGCACGAAGTCGGGGTTCTCCGTCCCGTCGTCGCGATAGCGCATTTCCGCGAACAAACCGGCGCCAAGGCCGGTGCGCTTGATCGTCTTCAGGTATTGTTTGGGAATGATCATGTCCGTGTCGATGTTGTCGATCGGCAACGGAGCGGCGACCCCGGTTAATGTGGTGAATTTGTCCATCCGATTCACATTTCTGACCTGAGCGCCCAAGGGTCGGCGCGATTGACGAGGCTCTATCAAACCCCGCCCCGCGCGGCAAACCCGACGCCGCCGACCTTAGAGAAACTGTCGCAGCTCCTTGGCCACGTCTTCGGGCGGCCGATCGAGGTTGAGCGCCTCGACGAAGGCGCCCGCCTTATCCATTAGGTACACGATCGAGCTGTGGTCCATCGAATAGCTCCCGTCGGATTGCAGCGGCCCTTTCCTGGCGAACACCCGATAAGCCTTTTCCGCCGCGCCGATGGCCTGCGGGCTGCCGGAAAGCCCAATGATGTGAGAATTGAAGCTGCTGACATAGTCCTGCATGATCTTGGGCGTGTCGCGTTCCGGATCCACTGTTATAAACAGTACTGGGATGGACTTGTCGCCCATCTTGGCCAAAACATCGGAAATGCGAGCGAGTTCGGTTGGGCAGACGTCCGGGCAGTGCGTGTAGCCGAAATAGACCAGGAACGGCGCTCCGCGCAGGGTCTGGTCACTGACCGTTTTGCCCTCGCCGTCCTGCAAGGCGAAGGGGCCTCCCACGAGCGACCTATTGGAAATCCGCCTGACCGGCGTGAACCACAGCGCAGCGATCCCGATGACGGCGACCGCAGCCAGAATCGCGATGATGCGGACCGAGAAGGCGGGGGATGTCTGGGGACGGCCGGGTTGGTTTTGCGACATTCGGTCTCTACTCGTGTCGAAGGGCTTCTTTGCGTCGATCGCGGGCGATTTCCAGCCCGGGAACGCTTTGCCGCGATAAGCGTTCGCTGTTGACCTCGGCGGGAGCGGGCGCCACGAATGAGGCGGGGATAGGGCGTCATGATCCTGCGTCACCTCGAATATCTCGTTGCGCTGGCGCGCGAAAAGCATTTCGGCCGCGCGGCGGAGGCTTGTCACGTCTCACAGCCAACTCTGTCCGCGGCGATCCGCCTGCTCGAGGAGGATTTGGGCGCCCCGATCGTCGAGCGCGGCCATCGCTACGTCGGCCTGACGCCGCAAGGGCGGCTCGCTCTCGAGCATGCTCACCGTATTCTGGCCGAGGCGGACAATCTGCGATCCGGTCTCGAGGAGATCGGCAAGGGCCACACGGGCCGCCTTCGAATCGGCGCGATTCCGACCGCGCTGCCAATCGTCTCGCAGCTCACCGGTCCGTTCTACGCCCGTTTTCCCGGTGTGACGATCGCGGTATTTTCCATGACGAGCCATGAGATCGAGCGCGGAATCGAGGAGTTCGAACTCGACGCGGGCCTCACCTATCTGGACGCCGAACCGATCGGACGCGTCAGGACCAAGCCGATCTGCATCGAGGAATATGTGTTTCTGACTCCGGCGACCGGCGCTTTTGCCGATCGGCCGCGACTGACCTGGCGCGAAGCGGCCGAAGCGCCGCTGTGCCTATTGACGCCCGACATGCAAAACCGGCGCATCATCGACGGCGTTTTCCGGTCGGTTGAGGCGAAGCCCATCCCCGCCGTGGAAACAAACTCGATCTTCAATCTCGTCTCGCACGTAAGCGCCGGCAAATGGTCAACGATCGTGCCGCGCCAATTGTTGCGCTTCTTCGGCGTGCCGCGCGGAACCCGGGCGATCGATCTGGTCGAGCCGACCGCCCGACGCACGATCGGACTTGTCATAAGCGACCGCGAACCGCCATCGCCGCTGGCGCGCAACCTTTTCGCGATGCAATGGCCAGTTGACATCGCGGCGCTCATCGCCCCTCCGGACCATCCCGAAGACGTCGAACCAAGGGGGCGTCAATAGGTACTGTCTATCAATCCTTCCGAATGTTCAATTTGCACGTGCGCCCGCAGGGGCGCATCATTATAGTCGAACAGCCGGGAGGATCGTCATGGCCGCCAGTGCGGCGTTTGATGCGGAGTTGGCGCGAGCGTTGATCAACCGTAGGCGTTCTACGCCCGGCGCCGCGTTGCCAATATTGCACGATCTACAGAACTACTTCGGCTATATACACGACGACGTCATTCCGTTGATGGCGGAAGCGCTTAATATCTCCAGGGCGGAAGTGCTTGGAATCATAAGCTTCTACCACGATTTCCGTCGCTCGCCGATCGACGGGCAAGTCTTGAAGCTTTGTCGCGCGGAGTCCTGTCAGGCGATGGGATGCGAAGACCTTGTCGCGCATCTTGAAGCGCGTCATGGAATAAAGGCGGACGACGACTCGGCTACTGGACTCCATGTCGAAACCGTCTATTGCCTCGGCAATTGTGCGCTGTCACCCTCCGCGCTGCTCGACGGGGCGCCGATCGGCCGTCTCGATCGCGATCGCATCGACGCGATCGTCGCGGGCGTCCATGGTAAGCTTCAATGAGCGTCCGCGTTTTCCTCCCCGGCGATTCCTCGGCCTTATCGGTGGGCGCCGACGCGGTTGCAGCGGCGTTACTGAGCGAAGCGCGCGCCCGCGGCGTCGACCTCACGATCGTTCGCACCGGATCGCGCGGCCTATTCTGGTTGGAGCCGTTGGTCGAAGTCGAAACGTCCGCCGGCCGTGTCGGCTTCGGTCCGGTCGGGCCGCAGGACGTCGCTTCACTGTTCGAAGCCGAATTCTGGACCGGCGGCCCTCATCTCAAAGCGGTCGGGCCTGTCGAGAGCATCCCCTACCTCGCCAGACAGCAGCGCCTGGTTTTCGCCCGTTGCGGGCTGACCGATCCGCTCTCGCTCGACGACTATCGACGCCTTGGCGGGCTCAGAGGCCTTGAGCGCGCGCTCAGCCTCGGGCCCAAGGCGACCGTCGAGGCGGTCGTGGCGTCGGGTCTGCGGGGGCGGGGCGGGGCGGGTTTTCCGACCGGCGTCAAATGGCGCACCGCCGCTGGCGTCGAAGCCGATCAGAAATATGTGGTCTGCAACGCCGATGAAGGCGACAGCGGCACGTTCGCCGATCGGATGCTGATGGAGGGCGATCCCTTCCTCCTGATCGAGGGGATGGCCATCGCCGGCCTCTCGGTCGGCGCGACCATGGGCTACGTGTACATCCGCTCCGAATATCCGCACGCCTTCGCCGTCTTTTCGCGCGCCATCGAACGCGCGCGAGCGGGCGGGCTCCTCGGCCCCAGCGTGCTCGGCTCCAACCGGCAGTTCGATCTCGAGGCGAGGCTCGGCGCCGGCGCCTATATTTGCGGCGAGGAGACCTCGCTTCTCGAAAGTCTCGAGGGGAGGCGCGGCCAGGTGCGCGCCAAACCGCCTTTGCCAGCGATCAGCGGCTTGTTCGGCAAGCCGACCATCATCAACAATGTGCTGAGCTTGGCCTCGACGCCCTGGATCCTCGAGCACGGGGCGGCCGCCTATGCGAGTTACGGCGTCGGCCGGTCGCTGGGTTCGCAGCCTTTCCAGCTTGCCGGCAACATCCGCCACGGCGGCCTCGTGGAACTCGGGTTCGGCATTACGCTGCGCGAACTCGTCGAAGGCTTTGGGGGCGGCACGCGGACGGGCCGCCCGATTCGCGCCGTACAGGTCGGCGGGCCGCTCGGCGCCTACTTCCCCGGCGATCTCCTCGATACGCCGCTCGATTATGAGTCGATGGCGGCGGCCAAGGGCATGCTCGGGCACGGCGGGGTGGTCGTCTTCGACGACAGCGTCGACATGGCCCGGCAGGCCCGCTTCGCCTTCGAGTTCTGCGCCAAGGAAAGTTGCGGCAAATGCACGCCCTGTCGTATCGGCTCGATGCGTGGGCTGGAGACGGTCGACAAGATCGTCGCCGGCCGGGATCGTCAAAAGAACGTCCAACTCTTGCGCGATCTTTGCGAGGTCATGACGGACGGTTCGCTTTGCGCGCTGGGCGGACTCACTGCTCTGCCCGTCCTCAGCGCTCTCGATCATTTCAGCGACGACTTCAACAAGTCGCCCGCGCCCGCCGCCGCTGGGCAGCGGTAGGAGAACAGCCATGGCTCTGCTGCAAGAACTCGATACCGGCACCCCGATTCGCCTGGGCGCGGCGACGGTCACGCTGACGATCGACGGGCGCAAGGTTAGCGTGCCGCCGGGAACGTCCGTCATGGCCGCCGCGGCGCTTGTCGACAATCCGATCCCCAAGCTGTGCGCGACCGACAGCCTCGAGGCGTTCGGCTCCTGCCGTCTGTGCCTCATCGAGATCGAGGGCCGGAAGGGCACGCCCGCCTCCTGCACGACGCCCGCGGAAGAGGGCATGGTGGTCCACACCCGGACGCAGAGGCTGCAACGGCTGCGGCGCGGGGTGATGGAGCTCTACGCCTCCGACCATCCGCTCGACACGCTCACTTCGAGCGCCAACGGCGACAGCGAGTTCCAGACCCAGGCGGGGATCGTCGGCCTGCGCGAGGTGCGCTACGGTCAAGGCGGCGCCAACCATCTCGACGCCGCAGTCGACGCCTCCAATCCCTATTTCACTTTCGACCCCGCCGCGTGCATCGTCTGTTCGCGCTGCGTGCGCGCCTGCGCCGATATCCAAGGCACGTTCGCGCTGACCATTTTGGGACGCGGCTTCGAATCCAAAGTGGGGATGGACAGCGGCGAATTCCTATCTTCCGAGTGCGTGTCCTGCGGCGCCTGCGTGCAGGCCTGCCCGACCTCGGCGCTCAACGAGAAGTCGGTCATCGAAATGGGGACGCCGGAGCGCACGGTGGTGACGACCTGCGCTTATTGCGGCGTCGGCTGCGCCTTCAAGGCGGAGCTGAAAGGCGACGAAGTGCTGCGCATGGTCCCCTACAAGGCCGGCAAGGCCAACGAGGGCCATTCCTGCGTCAAGGGCCGGTTCGCCTATGGTTACGCCACCCACCGGGACCGGATCGTCAAGCCGATGATCCGCGCGCGGATCGAGGATCCGTGGCGGGAGGTGTCGTGGGACGAGGCGATCCGGTATGCCGCCGATGAATGCAAACGCATCCAGACCCAGTACGGTCGCGATTCGGTCGGCGCGATCTCTTCCTCGCGCTGCACCAACGAGGAGGTGTTCCTCATTCAGAAGCTGGTTCGCGCCGGCTTTGGCAACAACAACGTCGACACCTGCGCGCGCGTCTGCCATTCGCCGACCGGCTTCGGCCTCTCCAAGACCTTCGGGACTTCGGCCGGCACGCAGGATTTCAAGTCGGTCGATCAAGCGGATGTCGTCGTTGTCGTCGGCGCCAATCCGACCGACGCCCATCCGGTTTTCGCCTCCCGCCTGAAGAAGCGTCTGCGCGCCGGCGCCCGTCTCATCGTCATCGACCCGCGGCGCATCGATCTGGTCAGAAGTCCGCACGTCGAGGCGGACTATCATCTTCCTCTGAAGCCCGGCGCCAACGTCGCCGTTTTGACCGCGATGGCGCATGTCATCGTCACCGAGGGCCTCACCAACGAGGCCTTCGTGCGCGAGCGCTGCGACCATGACAATTTCGAGAGCTGGGCTCGCTTCGTCGCCGAAGATCGCCATTCGCCGGAGGCGACGGCCGCGTTCACCGGCGTCGATCCGTTGCAGCTGCGCAAGGCGGCGCGCCTCTATGCGACGGGGGGCAACGGCGCGATCTACTACGGCCTCGGGGTCACCGAGCACAGCCAGGGCTCGACGGCGGTGATGGCGATCGCCAATCTCGCGATGGCGACCGGCAACATCGGCCGCGAAGGCGTTGGCGTGAACCCTCTGCGCGGTCAGAACAACGTCCAGGGCTCCTGCGACATGGGTTCGTTCCCGCATGAGTTCTCGGGCTACCGTCATGTGACGGATGACGCCGCGCGCGAAACGTTCGAGCGGATGTGGGGCGTGCCGCTCAGCAAGGAGCCGGGTCTGCGGATTCCCAATATGATCGACGAGGCGATCGACGGGTCATTCAAATGGCTTTATGTCCAGGGCGAGGACATCGCCCAGTCGGATCCGGACACGACGCACATCACCGCGGGTCTGCGCGCGATGGAATGCGTCATCGTGCAGGATCTCTTCCTCAACGAAACCGCTCGCTACGCCCACGTCTTCCTGCCCGGCGCGTCGTTCCTGGAGAAGGACGGAACGTTCATCAACGCCGAGCGTCGCATCGGCCGCGTGCGGCAGGCAATTCCCCCGCTCGCCGGAATGGCCGATTGGGAGGCGACCATGGCGCTCGCCAATGCTCTGGGCGTGCCGATGGCGTATAGCCATCCGAGCGAAATCATGGATGAGATCGCTCTTTCGACGCCGACTTTCGCGGGCGTCTCCTACGCCCGCCTCGACGAACTCGGTTCAATTCAATGGCCTTGCAACGAGGCGGCCCCGACCGGCACTCCGGTTATGCATGTTGAACGGTTCGTGCGGGGCAAAGGTCAATTCATGCTGACCGAATACATCGCGACCGAGGAGCGCGCCGGACCGCGTTTCCCGCTCCTGCTGACGACGGGCCGCATCCTCTCGCAATACAACGTCGGCGCGCAGACGCGGCGGACCGCCAACAACCTCTGGCACGAGGAGGACGTGCTCGAAATTCATCCCTACGACGCCGAGCAGCGCGGCGTTCGCGACGGCGATCTCGTCGCCCTGCAAAGCCGTTCGGGCGAGATCGCGCTGCACGCCCGGATCAGCGAGCGCGTGCAGCCGGGGGTGGTCTATACGACCTTCCATCACGCCGTCACCGGCGCCAATGTGGTCACGACCGAGAATTCCGACTGGGCGACGAACTGCCCCGAATACAAAGTGACGGCCGTGCAGGTTCGTCGCACCAATCATTTCTCGGACTGGCAGGTGCGCGATCAGGAAGAGGCGATCAGTCTCAGTCGCATCGAGAGGGCGCCGGCCGATGCGGCCGAATGAGGGGGCGGCGTCGATCGACGTTGCGGCCCGCGCCTACTCCTATGACGTCGGCGTCGGCGGCCCGGAGTTCGTGCGGCCGGTCGCGGTCGAGGCTCCGGTTCAGATCGTCATCGGCGGTTCGCCTTTCGCCGTGATGATGGCGACGCCGCGCGACCTCGAGGATTTCGCCTACGGCTTCGCCCTGACCGAACAGATCGCCGGACGTGCGCAGGAAATTCGCGGCGTCGAGGTCGAATGCGTCGAAGACGGTTGGCGGATCAATATCGCGCTCACCGGGGAACGGCTGCAGGCGCACCTGGCCCGCGGAAGGGCGATGAGCGGCCGCACCGGCTGCGGCCTTTGCGGCATTGAAGATTTCTCGCAGATGCCTTCGCCCCGCCTTCCGGCTCATTCACAAGCCCCGATCGAGCCGAGCGCAATCGGCGCGGCGCTCGCGGCGCTCGAAACGAGGCAACCTCTCAATCAACTGACCCGCGCCGTGCATGGCGCGGCGTGGTGCGAGCGGGACGGGCGGATTGTGGTTGTGCGCGAGGACGTTGGAAGGCACAATGCGCTCGACAAGGCCATCGGGGCGTTGACGCGCGCCGGCGCCGCGCCCGACAGCGGATTTTTTCTCATCACCAGCCGGTGCTCGTTCGAGATGGTCGCCAAGGCGGCGACGTTCGGCGCGGGCACGCTGGTGTCGCTCTCCGCGCCGACGTCGCTGGCGCTGGAGCGCGCGCAAAGGTTTGGCGTCAGCGTGATCGCCGTCGCGCGCCCCGACGGAGCGCTGTGGTTCGAGAGCGGGCGGAACGACGTGAGCGGGGGATTGGCGGCGTGACGGGCAAACTTGAAAAACTCGCGCACATGGCCAATCAGATCAGCGATTTCTACGCCACCATGCCTGAGAAGGAGGCGGTTGAAGGCACAGCCTCGCATCTGCGCCAATATTGGACGCCGAAGATGATCCGGGAGCTGATCGGCTTTGCCGATGAGGGCCACGCCCAGCTCAGCGCGACGGCGGCCCGCGCGGTCGAGGCGCTGAAACAGGCCTCGACGGCAGCCTGAAGCGCCGACCGGCCGCCATGCGCCGCTGGCCGCGTTCGCCCGATCTGCTGAGGCTTTTCGTCGGCCAGCACATCGTCAACGGGGTCAGCGTCGGCGTCGGGGTGATGGCGGTGGCCTTCGTCGCGTCGACGGTGTTGGGCTTCGCCGCCGGGCCAACCCGCGACGCTGGGCGCAATCTCGGCGAGCATCTCCGATCTTCCTGCCCCGTGGCGCGACAAGGGCCGCGCGATGGGCTTCGGTTTCGCGCTTGCGCTCGTCTCCACGGCCGCGATCCAGCTCGCCTTGCCGTGGCCTCTGGCCGCCCTGCTGACCATCGGCGCGATCGCCTTTGCCGCCGGCCTCGTCACCGGGCTCGGCCGCTGGGCGGTCGCGCTCGCCATGCAAGCTGTGATTCCGATGGTGTTCGTGCTCGGTCTCCCGCGCGAGAGCTTCGCAGGCGCGTTGCGCGCCGAGGGTCTGCTGGCCGCCGGCGGTCTCGGCTACATCGTGTTGGCGCTGCTGGCGACGATCGTCACCGACGCCAGCTCGCGGCGACTGGTCGCGGGCGAATCGATCCGCGAATTCTCCATCTATCTGCGGGCGGTCGCCGCGGTTTATGACCCCGACGGACGATCTGGCGGCGGCATACGGCGTTGCGATCCGCCAACAGGCGGCGCTGGCGGAACAGTTGCAATCCGCCCGCGCGCTGCTGCTCGACCGGGCGAGAGGAGCCTCCGAGCGCCTGCGTCTGGCCGCCACGATCGGCATCCTGCTCGATGGTTTCGACGCGCTCGTCGCCGCGCAATGCGACGTCGTGCGGCTGCGCGAGACTCCGGCGGCCGCGGCGCTGCTCGCGCGCATCGGCGTCGCCCTGCGGATCGGCGCGCTCGATCTCGAACATTTGAGCCTCGAACTGCTGACCACCGGCACGCCCACGCTGCCGCCGGACCACCAGGTCGCAATCGACGCCTTGCAGCGCGAGGCTGCGCGGCTCGACGCCGAAGATTCGACGAGCCCGGCGGCGCGCGAGGCGATCGGCGCCGCGACGCGCCGCCTGGTTGCGGCGCTCGGCCACATCCGGCGCCTCGAGGCGGCCTTGTCGAACGACGAGACGGCGCGAGCGGCGATCGGCGACGTCGACCTCGCGGCCTTCATTCCAAAGCGCACCTACGCCCTCAGCGCGCTCGGCGCGCATTTGAGACTGGAATCGCCGGTGCTGCGCTTCGCCGCGCGGCTGGCGCTGGCGATGATGGCCGGCGCGCTGGTCGCCGGGGCGCTCGGCGGCGCACAGCGCGGCAATTGGGTCCTGCTTACCATCGCGGTGGTGATGCGGTCCGGCTACGGCCTCACCCGGCAGCGGCGCGACGCCCGCGTCGTCGGCACTCTGATCGGCTGCGTCCTGGCCGCGGGCGCGGTCGCCTATCTGCCGCTCGGCGCGCTGGTCGCCGTCCAGGCTCTCTCGCTGGCCGTGACCCATAGTTTTGCTCGCCTCGATTACCGCCTCACCTCGGTCGGAGCCTCGGTGACGGCGCTGGTGTCGCTGCACCTCGTCCAGCCGTCGCTCCCGGCGCCGATTGTCGCGCGCCTGACCGACACCCTGATCGGCGCCGCGATCGCGCATCTCTTCAGCTTCATCTGGCCGCGCTGGGAGTTTTCGGAAGCGCCGCGGATCGTCGGCCGCCTGCGGACTCAGCTCGCCGCCTTCGCCGCCGTCGCGCTGAAGCCGGACGTCAGGCGCCAGGACTACCGTCTGGCGCGCAAGAACGTGATCGAGGCGCTGGCCGCCCTCTCCGACTCCGCCGGACGCATGAGCATCGAACCGATGGCGGCCCATAAGGGCCTCGAGGAAATGGCGGCGCTGCTGATCGCCGCGCACGGCCTCATCGCCCAGCTTTCGGCCACGCGGCTTGCGACCCGATCCGGCGCGCCGGCGCCGGACGAGGCGACGCGGAACTGGCTTCGCGATCGCCTGCTGGCAAAAACCGGCGAGGCCAAAGCCGAACGCGAACCGAGCGGCGCCCCCGGGACCGCTCGCGGCCGCCACGCTCGCGGTCGTCGACGCCGCGCAGCGATACCAGCTCGCGGCGGCCGAGCGTGAAATCGGGCGGCGCTCGCAGGCCGGCGCTTGACCGTCGGTTGGCCATGTCCCGATGTGCGGACGAGGCCGGCCGACGGCGCGGCGTGGCCGGCGCCGGCCATCCGTCAGAGGATATGCGGTCGATTGATGCCGCGCCGCCTTCGAATTTGGCGAGGCGGAACGGCCGGAAGCATTGCAAGGCCCGTCATGCCGACGGCGACCGTGCGCCACGCATGATCGGCGCGGCGGCGGAGGCTCGGCGAAGGGCTGGTCCGACCCCCGGTATGTTCGTTCAAGGCGCCGGCGGCGAGCCGAGGAAAGCGTCATCCAGGGAACCCGACCGGCAAATTCCTGACGCCCGCCAAGGTTTTTCAAGGGGTTAGGCGCCATTTTGTGCGCTTATCGGCGGATTCCTCAGAGAATTCC
Source organism: uncultured Alphaproteobacteria bacterium (assembly GCA_963781895.1). Classification (GTDB taxonomy): domain Bacteria; phylum Pseudomonadota; class Alphaproteobacteria; order Rhizobiales; family Beijerinckiaceae; genus Roseiarcus. The sequence continues at coordinate 108,765 of CAWAIM010000019.1, forward strand.
AGTCTTTTCAAAGCGTTACTCGAATCCAGGCCGAACATTATTCGATTCCGCCCGTTCGCGCCGACGCCACGTCCCTTCGACGCGGGCAGTGTTCACAGTAGACCATGAGTCGAACCGTTTGGCAAGAAAATGTCGGTTATTCAGAAACCCTGGGCGAGAATGGGGAAGGGCCCATACCACTTCCGGAAGCATAGCAAGGCCCCCCAATGCCCCAAGCGACCACGCGCCAAGCGCATGATCGGCCTGCCAGCCGCTGGCCGTCGAACGTCGGCGCTCGACCGGCGAACAGGCGAACGGCCGGAATCGCCCGTTGGCCGACAGGCGGAGCGGGGTTAGGATGGCGGCTGACTCGACCCTGTTCGGGCGGTTGAGATCGACCTTCCGCATGGCGAATTCAAACCGCAGATTGGGGGCGAGGCGACGAATCGACGAGAGCGGTTTTCGTGCGAAGGGGCTTCTGCAATGCTTCAGTTCCACGTCGGCATCAGCCTGGTCGGAATTCTCTCCGGTCTTGTCGTCTTGTACGGGCTGCTGGTTGGAGAACCGTATGGCGCGTGGACCGCGGTGTTTCTGGTCACGACGATCCTGACCAGTCTGACCGGCTTCCCGTTGCCGCCCTACGGCTTCGATCCTGCGCGCGCGGTCGGCGTGATCTCGCTCGTCCTGCTGGCGCTGGCCGTCGCCGCCTATTACGCGTTTCATCTCGCGGGAGCGTGGCGCTGGATCTATGTCGTCTGCGCGGTCGCCGCGCTTTATCTCAACGTTTTCGTCGCGGTCGCGCAGGCGTTCATGAAGCTGCCGTTCCTGAACGCGCTGGCGCCGACGCAAAAAGAGCCCCCGTTCATCGTCGCGCAGGCGGTGACGCTGCTGGCCTTCGTCGCCCTCGGCGCCTGGGCGGCGATCAGGTTTCACCCCGCTGTCGCGGCGGGGATGTGAGCGCGCAAACCAGATTGACGCCCGGCCAATCCTTTCGATGGGCCTGGCGCGGCCGTGCGCGTATCAGTGCTCCGATATTTGACTTCCCCCTCCCTCTCCCCTATTGACCCTCCCGTTTTCGTCAGGTTCTTAGCCTCGTCGATCAAGCCGGCTGTTCCAGAGCGCGCATTCCGATCCGGTCGAAGCGCGTCATTGCGAGCGAAGCGAAGCAATCCAGGGGCGACCGTCGCCGCCCTTCGATCCTTTGGGTTGCTTCGTCGTTTCACTCCTCGCAATGACGGTTCGTTTCGGGCCAAATGCGCCGCTCAAGTGAACAGCGGTCCCCGTCCGGCAGCGCGTCGCGCCCCCGGGCGCGATTGGCGTTGGATTCGGGAAGACGGAGAACAGAGGACGGAGGAGACGGCGATTTCCGTCGTCGGTCATCCGTCGTCTGTCGTCTGAACAGGAGCGCGCCCCATGTTCGAGAGCCTGTCCGAAAAGCTCTCCGGCATATTGGATAAGCTGACCGGCCGCGGCGCCCTCTCGGAGGAGGACGTCAACGCGGCGATGCGCGAGGTGCGCCGGGCGCTGCTGGAGGCCGACGTCGCGCTCGAGGTCGTGCGCTCGTTCGTCGACCGCGCCCGCACCAGGGCGGTCGGCGCGGCCGTCATCAAGTCGGTCAAGCCCGGCCAGATGGTGGTCAAGATCGTCCACGACGCGCTGGTCGAGACGCTCGGCGGCGAAAGCCAGGCGATCGACCTCAACGCCCCGGCGCCGGTCGCGATCATGCTGGTCGGCCTGCAGGGCGCGGGCAAGACCACGACCGCGGCCAAGATCGCCAAGCGTCTGAGCGAGCGCGACCGGCGAAAGGTGCTGATGGCCTCGCTCGACGTCAAGCGCCCGGCCGCGCAGGAGCAGCTCGCGGTGCTGGGCAAACAGGTCGGCGTCGATACGCTGCCGATCGTTGCCGGCGAGGGCCCGGTCGCCATCGCCAGGCGGGCCGAGACGGCGGCGCGACTGCAAGGCTACGACGTGGTGCTGCTCGACACCGCCGGCCGCACCCATATCGACGAGCCGCTGATGGCCGAGATGGCCGAGATCCGCGACGCCTCGCGCCCGCACGAGATCCTGCTGGTCGCCGACGCGCTGACCGGCCAGGACGCGGTCAATCTGGCGAAAAACTTCAACGAGCGGGTCGGCCTCACCGGCATCGTGCTGACCCGGATGGACGGCGACGGGCGCGGCGGCGCGGCGCTGTCGATGCGCTCGGTCACCGGCAAGCCGATCAAATTGCTGGGCGTCGGCGAGAAGATGGACGCGCTCGAGGATTTCCATCCCTCGCGCCTCGCCGACCGCATTCTGGGCATGGGCGACATCGTCGGCCTGGTCGAGAAGGCGGCGCAGACCATCGACGCGACGCAGGCGGCCAAGATGGCCGAGAAGATGCGCAAAGGCGTCTTCGACCTCAACGATCTCTCCGAGCAGCTGGCGCAGATCGAGAAGCTCGGCGGCATGGGCGGCATCATGGGCATGCTGCCGGGCGTCGCCAAGATCAAGGATCAGCTCGCTTCCGCCAATCTCGACGACAAATTCGTCAAGCGCCAGCGCGCGATCATCTCCTCCATGACCCCGAAGGAGCGGCGCAACCCGGACATTCTGAAAGCCTCGCGCAAGAAGCGCATCGCCGCGGGCTCGGGCGCGACGGTGGAGCTGGTCAACCGCCTGTTGAAGCAGCACCGGCAGATGGCCGACATGATGAAGATGATGGGCGGCCCCAACGCCAAGCGCGGGATGATGGGCAAGCTCGGGCAGATGATGGGCATGGGCGGCGGCATGCCGATGCCGACGCCTGAGCAGATCGAGGACATGCAGAGGCAATTGGGCGGCGCCGGAGCGCCGCCGGGCCTGCCCTCGGCGCCGCCCGGCATTCCCGCCGCTCCGCCGCCCGGCGCCTTCAACCTGCCGCCGCAATTTCCCGGCCTCGGCGGCGCCCCGAAGCTGCCCGGCCTGGGCGGCGGCTTCAACCCGTTCGGGGGGAAGAAGAAATGAGCCTGACCCTCATCTCGCCTCCTCTCGCGTTCACGGGAGCGGGGCGGGGCGAGGGAAAGCTGTTTGAAGTGAAACGTGAACTGAAGCCGACTGGAAAGGAAAACCTCAATGTCCCTCAAAATCCGCCTTTCGCGCGGCGGCGCCAAGAAGCGTCCGTTCTATCGCATCGTCGTCGCCGACGCGCGCATGCCGCGCGACGGGCGTTTCGTCGAAAAGATCGGCGCCTTCGATCCGCTGAAGGCCAAGGATGACGCGACCCGTCTGGTGCTCGACCAGGAGAAGGCGAAGGCCTGGCTCGCCAAGGGGGCGCAGCCGACCGATCGCGTGCTGCGTCTCCTCGACAGTCTCGGCCTCGCCAAGCGCGAGGCGCGCGTGAACCCGGAAAAGGCCAAGCCGAAGAAGAAGGCGCAAGAGCGCGCCGCCGCGGCCGAAGCCGCCGCCGCCAAGGCCGCCGAAGCGCCCGCGGCCTGACGCGCTCCGTCGGGATCGAGGCTTGCGCGCGCCCGGCCGCCTCGTCCTGGTCGGCGTGTTCGGCGCGCCGCAGGGCGTGCGCGGCGAGACGCGCCTGAAGTCGCATACGCGCGAGCCCTTGGCGATCGGCGCCTACGGGCCGTTGACCGACGCGGCGCGCTCGCGGGTCTTCGCCTTTGAATCCCTTCGTCCGCTGAAGGGCGACATGCTGGTCGCCCGGGTGAGGGGCGTCGACACGCGCGAGGCGGCCGCGGCGCTGACCGGGGTGGAGATTTTCGCTCGCCGCGACCAACTGCCGCGGACCGAGCGAGGACGAATATTACTATGACGACCTCGATCGGCCTTGACGCCGTGACCCGCGAGGGCAAGCGCCTCGGACGGGTCGCGGCGTTGAGCAACCACGGCGCCGGCGATATTGTCGAGATCATGGCCGATGGCGGCGGCGAAACGCTGTTGTTGCCGTTCACCCGGCGGGTGGCGCCGACGATCGATTTCGACGCCGGCCAAATCGTGATCGACCTGCCGCGGGAGATCGAGGGGGAGGAGGACTGACCTTCGGGTCCGATGGCGCCGCGGAAGAAAAAACGGCTTCGCGCGCCACAGAATTGCTCGACGGCGCAGCTAGACGGCGATACGGTCGCGTGGTCGAGGAGGCGGATGGGATGTCGATGTCTGAAGCGCATTCGGATAGGTCTGAGGCCGGGTCGGGTTCGCGCCGCGATTTCCTGTTCCTTGTCACCGGGTCGGTCGCCGCGGTCGGCGTGGGAGCGGTGGCGTGGCCGTTCATCGACCAGATGAATCCGGATGCGGCCACGGTGGCGGCGGCCGGGCCGGTCGACATCGACATCAGCCAGATTCAGCCCGGCCAGCGGGTGGTGGCGTTGTGGAGCGCGCGTCCGGTGTTCGTCGTCAAGCGGGGCAAGGAGGCGCTCGACGAATTGCGCAATCCGAAACTGCTCGCGAACCTGCGCGACCCCAACTCCGAAGCCTTGCAGCAACCGACCTACGCGGCCAACTGGCACCGGTCGATCAAGCCGGAGATCCTGGTGCTGGTCGGCGTCTGCACCCATCTCGGCTGCATTCCGCTGTTCGATCCGACGCCCGATCCGACCAACCCCGCGCCCAATTGGCCGGGCGGCTTCTTCTGCCCCTGCCACGGCTCGAAATACGACCTGGCGGGCCGCGTGTTCGATGGCGTTCCCGCGCCGTACAACCTCCCCGTGCCGCCCTATTCTTTCCCCAACGACAAGACGGTGCGCATCGGCGAAAACCCGCCGGACTCGAGTTTCGATTTCAACTCCATCCTGCAGGTCTGACGGCTGCGCCGATTGGGAATGACAGCGGCCGGGCGAACGCGCTAAGCGTCGCCTCGATGTTCGCCTGCACGGTCCTCACCCTCTTTCCCGCGATGTTCCCCGGCCCGCTCGGGCAGTCGCTGGCGGGCGAGGCGCTGGCGCGCTCGCTGTGGTCGCTGGAGACGCGCGACATTCGCGAGCACGGTCTTGGCCGCCATCGCGCGGTCGACGACACCCCGGCCGGCGGCGGGCCCGGCATGGTGATGCGCGCCGACGTGCTGGCCGCGAGCCTCGAGGCCGCGCTCGCGCCCGGCGACGCGCGCCCGCGCCTCGTCATGAGCCCGCGCGGCCGGCCGTTCGCGCAATCCCAGGCGCGCGAATGGGCCGCCGGCCCGGGGCTGGTGATCCTGTGCCCGCGCTTCGAGGGCGTCGACGAGCGGATCATCGAGGCGCGCGGGCTGATCGAAACGTCGATCGGCGATTACGTGCTGTCCGGCGGCGAAATCGCGGCGTTCGCGATCCTCGACGCCTGCGTGCGGCTCATTCCCGGCGTGATGGGCAAGACGGAGTCCGGCGTCTCCGAGAGCTTCGAGGACGGTCTGCTCGAATATCCGCAATATACCCGCCCGCGCGTGTGGGAGGGACGGACGATCCCCGAAATCCTGCTGTCGGGCGATCACGCGAAGATCGCCGCCTGGCGGCGCGGGGAGGCGCAGCGGATCACGCGGGAGAGAAGGCCGGATCTGGCGCCCGTTCGTCGCGCCGAGTAAGGCCGCCGACGGGAGCAGCCTCTGCGAATGCGGGTCGCCGAGAGCAGGATCAGCGCGTCGGCACCGGGTGCTCGCCGCGATAGTCGTAGAACCCCCGCTGGGTCTTGCGCCCGAGCCAGCCGGCCTCGACATATTTCACCAGCAGCGGGCACGGGCGGTATTTCGAGTCCGCCAGCCCCTCGTGCAGCACCTGCATGACCGAGAGGCAGGTGTCGAGGCCGATGAAATCGGCGAGCTGCAGCGGGCCCATCGGGTGGTTGGCGCCGAGCCGCATGGCGGTGTCGATCGACTCCACCGAGCCGACCCCTTCATAGAGCGTGTAGACGGCCTCGTTGATCATCGGCAACAGGATGCGGTTGACGATGAAGGCGGGGAAATCCTCCGACATCGTCGCGGTCTTGCCGAGCCGGGTGACGAAAGCCTTGGCGGCCTCGTAGGTGTCGTCCTTGGTGGCGATGCCGCGGATCAGCTCGACCAGCTGCATTCTCGGCACCGGGTTCATGAAGTGGATGCCGATGAAGCGCTCGGGACTGGCGGTCACCGAGGCGAGGCGCGTGATCGAGATCGAGGAGGTGTTGGAGGCGATGATCGCGTCGGTCTTCACGAACGAGCGCAGCGCGGTGAAGATCTTGCGCTTGACCTCCTCGTTCTCGGACGCCGCTTCGACGACGAGATCGCAGTCGCCGAGCTTGTCCAGCGTCGGCGCGACATGGATGCGATCGAGGATCGCCTGCCTTCCCCCCTCGTCCAGTTGTCCGCGGGAGATCTGGCGCGACAGTTGGCCATTGATGGTGGCCAGCGCGGCGTTGATCCGCTCTTCGGCGACATCATTGAGGTAAACGCTGATTCCCGCCTGCGCGGCCACCTGCGCGATGCCGGCGCCCATCTGCCCCGCGCCGATGACGCCGACCGTGTCGATGTTCAATGCCATGCTTTTATCCAACGCGCCCCGCACTTCGGGCCGGGATCATAGACGAGCAGCCGCGTGCGTCCAGTCGGGCGCCTCGACTTTCGCCGATCCTGCCGGACTTTACCGTCCGATCTTGGCGAGTTCCGCCGCCAATTCCGGCAGGGCGGAATAGAGATCGGCGACCAGGCCGTAGTCGGCGACCTGGAAAATCGGCGCCTCCTCGTCCTTGTTGATCGCGACGATGACCTTCGAATCCTTCATGCCGGCCAGATGCTGGATCGCCCCCGAGATGCCGACCGCGATATAGAGTTCCGGCGCCACGACCTTGCCGGTCTGGCCGACCTGCCAGTCGTTCGGGGCGTAGCCGGCGTCGACCGCGGCGCGCGAGGCGCCCATCGCCGCGCCCAGCTTGTCGGCGACCGGTTCGATATAGGTCTTGAAGTTCTCGGCCTTCTGCATCGCCCGGCCGCCCGAGATGATGATCTTGGCCGAGGTCAGTTCCGGCCGGTCGGATTTGGCGAGCGCTTCGCCGACGAAGGACGAGACCCCGGGGTTCGAGGCTGAAGCGACCGGCTCGATGGCCGCCGCGGGACCCTCGCCCGCGGCGGCGAAGGACGCCGTGCGCACGGTCACGACCATCTTCGGATCGGTCGATTCGACCGTCTGGATCGCATTGCCGGCGTAGATCGGCCGCTCGAAGGTCTTGGGCCCGAGCACCTTGGTGATGTCGGAGATCTGCATCACGTCGATCAGCGCCGCCGCGCGCGGGGCGACGTTCTTTCCGCTCGCCGTGCACGGCGCGACGATCGCATCATACTCGCCCGCGAGCGAAACGATCAGCGCCGCCAGCGGCTCGGCGAGGCCGTGCGCGTAGACGGGATCGTCGGCGACGCGCACCTTCGCCACGCCCGCGAGCTTCGCCGCGCTTCCCGCCGCCTCGCCGACGTTTTGCCCGGCGACGAGAACGTCGACCGGGGCCCCAAGTTGGAGCGCGGCGGTCAGGGCGCGAGCGGTCATGTCGCTCAGATGGCCGTTGGCGACTTCCGCCAGAAGAAGCGTCGCCATGGTCAGATCACTCCCGCTTCGTCATGCAGTTTGGCGACGAGTTCCGCCACCGTCTTCACCTTCACCCCGGCCTTGCGGCCGCCGGGCTCGGTCGTTTTCAGGACCTTGAGCCGAGGCGCGACGTCGACGCCGTAATCGGCCGGCGTCTTCTCGTCGATCGGCTTCTTTTTCGCCTTCATGATGTTGGGCAGCGAGGCGTAACGCGGCTCATTGAGGCGCAGGTCGGTGGTGACGATCGCGGGCAGATTCAATTCGACGGTCTGCAGGCCGCCGTCGACTTCGCGCGTGACTTCGACCTTGCCGTCGCCGACGACGACCTTCGAGGCGAAGGTGCCTTGGCCCCAGCCGGTCAGGGCGGCCAGCATCTGGCCGGTCTGGTTGCAGTCGTCGTCGATCGCCTGCTTGCCCATGATGACGAGGCCGGGCTGCTCGGCGTCGATGACGCCCTTCAACATCTTGGCGACCGCGAGCGGCTCGACGATCGTGTCGGATTTGATGAGAACGCCGCGGTCGGCGCCCATGGCGAGCGCCGTTCGTATCGTTTCGCCAGCCTGCGCCGGGCCGATCGAGACAACGACGACTTCGCTCGCCTTGCCGGCCTCCTTCTGGCGGAGCGCTTCCTCGACCGCGATCTCGTCGAACGGATTCATCGACATCTTGACGTTGGCGAGTTCGACCCCCGACCCGTCCGCCCTGATGCGGATCTTGATGTTGTAATCGACCACCCGCTTCACGGCGACGAGGATTTTCATGGGCGGGGAAACTCCATCCTGGATCGAGCGCGTTCGCTCCGCGATTTCCTGGCCGAGACCCCTAATCTCGGCGCCTAGCCGAGTCAACGCGACGATGTCCCCGCCAAGGCGGCGGACCCTGGAGCGCAACGGCGGATAGAGCCTCTCGGCGAGGATGCGGCAATTTGACAGAGGTCCGCCGCAAACGGAATGATGGTCGCAGAACGGCGGCTTTCGGCGCGAGCCCGCAGGCGTGTGTTCGCGGCGCGCCGCCACGACGGGAGGAACGCCAATGTCCGAACTGGATTTCTGGACGGAGCGGCTGGTCCGCGGCGTGGTTTCGCGCCGCGAGTTCATGGGCCGCGCCGCCGCGCTCGGCGCTTCGGGCCTCGCGATTTCCGCCATGCTGACGCGCGCCGACGCGATCGCGGCCGAGACGCCCAGAAGCGGCGGTCTCCTGCGCCTCGGCCTCGGCGGCGGCAGCACGACCGACAGCATCGACGTCGCCTCCTACAACGATTCGGTGATGATCGAGGTCAGCCGTGGCCTGTTCAACGGCCTTGTCGAATGGGGCCAGGACGGCAAGCCGAAGCCGGAACTCGCCGAGAGCTTCGAGCCGAAGGACGGCGCCAAGGATTGGGTGCTCAATCTTCGCAAGGGGATCACGTTCACCAACGGCAAGGAATTCACCGCCGACGACGCGGTCTATTCGCTCAACCTGCATCGCGGCCAGACCAAGTCCGGCGGCGCCGGCTCGTTGAAGCCGATAACGGACGTCAAGAAGCTCGACAAACACCAGATCCAGATTTCGCTCGAGGCGGCCGACGCCGACCTGCCCTATGTCCTGACCGATTACCACGTCCTGATGGCGCCTGAAGGGTTCAAGGATTGGGCCAATCCGGTCGGAACCGGCTCGATGTCCCTCGATAAATTTGATCCAGGGGTGCGAATCTCGCTCAAGAAGACCCGCGACTACTGGAAAGAAGGGCGCGGCCATCTCGACGCCGTCGAGGTGACGGTCATCAACGACAGCTCGGCGCGCCTCAACGCCCTGATCTCTGGCCAGATCGACGCGATCAATCGAGTCGATCACAAGGCGGTCGCCCTGCTGTCGAAGGCTCCCAAGATCGAGGTCGTGCGCGCCGCCGGCGGCTGGCACGCGGTGATGGCGATGGAGGTCGACAAGCCGCCTTACAACAATCCGGACATTCGCCTGGCGCTCAAATTCGCGACCGATCGCGCGCAGATCCTGAAGGCTCTGTTCAGCGGCTACGGGACTCTCGGCAACGATCACCCGATCCCGCCCACCGATCCCTATTTCAACAGCGAACTGCCGCAGCGCCAGTTCGATCCGGACAAGGCCGCGTCGTTTTTCAAGAAGGCGGGGATCGCCGATCCGAAAATCCTGCTGCAGGCGTCCGACGCGGCGTTCAACGGCGCCGTCGACGAAGGCGCGCTTCTCCAGGCCAGCGCCGCGAAAGCCGGGATCAGGGTCGATCTGAAGAAAGAACCGGCGGACGGCTTCTGGGACAACGTCTGGCTCAAGGGCCCGTTCGTCTCCAGCTATTGGGCCGGCCGCGCGGCGGCGACGCAGATGCTGTCGGTCGCCTACGCGGCCAAAGCGCCCTGGAACGAGACGCACTGGAACAACGAGACGTTCGAGAAGCTGCTCGCGGACGCGCGCAGCGAGACCGACGAAGCCAAGCGCAAGCCCTATATCTGGGAAATGCAGAAGATGTTGAACGAGGACGGCGGCGCGATCATCCCCGTCTTCAGGGACTGGCTGGACGCGCATAACGAAAAGGTCGGCGGACACACGCCGCACGGCGGCTTCGACATGGACAACGGCATGATTATCGAAAAGGCCTGGATCAGGGCGTGAGCCGCGGACGCCGCGCCTGCCCGTAAACCGGCCGGCGAGGCTCCGATCGCCGGTTCGGCCCTCGCCGCGGCGCAGCCGCGCGGAGCTCGCGGCATTTCTGGCCATCGACTTTAGGGAGACGCGCGAAGCGACACAAATCAGCGAGCCAGTTGCGGCTGGCAATCGAGGCGTCCCAACGAGCGAGGGCGAAGTGAGAGGACAGGCGTTGTGTTGAAGCTCGTGCTCCAGCGGCTCGGCCTGGGCGTCCTGACGCTGTTCGCCGCCTCGGTCCTCATCTTCATCGGCACCGAAATTCTGCCGGGCGATCTCGCCTCGGCCATTCTGCAAAATAACGCGACGCCGGAAAGCCTGGCCAAGCTGCGCCTCGACCTCGGACTCGATCGGCCTGCGGTCCTGCGGTTTTTCGACTGGCTGTTCGGCGCGCTGCGCGGCGATTTCGGCCATTCGCTGGCCAACGGCCGCGACGTGCTGACGGAGATCGCGCCACGCTTCGCCAATACGATGTTCCTGGCGGCTTATGCGGCGATCGTCGCGGCGCCGCTGGCCATCGGTCTGGGGCTGCTGGCGGCGATCCGGCAAGGGGGCGTGTTCGACCGGCTGGTCAATCTCGTCACGCTGATGACGATTTCGGTGCCTGAATATTTCCTGGCCTATATCCTCATCAAGTATGTCGCCGTCGACCTCGGCTGGTTTCCCTCGCTCGCCAACGTGTCGCCGGAAACAAGCTTTCCCGACCGCCTGTATTACGCGTTCCTGCCGATGCTGACGCTGGTGCTCGTGATCGTCGCGCACATGATGCGCATGACGCGCGCATCCGTGCTGTCGGTGATGGCGAGTCCCTATATCGAAATGGCGATTCTCAAGGGCCTGACCAGGTCCCGCATCGTCGTGCGCCACGCCTTGCCGAACGCCCTGGCGCCGATCATTTCCGTCGTCGCGCTCAATCTGGCCTATCTGATCGTCGGCGTGGTCGTTGTCGAAACCGTGTTCGTGTATCCGGGCCTCGGCCAATTGATGGTCGACGAAGTCTCCAAGCACGACGTGCCGGTCGTTCAGGCGTGCGGGCTGATTTTCGCCGCCACGTTCATTTCGCTGAACATGATCGCCGACATTCTCGCCATCCTGTCCAATCCGCGGCTTCGCCACCCGCGCTGACGAGACCGCCGCGACCGGCCCGCAACGGGAAGGAACGCCATGCGCATCCTGGGTCATAAGGTCAGCATCGCGGCCCAGATCGGCATGGCCATCGTCGCCGTCAATCTGCTGGCGGCGTCGCTGGCGCCGCTGATCGCGCCATTCGACCAGGCGACCCCGGTTGGCGACGCATGGGCGGACCCGAGCGCGCAACATTGGCTGGGCCTCGACAATCTGGGACGCGACATCCTGAGCCGCCTGATCTATGGCGCGCGAATGTCGATCGGACTGTCGCTGATCATCACCGCGCTTTCCTTCCTCATCGGCGTCATCGCGGGCTTCGCCGCGGCGGTCGCGGGCGGCTGGATCGATCAGGCGTTGTCGCGGCTCGTCGATCTCCTGTTGTCGATGCCGACGCTGATTTTCGCCTTTGTCGTGCTCTCGGTGCTCGGGTCGGCCCTGCCGGTGCTCATCGTCACCATCGCGGCGCTCAACTCGACCAAGGTGTTTCGCCTCGCGCGCTCGGTCGCGGTCGGCATCGTCAGCCTGGAGTTCGTCGAAGCGGCGCGTCTGCGCGGCGAAGGCTGGTGGTGGATCGTGACGCGGGAGATTCTGCCCAACGCGATTCCCCCGCTGACGGCCGAGTTCGGCTTGCGCTTCTGCTTCACCTTCCTATTTATCGCGGCGCTGAGCTTCCTCGGACTGGGCGTGCAACCGCCAAGCGCCGACTGGGGAAGCATGGTCAAGGACTACCGCGACATGATCAATTTCGGGTCCGCGGCGCCGCTTTATCCCGCGGCGGCGATCGCCGCTTTGACCATCGGCGTCAATTTCATCGTCGACTGGATGCTTTCGATTCATTCCAGAGGACAGGGGGAAGGCGCATGAGCCCGCGGCCGCAGGACGGTCCTCGGTCCGCAAGACAATGCCGTCATCCTCGAGATTCGCGGCATGCGGGTCGCCGTGCGCACCGACGCCGGCGACGGTCCGGTGCTGGTCGACGACGTGTCGTTGCGGTTGCGGCGCGGGGAGGTGATCGGGCTGATCGGCGAATCCGGGGCGGGCAAGTCGACCATCGGCCTGGCGTCGATGGGGTACACCCGCCGGGACTGCCATATCGTCAGCGGCAATATCATTTTCGGCCAGACCGACCTTCGCGCGATCGACGCGGACCAGCGGCGGGCGCTGCGCGGGCCGAAGATCGCCTATATCGCCCAGAGCGCCGCGGCCTCGTTCAATCCGGCGCACACGCTGATGGAACAGGTCTGCGAGACTTCGATCCGGCATGGCGTGATGAGTGCGGCGGAGGCCCGCGCCGCCGCGGTGACCCTGTTCAGGGAGCTCGATTTGCCGTCGCCCGAGACGATCGGCGCGCGCTATCCGCATCAGGTTTCCGGCGGACAGTTGCAGCGCGTGATGGCGGCGATGGCGATGGTCGCCAAACCGGACATACTCATCTTCGACGAGCCGACGACCGCCCTCGACGTGACGACGCAGGTCGAATGCCTCGCCGCCTTTCGCAAGCTCATCCGCGAGCACGGCGCCGCGGCGCTCTATATCACCCACGACCTCGCCGTCGTCGCCCAGATCGCCGATCAGATCATGGTGCTCAAGCGCGGGAAGATGGTCGAATTCGGCGATTCGCGGCAGATCCTGCAGCAGCCGAAGGAGGAGTACACGCGCCGCCTGGTGAGCGAGCGCGTCGCCGGCCGCAGTTTCGTCGAGGCAAGCGGCGGGGGCGAGGTTCCGATTCTGGCCATTGACCACGTCAGCGCCGATTATCCGGGCAGGCCGCGGGTCCTCGACGACGTAAGCCTCGAGGTGCGCAGGGGCGACACGCGGGCGGTGGTCGGCGAATCGGGCTCGGGCAAATCGACCTTGGCGCGCGTCGTCATGGGCCTGCTGCCGCGCGCCGCCGGCGACGTGCGCTTCAACGGCGTCAGCCTGCCGCCTCGGCTGAAGGACCGAACCAGGGATCAGTTGCGTCGGGTGCAGATGATCTACCAGATGCCGGACGTGGCGCTGAACCCCCAGCATACCGTGCTCGACACGATCGGCAGGCCGGTGGCGTTTTATTTCGGCCGCTCCCGGGATGAGGTGCGCGCGCGCGCGCTGCAGTTGCTGCGGCAGATGGATCTGCCGGAATCGTATATCACTCGCAAAACAAGTGAATTGTCGGGCGGGCAGAAGCAGCGCGTGTCGATCGCGCGGGCGCTGGCCGCCGAACCCGATCTGATCGTCTGCGATGAAGTCACCTCGGCGCTCGATCAGCTGGTCGGCGAGGAGATCCTGCGGCTGTTGAAACAGCTTCAGGACGAATTGGGCGTGGCCTATCTGTTCATCACCCACGATCTCGGCACGGTGAAGCGAATCGCCAATAAAGTCACGGTGATGCTCAAAGGCAAGGTCGTGGCGAGCGGCGAGACCGCGACCGTGTTCGCGCCGCCCTATCATCCCTACACCGAGCTGCTTCTGTCTTCGGTTCCCGAGATGAGGCCGGACTGGCTCGACGAGGTCCTCGCCAAGCGCGCCGCCGCCGCGGCGACGACCGCGGCGCTCTTGCGTGCGCCTTGAGCGGACCCGTCGCTCAGGGAATGGCGACATGCCGGCCTGCGCGCCCTTGCCGGGCCATCAAATCGTTTCTATACCGCCTCGAGGCCGGAAGGGAGCGCGTTCCCCCGGCGCGTTCAGTGTTTGGCTCGAAAGGCCGCCGAATCAATCTGGCGATAGGATAGGACGTTCTTGATGCGCGCGCCGGGCGGACCGCGTCTGTTGCTGCGGCGGCTTCGCGAGGTCATGGCGGAGCCTGTCACCGCGCAAGCGCGTCTGGACCGGATCGTGGTCCTCATCGCTTCCAACATGGTGGCCGAGGTCTGCTCCCTTTATGTCGTTCGCGCCGACGGCGCGATGGAGCTGTTCGCGACCGAGGGCCTCAACCGCGAGGCGGTCCATCTCACGACCATGCGGCCGGACGAGGGCCTCGTCGGCCTGATCGCCTCGAGCGCCGAGCCGCTCGCGTTGTCCGAAGCGCAATACCATCCGGCGTTCTCCTACCGGCCCGAGACGGGCGAGGAGATTTACCAGTCCTTCCTCGGCGTGCCGGTGCTGCGCGGCGGCGCGACGATCGGCGTGCTCGTGGTCCAGAATCGCGCCCGTCGCGCCTATTCGGAAGAGGAAGTCGAGGCGCTGCAGACGACGGCGATGCTGCTCGCCGAAATGATCGCGTCCGGCGAGCTGCAGGGCATCGCCTCGCACGGCGCGGCGATCGACGTGCGCAGGCCGGCGTCGCTCAAAGGCCTCGGCATCGCCGACGGTCTCGGTCTCGGGCATGTGGTCCTGCACCAGCCGCGGGTGACGGTGTCGAAGATCGTGGCGGACGATGTCGAAACGGAGCTGCAGCGGCTGGAGACGGCGATCGGCGCCATGCGCGCCTCCGTCGACACCCTCGTCGACGGCAGCGACGACGGCGTCACCGGCGAGCATCGCGACGTGCTGGAGGCCTTCCGCATGATCGCGCACGACCGAGGCTGGCTGCGGCGGCTGCGCGAGGCGGTGAGTTCGGGCCTGACCGCCGAAGCCGCGGTCGAGCGGGTCCAGAACGACGCGCGGGCCAAGCTGCAGCGCCAGACCGACCCTTATCTGCGCGACCGGCTGCACGACCTCACCGACATCGCCAACCGCTTGCTGCATCAGCTTGCCGGCCAAAGCCTGGTCCTGTTGCCGGAGGAGTTGCCGGAAAACGCCATCCTGGTCGCGCGCTCGATGAGCCCGGCCGCGCTGCTCGATTACGACCGCGCGCGCCTGCGCGGCCTCGTCGTCGAGGAGGCGGGCGCCTCGAGCCATATCGCCATTGTGGCCCGCGCGCTCTCGATCCCGGCGGTCAGCGACATCCCGAATATTTCCGAGATCGTCGAGCAGGGCGACGCCATCATCGTCGACGGCGACGCGGGCGAGATCCAGCTGCGCCCGCCGCCGGACGTCGAGGCCGCATACGCCGTCAAGGCGCGCATGCGCGCCGGCAAGCAGGCCCAGTATCGGGCGCTGCGCGACGTTCCCACGATCAGCCTCGACGGCGTCGCGATCGGCTTGCACATGAACGCGGGGCTCCTCGTCGACCTGCCGCATCTGGCCGAAACCGGCGCGAAATCGATCGGACTGTTCCGCACCGAACTGCAGTTCATGCTGGCGGCGCGCTTTCCAAGGCAGGGCGCCCAGGAGACGCTCTATCGCGCCATCCTCGAGGCCGCGGGCGAGCGGGCGGTCACCTTCCGCACCCTCGACATCGGCGGCGACAAGCTGCTGCCGTACATGAAGGGCTTCGAGGAGGAAAACCCGGCGCTCGGCTGGCGGGCCCTTCGCATCGGCCTCGACCGCCCCGCC
Source organism: uncultured Alphaproteobacteria bacterium (assembly GCA_963781895.1). Lineage (GTDB taxonomy): Bacteria > Pseudomonadota > Alphaproteobacteria > Rhizobiales > Beijerinckiaceae > Roseiarcus. Next base: position 124,367 of record CAWAIM010000019.1, read on the forward strand.
TTGCTGCGCATGCAGTTTCGGGCTTTCATCCGCGCCGCCGCCGGACGCGATTTGCGGGTGATGGCGCCGATGGTCTCGACCGTCGCCGAATATGTGACGGCGCGCATGCTGTTCGAGCGCGAAATCGCTTGGAACTTCGGCCGCGGCTACGAGCCGCCACGCTCGGCGATGCTCGGCGTGATGGTCGAAGTGCCGTCGCTGCTGTGGCAAATCGACGAAATCGCCGCGCGGGCGGATTTCCTGTCCGTCGGCTCGAACGATTTGATGCAATATCTGTTCGCCGTCGATCGCGACAACCGGCGGGTAGCCAACCGGTTCGATCCGCTGAGCGTCGGATTCTTGAGGGCCTTGCGCTCGATCGCTCAAGCCGGCTCGCGCAACGGCACGCCGGTCACGCTGTGCGGCGAAATCGGCGGGCGGCCTCTCGAAGCGATGGCGTTGATGGCGATCGGCTATCGCGATCTTTCGATGTCGGCGACCTCGATCGGGCCGGTCAAGGCGATGACGCTGTCGCTCGACATCGGCGAGGCGGCGCGCGAGATCGAGTCGATGCTGGCGACGGGCCGCGACGAGGCGTCGCTGCGCGAGCCCTTGCGCGCGCTGGCGGAGCGTCTCAGCGTGCGCCTGTAGCTTAAAGCCGCGCGCCGGTCGCCCGTCCGCTTGTTTTTCGAGTTCCCGCATGGCCGCCAACGACACTCTCGATCTCATCCTTCGCCGCCACGAGGAAATCGGCGCGCGTCTGAGCGAAGGCGTCGCGGGCGCGCAATATTCGGCGCTGTCCCGCGAGCTCAGCGAGCTCGAGCCCGTGGTGGCGGCGATCAAGGCGTTCCGCGCCAAGGAGAAGGAGCGCGCCGATCTGACCGCGCTGCTGCGCGACCCCGATCTCGACGCGGAGATGCGCGCGCTGGCCGCCGCCGAACTCGCCGCCGCCGAGGCCCAGTCGCAGGCGATGTCGAGAGCCATCCGCATCTCGCTGCTGCCGAAGGACGCCGCCGACGAGGGCGACGCGATTCTCGAGGTCAGGGCGGGAACGGGCGGCGACGAGGCGGCGCTGTTCGCCGGCGATCTGTTTCGCATGTACGTCAAATACGCCGAGTCCAAGCGCTGGAAGGTCGACGTGCTGTCGATGAGCGAGGGGACGGCCGGCGGATACAAGGAAATCGTCGCCCAGATTTCCGGACGCGGCGTGTTCGCGCGCCTCAAGTTCGAAAGCGGCGTGCACCGGGTGCAGCGCGTGCCGGCGACCGAGACCCAGGGGCGAATCCATACGTCCGCCGCGACCGTGGCCGTCCTGCCGGTCGCCGAGGAGGCGGATTTCGTCATCAACGACGCCGATCTCAAGATCGACACCATGCGCTCCAGCGGCGCCGGCGGGCAGCATGTCAACAAGACCGAATCCGCGATCCGCATCACGCATCTTCCGACCGGCGTCGTCGTGGCGATGCAGGAGGAGCGCTCGCAGCACCGCAACCGGGCCAAGGCGATGGCGCTGCTGCGCTCGCGCATTCTCGACGCGCGCAACCAGAAGCTCGACGCCGAGCGCGCCCAGGAGCGACGCTCGCAGGTCGGCTCCGGCGACCGGTCGCAGCGCATCCGCACCTATAATTTCCCGCAAGGGCGGGTCACCGACCATCGCGTCAACCTGACGCTCTATTCGCTCGAGCGTCTGATGGAGGGCGATGGGCTCGATGAGATCGTCGACGCCCTGACCGCCGAGCGCCAGGCGGAGCTGCTGAGCCGCGCAGGCGGCTTCGTGACCCAAATTCCCCGCCTGCCTCCGTTCGCGCCGGGAATGCGGATCGGCCTGCTCGGCGGTTCGTTCAATCCGCCGCACGAGGGCCACGCGCTGGTCACCCGTCTCGCGCTGCGGCGGCTCGGCCTCGATCGCGTCTGGTGGCTGGTGACGCCCGGCAACCCGCTGAAGTCCCTGGCCGAGCTGGCGGCGACGCAGGCGCGGGTCGAGGCCGCTCGCCGCCTCGTCGGCGGCCCGCTGGTCGCGGTCACCGACATCGAGGCCCGGATCGGCGCCCGCTATACCTACGACACGCTCGCCTGGATCGTGCGCCGCGCGCCTGGCGTGCATTTCGTCTGGATCATGGGCGCGGACAATCTGCGGCAATTCCACCTTTGGCGCCATTGGCGCGCGATCGCCGATCTGGTGCCGATCGTGGTCGTCGACCGCCCCGGCTCGACCTTGCGGGCGATCTCCAGCCGGGCCGGCGCCGCGCTCGGCCGCTGGCGCGTGTCCGAGCGCGACGCGGCGCGCTTTGCGTCGCTGGCGCCGCCGGCGTTCCTGTTTCTGCACGGGCCGCGCTCGCGGCTGTCGTCCACGGCGCTCAGGCGCGTGGGCGGACCCGGGGCCGCCTGGTCGACGCCAGCGGGCGTGACCTTCTAGAGATCGAAATTGGTGGGCAGCATGACGACGTCGCGTATCGTCATGCCGCGCGGCCGCGTCAGCATGAACATCACCACGTTGGCCACTTCGCTGGCCTCCAGCAGACTTCCCGACTCCCGGGCTTCCTTCAGCTTCTCCGGCGGCCAGTCCGCGAGCAGGGCGCTGATGACCGGGCCGGGCGAGATCGAGCCGACGCGAATGCCGTGCTTGAACACCTGGCGCCGAACCGTCTGGACAAAGCAGTTGATCGCCCACTTGGACGCCGCATAGACCGGCTCCCATGGCGTCGGAAAGTGGGCGGCGAGCGAACTGGTGACGATGATGTCGCCGGTCCGGCGCTCGATCATGTGCGGGAGCACGTCGTGCACGTTCTTCATCACGGCGTTGATGTTCAGGTTCAGCATCCGGTCGATGGCCCCGGTATCGGAATCGACCAGGTCGCCGCCGACGTATGTGCCCGCATTCGCATGCAGGATGTCGAGCCGGCCAGCCGTCTCCAGAACTCTCGGCAGCAGCGAAGCGCAGTCCTTCGGGTCCAGGAGGTCGATGACCAGCGGGATCACGGCGTCGCCGTGCTTGCCGCGCAGCGCCTTCAGCGCCGCCTCGTCGCGGTCCGCCATCACGACGCGCGAACCCGCGGCCAACATCGCCTCGGCGCTGGCCAATCCGATGCCCGACGCAGCGCCGGTTACGACGGCGACCTTGCCTTCCAATTCTCTCGCCATTTGTCTTTCTCCCTGTCGGAGGCGCCGCACGCTCCTTGCGTCATCTGCTGTTATAGGCGGCTATGAACCGAAACCGATACGCCTTGGCCGGGCCGGGACTGCGGACAGGCCCGCAAGGGTTGTTTGTGTCGGGCCGCGCCGAATGCGCGGCCTTCGGCTGATCGAGCCTTCATGTTCGATCCGGACGGTCAGGCCGGCGCGCTCCGGGTGACGCCGGGGAATCGCGCCCCCGGCGTGGTGGACGCCATTGCTGCGCCAGGCTGGAAAGTCGGGCATGGGTTCTCTCGGCGATCGGGGTCGCCTCGGGCCATGAGGATCGGCGCGTCGAACGCGCCCGGGACGGAGACCGCTTAAGGTTAAGATCAGTTTCCGCTCGCGCGATGGTCATGGTTGCTGAATTGTTACTGAACTGGCGTGATCGCGGAACGGCTGCGGACCATTCCGCCACCAGCGCGAGAATTGCAAGAGCGGGAGACCCGATGAGCGAACGGCGAGGCGAGATGACGCCGTCGGACGCTGTTCGACGGCCGGCTTGCCATCAATCATCTGTCGACCCTCGATTGCGTCGTGCGCAACATCAGCGCGCGGGGCGCGCGGCTCGTTTGCCGGATCACCCCCTCGATCGAATTCGTCGGACTGGAAATCAAGGCGGTCCCCGGCTTCAAGCGGAAGGCTCGCGTCGTGTGGCGGCGGCTCGAGGACTGCGGCGTGGAGTTCGTCTAGCGCGCCCCTGCCGCCGTCGGGCGAATGCGGCGTCCCGCGAGCGCGCCGCAACGCCAATCGCCGCTCATGGATGCAAACCCGGACGGGTCGCGGCCGCGATCCAGTCGCCGGCCGTCACGTGCGGGAGCCGGGCGCGCGCCCCGGCGTCGGCGGGGCGAAGCGCGCCAGCCATCGGGAGATTCGCCGGCGCGCTGGGCGCTTGCGGCCAGGCCTTTGCGGCCAGGCCTTTGCGGGTCAGCCGGGCGTTCCGCGGGGACGGGTCGCTCAAGCCATCTCGATCCTGACCGGGCGGCGGGGAACCATCACCCCCACGGTCGCGGGATTGAACACGTCGTCGAAGCCGCACGGCGGCAGCGTCGCCTCGGCGGCCTTGCTTTCCATGCCCCCGGGCGCCCCGTCGATATGCGCCAGCTCGTGGACGAGGGTCGCCGCGATCAAGCGGACCGCATTGGGAGACTTGAACAGCCGCGACGCGATGGCGATATCCTTCCTGAACGTGATCCCGAACAGGCCCGGATCCGTATTGGGATTGAAGCTGACAAAGACGTCCGGGTCCCTCCAGACGGAAGCGAAGTTTCTGCGACCCGGCAGCTTGGCGAAGGCGCCGTTGCAGCTCTTCAGGACGCCCTTGTCCCAGATGACCTTGCTGTTGATCTCCATGAATGCGTTGATCATCTGCGTCATCTGGGTCTCGTCCGTAAACGGCAGCCACGCGTCCCCGTCCTTGGTGCGGAAGTTGGTCTCGTGTTTCAGTGACGGTCGATTGATGTTCGGCATGTCGGCCTCGCCGGAAAACCGTTCTTAAATCTTCATCGCATCGTTTTGGCCCGCAACAGATCGCGAGGGCCCCGTCGGCCGGGCGACGCCGGCGCAAGCGTCAGGCGCGCGGCCAATGGGAAACTCTCGACTCCGCCCCGCTCGTCGCGGGGCCGATTTTGTCCAAGGGCGGCGGCCGGTTGGCGACTCGTCGCGCGACGCCTGCATCAGGCGCTATGCGATCGCGAAGGCCGCAACAAGGCGGCGACGCCGGAAAGCACGATCGGAGCGGACATGGCTGGGCCCTCCACGAGCGCCCCGATCAACGCCACGCCGCGGCCACGCATCTGTCGACGATCTCGACCGTTGATCGGCGCAAATAGCGGCCGTTCCCGGCGGCATGGCGAACGAGACAAGTCGACCCTCAGCGGACCTTCGTCCGGCTAGTTTCGGCTCCCTTCGGACGGCTCAATCGCTCCATTTCGCCTCGAACGATTTGGGACGGCGTTTTTGTGCTACGCTAAATCTCGGACGGAGGGGCGCAATGAGCGAGACCCGAAGACTCGCGGCGATCCTTGTCGCGGACGTCGTCGGCTACAGCCGGCTCGCCGGCGCGGACGAGGAGCGCACGCTTGCTCGTCTCCGGGCCTCGCAGCGATCTGATTGATCCGGCATCATCGCCGCCCATCACGGACGCATCGTCAAGCGCATCGGCGACGGGTCGATCATCGAGTTTCGCAGCGTGGTCGACGCGGTGCGGTGCGCCATCGAAGTGCAGAATGGCTCATCGAGCGCAACGCCGGCGTGGCGGAGGCCCGAGGCGGATCGAATTCCGCGTCGGCATCCATCTCGGCGATGTCGTCGAGGAAAGCGACGGCGACCTGATGGGCGACGGCGTCAATATCGCCGCTCGTCTGGAAGGCATCGCCGAGCCGGGAGCGATCTGTCTCTCCGAGGACGCCTATCGACAGGTCCGTGACAAGGTCACAGGCGAGTTCGCCGATCTGGGCGAACAGAGCCTCAAGAACATCGCGCAACCGGTGCGGGTCTATCGACTATCGCCAAGTTCCTCGCGCACAGACCGGCTGGCGGCCGCTCAAACGAAGCCCGCCCTCGCCCTGCCCGAAAGGCCTTCGATTGCCGTCGTCCCCTTCCAGAACATGAGCGGAGATCGGGAGCAGGAATATTTCGCAGACGAAATCGTCGAAGACATCATCACGGGCTTATCGAGAATTAAATGGTTGTTCGTGATCGCTCGTAATTCCAGTTTCATCTACAAAGGAAAACCGGTTGACGTGCGGCAAGTCGGGCGCGAACTCGGTGTTCGCTACGTGCTCGAAGGCGGCGTGCGCAAGGCCGGCGATCGACTGCGCATCACGGCGCAGCTTATCGAAGCGGAAACTGGCGCACATTTGTGGGCGGAAAAATATGATGGCGCGCTAGACGACGTCTTCGATCTGCAAGACCAAATCACAGACAGAGTGGTCGGAATAGTCGAACCAAGCGTGCGCCAATCGGAGATCGAGCGTTCGCGACAAACGTCCCGAAAATCTTGGCGCCTATGATCTCTATCTCCGAGCGCTGCCTTACGTTGCGGCGCAAATGCCTGAGGACATCAAATGCGCCGTGCCGCTCTTGGAAGAGGCGCTCAGGCTGCAGCCTGACTACGCCATCGCGCACGCGCTCATCGCCTGGTGCTACGAGTTGCGCTTTGCCCGATCCGGCATGGATGAAAATGACAAGAAGGCTGCGCTTCATCACGCGCAGGCCGCCCTTGCCAGCGGCACCGACGATGCCACGGCGCTCGCGGTTGCGGGGCTCGTAGCGTATCTTCTTGGCAAGGATCACGACGCGGCGCTGTAGCGCCATCGACCGCGCGTTGTCTCTCAACCCCTCATGCGCCACCGCGCTTTATCTCGGCGCGCAATCGAACGCTCTATGGGGAAACGGAGAAAAAGCAGTCTCATTTGCGAACCGGGCGCTCCGATTGAGCCCATTTGATCCGCTCGCGTTCGAGGCTCATATGGCCTTTGGCACAGTAGCGCTGGCGCTGGAGCGCTATCTGGAAGCGGTCTCGCATTTTGCGAAAGTCACGGAGATTAGGCCCAACTTCAGCACCGGATATCTTCAGCGTGCAGTCGCGCTGGCGCTCGGAGGACGAACTGCTGACGCGGCGTTTGACGTCGAGCGCGGCCTAGAGCTGGAGCCGGCATTCCATAATAGGATGTACTATCAGTGGGGGATTGCGCCGGCGCTTGCTGAAAAGTTTGTCGAGGGCGGTCGGATACTGGGACTTCCCGAATAGGCCGAACCATGTCCGGTGCGCCCTCGCCGCGATGCCCGTATGTCAGCTCTCCGCCCAAATGCGACGTCCACCGTGGCGATCGGCAATTCCGCTTCACGTCGATTTGCGACGTTCAATCGCTCGGGACGAATGTTTGCTCACGGCGGAAGAGCGGAAATTAATATTGGGGCGTCTTGAAAGTTGAGCGCGGCCGCCTGCGACAACGCTCTTGCGCCGACGTTCCCGAGCGCCAAGATGTGCGGCAAATATCAATGGCACTCCCTAACCGCCCCAAGCGAAATACGCCGCTTACCCTTGACATCGTCCGGGCGAAGTGGGCCGCCTCGCGGGCGTCTGGGGAGAAGCATCCAAGGCCACGGTGCGCTATGACCGCTTCACGTCGACCCGCGACGCTCGCCATATCGTCTCAGCGGGGCGATATTTGAGCGCATGAGATGGCCGGCGGTCCTTTCCAGTTACGCTCCCGCGCCGCGCGCGATTGGGCGGACTTAGAGGTCGTGCGCCTTGTCGAGGGCGTTGGCGAGATCCTGGTAATATGTGCACTGCCTCGATCCGCACAGCTTCTCGATCGTCGACAATTGATCCTTGGCGAGATCGAACTTGCCCTCGATGACATAGGCCTCGCCGAGATATTCGCGCACCTGGGGGTAATTGGGATTGAGCGCGACGGACTTCAGATAATAGCCGATCCCTTCCTCGGTGCGCCCGAGCTTGCGGGTCGCATAGCCGCGGTAATCGAGCGCCTCAGGGGTATTCGGGTTTTCGAGCGTGTCGAGCACGTCGATCGCCTCCTGGCAACGATCGGCCCTGGCGAGCGCGAATGCGTATTGGGCGAGTTCGGGATCGGGCAGAACGCCGCTGTGTCTTTCCAGGCATTTGCGTTGCTTGGCGTCCCACACCTGGCCGGGCGGGCATGTGGTGAGGTCGGTCTGGCCGTTCGGACGAACCGCCCCCTCTCCGCCTGCGCCCGTTTCCGCGCCGCCTTCAGCCCCTCCGCCGCCAGCCTTGTGCTTGCCGCCTGCGGCGCCATCGCCGCCGTCGAATCCGGCCGCCCTGGCCGCTGGAGCGGCGAGCCCAAAGCCGATGATCAGAATGGCGCGGCGCAGACTGGGCGGCATGGTCAGAGCGCGTCCGGGGGC
>CAWAIM010000020.1:0-28886 GCA_963781895.1 uncultured Alphaproteobacteria bacterium
CGAAGCGATATTACGAAAGGGCCGGCGCGGAGTCGGCCCATTTCGCGTTCATGAACCCAGCGAGCACAAGAGAGTGAAAAGCATGAATCTCACCATCATTCCAAGGTCCTGGGCGCCGATGCTGCTGTCGGTGCTTAGGATCATGACGGGCCTTCTGTTTCTCGAGCACGGAACCGGCAAGATTGTCGGTTTTCCGCATCTTGTGCTCAACGGCATGCCCCACGGGTTGATGCTGTTCACGGGATTGGTCGAATTGGTCGGCGGAGCGCTGATCACGGTCGGATTGTTCACCCGGCCGGCGGCGTTCGTTCTCTCCGGCTACATGGCGGTCGCCTATTTCATGGCGCATTACCCGAAGAGCTTCTTTCCGGTGCTCAATTTCGGCGAGCCGGCGGTGTTCTTCTGTTTCATCTTCCTTTATTTCGCCGCGGCCGGCGCGGGGCCGTGGGCGATCGACAAGGATTGACGGGAAGCGCCGCGAACCCGGCGGCCCAAAGCGCGACGCGGGCGCGGCCTCTCCTCACGTTCTTTTGCGGGTTGCGCGCGGCTACTGTTGCGAGCCGCGCAGCTCGTTCGGAGCCGACGCGGGCTCCCCGGAGGATTTGAACGCGTCTAGCGGCAGGCGGCCGAACAGTCGCGCGATGTCTTGGCCCGACAACGCGGCGGAAGACTTGGCGCCGCTGTCCTCGGTTGTCTGCGCCCGGGGACGTTCGCCGGCATCGACCCTGGCGCTGTCGCCGGACATGACCGTCCCGGTCGTTTTTTGCCGCCACCCGGCATTGGGAATTGGCATCGGCGGCAGCGGCGCGCTCAACTCGGCCGCGCGGGCCAGCAGCGTGTCATCGTCGTATTTCTGAGGAGAAGCGACCTCCGCCAGCGCCAGCGCTCCGGTCGGCGCGCTGTCGACGCCCCGGGTGATGACCCGCGGCAATCGGCTCCGCCGCAACAGACCGGCGATCAGATCAATGCCGCGGGTCGATTTCAGGCGATTGCCCTCCGGCGGCGCTGTTTGTCGCCGGCGCCGCCGCGACGGCGACGTCGGCGGGCCGCGCCGGAGGCATCGGGACGTTGGCGAGGGCCGCGACGCTTCGGTCGAGATCGCTCGGCCGCCTCGGCGGCAGCGGCGCCAGGAATAGGGCCGCGACGACCCCACGCAGCTTGACCGGCGAGTCGGCGCTGGCGGCATTGTCCTGCTCTGGCGCCGCCGCGGCCTCCGGTTTGGCGGCGGGGTCCGGTTCTGGGGCGCTGGCGTAGGTCGGGCCGGTCGGCAGGTCCTGTTTGGCCCTGGCGACCGCGGCGGGCCCGGCGTCGGCGATCTGAACGCGCTGCTCGCCTCTCGGGCCGCGCGCGCCGGCCAAGGTCTCCTGTCCGCCGCTCTCCTCCGCATCGTCCGCGCCGCCGCCGCGGGCGCCGAACAGCCACGCGAAGATCCCGGCGCCGCCGCCGCTCGCCGTCTGGACCTGGCCGCCGCGCGACTCGATTTCGGCCCGCGCCTGCTCGTAGCCGGGCATCGGCTGGCCGTCGGCGGGAATGAAAACCGTCTTCCCGTCCGGAAACAACCGCGCCAGCGCAAATCGGCTCATGCGCGGCCAATAGCGCACCGACCCGCTGTCGATATGCACCCAGGGCGTCGCGCCCGTCGGGTAGAAGCCCACGCCCCCCGATTCCATGCGCATCGCGATGTCGCGGATGCGCGCCGTTCCGACGTCGACGAAATGGGCGTCGATCGCCTTTCCCTCCATATGCTGCGAATATTGGGCGACCTGACGGGAGCGTCGGTGCAGCATCGCGTTGGTCTGCGGGGAACGATAGCCGGACAGAACGTCGATCGGCTGCGTCGAACCGGACTCGCGGTAGACCTCCCAGACGATGTCGAAGAGGTGCGGATCCATCTTTGTCGGCTCATTGAGCCGCCAGTCGCGCATGAACCAGTTGAGCTTGTCGAGGACCGCGGAATCGTAGACTCCGTTGACCATGTAGGTGAATGAGCCGGATTCGTTGGTGTGTTGGTTGGAAAAGACGACGGTGCGGGTGTCGCCATTGGCGACAGCCGACTCGGTGGCGTTCGGCGTGAGCCCGGCCGCGGTCACAACCGCCGCCATCGCCAACCATGACGCCGCCCCGCCGCGCCGGCGCAGGCTTTTCAGTGCAACCAATACCGCCAACAAACCACCCTTCCGAAACACGGCGCGCGCGCCACGCCACGCCGGATCTTTCGATCCGCCACGTCGGCTTGAAACGCATACGCTTGGACCGGCCGTTCGCCGGTTCTCTCCCATGCGACACGCTGGGCGCTTATCCCTGCGCGCCTTGTTCCGTCGCCTGCTCTGTGACTTAGACGTCACACGAGGGCAATTAACGATTGGTAAACCCTATAGCCCGATCTGAAGGCCGTTTCAATCTTGACTCTCCGAAGCCAATGTGAAAGCGACCTTCCGGGCCAGGCCGTAAATGTCGGGCCGCTCGATCAACTCCCCGGATTCATTGACGAATTCCGTAAAGTACTCAATGTGGATCGGCAAGGGCCGCGGCAGGAAGACGGTCCGTTCCGGACCTCCGATCGCGGCGTCGATTCGCCGAGCCGACCATCCAGTTGGCGCCGCCGCCCAGCACCAGTTCGGCCAGGCGCAAGGCCTCATCCACCCGCACGCAGCCATGGCTGAACGCGCGTGATTCGGCTGAGAACAGCCGGCGCGACGGCGTGTCATGCAGATAAACGGCGTGTTCATTGGGAAACATGAAGGCGATGCGCCCGAGGGCGTTGTCTTCGCCCGGCGGCTGGCGCACGGTGATTCGCCCGCCGACGGTTTTCATTTCGTACCCGTGACGGGCCAGATAGTCGGGATCAGAGGCGAGTTTTGGCAGGATCTCCTTCCTGATGATCGAATCCGGCACCTGCCACGACGGATTGATCAGAACATAGCGCATGACGTTCGAGAAGATCGGGGTTGGCGTATCGGGCTTGCCGACAATCACGCGCGCGCGGCGCAACACCGTGTCGCCGTCCAGCACCGATACGGAAAAATCCGGCACATTGATCTCGATCCGCCGTTCTCCCATGTCCCGCGGCTCCCAGCGCCACATCTCCATGTTGGCGAGGATCGCCGCGCGCTGACGCGACAAGGGCCCGAACGCGAACGCCGCGTTGGCGGAGGCGGTGACGGCCCCGACCGCCGGACGCCCCTTCGCGCGCCGACGGGCGGCGTCAATGCGCGATCCGGCGGCCGCGGCAAGGTCGAATTGACGCCAACGGCCCGCGCCGGCGCCGCGCTCATGTCAAGATCGAGCGCCGGCGCGTCGTGTGAGAGCCCGAGCCGATCGGAACGGCCTCGAGCGACCGCTTCAGTTCCTCGCGAAGGTCGCGGTATCCCTTCTGCGGCGGATTGAATTGCGCCAGCCGGGCGGCGGGATCGGGGGCGGCGGCGGTCTCGGCGAGCGCCGCGCCGGGATCGGCGACGTCCGGAAGGTCCGTGATCAGCCGCGAGATTCGCGCCGGCGGGACGCGCGATCCGCTCGCCTGTTCCGCGTAAGCGACAACCGCGGCGGCGATCGTCGTCTCCAGCCGCGCGAGCGTCGTCGCGGCGAGGCCGGCGTCGACGTCGCGCGGCAGGACGAAGGCCGACAGATTGAGACCGTCCTCCGCCGCGCGCGCGAGCTGCGACAGCGCCGACCGGCCAGCCTGGGTCAGGCCGTTCTCGTCGACCCATACGGGCTGATATTCGCGCGCGGCGTAAAACGCGCCGATCGCCGCCCGGGCGTTCCGCCAATCGCCCGCCCCGAGGGGATTGGGGGCGTCGTCATGGAGAATGAGCCGTTCGATCGCCGCTTCGACGGCGATCGGAAGCGGATTCAGCAAGGCGCCGTTCGTCGGCGTCGGAATGGGCGGCGGCAACGGTATGTCGATCGCGGGCAAATCCGGGCTGGCGACTTCGGGCGAGGCGGATTCGTTCGGCGCGCCACTCCAGTCGTGAGTCGCGACCCTCACGGACGGCCCTGCGGCGCCTGGAGCTTGCGCGTCATCGGACATCGGCCCGGAAGCCCGGTCGATGGGCGCAATCGCCATGACACGAGAAAAGTCGGGAGCATGGAACGGCGTCGGCGCGGGCGCGCCGTTTCCAGCCCGGCGCGGCGCATTGAAGACGGTCAGCAATGGGCCGGCGTCTTTAATTTCGCCCAGGCTCGGCCGGGCGGCGGGGGCGCCGACAGGAAGGGCCGCACGGCGTTCGGCCGGGGCCGGATGGTCGGCGGGCGGACCGTCGGCCGAAGCCACGCTGGCGCCGATCAGCGCCGCGGCCAGGCCGACCCCTGGCGAAAGCATCCGGCCCAGCCAGTTTCGACCGACCAACAGGCTCATCCTTCAATCCGCTGCGCCCAGGGACCGCATCAAGACTCGCGCCCTCCCGTGTGGAAGCGTCGTCGAGTAAACTACTGTGCGCGCCAAGAGGATGGAAGGGACCGCCCGCTCGCGGCGCTGTGGTCGCGCTCAGGCGGCGGCGTCGCCGATCATGTCTTCGCCGATGCCGCTGTCCTTCATCTTGCGATAGAGCGTCGAGCGCCCGATGCCGAGCTTGCGAGCGACCTGGGACATTTGACCACGGTAATGGGCGAGGGCGAATCGAATCGATTCGGCTTCAATGTCTTCGAGCGTGCGCACGTCGCCGCTGTCGTTGATCAGTCTCAGGGAATGAGGATCGCGGGTCTCGATGCTTGCCGGCCGCGGCGCGGCCGACTGCGTCGGATCGGCCGCGACCGGCGGGGGCGCCGGCGGGATGCGCACGTCGTAGCCTTGCACCTGTGCTGCGATCTGGGGAAATTCCGCCGTCGTCAATTCGTCGCCGTCGGCGAGCACCACCGCGCGGAAGACCGCATTCTCCAGCTGGCGGACATTGCCCGGCCAGTCGTAGGCGCTCAACAGCGCCAGCGCGTCGTTGGAAATGCCGCGGATGCGCTTGCCTTCCTCGACGCAGAAGCGGGCGAGGAAGCGCATCGCGAGATCGGGAACGTCGCAGGCGCGCGCCCTGAGCGGCGGGATCGAAATGGGAAACACGTTGAGGCGATAGAACAGGTCCTCGCGAAAGCGGCCGGCTTTGACGAGTTCGATCAGGTTCTGGTTGGTCGCCGAAACGAGGCGGATGTCGACCTTGACCGGGCGGCGCGAGCCGACCGGATCGATCTCGCCGTCCTGCAGGGCGCGCAGCAGCTTGACCTGCGCGTCGAGGGTCAATTCGCCGATTTCGTCGAGGAACAGCGTGCCGCCGTTCGCCTCGACGAATTTTCCGACATGTTTGTCGGTCGCGCCGGTGAACGAGCCTTTTTCGTGGCCGAACAGGATCGATTCGACGAGGGTCTCGGGAAGGGCGCCGCAATTGACGGTGACGAAGGGCTTGCCGCGCCGCTCCGAGCTGCCCTGAATGGCGCGCGCCATCAATTCCTTGCCGACTCCGGATTCGCCCTCGATCAGCACCGGGATATTCGACTTCGCCGCCCGTTCGGCGAGCCGCGCCGTGCGGGCCATCGATTCGGCTCGGGTGACGATGTCGCGAACGCCGAGTTCGCCCGCGTTGCGGCGCGTCGCCCGGCGCAATTCGTCCTCGAGGGCGTCGACGCGCAGGGCGTTCTTGATCGACACCTGGAGGCGCTCGCCGCCGACCGGCTTGACGACGAAATCGATCGCGCCCGCGCGCATGGCCGAGATGACGGTCTCGATCGAACCATGCGCGGTCTGCACGATCGCCGGAATCGCGATGTCGAGCTGGCGCATGCGCGCGAGCACGCCCATGCCGTCGAGATCAGGCATCACCAGATCGAGAATGAGGAGACTGACCGGCGGCCGATCCGCCGCCTGCAGACGAGCGAGCGCGCTCTCTCCGGAATCCAGAGATTTCGACATCGTAGCCGAACCGTCTGGCCATCGTCTCCAGCAATCGACGCTGGATGGGGTCGTCATCGACAACGAGGATCAGAGCGGTCATTGTCATCCTGTCGCGCCGTCTGTTTGCGGCGGCGCGTTGCGTGACACTCTGACATCACGGTAAACGCCCTGTTAACGGCGTCCCGCATTGACGCGCCCTTTCCCCAAAAGCGCCGCTTTGTCGGGGTGTAGGGGCCGCGGAAGGGTTACCAAAGCTTGAAGAGGCCTGCTTAATGTCCTTGCCGTCCAATTCCGTCCGCGCCGCTTCCACCCCGTCGTCCGCATCGGGCGACCTCGGCGCGCTGCCGCAATGGCGGCTCGACGATCTTTACGAGGGCATGGATTCGCCGCGCTTCGCGGCCGATCTCGAACGCGCCCAGCAAGAGGCCAGGCAATTCTCCACCGCCTATCGCGGCAAGCTGGCGGCTCTCGCCGATTCGGGGCGGGGCGGCGAACGTCTCGGCGAGGCGGTCAGGACATACGAAGCGCTGCAGGACCTGATCGGCCGCGTCATGTCTTACGCGTCGCTGCTCTATGCCTCCGACACCAGCGACCCGGCGCGGGCCAAGTTCTATGGCGACGCGCACGAGCGCGTCACGGCGCTCTTGGGCGATCTGCTGTTCTTCGAGCTGGAGCTCAACCGGATCGACGACGCCACGCTGCAGGCCGCGATGGCGGCGCCCGCGCTCGGGCATTACCGCCCCTGGCTCGAAGACCTCCGCAAGGAGAAGCCGCATCAGCTCGATGACGACCTCGAGCAACTCTTTCTCGAAAAGTCGGTCTCGGGCGTCGCGGCCTGGAACCGTCTGTTCGACGACACCATGTCGGCGCTGCGGTTCGATTTCGAAGGCGAGAGCCTGACGCTCGAACCGCTGCTCGGCAAGCTGCAGGATCCCGATCGAAAAAAGCGCGAGGCGGCCGCAAACGCTCTCGCGGCGACGCTCGGGGCGAACGTGCGGCTGTTCGCCCTCGTCACCAGCACGCTCGCCAAGGACAAGGAAATCTCGGACCGTTGGCGCAAGTTCGAGGATGTCGCCGACTCGCGCCATCTCGCCAATCGGGTCGAACGCGAAGTGGTCGAGGCGCTCGTCGCGGCGGTGACGGATTCCTATCCGCGCCTTTCGCATCGCTACTACGCCTTGAAAGCCCGCTGGTTTGGGCAGGAGCGGCTCGACCACTGGGACCGCAACGCGCCGCTGCCCGACGCTCCGGCGCGCGTTTACCGGTGGGAGGCGGCGCGCAACACGGTGCTTGACGCCTACAACGGCTTCTCTCCGCGCATGGCCGACATCGCGCGGCGCTTCTTCGACGAAGGGTGGATCGACGCGCCGGTTCGGCCCGGCAAGGCGCCGGGGGCGTTCGCGCATCCGACGACGCCGTCGTCGCACCCTTATGTGCTGGTCAATTATCTCGGCAAGCCCCGCGACGTGACGACGCTGGCGCATGAGCTCGGTCACGGCGTCCATCAGGTGCTGGCCGGCGTCAATGGCGCGCTGATGGCGCCGACGCCGCTGACTCTCGCCGAGACCGCCTCGGTGTTCGGCGAAATGCTGACCTTCCGCTCCATGCTCGCCGCGACCGCCGATCCGGCCGAACGCAAATCCATGCTGGCGGCCAAAGTCGAGGACATGCTCAACACCGTCGTGCGTCAGATCGCTTTCTACAAATTCGAGCGGCTCGTGCATCTCGAACGCCGCAACGGCGAGCTGACGGCGGAGCGCATCGGCCAATTGTGGATGAGCGTCCAGGCCGAGAGCCTCGGCCCCGCGATCGCGCTGAAGGAGGGGTACGAGACCTATTGGGCCTATATCGGACATTTCATCCATTCGCCCTTCTACGTCTACGCCTATGCGTTCGGCGATTGCCTGGTGAATTCGCTGTACGGCGTCTACGAGCGCTCGCGCGAAGGCTTCGCCGAGCGCTACCTGGCGATGCTGTCGGCCGGCGGCTCCAAGTCCTATTCCGAACTGCTCGCGCCGTTCGGCCTCGACGCGCGCGATCCGGGGTTCTGGAGCATCGGCCTGTCGGTGATCGAGCGGATGATCGGCGAGCTGGAAGCGATGGGGTGAGGGCCGAAGGCCGTTTGCGCCCGGTGTGTCGGCGGCCGCCCCGATCAGCCGCAGCATGAAACTGGGAGCCGCTGGCGGGAGACCTCACTCAGGAAGGGGATCGGCGCTATCGGGGGGCGCCCGGTTGTAGAGCACGAACACCAGAATGTTGCCGGGTTCCGATGTTGCGTCGCTGCGATAGGCGGCCACCTCTCCGGCGACCTGAGTTCTGTACTCGGCGACGACTTCGCCGAACGTATCGCGCTGGACGGCGACCTTTTGTCCGGCTTCGACCTTGTCATTGAGCTTGACCAAGAGCTCGACGAATCCGCCCTGAGTCGCGAGGACGGCGTGCATGCTGTTCCCGACAAACACGTCCGTGTCTTTCCCGGTGCGCCCAATCGGCCCGGCGACGATTCCGTGACGCTTCATGACGTTCATCGCGCCTTCGACGAACAAGGGAATCTTGGCGTGGTCCAGGATGCGCGCCGCGCCGATCTCGGGGGTGAACGCCGGAACGCCAGCCTCTATGAAGGCGTTCGCCAAGAGCCCGGGATAGGCGGGGTTGTTGAAAATCTGATCGATGGGAAACAGCTCCGCCATCGCCCTGACTTCGGGCAGGTCCATGCGCGCGAGATGGCACGCCGTGATGTTCATTCCGGTTGTGGCGGTGTGGAAGTCGATGGCGTAGTCGGAATTTGGCCTGAGAAGCCTATTGAACAGCAGCCCGGCGTGGCGCGCGGACGCAGTGCCGCCATTTTCATCGCCGGGCCATTGGCGATTGATGTCAATAAGGTCGATGCCGCGACCGGAGTTCGGCCATCGGCGCGCCATGCCTTCCATCGCCGGGCGTGATACGTCCAACACCGCCAATGCCGCACCCGACATCTGCGCCGGGTCGAGTTGGTTCATGACGGTCTGTATCGTGCGCACCGAGCTGATTTCATCGCCGTGCACCCCGGCGACAAGGGCGATGCGCTTGCCCGGCCTGGCTCCTTTCGCGACCATGACGGACACGTACCAGTGTTGCCCGGTGGCCATCCGCACCCCTTGAAAATAGAACAGGTGCTTCCGGCCGGCCTCCAGATCATCGACGCTGAGCGCCGTTATGATCTTCTTTCCCTGAATCACGTCTCCGGTGTAGACCGTCTCCTGTGACGCGGGCGCGACCAAGCCGGCGGATGGCGCCGAGGGGAGCTGGGCGTCGGCGCCGGTCGCCGTGACCGCAGCCGACGCGCCAATCGCCGCGATCATGAAGTCGCGACGGTCAAGTCCGTTCGTTGGATCGTCCGACATGGCGAGAGATCCTTTCGTGACGATTTGCGCGCCGATTCGCTTCAGCTAGACTCATTCTTTCGGCAAAGTTCGGGCGATTGCGGCTCCCAACTTGCGCTCTGACCCCCTGTTCGCGGGCGCCGACCAAAAGGCGCGCGGATGCCGCATTAGAGCCCCGCGGAACGCGCGCGCCGGTAAATGTTGCGGGGCAATTATACGACGGTAGTCTGGTCAGTAGGCTTGCGTGTCGCAAGTTCGCGTTCCAACTGGGAAATATTATCAAAGAGCCGTTGCGTACAGAGCTGGAGAAAATAGAATCCAAATTGAGGGTTCTGATAATAAAGCTCTTTCACTTGCTGATAGTTCAATTGCAGGAGCTCGCCGCTGCCTGTGCATTTCAGCGTTTGCGTACGCAATTGGTGCGGCGCCAACAGACCTGTCCGGGCAGAACATCGGCGGCGAGGTAGCCGACAAATTCGGCGACACGCATAACGTCTGACTCCCCGGACTGGCTAAAGCGGGAGCCCCGGCATTGCCGGGGTGGCAGTAGCGGTTTGACGTATTCAGCCGTCCATTCGCGAAGTTCCAAGGTGAGCAGCCGCTCATACGAACGGAACTTCGCGATGGACGACTATGAGAGCCTAAGCTATAGGACCAGAACCTACGAGAGCCCCCGGAGCGGGGAGGACGTTCGACCCACATTCGCTGCACAGCGGCTGGTTCGTTCGACACGTTGCATGCATTGGTCGATCTTGACAAGGCGGGAGCGCCGTCGCCAGCGCCGTCTTGGGCGGCCCGGATTGAGCGGGCGCGCCCCGCTTCCTATATCTCTGGAAAGGAGATAGGGCGACGGGGGGCGAGGCGATCGGTGCGCGCCTCGCGCCTGAGCCGTCGATTTCTCGTCTGGAGAGCGCCCTTGACCCGCGACGAGGAAGCCAATCGCCTCAGCGCCCGCGCCACCCGCTACGCCCGTCTCGGCGTCAATGCGGGCGCCTTCGCCGCGCGGGCCGGCGTCAACCGGCTGCGCGGCCGGGGAGCGGACGGCGACGCGCGGGCGCTCGTCGATGCGCTTGGCTCCATGAAGGGGCCGATCATGAAGGTCGGCCAATTGCTCGCGACCATCCCTGAAGCGCTGCCGGCCGACTACGCGGCCGAGCTGATGCGGCTGCAGTCCCAGGCGCCCCCGATGGGCGCAAGCTTCGTGCGGCGGCGGATGCAGGCGGAGCTTGGCGCAAAATGGCGCGAGCGCTTCGCCGAATTCGATCTCAAGCCCGCCGCCGCGGCGTCTCTGGGCCAGGTGCATCGCGCGAAAAGCCTCGGGGGCGAAGACCTCGCCTGCAAGCTGCAATATCCCGAAATGGCTTCCGCCGTGGAAACCGATCTCGCGCAACTCGACCTGATGTTCTCGCTGCACCGGCGCATGAGCGCGGCGATCGACACGCGCGAGATCGCGGGCGAGATCCGCGAGCGCGTGCGGGAAGAACTCGACTACAAGCGCGAGGCGAAGATCGCGAAGCTCTATGGCCTGATGCTGAGGGACGTCCCCTTCGTCCGCGTGCCGCGCGTGCATGAAGAACTATCGACCGGGCGGCTCCTGACGATGCAATGGCTCGACGGCGAGAAGCTCACCGACTTCGAGAGCGCGCCGCAGGAGGCGCGGGACGCCATCGCGGTCGGCCTGTTTCATGCGTGGTGGCGGCCGTTCCTGCGCTATGGCGTCATTCACGGCGATCCGCATCTCGGCAATTACACGGTCGTCGCGTCCGGGGAGGGCGCGGGGCGGACGGTCGAAGGGGTCAACCTGTTCGACTATGGCTGCGTGCGCATCTTCCCGCCACGCTTCGTGCTCGGCGTGGTCGAGCTTTACCGCGCGCTCTTGAACGAGGACCGCGCACGCCTGTCCGAGGCTTACGCGATGTGGGGATTTCCGAAGCTCACGCGCGGGACGTTCGAGGCGATGACACTATGGGCGCGCTTCATTTGCGGTCCCATTCTCGACGACCGCGTGCGCACCGCCGCCGACGGCGTCAGCGCGGCGGATTACGGGCGCAAGGAAATCGGCGCGGTGATACGGGCGTTGCGCGCCGAAGGCGGCGGCCTTGTCGTGCCGCGCGAGTTCGTGTTCCTCGAACGCGCCACCATCGGCCTCGGCGGGGCTTTCCTCAGGCTCGGCGCGCGCCTCAATTTCCACCGGATGTACGAGGACGCGATCGCCGATTTCGACGCGGCGGCGGTCGCGCGCCGGCAGGCGGCCGCGTTGGCGGCGGTCGGGCTCAGGGAGTAGGGTGGGGCGCGCGCCCGGCGGGCGCGCCGCCGCTCGGTCTGGCAGGGAACGGAAAGCATGGCCCGCACTCAGGTCGCGATCATCGGCGGGGGGCCCGCCGGCCTCCTCTTGTCCCATATGCTGCATCTTGGCGGGATCGACAGCGTCGTGCTCGAGCGGCAGACCAAGGCGCACGTGCTCAAGCGCATTCGGGCCGGCGTGCTCGAATATGGCACGGTCAAGCTGTTGCGCGACGCCGGCGTCGGGGAAAGGATGGACCGCGAAGGCCATGCGCATGACGGCGCGTGGATCGCGTGGCAGGATCGCGAGCCGTTCCCGATCGATACGAGGAAGCATACCGGCAGGCCGATGTGGTCGCACGGCCAGACGGCGATCACCGAGGAATTGTACCGGGTCCGGGAACGCGACGGCGGCCGCATCGTCGAAGAGGCGGAAAACGTCCAGCTGCATGGCCTGACCAGCGGCGCGCCGAAGGTCACTTACGAGAAGGATGGCGTGACCGAGACGCTCGAATGCGACTTCATCGCCGGCTGCGACGGGTTTCATGGCGTCTCGCGACAGAGCATGCCCAAAGCCGCGCTGCAGACCTTCGAGCGCGCCTATCCGTTCGGCTGGCTGGGAATCATGTCGGAAACGCCGCCGGTCGGGGAGGTCATCTACGCCCGGCACGAACGGGGCTTCGCTCTCGCCTCGCTGCGCAATCCGATGCTCAGCCGCTACTACATCCAGTGCGGCCTCGACACGCGGATCGAGGACTGGCCGGACGAGAGGTTCTGGGACGAGCTGAAGCGCCGATTCCCGCCGGATATCGCACGAAGGATCGTGACCGGCCCCTCGATCGAAAAGTCGATCGCGCCGCTGCGCAGCTTTGTCGCCGAGCCGATGCGGCATGGCCGCCTGTTTCTCGCCGGCGACGCCGCGCACATCGTTCCCCCGACCGGAGCGAAGGGCCTGAACCTCGCGGTCTCGGACGTCTTCTACCTCCAGCGCGCTCTGATCGCGCATTTTCGCGGCGGCGACGACCGTTATCTCGACAGCTATTCCGACATGGCGTTGCGCCGCGTGTGGGCGGCGGTGCGGTTTTCCTGGTGGCTCACCAAGCTGCTGCACGTCTTTCCCGGCGACGACGATTTCGAGGCGAAGATAAAGGTCAGCGAATTCGATCTGCTTCACCGGTCGCCGCACGCTCAGGCGGTCGTGGCGGAACAATACGCCGGGGAGCCGTTCGAGGAGTAGAACTCCCCCCGGACGTCGCGCCGCGACCGCGCCGCGATCCGCTCACGACCAGTTCGTCCACCGCGGCGCGACGGCGTAATTGACCTGGACGAGGATGATGAACGCCACCCCGAACGGGACGCTGACGAAGCCAATGATCGCGCCGATCGCGTAAAGGGCTTGCGCGCGCGTGATGCGCCGGCGGATGGCCTCGGAGCGCGGACCTGGCGGATGCTCGTCGGTCAGACCGGCGCGCTCGGCGTAGCTCCAGGCGATGTAGAGGCTGGCGCCCGCGGCGAGAATATTCGCGTAATAGATCAGAAAGGCGATCCGATAGTCGAAGAAACCGGCGAGCAGCCGGGTCGAGAACGGAAGCGCGGTGATGACCGCCAGAAAGAGAAAATGCAGCCACGCGAGGTTGCGGTTCATGCCGGTGAGGCGCGAGAGCTGCGTCTGCTGTCCGAGCCAGAAGATGCCGAGCGTCATGAGGCTCATGAGCCAGGTCGCCGCGGTCGGCGCGAGCATGACCAGCGCCGCGGCGAGCTCGCCTTCGCTGTGGATGCCGGCGCTCTCGGGGGCGTGAATCTCGAGGACGAGCAGGGTCATGGCGATGGCGAAGATGCCGTCGCTCAGCGCGCTGACGCGGCCGAGCTCCGTTCCGGCGATGGCGTTGTAATTGGTGGGCATGGCGGCGTCGTTCCCAAAGGCGCTTCCGGCGACATGGAAAAACCATCATCGAAGACGGTAGCGACACGGCGATCCGGGAGCAACGGCTCGTCCTGTCGGACATGGCGGTCGTCGCCGATCGGCCGCGATAAAGTCGCGACAATTTCTTTTCTGAAATTACAAATTATGGTATGATGACATTTGGTTGTTCGCTCGGGAAAGACGATCGTTTGGCAATGTGTCCCGGTCATGGACCGCCAGACAAACATTGATACCACATCTAGTGGTATTAGTTCCTGATGGCGCACAACATATTGTGCTTTAAATCGAGATTTATCGAAAGTGGAGCCGCTGAAGAGCGCCCGCGCAAACAGGCGGTCCCAATATGGCGCCGTAGGGGCTTGAAAAGACTGAATTCGCGACCCGAAATGGCAATGCGGCCAGGGCTCGCGGCGAGGCGTCGACCCCTCCGCCGTCCTACCGCCCGGGCGAGCGCGTGCTTTCCGCGATAAGACGCGCGATATGCGCGCGCAAGTCCGCGATTCCCTCGCCGGTCCGAGCCGACGTGAACAGCGCTTCGGGATAGGCCGCCGGGTGCTTCCTCAAGCCGTCCAGAGTCGCCGCGAGCGCCGCGCTCTGGTCGGCTGCGGCGACCTCGTCGCGTTTCGTCAGCACGACGGCGTAGGAAACCGCGGCGGCGTCGAGCAGGCGCATGGTCTCGTGATCGCTGTCCTTCAGTCCGTGCCGACCGTCGATGAGCACGAACACGCGCAACAGCGACGGACGACCGCGCAGATAGGCGCGCGCCAATTCGCCCCAGGAGGCGGACTTCGCCTTGGCGACCGCCGCATAGCCATAGCCGGGCATGTCGACCAGAGTCGCCGCGCCATGAAGATCGAAGAAGATCAGTTCCTGCGTGCGGCCGGGCGTGCGGGAGGTGCGCGCGAGGGCGGAGCGGCCGGTCAAAGCATTGATGAGCGAGGACTTGCCGACGTTGGAGCGCCCGGCGAAGGCGACCTCGGGCGCGCCGACCGGCGGCAGCCCGTCCGCGCGCGCGGCGGCGAAGAAGAACTCACACGGGCCGGCGAACAGTCTGCGCCCCGCTTCCGTCCAGTCGGTCGCGGCTTCCGGCGCGCTCATACGCTCGGCGATTTCGCCTGGATCTTGGCGAACAATCTGCCGAGATTGTCCCACAGCTCCACCTTCACGCCCGCTTTGGTCATGATGTAATATTGCTGGATCACCGTCAGCGTGTTGTTCCAGGTCCAGTAGATGACGAGGCCGGCCGGGAACGTGCCGAGCATGAAGGTGAAGATCACCGGCATCCAGGCGAACATCGTCTTCTGAACCGGATCGGCCGGCTCGGGATTCATTTTCATCTGCACGAACATCGAAAAGCCCATGACCAGCGGCCAGATTCCCAAGTGGAGGAAATGGCCGAAGGCGGGCAGGGCGGTCGGGTCCCACGGCACGAGCCCGAACAGCGTGAACACGTTGGTCGGATCGGGCGCGGAAAGGTCCCTGATCCAGCCGAAGAACGGCGCGTGGCGCATCTCGATGGTGATGAAAATGACCTTGTAGAGCGCGAAGAACACCGGGATCTGGATCACCATCGGCAGGCAGCCGGCGACCGGATTGACTCCCTCGCGCTTGAACAGCTCCATCTGTTCCTGTTGCTGCTTGACCCGATCGTCGGGATAGAGGTCCTTGAGCGCGGCGATCTTGGGCTGAATCTTCTTCATCTTCGCCATCGAATTGTAGGAGCGGTTGGCGAGCGGGAAGAAGGCGAGCTTGACGAGAACCGTGACGATGAGGATCGCGACGCCGAAATTGCCGACGCGCTTGTAAATGGCGTCGATGAGCAGGAACATCGGCTTGGTGATGAAATAGAACCAGCCCCAGTCGATCATCAGATCGAACTTCTTGATGCCGAGACTGGTCCCATAATTGTCGATGGTGCTGACTTCCTTGGCGCCGGCGAAGACGCGCGTCGTCGTCTGGAACGAGGCCCCGGGCGCGATGGTATGTTCCGCGCCCAGGAAATCGGCCTGGTAATCCTCAGGCTGGGTGGTTCCGGTCGCCGAGAAACGCGCGTCGATTGCGGCGGTCTGTTCGGGAATGATCGCGGAGGCCCAGTATTTGTCAGTGAAGCCCAGCCATCCGCCGTCGCCCTTGAAGGCGCGCAACTTGCCGGTGTCCTTGTCGATCGCCGCGTAGGTGACTTCCTGCACCGAGCCGTCGCCGATCACGCCGACGAGGCCCTCGTGAAGCACCGAATATCCCGCGACATCGGGCTTGCCGTGCCGCAGGATCAGAGCGTACGGCCTCAGCGTCACGTCCGAGGCGCCGGTATTGGAGACCGAATCCGTGACCGTGAACATATACTTGTCGTCGACCGCGACGACCCGCTTGAAGACGAGGCCCGCGCCGTTGTCCCACGTCAGGGTCACCGGCTGTTGAGGCGTCAGCGTCTTGACGTCGGCGGTCCAAAGCGTCTCGCGATTGGGCGTCTTGACGCCGCTCCCGCTGACAAAACCCGTCTCCGCCCAATAGGCGTCCGGCGCGCCGCGCGGCACGAAAAGTCGGATGAGCGGGCTCTTGGGGTCGATGGTCTCGTGATAGTCCCTGAGGACGAGATCGTCGAACGCGCCACCCATCAGGTCGATCGAACCGCCGAGGCTCGGCGTGTCGATAGCCACTCGCGGGCTAGCCGCCAGAGCCTCATGGAGCGTCTCGGGCGCTGGCGCGGCGGGCGCGCTTGGCGCGGCGGGCGCGCCTGGCACGCGTGCGGTCGCCGATTGCGGCGCGCCGGACCCGGCGGATGGCTGGGCCTCGGTCTTGGGGACCGGATTGCTCGCCTGGGTCTGCGCCTGATGCTGGCGCGTATATTGGGGGCCGGCGTAAAAATATTGCCACCCGGCCATCACCAGGACCGACAGCGCGATCGCGAGAAAGAGGTTCCGCGTGTCCTCGTTTTTCATGGTCGCCTGTCTCCGCCCTCTCCGGTCTTCCGGGCCGGCCCGCGGCGGCGGCCTTCCTCGAGGCCGCGCTGAACGGCCCGAAAGGCCTCGCGCACGTCGTCGACGAGCATGGCGAACGGGCGCTCCAGTGCTTCGCGCCTGGCCATCAGCACGTAGTCGTGATCCTCGGGCGTCTCAAGTGGCCAAGCCGCGCGGAGCGCCTCTTTCAATCTGCGGCGGATGCGATTGCGCACGACCGCATTGCCGACTTTCTTGGTGACGGTGAAGCCGACACGCGCGCGCGCGGCCTGTTCTTCCGGCCCCTCGCGCCGGCGGGATTGCAGGGTGAATGTCTCGGCGGGAACGCGTCGCCCGCGTGAAACGCGTTGGAATTCAGCGCGCCTGGTCAAGCGACCGGGATGCTCGCCGGCGGCGGCCGGCCTTCCGTCCTCGCGCAAGGATTCGGGCTCCATCCGGGGCGTCGCAATGGCTCGAGGAAGGGTCAAGGCGGCAACGACGGCCGCCAGCCGCAGGTCAGGCAGAGAGCTTCTTGCGCCCGCGGGCGCGGCGCGCGTTCAGCACCCTGCGACCGCCGACCGTCGCCATTCGGGCGCGAAAACCATGACGGCGCTTGCGAACGAGCTTGCTGGGTTGGTAGGTCCGCTTCACAATAAGTCTCCAAATTCGCTCATGCGCGACGTGCCCGCCAAGGCTCGATCGAGCTCGCGAACCCAAACCTCGACGCCAGCGCCTTCGGTCGAAGTCGTTGCATCAAGCCGGGGAAAGGCATTGCGGCGGCTGTAAGCGCCGCTTCAGGCCGCGGCTTATGCGGCGCCCGGAAGCGCAAGTCAATCGCGCTGTTCAAGCCCTCACTTTTCCGGGCTGGCGAAGTCTACGCAGTTGCGCCGGCCGGAATCGAGGCAGCGCTGAAATTTCCGGCTGTGCTCCAAGGCGTTGAAGGCCCAATAGCCGAGAACCACCAGGACGATAACCACAACCAGGACGGCTATATTGACGAATTTTTGGCGCTCTGGATCGTCATCGCCGTCTCCTGGCGATAAGCCGGTCATGCGATCAGGCTCGAATTCGTCTGTTCGATGTCGCCGAGCGCCGCGAGCGCCCTGGCGACGATGCCCTTCGCGTCGAGACCGGCGGCGGCGTACATGCGCTCGGGTTTGTCATGTTCCTGGAAGGCGTCCGGCAGGGTCATCGAGCGGACCTTGAGGCCGCTGTCGAGCGCGCCGGCGTCGCTCAGGAGCGTTAACACATGCGAGCCGAAGCCGCCGATCGATCCTTCCTCGATGGTGATGAGCAATTCGTGCTCGTAGGCAAGGCGAAGGATCAGTTCGCGGTCGAGCGGTTTGGCGAATCGCGCGTCGGCGACAGTGGTCGAGAGGCCGTGCGCCGCCAATTCTTCCGCCGCCTTCAATGCCTCCGCGAGCCGCGCGCCGAGCGACAGGATGGCGATCCGCGAGCCCTCGCGCAGCACGCGGCCTCTGCCGATCGGCAACGGCTCGCCGCGCGCCGGCAGCTCGACGCCGACGCCCTCGCCGCGCGGGTAGCGCAACGCGATCGGACCCGAGTCGTGCGCGGCCGAGGTCGCGACCATGTGGACCAGTTCGGCCTCGTCGGCAGCCGCCATCACCGTCATGTTCGGCAGGCAGGCGAGATAGGCGATGTCGAAGGCGCCCGCGTGCGTCGGGCCGTCGGCGCCGACCAGCCCAGCGCGATCGATCGCGAAGCGGACGGGCAAATTCTGGACCGCCACGTCGTGCACGACCTGATCGTAGGCGCGCTGGAGGAAGGTCGAATAGATCGCGCAGAAGGGCTTGTAGCCTTCGGTCGCCAGCCCGGCCGAAAACGTCACCGCGTGCTGCTCGGCGATGCCGACGTCGAAGACCCGCTCCGGGAACGCGCTCTGAAGGCGATCGAGTCCGGTTCCCTGGGGCATGGCGGCGGTCACGGCGACAATTCTTTCGTCCCGTCGCGCCGCGTCGAGAAGCGCATCGGCGAAGACCTTGGTGTAGGCGGGCGCGTTGGTTTTGGGTTTGGCCTGCGCGCCGGTGACGACGTCGAAGGCGGAGACGCCGTGGTATTTGTCGTCGGCCGCTTCGGCCGGGGCGTAGCCGTAGCCCTTCTTGGTGATGACATGCACCAGGACCGGCCCTCCATGCATGTCGCGCACATTCTTCAGGACCGGCAGAAGGTGGTCGAGGTTGTGGCCGTCGATCGGTCCGACGTAATAGAAGCCGAGCTCCTCGAACAATGTTCCTCCGGTCCAGAAGCCGCGGCCGTATTCTTCCGTGCGTTTGGCCTTGTCGTAGAAGAATTTCGGCAAATGCCGCGCCAGCTGTTTGGCGACGTCGCGCAGCGAGCGATAGGTGTGGCTGGTGACGAGGCGCGCCAGATAGGCCGACATCGCGCCGGTCGGCGGCGCGATCGACATGTCGTTGTCGTTGAGAATGACGATGAGTCGCGAATCCATCGCGCCGGCGTTGTTCATCGCCTCGTAAGCCATGCCCGCCGACATCGCCCCGTCGCCGATCACCGCCACCACATTGTTGCTTTTCTTCGCAAGATCGCGCGCCGCCGCCATGCCGAGGCCCGCGGATATCGAAGTCGAGGAATGGCCAGCCCCGAAGGCGTCGTATTCGCTTTCCGAGCGTTTGGTGAAGCCGCTGAGGCCCCCTCCCTGGCGCAGCGTGCGGATCCGGGCGCGCCGTCCGGTCAGAATTTTGTGCGGGTAGGCCTGGTGGCCGACATCCCAGACGATGCGGTCGGACGGGGTGTCGAACACATAGTGGAGCGCCACTGTCAGCTCGACGACGCCGAGGCCGGCGCCGAGATGGCCGCCGGTGACCGAAACCGCGCTGATCGTCTCGGCGCGCAATTCGTCGGCGATTTTGGCGAGATCGCTCTCCTTCAGCCGGCGCAGATCGGCGGGCGAGGAGATTTCATCCAGAAGTGGCGTTACCGGCTTTGACACTCGTCTCCCCAAGCCCCGATGCTGTTGGCTTTTTCGCGCCGCAAGGTAATTGACCTACACCAGGTAACGCCCCGGCGGCAATTTTCATGCGCTGGCGGCGGCATCCGATTTTCCCTCTCGTCAGGGATATGGGCGATTGTCGCCTGGAAGGGCGGCCCACAAGAGCTTTACTGGCAGATCCGGTAGTTATCGCTCGACCCGTGCTTTTCGCGTATCAATATGCAGATTGTTAGCGTGAAACGCGTCGGCTCCGGGCCCGAGCACGGTCGTAAACCATCCGCATGCCGCCATCCGCACGGCGCGGAAATAGGACGCTTCATCGCCGCTGACTTGACGCTCCACCAAGACGCGCCGCTTGTTCGCCAATTCGATCGCAACGAGGTCGAGCGCCAACCCTTTGCCATGGGCGCTGATCTTGCCGCCCGCCACGCGGTCGCGGCTGCGGCATTCATAGCCGGGGCCGGTTTCGATCGAGGCGACCTTCGCGCCGAGCGTCGCCCCTCCCAGCGGCGCGACAATCATGCGGACGTAATCGGCAAAAACAAGCGCGAATTCGCATTCGAGAATTGGCTTATCGGGCAAGTCGATCACATCGCCGCTCGCTAGCCTCACAGAAGACAGGCGGATCGGCGAAGCTATCCCGCAGCCCTCCACAGCCGGCGCCGGCGCAGTCGCGACTTCGGCGCGGGCGCCGCTGGCGATCAATGTCGACATGCAAGTTTGCGCTGCGCCTCCGGGCCCTGGCGAGGGGGCCGGCTGCGCGGCGGATTTTGGCGGCGGCGCCGGCGTCAGCTCGGGCGGGCGCGTCGGCGGCAGCGGCGCCGCATCGCACGTCGACGCGCCAACTGGCGTCGCGATCGCCATGGCGAGCGCGCCGAGCATCAGCTTCGCTTTCGACAGTTTCACTCCATCAGCCTCTGCGGCCAAACCGAGTCCTTTGCGGATTCAGCCAAAATAGGTCGGATAGGCGTGGCGCACGACGCCATTCTCGTCCAGGCCGAAGACGAAGCGGTATCTGTCGAGACACGTGCAGGGGTGGGAGATTCCAAATTCGACCACGTCGCCGACTTCGAAATCGTCGCCTAAGGCTGGGACCAGGAAGGCGTGCTGATCGTTGAGCTTGACAACACGTCCATCCGGGACCGCGCCGAGAGCTCGTCCGCCTCGGTGGACGCGCAGCGGAACCGGGAATCCCTGATCGAACGAGACATCGCGCATTCCCAAGCCGCAGATGGCGAGATCCGGTTCAGGGCGCGACAGGACTTCCGCCCACACCCGCAGCGCCGGGCGAAATGAGCGCCGCGCTTCCCTAACCGCGCCGTTGATCGAGAATCCCCGCCGTTCGTCGAGCGCGGCAAGCGCGCGATCGTATACGCCATGATCGTGGAAGAAGATTGAGCCGGAGCGGAGCACGAGGCTCGCGCGGCCGTCGGCGGCGGCAGCGGGTTTCAGCACGGCAACGACCCGGTCGAAGAACGAGGAGCCGCCGGCGGTCACGAGAAGGGGACGTTCCGGGCCGGCCAGCGCGCGAATATCAGCAAGCGCTTCCGCGGCAAGGCGCAACAGCGCGTCAATCGCCAAGTCGGTCGCTTCAGGCGTGGCCTTCGCGGCGGCGCCTTCATAGGCGGCAAGTCCCGCCAGCCTCAATCGGCCGCGAGATCCGGCTGCCGCCTTGGCGACGGCGACCGCCTCGTCTCGCGACCGCGCGCCGGCCCGGCCCGCCCCGACTTCGACCAGGACCCGCAGCGGCGGCGTCGTCGGCCCCTCGCGCCATGCAGCATCGAGCGCCTCGACCGCGCTCACGGAATCGGCGAACACGTTGATCTCGGCCTCCGGCCATAGTGACGCCAGCGCCGCCAGACGACGCGCGCCGCCCAAGCCGCCGACCTCGTTGGCGAGGAGGAGTCGTGATATTCCAGCCCGCAACATCACCGTCGCCTGGCGGATGTCGGCGACCGTCGCGCCCCACGCGCCAGCCTCGATGAGCGAACGCGCCAGGTCTGGCGCCATCGGCGTCTTCGCGTGCGGGGCGATTTCAACTCCCGCCGCGCGAGCGTAGTCGAGCATGAGGTCGCGATTGTGATGGAAGGCCGCCTCGTCGAGGGTGAGGACCGGGAGCGACATCGTCCCGTCGGCCGGGCGCCAGCCACGATCGCCGACGTCGGAGGCCAAGACAGCGCTTGTGCCTGGCGGCACGCCGCGAATACGGTCGTCGAGAATGAGCGCGTCCCCCGTGTTTGGCGTCATTTCCTTCATTGGCTCCCGATCCTGTCGGCGCGCCTCGGCGCCAAGCGCATGCTCGAGGCTGACTTGAACGCCGCTCGATTCGAGGAGTCGAATGCATGACGACGCTCTATGACGGCCCGATCATAGACCCTCACCATCACCTCTGGGACCTCCGCCTCGAACGTCACCCCTGGCTTCGTAGGAGAGGCGAGAATTCCAGCAATCTCGCGCCGTTGCGGCGCAACTATTTGCCGAGCGATTATCTTCGCGACGCCGCGGGCCACAACGTCGTGGCGACAGTCCACGTCGAAGCCGGATGGGACGCAGAGGATTCTGTCGGCGAAACGCGATGGCTGCGATCGTTGGAGAAAATCGGCGGCGTAGCGGCGCGGTATGTCGCGCGCGTGCCGCTGGCGCGAGCCGAGGCGCCGGAGCTGATCGAGGCGCAGGCGGCGTTTCCCGAGGTCGTCGGCGTTCGCGACATCTTGAGTTGGAGCGAGAACCCGGCCCGGCGCTTTGCATCGCGCGGCGATTTGATGCGCGACCCGGCATGGCGCGCGGGTCTCGCCGCGCTGACGCGCAATGATCTCGTCTTCGATCTGATGGTTTACGCCAGCCAGCTCGACGAAGCGGCGCGGCTCGTCGGCGACTTTCCTGACCAGCAATTCGTGCTCGAACATTGCGGCAGCCCGATCGATCGCGACGCCGAGGGGATGCGGCGCTGGCGCGAGGGCTTGGCGGCGATGGCTCGTCAGCCCAACGTCCTCATCAAGATATCGGACCTCGTCGCCTACGACCAACACTGGACCCTCGACAGCCTGCGGGAGGTAATCCTTCGCTGCCTCGACTGCTTTGGGCCGGAGCGCGCGATGTTCGCCAGCGATTTCCCGGTCGCTGGGCTGTTCGCCACCTTCGACCAGGTGTACGGGGCGTTCAAGACGATCGTCTCCGGGCTCTCCGCCAGCGAGCAGCGCGCGCTCTTCTTCGACAACGCGCGGCGAACCTATCACGTCGAGGCCGCCTCATCCCCAGGATGAGCTTCCAATCCGATAACAGCGGCGACAGGACGTTCAGCGCCGCCGTGGCCGCGATTAGGGGTGTAGCGCACGTTGCGGATTTCGAATACATGCGAGATCTCAACGACAGCCGGTTCGGCGCTCAACGCCGGCGCCGACGGGACGCGGCAATGAGTTACAGGGCCATCTACGCCTACCCCTGGGATCTGGCGGAAGCCGGCGTCCCCGAGGCGGTCGACCGGTTCCTCGCGCTGGGCCTCGACACGGTGACGATCGCCGGCAGTTACCACGCCGGCAAGTTCCTGCGCCCGCACGGACGTGGTGGAAAGGTCTATTTCCCCGAGGACGGCGCGGTCTATTTCAGGCCAGATTCGAAGCGCTTTGGCGCGATCAAGCCGTTTCCCCATTCGATGGTCGCAGCCGGCGAGGACATCATCGGCGCGCTCGCGGCGCAGGATCGTGTGGCGACCAACGTCTGGCTGGTCTTGCTGCACAATTCGCGGCTCGGCGCCGCGCACCCGCAAGCGACCGTCGCCAACGCTTTTGGCGACCGCTTCGTCTACAATCTCTGCCCTTCGGCGCCCGAAGCGCGCGCCTATGCGATCGCCCTGGCGCTCGACGTCACCGAATCCTATCCGGTCGTCGGCGTTTCGATGGAGACGCCGGGGTTTCTGCCCTACGCGCACGGCTTTCATCACGAATTCGCGCTTGTTCGCCCCAATCGCTGGCTGGATTCTCAGCTCGGCCTCTGCTTCTGCGCGCATTGTCGCGCCAACGCCAGGCTGGCCGGAATCCCCGTTGAGGCTCTGCGGCGACAAGTCGCCGGCGACATCGAGGCCTATCTCGCCAGCGACGTCGACTTTCCCGCCGACATGGCCGAGGCCTTCTGGCTGGCCGACACGCGCACCGATGGCGACCTCAGGGCGTTCCTCGAATGGCGCTGCACGGTCGTAACCTCTCTGGTCCGCGAGATCCGCGACGCGGTGCGAAAGGACGCGACGGTGGCGGTGATTCCCTCGGTCGCGCGACCGACCGGCGGCGCGTGGTATGAAGGCGGCGATCTCAAGGCGCTGGCGCAGGCGGCAGGCGTGATCGAGGCGTGTTTCTACGAGCCGAGCGCCGCGCGGGTCAAAGCCGACCTCCACGACGTCAAGCGCCGCCTGCGCGGCGCGGGGAGTCTTCGCGGCATCGTCCGTCCCGCTTTTCCCGATCTCGAGGCCAAGGGGGAATTCCTCGCCGCGATGGGCGCGCTCGGCGCTGGCGGCGTGCGTGAGGTTGCCTTTTACAACTGGGGCCATTTGCGGGACGCCAATCTCGACTGGATCGCCGAAGGCCTCGCAGCGCTGGAGAGAGCTCGGCGTGACTTCAGCGCCGACGCACAAGAGGGGACGCCATGACGCTCGATCTGATCCTTCGCGGAGGACGGGTCATCGATCCGTCGCAAGGGATCGACGCCGTTGCCGACGTCGGCTTCCGGGGCGGCCGCGTCGCCGAAATCGCCCCGGGACTCTCCGGCGCCGACGTGAGGGACGTCTCGGGCCGGATCGTGACCCCCGGCCTCATAGATCTGCATACGCACGTGTATTGCGGCGGAACCTCGCTCGGCGTCGATCCGTTGCGGCTGGCGCGCGGCGGATGCACGACGCTCGTCGACGCCGGCAGCGCCGGGCCGGGCAATTATTCTGGCTTTCTCGAGCACGTGATTCGCCCTTCGCCGGTCCGGATCGTGGCATTCCTCAACGTCTCCTTCGCCGGCATCTACGGCTTCTCGAAACGGGTCATGGTCGGCGAGAGCGGCGACCTGAGGCTGATGGCGCCGGCTGACGCGGTCGAGGTCATAGACGCCAACCGCGACACGATCGCCGGCGTCAAAGTCCGTGTCGGTCTCAATGCTTCTGGGAATTCCGGCGTCGTCCCGCTCGACATCGCCCGACAGACGGCCGAGG
This sequence comes from uncultured Alphaproteobacteria bacterium, assembly GCA_963781895.1. GTDB lineage: Bacteria > Pseudomonadota > Alphaproteobacteria > Rhizobiales > Beijerinckiaceae > Roseiarcus. Next base: position 24,534 of record CAWAIM010000020.1, read on the forward strand.
AGGTTGGCCTGCCGATGATGGTCCACATCGACCATCCCCCGCCGACGCTCGAGGACGTCCTGGCGCGAATGCGCACAGGCGATATTCTCACGCATTGCTTCCGTCCCTTCCCCAACAATCCTGCGACCGCCGAGGGCGGCGTGCGCGGCGCGGTGATCGAAGCGCGCAAGCGCGGCGTGATCTTCGACATCGGCCACGGCATGGGGTCTTTTGCCTTCAGGACTGCGCGCACGATGGCGGCCAACGGATTTGCGCCCGACTGCATCTCGAGCGACGTTCATTCGTTGTGCATTGATGGCCCGGCGTTCGATCTTCTCACCACGATGTCAAAGTTTCTGTGCCTCGGCATGAGCCTCACGGATGTGGTGCGGGCGGCGACACTGGCGCCGGCCAAGGCGTTGCGCCGCGGCGATCTCGGAAGCCTGCGGCCAGGCGGCGTCGGCGACGCCTCGATCCTCGAGCTCGAAAGCGGCGCGTTCGACTATGTCGACGTCATCGGCGAACATATGGCCGGAGACCGGCGGCTGACCGCGCGTGGAATCGTCGTGAATGGGCAATGGTGGAGTGGATGAGGCTTGCGCCTCACGCGCGCAAATTGGGAGGATCCGCAGATGACCGACTCGACCCCGGAGCAACGGCTTGCCGCGCTCGGCTTGACGCTTCCCGCCGTGCCGGCGCCGCTTGCCAACTACGTGCCGTTTCGCTGGGCGGGTAGCCTTCTGTTTCTTTCGGGGCAGGGGCCGAAGCGACCCGAGGGCGGCTTCGATGTCGGCCGCCTCGGCAAGGACGCGACAGTCGAGGACGGCTATCGAGCCGCGCGCCTGACCGGGCTGCAATTGCTGGCGGTCGCCAAGTCCGCGCTTGGCGAACTCGCGCGGATCGAAGCGGTGGTCAAGCTGCTCGGCATGGTCAATTCTGAGCCCGATTTCGCCGATCACCCGAAGGTGATCAACGGCTGCTCGGACCTGCTGGTCGAAGTTCTCGGCGACGCCGGTCGCCATGCGCGCTCGGCCGTTGGCGTTGGCTCGCTTCCCAGCGGCATCATGGTCGAGATCGAAGCCATTCTGCTGGTCCGATCCTAAACGTCGGCGACGGGCCTGTCGCCGCCCTCCGGCCTGGCGCGGGGCGCGCGCCCTTGCCCGCTGCTTGAGGCTAACCTAGTCTCGCCGATGACGCGTCGGCGCTGCAACGCGCGCCCGACGCGACGCCCGCGATGAAGCGAGGAGAAGCGGCGAGGTGCGGCGAGGGCGGCTTCTTGCTGGACGGATGGCGCTCGCAGCGCTCGCCGTCTGGGCCTTGCTGATGATCGTCCCCGATTTCTATCGAGTCGTGCGGCCGCTCGCCTCCGCCGGCTTCGCGTCGAACAATGACGGCCTGATCTACGACGTGCGAGGTCCGTTCGGTCGCGACGAGGACTCGCCGGCGTGGCAAGCGGGACTGCGGCCGGGCGACCGGCTGGATCTGAAGGCCATGGCGTGCGGCGCGCCGCAGACGCGTCGGTGCGTCGACTTGCTGTCGGTTCTGGGAGGCATGGGCGGCGTCCAGCTCGTCAGACCCGGACGCGTGCTTCATTTGCAGATTCTTCCGGCCGACGGGAGCGCCGCGCGCGCCGTTGAAGTTGCCGCCCGCCCATACGAGACGACCTGGCTCGACCGGGGCGCGCTTCTTGTCAACGAGATGATCGCGACCTTGTTCGTCCTGGCCGCGGCGTGGCTGGTCTGGACCCGCCCCGGAGCAATGACCTGGGGTTTCTTCCTCTATGCGATCTGGTTCAACTCCGGGCAGAATTTCGTATTCTACACGTTCCTGCAGGATCGGCCGGGCCTGCTGCTGGCGCAGGAGACGGCGGAAGCGGTGAGTCAGGGCGTCGGCTATGCAGGCTTCCTGCTGTTCGTGCTGCGCGCGCCGTCAGACCGCGCCAATCCGTACTGGCGCGGCTGGCGGTTCGTGCTGCCGCTGGTGGCGCTGCTGTTCATCGGGCTGCAGCTGCTCAGTTACGCCAACACAGTCGGAGCGCCGAGCGAGATCGCGTCTCGGGCGACCTTCTTCGCGGGATTTGGGGTCGACGCCGCGGCGATCCTCATCTTGCTGCGCAAACGGCGGGGCCAGCCCCCGCAGGAATATCAGCGGCTACGGTGGATTCTCTGGGGCTGCGTGATCGGCCTGCCGGCATATATTGTCGCCGCGCTCCTGCAGTCCACCTCGGTCTGGCGCCTGATCCCCGGGCTGACGCAGGTCCCGCCCGACCTTATCGCCGCGCTGTATCTTCTTCATGGCCTGCTGGGCTGGTTCGTGTTCGAGGCGGTGCGTCGGCCGCGGGTGGTCAGCGTATCGATCCCGCTCAGGCGGATCACCGTGTTCGGCCTGATGCTGAGCGCGCCGGCGCTGCTGCTGCACCAGCAGATCGAACATCTGCGCGAGTTGCTGGACCTGCCCGCCTGGGGGTTTTTCGCGCTCGCGGTTGTGCTTCTGTTCCTGATCGGACGCGCGCACGAATTCGGGGTCGAGCTTGCCGACCGGGTCTTCAATCGCGCGTTCGGGCGTCATGTCGCGGCGCTGCGCACGGTCGCCGAGGACGTCCTGCGCGCCGACAGTCTCGATGCGGTGGAGGGCATCCTCACGCAGGCCCCGCTACAGACGCTCGGCCTCGCCTCCGCGGCGGTGTTCCGCCGCGACGGCGCGATCTTCCGGCGCCACGCCGGATCGCCCGGCTGGCCCGCGGGAACGGCCGACCGGCTGAATGCGGCGGATCCGGCGCTTCGCGCCGCGCCGGACGGGGCGCCCCTTCCGATCAGTCCGGACGACGCTGCCCGCCTCGGCCTGCCGACCGGGCTCGCCGCGCCGACGCTCGCCGTGCCCGTCGCCGACCGCCTCGCCTGCCATGCCCTCGCCCTCTACGGCCCGCATGCGACCGGAGCCGAACTGTCGCGCGACGAGCGGGACATGCTGGCCCGGCTTGCGCATAGCGCGGCCCTTGCCTATCGCAACCTCGAAGCCGAGGCGCTGCGCCGGCAAATCGGCGAACTGCAGGCGACGGTCCAACCGGCCATCAATTGAATTCGAACGATCAAACACGATTCCTGTCCCTCACCCTTTTCGTCTCGTCGGGTCACGCCACGCCGAAGCTCACGCGCCCCCGACTACGAGCGACGCGCCTCGCCGCTTCGCGCTCTGCGCCGCCGAGGCAAAACCGCCATCGGCCAGCCGCGCCATTGTCGCGATCAAATCCAACCCTGTATGTTAGGGGAGGAAATCAGACGGCGCCGGCCGCGATTTCTTGGATGCGTCGAAAGAGCCCAGCGGAGGAATTTCATGACCACGTCGGCCATCGAGCGGGTGAAGCTTGGCAGGACGGATCTGTCTGTCTCGAGGATCTGTTTTGGCGCGTCGGGACTTGGCGACATGCCCGACACCTATGGCTACGGCGTCGACGACGCGCGCGCGAAGGCGACTATCGAGGCGATCCTCGATGGCCCGGTCAACTTCCTGGACACGGCGCGCATCTACGGCTTCGGCCGCAGCGAGGAACGCATCGGCGCCGTCATCCGCGAGCGGGGCGGCCTGCCGCAGGGATTTGTCATTTCGACCAAGCTCGACCGCGATCCCAAGACCAATCGTTTTGACGCCGCGCAGGCGCGACGATCGCTCGAACAAAGTCTTGCGGCGCTCGGGGTCGATAAGATCGATCTTCTGCATTTGCACGATCCGGAACACGCGGCGTCTTTCGAAGATATTGCCGGGCCCAACGGCGCGATCAAGGAACTGTTCCGAATCAAGGAGGAAGGTCTGGCGCGGGCCGTCGGTCTCGCGGCCGGCCCGGTCGCCGTCATGACGCCGCTCCTGCGCGAGTTCGACTTCGACGCCCTGATCACCCACAACCGCTTTACGCTCGTCAATCGCAACGCCGAGCCGATGATCGACTTCGCGCATTCGAAAGGCGTCGCCGTGCTCAACGCCGCCCCCTACGCCAGCGGCGTTCTGGCGAAGGGATCGAGCGCCTATGCGCGTTACGTCTACCAGGAGGCGTCCCCCGAAATGCTGGAGCCGATCCGGCGCATCGAGGCCGTCTGCGCCAAGCACGGCGTCCCGCCGGGCGCGGCGGCATTGCAGTTCTCGCTCCGGGATCCGCGGATAAGTTCGACCATTTGCGGCGTCACCAGGCCTGAACGCATTCAAGAGACATTGGAATGGGCGCGTTTTCCCATTCCCGACGCGGCGTGGGAGGAGTTGAAGTCGATCGGATTTTCCGCCGACGACCCGGAGGCCACAAGGGCGTATGTGCTGGGCTAAATTGGCGCGGCGCGGACGTAAAAGCGCCTCGGATTGTGTGACAGGGAGCTGGCTGCCCTTCCT
>CAWAIM010000021.1:0-22468 GCA_963781895.1 uncultured Alphaproteobacteria bacterium
GCGATCCTCGAGAAGTCGGCGACCGCGTGCACCGCGTTGCGCAATTCGCCGAGCAATCGCAGCCGGTTGAGCCGCAGCGTCGGGTCGTCGGCGTTGACGGTGACATCGAGGGAGGCGTCGATCGGCGCGCGAAGGCCGGCGAGCGAGCGCATCGCGCCTTCGAAGTCCTCGCGGGCCGCCCGCTCGCGCGCTCCGCGCCCGCCGCGGCGAGAGCGTCGGCGAGGCTTTTTTCCGCCGGCAGGACCAGCGCGGCCGGATCGTGCTTGCCGCGAAGGCGCCGGCGCCGTCCTTCTTTTCCTCGGCGCGCAGGATGTTGGCGGCGCGGCGATAGCCGGCGAGCAGGTTCTGGCCGTCTTCCGTGTCGAGCAGCCGCCCCAGCGCCTCGACCCGCCAGACGATCATCAACAGATCGTCCTGGCCGGGAAGCGCGAACACCGCGTCGATGAGATCGTGCCGCGCGCCCTGGTCGCGCAGATAGACCTTGAGGCGGTCGGCGAAGAAGGCGAGGAGGCTCGCGGTCGCTTCGACGACCTGGAGTCTTCAGGTCTCTGGGTCGGCCGCGGCGCGCGCGAATAGGACGCCACCAGTTCGTCGAGTTCGGGTCCTTTCGGAAAACCGCGCTTTTCGAGCGAGCCGACCACGGAGGCCGCCTCGTCCTCTCGACTGAACTCCATGTCGAGCAGCGCTCCCCAGACGGCCGCATTCAACGGACCGGTCAGCGGCAGCCGCAAGCCGTTCTCGAGAATGATGCGAACGATCCCGAGCGCCGCGCGCCTCAGGGCATAGGGGTCCTTGCTGCCGGTCGGCTTTTCGTCGATCGCCCAGAAGCTCGCCGAGCGTGTCGAACTTGTCGGCCAGCGCCACGGCGATCGAAACCGGCGACATGGGGATGCGGTCGTTCGGCCCCTGCGGCTTGTAATGCTCCTCGATCGCGGCGGCGACGCTCGGCTCCTCGCCCTGGGCGCTGGCGTAGTAGCGGCCCATCAGGCCCTGCAGCTCGGGAAATTCGCCGACGATTTCGGTGACCAGGTCCGCCTTGGCCAGTTGCGCCGCGCGCGCGGCCAGCTCCGCGTCGGCGCCGACCTGCGGCGCCAGCTCGCGCGCCAGCGCCTCGATCCGTTCGATGCGTTCGCCCTGCGTGCCGAGCTTCTCGTGAAAGACGACGTTGAGCGCCCGCAGCTTGGCGAGGCGCTGGTCGAGCGGCTTCTCGGCCTTGTCCTTATAATCGGGCAGGGGGGCGAGGTCGGTCCGCCAGAAGTGGCGCGCGTCGGCGAGGCGCGCGCGCACCACGCGCCCGTTGCCGGCGGCGATCGCCGTGCCGCCGTCGGCGGCGATCAGATTGGAGACGAGGAGGAATTTGTTGGCGAGCTTGCCGGCCGCGTCGCGCAGGACAAAGCATTTCTGGTTGGCGCGAATGGTGGCGCGGATCACCTCGGGCGGCAGGTCGAGGAACGCCGGCTCGAATTCGCCCATCAGCGCGACCGGCCATTCGACCAGCCCGGCGACTTCCTCCAGCAGACCTTCGTCCTCGACCAGCTCCAGCCCTCGCGCGAAGGCGAGGTCTTGAGCGTCGGCGAGAATGATCGCCTTGCGCCGGTCGGCGTCGAGTTCGACCTTCGCCTTGCGCAGGGCCTCGACATAGTCGTCGAAGCGGCGGACCCTGATCGGCTCCGGCGCCATGAAGCGATGGCCGTAAGTGACGTCGCCGGCCGAGAGCCCGCCGATCTCGAACGGCACGATCTCGACCGCGTCGTGCGGCGAGCCGAGGGTGCAGACGATCCCGTGCAGCGGGCCGCACCCAGCGCAGCGCATCGGGCCTGGCCGAAGCCGCGCCCCAGCGCATCGACTTCGGCCAGGGGAAAGTGCGCACGATTTCGGGGATGATCTCGGCGAGCGCGTCCCGGGTCGCGCGGCCGGGCGTCTCGATCGCGGCGAGGTAGAATTCGCCCTTCTTCGGGTCCTTCTCGATGCTCGCCTGCTCGATCCGCTCGAGGCCGGCGCTCTTGAGGAAACCCTGTATGGCCGCCGCGGGCGCGCCGACGCGCGGACCTTTTCGCTCCTCGCGCACGTCCGGCTGCGCGGCGGGCAGGCCGAGCGACATGCAGCGTCAGGCGCCGCGGCGTCACGTAAGCTTGCGCGCCCTCGTAGGTCAGATTGCGATCGACGAGCGCGTTGGTCACCAGGCGCTTCAGGTCGTCCGCCGCCTGGCGCTGCATGCGCGCGGGGATTTCTTCGCTGAACAGTTCGAGAAGGAGATCGGGCATTTCAATGGGCCTGAATGAAGAACCGGCGCCTCTCCGGGAACGAGGGCTGTCAAGCCGCCCCGCCTCCGGCCGTCTTGAGCCAGGCGGCGCCGCAGGCCTTGGCGAGTTCGCGCACTCTGAGGATATAGCTCTGGCGCTCGGTGACCGAGATCACGCCGCGCGCGTCGAGCAGGTTGAAGGCGTGGCTCGCCTTGATGCATTGGTCGTAGGCGGGCAGGGCCATCAGGTGGCGCTCGCCGCTGGCGCCGCGGTCCAGCAACGAGCGGCATTCGGCCTCCGCGTCCTTGAAGTGCTGAAACAGGATGCCGGTGTCGGCGTATTCGAAGTTGAAGCGGGAATATTCCTGTTCGGCCTGCTTGAACACGTCGCCGTAGGTGACGCGCTCGGCGCCGTCGCGGCCGTTGAAGTTGATGTCATAGATGCTGTCGACGCCCTGCACGTACATCGCCAGACGTTCGAGACCATAGGTCAGCTCGCCGGAAACGGGGGCGCATTCGAAGCCCGCGACCTGCTGGAAATAGGTGAATTGCGACACTTCCATGCCGTCGCACCAGCATTCCCAACCGAGCCCCCAAGCGCCGAGCGTCGGGCTCTCCCAGTCGTCCTCGACGAAGCGCACGTCGTGAACGGCCATGTCGACGCCGATGCTCGCAAGCGAATTGAGATAGAGCTTCTGGAGATTCTCGGGCGATGGCTTCAGGATCACCTGATACTGATAATAATGCTGAAGCCGGTTGGGGTTCTCGCCATAGCGCCCGTCCTTGGGACGGCGCGACGGCTGCACATAGGCCGCATTCCAGGACTTTGGGCCGAGCGAACGCAGGGTGGTCGCCGGATGGAACGTGCCGGCGCCCACCTCCATGTCGTAGGGTTGCAGAATGACGCAGCCCTGCCGCGCCCAGAAATTCTGCAAGGTCAGGATCAGCGCTTGAAACGACTTGGCGGGGTCGAGAGCGGGGTCGGCGTCGGGCGGCATCAAGACCTTTTCGCGTTGCTTGGGATCGGCGCGGCGACCCTAGTGACGCGGGCGCCGACGGTCAACGCGGGAAGGTTTGCGCGCCGCGCCGCTCGCCGCCGGGTTTGCCTCGCCGCGGTTCTGTCGCTAAAGCGAGCCCCTTTCGAGAAAGGTCCGTCCCATGCGTCCCTCCAAACGCGCCGCCGACGAAATGCGCAAGGTGAGTTTCGAGCGCGGCGTCGCCCGATATGCGGAAGGGTCGTGCCTCGTGCGGTTCGGCGACACCCACGTTTTGTGCGCGGCCTCGCTCGAGGACAAGCCGCCGCCGTGGCTGCGCGGGCAGGGTCGGGGTTGGGTGACGGCGGAATACGCGATGCTGCCGCGCGCGACGTCGACTCGAACCAGGCGGGAATCCTCGACCGGCAAAGTGTCCGGCCGCACCCAGGAAATCCAGCGCCTGATCGGCCGATCGCTGCGCGCGGTGGTCGATTTGTCGCGTCTGGGAGAACGGCAGATCACCATCGATTGCGACGTTCTGCAGGCGGACGGCGGCACCCGCACCGCCTCGGTCACCGGCGCCTGGGTCGCGCTGCGCGACTGCCTGCAATGGATGACGCAGCGGTCGATCTTGCGCGACAGCCCGTTGAAGGACCACGTCGCCGCCGTTTCCTGCGGCATCGTCGGCGGCGGCGTGGCGATCGATCTGGATTATGCCGAGGATTCGAGCGCCGAAACAGACGCGAATTTCGTCATGACCGGCGCCGGCGGCCTCGTCGAAGTGCAGGGCTCGGCCGAAGGCGCGCCGTTCAGCGAGGCCGAGCTGCTGCAGATGATGGCCTTGGCGCGCGCCGGCATCAGCCAGCTCGTCGACATGCAGAAAGCGGCGGTGTCCTAGCGGGCGTCTCTCACGGATAGGTGTGGGAGAACACGTCCATCGCCTCGAAACCGGCGAGATCGAGACGAACCCGCTCGGACAGATAGGCGAAAGCGGCGCGGGCGAGACCATCCCGGCCTTCGCGCGCAAGAATCGCGTCGAGCTTGTCGCGCAAGGCGTGCAGATGCAGCACGTCCGAGGCCGCGTAGGCGAGCTGCGCGTCGGTCAAGGTCGGCGCGCCCCAATCCGAGGATTGCTGCTGCTTGGAGATCTCGACGCCCAGCAGTTCGCGCGCGAGGTCCTTCAGGCCGTGGCGATCGGTGTAGGTGCGGGCGATCTTGGAGGCGATCTTGGTGCAATAGACCGGCTCGGCCATGACGCCGAAGGCGTGTTGCAGCACCGCCATGTCAAAGCGGCCGAAATGGAACAGTTTGACCACCTGCCGGTCGGCCAGCAGCCGTTCGAGATTGGGAGCGCTGTTCTGGCCGGGCGCGATCTGTACGATGTCGGCGGCGCCGTCGCCGCGAGAGAGCTGCACGACGCACAGGCGGTCGCGGGCGACGCTGAGGCCCAGCGTCTCGGTGTCGATCGCGACCGCATCGCCGAAAGTCGCGTTGGCGGGCAGATCGTTGCGGTGAAAGCGAACCGTCATTGAAGATGCACCTGATTTCTTGCAATTACAAAGGGCTAAACGTTGTCGACAATATCGATAGCAGCGGTCTTCGCCGGGCGTCGATTCGGCGCGCCCGCCGATCGAGGCGTCGTGGCGTCAGCGAGCGCGCAGGGATCGCCGTTCGCATCGTCGCCGGTTTTCTCGGCGCGGGCAAGGCGACCTTTGATCAAGCGCCTACCGCGCGCCAGCGCATTCGCCGGCGCCTTCGTCGCGGTCAACGAGATTGGCGCCATCGGCGTTGAACGCTTTTTCTATGAAAGTCTGTCGGGCGAGGCGATCCTCATCGGCGCCGACGAGCAATCCGGTCGCCCCCCGCGCCGGCGGATTGCTGGCTTAAGCGTCAAGCGGCGACCGGTCGATGCGCGCCGCATTCATGGGTGACCGCGGCGCAGAACACATAGCCGACGCCGCGCACCGAGCGGATCAGCGGCGGTCGGCTCCGGTCGGCGTCGATCTTCTTGCGCAGGCGAGCGACCAGAGTATCGATCGAACGATCAAAATAGGTCCAGGCGCGCCCCTTCAGATCGCCGAGCAGAGCGCTGCGAGACGCCGCTTTCCCCGGCTGGCGAATGAAAGTCATCAGCAGCTCGAATTCGGACGACGTCAGGTCGACCCTGCGGCCCCCCGGACTGACGAGGTCGCGGGCGGTCGCATCGAGCGTCCATCCGGCGAATGCATAAAGACGTTCACCCGGCGAGGGGCTGGTCACGGACCCGCGGTCGAAGGCGGGGCCGGGCGTCACACTGTCCTCGGCGTTGTGGATCTCGATCTGGCCAAGTCGGAGCGCGCTTTCGATCGCCGCCAGATCCTGGTTGTCATCGTCGAGAACGAGAATCCGCATCGATTGCCTCTCGTTCGATCGCCATCGTCTTGACGGCGATTCGGGCGCCCCGCCGGGAATCGTCGCACAGCGCGATTCAATGTCAATAATTGACGTTACGGCATGAATTTAATTATTTAGAAGACGCTCGATTCACCGTTTTCATCTCCGGGAATTCGTTTCCATTCGCAAGAACATCGGGAAGACAATCGACTGTTATTGTGAATTTAGCAAAAAACTTACCGCAAGGTCCGGTTCTGATTGCTTCGAGGCGCGAGCAAGATCGCGATCTTGTATTTCGTCGCTGCCGGCGCGCCGACCCAACGGCGCCCAGCGCATGATTTGTCTATAATTCCATGTGCGCTGGCCATAAGCCTGCGCGAAATGGTGTAGAAGCGCCTGGACACAGAGCGAATTGGCCCGGCGACATGCGCAGCATTCCCATCGACGTCCTGCGGGCTTTCGTCGCCGTCGTCGAGGCGCGCGGCTTCACCCGCGCGGCGGAGGATTTGGGCCGCTCCCAGCCGACGATCAGCCTGCAAGTGAAGCGGCTCGAGGAACTCATCGAAGCGCCGTTGTTCGAGAAGGCGACGCGCTTCGAATTGACCGGGGTCGGCGCGGTCTGTTTCGATTACGGCAAGCGCCTGCTTCGCCTGCATGACGACATGCTGGACGAGGCGGCGCGCCGCAGGACGCCGGATCATACGCTGCGCGTCGGGATGGCCAGCGAATTCGCCGCCGTCCTGGCGCCGCGGCTCGCTCAGTTGCGCGCGGACGATCAGGTCGCGGCGGCCTTTGACGTGATCACGAAAGCCTCGCAGGCGCTCGCGGCCGATTTTCAACAGAACACGCTCGACGTCGCGCTGATCGTTGGGGCCAGCGATGGCGATCCGCACAGGATCGAACAATGGCGCGCGCCGCTGCTTTGGTTCGGCGGGGGCGGCAAGGCCTATGCCGAAAGCCAGCCGCTGCCGCTGCTGGTCGCGCCCCAGGGCTCGCCCATTCACGAGGCGACGATCGGAGCGCTGCGGGCGCACGGGCGCAAGTTCGACATCGTCTGCACGAGCCCGGACGTCTCCGTGCTCGCAGCCGCCGCCCTGGCGGGGCTCGGCGTCACGCCGATGATCGATGGACTGGCGCCGCAAGGACTGAAGCTGTGCGCCGGGCGAGGCTTTCCGCCTTTGCCGGAGATCGCGCTCTCTCTGTTGGCGCGTTCCCCAGCGCTGGCGATCGCCGGCCGCCGTTGGATCGCGAGCGTGGTCGAGAAGCTCCAGCCGGCTTGAACTCCGCGACGCCGCCCTGTCGATTCGCGTTGCACTTTGTCACAATTCGTCACGCATCGCGCGGCGGGATCGTGGCAGCATTCGCCGCACCGCAAATCGAGATCGGGTAGGCGCCGACGATGCGAAACGATGTCAAACGCCAGCCGGCCGCGGCGACCCGCCGCGGCAAGCCCTGCGCGAGCGAGGAAGAGCGCGAGAAGGCTCTGCTCGCCGAATTCACCCGGCATGATTCCGTCGCCTCGCTCGCGGGCGCTATCGCGGGGCGGCTGGGCGGAAACGCCCGCAAGGAGGACCTTGTCGCCCGCGCGGGCCTCGACTCCACGCGCACGCCCAGCTGACGTTGCGACGCTCGATGGGCAGGGGCGGATGGCCGGCAGGGTTGCCGTTCGGGAATTAACAAACGAGCAGAGTTTCGCCGCTACCCTGTCCGGCGGACCCATCCTTCTCGGCGCCTCGCTGGACCGCGCCGCAGGCGCCGCCCATGACCACCACGACCGCCGGCTATCTTTCCGTCACGCAAAATCTGGCGCGGTACCAGGCGATGACGGCGGCCGAGCCGGCGGTGAAAACCGCGACCGCCTATTACGACGCCAATATCGGCAAAGTGACCTCGATCCAGGATTTTGTCGGCAACTACCGTCTGCTGTCCTACGCCCTCAGCGCTTACGGGCTCGGCGACCAGATCAACGCCACGGGGCTCATCACCAAGGTGTTGGAGGGAGGGGTCTCCAATCCCAAGAGCCTCGCCAACACGTTGAGCGATTCGCGCTGGAAGGCCTTCGCCGCGGCGTTCGATTTCGTCGGCAAGGGCGCGTCTTCGATATCGTCCGCAAACGCGGTGCAGACGACGTCGTCGGATTATGTCCAGCAGCAGCTGGAGAGCGATCAAGGGGCCCAGGACGTCGGCGTCCAGCTCGCGCTCTACTTCCAGCGTGTGGCGCCGACCGTCGCCAACGAATACGCCATTCTCGCCGATCCGAACCTGCTGCAGGTGGCCCAGACGATCTTCGGCCTGTCGCCGGCGACCAGCGCCACCAATGTCGACGCGCAGGCGCTTGCGCTGTCCAAGATGATGCCGCTCTCCGATCTGCAAGACCCGACCAAGCTGAAGCAGCTCACCGAGCGGTTCACCGCGATGTATGATCTGACCTACGGGCCGGGGTCGGGCGCGACCACGTCTCTGACGGTTTCATCGAGCAATTCGAGCACGACGGTGTCCGGCGCCTCCGCAGTCCTCGCAGGCGTCATCGATTCGAACGGGCTGACGATCAGCAATTCGCTTAACACTTTCACCGGCGCGCCGACCGCGCTGTTCTCCAACGCGCTGATGTCGAGCCTGCAGAAGCTCTCGCTCGGCGGCTGAGCCCGGTTCAGGGCGTGTCGAGGACGGCTCAGGCGAAAGGTCCGCGCAAGCGCCGCGCCCGAAGGTGTCGCGGCCATGCCCCGACCCCTGTCGCTTTCTCGCCCTTTGCAGCGCCTTCAGCTTCGGGCGCCGCGCCCGTGACGACGGCGCCGCTCGAACCGGACGCGCTTTACGCCGCCGGCGTGCTGCTGTGGCGCGAGCAGCGGCGAGACGAGGCGATCGCGCTCCTCGACGAGGCCTTGCGGCGCCGGCCCGATTTCGCCGAGGCCCTTTGCATGGGCGGCTACATGTTGAGCGAAAGCGGCAGGCCGGAGGCCGCCCTGCGCTTCTACCGGCGCGCCCTGGACATCGACGGCTCGCGGGTCGTCGCCCATGTCAATTCCGGCAAGCTGCTGTTCGATTCCGGCCGCTTCGCCGAGGCGCTCGCGGCGTTCGAGGCGGCGACCGCGCTTGCGCCGGGCGACGCCGACGCCTGGTGCAGCCGCGCCGGAGCGCTGCGCGAGCTCGGACGCCCCGAGGAATCGCTGGAGGCGGCGAGGCGCGCGCTCGCATTGCGCCCCGATTTCGCCGAGGCTGCGATCAATCTCGGCAACGCCCTGCTCAAGCTCGATCGCATGGAAGAGGCGCTCGACGCCTATCGCCGGGCGAGCGCGGCGGCGCCCGGCTTGGCGTCGGCATTGTGCGGCCAGGCGCTGGCGTTGCGCAATCTCGGGCGATTCAGCGAGGCGTTTGCGGCCTTCGAGGCGGCCGAAGCGCTCGGCTGCCGCGAAGCGGTCGCCGGCAAGGGCTGCCTCATGCTGACGCTGGGGGATTTCGAGCGCGGTTGGGAGGGATATGAAGCGCGCTGGCTCAAAGGCAAGTCGCTCGCCGATGCGTTGGGGACGCGCTACCCGACCTGGAACGGGCCGACGCGGCGGGGCGAGCGCGTCCTCGTGCTCAACGATCATGGACTGGGGGACACGATCCAGTTCTTCCGCTATCTGCCGCTGATGGCGGCGGCGGGCGTCGAGACGACGTTCGTGTGTCCGCCCAACCTTCGCCGGCTCCTGTCTTCGAAGTCAGATGTGCGATTCGTCGATTCGCCTCCGGCGGGAGAGCCGTTCGACGCGCAGATCGCGATCAGCAGTCTGCCGCGCGCGTTTGGGACGCGCCTCGAGTCGATCCCGGCCGACGCGCCCTATCTGTCGGCGGAGCCGGCCCTGTGCGAAAAATGGGCCAAGCGCATCGGACGCGCCGGATTCAAGATCGGCGTCGTTTGGCAGGGCAATCCGAATCCGGAGGCGGATCGCGCGCGTTCCATGCCGCTTGCCGCCTTCGCGCCGCTCGCCACGGTCGCAGGCGTCAGACTCGTTTCGCTTCAGAAAGGATTCGGCGAGGAACAGCTGGCCAATCTCCCGCCCTCCATGCGGGTCGAGACGCTCGGGGCGGATTTCGACTCGGGGCCCGACGCGTTCGTGGACGCCGCGGCGGCGATGATGCAGCTCGATCTCGTCGTCACCTGCGACACGTCGATCGCGCATCTCGCCGGGGCTCTGGCGAGACCGGTGTGGGTGGCTCTGAAAACCGACGCCGAATGGCGCTGGTTGACCGGACGCGCCAATTCCCCCTGGTACCCGACGATGCGTCTGTTCCGGCAGTCCCGGCGCGGCGTTTGGAGCGACGTGTTCGACGACATGAGGCGCGCGCTGGCCGAATTGACGGCGCGCAGAGGCGCGCCGCGCCCGATTTTCGCGCCGTGCTCGATCGGCGAGCTGATCGACAGGATCTCGATCCTGCGCATCAAGACCCGGCGCATCGGCGATCCGGAGAAACTGGGCAACGTCCGCCGCGAACTCGAATTGCTCGAAGCCCAGGCGAAGGACGAGGAGCTCGTCGGCTCCGCGATCGATTCGCTGGCCGAACAGCTCGCCGCGGTCAATGCGCGCCTTTGGGATATCGAGGACTCGATTCGGATTTGCGAACGCGAGCGGGACTTCGGGCCGCAGTTCATCGCGCTGGCGCGATCGGTCTATGCGAACAACGACGAGCGCGCCGCGATCAAGCGCGCGATCAGCGCGCTGTTCGATTCGGCGCTGGTCGAAGAGAAGAGCTATGCCTGAAGGCACTCAGTCGAGAATGGCGTAATAGCGTTCTCTGAGCGCGAACCGGTCGCTCGGCCTCAGCGCGCCGGCCGGCGCTCTCTCGTGCAGGCGGACGCCGATGACCGGTCCACGCCGCCAGACGACCTTTGCATTGCGAACCTCGCTCGTCTCGTCGATGTGCACCCAGATGCGCGGCGGCAAACCGATGTTGCGCGAGAGCGCGAGCCGCAGGCCATTCACCGAGCGATCGCAAATCCGGCATTCGCACACGAAGCGGTAGGCCGCATCGAGAAGCTTGGCCGAACGCAATCGCATCCGTTCGCGCGCGCCGGCGCGTCGCTCCACGGCGCCGTCCGCCGCCGATCCTGATTCTGCCGGCGTCACCCAATAGGCGACTTCGTCGCGCCGGGCGAGCTCGAGGGCAAGCTTGCCGGCCGTCTCGGGATGGGCGCGCCAGTCGCCGCGCTTTTTCCCGTTCAACAATGTGTCAGCCGCCCCGTCGCGGCGCGGGCGCGGCGGCGGGCGGCGCGTTAAGACCACGTTAACCATTTGAAAGATACATGGAAACATAAGCCATGTACATCACTCGTTAACCAAGTCAGGGTTAGTTTTTTATCTCGGTAAAGATTTGGTTGCGGGAACACTGGCGTCTCTCTCGATCGAGCTCAAAAAGTGCAAATTTTCGCATCTTCGTCGGCGTATTCAATAGGTCCAAGGAGTCAATTTAGTCGATCATAGTTCAATTATGTCTATATTTAATCCATATAAATTGTGCGGTCGCGTGAAGCGTTGCGTAACAACGTCAATTCTGTTGCTGGGGGCGAAAGTATGTACATCATCATCGACGATCGCGACATTGTGGCGGGAGGCTACGCCACCGGCTTTGATCGCGAAGGCGTATCGTCGACGGGCATCGAGCCGGGGGAGTTCCGCGAATGGATCGGCAAGATCAGCGACGCCGACATGCACGCGGTGGAGGCGTTTCTGATCGGCGATTGCGGCGACCGGGAATCGCTCTCGCGCATGATCCGCGAGCGCTCGAACGCGCCGGTCCTTTGCCTCAACGAGCGTCACTCGCTTGACGACACGCTGTGCCTGTTCGCCGCCGGCGTAGACGACGTCGTGCGCAAACCCGTGCACGTGCGCGAAATTCTGGCGCGCGTCGGGGCGATCAACCGGCGCGTGTTCGGCCAGAACGGTCAGGTGACCGTGGGCGAACTGCGGGTCTATTTCGATGGGCGCGAGCCCGAGGCGAACGGCGAGCCGTTCCCGCTTCCGCGCCGCGAGCGGCGCATTCTCGAATATTTGCTGCGGTGCCGCGGCAGGCGGCTGAGCAAGACGCAGATCTTCAATGCGGTCTACGGTCTGTTCGACGAAAACGTCGACGAGAACGTCATCGAGAGCCACATCAGCAAGCTGCGCAAGAAGCTCAAGCATCGCCTGGGTTTCGATCCGATCGATTCGAAGCGCTTCCTCGGCTATTGCATCGAGAAATAGGCCTGCCCAGCGGCCCTTCCGCGCCGGCGCGCGGCGTCCAGCGCGCCGGACCGGCCGGGCGGCCTCGTCACCCTTCGACAAAATCCGACCGCGCGATCCCTTGGGCGTAAAGCAGCGCGGCGAGGTCGGCGTGGTCGACGCGCGCGTGGGCGGCGGCGGCGACCTTGGGCTTGGCGCGATAGGCGACGCCGAGGCCGGCGGCCTCCAGCATCGCCAGGTCGTTCGCGCCGTCGCCGACGGCGAGCGTGTCGCGAAGCGGCAGGCCCATCGAAGCGGAAATCTCCTTCAGCGCGGACGAGCTTGGCGTCGTGGCCGAGGATCGGCTCCACGACCTCGCCGGTCAGCTTGCCGCCGGAAACGGCCAGCCGATTGGCGCGGTCCTCGTCGGCGCCGATCCGCGCGGCGATGGCGCTGGTGAACTGACGAAAGCCGCCCGAGACGATGGCGACCCGCGCCCCGCGCGCCCGCATGGTCCGCGCGAGCGTGCGGGCGCCGGGGCTGAGCGTGATGCGGTCCCTCAGCACCTCGGCGATCACGCTCTCCGGCAATCCGGCAAGCAGCGCGACGCGCTCGCGCAAAGCCGGCTCGAAGGCGATCTCGCCGCCCATCGCCCGCTCGGTGATCGCCGCCACGCGGTCGCCGACGCCGGCATAGGCCGCCAGTTCGTCGACGCATTCCTGGCCGATCAGGGTCGAATCCATGTCGGCGACCAGAAGGCGTTTGGCGCGATGCTCGGCCGGCTGGACGATGACGTCGATCGGCTCGCCGGCGAACGCCTCCTCGAGGATCAGACGGATCGCCGCAGCTTGCCCGTCGAACACAAGATCGGCCGCCACGCCCTCGTCGAGCCAGCGCCAGCCGTCGAACCCCGCGACGCCTTGCGCGGCGCGCGCAATTCTTGCATCGCTGAGCCGCATTGTCGCGGGATCGGCGATCAGCGTGGCGACGACGGCGGACGACGGCATGAGGATTCCAGACGCTGACGCTAGAACGAGACCGGTGAGACGCGCGCTCCTCATTGCAGGCCCGACCGCCAGCGGCAAGTCGGCGCTGGCGCTGGCGCTGGCGGAAAAATTCGGCGCGACGATCCTCAACGCGGATTCCATGCAAGTCTACGCCGACCTGAGAATCCTCACCGCGCGGCCGAATCGCCAGGAAGAGCTGCGCGTTCCGCACCGCCTGTTCGGGGCGATCGACGGCGCGGTCAATTTTTCGGTCGGACGATGGGCGCGCTGCGCCCGCGAGGCGCTCGACGACATCGGCGACCGGCCGGTCATCGTGGTCGGCGGGACCGGGCTTTACTTTCGGGCGCTGACCGAGGGCCTGTCGGACATGCCGGCCGTCCCCGAAGCCTTGCGCACGGAGCTGCGCTCGCGCTCGCAAGGGCGGCCGACCGCGGACCTGCACGCCGAGCTCGCCGCGCGCGATCCGGCGACCGCCGGGCGCCTCAAGGCCGGCGACCGCCAGCGGACCTTGCGCGCGCTCGAGGTCTTGGCTGCGACCGGGCGCCCGCTCGCCGCGTTTCAGGGCGCGCGGGCGGCGCCGGCGCTTCATGCCGGCGAATGGACCGGGCTGTTTCTAAACCCGGATCGCGCCAGGCTTTACGAGCGCATCGACGCGCGTTTCGAGGCGATGATCGCTGACGGCGCGCTCGACGAGGTCGCGGCGCTCGCCGGGCGCCGACTCGATCCCGCCCTGCCGGTCATGCGCGCGCACGGCGTCGGGCATCTCGTCGCCTGTCTCGAAGGCCGACTCGGGCTCGCCGAAGCCGCCCAGCGCTCGAAACTCGATACGCGCCATTACGCGAAACGCCAGTTCACCTGGGCCCGCCACCAGCTCGAGGGCTTCGCCTGGACGCCCCCGGAAGCGGCCGTCGAGGCGGGAGCGCGGGCGCTGGACCGGCTGGGGCTTTAGGCCGCATCGCGTTTGACCGGATCGCAGGATAGCGCTCATCCGGCGCTTCGCGCCGCCTTGTCCCGCGAGCGGAACAAGCAGAACCGCCCTCTCGGCCGCTTGCGGGAAAGGGGTCGGGGCGAGGGCGAATTCCACGACGACGCCAGATGCTCCGGGGCGGCACGAAGCTCGAACGGCTATTTATACCAAAGCCATATGATATTTATTTGAGAGCGCCCCCAGTCAGTGCTCGACCCGTTTCGCGTCCAGTCAGCCCTGGGCCAGCGCGGCCAATTAAGCAAAAATGTAGTGGCAACCTTTGCGATCAATTTACCACTTGCACAACGTTTACGAGTATACTATGTACCGTGGCGTCGAGCGTTCGCGCGCGGCGGGGACAGTGAATCGTCAGCATAATCTTGCGAGGATTCGTAAGCACGCATTCAATGGGGGCCCTTGGTTATGAAGAAGTTGGTGTTGGCCGCTGTATCATCGGCGGCGATGGCCGTGCTTTGCACGGCTTCCGCGGCGACAGCTGCGACATATCGGTACACGTTTACGTCGTATGACGGACAGTTGACCGACTCTGGACTATTGTCTGTCAACAATTCCCACCAAGCGACAGCGATTACGGGAACGATTTCCGGTATCGTTGACGAGACGATCAACGGTATCGCTGGCAACCCAAACTTTCCTAACCCGAATCTGAGCTCGGATGGCGCGTTCATTTACAATAATCTTTACGCTGACGCGAGCCCATATCTCGACATTAATGGCCTGCTGTTCACAACAGTCCAGAACGCCGGCGGCTATTGGAACCTGTGGTACGAATCCGGCAGTTACTCCTTGTGGGAATCGACCTTGGGCGGCGGTTACGCGGTCGCGGAGACGGGACGCCTGAATATCGCTCCCGTGCCCGAACTCTCGACATGGGCGATGCTGGGACTGGGCTTCGCGGGCCTCGCCCTGGCTGGCTATCGCCGCAGGCCGCGTTCGGACGCGTTCGGTCTGGCCTGAAGTCTTCGGATCCGACACAGCAGCCAAAGGGCCGGCTTCGGACGGCCTTTTCCTTGGCGTCGCGGCGTGGCGGACAGCGCTGGCCCGCGATGAGGCGGGCTAACTCGTTCAGGCGGCGCGCGCAGCCGCTTTGTCCCGCAATCCCGTCCGGGCTTTTTCGCCGGCGGCGATGAGACCGAACAGGTCGCGAGGATCGCGCGGCGCCGGCAGCAGGTCGAGCGTCGAGAAATGCCTCGTCCCGCGCACGCGGTCGCGCAAAAACCGCAAGGCGGAGAAGTCCTCGGTTGCGAAGCCGACCGAATCGAACAGCGTGATCTGATCCGCGGCGCGCCGCCCCGGCGCCTGGCCGGTGACGACCCGCCAGAACTCGGTCACCGGGAAATCCGGCTCCATCTGCTGAATTTCGCCTTCGATCCGCGTCTGCGGGGCAAATTCGACGAAAACATCGGCCCGTCTCAGAATATTGCGATCGAGTTCGGTCTTTCCGGGGCAGTCGCCGCCCACGGCGTTGATGTGCACGCCGGCCTCGATCATGGCGTCGGTCAGGATCGTCGCCTTGCGCTTGTCGGCGGTGGTCGTCGTGACGATGTCGGCGCCGGAGACGGCCTCGGCGGCGCTGCGGCAGCGCGTGATCGAGAAGCCGCGCTGGCCGAGATTGCGCAGGAATTTCGTCTCCGCCGCCGGATCGACGTCATACACGCGCAACGTCCGGACGCCGAGAAGAGCGCGAAAAGCCAGCGCCTGAAATTCCGATTGTGCGCCGAGGCCGATGATCGCCATCGTCTTGGAATCGGGTCTCGCCAGACGCTTCGCCACAAGGGCCGAGGTCGCGGCCGTGCGAAGCGCGGTCGTGATGGTCATCTCGGACAGAAACAGCGGATAGCCGGTGCGCACGTCCGCGAGCATGCCGAAGGCGGCCACCGTCTGCAGCCCGTTCGCCGCGTTGCCCGGGTGGCCGTTGACGTATTTGAGCCCGTACCGCTCGCCGTCGCTCACCGGCATCAATTCGATGACGCCCGCGCGCGAATGGGAGGCGACTCGCGGCGCCTTCTCGAACGCTGGCCATCGGCGGAAATCGTCCTCGATGTAGCCGGCGAGTCCGACCAGGAACGGCTCGACGCCCAGCTCGGCGACGAGGTCGATGACGTTTTGAACGTTGACGAATTGAACCATGGGAAACCCCTGGGCGGATCGGGGCGGCTTCGCTCGCTGAGGCCGCCAATAGGTGACGCTCAATAATCTAAGCCATCGCTCCGATTTAAAAAATGTCCTAACTGCTCAAAATTTGTATCCAAATCTTGCATTTTGCTAAGCTACGGTTTACACAATGACATGCATGTGCTCGACGACCTCGATCGCGCCCTGATTGGAATTTTGCGCAGGGATGGACGCGCGCCTTTGTCGAAGATCGCCGCGCTGCTCTCGGTTTCCCGGGCGACCGTTCAATCGCGCCTCGACCGCCTGCTCGAATCGGGCGCCGTGCTCGGCTTCACCGTGCGGGTGCGGCAGGATCAGGACGGCTCGGCGGTGCGTGCGATCATGTCGATCGAGGTCGCTGGAAAATCGACGACGACGGTGATCAAGAGCCTGCGCGGCGTCCCCGAATTGCAGTCGCTGCATACGACCAACGGCGCCTGGGACCTGATCGCCGAAATTCGAGCCGAGAGCCTGCAGGATTTCGATCGCGTGCTGCGCATCGTGCGGGAAACCGAAGGCGTCGCAAACAGCGAGACGAGTATTCTGCTCAGTTCGGTCTGAGCCGAAATGCGAAGTTGTCGCCCGGCCTCGGGCGGCGAGCGAACCGTCAGCCGGAGGTCGGATTGTCTTCCATCAACGTCCGGCGCCGGTTGGCCTGGGCCTCCTCGCACGTCATCCAATCGTGACGCCTAATCGTGGCCAGAAAACCAATGATCGCCACGCGCCTCTCGGGCAACCGCCATTTCATCGCCGCCGCCGAGCGCAATTTTGCTTCCCGCGGCTTGAGCAAAGCATTGGGCCGCCGGTGAATCATCACATGGCCGGCCATTCTTCACCTCCCTCCCCCTCGCTTCCGCCCCCCTTTCCCCGCTCTCGCCTTCGCTCGCCCTTCCCCGGCCCGCGCGACGACTTCCACTTTAGTATTAGTCCTAATAAACTCTTTCCGCCAGATCAATTTGACACACGTCAATTCGCGCCTCTTCGGACGCACATAGCGCTTCGCACGTCGACGAATCGATCCGTCTCGGGCGGGACGTGAATGCCCAGGACGAGGCCTTCCAGGCGGAATCCTCGCGCACCCGACGATCCGACGCACCCGAGGCGCGGCCCGCCTTCCGCCGATCGCGGCGCCGCGCTAACCTGCCCTTGATGACGACGGACAAGCCGATCCCCGCTCTCACCCTCGCCCAGGCGCGGCGGGAGCATGCGCGGCTGGGGGCCGAGATCGCCGAGCACGATCGCCGCTATCACGGCGAGGACGCGCCGACGATTTCCGACGCGGACTATGACGCGCTGCGCCGCCGCTACACCGAAATCGAAGCGGCCTTTCCCGAACTCGCCGGCGCGGAATCGGCCGATCGCAGGGTCGGCGCTCCGCCGTCGGAGAAATTCGCCAAGGTGCGTCACGCCGTGCCGATGCTGTCGCTCGGCAATATTTTCGCCGAGGAGGAAGTCCAGGAATTCTGCGCCCGCGTGCGGCGCTTTTTGGGGATGGCCGAAGACTCGAACCTCGATGTCGTCGCCGAGCCGAAGATCGACGGGCTCTCCTGCAGCTTGCGCTACGAGGACGGCGAACTCGTTCAAGCCGCCACGCGCGGCGACGGCTTCGAGGGCGAGGAGGTGACCGCCAACGCGCGCACGGTTCGCTCCATTCCGGACCGTCTCGCGGGCGCGCCAAAAATCTTCGAGGCGCGCGGCGAGGTCTATATGCGTCACGCCGATTTCGCCGCGCTCAACGCGCGCCAGGCCGAGGCGGGCAAGCCGCAGTTCGCCAATCCGCGCAACGCCGCCGCCGGTTCGCTGCGCCAGCTCGACCCGAACGTCACCGCGGGACGGCCGCTCGCCTTCTTCGCCTACGCCTGGGGCGAAGTCAGCGAGCCGTTCGCTTCCACTCAGCTCGCCGCGATGCGCGCCATGCAACGCTTCGGCCTGCCGATCAACCCGCTTTCCAGGCTGTGCCGCACCAGCGCCGAGATGCTCGAACATTACCGCGCCATCGAGGCGCAGCGCGCGAGCCTCGGCTACGACATCGACGGCGTGGTCTACAAGGTCGACGACCTGGCTCTGCAGCAGCGCCTGGGCTTCGTCTCGCGCAGCCCGCGCTGGGCGGTCGCGCACAAGTTCCCGGCCGAGCAGGCGACGACTTTCGTCGAGGCGATCGAGATCAATGTCGGCCGGACCGGCGCGCTGACACCGATCGCCAGGCTCAGGCCGGTGACCGTCGGCGGCGTCGTCGTCTCCAACGCCACGCTCCACAACGAGGACGAGATCGCGCGCAAGGACGTGCGCGTCGGCGACATGATCGTCGTCCAGCGGGCCGGCGACGTGATCCCGCAGATCGTCAGGGTGGTGCCGGAAAAGCGCCCGCCCGGCGCCAAGCCCTACCAATTTCCGCACACCTGTCCCGCCTGCGGATCGGCGGCCTTGCGCGAGATCGACGAGAAGACCGGCGAGGCCGACGTGGTGCGCCGCTGCACCGGGCGCCTGATCTGCCCGGCGCAGGCGGTCGAGGGCCTCAAGCACTTCTGCTCGCGCAACGCCTTCGACATCGAGGGACTGGGGGACAAGCAGATCGAGCTGTTCTTCAGCGAGGGTCTGATCCGGACCCCGGCCGACATCTTCACGCTGCGCGCCCGCGACGGGCAGGGGCGGCCGCCGCTCAGCGAATGGGAGGGTTTCGGCGAGACCTCGGTGCGCAATCTGTTCGACGCCATCGACGCGCGGCGGACCATCGCCCTCAACCGCTTCCTCTATGCGCTCGGCATCCGCCACGTCGGCGAGACCAACGCGCGGCGCCTGGCCCGGCATTTCGGCGACTGGGAGCATCTGCGCGCCGCCGCGCGCGCCGCCGACGCGGCCCAGGAATTCTCGGCGATCGAGGGCATCGGGCCGGTGGTGGCGGAGTCGATCGCCGACTTCTTCGCCGAGCCGCGCAACGAGGCCGGGCTCGACGCGCTGCTCAGTCAGGTGAAAGTCGAGCCGATGGAGGCGATCGCGTCCGGCCATCCGCTCGCCGGCCAAACCATCGTCTTCACCGGGTCTTTGGAGCGGATGACGCGCGAGGAAGCCAAGGCGATGGCCGAGCGGCTGGGGGCGAAAGTCTCGGGCTCGATCTCGTCCAAGACCAACCTCGTCGTCGCCGGCCCCGGCGCCGGCTCGAAACTCGCCAAGGCGCGCGAACTCGGCGTCGAGACGATCGACGAGGACGAGTGGTTCAGACGCGCAGGCCGCGAGTAGGTCGCGTAGGTTTGCGCCAGGGAACGCTCCGGCCTAGAAGAGCGGGCGTTGAGGGCTTGCGACAGGCAGGGGAGGGCTGATGGATTCCTTGAAGCGATCGATCGCCGTCGCGCTGACGACCTTCAGCGCCAGCGTGCTGGGCATGGCGCTGCATTGGGTCGTGCCGGCGCAGGATCTGACCGACGCCAAGGGCACGGTCGGCGCGATGGTCGGGCTCGTCACCCTGCTCCTGGCGCTGGTCCTCGGTCTCCTCGTCTTCACCGCCTTTTCGGTCTTCACGACGCAGCGGGACGAGGCGCAGTCGCTGGGGCCGGTGATCGTCGAACTCGATCTCGCGCTCGAGCATTATGGGCCCGAGGGCGCCCAGGGACGGGCGGGACTGAGGGCGGCGCTGGAGCGCGCACGCGCCCGGTTCTTCGGCGACGCAACGCGCGGGCCGCAGCCGTTCACCCTGGAGGAGACGCGCGCGACGCTGCAGGGTCTCAGCGGCTATTTCGACAGCCTGACGCCCTCGACGGAGGCGCAGCGGCAATTGCTGGCCTCCGCGCGGGACCTCGCGCGGAAATTCGCCGATACGCAAATGCTGATGGCCCGCCAGCTCGCCAATCCGTTTCCGCCTTACGTGCTGGTCGTGGTGGTCTGCTGGGCCTCGGCGCTGTTCTTCGGCAACGGCCTCATCGCGACGCCGAACGCGGTCACGGTCGGCGCGCATCTCCTGGGCGCGATCGCCATCGGCAGCGCGATCTTCCTGATGCTGGAGCTCAGCCAGCCCTATGTCGGCGTCATCAGGCTCTCGTCCGCCGGCGCCGACAGGCTCTTGCAGATTCTGGCGGAGGCGAAGGGAGCCGGGTAGGCGGGCGCAATGCGCCGCGCGCAAAGCCTTGGAGCGGGCGAAGGGAATCGAACCCTCGTATGAAGCTTGGGAAGCTTCCGTTCTACCATTGAACTACGCCCGCCAGCGATGGCAGGAGAGGCGAGACTCGAACTCGCAACCCCCGGTTTTGGAGACCGGTGCTCTGCCAATTGAGCTACACTCCTAAAGTCGGCCTCTTTTGCCGCATCGCGCTCAAGGACGCAAGCTTGACTTCGCGCCCCGCCGCCGCCAGTTTCGCGCGCCGCAGCGCCCTGGCGGCCGGTATCAAGGTTTCGATGCGCACTTACCTCAGTTTCGAAGCGCCGGTCGCCGACATCGACGCCCGCCTCGACGAGTTGCGCGCGGTCGCGGACAAGGGCGAATCGCCGGCGCTGGCCGACGAAATCGCCAGGCTGGAGGCCAGGGCCGACAAGGCGCTGGCCGATCTCTACGCCAATCTGACGCCGTGGCAGAAGACCCAGGTCGCCCGCGTTCAAGGCCGGCCGCGCTTCACCGATTACGTCGACGGCCTGATCGCCGAATTCACGCCCCTGGCCGGCGACCGCTATTTCGGCGAGGACGAGGCGATCGTCGGCGGGCTCGGCCGGTTCGAGGGCGAGCCGGTGTGCGTCATGGGGCAGGAGAAGGGCGACGACACCCAGAGCCGGCTTCGCCACAATTTCGGCATGGCGCGCCCGGAGGGCTACCGCAAGGCGGCGCGCCTGATGCAGCTCGCCGACCGGTTCGACCTGCCGGTCATCGCGCTCGTCGACACCGCCGGCGCGTTTCCCGGCATCGACGCCGAGGAGCGCGGCCAGGCCGAGGCGATCGCCCGCTCGGTCGACGCCTGCCTGTCGCTCGGCGTCCCCAATGTCGCGGTCATCGTCGGCGAGGGCGGATCGGGCGGCGCGGTCGCCATCGCCACCTGCAACAAGGTGCTGATGCTCGAACACGCGATCTACACCGTCGCTTCGCCCGAAGCGTCCGCCTCGATCCTGTGGCGCGATTCCTCGCGCGCGCAGGACGCGGCGACCAGCATGAAGATCACCGCCCAGGACCTGCTCAGGTTCGGCATCATCGACGGCGTCGTCGCCGAGCCGGTCGGCGGCGCCCACCGCGATCCGGCCGCGGCGATCGCGGCGACCGGCCAGGCGATCGGCGAGGCCCTGAAGTCGCTGCACAACATGACGCGCGACGAGTTGCGCGAGGCGCGCGCGGCCAAGTTCCTGGCCATCGGACGCAAGGTTTAGGACGGCGCCCAAAGGGAGGACGCCAATGCTGCAGACATGGCGCTGGTTCGGGCCGGACGATCCGGTCAGTCTCGAACACGCCGCGCAGGCCGGCGCGAGCGGCATCGTCACCGCCCTGCATCATCGCAATCAGGGCGAGGTCTGGAGCGCGGACGAGATCGCCGAACGCCGCTCCGCGATCGAGCGCGCGGGGCTGGTCTGGTCGGTGGTCGAGAGCATCGGCGTCGGCGAGGAGATCAAGACGCGCAGCGGCGGCTTCCGTCAGAAAATCGACAACTACAAGCAGTCGATCCGCAACGCCGCGCGGGCCGGGGTGAAGACCTTCTGCTACAATTTCATGGCCATCACCGACTGGACCCGCACCAACCTCGACTGGCGCCTGCCCAACGGCGGCGCGGCCCTGCGCTTCGACGCGGTCGATTATCGCGGCCTACGATCTGTTCATGCTCGAGCGCGAGGGGGCGGAGGCCGACCATGCGCCGGCCAGGATCGCCGCCGCCAGGGCGCGCTTCGAGGCGATGACGGCGGAGCAAAAGGAAACGCTCGAGCGGGCGCTGATCGACTGGCTGCCGGCCCGCGACTTCGCCTACGACCGCGAAAGCTTCAGGCGCGCGCTGGCGCTCTATGCGGGCATGGGCGCGGAGGATCTGCGCGCCAATCTGATCGAATTCGTGCGCGAGATCGCCGCCGTCGCCGAGGAGGAAGGGGCGAGGCTCGCCATCCATCCCGACGACCCGGCCTTCCCGATCTTCGGCCTGCCGCGCGTGATGTCGACGGCCGAGGACGTGCGCAAGCTGTTCGCGGCCGTGCCGGCGCAAGCCTGCGGGCTGACGTTCTGCGCCGGCTCGTTCGGCTCGAATCCGGCCAACGATCTCGTCGCCATGGCGCGCGAATTCGGGCCGCGGATCCATTTCGTCCACCTGCGCAACGTCAAGCGCGAGGCGGACGGCTCGTTCTTCGAGGCCGATCACCTCGGCGGCGATACCGACCTGGTGCGCGCTCGCCGCCGCGATGATGACGGAAGAACAGCGCCGCCGCGCGGACGGCCGAGCCGATTCCGAGATCCCGATGCGCCCCGACCACGGCCATCTCTACGGCGACGATCGCTTGAAGCGCATGAACCCCGGCTATTCCTTCATCGGCCGCCTCAAGGGCCTCGCCGAACTGCGCGGCGTGATGCGGACGGTCGAGGCGTTCCGGGCGGGGCGGGT
>CAWAIM010000022.1:0-114367 GCA_963781895.1 uncultured Alphaproteobacteria bacterium
GACGCTACAGCACGCCGTATTTGTTATAGACTTCGGCGAGGCTCCGGCCCGCCAGAAGTTCCTGTCTGGTTCGGTCCTCGGACTCCACCTTGCGAAGCGCCTCCGCGAAAATCGCGCTGGCAACGGCTTGCGGTACAACGACGACGCCATCGGCGTCGCCAAAAATCCAATCGCCCGTCTCCGCGCGAACGCCTGCGCATTCAACGGGGACATCGCGCGCGATCATCTCGCCGCGGCCTTTTGAGTCGAGCGGACCAATGCCGCCGTGGAAGACTGGGAACGCCATGCCGCGGATCCGGCGAACATCTCGAACCAGGCCATCGGTGACGCATCCCGATGCGCCTCTTCTCGCTGACGCTGTCGTCAGGAGTTCGCCCCAGGGAGCGATTCGGTCGGTCGGTCCGCCACAGGCGAGCACCGGCACATCGCCCGTCTGCAGATCGTCGACAAGCGCGATCTCCACGGCATAGGGGTTCTTGCTCAGGTCTACGTGGTAGGAATTGGCATAGAGGCCCGTCCGGACGCGGCCAAAGAGCACGAGCGAGTCATCGAGCGGGCGCAGGAATGGGCGCATCGCCTGACGCGGATGCCCGGCGGCGTCTAGCGCGTCGGATAGGACCGCTGAATAGAGCTTCGCAACGATCTGGTCGCGTAGCGGTGCAACGTTGTTCATGATCCTACCTCCCTCCCGAGCTACCGAATGGCGCTCTTGCCGCGGCGGGGTTCTCCAAGCCCGAACGGGTCGTTCGAAGGTTGCCTTCGCGAATGGCACCGCTGATGTTGCGGGCGGCAGGCCCTAAATTCATTCCCGCAAGGCGCCGAGTGTGAGCCCTCGAACGATTTGACCTTGAAGGGCGAACACCACGATCATCATCGGCAACAGCATAATGATCGAGCCGGCGGCGATCTGACCCCATGGGATGTCATCCGGTTGCACCATGCCGACAATCGCGACTGGAACCGTCTTTGCGTCGACTTCCGTGAGCATAAGCGCCAGGATCAGTTCGTTCCAGGCGAAAACAAATGTGAAAATGGCGACGACCGCCAGCGCGGGGCGCAATACCGGGAGGTGGACTCGCCACAGCAGCTGAAAATGGCTGCAGCCGTCAATGAAGGCTGCGTCATCAAGCTCCCGCGGCAAGTCACGAAAAAATCCGACCAGCATCCAGATCGCGAAGGGAAGCGAGAAGGACAGATATACGCAAACAAGCCCCGCGAGAGTGTCGAGAAGACCTAGCCTGTAGAGAATGAGATAGAACGGAACCACGATTGCCACGGTCGGCATCATCCGAAGAGAGAGAACCCAGAACAGGATCTGGTCACGCGATCTGAATTGAAGTCTGGACAGGGGGTAGGCTGCGAAAACGCCTATCGCGACCGCGAGGATCGTGGTCAGACTCGCCGTCTTGAGACTGTTGACAAGGCCTTCGACGAATTCTCTGCGGGAAGCGACTTCGAGATAGTTGTTAAGGGTCGGCGCAAATAATAACAATGGCGTCCTGCTGAATATGTCAGGCCGGTTTTTCAGGGATGTGAGAAGAATCCATACAAGTGGAAAAAGCCAAACCAACACCACGGCGACGGCGGCGACATAGTGGGAAGCCGCCAGAACCGCCGCCTTGTTCGGGCGCCAACCGCCCGCGTCAGTGGTGGGGGGGTCCTGCATCAGCCGACGCTCCCCTGTTCAGTCGTTCGGCGCAGGGCCGCGTTCAAAGCCAGGACAGCAAGGTTGATGATCGCCAGAAGCACGATCGCAATGGCGCACGCTGTTCCCATCTGATAGCTGCCGAAGCCCTGGTTCCAAATCATGATCGGCAACGTGTAGGTGGACACGCCAGGGCCGCCGCTCGTCATCACGTAGATTAGGTCAAAGCCTTTCAGATTGTCGATCGTCAGCAATAGGGCGACGATCGCAATGACCGGCCAGAGCAAGGGCAAAAGGATGTGGAACCCGATGGCCCATGGCCCGGCGCCGTCGATCATCGCCGCCTCCAGAATCGCAGGTGAAACGCTTTTCATTCCGGCGACAAAGACTAGAAAGGCGAACGGCGTCCATTCCCACACGTTGACGATGATTACCGCAGGCATCGCAGTATTCACGTCCGACAGCCATGGGCGAACCGGAAGCCCAAGGGATGAGGCCAAAAACTGGATGATCCCTATGTTCGGATCGTACATGTATGACCAGATTAGCGCGACAACTGCTGGCGTGAGCAGGACCGGCATGACCAGCAAAACCCTGAGAACTCCGAATCCAAGGCGATCGTGATGCAGCAGCAGCGCTAGTCCGTAACCGAGGCCGAGCTCGAGGACCAGGCTGCCTACGGCGAACTCGATGGTCCGAAGCACGCTCGCGCCAAACAGGGATGTGCGAAATAGCGCGATATAGTTGTCGAGTCCGACGAACGCGGCGCGGTTTGGATCGAACAGCCAATAGCTGCGCAGCGATGTCGAAAGCGCGAAAATCAGCGGATAGACTGTGATCAGCAGCAAGAGAGCGACAGGGCCGACCAGAAACTTGAAAGCGACTGCGCTGTCGCCGCGCAGTCGCATGTGCACAACTTCTTCGATCACGCCTCCTTTGGCGCTCGTGCGCACGGCGGTTTGCAGGTTACTTCATGTCGCCGGATTGCTTGAGGACCGCCGTGCAATCGGCTTGCGCCTGTTTGAGTGCGTCGGTCACTGACTGCTGACCCGTCATCACGAGGGCGACCTGCGTTCCGAGGGCCTGGTAAAAGCCCGACTGATCGCGCAGCCAGCCCGGCTGATATACGCCGTTCGGAAGACTGTCAGCCAGCGCGGCGAATATCGGGGCCTTCCCAGCGAACTCCTTGAGAGCGTCGACGCGCGCGGGCTGCCCGCTGAACTCGACATAGGCCTTCATATTTTCCTTGCTGGTGAAATACTGGATGAACTTCCAGGCTGCGTCTTTGTTTCGTGAGCTTGCCGGGATTACAAAACCGAACCCGCCCATGAGCGGCGCGTGCTTCCCAATGGGAACCGCGCCCTGCGGAACGATGACCGCCTTAGTGACCGCCGCGAGCTTGTTGAGTTTCGGGTTGGTGAAGGCGTTGTTGCCCCACGCGTTCGGAGTGTAGACCGCGACGCCCGAGGCCATCGCGTTGATCGTCTCGTTGTCTCCGGCGTTGACGACGCTCGGGTCGGCGTATTTCATCAGTTTTTCGATCATCCCCAGTGCGGCTTCCGCCTCCGGAGTGGTCAGAGTCGGAGCGTTGTTCGCGTCCAGCCAATTGCCGCCGTAACTGAACAGCACCTGGCCAAACAGCGTCGACGAAAAGATGCCGCGCTTGCCATTCGTGGTGAAACCATATTGGTTGCCGGACGGAGTAGAGACGGTAAGCTCCTTGGCGACGTCGAGCGCCTCGTCCCAGGTCGCCGGCGGCGCCTTGATGCCCGCCTTCTCGAAAATGTCGGTCCGATAGAAGCCGAGCTGAGTATTGCCGTCGTTCGCGATTCCGTAGGTAGTCCCCTTCCCGAGTCGGCTTCCGTCAAACTGGTAAAGCCCGCGCACATTGGGCGACACCGACTGCTCGTAATCGGCTTTGAAGGGCGGGTCTTTGCTCAAGTAGTCATCCAAGGGCGTCAGCTTGCTGGCGACCTGGGCGAGTACGCCGTAGTCGAGGTCGATCACGTCGTACTCAGTGGATCCGACGCCGAGCGCGTTGAGAATGCGCGCATAGCCTTGCGAAATGGGGAAGGTGATGATCTTGGCATCGATCCCCGTCGCCTTGGTGAAGGCCGGCGCCATTCCCTCCTGAACCGCGCCCCACCTCTGTCCGCTATAGGTCAGGCTAGTGAGCGACCCTCCCGCGGCGGCGGCCGGCCTTGCTCCTGCCTCCAATGCGGTGGCGGCTGCGCTGCCCATTGAGGCCAGTAAAAATTTGCGCCGAGAGATCGCGCTTTGCGAGATCAGCACGCGTAGATTCGTGTCTTGGTCGCGACCATCAGACTTGGACATACGCTCCTCCTCTCTTATGCCTCGTACAAGCGTTCAGCTTGTCGCGCTCTTCAAACCGATGGCAGCCCCGTATCGCGGCAACCAGTAATCGTACCAAAGCGTGAGACAGTCCTCGTTGCAGAAGCGGAAATTCCGACCCTGCTCGGAAACGCGCAGATATCGGCGGGAGACCCGCTTGCCGCAAAAATCGCAGTTGCAGGTGGCGTCCGTCAAATATAGTTGCCGGGGCAAGTCGACCCATTGTCTGTTCTGCTCAGCCATGAGCTACCTCGCGCGCAATTTGCGTGTCGCGGCCTCGTCGACGGTAATCCGTCCGCGCTCCGTCTTGAGCGCCACCCGGTAGACATCCCGTGCGACTGCCTCGGAATAAAGGCGCTCCCGCGCATCTTCGACGACCAACACCGGATCGCGCTCACTCGGCGGACCGTAGCCTCCACCGCCTGGGCTGACGATCATTACTCTGTCGCCCCGGTGAAGCTGGATATCGGCGAACTTGTTCGGGGAGTTGGTTCCGAAAGCGTCGCGGAAGGTCTGCCATCTGGTTTCCCCGGCGCGCATTACAAGAAGGCTTCCGCTTTTTCCCGACTCGCCGCCGAACAGTCCCCACGCTCTCGTCGTGTGCCGGTCCATGAAGCTTGAGACGGTGATTTCGGGCGCTTCGAGCCGGAGCACCCGGATGCAGCCATACCCGCCGCGGGTCCGACCGTGGCCGCCTGAATCCGGCGCGAGGCTATATTCTTCGACGATCCACGGATAGCGCGTTTCGAAGACTTCGACCGGGGTGTTGCGGCAATTGCCGTTGATCGGGCACTGCGTGTGGTTGCCGTCTCCGTTGAGAGTGGCGCCCCAGCCAGAACCTTCAATGTGATAGTTGGCGTAGAATTCGCCGGTCATCGGATGTTTGCCGCCGAACAGGAAGTTGCAGGAGCTGCCGCCCGCCGACGCCGCGACCCGGTCGGGCACGGCACTCGAGAGAGCACCGAACAGAACATCCACAATTCGCTCGTGAATCTCTGAATTGCCGCCGACACTCGGCCCGGGATGGGCGACGTTCAGAACGCTCCCCGACGGAGCGATCACTCGTATCGGCCGGTAACATCCCGAATTTCGCGGAATGGTGCGATCCGTCAAATTCAGCATCGCATTGAAGGTAGCCGAGGCCGTCACGCCGTATGTGCAATTGCACGGGCCCTTCGCCTGAGGGCTGGACCCCGAATAGTCGAAGAAGATCTCGTCGTCGCGCACCGTTACTAGGCAATGGATGCGATACCGGGCGTTCGGATCGACGCCGTCATTCTCGATCCAGTCCTCAAACTGGTATTCGCCGTTGGGAAGTTCGCGGATTTCGGCCCTCATGCGTTGCTCGGCGTATTCCATCAGCGATTTGCCGGCTCTGAGGAGGGCGTCGACTCCATGGCGCTCGAGGGCTTGGTGCAATCGCCGTTCCGCGACAGCGAGCGAGCCAATCATCGCGTGGAAATCGCCCCACGACGTCAGCGGCGTGCGATGATTGGTGAGGATGACCTTCCATAGGTCTTCGACATGGCGACCTTGATCGATGATTTTCACCGGCGGCAGCCGCAGCCCCTCCTGATAGACCTCCTTGGCGTCGGCCGCGAAGCCGCCGACCGCCTTTCCACCAATCTCCGTCACGTGCGCGATGTTGGCGACAAAGCCGTAGAGCTCGCCGCTGAAGAACACGGGCTTTATGACGGTGTGTTCCGGCATGTGGCAGCCGCCCCGATAGGGGTCGTTGTGCATGACGACGTCGCCGGGCCTGAAGCTGTCAACTCCGAGCTCGTCGAGCGTCCATTTCACGGTGTAAAGAATGGCTCCGATCTGCGCCGGACAGAATTCGGCATAGGAGACCATCTCTCCGTCCCGATCGAAGATGACGCAGGAAAAGTCCAGCCCCTCGTTGAAGATAGACGAGTAGGCAGTCTTCATCATTGCCATGCCCATTTCCCGGCACGTGTTGACCAGGAAGTTGTTGAGAACGGTCAGCCCAACGCTGTCGAGTGGGGACGTAGCGGCTTGATTCATGACCGGACTTCCCTGTCGAACTTGATGATGAGGCTGCCCGAGCTGATCGACCTTCAGAGTGGAGTTCGACGGAGCGTACGTAGTCGAATCGACCTCCTCAATGATCGCGGGCCCAGTCTGCGTCGCGCCCTTCAGAAGCTGACTGCGGCGATAGACCGAATACGGTCGCGCCGTCCCCAGTTCCCAACCCGGCCGGCACCGGGGAATCGAGTCCTCGACCAACAACTCTGGCTCTTCCGTCACTCGGAGAGCGCCCGCGAGAGGGCGAATCTCGTAAACCGAAAGCCTCAGGTGCACGAATTCGACCGCCAGTTCCGGAAAGCTGTAGCCGTAAAATTCGTGGTGCAGCCGGTGAAAACGAGTCAGGCAGGCGGCGAGACCCTCTTGCGGCGCGAACTCCACGTCCTGCTCATAGTTTTGCTGGAAGTATCGCATGCTGATCTTCCATGTCGCCGCGGCCTCGCCGTGCAATCCCTCGGCTACGAGCTCCGCGCGCGCCTCCTGATCCATCTCCGCGAAGTGGTGCATCAGATCCGCCTCGCTGACATGTGTGCTGAGCGCCGCGAGCGTGCGCACCTTTTCGACTCGCAGCTCGGAAATTGCGGCTCCGAGCGCTGAGACCAGGCCTGGATGTGGCGGCACGAGCACGCAGGCGATGCCCAGTTTCTGGGCGATTGCGGCTGCATGCAAAGGCCCGGCGCCTCCGAAGGCCACGAGAGTGAAGTCTCGCGGGTCGATGCCGCGATCGATGGTGGCCAGGCGGATCGCATTGGTCATGTTCTCGTCGGCGATATCGAGGATCGCCGACGCAGCCTCCTCCACGCCACCTCCGATTCGATCCGCGATTTGTTTCACGGCTGCTCGGGCCAGTCGGGGATCGAGCTTCATCTCGCCGCCGAGAAAGAATTCGGCGTTCAATCGTCCAAGGACGAGGTTGGCATCGGTGACGGTCGCCTCTTCGCCGCCGAAGCCATATGAGGCGGGCCCCGGCAGCGCTCCGGCGCTGCGCGGTCCGACATTGAGCATCCCGCCCTTGTCGACCCAGGCGATCGAGCCGCCACCTGCGCCGAGCGTACGAACCTCGACGATCGGAACCGCGACCGGCAGGCCCCACTCGATCTCGAATTCTGTGGTGAACCGCTGTTGACCGTCGACGATCAGGCCGACGTCGGCGCTCGTTCCGCCCATGTCGAGGGTGATCACATTGGGCATACCCGCTTGGGTCGCCCAGTAGCGGCCGCCGACAATTCCTCCGGCAAGACCCGACAGCAGAATGTCAACCGGACGACGCGCCGAATTGGCGAGCAGCATTGTGCCGCCGTCGGATCTGAGGATCGAGCAGGGTCCGCTGATTCCCCTCTCGGGCATGGCGCGCTCGAGCGTCAGACAATAGCGAGACACCATCGGCTTGACATAGGCGTCCGCAAGCACCGTGCTCGCTCTTTCGTACTCGCGCCAGATCGGCGCCACGGCATGCGACAGCGACACTGGCAAGTCGGGAAACGCTGCGCTCAGTTGTTGTCCCAGCATCAGTTCGTGAGACGGGTTGAGGTACGCGAACAGCAGGCAAACTGCGATCGCCTCGATCGGCTCCGCCTCGCTGATGCGCCGGATCTCGCTAACGACCTCCTCTACCGCGTCAGTCGCAAGCGGCAGTATCGGCTCGCCCCGGGCGTTGATCCGTTCGCGGGCTCCGACGCACCAGCGGCGCCGCACGAGCGGCTGCGGCTTGCGCCAGTGAAGATCGTACTCGCTCTTTCGATTGATGCGCTGAATGAAGGGAACGTCCTCAAATCCGCGCGTCGTCACCAGGACGACGGGCGCGCCCTGACGTTGAATGACGGCGTTCGTGGCCACTGTCGTGCCGTGCGCGATCCTTTCGATGTCACCTTGGTTCCGGGCGAGGCCGCTCTTGTCGATCACGCCCATGAAAGCGTCGACCGGCGCGCGGGGCGTAGACGGGTGTTTGGCCACCACCACGCGGCCGTCCTCACCGATAGCCACGAGGTCAGTGAAGGTGCCCCCGGTATCGATGCCGACCCTATACATCACGCAATCTCCCGGCCTTGCTGCGATCCTTTGGAATCGGGCGGCCCCCGGACGCTAGGTCAATCTCGGAGCGATCGCCGCAAGGCTTTCTCCAAGCCGACGGGTCATCTCGTCGATGTCCTCGCCAGTCACGGTGAGAGGTGGAGCAAAAGCGGCGAATTCCGCGCCGCATCGCAGCAACAATCCCCGGGCCCGCGCGGCCTGCTCGAGAAGCTTCCCGGGACGGACATGGCCCTCGAAGCGCTGCTTAGTCAGTCGATCACTCACGAATTCGAACCCCTGCAGAAGCCCCACCCCGCGCACCTCGCCGATAATCGCGAAGCGCTCCGCCAATTCGTCCAGGCGTCGGCGCAATCGCTGGCCCTGCAGACGGACGTTGCTGAGGATATCCCGCGCCAGAAACTCGTTCAGGACCGCCAGGCCTGCGGCGCAGGCGATCGGATTGCCCCCATAGGTGTGGCCGTGATGAAACTGCACGTTGTCCTGCTCTTCGCCATAAAAGGCGGCTGCGATGCGGTCGCGAATCAGAATGGCCGCGAGAGGGGCGTAACCGCCGCTCATGCCCTTGCCGCAGCAGGTGATGTCGGGGGCGGCCTGGTAGTATTGCGAGGCGAACATGGTCCCCAGCCGCCCGAAGCCCGTTATGATCTCGTCGTAGATCAGGACCACGTTGTGCCGGCTACATATGTCTCGGAGGCGCGTGAGATAGTCGCGTGGCGGCACGATGAAGCCGGCTGCGGAGATGGAAATCGGTTCGACGATGACGGCGGCGACCGTCGCGGGGTCTTCCGCCTCGATTGTACGCTCAATGAGCTCGACGCAGGTGCGGCCGCACTCGGGATAGCTCTGATCGAACGGGCAACGGTAGCAGTAGGGCGGATGCACGTGAATGAAGCCCACTCCGAGCGGCTCGAAGACCGACTTGCGGTCGCGCCCGCCGCCGGCGGAGAGCGCGCCCATGGTACCCCCATGATAGGCGCCGTAGCGGCTGACGATCTTGTATTTGCGCGGATTGCCGGTCTGCTTGTGATATTGGCGTGCAAGCTTCATTGCCGCTTCCGTCGCCTCGGAGCCGCCGCTGAGCAGTTTGACCGCGGTGACTCCTTCGGGCGCGATGCGCAGGAGAAGCTGGGTCAGATCTAGCGCGGCAGGCGTCGTCCCATGCAGGGGAGGGGCGAAGGCCAACTGGTTCAGCTGGGCGGTAATCGCGTCAATGACCGCCCGTTCCTGGTGTCCCAGACTTGTGGCGAAGACCCCTGACAAACCGTCGATGAACTCCTGACCGTCGGATGTCCAGAGGCGATTGCCGCGCCCCTCCACGAACACAAGCGGCGCCTTGGCGAACTCCTGCATCTGCATGAAGTCGAGAAACAGCGACGGAATGACATTCGAATGCTTCGCCGCAACGCCAGCTACTTCCATAATGGACTTCCCCCGGGCGAGAGGTCTTGTGTCCCCATAACGGTTCGCGTCGGCTTCCGACGGTCGGGCCGCGCGCGGTCTCGCCGTTTGAGCGCGAGCGCGTGCCAAACGTCCTCTTCGGCGTCATTGATGAGCCGGGTCGTGGCCTCCCGGGCCGCCTCCGGATTCCGCCGGCGGATCGCTTCGAGCACGGCGCCGTGCTGCGGAACCGATTTTTGCTGGCCGAGCGGCGCGGCGAGCGACAATCTCAAATTGATTTCCAGCGCCTGCATGATGATGCGACCGAGCGCCTGCACCAGCGAGTTTTCCACCGAGCGCATGATGATCCGGTGAAAGCAAAAGTCCGGCTCAAAGAAGCGATCGGCGTCGTCGCCTGCCGAAATCATCTCACGATGGCAGGCTTCGAGCGCCGCAAGGTCGGCCACGCTCATCGATTCGGCCGCGAGGGCGGCGATCGCCGGCTCGACCGCGCGCCGCAGACCGAAGAGCTCGCGCACGAAGCGGTCGGGAGGCTCGATGGCGCTGAGCCAACCGAGCACGTCCGAATCGAGGAGACTCCAGACGTCGGGTGGGCACACCCGCGTGCCCAGTCGCGATTTCCTCTGGAGCAGCCCCTTGCTGACCAGCACCCGCACGGCCTCACGCAGGACGCTGCGGCTGACGCCCAGCCGCTCGCAAAGCGCCGATTCGTTTGGCAGCGTGTCGCCCGGTTTGAACAGGCCGGAAATGATGTCCTGGCCGATTCTTCGCACGACCTTGTCGACTAGCCCCGAGGTCTCAATCCTGTCGCCGGACGGGCCCCTTGCCATGTCCCAGTGAGCGCGGTCAAAGGCGCGCCCAGTTGGCGCGCGCGGCATTGCCCCTCCCTTGCCGGACAGTTTCAATAGACGACCCTCATGGACGCCTCGGCGTATTCATCATACCATCATATGATAAGCTCAAGTCAAGTTTCCGGGGGCTAGACTCCTAGCCCGATCTATGCGTGACGCGTCTGGTCGTCGGGTTCGGTTTGGGCGGGTTGAGAACGAACGCGGTTTGTCCGGTGATTTCACCGCATCGAGACCGGCGCTGTTGAACGCGTTGGAGGAAACGGCAGGGGAAAGGGCGCGGCGCTGAAGCCTCTCAAGCGGATAGTCAAGCGCCTGATGGACCTTCCAATGGCGTGGCCTGACCAATGGTCGGCGTTGGGGCTAAGGGCGCCCGCCGAACGCTGATTGCAATCCGAACGGTTCGCGATCTCGCTGATCAGTCCGGCCGCGCAGTCGGGAACCCAAAATAAGGCAACGTCAGAGTAACAACTGGTCCTCTGCGCATGGCACAGCGCGCCCCGACCGAGCGGCGGCCATTAGGCCCCGAGTGCGCGCCACTCGGCCAACGCACAGGCTCGTCTATGTTTGTAAACTTGGCGAGTAACGAGATGACGCTCATGATTGAATTGGTTGTGGACCTCAGCGTGAATTGAGCTGAATTTTTGCAGCGTCTTCATGCTTCGAAACCGCTGCATGGCGTGTTCTCGGCGTCGGAACGGCTGATGCGAATTCTCCGCTCGATTGTTGAGCCGACCGCCGATTTCGTGCCGCTCGGCTGCAACACCGATATCGTTCATCGCTGCCGAATATGCCCGAAGCCCATCGGTGACGATGCTGCGAGGAGCCCCGTATTTCTTCATGGTCCGCTTGAGAAGCTTCAGCGCCGCAGCTTTGTCCCGCTTTGCAGTGACCACGGCCTCCAAGACCTCGCCCTCATGATCAATGGCGCGCCAAAGATAACAGATCTTGCCGTTAACCTTCACGAAGACCTCGTCCAAATGCCACCGCCACTGGGGATAGCCGCGCATATGCGCTACCCGCCTCTTGCGGATCTCGGCGGCAAACATCGGGCCAAACCGGTTCCACCAGAACCGGACCGTCTCATGGCTGATGTCGATCCCGCGCTCGGCTAAGAGATCCTCGACGTTACGCAGCGACAGCGGATATCTCACGTACATCATCACGACCAGGCGGATGATCTCCGGCGAGCTGTTGAAATATCGGAACGGGTTGCTCATGGCCCAAGCCTACCACGATCGGAGGCGCGGTGAGCATTTGGTCTGACAGAGCCGTCTCGGACGATTGTGCCATCGGGAAGGGTTGCGGACACAAACCCTTTCCGGCCGTCGCAGAGTAGGTCCTCACCCGCCCTGATAAAGGCAGCCTCCGTGGTGAAGCGGTTCTCGCCGTCTCGATCCGTTCTGCGGTCGTGGGCCTCATCTTTGGAACTGCCCGTGAAGCCAAAGACGTTGCGTCGGTCCGTCAATAGGGTCACTAAATGCGTTTTGTCATGCGCCCTCGACGACCCCCGGTGGCCCTGACGCCGGCCAGGGCCCGCGGCCCGGTGCTGTGTCCTCATTGAGTTGAACGTCGAGCCCTAGTCGGCGTACCGGCCCAGGGGAAGACGGCAGCCATTTCCCGCGTCCCAACGCCATATATCGCTCGGTATTTCGAAATCGCCCTGTTCAGCCACAACTTCACATCCAACTCCGCGATTTCCCAATCGTCCGGTTCGTTGTTGTGCTTCAGCCAATTGGCATGGTAGTTGAAATCGTCCTTTGTCCCGTCAGTCGGAGGATTTGCAGCGCTTCCCTCCTTTAGCCGTCCAAAGAGGTGAACTGGTTCCGCAGGCTCGGGTATTCGACCTTCAGCAGCCGAGCAGAGCGTGATTACACATTCAAAATTTCCTTCCCTGAAATGGGCGATTGCGGCGTGTATCTGCCGCTCAACCGCGAGACGCTTGTTCGTCTTGACCACCCGATAACGCATGCCAACCTGCTCGTGGTGGCGACCTGCATGCCACCGCTGAATATTCTTAGTTGCTCGACCTGTTTGCCACAGGTGGTGCGCTGGCGAGAAGTGCGCCCCGAGTTCGCGAGGCTGACAATTCCGCTCACGCCACGCTCGGGCGACGGATGGTGCCCGGTACTGGCCGCACGGTTGAGCCGAGCCACCCCCACCGGGGGACACGCGCGCGCGCCGTCGATTAAAAAGCTCTCAGGTGCGCGCTTCAAAATATTTCGCCCCCGCTCCACCAAGCGGGCCGCCTATCGCGTCCCATTGCGGGCGCGTCTGGGTGTACGTGCAGGGGTGCATGGCGTGCACGGAAAGGACCGCCTTGGGCGGATTCCTGCCCTCGAAGGGGCGCGCCCGGAACGGCAGAACTCGACGTTAAGCGGACATCGCGGGTCGCGGCCTTGGACGCCTCAATCGGGCGGATAGCGACCTTTGGCCGAACGGCGGAAAGGGGCCAGGAAGCGGGCGTACAAGGTTGCGGGGGAAGGCGCGGAGTTGACGCAAGCCGCCGTTCACAAAAGTGGGCCCGGAAGTCGAAACTGATTGTTCGCCGTCAACGCCTTGGTGATAGGCCCATCGCCACGCCATTGTGGTTCCAGTGACAGTGCACTTTATTTGACGCAAGCGCCTGTCGTTCCGGAGGGCTTATCGGAGCCAAGACATGCACGTTCACCGTAGCACGAAAAATGCGCTGTCACCGGAACCCAACCTGGGATCCCGATGTCCCTCAACGCGCGCCGAACCTTCCGGGTTGGCTCTCCCAAGCATCGCGTGATTACCGCTGGAGCATCGCGGTCAAGCGTGGTGCGGCGAAGCCTGGATCGCGACGCCGCACCCATTCCAGAAAGGTGGCTACGCGGCGTCCGATTTTGGCGTCATGATTCTGGTGAATGTCGGCGAGCCGATGTTTAAGAAACGGGTTGTGGAACCGTTCCAGTGTGGCGGCCACATAGTCCTGAGCTTGGCGGCCCATCTCGTAAAGCGCAAAACCGGGCAAGACTTCCTCCAGGTAGACCGCCGTGAGGGCCTTCGAGGCGGCTGCGTCTTCCAGGATCGCCCGGGCCGTCTCATCCGCCGGCCGCCCTTCCTTCATCCAAATGTCGGCGAGCACGGTGTGACCCAAATTGAGGATGTGCAACTTCAAACGCTCGAACGGCGCGAGGTCGTCCACCATGCGGACGGCCTGGTGCCGGACGGGCTCTCCGAACCCACCCTTGCGGATGGCCCAAAGAGCATAGGGCTCGGCGACCGCGCCGATCGGCTCGATCGTTTCGGAGACGATCCGGTCGACCAAGGTATCGGCAAAGATCACGGAGCGGGCCAGCCAGTCGCGAAACGAGTCCGTTTGGCGGCTTTCCTCGGCAAGGGTCGAAACGACCTCGGCCAGACGGCGGCCGTTGCCGGAAACCAGCTCGGTAGGCAGGAAAATCATGGGCCGGCCGCTTTCCCGGAAGCGAGCGAGAAGGAGCGCGAGCAGTTTTGCCGGAAAGCTGCCTGGCGGCGTACCCGAGGAATAATCGTGGGCGGCGTCCTCGCGCGAGCGCTCGAAGCCGGTGTCGCCGGTATTGGACACGGCGATCTCCGCCTCGCGTGCGAAGCAGCGGACCACAGCCGGCCATTCCTGCTGGGCGTCGAACGCCGAATCGACGCTCGCAACCTCGACTGTTTCGTCGATCACCTTGTTCGCCGCGATCCCCCGGATACGGACCGGGAAAGGGACTCCGCGCTTGAGGGCGGAAATGCGCACGTCGCGATCGCCCCCGGATGTCGTCTTCACGACAGTGATCGGCCCGATGTCCTGGCCCGAGCACCGGGCTTCGTGGACGAAGAGATCGACATGCGCCTGAAGGAATCGGCTGGTGCCGAACTGGATGATTCTCCGTGTCATTCGATCTCGACCAGCGCCTTCACGAGGCCCGTCTTGTCTGTCGTCCATCGCGGGATGTCGGCAGCGACGCGAGCAAGGCTCGTGCGATGCGTAAGCAGGCGTTGCAGCGGGACCCTTTTGTCTTCGATTGCCGCCATGACCCGTTCGAAATCCGCGCGCACGGCGTTCCGGCTCCCGAGGACAGTCATCTCGCGCTTGTGGAGCTCCGGATCTGAAAAAGTAATTTTGTCGTTCACCACGCTGACCAGCACCAGCGAGCCTCCATGGGCCACATGGCGAACCGCCTCTTCCATCGAGCGTCGATTTCCGGTTGCGTCGAACACAACGTCGAATCCCTCGCCATTGGTCGCCTCGGCGACCCGCTCGTCTGTCCCGGCGTCGGCCGAAATCGACCGCCCCGCGATCCCGGCCTGCATTGCGAAATTAAGTCGCTCGGGCTCGACGTCGATGACCGTGACGTCCCCGCCGGTTTGTCCCGCAAAGAGCGCGACGCCGAGGCCGATCGGCCCCGCGCCGATCACGAGCGCGCGGTCGCCGGGCCTCAGGCCCGAGCGCGCCGCGGCATGGGCGCCGATCGACAGGAACTCGATGCTCGCCGCCTCGTCAAAGGTGAGATTTCCTGCCGGATAGAGATTGCGCACCGGCACGCTGATC
Source organism: uncultured Alphaproteobacteria bacterium (assembly GCA_963781895.1). GTDB lineage: Bacteria > Pseudomonadota > Alphaproteobacteria > Rhizobiales > Beijerinckiaceae > Roseiarcus. The sequence continues at coordinate 14,861 of CAWAIM010000022.1, forward strand.
CGCTCGCACATGCCACCGTCGCGATGCACGCCGAGCACGGCGATGCGCACGCAGCAATTGGGCTTGCCCTTGCGGCAGGCGATGCAGGTTCCGCACGACAAGTAGGGATTGACGACGACCGTCTGGCCGTTCGTCAATGCGCTGTCCCGAGGCGCTTCGAGCACTTCGCCGGACAGTTCGTGACCGATGACCCGCGGATATTGCAGAAAGGGGTGGCTGCCCTCGTAGATATGATAATCGGTGCCGCAAATCCCGATCCTTCGGATGGCGACAAGAGCATCGCCCTCACCGCGCCTTGCATCCGGCCGCTCCTCCAGCACAAGCTCGCCGGGTCTGCGACAGACGACCGCTCGCATGGTCTTCGTCCAGCCTCTTGGTTCGCCGGTCCGCGGCTCGATGGAATCAGGCGTCCGGCCGCCGCCCGTTCTCGAGGATGTCGGGTTGGTTCGCAAGCCTGACGCGGCGTGCTGCGCCGGCACATCGGCGCCTGGAAAAGGGGAGGGTCGGCTGTTCGCCGACCCTCCCTCGTCTCACTTGAATTTGTCCATGTTGTCCTTGGTGACGAGAGCGGCGCCCGAGTCGATCAGGGACACCACCTTTTCTCCCCTGATCGACTTCACCAGCGCGTCCACGCCGAGCTCCGCCATTTTCGACGGGAACTGGGCCACGGAGGCGTCCTCGATTCCTGCGGCCATCGCTTCCGCCTCTCCGCAGCAGAAGTCGAAACCCACGAGAATAACGCGATGATCAAGCTTGGCGTTCTTGATCGCCTGCGCGGCTCCAGCCGCGGGCGGGCCGCACGCCGAATAGATCGCCACGAGTTGCGGATTCGCGGTCAGGATGTCCTGGGCGACATTGATCCCTTTCTCTTCGGTGCAGCTCGTCGCGCCTCTGCCGACGATCTTGACGTCGACGCCTTTCAGGCCTTCGAGCATGCCGTTCACTCGATCATCTAGCGCGGGCACGCCCGGCACGCCTTCGAGAACGCCAAGCGTGTCGCCGTTCTTCAACACCGACTTGAGATATTGGCCCGCGATTTTGCCGGCTTCGAGATTGTTCGTGGTGGCAAGCGCGGTCTGGCCCTTCCAGTCCGGAATTCTGTTATCCATGAGGACGACCTTGACGCCTTTGGCGACTGCCTTGTCGAGCGTCGTCGCCACCGTCGGATCGACCGGCGTGATGGCGATGCCCTGTACTCCCTTGCTCACCATCGACTCGATGAGCGCGATTTGACCTTCGATATCGGTCGCGGAGGTTCCCTGCCCGAAGACGATCTCGACTCCGGGATGAGCCGCCGCATATTCCTTGGCTGCGTTCTCCATCGTGGCGAAGAATGGCACCGGAAACTTGGTGATGAACCCGAGCTTGATCGGTTGGTCCGCTTGGGCGGGCCCGGCGATCGCCGCGGCAAGCGCTACGCCGCCGAGCAGCACTGTCAGTCGCATGTTGCATCCTCCCTTGCTTCAAAGAGGTCGCTCCAGAGCGGAGCGACGCTCGCTTCGCCGCAGCCTGATGCGACGAAATCCGGTTAAGCGTCCGCTCCCACAATCAGGGCGACGAGATCCTTCTGGTTCGCGCGGTCCGGCTTCAGCTCCCCGACCTTGCGTCCATGGCGCAGGACGATCGCCCGGTCGGCGAGCTCGACGACGTGCTCCATGTTGTGGGTGATGAGAACGACGGCGTTCCCTTCCGCACGCAGTTGCGCGATGAGGTGGAGGACCTTGCGGGATTCGCGCACTCCAAGCGCGGCGGTCGGCTCGTCGAGGATCACGACCTTGCGGGCGAATACCGTCGCCCGTGCGACGGCTATGGCCTGACGCTGGCCGCCCGACATCCGCGCCACCGGGGCGTCGAATTTGGGCAGCTTGACCTTCAACCGTTCGAGCACCGCCGCCGCTTCGCGATCCATGGCGCGACCGCTCAGGAGCCTCAGTCCGCGAGGAAGCCACCTTGGGTACGCGATCTCGCGGCCGCAGTAGAAGTTCTGCGCTGGCGTAAGGTTGTCGAAGAGGGCGAGGTCCTGATAGACCGTCTCGATCCCCGCGCGGCGCGCCGCGGCCGGCGAATGAATCGCGGTCGGCGCTCCGTCGAGAAGGATCTCGCCTTCGTCGAGCGCGTAGACGCCGCTGATGCATTTGATCAGCGTCGACTTGCCGGCGCCGTTGTCTCCGAGCAGGGCGAGCACTTCGGCGCGATGGGCCTCGAGGCTGACGCCCTTGAGAGCGCGAATCGCGCCGAATCTCTTTTCCGCATCGCGGATCTCGAGAACTGGGACACTCGCCGCCGGGTTCATCTAGGTCCCCGCCGCCTGAATGACCCGCGCGCGCGCCTCCAAATGACTGCGCAGCACGTCGGCCTCGACCGCCACGACGATGACGAGGCCGATGGCGATCATCTGGAAGAACACATTGACGTCGAGAAGGTTGAGCGCGTTGCGGATCACTCCGATCATCACCGCCCCGATCAGCGCGTGGCCGATATGGCCTCGCCCGCCGAGAAAGCTCGCGCCGCCGATGATGACCGCGGCGATGGTGTCGAGTTCGAGCAGATTGCCGTAGAGCGGAGAGCTGGCGGCGGTGCGACCGGCGAGAACGACCGCGCCGACGCCCGCGCAGAAGCCGGAAATCACGTAGCTGGAAACGAGCACCGCTTTGACCGGTATGCCCATTTCAAGCGCCGCTTCCGGGTTGCCACCGACGGCGTAAATCCAACGGCCCCATACCATGGCCCTGGTCATGACCAGCCCGGCGAGGGCGATCACAAGGACGACGAAGAAGGAGTTCGGCAGGCCGAAAGTCTCCGACCCGCCGATCGCGACGATCGCGTCGGGCATGCCGCGCATCGTGGTGTGACCGATGGCGAGCTGCAACGCGAGGCCGCGGCAGATGCTCAAAGTCGCAAGCGTTATGATGAACGGGTGCGGAAGGCGTCCGTAGACGTAGACGGCGCCGTTGACGACGCCGACGAGCGTCGCAGCGCCGAGCATCGCGAGGGCCACGAAGAGCGCCGAATTGTCGATGCGAAACACGAGTCCGCCGATCACGGTCGCGAGGGCGAGATTCGAGCCGACCGACAAGTCGATTCCACGGGTGAGAATGACGAGGTGCTGCCCGATCGCCACGATCGCGATGACGGCGGTTTGCGCGAGGATGTTGCTGATATTGACCGGCTTCAGAAAATAGGGCGTCGCCTGGCTGATCACGGCGATGAGCAGGATGAGGATCAGCAGCGGGCCGACGGCGAGCAGCCTCAGAGCCAAAGAAACTGCGGTGGCCTCGCCGGTCCAGCGCTCCCTGGGAGAGGGAGCGGCCTCCTGACGTTCGGTCGCCATTTCCGCCACATCGCCCTCGTCGTGTTTCTGAGAGACAAAAACCTCTGTTTGCGGTCGTCGCCGTGGGCGCCCGGTCGTCTCTTTTCGGGGTATTGCGCGATTAGTTTCTTCTCCATAAAAGACCGCTTGTCGTCCAGACGTCAAATTGTTTTTTATCGACAAATAAGCATACAGAGCCCCTGCCCGATGAAGACGGACGCCGTATTCAAGCGCGCCTACAATGACGCGATCGATCTGATCTCCAAACTCGGAGACGACGAACCTCTGCCGTCCGAGAACGCGTTGGGTTCGATGCTAGGCGTCAGCCGCACCACTGTGCGGAAAATCATCGCGACCCTGGCCGCGCAAGGCGTCGTGGTCGGAGCCGGACGTCTGCGCGCGGTTCGATCGAGTGGCGCGCGGATGCAGCGGTTTCCGGAGGCGGAGACGGTCTCGGCTTCCGCTCAGCTCGAGAAGAAGTTCATGGAATGGATGCTGCGGGAAAACGCGCTTCCAGGAACGACGATCAACGAGCTCGAGCTAGCCCGCCGGTTCGGCGTGGCGACGACTGGAATCCGCGAGTTCCTGAACCGATTTCAGAGATTCGGACTCATCGAAAAGCGGCCCAACGGCGGCTGGGTGCTTCATGGCTTCACGCCGAGCTTCGCCCTTGAGCTCTTCGAGATCCGGGAAATGTTCGAGCTCCGGTCAGCGATGGCCTTCGCCGCGCTGCCCGAGTCTTCTCCGCTGTGGCGGCAAATTGAAACGCTGCGCGAGGAGCATCTCTCGCTGCTGAAGGACATCGAGCGCCGCTACCAAGACTTTTCCGATCTCGACAGCCGTTTCCACCAGCTCATCAACTGGGCGGCCCACAACCGGTTCATCGACGGTTTCTACGACATCTTCACGCTCATTTTCCATTACCATTACCAATGGAACAAGCGCGACGAGCGGCAACGCAACGGGGTGGCGATTCGGGAGCACATCGCCTACATCGAAGCGTTGCTCGGCCGGAACCCCGCCGCCGTCAGGCGTGCCTGCAAAGCGCATCTCGCCTCGGCAAAGACGACCCTCATACGGTCCACGTCACAGCAACGGCCTCCGCCATAGAAGACGGGCCAACAAACCGGCGGGCCCGCTTCTGGCGCCGTTCCCCCGTTCGGCCTACGTGCGGTTTCCGGCGCTCACCGCCCGTACTGGGCCGGTCGGCAAGGTCCGCAAAGGGTCGGCGGCAACCGAGCGTCTATCGACGATGAATGTCTGCTTCAGCTCCCCGCGCATCCCCGGAGCCGCCGCTCCCCTCTCGGCCAAACCGGCCCTCAGGGGACGTCGGCGCGGCGCTCCGGCTCATCTCTATGTAGTCGGTATCTGTCTTAACCGGATAGGCACATTATGAACTTCGCCTAATCAGGCGATTGCCTAGCATTCCGCGGTCCGAACATTTGCAGATACTTCAAACCCCGTACGCCTTCAGGAACACGTCGACCCCGGCCTTGACCGAGGCTTCGATATCCTCGCGGCTGACCGATTCGACGACGCCGAACAGCAGGCGCTTGTAGACGTAGCTCTGGCAGAGATCGACGAATTGCCAGGCGGCGCGCTCGGGATCGGGCACATGGAGCGCGCCCGCCGCCTCGAGCTTGCTGAGTTCGCCGGCCAGACGCGTCGCGCCGTACAGCGGACCCGATTCATAAAAAGTCCGGCCGATCTTCGGGAATTTTTCCACCGCCGCGACCACCACCCGGGCCAGGGCCACCGTCCCCGGCTCGGTCATGCGCTCGACAAGCCTGACGCCAAAGTCGGTCAGCACCGCCCGCACGTCGCCGCAATCGCGCTTGAAAACGCACACCCGTTCGGCGGCTTGCGCGTATTCGCCGCGGATGATCGCCTCGAACAGCTCGTCCTTGGAGTTGAAATAGGCGTACAGCGTGCCCTTCGACACGCCCGCGGCGCGCGCCACGTCGTTCATGCTCGCGCCGTCGAAGCCGGCGCTCAGGAACACCGAACGCGCGCCGTCCATGATCTGGCTGCGCTTGGCGCCGCCGTCGTTGCGGCCGGCGGCTTCCGGCTCCAGAGCTTCCAGGTCCATAACTCTCACGTCCTTCCAGCGGTCGAATCACTGACCGAACGGTTCGGTTCGATTTTGCTTGCCTTACTCCCCGGTTTGGTCTATGTCAACGAAAATTGACCGAACCGTTCGGTCGCTGTTGATTTTCAGGTTGGGGTTTTCGATGGACGAGACCATCAAGGTCGCCGAGCAGAGCCCGGCGGCCGCCTCGCGAGCGATGACCGCTCCGCCTACGCCGCCCGGACTGCCGACCGCGCCGCCGCCGGCGATCGGCGGCCCGCCGGCCGCGCCCGCGCGCGCGGCCAAGCGCTCGGGCTTGCGCCGGTTCGTTCTTCCGGTCGTGGTCCTGGCCGGGCTCGCCTATGGCGGCAAGATGGCCTACGACTGGTTCGTCGAGGGGCGTTTCCTGGTCTCGACCGACGACGCCTATGTGGGCGCCTCGACCTCGATCATCGCCGCCAAGGCGACGGGCCATCTGACCGCGGTTCCGGTGGTCGACAACCAGGTCGTCCACAAGGGCGATCTTCTCGCCTCGATCGACGACGGCGACTATCAGAACGCGGTCGAGGCGGCGAAGGCGCGCATCGCCACCCAGGACGCCACCATCGCCCGGTTCGGCCGGCAGATCGACGCCCAGGGCGCGGCGATCGCCCAGGCGCAGGCGCAGGTCGCCGCCGCGCAGGCGCAACTCACCGGCGCCCAGGCCGACGTCGAGCGCGCCGCCCTGGAATATGACCGCTCCCTCAAGCTGGCGCAGACGAATTTCGGCTCGCAGCAACGTCTCGAGCAGGCGACCGCCGACCGCGACCGGACCGTCGCCGCGGTCGCAGGGGCGAAGGCGAGCGCGGCTTCGGCCGCCGCCGCGCTGGAAGGCGCGAAGGCCAATCTCGACGTGCTGAAAGCCCAGCGGGACGAGGCGACGCGCCAGCGCGGCGAACTCCTGACCAATCTGGCCAAGGCCGAATGGGATCTGTCGTTCACCCGGGTGGTCGCGCCGTTCGACGGCGTGGTCGGCAACAAGGCGGCCGAGGTCGGCGAGCTCGTGCAGCCGGGAACCCGGCTGATGGCGCTCGTGCCGCTGAACGATTCCTATGTCGACGCGAACTTCAAGGAGACCCAGCTCGAAGACATCCGGCCGGGCCAGAAGGTCGACGTCGCCATCGACGCTCTCGGCGGCAAAGTGGTCCAGGGCGTGGTGTCGTCGATTTCGCCGGCGTCCGGGTCGCAGTTCTCGCTGCTGCCGCCCGACAATGCGACCGGCAATTTCACCAAGGTCGTCCAGCGCGTCGCCGTGCGCATAACCTTCCCCGAGGAGGTGCTGAAGACGGTTCCTTTGCGGCCCGGCCTGTCGGTCGTCGCCACCGTCCACACCCGCGATTCCGACGCGGCCAGGCCGACCCTCCTCGGCGCGCTCGGACTGGAATCCGTCGCGACCAAGGCCGCCAAGCCTTGAGCGACGCCGTCGCCATCCGCGCGCCGGCCGTTCCGGCGCGCCCCGCCGCATGGGCCCCGCCGGCGGTCGAGCATTTCTCGATGCGAAGGCTCGCGGCGTTCATCTTCATGGTGTTCGGGATGTTCATGGCGATCCTGGACATCCAGATCGTCTCGGCCTCGCTGTCGCAGATTCAGGCGGGCCTTTCCGCCTCGTCCGACGAGGTCACCTGGGTTCAGACCAGCTACCTGATCGCCGAAGTGATCATGATCCCGCTGTCGGGCTTCCTGTCGCGCGCCTTTTCCACCCGGCTCATTTTCACGATCTCGGCCGGCGGCTTCACCCTGATGAGCTTCATGTGCGCCCAGGCGACCAGCATCAACGACATGATCGTCTGGCGGGCGCTTCAGGGCTTCATCGGCGGCGGGATGATCCCGACCGTGTTCGCCTCGGCGTTCACCATTTTTCCGCGCTCGAAGCAGCCGTTCGTCGCCCCGATCATCGGGCTGGTGGCGACGCTCGCCCCGACCATCGGGCCGACGGTCGGCGGCTACCTGACCGACTGGTTTTCCTGGCACTGGCTGTTCCTCGTCAACATCATTCCCGGGATCATCGTCACCAGCGCGTGCTGGCTGCTGATCGACTTCGACGAGCCGGACCATTCGCTGCTCGCCAACTTCGACTGGACGGGCCTCATCACCATGGCCGGGTTCCTCGGGGCGATGGAATATGCGCTGGAGGAAGGGCCGTCGAAGGACTGGTTCGAGAGCCAGCCGGTGACGATCGCGATCGTCGTCTCCGCCGTCAGCGGCGTCGTGTTCTTCTGGCGGGTGCTGACCGCCTATCAGCCGATCGTCGACCTGACCGCCTTTCGCGACCGCAATTTCTGGACCGGCACCATGTTCGCGTTCGTGCTCGGCATCGGGCTCTATGGCCTCACCTACATCTATCCGGTCTATCTGGCGGTGGTGCGCGGCTACTCGTCGCTGATGATCGGCAAGACGATGTTCGTGACCGGCGCCTGCATGTTTCTGACCGCGCCGCTCGCCGGGCGGCTGATGACGCGGGTCGACCCGCGCATCATGATCGCGGTCGGCTTCATCTTCTTCGCGATCGGCACCTGGCAGGCGTCCTTCGTCACCGTGGACTGGGATTTCTGGGAGCTGTTGTGGCCCCAGATCTTCCGCGGCGTCGGACTGATGCTGAGCATGGTGCCGATCAACAATCTGGCGCTCGGCACCATGCCGCCGCACAAGATCAAGAACGCTTCCGGCCTGTTCAATCTGATGCGCAATCTCGGCGGGGCGGTCGGCCTGGCGCTCATCAACACCACGCTCGACAAGCGCATGGACCTGCATCTCGAGCGCCTGCGCGAATCCGTCACCTGGGGGCGCGCCGTCGCCGACGAGCGGCTCGCCAAGCTGACCGCGGCGCTGGCGGCGCGCGGCTCCGACGCCGCGCTCGCCGCGACCCGGCAGCTGGCGCTGATCGTGCGCAAGCAGGCGGAGGTGATGGCGCTCTCCGACGTGTTCTTAGGGTTAACCGTCATCTTTCTCGGCTGCGTCGGCCTGGCCGTCCTGATGCGCCGTCCGGTCGCCATGGCCGGCGGCGGCGGACACTAGGCCGATTTCGCCGTCCGCGGCCTTGCGGGGCGATAGGCTCTCGCCATATTATGCGCACAAGCGCCGCCTAGCTTCACGGCCGGGCTTGGGCGCATACATTTGGAGAGGTTTTTTATCATGTCCGACTATGACCGCTACGCCAACGCGCGTCCTGGCGCTGGTATTGCACGGTCCGGCGTCGCCGTCGATGAGGGCCTTCGGGCCTATATGATCGGCGTTTACAACTATATGACCCTCGGGCTCGGCGTGACCGGCCTCGTCGCCTACGCCGCCTTCGCCCTCGGCACGGTGCAGACCGCCGGCGGACGACTGGCGCTGACCAGCTTCGGCCACGCGATCTATGTCTCGCCCCTGCGTTGGCTGATCGTGCTGTCGCCGCTGGCGCTGGTGTTCTACATCTCGGCGCGGATCAATACGATGTCGGTCGGCAGCGCCCGCAACGCCTTCATCGCCTTCGCGGCGCTGATCGGGCTGTCGATGTCGGCGCTGCTGGTGGTGTTCACCGGCGCCTCGATCGGTCGCGCGTTCTTCGCCACCGCGGCGGCCTTCGCCAGCCTCAGCCTCTATGGCTACACGACCCAGCGCAGCCTTTCGGCGATGGGATCGTTCATGATGATGGGCGTCGTCGGCCTCATCATCGCGAGCTTGCTCAATCTGTTCCTGCAAAGCTCGGGGCTGCAGTTCGGTCTGTCGATCCTGTGCGTCGTGATCTTCGCCGGCCTCACCGCCTGGGACACCCAGTCGATCAAGGAGGGCTATTCCAGCAGCAGCGGCTACGAGATGGTGCAGAAGCAGTCGATCCACGGCGCCTTGCGGCTTTATCTGGACTTCATCAACATGTTCCAGGCGATCCTGTATCTGACCGGTTCGAACCGCAATAACTGACGCTTCCGCGAACGCCTCGAGATAGAAGAACCCCGGCTCGCACATTCGCGAGCCGGGTTTTTTCGCCTTCGAGTTGTGCTTCGCGTCCGGGAGGGGGAGATGGACGCGGTTCGGATCGCGGCGGCGGCGGTTGGCCTGGCGCTGTCGGGCGCCGGCCAGGCCGCGGAATTGAAGATCGTCGACGTCAAGGCCTACGTCTTTCTCGAGCGCGCCGGCAAGTTCTCGGACGATCTGATCGGCGGCGAGACGCTGATCGACGCCCCCAGGGGCGGGGCGCCGGGCGGAGACACCGCGACCGGGCTGCTGCTCGATTTCACGTTCGCCGGCGACAGGAACGCCGCGCCGAAATACGCGACCGCGACGGTCGACCTCACTCAGACCGGCCGCGCGGGCCAGAAAATCCTCACCCACAAGGCGTTCACCAATTTCATCTTCGGTTCGGACGGCCTGGAGCACAAGGCGGTGTTTCTCGAAGGCGCGACCTGCATGCCGCTCGCCATCGAGGTCCGCGCGGGAAAGACGCGAAAGTCGGCGAAGCTCGATTTCGAGTGCGGAGAATAGGCCGCCGATTCAGCCGCCGAGACCCAGCACGTCGGCCATCGAATAGAGCCCGGGCTTCCGGCCCTGCGCCCAGCGCGCGGCCTTGAGCGCGCCGCGGGCGAACAGCGCGCGATCCTCGGCCAGGTGAGACAGGACGATCCGCTCGCCCTCGCCGGCGAAGATGACGCTGTGATCGCCGACCACCGTGCCGCCGCGCAACGAGGCGAAGCCGATGTCGCCGCGCCGCCTTGGGCCGGTGATGCCCTCGCGGGCGCCGACGGAATGGTTCTTCAGCGAAACGCCGCGTCCGGCGGCCGCCGCCTCGCCGAGCAGCAGCGCGGTGCCCGAGGGCGCATCGACCTTCATGCGGTGGTGCATCTCGACGATTTCGATGTCGAAGTCGTCGCCGAGCGCCGCCGCGGCGCGGCGCGCGAGCGCGGCCAGAAGATTGACGCCGAGGCTCATGTTGCCCGACCGCACGATCGGCGCGTGGCGCGCGGCCGCCTCGATCCGGTCGAGATCCGCCTCGGCGAGGCCGGTGGTGCCGATCACATGGGCGATGCGCGCCTGAGCGGCGAGGCCGGCGATCTCCACGCTCGCCGCCGGGGAAGAAAAGTCGATGATCGCGTCGGCCTCGAGGAACAGGGGCAGCGGATCGGCGACGATGGCGAGACCGCTCGCGCCGCACCCGGCGAGCGCGCCCGGGTCATGGCCGATCCAGGGCGAATCCTCGCGCTCCAGCGCCCCGACCAGCCTGGCGTCCTGCGCCTCGTCGATCGCCCTGACGACCATGCGTCCCATCCGGCCCGCGGCGCCGCTGACGATCAGCCTGATTTCGGTCATTGCGCTCCCCTCGCCGGCGGGCTCAGCCTGGTTGCGGGCCGTCATAGCCTTCGACGATGACGATATCCGCGACGCTCGCGGCGTCGCGAAGCTTCGCGGCTTCTCGATATTCCTCGGAATCGTGGCAGGCGATCGCGGTCTCGTAGTCGCGGAACTCGATCACGACGTTGCGGGCCGGCGCCTTGCCCCGGGTGACGACATGCTTGCCGCCGCGGACCAGGAAGCGCGCCCCGTATTTTGCGAACGCCGCGGCATTGGCCTTGACATACTGCTGGTAAATTTCGGGATCGCGCACATCAATATGGACGATCCAGTAACCCTTCGGCATCTTCAGAACTCCCTCGACCAGAACCATTTCAATGTCCGCGGCTCCCTCGCGCAGCGCGCGCGCCGCCTGATATTGCTCGGAATGGAAATAGCGCCCGCGCCGCCTCGTAGCTTTCGAACTCGAGCACCACGTTGCGCGCTCGCGCCTTGCCCTCCAGCGCCTCGCTGCGCCCGCCGCGCGCGAGCACCTTGCCCCCGTGGTCCGCGATCGCCTTGGTCGCGGCGGCGGCGTAGCGCGCATACGCCTCCGGGTTGGTGATGTCGACGCGCGAAATGATATAGCCTTTGGGCATTGAGCGCTTCCTCTCGCTGTTTTCCCAGGATGATAGCGCCGTTCGGCGGCCGATCAAACCGCGGCGGCGGACGAGCCGATCATCGCTCTCGCGGCGGCGCGGAAAGAGACTGCGCCGCGGCGGCGATTTCCGCCACGATCGCCTCGGCGGCCGCGCGCGGATCGGGCGCCTGGGTGACCGGGCGGCCGACGACAAGGTAGTCGGCGCCGCCGCGGATCGCCTCGGCGGGCGTCGCGACGCGCTTCTGGTCGCCGATCGCCGCGCCTGACGGACGGATGCCGGGCGTGACGATCACCATCTCCGCTCCAATCGTTCTGCGCAACGTCGCCGCCTCGGCGGCGCTCGCGACCAGGCCGCCGACGCCCAGCGCGAGCGCCTGTTCGGCGCGGCGACGGACCATTTCGACGACGCCGAAACGATAGCCGGCGTCGAGAAGATCGGCGTCGTCATATGAGGTCAGCACGGTCACCGCGAGAATCCGCATGGGCGAGCCCTTCGCGCCCGCGACCGCGGCGCGCATGGTCTGCGGATAGGCGTGGACGGTCAGAAACCGCGCGCCGAGCCTCGCCGCCTGCGCCGTCGCGCGCTCGACGGTGTTGGGGATGTCGTGCAATTTGAGGTCGAGAAAGACCTGCTTGCCGGCCGAGGCGAGTTTGGTCACGAGCCCCAGGCCGCCGCCGTAGGCGAGCTCCATGCCGATTTTATAGAAATTCGCCGCGTCCCCGATGCGCGCGACGAGACGCTCGGCCTCGCCGACATCGGGCGCGTCGAGCGCGACGATCAGCCGATCGCGCGGCGCCAGGTCCGCCAACTCATCGATCCTCGGCCGCGCGAGCATTCGCGCCTGCGCGCCGGGGCTTCCCCGACGCCGCCTCGCCGCCGGCAGGATCGGCCTCGAGGCGATAGGTCCAGACGCGGGCGGGCGGCAGGTTCAGCCAGATCGGCGCGGAGCCATGCGCCGAATAGCGCCGGGCGCAGGCGTCCCGCGGTATCGGCGACAGGAAGCCATAGGTGAATTGCACGAAACGGCCGTCCGGCCCCATCAGCGCGAAGGCCTCGGCAATCAGCTTTTCGCGCCGATGCGGCGGCTGATTGAGCAGCGGCAGGCTGGAGACGACGGCCGCGATCGGCCGGCCGGCGAAGTCTCGCAGCGTGCGAGGGAGGTCATAAGCGTCGCCCCGGATGATTCCCTCCGGCCCGAAGCGCTCGCTCAGCATGCGGCAAAAGCGCGGATCGTATTCGACCAGGATGAGGCGGTCCCGCTTGACGCCCCGTTCCAGCAGGGCCCTGGTCACTGGCCCGGTGCCCGGCCCCAGCTCGACGACCAATCCGTCGGCCGTCTCGCCGGCAGCCGCCGCCATCGCGCGCGCGAGCGCCCGCCCGGACGGCGCGACCGCGCCGGTCGCGCGCGGCGTCGCCACCAGAGACCGGAAGAAATGCGCCTCGTCGCGCAGCATTGGCGGTTCGCCCCTCGTTTCGAATTTGACCCCGCGCCGCGTTTCCCGGACGGAAAGGCCGACGGACTCATATCCGGTCCTTGCCTCGGCGCAAGACCGGTCAGCTCAGTCCCTCGAAGAACTCTTTCATTTTGGCGAAGAAGCCGGCGCTTTCCGGATGCGTCTTGTGCGAGGATTCGGACGCGAACTCCGTCAGCAGCTCGCGCTGGCGGCGCGTGAGGTTCTGCGGCGTCTCGACGTTGAGCTGCACGAACAGGTCTCCATGATCGCGCGAGCGCAGGATCGGCATGCCCTTGCCGCGCAGCCTGAGTTGCCGCCCCGATTGCGCGCCCTCGGGGATGTCGACCTTGGACTCGGTCCCGTCGAGCGTCCTGACCAGAAATTCCCCGCCGAGCGCGGCCTGGACCATGGAGATCGGCACCCGACAATAGAGGTCGGCGCCGTCGCGCTGAAAGAACGGGTGCGGCTTGACCGAGAGAAAGATGTAGAGATCGCCCGGCGGCCCGCCGCGCATCCCCGCCTCTCCCTCGCCGCTCAGGCGAATGCGCGTGCCGTCCTCGACCCCGGACGGCACATTGACCGACAACGTGCGCTCGCGCGTCACACGGCCGGAGCCGGCGCATTTGTCGCAAGGATTGTCGATCGTCTGCCCCCGCCCATGACAGGACGGGCAGGTGCGCTCGATGGCGAAGAAGCCCTGCTGCGAGCGCACCCGCCCGTGCCCGGCGCAGGTCTTGCAGGCCATCGGTTTCGAGCCGGCGCGCGCGCCCGACCCCGCGCACGCCTCGCAGGCGACGGCGGTCGGAATCTTGAACGTCGCCGTCTTGCCGCGAAACGCCTCTTCGAGCGCGATCTCCAGATTGTACCGCAGGTCCGCGCCGCGTTCGCGGCCCGAGGATGCACGCCCGCCGCGGCGCCCGCCCATCATGTCGCCGAACAGGTCGTCGAAGATGTCGGACATCGAGGCCCCGAAACCCTCGTTCATGCCGGCATGTTCGAACGCGGCGTGGCCATAGCGGTCGTAGGCGGCGCGCTTCTGCGAGTCCGAGAGATGCTGGTAGGCTTCGTTCAGTTCCTTGAAGCGCGCCTCGGCCTGCTTGTCGCCCGGATGGCGGTCGGGATGGCACTGCATCGCCGCCTTCCGGAATGCCGACTTCAACTCCGCGTCGCTGGCGGTCTTCGAAACGCCCAGAGTCTCGTAAAAATCGCGCTTGGCCATCGTCAGCGCGCTCTTGGGAGAATATTCATCTCTTCGACCCGCATTTCCCTCGCCGGTCCGACGTCATTGCGGCGTCGGTTCCGCTTCCGGCGCCCCCCAAAGGCGAGGCCGGCGGCGTCAAACGCCGCCGGCCTACATTCGCTTTATGAAGATTTCTTCTTGTCGTCGTCGACTTCGCGGAACTCCGCGTCGATGACGTCGTCCTTGGCCGGGGCGCCGCCGCCGGCAGCGTCGCCCGCCGCCCCCGCCGCCTGCTGCGCTTTGTACATGGCCTCGCCGAGTTTCATCTGGGCCTGCATGAGGTCGTTCGTGCGGGCCTTGATCGCCTCGACGTCCTCGCCCTGCAGAGCGGCGCGCAGGGAAGCGACGGCCGCTTCGATGGCGCTCCGGTCGGACTGGGCGACCTTGTCGCCGTATTCGTTCAGCGACTTCTCGGCGTCGTGGGCCAGCGACTCGCCCTGGTTCTTGGCGTCGACGATTTCGCGCCGCTTCTTGTCCTCGGCGGCATGGGCTTCGGCGTCCTTCACCATCTTGTTGATGTCGGCCTCGCTCAATCCGCCCGAGGCCTGGATGCGGATCTGCTGCTCCTTGTTCGTCGCCTTGTCCTTGGCGGTGACGTTGACGATGCCGTTGGCGTCGATGTCGAAGGTCACCTCGATCTGCGGCACGCCGCGCGGAGCGGAGGGAATGCCCACGAGATCGAATTGTCCGAGCGCCTTGTTGTCGGCGGCCATCTCGCGCTCGCCCTGGAACACTCGGATCGTCACCGCGGTCTGATTGTCCTCGGCCGTGGAGAACACCTGGCTCTTCTTGGTCGGAATGGTGGTGTTGCGCTCGATCAAGCGGGTAAACACGCCCCCGAGCGTCTCGATGCCGAGCGACAGCGGCGTCACGTCGAGCAGCAGCACGTCCTTGACGTCGCCCTGCAGCACGCCCGCCTGGACCGCGGCGCCGATGGCGACGACTTCGTCCGGGTTGACGCCCTTGTGCGGCTCCTTGCCGAAGAACTGTTTGACGACTTCCTGCACCTTGGGCATGCGCGTCATGCCGCCGACCAGCACCACCTCGTCGATCTGACCGGGCGAGAGGCCGGCGTCCTTCAGCGCCTTGCGGCAAGGTTCGACCGTGCGCTGGATCAGATCGTCGACCAGCGCCTCGAACTTGGCCCGCGTCAGCTTCAGCGCCAGATGCTTGGGGCCCGCCGCGTCGGCGGTGATATAGGGAAGGTTGATTTCGGTCTGGGTCGCCGAGGACAGTTCGATCTTCGCCTTTTCGGCCGCCTCCTTCAGACGCTGGAGCGCGAGCTTGTCCTTGGTCAGGTCGATGCCCTGCTCCTTCTTGAACTCGGCCGATAGATATTCGACCAGGCGCATATCGAAGTCCTCGCCGCCGAGGAACGTGTCGCCGTTGGTCGACTTCACTTCGAAGACGCCGTCGCCGATCTCGAGGATCGATATATCGAAGGTGCCGCCGCCGAGATCATAGACCGCGATCGTGCCGGATTTCTTCTTGTCGAGACCGTATGCGAGCGCCGCCGCGGTCGGCTCGTTGATGATGCGCAGGACTTCCAGGCCGGCGATCCTGCCGGCGTCCTTGGTCGCCTGACGCTGGGCGTCGTTGAAATAGGCGGGCACCGTAATGACGGCTTGCGTAACCGGCCCGCCGAGATGGGCTTCCGCCGTCTCCTTCATCTTCTGCAGGACGAAGGCGGAAATCTGCGACGGCGAATATTGCTTGCCGTCCGCCGTCACCCAGGCGTCGCCGTTGGCGGCGCGAATAATCTTGTAGGGAACGAGGCCCATGTCCTTCTTGGTCATCGGATCTTCGAACGAGCGCCCGATGAGGCGCTTGATCGCGAAGAAGGTCCGCTCCGGATTGGTCACTGCCTGACGCTTGGCCGGCTGCCCGACCAGACGCTCTCCGTCATCGGTGAACGCGACGATCGAGGGCGTCGTGCGGGCGCCTTCCGAATTCTCGATAACCTTGGGGGTCGCGCCATCCATGACGGCGACGCACGAGTTGGTCGTGCCCAGGTCGATGCCGATAACTTTCGCCATTCTATTCCCCTGCTCCTTCGCGGGATCGCCCAGCCCCGAAGCGGCCAGACCGAGAGAAAATTTCCGCCGACCGCTACGGCCGTCTGCGCGACTCTTCCGATCCCCAATGCTCAAAGCCAAATACCGCGGATTCGGCGCGTTTCTCGGCCTCACCCGCCAGCCTGGGCGTATATAGGTTGGGCGCTTTCGAGGCGCAAGGCGCGGAAACGGCGGATTATTCACGCGCGGCGCGCGATCGAGGAGGCAACAAACGCCTTCCCCTTTCCTGTCGACGCTTCTACAACTCCAGCGATGAGTCGGCGTCTTCTCTTCCTGTTTTGCGGCCTCGTTGTTGGCCTGAGCGCGGCCCATGCGCAACTGGTCCTGCCCGGCGCCGCGCCCGCGGCGACAGGAGGCGCGGACACGGCGACTCCGAAGCCGAAAAAGGGCGTCGGCGCGGCGTCAAAGGACGCGGCGTCAAAGGGCGCGACGGCGAAGGTCAAGAGCGGCAAGGCGGCCGCCGCCGCGCCCGGCGTCGCCGGCCTCGATGGGCGACCGCTGCTCCTCAACGGCAAATCGGGGCTCCTGCAGATTTCCGGCGCCGCCGCGACGGTGAGGATCGATAAATTGCGCCTTGCCGGCGAGAGCGTGTCCGATCCCTCCCAGCCTTGTGTCGTGGACATCGTCGGCGAGAAGCCGATCCAGGCGACGAGCGTCGGGAAACCCGACGGTCTGGAGCGGTTCGAGGCCGACGTTCCGGCCTGCCCGTTCGCTTTCGACGTCCTCAACGACTCGGCGCTGGTTCCCCCGCAAATCAGCGCCTGCGTCTTCAAGGCCGCCGATTGCCAGACCAATCCCAGCGGGTTGTGGGGTCCCGACGGCTCGTCGTTGGAAAAGGACGCCGCGCAGCTCGCCAAGGAACGCGCCGAAGCCGAGAAGGCCATGGGCAAGGCCGTGCAGGCGCTCGAAGGCCGCGCCGAGAACGACCCGGAGGCGGCGAGCCTCCTGCGCGACCAGGGCGCGTTCGCCGGCCAGCGCGACGACGCCTGCCGGGACTATGTGAAGGAAAGCGTCCACGGCTATTGCGCCACCCGCCTGACCGAGGCGCGGACCGCGCTGCTGCGGGCGCGGATCGACGCGCTGGGCCCCGAGGCCGCCGCCAAGACGGAAAAGAAGAAAAAGAAAAAGCCGAAGAAGGACGCCGCGCCGCAATAGCCCTCGGGCTCGACGGCGCGGGTCGCCGGTTCCTTTCATTTGCAACTTTGCTCGGCTAGCCTCCTGCTCGCAAGATCGATCGAGCGGATCAATCGCCGCCGCGGCAAACCGTGTCATTGACCAGGGGAAAACAGTCATGTGGCAGGAATTCAAAGAGTTCGCCATGAAGGGCAACGCTCTCGATCTCGCCGTCGGCGTGATCATCGGCGCGGCCTTCGGCAAGATCGTCGACGGTCTGGTCAACGACATCATCATGCCGATCATCGGCATCGCCGGCAAAGCCGACTTCTCCAACCACTTCATTCCCCTCTCCAGCGCGGTGACCGCGACCAACCTCGCCGACGCGCGCAAGCAGGGCGGCGTGTTCGCCTATGGCGACTTCATCACCATCCTCATCAATTTTATCATCGTCGCGATCGCGCTGTTCGCCGTCATCAAGGGGATCAACACCCTCAACAGGAAGCCCCCGGCGGCCCCCGCGCCTCCGGCTCCGCCGCGCGAGGAAGTCGTTCTTCTGACCCAGATCCGGGACCAGCTGGCCAAGTCTACGGCGCGCTGACGGCGCAGGGCTTCGCAAAGCGGCAGGCGACAATGGCCCGCCGCCTGCGGGGTCGCGTCGCGATCCCGGCGGATCGGCGGGACAAGATGACCGCGGACCGCTGTCCCTCACTCGGGCGGTCTCGGATGAAGAGCGCATTCTCCCGCGCGGGGCTCACGCCTGAAGCCGCAATCGGGGAGTCGGATATCCAAGCCCGGCGCCAAACCACACGCGGTCTTATTGAGCGATCCTCATTTTGAGGAAATCGATCATTTCGGCCGAGTCCCAGTTTGCCGATCCGACCAACCGTCCGATTTCGCGGCTCTGGCGATCAATCAGCAAGGTTGTCGGCACGCCGTATGCGCCCAACGCGGCCAGCAGCTCATCGGAATTGACGGCGACCCGCACTGACAGACGCCGAATGCCGAGCCGATCGTAGAATTTTCTAACCGCTTCGGCTGCGCCTTTATCGATCGACACGGCGACGACTTCAAAATCGGGTCCGCCGAGTCGCTCCTGCAGTCGGTCCAGAGTGGGCATTTCTCGTCGACAAGGAACGCACCAGGTCGCCCAGACATTCAGCAGTACGAACCTGCCGCGGAGTTCGTCGAGGACGTCGATTTTCCCGCCGCCGCCATCCGTGACCATGACCGGGGGCAAGGGTCGGGGCGGCAGACGGAAAATGAAATCGCTCGACGATTGCTCGACCCCCCGTTGCTGAAGAAGATACATCAACCCCAGTATCGCAACGAGCATGAGCAGCCAGAGCCGGTTCACCTTCAGCGCCTTACCGCCTCTTGAACGGCCCTCCGATCGCCATTCATAGCCTTAAGCCCCACGCGCCGCATCACAGGGTCCTTGCCCGCCCGCAACTGGCAAAGTCATTTGCTGTTTTTCGCGAGCCAGTCTTTCATTTCCGCGATCTCTTTTTCTTGCGCGGCGACGATGTCGGTCGCCAGCCGGCGCAATTCCGGATCGGTTCCGTATTGCAACTCGACTTTCGCCATGTCGATCGCGCCCTGATGATGCGGCATCATCATCAGAACGAAATCCTTGTCCGGATTGCCGGTCGGCTTCACGGTCATATTTCTCATCATGGTCCGCATCGACGCGGCGAACGCCTTGTCGGCCGGAGTCGCTGCCGGCTTCATCGGCTTGTTCATGCCCTTCATGTCCTCGGCGCGGACGCTTTGCGCCGATAGCAAAACGGCGGGCGCGAGCAGGGCGGCGGCGGCAAGTACGGATATTTTCATGGCGGTCTCCTATTGAACAGCGACAATGAACCCAAGCGAATTTGGCGAGCCTGAAGCGCCGGCCCGCTAGCTGCGAAGATATTTGATCAGCGCCGCAATGCCCAAGATCAAGACGGCGACGACCAGCAGCCAGATCAATCCCGCGCCCCACATCATGGAGCCGCCGTACATTCCCTCCCAATCCATCATGTCGCCGTCCTCCTCATTCGATTAACGGAGCGCACGGTCCGCAATCGCAGCGCATTGGCGACGACGCTGACCGAGGACAGCGCCATCGCGGCGGCGGCGATGATCGGCGACAGCAGCAGGCCAAAGACCGGATAGAGCACGCCGGCGGCGATCGGGACGCCGACGGCGTTGTAAATGAAGGCGAAGAACAGATTCTGGCGGATGTTGCTCATCGTCGCCTGCGACAGCCGGCGGGCGACGACCATGCCCTGCAGATCGCCGCGCAGCAGGGTGACGCCCGCGCTTTCAATGGCGACATCCGTGCCGGTTCCCATCGCGACCCCGACATCGGCCGCCGCGAGCGCCGGCGCGTCGTTGACCCCGTCGCCGGCCATGGCGACGATGCGCCCTTGCTTGCGCAGGCGTTCGACGACCTTGCCCTTGTCTTGCGGCAGGATTTCCGCCTCGATCTCGGTGATGCCGAGCTTGCGGGCGACCGCTTCGGCGGTGGTCCGGTTGTCGCCCGTCAGCATCACGACGCGGACGCCCGCCTGTCGAAGGGCGTGAACCGCCTCGGCCGTCGTCGCCTTGATCGGGTCGGCGATGGCGATCACGCCACAAGCCTTGCCCTCGAGAGCGGCGAAGATCGCGCTCGCGCCGTCGTTGCGCAGTTCGTTCGCCGGCGCTTCGAGCGCCGCGACGTCAATTCCGGCCGCCTGCATGATCGCCCGGTTGCCAAGGACGACTTTCCGCCCGTCCACGCTCCCGGTCACGCCCTTGCCCGCCGGCGCATCAAAATCCTCGACCTTGGCGAGCGCGATCTTGCGTTCCCTCGCCGCGCCCACGATCGCCGCCGCCAGCGGATGTTCGCTGCCTTGTTCGAGACTGGCGGCAAGCCGCAGCAATTCGCTTTCGCTGACGCCTTCGACGGGGCGCAGGGCGACGACCTTCGGCTTGCCTTCCGTCAGCGTCCCGGTCTTGTCGACGACGAGCGTGTCGATCTTTTCGAACCGCTCCAGCGCCTCGGCGTTCTTGATCAAGACGCCGGATTGCGCGCCGCGCCCGACCCCGACCATGATCGACATCGGCGTGGCGAGGCCGAGCGCGCAGGGACAGGCGATGATCAGCACCGAGACCGCCGCCACCAGGCCATAGGCGAAGCGCGGCTCGGGACCCCAGATCGCCCAGGCGATAAACGCGACGACCGCCGTCGCGATCACCAGCGGAACGAACCAGCCCGAAACCTGGTCGGCAAGGCGCTGAATGGGGGCGCGGCTGCGCTGCGCCTGCGCGACCATTTGCACGATTTGCGCGAGCACCGTGTCGCGGCCGATCTTGTCGGCGCGCATCACGAAGCCGCCGCTCTGGTTCATCGTGCCGCCGATCAGCCGGTCGCGGGCGGCTTTCGTCACCGGCATCGATTCGCCTGTCACCATCGATTCGTCGACTGTGCCGCGGCCCTCCACGAGTTCGCCGTCGACCGGAATCTTCTCGCCCGGGCGCACACGCAGCCGGTCGCCGACCGCGACCGCCTCCAGGCCGATGTCCTCATCCGCTCCATCCGCCCGGACGCGCCGCGCCGTCTTCGGGGCCAGATCGAGCAACGCCCGAATGGCGCCGCCGGTCCGTTCGCGCGCCCGCAGCTCCAGCACCTGCCCCAGCAGCACGAGAACGGTGATCACCGCCGCCGCTTCGAAGTAGATCGCGACCGCGCCGTCGGCGCTCCGGAACGCGGGCGGGAACACGCCGGGCGCGACGGTCGCGACGACGCTGTAGGTCCACGCCACGCCAATCCCCATGGCGATCAGCGTGAACATGTTGAGATTGCCGGTCCTGAGCGACGCCCAGCCGCGCTCGAAGAACGGCCAGCCTGCCCACAGCACCACCGGCGTCGCGAGCGCCAGCTGAATCCAGTTGGAGACCTCGGACGCCATCAGCATGTGCAAATTGGTCAGGTGCCCGCCCATTTCCAACGCGAATACCGGCACGGAGAGGGCGAGCGCGATCCAGAAGCGCCGGGTCATGTCGGTGAGTTCGGCGCTGGGCCCCGTCGCCGCCGTCGCCACTTCCGGCTCCAGCGCCATGCCGCAGATCGGGCACGCGCCGGGGCCGGCCTGGCGAATTTGCGGATGCATCGGACAGGTGTAGATCGTCCCCGCCGGCGCAGGGCTCGGCGGCGGCGAATCCGCTTTGCTCGCCAAAAAGCGCGCCGGATCGGCGACGAACTTCGCGCGGCAGCCGGCGCAGCAGAAATAGTAGGTCGCGCCGGCATGCTCCGCCTTGTGCTTGGCCGTCGCCGGATCGACCGACATGCCGCAGACGGGGTCCTTCATCACATTGGCGCCCGCTGGGGCGGCCGCTTCCGCATGATGACGATGCGGGTGCGAATCGACGGCCACGCCTGCCGCCGTCGCCTTGTGTCGATCGTCCATCATCTCTCTCCAAATCCAACCGGCAAAAGCTCACGCGTCGAAATCGCCGATCTTGCGTCCGATCGTCAGATCGCCTAAACTCTCCCATGATGGGAAGGTCAAGAGGTTTTGCGGCATGAATATCGGCGCTGCATCGGCCGCCACGGGCATCAATGCGAAAATGATCCGCCATTACGAGGCGATCGGTCTGTTGCCGCCGCCCGCGCGCCACGAAAACAGCTATCGGGACTATGGCGAGCTCGAAGTTCACGAATTGCGCTTCATCAAACGTGCGCGAAAGCTGGGTTTTTCGATTTCGGAGATTGGTCGGCTGCTCGCCCTCTGGCGCGACAAGGGCCGGCCGAGCCGAGAGGTCCAGCGCATCGCGAACTCCCATCTCGCTGATCTCGACGTTCGAATCGCCGAAATGCAGGCGATGGCGGCGACGTTGCGCAAGCTCGTGCACGCCTGCCACGGCGACGATCGGCCGCACTGCCCGATCCTCGACGATCTCGCGATGGGCGGAGGCGGCATCCCTCGCGCTGAGGCGGCGCCAAGCGCGGGTCGCGAAGCGCGCAAACCCAGCGTATGAAATCCGTCGCTTGGTTTGCGAGCCGACCGACCGGGGTCGCATTCGAGGCGACGCTGATATTGACTCAGGGCCGCCTTCCGCCGGCCCAATTCGGCTCTCAACAAATAAGTGCGGCTACGAGGCGGATTTTGTGCTAGGCTGCACGATGCCGGAGGGAGCGCCATGAGCGAGACCCGGAAGATTGCGGCGATTCTGGTTTCGGATATTGTCGGCTATAGCCGGCTCGCGGGAGCGGACGAGGATCGCATTCTGGCGCGGCTCCGGGCGCTGCGCAGCGATCTGATCGATCCGACCATCGCCCTGCATCACGGACGCGTCGTCAAGCGCACCGGCGACGGCAGCCTGATCGAATTCCGCAGCGTGGTCGACGCGGTGCGCTGCGCGATCGAAGTGCAGAACGGCATGGTCGAGCGCAACGCCGGCCTGCCGCCCGAGCGCCGGATCGAGTTTCGCGTCGGCATTCATCTTGGCGACGTGGTCGAGGAGAGCGACGGCGATCTCATGGGCGACGGCGTCAACATCGCCGCGCGGCTCGAGGGCGATTGCGAACCGGGCGCGATCTGCCTCTCCGAGGACGCCTATCGCCAGGTGAGCGGACGGCTCGACATGGCGGTCGCCGACCTCGGCCCGACGCAACTCAAGAACATCGAGAGGCTGATCCGGGTCTACTCGCTGCAAGTGGGCGTCCCCGCCCAGGCGAAGCCCGCGACCGCGGCGAAGCCGCCCGAGCCGAAGAGGGGCTCGCGGCTCGCGCTCCTGGCGGCGGGGATCGCCGCGCTGATCGCGGTCGCGGCAGGCGCCTGGCAAATCCTCGGCGCCAACCGATCTACGCCGATCGCGACGCCGTCGGTGGCTGTCCTGCCGTTCGACAATTTGGGCGGCGACGAACAGGCGAGCCGCCTCGCCGACGGCATGACCGAAGACGTCATCACCGACCTCGCGCGCTACAAGGAGCTCCTGGTCATCGCGCGCAATTCGACCATGGCCTACAAGGGCAAGCCCGTCGACGCGCGGCAGGTCGCCAAGGATCTCAACGTCCGCTTTGTGCTGACGGGCTCCATTCAGCATCAGGCCGACCAGCTGCGGGTGACGGCGGAGCTCATCGACGCCGCGACCGGCGCGCAGGTGTGGTCCGAGCGCTGGGACCGGCCGGCCCAGGATATGTTCTCCGTGCAAGCCGAGGTGGCCGACAAGGTCGCGGCTTCGCTCGGCGGAAATGGCGGCTCAAACCTCGGCGCGATCCAAGGACGCCTGTTGTCAGAAGCCAAGCAGCGCGCCCCGGCCAATCTTTCGGCCTACGACTTCTACTTTGCTCGCCCTCGAACAGCGGAAGTTGAACACCAAGGAAGGGAACGTGAAGGGTCTCGAGTACGTCGAGAAGGCCATCGCGCTCGATCCGAACTTTGCGTCTGCTTACGCGACGCGAGCATGGCTCAAACTTGCAAAAGGTCGGATTCTTCGATCTCCCGTGGGCGACACAGATGAAGGAATTCGAAAGCGACTTGCGGCTGGCGCTGGCGCTCGATCCGTCCAACGCTGACGCGCAGGCCGGTCTGATCCAGTACTTCGCCGTACAGGGCCGCTGGGCCGAAACGTCTGCCGAGATCGACCGCGCGGTGCGCGACAACCCGACCAACAACATGGTGCTTGCGAACGCCGCCCAGCAGCTCCCTTACCTGGGACGACCGGAAGAGGGCGTCGCCGATGGCGGACTTGACCTTGCGTCTCGATCCGCAGATGCCCCGGGCCAGGCTCGCAATTGCTTGTTGATCACCTACTTTTTCGACCGGAAAGTTCGAGCGCGACTATTGAGGTGAGCGATCAAATTCCAGAAGAAAGCAGAACCAAGTTCGATCGATTTTATCGGGCCGCAAGCTATGCCTTTCTCGATCGCGCCGAGGACGCGGAGCGCGCCAAGGCGGATCTCATCGCCAAGAACGGCGGCGCAAGTGTTCGAGATATGGTTCCTACGAAGGCGAAGTGTTTGCGCGGACGATCGAGCGTGATCTCGAAATCGAGGGCTTTCGCAAGCTCGGCTTGCGCATCTGCGCCACTGAGGAGGAGCTCAAGAAATTCGACAACCCGAAGCGCTTGCCGGAATGCGTCAAAACTTGAGGGGGAGATCGACCAGACAAAGAAAGCGAACCAAGCGCCGCATTTCAGCCCCTAGCTCAACTCCGAGGCCGTCGCGTCTCGCAGGATAGGCCACAATATCCGATCCGCCGCGCATTGCGCTTGCTTGCGCCGCCGCACTGCTCCATGACGCAAGCCGTGAACCTCGCTTCGCCCCCTTACGCGAGCAATTGGCTCGACCAGATCCGCCCGGCGATACGCGACGTCGCTTCGAGCGGCATCGTCGAAGTGTTCAATTACGGCCGCGGCCGGCAGGGGCTCATTCCCTTGTGGGTCGGCGAGGGCGACCTGCCGACGCCGCCGTTCATCAGCGCAGCGGCCAAAGCCTCGCTCGACCGCGGCGAGACCTTCTACACCGCCCAGCGCGGCGTCCCTGAGTTGCGCGCGGCGATCGCGGCTTACATGACGCGGGTCTATGGCGCGGCGCCCGGCGGCGGCGCTTTCTCGCCCGAGGATTTCTTCGTCACCATCGGCGGCATGCACGCGATCGAGATCGCGACCAGGCTCATCGTCGGCCCGGGCGACGAGGCGCTGATCCCCTCGCCCGCCTGGCCCAATTTTGTCGGCGCGCTGGAGATCTCGGGCGCGCGCGCCGTGCCCGTCCCGCTCGAAGGCTCGGGGCGCTGGAGCCTCGACCCCGAAAGACTGGCGGCGGCGATCACGCCCGCGACCCGCCTCATTTTTCTCAACTCCCCCGCCAACCCGACCGGCTTCGTCGCCACGCGCGAGGAGATCGCCGAGACGCTCGCCATCGCGCGCCGGCATGGGCTGTGGATCATCGCCGACGAGATCTACGGACGCATTACCTACGACGGCGTCCGCGCGCCGTCGTTCCACGACGTGATGGCGCCCGACGACAAGATCATGTTCGTCCAGACGCTGTCGAAGAATTGGGCGATGACCGGCTTCCGGGTCGGCTGGCTGGAGGCCCCGGCGGCGCTGGGCGCGGCGATCGAGAATCTCATTCAGTTCACGACTTCGGGCGTGCCCGTGTTCACCCAGCGCGCCGCGACCGTGGCGCTCGAGCAGGGCGAGGCGTTTCTCGCCGGCAACATCGAGCGCTGCCGACAGTCGCGCGACATCCTTTGTGAAGGACTGGCGGCGACCGGCCGGGTGCGCTTCTTCGCGCCCGAGGCGGCTTTCTATCTGTTCTGCGGGATCGACGGCTTCCCCGACTCGCGCGCGCTCGCGCTTCGCCTGATCGACGAGGCGGGTGTTGGGGCCGCTCCCGGCGCCGCCTTCGGCCCCGGCGGCGAAGGCCATCTTCGCCTGTGCTTCGCCCGCGATCCGGCGCAGATCGCCGAGGCGACGCGGCGGATGGCGCGATGGCTCAAAACGTGAGACTCGGCCGGATCGCCGGTCGCGAGGGGAGCATTGGCGAACCTGAGCGCAGCGTGCGTAGGTCACGGTCCTCTCGCCGACAAGGCCCGCCCGTTCCTCCGCGCCGTCGTAGCTCAGGCCGCCGTCCTCGCCGCCGCCCTTGCTTGGCGGCTGGGCGGCCACGGCGATGGGCACGCCGGCGGGTTGGATGTCGGGAGCGATGATCGCCGTCACGGCGCTCGCGGCGGCCGATCTCGCTCGGCCTTTCTCTGCGCCCTTGCGGGATCTGGTGATCCTGCTCGCGGGCGTCTCGATGGGCTCCGGCGCGAGCCCGCGGGCGCTGGCGGCGTTGGCGCACTATCCGCTGTCGCTGGCGATGATGGCGCTGGCCGCGGCGGCGATGTTCCTGAGTTCCTACGCCGTGCTCGTGCGCAGCCCCGGCTTCTCGCGCCAGACCGCGCTTTTCGCCGCCGTTCCAGGCGCGCTCTCCTATGTCTTCGTCGCCGCGCAGGGCACGGCCGCGGACATGCCGCGCGTCGCGGTGGCGCAGGTGTTCCGCATCTTCGTGCTGATGGCGATCGTGCCCTTGCTGGCGGCGCGGCTCGGCGTCGGCGCGCCGCTCTTCGTCTCGCGTTTCGACCCGCCGATCGTCACGCTCGCGCTCATCGCCGCCGCAGCCGGCTTGGGGTACGGCCTGACGCGGCTCGGCATGGCGTCCGGCCTGCTTTATGCCGCGATCGGCGTCTCCGTGCTGACGCATGGATTGGGGCTGGCGCCCGGACGCCCGCTGCCGGCGATCCAGATCATCGCCCAGGCGCTGGTCGGCGCCTGGGTCGGCACGCGCTTCATCGGCTTCGACTGGCATTTGCTGCGCCGTCTGCTGGTCGCCGCCTCGGTCGCCTTTGCCGCCGCGCTGGCCGCGGCCGCCGCGTTCGCGGCCGCGACATCGGCGCTGATCAAGGTTCCTTTCATCCAGGTGCTGGTCGCCTTCGCGCCGGGCGGCCTGGAGGTGATGACGATGATGGCTTTCGCGCTCGGACTCGATCCGCTGTTCGTCGGCGCCCATCATCTGGCGCGGTTTTTGCTCATCAGCCTCGCGCTCCCGATCGTGGCGAGGTTTGTTAACGGGTCAGGACCAATAGGCAGTAGGAAATAGGGAGCAACACGCCGCCGCCCACTGCCGACCGCCTCTTCGCCCAAATGCGATAGCCGCCGCAAACCGCGCCGCTGGCGGCTGGGGGGCCTCGTCTTTAAATGCGCGTCGTTAGTCAGGAGACCGTCATGCTTGCCCGCCCGCGCCGCAGCGTCCTTTATATGCCCGGCTCCAACGCCAAGGCCTTGGCCAAAGCTTCGACCCTGCCCGCCGACGCGCTGATCCTCGACCTCGAGGATTCGGTTTCGCCCGACGCCAAGGAGGCGGCGCGCCGGCAGGTGGTCGAGGCGGTCCGAGCCGGAAATTTTGGCGGGCGCGAAATCGTCATCCGCGTCAATGGGCCCCACACGCCCTGGGGACCGGACGACTTGACCGCGGCCATCGCCGCCGGTCCCGACGCCATCCTGCTGCCCAAAGTCGACGGCCCCGGCGCGATCATGGTCGCCGCCCGCTCGATGCGCGAGGGCGGCGCGCCCGACAAGACCCGCCTTTGGGCGATGATGGAGACGCCCAACGCCATATTGAGCGCCGGCTCGATCGCCGCGGTGGCGGCCGATTCCGCCTCGCGCCTGGCCGTGCTGGTGATGGGCCTCAACGATCTCGCCAAGGAGACGCGCGCGCGGCTGACGCCCGGGCGTGCGGCCATGACGGCCTGGGTCGCCAGTTGCGCCATCGCCGCGCGCGCCCACGGCGTCGACATCATCGACGGGGTCTTCAACGACATCAACGACCTCGACGGCTTCCGCGCCGAATGCGTGCAAGGCCGAGACATGGGGCTCGACGGCAAGACGCTCATTCATCCCGGCCAGATCGACATCTGCAACGAGGTTTTCGCGCCCACGCCGGCGGAGATCGACGGCGCCCGCGCCATCATCGACGCCTTCGCGCTGCCTCAAAACGCGGGCAAGGGCGTGATACAGGTCAACGGCCGCATGGTCGAGCTGCTGCACGCCGAGATGGCCGGACGAACGCTCGCCATCGCCGACGCCATCGCGGCGCTCGGCGGGCCGGCGGCATGAGGGACGGAGCGGCTGCATGAGCGCGGATCATCATTCCCTGTTTCAACTCGGGCCCGACGCGACGCCTTATCGCAGGCTGACGGACGAGGGCGTGCGGATCGAGAAAGCGCTGGGGCGCGAGATGCTCGTGGTCGCGCCCGAGGCGCTGCGGCGCCTGAGCGAACAGGCGATGATCGACATCAATCATCTGCTGCGCCCGGGCCATCTCGCCCAGCTCGCCAAAATCCTCGACGATCCCGAGGCGACCGCCAACGACAGGTTCGTCGCCTATGACCTCTTGAAGAACGCCAATATCGCCGCCGGCGGCGTGCTGCCGATGTGCCAGGACACCGGCACCGCCATCGTGGTCGCCAAGAAGGGCCGGCGCGTGTGGACCGAGGGGGACGACGAGGCGGCGATCTCCGAGGGCATCCGCGACGCCTATCTGAAGAAGAACCTGCGCTACAGCCAGGTCGCGCCGCTCTCGACGTTCGAGGAGAAGAACACCGGCCACAACCTGCCGGCGCAGATCGACATCGCCGCCGAGGGCGACGACGCCTACAAATTCCTGTTCATCGCCAAGGGCGGCGGCTCGGCCAACAAGACCTTCCTCTACCAGGCGACGCCCTCGATCCTGACCCACGAGCGGATGATCGCCTTCCTGAGGGAGAAGATCCTGACCCTCGGCACCGCCGCCTGCCCGCCCTATCACCTCGCCATCGTCATCGGCGGGCCTGAGCGCCGAGCAGACCCTGAAGACGGTGAAACTCGCCTCCGCCCGCTATCTCGACACCTTGCCGACGAGCGGCGCGCCGGACGGACGGGCGTTCCGCGATCTCGAGCTCGAAGCCGAAGTTCACAAGCTCACACAGGACCTCGGCGTCGGGGCGCAGTTCGGCGGCAAGTATTTCTGCCATGACGTCCGGGTGATCCGCCTGCCCCGCCATGGCGCCTCGTTGCCGATCGGGCTCGGCGTCTCGTGCTCGGCCGACCGGCAGGCCTTGGGCAAGATCACGAGCGAGGGCGTGTTCATCGAGGAGCTCGAGCGCGATCCCGCCCGCTATCTGCCCTCGGTCGACGAGGCGAAACTCGGCGGCGCGGTCGTCGACATCGACCTTCGCCGTCCGATGGCGGAGATTCTCGCCGAACTGAGGAAACACCCGATCCGCACCCGCCTCGCGCTCACCGGCCCGATGATCGTCGCCCGCGACGCCGCGCACGGGAAGATCCGCGAGCGTCTGGAGCGCGGCGAGCCGATGCCGCAATATTTGCGCGACCATCCGGTCTATTACGCCGGGCCGGCCAAGACGCCGCCCGGCCTGCCCTCAGGCTCTTTCGGGCCGACGACCGCCGGGCGCATGGATTCCTTCGTCGACCAGTTCCAGGCGGCGGGCGGCTCGATGGTGATGCTCGCCAAGGGCAATCGCTCGGCCGAGGTGCGCAGGGCCTGCGCCAAGCATGGCGGCTTTTATCTCGGCTCGATCGGCGGCCCGGCCGCCCGGCTCGCGCAGGACTGCATCCGCAAGGTGGAGACGCTGGAATATCCGGAACTCGGGATGGAGGCGGTCTGGCGGATCGAGGTCGAGAACTTCCCCGCCTTCATCGTCATCGACGACAAGGGCAACGACTTCTTCAAGGAGCTGAACCTGGGGTGAGGCGGGCGACGCGCACTTCCGTCAACGACTCAATCTTTTCAACCGCTTGGGCGCCGGATTCGTGCAATTTTCGCGAGGCGCTGCGGGGTCGCAATGTCCGGGACGAAACGCCGGCAAGCCCAATCTCAACAAGTCACATACGGTATTTATTCAACTCGCCAGCCTTGCGAGCCGATTTCGCGGAACGTCCGGGTTCGCGAAGGCCGCGAAGCCACGGGTTCAAGCCCAGCCCAAAAAACAGCATAGCACGGCTTTCGGTTTTTCGAAAGCAAAATCTGTAAACGTTTGAAAAGGTTCAGTTATCAACCCTCTTCCCGGCCCGCAGCTCTAAGCCCGCTTCAGCCGGACGATGACGTCGATCGCCGCGATCCGCGTGCCTTCGGGGGCGGGGATGGCGAATTCGGGCAGCAATTCCTCGGGGATGTCGGACAGTTCCTCGGTATCCTCGCTATAGAAGTGGAAATGCGGGCCGGTCTTGGTGTCGTACCAGAGCTTGGCGTCGTAGATGGCGATTTCCCTCAGCAGCCCGGAGCGCGCGAATTCGTTGAGCGTGTTGTAGATGGTGCCGAGCGTCGGCGCGAAGCGGATCGAACGCGTTTCGTGATAGATCATCTCGGCCGTGAAATGCCGGTCGCCGGCGCCGAAAATCGTGCGGCCGAGATCGACGCGCTGGCGGGTCGGCCGAACGCCAGCCGCCGCCAGCTTGCGGCGAATATGACTGTTGTAGGCCTGTCCCGGGGTGGCGCGCTTCGTTTGCATCGGACTTTGCTTGACCGCGACCGCCACCATGGCGACCGCGCAACCTATTCTCCTAGCGCGGATTTGCCCCGCGGGCAAATCGCCCGACCCGGGGCGGCCAGCCCGTTCGATCGCGGCGAGAGAAACTTCCACTGGCGATGCGGGCTTTATTGGCGCATAATGCCGCCATGGCACAGCACCCCGCATTCACGATCGATGTCGCAAAAGATATCGGGCGCCCTGGCCGCTTCCGCTGGAGCGTCTATGAAAATATGAAGATGCGAGACAAGTCGTTCTATTCTTTTGCGACCAAGGGCGAAGCTCAGGCCGACGCGGATAAGTTCGTGCAGGAGCTCGACGCCATTTGGCGAGTGGCTCGATAACCAAAGTCTCCAACCGCGCGCGCGATTTCAATCGCTGCGCGAAGCGCATGACTGCGAAACGCCCGTCAAGCTCCGCGGCGAAACGCCGAAAGGCTGCCGAGGCCGCCCCAAGGGGCGTCTGATCCGGTTCCTGGCTGTCATCCTTGAAATTTCCGCCGCCAGCGGAAACGGCGCGAAAAAGACGCCGCGCCGCAGCCAACGAGTCGGGCCGCGTCATGCGTCATCCCGTTCGGGATCGGCTGTTCAAAACTCCGGCCAGCGCTCGTCCCGAGCCGCTTCAACCGACTGGCCCACTATCGGAACTGGGGTAGTATCCCAAATTGAAGATGGCCAGGCGCCGACCTCAGCCGACGCGGCGCGGAGCGGCGGTCGAAAATGGCCGGCGATGTCGCGATAGACGGCTAAGGTGCGCCCGGCTGCGGTCGTTCGAGGAATCGGGCGACCGGATTTCGCATCGAAGGAAGGGTCATGGCCGAGGATTATCGCATTCTGGTGGCGATCGACCTGAAAACAGGAACGGACCGCCTGCTGGCGGAGGCGCGACGCTACGGCCAGGCATTGAACGCGACAGTGGACATCATCCACGTCGTCGAACCCGATCCTGATTTCGTCGGCTACATCAAAGCGACGGATTCCAGGGAACAATACGTGGTTGATTCGGGCCGGGAGCCTCACGCGGAAGCTTTGCGGGCGGAGCACAAGCAAACTCAGACCCATGGAGCGATGCTGCGCGACAATGGGGTTCGCGTCGGTCGCACCCTCACGGTTCAGGGGCCGGCTTTTGCGACCATTCTCGAAGAGGCGCGCAAACTCAATTCCGACCTGCTGATCCTGGGCTCGCACCACCATGGCGCGCTCTATCGCTTTTGGCATGGCGATACGGCGACGGATTTCGCCGCGCGGCCGCCGTGCGCGTTGCTTTTGATTCCGATTTCAAGCCAGGACGCGACCGGATCTGGCGAGGCCATTTGATTGCGCCTATTGTCGCGCTCGATCCGGCGAGGGCTTCGGCGATGGCGATTGCGGGCGGGTGTCTGTGCGGGGCGGTGCGGTTCGAGATCAAGGCCAATGCGCCGCTGGCCGTGCGCCAATGCTGGTGTCGCGTCTGCCAGTTCATCGGCGCGGGCAGCGGCACGGTCAACGCGGTCTTTGCCAAGGATGCGGTCACGGTCTCGGGGCCGACGACCGATTATGTGAGCCAAGCCGACAGCGGCTCGACCATGCATCGGCGGTTCTGCGCCCAATGCGGCACGCCGCTGTTCAGCGAGGCCGAGCAGCGTCCGAACCATATCGTGGTCAGGGTCGGAAGCTTCGACGATCCCAATCTGGCGACGCCCGGAGCGATCATCTGGACCCGGTCGGCGCCGGCCTGGGCCTGTTTCGATCCGACCCTGCCGCAGGCGGAGGGTCAGGCCGCGCCGCCGAAGACCTGATTCGACGGACGCGACGGCGCTCCTCGACGCAATTCGATCGTCGCTGGACGGCGCCTGCGCCCTAAGTTGATATCGTCACATTTTCCGTGCATGCATGGCGTCCCGCGACGAAACGCGGGATTTTTTCGAGGAATCCGACGTCCATGTCCCTTTCGCTCTATCAATCCAGCGTGCCGGTGTTCGAGCGCTCGCTCAATGCGTTCCTCGGCGTTCTCGACAAGGCGGAGGAGCATGCTCACGCCCGCAAGTTCGATCCGGCGAACTATCTGACCATCCGGCTCAGCCCCGACATGTTTCCGCTCGCTCGCCAGATCCGGGCCTTCTGCGATCACGCCAAGAACGCGTCGTTCCGGCTCGCGGGCAAGACGGCGCCGGCCACGGAAGACAACGAGACGTCGATCGCCGAGCTGCGGGCGCGCATCCAGGCGACGCTCGACTTGCTCAAGTCGATCGACGCCAAGGAGATGGAAGGCGCCGCCGATCGCGAGATCGTGATCCCGGCCGGCGCCCACAAGTTGAAGATGGACGGGGCCAACTACCTGCTGCATTTCGCTCTGCCGAACTTCTATTTCCATCTGACGACGGCCTACGGCATCCTGCGCGCGGCCGGGGTCGAGATCGGCAAGCGCCATTTCATGGGCGTTGTGCCGGGCATGGTCCGCGTCTGAAGCTTCAGTTCAAGAGAGCCATTCCGATGAGCGTCACGAGACTTCATGCCGGCCCGCGCATGTCGCAGGCCGTCGTTCACGGCGCCACGATCTATCTCGCCGGCCAGGTCGCCGATCAGGCCAGGGGCAAGAGCGTGGCCGAGCAGACCGAGGACATTCTCGCCACGATCGACCGGCTGCTCGCGGAAGCGGGCTCGGACAGGACGAAAATCCTTTCGGCCACCATCTACCTCGCCGACATCGGGACTTTCGCCGAAATGAACGCGGTGTGGGACGCCTGGGTCCCCGCGGGCCATGCGCCGGCGCGCGCGACCGTCCAGGCCAAACTCGCCGCGGCCGCCTATGGCGTCGAAATCGCCTGCATCGCGGCCAAGGACTAAAGTCGCCGGGCGCCGCGGTTCTCGCGGCCCGGGCCCCGGCCCGTTATTCAGCGTTGAAGGTGCGCCCTGGCAATGATCCCGTCGATCGCGACCGCCAAAAGCTCATTCGTACGGGTCGCGACGCCCGACGAGGCGATCGGGCGCCTTGCGCGCCTCTACGAGGAGGCGACGCAGGCGTTGCGCGGCGCGGTCGAGCGCTTCCTCAAGGACGGCGAACCGCCGTCCGCCGCGACGCGCGCCTTGTTCCGCTATCCCGAGTTGCGCGTGACCTATGCGCCCAACGGCCCGGCGCCGTCGAGCGCGCGGGCGTTCGCCAAATTCAGCGAGGCGGGCGTCTATGCGACGACGGTGACGCAGCCGGCGGAGTTTCGATCCTATCTGCTCGAACAGCTCGCGCCGCTGGTGTCGGAATATGGCGCCACGATCGAGGTCGGCGTCGGCGCGCAGGAGATACCTTACCCCTATGTGATCGAAAGCGGCGACGAACTGACGCGCGGCGGCGCCGACGCCGTCGAGCTCGCCCGCTTCTTTCCCGTCCCCTCGCTGGCGACGATCGGCGACGAAACCGCGGACGGCGAGTTCGTTCATGGCCCCGAACGCCCCCTCGCCCTGTTCGACGCTCCCCGGGTCGACTATTCGCTGCGCCGGCTGGTGCACTACACCGGCTCCGACTGGCGGGCGATGCAGCCCTGGGTGCTGCTGACCAACTATCACCGCTATGTCGACCAGTTCGTGCAATGGGGTCTCCAACAGCTTCATGCCGGCGCAGGGGTCGAGAAGGTCATTCTGCCGGGCAATGTCGTCATCGACCCGTCGCTTTCGCCGGCGGAGGCGGAGTCGCGGGCGGCGGGCGTCCCGTGGCATCGCTTCCAGATGCCCGCCTATCATCTCGTCCGCAACGACGGACGCGGCGTCAGCCTGGTCAATATCGGAGTGGGGCCCGCGAACGCCAAGAACATCACCGACCATATCGCGGTCTTGAGGCCGCATTGCTGGCTGATGGTCGGCCATTGCGCGGGCTTGAGACAATCGCAGGTCATCGGCGACTACGTGCTGGCGCATGCCTATCTGAGGCGCGACAACATCCTCGACGACGCGGTGCCGCTGATGATGCCGATCCCGGCGCTGGCCGAAGTGCAGGTCGCGCTTCAGGAGGCGGTGGCGAAGGTGACGGGCGATCGCGGCGAGGCCTTGAAGCGCCGCCTGCGCACCGGCACCGTCGTCACCAACGACGACCGCAACTGGGAATTGCGCTGGACCAAGGAGCGGCGGCTCATCAACATCTCGCGCGCCATCGCCGTCGACATGGAATCGGCGACCGTCGCCACCCAGGGGTTCCGGATGCGCGTGCCCTACGGCACGCTGCTGTGCGTGTCCGACAAGCCGCTGCACGGCGAGATCAAGCTGCCCGGCGCCGCCAACGCGTTCTACGAGCGCGCGATCGCCGAACACCTGCAGATCGGCATCGCCGCCATCGCCCTGCTGCAGAACCGCGATGCGGCGCTGCACTCGCGCAAGCTGCGCAGCTTCGACGAACCGCCGTTCCGGTAGGCGAACGGCGCCGGCCTAGATCACCACCACCGGCGTGCCGATATGCACCCGGTTGTAGAGATCGATCGCGTCCATGTCGCGCATGCGGATGCAGCCCGACGACACGGCCTGGCCGATCTCCGACGGCTCGTTGGTTCCGTGGATGCGATAGAGCGTGTCGTGATTGCCCTGGTAGAGATAGAGCGCGCGCGCGCCGAGCGGATTGTCCCACTGACCCTGAAGCGGGCCATGCGCCTTATAGGCCTGGAACGCGGGCCATCGCTCCATGATCGAGGCGGTCGGCATCCAGGTCGGCCATTCCTTCATCGCGCCGACCGACGCCCGCCCGGTCCAGCCGTAGGCCTCGGCCCCCGTCGCGATGCGATATTCGATCGCCTCGCCATGGGGCAGCACGAAGTAAAGATGCTTGCTGCCGGTGTCGACGATGATCGTGCCGGGCCGTTCATTGGTCCGATATTGGACCTTGTTGCGGATGACCGGGATGCGCCATTCGTCCGGCTCCGCCAGCGCCATCATTTGTTTGTCGCGCGTGGTCAGCTGCGGGTCCGGAAGCCCCGACTGGATGACCGGCGCGCAGCCGCTCACCATGGCGCTGACCGCCAATACGATCCCCAGGAGAATAGCCTTCGCCTTCATGCCCACCCCACGCCAATGCACGGTAACCGCTCAGTTACCATAAAACGAGACAGTTTAAAGAATGTTCCGATGCCGCAGCGGCCGAACGACCCTCGCGAAACGCATACGGTTCCGCCCAGCTCATTCCGCCACGCCAAGCATTTCCTTTTAGCTAAAAAGACTCGCTAAGTCCAACCGATTGATTCGCCTGCCCTACGTAGGCGATTGATATGAAACTTGCTTGGCGGCCGCGCGTCCTCCAGGGACGTCGGGGCCGGAAACAGAATCAATTTTGCGTGATCACGCCGGAGAAAGACGAGATGAACACGACGCGATGGCCGGCCCGCCTGGTTCTGGTCGGCGCCGGGAAAATGGGCGGGGCGATGGCTTCAGGCTGGCTCGACGGCGGCCTCGCGGCGTCGTCGCTGGTCATTCTGGAGCCCCGTCCGTCGCAGGAGATCGCGGCGTTGGCGAGCGCCCGCGGCGCGGCGCTCAACCCCACGATCGCGGGACTGGCGCCGCCCGAGGCGCTCGTGCTGGCCGTGAAGCCGCAAAGCCTCGACGCGGTCGCGCCGCTGATCGCCTCGCTGGCGGGAGAACGCACGCTCGTCATGTCGATTCTCGCCGGCAAGACGATCGCCAACCTGACGGCGCGCTTTCCGCGCGCGCGCGCCGTCGTTCGCGCAATGCCCAATACGCCCGCCGCGATCGGGCGGGGCGTCACGGCCGCATTCGCCAATTCCGAGGTCAACGCCGAGCAGCGGCGCTGGAGCCGAGAGCCTGCTCGGCGCGGTCGGGTCTTTCCACTGGCTCGACGAGGAGGCCTCGATCGACGCGGTGACGGCGATCTCGGGAAGCGGCCCGGCCTATGTGTTCGCGCTGACCGAGGCCCTGGCGGCCGCGGCCGAGAAACTCGGCCTGCCGGCGGAACTGGCGATGAGCCTTGCCCGCGGCACGGTCGAAGGCGCGGGCGAACTGATGCGGCGCGAGAGCGCGACCCCGCCCGCGATCCTGCGCCGAAACGTCACGTCCCCGGGCGGCACCACCGCCGCGGCGCTCGCGGTGCTCCAGGGCGCGGGCGGCCTCGACGATCTGATGGCGCGCGCGGCCGCCGCGGCGCGCGCGCGCGCCGCGGAAATGGCGGGGTGAGTCGCGAGAGCCTTGGCGGGCCGCGCGCCAGCGCCTAGATAAGCATAAGGCCGTTCTGAGGAGCCCCTGATGGCGAACACTGTGAAGAGCGAAGCCAAATCGGCGGCGCCGGACCCGCGCGGCAAAATCGTCGACGCGCTGATGACGCTCGCCGCCCAACAGCGCTTCGAGGACATCTCGATCCGCGACATCTGCAAGGCGGCCGGAGTGTCGCTCGCCGATTTCCGCGACTGCTTCCCGTCCAAGGGCGCGGTTCTGGCGGGCTTTTCCCGCCGCATCGACCGCGCGGTCCTGGCGCAGGTCGGCCCCGGAACTCGCCGACGAGAGCCCGCGCGAGCGCCTGTTCGACATCCTGATGCTGCGCCTCGAAGCCATGACGCCCTATCGCGAGGGCGTGCGCGAAGCGGCGGCGTGGCTCCGGCGTAGTCCCGCCTCGGCCCTGGCGATGAACCAGGTCGTGATCGGCTCGATGCGCTTCATGCTCGAGGCGGCGGGGATTGAAGCCGAGGGCGCCGTCGGGAGCATCAAGCTGCAGGGTCTCGCGCTCGCCTGGGCGCGCGTGGTCGCGGCATGGCTCGACGACGACGAGACCGGCCTTTCGAAGACGATGGCCGAACTCGATCGCGAATTGACGCGCGGCGAACGCGCGGTCGCCGGCGTCGAGTGCCTGAACGACATGGCGACCCCGTTCAGGGCGTTCGCGCGCGCCGCCATGGCGTCGGGCCGCCGAATGCGCGAACGCGCGCGCCCCCACGCCCGCCGCGACAAGGCCGCCGACGCCGATGAAGCCGACGACGCGGCCGCGTCCTGAGCGGTCCGGCCGCAGCGCTCGCGGGGTCTCGGTTTCACACGCCGCCTTGGGTCGAATTCGCCTCTCTTCGCGCCGCGCCTTCCCTAAGGTAAATAAAGCGTGGCGGACGATTCAAAGTTGAGCGATTCTCTTGAGCCTTCGCTCCCCACGGGCGGCGAAAGATGGGCGGAATCGGCCTGTTCAGCGAGGTTTAACCACCCCCGTTAGGCGCTCGCCCACGGCAACGGCCTCATCCTTCACGCATGGTCACTCATTGCGCGGAGCCGGTCGTGTCTCATTCGCTGAACCCCGCTCAATTCCTGCGGATCGAAGCCTGCGATCCGCGCGCCGACAATCGCCGGCGCGTCATCGACGTCGCCCGCGACGGGGTCGTCATTCATCGCTCCGTCGCCGGCGTCGCCATGGCGATCCGCGTCCTTTCCAGCGCCTATCGCGGCGTCGCCCTGCGCGTGACGGGGCTCGACGAGGGCCGGTTCCGCTATGAGGCGAGGCTCCTGCATCGCGATCCCGATCTGTCGGTGCCGCTGGCCGAGGGCGAGGATCAGGCGACGATCGAGACCCAGTGGCGTGAATGGGTGCGCTTTTTGCGCCTGCCCGCGCTCGTCGGACGGACCGGAACCGGCGACGTCGAGGTGAACCTGGACGTCACCGATATGGCGCGCCGTCGACCGAGCGCTCGCCGACGCGGAAGGGCCCTCGCCTCGCGCCGCGGACGCTTTCTTTTGCGGCGCAAGGTCGGCGGCTCCTTGTTCGACGCGACAATACACTCCGATCCTCGCGTCCTGTTTCCCGGATCGAAATCTGACCGCTGATGCGACAAGCGCCGGTCTGCGCGCCCCGATCCTTCGATCTTGTCGCGGCGGCGCCGCTCGCCGCACCCAATGCGCCGATCCTCGTCGAATGAGGCCGGCGTCGCCCTCGCCTCAGGCCAGCGTCGAATCGCCGCCGAGCCTGACGGTGACGACCTCCGGCGGCCGAAGCACGCGCACCGGCGCGTAGGACGTCCCGAGGCCCCCGGAGACGATCAGCTTGCGCTCGCCGAGCGCGTATTCGCCATAGATGAACTTGGCTGACCGCCGCCTGATGTAGCGCATCGGCGAGCCGAAAATGGGGAGATTGACCTGGCCGCCATGCAGGTGGCCTGCAAGCGTCAGGGCGAAGCGGTCGGGCACGGCGGGAAAGACATAGGGCTCGTGGGCGAGCAGCAGCGCTGGAGCGTCGTCGTCGATTTCGCGCATCGCCGCCCCGATATCGTCGACGCCGCGCCGGCCGTGCGACGCGGAGAACGCGTGCGCGAGCTGATCGCCCAGCCCAACCAGCCAAAAGGGGCGCCCGCGCTGGAACAGGCGCAGCGATTGATTTTCGAGCACGGGTATCCCAGCCGCCTCGACCGCCCGGCGCACGCTGCGCGAACGGTCGGGCGGATCGGTCGGAATGGCCGCCGACCACCAATCGTGATTTCCGAGGATGGAATAGACCCCGAGCGGCGCTTCCAGCCGCGCCAGCTGTTCCGCCCAGGCGCCCGGCGGCACATATCCCGAAACGAACGGATGGGTGCAAACAAAGTCGCCAAGCAACACCGTCAGATCGGGCTTCTGGGCGTTGGCGAGGTCGACGATGTCGCCGATGCGCTCTTCGGACATCCACGGGTAGCACGCATGAATGTCGGCGATGACCGCGATCCTCAGCTCGAGGTCCTCGGGCCAGCCTCGCAGATGCGGATTGTATGGCGTCAGCGCCAGCGCGCTTCCGGTTTCATAGGCTGTCGCGTAACCGGTGAACGCGAAGGTCGCCGCGCCCGCGACGCCCGCGCCGGCCAGGAACCGGCGCCTCGTCAATGTAACCATCGTCTACGCCCGCCTCAAACGGATGCCCCCGTTGGCGTTCGCGCCATGATGAAGGACTTAGACGGCCATATCGACTTGCGCAAGCCGGGGAACGAGCGGAAGCAGATAAAATCCGCCGCGTTCGAGCGACTCGTTCATGTCTGGATCGAAGTCGCCTGGGTCGAGGTCCAGCGCGTCCGCGACTGCCGCGAGGCCGATATCGTGATAGATGCGAGCCAATACGCTTCCGCGAACTTCTCGTTGACCCGGGGCCTCGGGGATCGCGTCAAAATCATCGCGCATTGCCGTCTCCACCCTCGCTCCATAGCTTTCGCGTCCGCCCGCCCTTCGCGCGCCTAAAGATCAAGCTGAGTGAAATCCGTTAAGAGCGATTTAATGGCGCAGATACGATTTTTTCCCCTGCGTCAGCCGCCGCGCCGCCGCGATCTGGCCGCAATGCGAATGGCGCGCGCCAGCCCTGTCGCCGTCCCGACGCGCGGGCGACCCCGTCGTCGCGCGCGGACAGCGCGGCCTGACCGCGCTTGCGCGAGGCTTCGCCTTGAGCCCGATTTGGCGATATAAGCCGTCCAGGCGGCCCGTTGTCGACCACAGCCGCGCTAACGGGGATGAATGAGGATGCGTCGAGTCGCGGCATGGACCTGCGTCATCGCAGTGACAGCCGTCGCGGCGGCCTGCGGTTTCGTGCGCTGGCCGATGTCGCCGGCGCGGGTCGGCGACAGTCTCAACGCCGCCTTCGCCCCCTCGTCGCGCCTGCGGTGGCGCGCGCCGGCGGCCGTCACTTTCGCCGTGCTTCCCTGGCCGAGCTTGCACGTCGTTGACGCGCGCCTCGACGACGCGTTCGGCGTCGACCTGTTCGCCGCGCCGCGCGCGCGGCTGGACCTGTCGGTCGGAGAGCTCTTGCGCGGTCGTTTCGTACCCAAACGCGCGGTCCTCGTCTCGCCGATCGCGACGCTCAATCTCGACCGGCCGCCCTTCGCTGGCCCGTGGGGAGATTCGGCTGGAGCAGCAAGCGCGGAGGGCGCCTTGGCGCCCCTCTCGAGCCTCAGTCTATCGAACGGAGTGATCCGCCTCGTCAGCGAGCGGCGCGCCCTCGACACGGTGTTCGAGAATGTCCAGGGCCGGCTCGACGGGCTCACGGTCGACGGCGGACTGCGTTTCGACGTGTCAGCGGTCTGGCGCGACAAACCGCTCGGCGTCGCCGGCGCGCTCGCCGGCGTGGAAACCGCCACGAGGGGCGCGCCCAGGCCATTTTGGTTCACGCTGGCCTCGCCAGTCGCCACCGTCGCGTTCAATGGGGCGCTGGTCGGCGACGGCGCGCCGAGCATCGAAGGCGGTATCAAGGCGTCGGTTCCTTCTCTGGCCGCCTTGACGCGTCTTTTCGGCGCCAGCCCTCCTTCGTTGCTCGTCGCCGACGATGTCGCGATCGCCGCCAGGGTCAAGGCGAGTGTGGACAATCTCATGCTCGACGAGGCGACCTTGACGAGCGCCGGGCAGACGCTCCAGGGCGCGCTCGAGGTCGCGAACGTCGGTGGCCGCCCGGTCATTTCCGGCACGCTCGCCGCCGATTGGCTGGCGATCGCGCCCCTGCTCGGCGCGCCGCCGCCGTTGTTCGACCCGGCCGGCGGTTGGAGCGCCAAACCGTTCTCGCCTGCGCCGCTGCGCGTCTTCGATCTCGACCTGCGTCTCTCGGCGGCGCAACTCGACCTGTACGATCACGTGCTGGACAATGCGGCGGGGTCGGTGATCCTCAAAGACGGCGTCCTGACGGCCAGCCTGCTCGAGGCCGCCGCCTATCAGGGGCGGCTTCATGCCGAAGCGCGGGTCGATTGCAACGGCGAGAGGCTACGGATTCGCGCCAATGCGGAACTCGCCGACGCGGATTTGGGCGCGGGCTTCGCCGATTTCGGTTGGCGGGTCCCGAGTGGGCAGGGCGTGGCGCGGTTCGCCGTCAAAACATCCGGCGAATCGCCGGCCGCCGCCGTCGCTCGCCTGAGCGGTTCGGCGTCGCTCGAAATGGTTCAGGGCGCGATCGCCGGCGTCAATCTGGAGGAGGCGCTCCGCCGCAGCCAGCGCCGGCCGATCGACGTCGCCCGCGACATGCGTCTCGGCGGAACGGCCTTCGACCGGCTCGCGGTCGCCGTGGGGCTCGACAAGGGCGTCGCCCAAGTCGCCAGCGGCGAAATGACCTCCGACGGGGTCGCGGCAAAGCTCGCGGGCGCGATCGATCTGGCCGCCCAAAGCTGGAATTTGCGCGTGCTGGCGACACAGACCGGCTCTTCCGGCGATGAATCGCAAAACGCGGCCCATCTGACGATCAATATAAACGGGCCATGGTCGTCGCCGACGGTCGGCGCGATCGGCGACAAGGACGGGCTTCACGAGAAAACCGATCCGGCGCCGCCGCCCTGAAGGGTCCGAGGCGGCTACGCGCATCAGGTGGTCAGGTTGTGAGGTTGTCGCTGCGTTCGCCTCGCGGCCTCGCTGTTGCGGGCGGCCGCGACCGGAGAATTCGACCTCGAACAGGTCTCACCGCTGGAACTCCACACTGACGGCGCGAGAAAGCGCGCCGCGAACCGTTCCCGGCGTCGGGCGAACTGGAAGCGTGGACGCGACGATCGCGGACGCTTGACAATACGTTGAAACGTGTATATGCACTTTTTTATGGACCCGGACGCGATCGACTTCAGCGCTTGCCGTGAATGCGCCTGTTCCGCGGCTCGACGCGAGAGTCGGGAGATCACCCGCTTTTTCGACCAGGCGATGCGTGGTGCGGGGATACGAACGACCCAATTCAGCGTTCTTGCGACGCTTGTTCAAACCGGCCCGATCGCTTCAACGCGGCTTGCCGCGCTTCTTGGCCTCGAACGCACGACGCTGACGCGCAATCTTCGACCGCTGATGCGCGACGGGCTCGTGAGCAGTGAGTACGGCCTGGACAGACGGGTCCACAAGGTCGCGATAACGCGCCGGGGAGAAGAGGCGGCCCGAAGAGCCTTCCCCTACTGGAAGACCGCGCAGGAAGCGGCGCTGGCGAAGGCGGCGAAGCTGAAGGACAGCGCTGTGTAAAAAATTTCGCGGTTAAGTGTATATACACGTTCGAAAGGAGCGGCCAGGATGTTCGAGATTCTCTCAACCGTCGAAGCGACCGTCAGCGCCTCGATCGTCGTCGCCCTGTTGGCGTGCGCGACAGCGCGGACAGCGAGGACGCGTTTGTTCGTCGTTGGCGTTCTCGGCGCCTGGTTCGCCCTCGTTGTCGCGATCGGCGCGACCGGCGCGCTCGGCCCGGAGCGCGCGCTCGGCGCTCCAGCATTGGGGTTCACGGTCGCGCTCCCCGTAGCGACGCTCGTTGGCGCATTCTTCGCCGTTCCTTCGATGCGTAGTGCGATGCTGGCGACGCCGTTGCCGGCGCTGGTCGCGGTCAACGCGTTCCGCGTCCTCCCCGGCGTGAGTTTCGTGATTCTCTACGCCGCCGGGAGGCTTCCTGCGCCGTTCGCGCCGAGCGCGGGATGGGGCGACATTTTCGTCGGGCTCACCGCGCTGCCGCTTGCGTGGTCGATTGCGCGGTTCGGCCCGCGCGTCCGGGCGCTCGCGCTCGTGTGGAATGCGATCGGCTTCGTGGACCTCGTCGCCGCGATTGCGTTCGGCGCTCTGTCCGCGCCGGGTCCGCTCCAGGTCTTCGTCGGACCGCCCGACAGCGCCTTGATGACGACTTTGCCCTGGCTGATCATTCCGGGATTCATTGTGCCAAGCCTCATCTTCATCCACGTCGTGATATTCTACCGCTTGAACGGCGCCGCCGGCTCCGACACGCGCGCACGAATGGCTCGCCGAGCACGCGGCGAAGCCGACATCAGGCGCACACGCTCGCGGCTGAACGCGGGAAGCGGCGCCGTGCGGCGGCCATCCGATTTCGGCGTGCGTCTGCGTGCCTGCGACTCTATCGCCGGAACTCCGCCTTCACCGCGCGATAGAGCGCGGTGAAGCGCTCCCGCTGTTTGGCGAATTGCGCGGCGAGGTCCGCGTCGGGGGCGGTCACGTCGGCGATCTCCGGCTTTTCGCACACGGTCTCGGGCGGTTCGCCGGTCGCCGCCATTCGGGCGAGGCGCGCCGCGCCCAGGGCCGGCCCGGTTTCGCCGCCGCGCACGCGAACGACCTCGACGCCGGTCGCGGCGGCGATCATGCGCGTCCACAGCGCGCTTTTCGCTCCGCCGCCGATGAGGCCCACACGCTCGAATCGCGCGCCCGCGGCCGAAAGCGAGTCGCGCGCGTCCGCCAAAGTCAGGGCGACCCCTTCCATCGCCGCGCGCGCCAGGTCGGCGCGCGAGGTCGTTTCGCTGAGGCCGAACAACACCCCGCGCGCGTAAGGGTCGTCGAGCGGAGTGCGTTCGCCGGAGAGATAGGGCAGAAAGACGAGTTCGCCCGGACCGCG
Source organism: uncultured Alphaproteobacteria bacterium (assembly GCA_963781895.1). Lineage (GTDB taxonomy): Bacteria > Pseudomonadota > Alphaproteobacteria > Rhizobiales > Beijerinckiaceae > Roseiarcus. The sequence goes on from CAWAIM010000022.1 coordinate 58,333, forward strand.
GTAGCCGGCGGCGGCCTCACGCTCCAGCGCGTCCGGGGCGGCGCCGACGAGCCGGCCCGTGAAAGCGAGCGTTGCGGCTCCGTTGAGCATGGCGGCCATCGCATACCAGCGGCCGGGGAGCGCATGGGCGAAGCTGTGCACCAGCCGCTCCGGCGCGCTGACGTAGCGGTCGGAGGCGACGATGAGCTGCGTCGCCGTTCCGAGCGAAATGAAGGCCTCGCCCGGCGCGATGGCGCCTACGCCCACCGCCCCGACCGCCGCGTCCCCGCCGCCGGCGGCGATCAGGACGCCGCGCGGCAGGCCGAGTTCGTCGGCGGCCGCCGGGCTGATCTTGCCGACGGGCTGCGAGCCTTCGAACAATTTCGGCGCCCAGGCGGGATCGGCGCCGCAGGCCGCGATCGCCGGCGTCGACCACGCCCGCGCCGCCTCGTCGAGGAGCCAGGTTCCGGCGGCGTCGCTCATGTCGGAGCCGCGTTCGCCGCAGAGCGCGAGGCGGAGGTAATCCTTCGGCGACAGGACGCAGGCGATCCGGCCGCGATGCTCCGCCTCATGCCGGGCGAGCCACAGAAGTTTCGGTCCGGTGAAGCCCGGCATCGGCTTGACGCCGACGACGCCGGCGAGCTGCGGATAATCGCGGGCGAGTTCGTCGGCTTCGGCGCGCGCCCGCCCGTCGTTGTGCAGGATCGCCGGCCGGATCGGGCGATCCGACCGGTCGATGACGACCGCGCCGTGCATTTGCCCGGAAAAGCCGATCGCCTTCAGCGCGCCGACCGCCTTGCCGGCGGACTTCAGCAGGTCGGCGATCGCGCCGGCCATCGCCAGGCGCCAGACGCCGGGATCCTGCTCCGACCAGTTGGCCCTCGGGCGGTCGGGCGAATAGGATCGTGACGCGGTCGCGACCGTCGCGCCACGCTCATCCGTCAGCAGGGCCTTGAGCCCGGAGGTGCCGCAATCCAGTCCGAGATACATGCGCCGCGATTGTGCCCGCCGGCCGGCGTATCCGCAAGCGCGGGCTTACGCTCTCGAGCCTAAGCTCAATTCGGCCGGGCGTCGAAGCCGGAGGGCGAAGGCGCCAACGCTCGCCAGCCATTGCACGGCGTCACATCCTCACCGGCTGTTTCGAGACTGTGCTCGAGGATGTAGCGGAGGCCCGAGAGAATCGGCTGATCGGCGCCCCGCGTCGCCTCGTCCACGCCCCGCCAGTCGCATTCGGCCGCGCGGACGGAAAAGCGGCGCACCAGCCCGGCGGCGAACGCGCCGCTCGACAGATGGCGCTGCGCCGCGTCGCGCGCGAGCCGGCGCGCGAAATCGCCGCCGATCGAGGCGACGGCTGCCCGGGCGATATGAGCGTTGGAACAAGTGGCGACGATTTCGCGCACGATCATGAAAAACCTCCCTCCGCTACACCGGCGATCCAGTCATCTTGGAGCATGTGTTATGACGACGGAATTTGTCCTCAGCATGTCAATTAGCCTGGCGCGAGTTAATTTTTGCTTGTTTTGACCCTCGGCGAACGATGACGCAACGTTGTGTCAACGTTTCGTCATATTTTATCTTGTGCACTGCAACATAAAATATACCATATGTTCTTTCAACTTGCAGGTTGCGCCGAGGCAAGAGCTTGACGGAAATTTGATCTCGGTCGCCAAATTCTTGACGTGATTGCGGCGAGCGGCCGGATTTTGTCCGACAATCGGGCGCCGCCGATCCGCGGCGCGCGGGTCGCAGGGCGTCGGCGGCGGCTAAGCCGGGCGGGCGGCCGGGAGTATGAGCGAGGGAGCGACGACGACGCGAAGCGCCACGCTCAGCTTCGCAAGGCCTCGACCCGCGCTTCGAGCGCCCGCGCCTCGGCCCCGCTCATCGCATCGCGCGGATTCTCGACCCCGATCTCGCCGATCGACCCGCGCGGGACGGGGCGAGAGAACGAAAATGCGGTCGGCGAGGCGGATTGCTTCGCCGACATCATGAGTGACGAGAACGGTCGTCACTTCGCGCCCGGCGACCAGCGCGGCGAGTTCGCGTTGCAACGCCAAAGCGAGCGGCGCGTCGAGCGAGACGAACGGCTCGTCGAGCAGCAGCAGCGCGGGCCGGACCGCGAAGGCGCGCGCCAGCGCCACGCGTTTCGCCAGGCCGAGCGACAGTTCGCCCGGATAGTGCGCGCGATGCTCGGCGAGGCCGAGCGGCGCCAGCAGAGCGCTCGATCTCGACCTCGCTCGCCAGCGGCGCCGCGAGGCGAATGTTGTCCTCGACGCTGCGCCACGGCAGGAGCCGCGGCTCCTGGAACGCCATTCCCAGACGTCCCGCCGGACGCCTCACCGCGCCCTCGTAGCGATCGTCGAGCCCGGCGATGATCCGCATCAGCGTCGACTTGCCGCAGCCCGACGGGCCGATCAGCGCGCCGATCCGCCCCGCCTCGACGCGAAAGGCGAGATTGGAGATGACCTCGACCGTCTGACCGGAGGCGTTGCTGAGGCGCTTTCGCGCCACGCGAACGTCAAGCGGGCCGAGGCCGCCAGCGGGAAGCGCGTCGTTCAAAGGGCTGCACCACGAAAGCTTCGATCATGAGCATCGCCGCCGCGAAGGGCAACGCATAGGCGAGAAGGAGCGAGACGTCGAAAAGCTGGAACGCCATGCCGATCTCGAAGCCGACCCCGTTGGGACGGCCGAGAAGCTCGACCACCAAAACGATCTTCCACACCAGCGACAGGCCCGATCGCGTCGCCGCCGCGAAATATGGCGCGAGTTGCGGCAGCACGACGTGTCGCAACCGCTTCCGCCTCGAGAAGGCGAACACGCGCGCCATGTCGTCGAGGCCAGGATCGAGCGTGCGGACGCCTTCGCGGATCGTCACGGTCGCGTTGGGCAGTTTGTTGAGCGCCACCGCCGAGATCGCCGCCGCCTCGTTGAGGCCGACCCAGATATAGGCGAGCACGATGATGACGAGGGCCGGCAGATTGAGCAGCACCACGATCCACGGATCGGCCAGCCGGTCCACCAGCGCGCGGCGGCCCATCGCGTAGCCGAGCGCCGATCCCGCCGCCATCGCCAGCGCGAAGGCGGCCACGACCCGGGCAAAGGTGACGGCGAGCGCGGCCGGCAATGCGCCGCTCATCGTTTCCGCCTTCATCATGGCGAACACCGCCAGCGGCGCCGGCAGCAGCCGCGGATTGCCGAAATGAGCGGCGACCTGCCACAACGCGATCAGCGCCAGAAAGGAAATCAGTCGAGCGGCCACGCCCGGTCCATCTCAATGCGGGTCATAGAACAGGCCGGTGTCGAGTTGCTTGGCGCCGCCGACCAGTTCCCTGCCCCCGATGTCGGCCATCGCCAGAAACAGCGCTTTGGCGTCCGCGGCTTCCTCGGCGATCGGTCGCTTTGGCGCGCCCTCCAGATAGCGCTGCTTGTAGATGGCGAACGCGGCGTCGTCGGCGATCTTCAGCCGTTTCTTGATCGGCGCCCACGCGCTGGGGTCCTCGGCGAGGACGGTTCGGGCCTTCGCGGCGGCCTCGAAATAGCGGCGCAGCGCATCCTTATGACTGTCGGCGAAGCTTTGGTCGAAAACATAGCCGGTCATCGCCACCGGACCCGTTGCGCCGAGCGCCTTTTCAACGTCGACCATGTCGATCGCCCGCCTTAGGCCGCCCGCCTCCAAATCGGCGCAGAAGTTCCAGAATTCGAGCGCCGATTCGACCTCGCCCTGACGAAGCATTTCGGCGATCAGGGGCGGAGCGCCGTAGGCGACGTCGCGGTTGGCCGTCAGAACGACGCCTTCGCGCTTGGCGGCGGCCTGCAGCATCAGCCAGCTCTTGTCGAGCGGTCCGCCGGCGACTCCGATCGAGCGGTTGGCGAGATCGGCGATCGTATGGATCGGCGAATCCTGTTTCACCATCACTGCGCCGAGCGCGGTCGAATAGGGCGCGAACAACAGCTTGTCGCCGAGCGAGCGCTCGCGCTGAACCCACAGCCAGTCGGAAACGATCACGTCGGCCGCGCCGCCCTTCAAGGCGATCTTGCCGGCCTCGGTCGAGGCGAGCTCGGTCGTCTCGATGTCGAGATCGGCCGCCTTGTCGAACCCGCGCGCCTTGATCACGCCGATCTCCCAGGCGACCGTGCCGGTCTTGAGAATCGCCATTCGGATCCTATCGGCGGCTTCAGCCTCGCCGGAGAGGCAAAGGCAAGCGATCGCGGCGGCGGCCAATGCCGCGATCCTCCTGGGCATCATCGACGTTCGCTCCTCGGTCGTCCAGTCATCCGCCCCGCCGCATCAGCATGCCGCGCGCAGGATCGTAGGCGATCACCGCGGCGGTCAGAAACACGGCCGTGCAGCCCACAACGACCGCGAGCGAGATCGGGTCCACCTTGCCGTAGAAGGCGAAGCGGATCAGTTCGACCGCATAGGTGAAGGGATTGAGCGCGCAGACGGTCGCGAGCCAGGGGCTTCCTTCCTGCACGCGCCACAGCGGATAGAGAGCGGAAGAGGCGAAGAACATCGGAAAGATGACGAAATTCATCACGCCGGCGAAATTCTCCAGCTGCCTGATGAGCGAGGACAACACCATCCCGAGCGCGCCCATCATCAGGCCCGAAAGCATCAGCGCCGGCAGGATGGTCACGTAGCCCCACGGGGTCGACGGCTCGATCTCCCAGAAATAGGCGATCACCAGATAGGCGTAGACCTGGAGGATCGAAACGGCGACCCCGGCGATGAGCTTGGAGGTCAGCAGGAACCAGCGCGGCGCCGGACTGACCAGCAACATGCGCATCGAGCCCATCTCGCGGTCGTAGACCATCGACAGCGACGACTGCATTCCGTTGAACAACTGGATCATCGCGATGAGGCCGGGCGTGATGTAGACGTCGTAGAGAACGTATGTGTCGTAGGGCGGGATGATCGAGACGCCGAGCGTCTGGCGAAAGCCGGCGGCGAAGATGAAGAGCCACACCAGCGGCCTGACCAGCGCGGAAATGAACCTTTCGCGCTGATGCAGGAAGCGCAGACTCTCGCGCCAGACGATGCCTTGCATGCAGATGAAGTAGGCGCCAAGCCCGAAGGGCCGCCGCGCGCCAGGCGCGCTCGCGCTCACGAACCCTCCTCATCGCCGGCGTCGCCGGTCAATTTCGCGAACGCCTCGCCGATCGATTTCGCGCCCGCGGCGTCCATCACCGCGCGGGCGCCGTCCGAAGCCAGCACCCGGCCGCGGTGCAGCACGATGACGCTGTCCTCGTCCCGGACCTCGTCGACCAGGTGGGTCGTCCACAGAACGCTGACGCCGTCCTCGGCGACCAGGCCGCGCACGAGCGCGAGAATGTCCGCGCGCGCCTTGATGTCGAGGCCGGCGGTCGCTTCGTCGAGGAGCATGAGTCGGGGGCGATGCATCAGCGCGCGGGCGATCTCGATGCGCCGCATCTGGCCGCCGGAGAGATAGCGGGTTCGCTCGCCCAGCCGGTCGGCCAGCCCGACGCGCGCGACCAGTTCGCGTGCGCGGCGGCGCGCCTCGGCGCGGCCGATGCCGTGCAGCGCCCCCTGATAGAGCATGTTCTGCTCGACGCTGAGATCGGGATCGAGCGTGCGGCTCTGGAACACGACGCCGAGTTCGGCGAGCGCGGGGCCGCTGTCGCGCGCGACGTCATGGCCAAAGATCCTGACCGCGCCGGCGCGGCTGGCGTAAAGATGGGTGACGATCGAGAACAAGGTGCTCTTGCCCGCGCCGTTGAGGCCGAGCAACACGACCAACGTCGCCGGCGCGACCGCGAAACTGACGTCGTCGAGCGCCTTGCGCGCGCCATAGGCGTGCGACACGTGCTCGACCGCCAGCGCGGCCGGAACGCTCGTGGTCGCAAGGAGAGGAGCGCGGTCGTTCATCGCCTGGCGATCATCGCGCCGGGGCGTTGTGTCCGCGCGCGCGCGGCGTCATGATCCGGCGCTCTCGGCGCCGGGCGGCGAACCGGCGATAAATGAATTGGACCACCGATGAAACTTGCTCTTCCTCTGATCCTCGCCGCAATGGCGACCATCCATCCGGCGGCGGCGAAAGACACGCGATTCTGGAACCTGACCTCCTCGACGGTCAAATCGCTCGAGCTCGCGCCGTCCGGCACGACCGCCTTCGGTCCGAACCAATGCGCCAACGATCCTGACGGCGCCGTCGAACACGACGAGCGGGTCAAGGTCACTGGCGTGACGACGGGCTCGTACGACGCGCGGCTCGCGCTGGCCGACGGGCGCAAATGCATGGCGAAAAGTCTGAGCATCGAGTTCAGGCAAGCCGTTCGCCATCGAGGAGAAGGACCTCGTCAATTGCACGAAGTGAGTTCTGGCTAGCAGCTTGACAGACCGACGTCATCCCTTATTGGCGTCATTCGTCGGCGATTGAGAGAGGTTGGGCAAGCGCGGCGCTCCATATCGGGAAAAATTCCGCCTCCGCCGCGAAATTGTTCTCGCAATCGCGGACAGAAACGACCAACTTCGGCGAAAATGCGACTCTTGAGGGCTCGGGCTCGGTGCGGTTCTCCTTTCTCAGCGTGGCGCGGCAGGCCCTGGCGCACAATACGGGCTGGCCGGAGCAGTGGCGAAAGCCTGCGCCGAAAGCGGCCTATGACGCGATCATCGTCGGCGCCGGCGGACATGGTCTCGCGACCGCCTATTACATGGCCAAGGAGCACGGCCTCAGCGATATCGCCGTGCTGGAGAAGGGCTGGCTCGGCGGCGGCAACACCGGCCGCAATACGACGGTCATCCGTTCCAATTATCTTTGGGAGGAATCGGCGGCGCTCTACGAGCACGCGCTGAAATTGTGGGAGGGCCTGTCGCAAGAGCTCAATTACAACGTGATGTATTCGCCGCGCGGCGTGATGATGCTGGCCCACAACGCCCATGACGTTCAGGTGGCCAAGCGCCATGTTCACGCCAATCGCCTGGCCGGCGTGGACAATGAATGGCTGACGCCGGAGGAAGCGAAAGCCTTTTGCCCGCTCCTCAACATCGCGCGCGACATCCGCTATCCGGTGGTCGGCGCGGCGCTGCAGCGCCGAGGCGGCACCGCGCGGCACGACGCGGTCGCCTGGGGCTACGCGCGCGCCGCTTCGGCGCGCGGCGTCGACATCATCGAGAATTGCGCGGTGACCGCAATTCGCCGCGATGCGACAGGAGCGGTCGCCGGCGTCGAGACGACGCGCGGGCCAATCGCGACCAAGACAATCGGCGTCGTCGCGGCTGGCCATACGTCGGTCGTCATGGCGATGGCGGGGGTCAGGATGCCGCTGGAGAGCTATCCGCTGCAGGCGCTGGTGTCCGAGCCGGTCAAGCCGATGATGCCTTGCGTCGTCATGTCGAACACGATCCACGCCTACATGTCGCAGTCCGACAAGGGCGAACTCGTCATCGGCGCCGGCACCGACGCCTACATCTCGTATTCGCAGACCGGCGGCCTGCACATCGCCAATCACACCCTGGAGGCGATCTGCGAGCTGTTTCCGGCGGTGCGGCGGATGCGCATGCTGCGCAATTGGGGCGGCATTGTCGATGTGACGCCGGACCGCTCGCCGATCATCGGCGGAACGCCGGTTCCGGGCCTGTTCGTCAATTGCGGCTGGGGCACCGGCGGCTTCAAGGCGACGCCCGGCTCGGGGCATGTGTTCGCCCATTGGCTCGCGCGCGGCGAGCCTCATCGGCTGGCGGCGCCGTTCACGCTCGACCGCTTCCGCACCGGACGGCTGATCGACGAGGCCGCCGCGGCGGCCGTGGCGCATTGAGGCGTCGACATGCTGCTGATCCCCTGCCCCCACTGCGGCGTCGAAAGACCGGAAATCGAATTCCGCTACGGCGGCGAGGCGCATATCGCGCGGCCCGCCGACCCGAACGCCGCCAACGACGACGACTGGGCGAGCTTTCTCTACTTCCGCACCAATCCTAAGGGCGTGCTGGCCGAGAGATGGCGGCATGCGTTCGGCTGCGGTCGATTCTTCAATTGCCTGCGCGACACGGTCAGCGACAGGATTGTCGCGGTCTACAAGACGGGCGAGGCGAGGCCGGGCGTCGCCCCGCAAGAAGGGCGGGACGCTTGAGCCAGCCCTTCCGCGTCGCTGGCGGCGGCCCGCTCGACGGCGCGCGCGCCATTTCATTCACCTTCGACGGCGTCGTCCGCCAGGGCTGCGAAGGCGACACCCTGGCCTCGGCGCTCATCGCCAACGGCGTTCATCTGGTGGGGCGCTCGTACAAATACCATCGGCCGCGCGGGTTCCTCAGCGCGGGCGCGGAAGAGCCGAACGCGCTCGTCGCCATCGCGCGCGGGCCCGGCCGAATCACGCCAAATCTGCGCGCGACGCAGATCGAGCTGACCGACGGCCTGGTCGCGACGAGCCAAAACCGCTGGCCGTCGCTGAAGTTCGACGTCGGCGAGGTCAACGACCTGGTCGCGCCGCTGATCGGCGCCGGCTTCTACTACAAGACCTTCATGGGTCCGGATCTGTTCGGCAAGAACTGGGCCTGGAAAAATGTCTACGAGCCGGCGATCCGGCGCGCCGCCGGCCTCGGGAGCGCGCCGCGCGATCCCGATCCCGATCGCTATACGCGCTATTTCGACCATTGCGACGTGCTGATCGTCGGCGCCGGCCCGGCAGGTCTGGCGGCGGCGCTTGCCGCCAGCAAGAGCGGCGCGCGGGTCGTCGTCTGCGACGAGAACCCGACGCTGGGCGGCTCGTTGATCGCCGACACGCGCGCCCGCATCGGCGACGTCAGCGCGCGCCAATGGCTCGACCAGACGATCGCCGCGCTCGGCGCCGCGCCCAACCTGCGGCTGATGACGCGCACGCAGGCGTTCGGCTATTACGCGCAGAATTTCGTCGCGCTCAACGAGCGCATTCCCGAACCCGACCTGATCGCCGATCCCGATCTGCCCCGCGAGCGGCTGTGGCAGATGCGCGCGCGCGAAGTCGTGCTCGCGACCGGCGCGATCGAGCGCCCGCTCGTCTTCCCCGACAACGACCGGCCGGGCGTGACGCTCGCCGGCGCCGCGCGGCGCTATCTCAACCAATACGGCGTCAAGGTCGGCGCGCGCGTCGTCGTCGCGACCGCGCACGACAGCGCCTATCTTGCCGCGCTCGACCTGAAACAGGCGGGCGTCGACGTGGCGCTGATCGCCGATCTGCGCAGCGAAGCGACGGGGCCGCTGCCGGACGCCGCGCGCGAGGCGGGAATCGAGGTGGCGGCGAAGGCGGCGATTCACGGGGTCGAAGGGCGCTTGCGGATCAAGGCCGTGCGCCTGGCCGCCGATCCCGGCGGCGTGCGCAAGATCCCTTGCGACGCGCTGTTGATGTCGGGCGGCTGGACGCCCTCCGTGCATCTGTTCTCGCAGTCGCGCGGCAAGCTCGCCTTCGACGAGTCGGCCCAGGTCTTCAGGCCGGGAGCGTCCGTTCAGCGCGAACGATCGGCGGGGGCGTGCAACGCCGCCTTCGATCTCGCCGGCGCGCTCGCCGAGGGCGACGCGGCGGGCCGCGAGGCGGCGGCCGCGGCCGGCTTCGCCGCATCGGGAGAGCGAAATGTCCCTGCTGTGGCCGGGGTGTTTCCGGCCTCGGGCGGCGTGCTCGGCGCCCCGCCGCATCTCCTCGCCGATCGCCGCGCCAAAGCGTTTGTCGACTTTCAGAACGATGTTTGCGCCAAGGACTTGGGGCTCGCGGTCCAGGAGGGCATGCGCTCGATCGAGCACATCAAGCGCTACACCACCACCGGCATGGCGACCGATCAGGGCAAGCTTTCGAACATGAACGCGCTGGCGATCGCGGCGAGCGCGCTGGCGAAGCCGATTCCGGACGTCGGTCTGACCACCTTTCGCCAGCCCTACACGCCGGTGACGTTCGGCGCTTTCGCCGGACCCGCGCGCGGGCCAGAGTTCGACCCCATCCGCCGGACGCCGATGCATGGCTGGGCCGAGGCCAACGGCGCGGCGTTCGAGGATGTGGGCTTGTGGAAGCGGGCATGGTATTTTCCACGCGCGGGAGAAACGATGCGCGAGGCGGTGGCGCGCGAGTGCCGCGCCACACGCGCCGCCGTCGGCCTGTTCGACGGCTCCACGCTCGGCAAGATCGAGGTCGTCGGTCCCGACGCGGCGCGCTTTCTCGAGCGCATGTACGCCAACGCTTTCCAGAAACTCGAGGTCGGCCGCTGCCGCTACGGCCTGATGCTGACCGAGGCGGGCTTCGTGATGGACGACGGAATTGTCGCCCGCATCGCGCCCGACCGCTTCCATGTCACGACGACGACCGGCGGCGCGCCGCGGGTGCTCGCCCATATGGAGGATTACCTGCAGACGGAATTTACCGACCTCACGGTCTGGCTCACGTCGACCACCGAGCAATGGGCGGTGATCGCCGTCCAGGGACCGAAGGCGCGCGAAACGATCGCGCCGCTGATCGAGGGCGTCGATCTTTCCAACGACGCCATGCCGCATATGAGCGTGCGCGAGGCGCGGGTCTGCGGCCTCGGCGGCGCGGCTGATGCGGGTCAGCTTCACCGGCGAGCTCGGCTATGAGATCAACGTCGCGTCGGGCTTCGGCCGCGCGGTGTGGGAGGCGGTCTGGCGCGAAGTCGAGCGGCAGGGCGGCGCGGCTTACGGCACCGAGGCGATGCATGTGATGCGGGCCGAGAAGGGCTATGTCATCGTCGGCCAGGACACCGACGGCACGGTCACGCTCGCCGATCTCGGTCTCGACTGGGCGATCGGCAAGACGAAGAAGGACTTCGTGGGCAAACGCTCGCTGAGGCGGCCCGACATGCTGGCGGCGAACCGCCAGCAGCTCGTCGGCCTTTTGACCGAGGATCCGGCGATCGTGCTCGAGGAGGGCGCGCAGGTGACGGAAAGCGCCGCGCCGCCCGCGGGATCGTCGGCGCTCGGCCATGTCACCTCGTCTTATCGCAGCGAAGCGGCGGGACGCCCGATCGCGCTGGCGCTGGTCGCCGCCGGGCGCTCGCGGATCGGCGACAGGCTGCATGTTCCGATGCCGGAGGGCGCGATCCGCGTCACGGTGACGGAGCCGGTCTTCTACGACAAGCCGGGAGCGCGCCTGCATGTCTGACGCCGCGCTCGCGCCGCGCTCGCCGCTCGAGGGCGTCGCCCTGCCGGCGACAGCGCAATTCGCCCTGGCCGAGGCGCCGCCGACCGCGCGCTTCATCCTGCGCTGCGGCGAGGCGACGCGCCTCGCCTGCGGCATGGCCTTCGGCGCGGAATTGCCGCCGGCTTTGGGGCCGGCGGGCGAGGGGACCGGGCGCGCGGCTTTGTGGCTCGGGCCGGACGAGTGGCTTTTGATGGCGACGGGCGCGGCGCCCGGGCCGATCGCCGAACTGCTCGAATCCGTGCTCGAGGGGACCGCGCATAGCCTCGTCGACGTTTCCGACCGGCAGATCGGCCTTATCGCCAGCGGGCCGGTCGCCGCCCGCGCGCTCTCAGCCGGCTGCCCGCTGAACTTGAGCCTGCCGGCGTTCCCCATCGGGATGGCGACGCGCACGATCTTCGATAAGGCGGAAGTCGTGCTGTGGCGGCGCGAGGCGGCGGCGTTCCATGTCGAAGTCTGGCGCTCGTTCGCGCCCTATTGCGCCGCGGCGCTCGCCGAGGCCGCGCGCGGCGCGCCGGATTGGTAGGGCGGAATCGGCCGGGTGCGGCGCGTCGCTGCGCAGCTCACGCCCGGACATCAAACCCGCCCGGCGCCATGGCGCCCGCACGGAGGATCATGCGACCAGGACCCTGATCGCGAATGTCGACCTCGGAGACTGCGGCTCCCACGAGCGCTTGAGTTCGAGCCGGACATCGGCGGCGCCAGAGCTGGCGGCCTCAAAGAAAAACACCCGCAGACCGCCGCCGCCCACCCCCGTATCGGCGCCCGCGACATAGTCGTCCGCCTGAGGGCGGAGGATCCCGGCGTCGATCGAGGCGACCTGCCAGCGGAACCCGGTGGTCGGGTTTTCCGGCAGCTCGATTTTGACCCGGTCTCCGATGACGGCGGTCACGGAGCGCGCCGCATCGCTTTCCTTCACGACGATCTCAGACATGATCCGTCGTCGTCTCGGGGGGCGTCTGGATCGGCGCGCTGCCGATCCAGGCCGACCCGGCGCGATTGTCCGCCGTATCCGGCGGCTGCGCGGACGGAGCGCTGACGGAGGATCCGCTCGCCAGAACCATCGTCTCGACCGAAACCGAGCAGCCAGGCGGTATGGTCAGCGGCGCTGTTTGCATCCCGACTGAACTCACCGACCTCGATTGTCAGTTCCGGCCTCGAATCTTCAGGCATGGCGTCCTCCGTCCTCGCGGTTCGTCAGAATCCTACCATACGTACATTTCGTGGAGCATGTTGTCGGATTCCTGGCGGTAGTTGACCACGCCCTGGGTCAGCTTCGCGTTGGCGCCGAGCATCGTCAGGGCGACAATCGCGGAGTCCGAATTGTTCGCCAGTTTCACCCATCCCACGCCGGCGACGCTGATCCACGAATTTCGGTTTTGGTTGATCGCCCATAGAGCGTTGACCTTCTTGCCGTTGACCCACACTGTGGCGCCAACTCCGCCCGCCGCGCTTGCGGCGAGCGCGGATGCCGGCGGTTCCTGGGTCGGTCCCACGACGTCCGCCGATATCGCGCCGCCCGATTGCGAAGTCTCGGGCAACTTCTCTGGCATTGTGTCAGACATGAGGTTTCTCCTATCTGCTAGAGGACGTAGATCTGCTTGATGACGCCAGCTTCCTGGTAGACGTTCACCGGGCGCGCGCCTTCCTTGGCGGCGGCCAGCAATCTGAGCAAGTCGAAGAAGATGTTGTCGTTGTCGGTCGCCACCTTCCTCCAGCCGATGCCTGCGAGATAGGCCCAGGCATTGCGGTCCTGATCGATTGCCCACAGGCCGATGACTTTCGCGTTGTTCAGCCATCCGGTCTCGACGATACCCTCGACCGCCCACATCGTGGCGTCGATGCCGCATTGCCCGTAGGCGATGCAGAAGAATCCCGCTTCGCCCCAGCCGGCGCCCCAGCTGTTCTTGCAGATCCAGAATCCGCCGGCGTCGCTGTAGCCGACGACAGATACGCAGTGGCCGCCGGCGACCCCGCCGGTGACGTGCTTGTAAACGCCGCTCTTGTAGCTGAAGAAATCGTTATACACCGTGAAACATGTCGCAAGCGGCCCGTTGGTCGACAGCCATGTCTTCATGTCGGCCGTCGAACCAATGGTATGCCAGCCTGAGATCTTGGTCGCGCGGGTCTGCCAGTCCGCGCATTGAGCGCATGCCTGCTGATGATCCGTATAGGGAAAGCAGGCTTCATCGGGGACGCCGGTGTTCTTGTACCCGTCCATTGCCGGCGTCATGTACCAGCCGTTGCCGCAGCTCGCTCCCGAGGCGGGGCCAATGCAGAAAAACAGCGAAGCTTCCGAAAGATCGACCGCCAAAGCGGGATTGCCGCGCTGGATGCGGAGCTTGGCTTCGACAGCCGCGGTCGTGCCGAATGAGACGCAGGAGCCGCATTGTCCCTGATCTCTTACCGGCGTGACATAGTTGTTTCCCCCGACATTGCGCCAATCGTAGGCCGCGGGGGCGCCGACCGCCGCGATTTGGGCGGCCGCCGCGCGAGACGCCGATATCTGCAAACGCTGTTCCAGAGTTTCCGGATCGGGGCCGCCGCCCCGATACCCGAGCCGTCGCTGCTGCTGCTCGGGCGGCAGCTCAGATACGGACGTAACGCCCGCAGTCCATCCCGCATTCGCCGCCTGAATCAACGACTGCAGTTGAACAACATCGCTGTCTTGGGCCATCGCTTACCTCCACCTGATTAGACCTATTTCAGAAAATTAGAACATAAATTTCAGCAAAGCAGAACTTATGTTGCGATTCCTTGCGAAATGAATCGCTGGTCCGACCGCGATCGCTGGTTCGACCGCGCATGAATAAAAGTATCGTCTTTAGATTTGGGATGAATATGTCGAATTACTGACGAATCGACAATACTAAATTCGAAATCTCGCACCATCTGGTCGATTATTCGATAAATAAGCGCTGTCGACGAGGCAAAATATACAATTTATCTTTAGCAATCACTCACAACAGCGCGCAATAACGATCTCAATCGCGAGGATTAATTGGATTGATCCTCCAAAATTTCTCGTTTTTGCTTATAACTACAGCAAATCACGTATTTGTGATCAAAATATGGCCGTCCATCCGGCGCAATTTCCGAGCGAATACGATTCTAAACGCTCGCCCGACCGGAAGTCCGTAAAGTAAATCAATGCCATAATCCGACTCGGTTCGGTTGCCGGGATATTTTTTTCTGGAAGGCGAAAACGATTCAAGGTCGTTTTTTCGCGCGGATCGCGCGATCAAGCGCCGGCCGAAAGGGCATGAGACCGCCGAGGCCGACCCCGACCAGGAACGTCAAGGCGGATTGGGCGGAGGGCGGGATCACCGCCAGGATCGGAGCGCGGCGCGGCGCGGCGTCGTCGCGGGATCGCCCAGTCGGAAAAGCGGCGTCGGTCCGGCAGACAAGCTTCAACTCAGCCGGCGGGAGCAAGGAGCGCGCTCAGCCTCGCTCAGCCTTGTCGCGCGCGTTCTGCGCCTGGATCGAATCGCGCGCCGCTTTCCATTCGGCGTCGCCCCAATGGCGCAGCTCGTAGAAATTGCCTCCCGTCGCCAGCGCCTCCGCGCCGTCCATCGCGATCGTCTCGCCGGTCAGCCAGTCGCAGCCGTCCGACATCAGGAACGCCGCGAGGTTCTGCAATTCCTCGATTCTGCCCACGCGACCCATCGGATTGCGCGCGGCGGTGGCGGCGCCGGGCTCCATGCCGGGCGAGAGCCGCTTGCTCATGCCCTCGGTCGGGATTTCGCCGGGCGCGATCGCGTTGAGGCGAATACGATAGCGGCCCCATTCCTGCGCCAGCGACATGGTCATCGCCTGAATCGCGGATTTGCTCATCGCCGAGGGGGTGACGAACGGACCGCCGTTGCGGACCCAGGTGACCGCGATCGAAACCACGGCTCCGCGAGTCTTGGCGGCGATCCAGCGCTTGCCGACGGCCTGGGTGACATAGAAGGTCCCGTGCATCACGATATTGGCGATGGCGTCGAACCCGCGCGGCGACAGGTCCTCGGTGCGCGAAATGAAATTGCCGGCGGCGTTGTTGACGAGACCGGTCAGCGGCCCTTCGCGGAAGATCGCCTCGACCATCGCCTCGACCGCCGCGGCGTCGCGAATGTCGACGCCGTAGCTGAAGACGCGCCCGCCATGCGCCTTCATCAATTCGTCCGCCGCCGCGTCGCAAACGCCCTTGCGCCGTCCGCAGATCGCGATCTCGGCCCCGAGCCCGAGAAACCGCTCGGCCATCGCCTTGCCGAGCCCGGTGCCGCCGCCGGTGACGAGGATTTTCTTGCCGTCGAACAGGCCGTTGGCGAACATGCAGGCTTCCTCCTTGGCGCGGCGTTTCGCGCGGCGCGCAAGCCCATTCAAGTATGGCCGCGCCCTGTCGTCAAAAACCCGGCGCAGGCGGACGGATTGCGCGCGCGGCGGGAGGCGGGGCCATTTTTCGAAAATCCATTTTTCTCGACAATCTCTTTGAGAAAATCAGAAACCGTGCTATGGTTTTCCTCGTCGCTGATCGAGGCGCGCCTGTGGCGCCGAGGGCAGCGGCCGCTTTCAAGCCTTCACGCGGGCGAGTTGACACGCTGAAAACGGCGACGGGCGCGAAGTCTTAAGCTCTCGGCATGGTTTGGGGCTGGCGCCTCGTCCGCTCGGATTCGAAACCGGAATCGGTTCCGCGCGGACGCCCATGCCGGGACGTCTTGAGCAAAGCCCAGTCCGGCTCCCGGTCCTTCGTCCCCGTCCGGATGATCCGGGGCAAGCGCAGCTCACGGGTCTCGAGGCGCGGCGACGGCGCCAAGTAATTGCTCACGTTTCGGGGACGGCCAGTCCGACGGGTGCAGCGAGTACGTTTCGGATGGCTTGGAGGGCGCCGATCGACCGCCTGCGGCCGGTTTCGATTACGGCTCGGATGTCGGCGTATTGTTTTGCGCCCCATTGGGAGCGGAATCCGTTGGTGATTTTGCGGAAGGTGGCGCAGGGGCGTAAGCCGCGTTCGGATTCGTTGTTGGTCGGGGGGACGGCGCGGTTGGACATGAAGACGAGGAGGTTGGGGCGGAGCTTTTCGATCGTGCTTTTCCATTTGACCCCGGCGGGATGAGCGGGGGTCAAGGCCAAGATGCGATCAAGATCGGCTTCGAGGCGCCTTTTGTGGATTTTGAGCGTGGCGTCGTTCCATGTGTCGCGCCGCGCCGCCTGTTCGCAAGCCACTCCGATGAAGTGGCGCACAGCGGGGGCGAAGACGCCGTCGCCCTCGTCGATGACGTATTGGGTATCGCGCAGGAGATGGGCGAGGCAGACTTGATGGTCGGACTTGGCCCAGCCGGCCTGGGCGGCGTAGCGATCGGAGACCCAGGCGTTAGGGCGAATGTCGCCGAGGAACTCCTGGACCGCCTCCTTGGAGCGGCGGGGATGGGTCAGGAAGCACGCATTCTGACCGTGATGGAAAACCCACAGCCACCAGCTTCGCTTGCCGACCCGCAAGCCGGTTTCGTCGGAACAGATCACGGTTCCCGACAGCAGCCGGGCGCGGATGGCGGCGCTGGTCGCCGCAAAGCTTTCGCGCGCCTTGGAGAGAATGTTGACCAGCGCTCCTTCGCTGATGTCGAGGCCGAACACGTCCTTCATCAGGCGCGACAGCCGCTCGAAGCCGACGCCCTGGGTGAAGCGCAGATAGATGACGAACGCCCGGAGATTGGGGCCGAATGGCGACCCGGGCTCCAGCCCCGCCGGGGCCTCGGCCTTGAAGCGCCGCGCGCAGCAGGGGCACACGCCTCCATGCAGCCTCACCCGCGTGATCTCCGGCGCAATCGGCGGAATCTCGATCCGGTCATAGACCTCGCTCGCCTCCTGCGGGCTCTGCGAGACGTCGGCCCCGCAGCGGTCGCACACGCTCGCCACGATGTCGCGCTCATGCGTCGGATTGGCATGCGGCGCCGAATGGCGCCGCAAGCGATTGAAAAGACGCAATCCGCGACCCAAAAAGGCGCCAGCCCCTTCGCGGAACTTAAATGAACGGGTCGGGGGTCGAGAACGGGACAAAGTCGCAGATTTTGGCGCCCAAGCGATTGCGACCTGACGCCATTGCGTGCCGGCGGCGTCGGCCGAGCTTTGCGCGAAGGCGGTGGCGATGAAGGCCGAGACGACGCGCCGGCCGTTCTTGTTGGCGTGGGCGAGCGCATTGCGCATGAAGTGGACGCGGCAGCGCTGCCAGGACGCGCCGAGAACCTTGGCGGCGGCGGCCTTCAGCCCCTGGTGGGCGTCGGAGATGACGAGCTTGACGCCGCGCAGGCCTCGCCGGGCCAGCTTGCGCAGGAATTCGCCCCAGAACGTCTCGGCTTCCGAGGGGCAAATGTCGAGGCCGAGCACTTCGCGCCGGCCGTCGCCATTGACGCCGATGGCGATCGCCACTGCGACCGAGACGATGCGGCCGCCCCGGCGGACCTTCAGGTAGGTTGCGTCGAGCCAGACGTAGGGCCAGTCGCCTTCGATGGGGCGGCCGAGGAAGGGTTTGACCTTCTCGTCGATCTCCTCGCACAGCCGGCTGACCTGGCTCTTGGAGATGCCGTCCATGCCCATGGCCCGGACCAGATCGTCGACCGAGCGCGTCGAGACGCCGTGCACGTAGGCCTCCTGCACAACCGCCGCGATGGCCTTCTCCGCCAGCCGGCGCGGCTCGAGAAAGCTCGGAAAATAGCTGCCCTTGCGCAGCCTGGGGATGCGAAGCTCGACCGTGCCCGCCCGCGTCTCCCAGTCGCGGTCGCGGTAGCCGTTGCGCTGAACGAGACGGTCGGGCGACCGTTCGCCATGTCCCGCGCCGGTGCGGTTCCCGATGTCCAGCTCCATCAGCCGCTGGGCCGCGAAGCCGATCATCCGGCGCAGAAAGTCCGCGTCCGGGGTCTTCTCCAAAAGAGACTGAAGGGCCATTCTCTCGTCGGTCATCGTCGTGTTCCTCGGTTGCGTTGAGAATCGCAACCCGACCCTACCGGAGAATCGGCGATGACCGCCGCAAGCCGCTCGCTCGCTACCGCGCTATCGAGAGCGCGCTTCGCGAGCGGCTTGCTCCGTCCGAGCTACAAAACATTGGATCGCTGACAAAAGTGACGGCGCCTCTCGCCCGGCTCTTTGCGGGCCGGAGCCGCAAGGCGACACCGGCGCACCCCGGGGGCTTCCTGCTTTCCCTGCTGAGCGGAGGGGGCGCTTTGGAGTTGCTTTTTGGTCTGGTTTCCGTGCAACCCATCGAAAAGTCTTGATTCTGACAGAGAAGAATCCAAGCTTTTTTCTTGGTTTTTCTTGGTCTTGTTTGGTCCGGCTTCGATTTCCTTAAAAATTTGAAGCGCGCTCAGATAAAGCAAAAATAGACTGTTGATTGTGCGCGATCAGCGCGCGGCCCCGCCGGCCTTCGTCCAGGCGGCCATTCCCCCCTCGATATGCCGGGCCGATGCGATGCCGACATCCTGCGCGGCCTGCACCGCCATGGCGGAGCGCTCGCCGAAGGCGCAATAAAACACCAAGGTCTTGCCGGAGGACTGCGCCAGCTCGTGCAGCAGGCCCCCTTCGCCGAGGTTTTCCTGCAAGTCGGCGTAAGGGGCGTGCAGCGACCCCGGAATGGCCCCGGTCCGCTCGCGCTCGCTCTTTTCGCGCAGATCGACCAGCGCCACGTCGGGCCGGCCGGCCAGGACCTTCGCCTCCTGCGCCGAGAACGCCCAGCCTCGACGCGCCACCTCCTCCTGTTGCAGCCCCTGATGGATGTTGGCGGGGACCGCCACGTCCATCATCTTCGGGTTCGGCAGATGAAGGTTCGCCATCAGCGCCGCATATTCGTCGGCGTCGCGAACCCTGAGGCGCGGATTGAACCTTTTCTCCTCGCCGATGGTGCTGACGGTGTCGCCCTTGTAGTCATGGGCGGGGAAGACGAACGTCTCCTCCGGCAGGCGCATGAGGCGCTGCAGGCTCTCGTACTGAGCGCGCGAATCGCCATTCTGAAAGTCGGTGCGGCCGGTGCCGCGGATCAGCAGCGTGTCGCCGGTGAAGACCCGGTCGCCAAACAGAAAGCAGTAGGAATCATCGGTGTGGCCGGGCGTGTAGAGCACGTCGAGGCTCAACCCTTCGATCCCCAGCGCATCCCCGTCCGCTATCCGCATCGACACGACATCGACGTTGCTTTGCTCGCCCATCACCGTGACGCAGCGCGTGCGGTCACGCAAGGCGCCGAGGCCGGTGATGTGGTCAGCGTGCAAATGAGTGTCGACCGCCTTGACCAGACGCAGGTCGAGCTCTTCCATCAGCTTCAGGTAGCGATCGACCTTCTCCAGGACCGGATCGATGATGAGCGCTTCGCCGCCGCGCCGGCTGGCGAGAACGTAAGAGTAGGTGCTCGACACGCTGTCGAACAATTGCCGAAAGATCATCGACGCCTCCATCGATTCCGATCGCCTGCGGCGGTTCGCCGTCGAGAACGGCCGGGCGCCCGGAGCGGAGCTCGGATTTCTTCCATCAGGTCAGAGGCCGAACCACCGCGCCTTCCGACTTGCGCCAAACCGCTCCTTGTCCGCGCGCAGGGCCAGGCTTGGCTCATGGTAGACGCCGGTCGGCTTCGGTCCGGAGAAGAAGTCGACGTCGACGCGGCCAATCCGGCCTCCGCCAAACTCGATGTAGCAGGACCCTGCGCCCGAATAGAGGACGCCCTCGCCCTCGCCGCGAATGCGGGCGACGAGCGACGCCGCCACCGCCTTTGCCGCGCCCTCGGCGAACACGCCGGCTTTCGGCGTTCCGGTGTTGGCGACATCGCCGATCGCGTAGACATCGGCGAATTTGGTCTCGAGCGTTCTCGGGTTCACGGGAACCCACCCCGCTTCAGCCAGCCCGCAGACCTCGACCACGGTCGGCGCGCGGTGCTTGGGCACCCCCAGGAACAGATCATAAGGGAGCTCGGCGCCGTCGTCGAGCACGGCGGCGCGACGACCGACGTCGACCGAGGCGACGCGGCGGTTCGGCATGAAGCGGATGCCGCGCTCGGAGAACGCGGCGATCAAGGCCTTGGACGTGTCGGGCGAGGGCGGCACTGGGCTAGGCAACGGCAGGACCATCGTGATCTCGCATTGTCCGCGGACTCCTCTGGCCGTGAGGAAGTCGTGCAGCATCAGCGCGCATTCGCTCGGCGCCGGCGGGCATTTGTACGGCGCGCCGCACACGCCGACAACGGCGTGGCCTTTGGAGAACGCCGGCAGCGCCTCGCGAAGGCGATCGGCGCCGGCGAGCGTATAGAACTCGTTCGCATCTTCGAGCCCCGGAGTCGCCTCGAAGTCGTAGTCGGCGCCCAGGGCGACCACCAAGGCGTCGCAGTCGTGAACGCCGGCGTCGGTCGTCGCCCGCCTCGTCTTCGGGTCGATAGCCGTCACCGTTTCCCGCAACAAGCGCACGCCGGGCTTCTTGACCATCCGATACGGCAGGCGCGCCTCCTCGACAGTGGCGCCGCCGAACATCACGTCGAGCTTCGAATAGCCGAGGACGAACGCGTCGCTGCTGTCGATCACGGTCACTTGGACCTGGTCTCCCAAGACCTCCGACAGGATCGTACTCAATTCCAGGCCGCCGAAGCCGGCGCCCAGGACCAGAACCCGGCTGCTCATGACCCGCCCCCGGATCTGCCCGCGCCCGGATCTCAGGCGGGATTCTTGGTGATGCGCAAATAGGGCCTCGGGGCGCGCCATCCCGCCGGGAACATTTTCTTGGCGTCGTCGTCGGACACCGAGGGGACAATGATCACATCCTCTCCTTGCCGCCAGTTCGCGGGCGTGGCGACCTTGTGCGTCGCGGTGAGCTGCATCGAGTTCGAGCACGCGCAGGACCTCGTCGAAGTTGCGGCCCGTGGTCATTGGGTAGGTCAGCATCAGCTTGATCTTCTTGTCGGGGCCGACGATGAAGACCGAGCGCACGGTCTGATTGGTGGCCGCGGTGCGGCCTTCGGCGGTACCCGGCTCCTCGGCCGGCAGCATGTTATAGAGCTTGGAAACCGTCAGGTCGCTGTCGCCGATGATGGGATAGTTGACCTTCGCGCCCTGGGTCTCCTCGATGTCGCTCAGCCAGCGGCTGTGGCTGTCGATGGGGTCAACGCTCATTGCGAGGAGTTTGGCGTTGCGCTTGGTGAATTCAGGTTCGATCTTGGCCATGTAGCCGAGTTCAGTGGTGCACACGGGCGTGAAGTCTTTGGGATGCGAGAACAGGATCGCCCATTTGTCGCCGATCCAGTCATGGAAATCGATCGGCCCGTGCGTGGTCAACGCCGAAAAGTTGGGCGCGGCGTCGTTTATGCGAAGAGTCATTGAGCATCCCCAGCCTGGTTACGAGACCTAAATCCAATTCTACCACCCTCAAAATAGAAGGCGCAAGGCGAAGATTCGCCGGTCTAGCCTCCGGCCGTCAGGCGGCGCCTCCCTATTTCTCGGAGGGAGGCGGAAACGCCAGAACTTCGCCGGTGTAGGTCTCCACCACTTCGCTGATCGGCTCGCCGGCCGGCAGCGACAGGATCGCACGGTGTTCGAGCACATGATCAGGAACCACGAGTTCGCCCGCCCCACCGTCGGTTCGCTCTGCGCCCATCTCCCAGCCGTTCGGCAGGGGCGACCAGAGCAGGCGGGCAGAGAGAGTGCGGCGGCGGAAGTTGAGCGAGGCGACCGCTTTTCCGAACGGCGTGTCGCTTGTTTCGAGCGCGCGATTCATCGTGGGCGTCAAACGTGCTGGCACATACCAATTGTCCGCCTCCGACAGTACATGGTCGCCGCAGATCAGTCGCACCCGCCGGTAACCGAGCGGCTCGTCGGGCTCCACGTCCAGGGCCATGCGCTCAGCGGCGGTCGGAGTTTTTTCGATCCCCTTGACTCGCTCGGCGATGATCCGGGCCGGGTCAGCCAGCCGGTGATCGGCGCACCAGCGTTCGAGAGTCGCCGTCGCGCTATCGTGGCTTAGGAGGTCGGCGTTGAGGCTTTCGAGGAGCGCGAGCGCTTCGACGCGCGCCACAAAGCTGTCCGGCCATGGCGCGCGTTCGGCGGCAAGGCCATGCGCGGCCCGCGCCAGCAGAACGAACGCCGCGAAGAGAACTGCCGACCGACCCATGGTATGTTACTCCGCCTCCGACTGTTCCGATAATTCCAGCCACGCCTCCTCGCTGACCATCAGCGCACGTTCGAGATCGGCGCGCTTTCCCGCGAGATCGGCCATCTTGAGCGCCTCGCCGCCCTTAGTGCTCGCCGCCGTCAGCGCCTCGTCGATGCGGCGCAGCAGGTCACGGAAGCGATCGATCTTGTCCTCCAGCGCGGCAAGCTCACGCCGCAGGGGCGTCGAGTTCGGGCTTGCCTCTCGCCGTCGCCGGCGCAACGGCGGGTTCGCGCTTTCGCCTGCGCGGCGCTAGAGAACCGTGACCGAGGACGAAGCGACCGTAGTCCGCGAGGTCGCCCTCGAACGGCTTTACGGTTCCATTCGCGACCAGCCACAGCCGGTCGACGCAGGCCTCGAGCAGACGGCGGTCGTGCGAGACGAGAATGCAAGCCCCCTCATAGTCGTTGATCGCCTCGATCAGCTCGGCGCGGCTGTCAATGTCGAGATGATTGGTCGGCTCATCGAGAATAAGGAGCTGGGGCCCGTCGAACACAGCCAGGCCCATCAGCAGACGCGCCTTCTCGCCGCCCGATAGGAGGTTGATCTTCGTTTCGGCGCGCGCGCCGGAAAAGCCGATCATCGCCACGCGACCCCGGATTTTCGATTCGGGCGCGCCGCGCATGCGCTCGGCGACATGGCTGTAAGGCGTGCCGCCCGGTTCGAGCTCGTCGATCTGATGCTGGGCGAAAAACCCGGTGTCGAGCCTGTTGGCGCGAACGATACGGCCGCTCATCGGCGCGAGCCGCCCGCCGATCAGTTTGGCGAAGGTCGATTTGCCGTTGCCGTTCGCACCGAGAAGTCCGACCCGGTCGTCATTGGAAAGCGTGATGTCCAGGCGCGAGAGCACCGCCTGCTCGCCATAGCCGGCGCTGACCTTTTCCATCGTGACGATCGGCGGGTTCAAACGCCGCGCGATCGGCGGCCATTTGAATGGCAGCACCGTCTCGTCGACGACTGCGGCGATCGGCTCCATTTTGGCCAGCATCTTGAGGCGAGACTGGGCTTGCGTCGCCTTGTTTGCGCTGGCGCGGAACCGGTCGACGAAGGCTTGGAGATGGGCGCGGCGCTCTTCCTGCTTCCTGATCGCCTTACCCTGCAGCGCCTGGGCTTCACGGCGCTGGCGTTCGAAACTCGTGTATCCGCCGCTCCACAAGACGAGTTTGCCGCGGTCCAGGTGCAAGACGTAGTCGGCGACGTCGTCGATGAGATCGCGGTCGTGGCTGATGACGAGGATCGTCGCCGGGCAGGTCTTCAAATAGTCGGTGAGCCACAGCACACCCTCGAGGTCGAGATAGTTGGTCGGCTCGTCGAGCAGCAGCAGGTCCGGTTCTGAAAACAGCACGGCGGCAAGGGCGACACGCATGCGCCAGCCGCCCGAATACTCCGACAGGGCGCGGTTTTGCGCCATATCGTCGAAGCCGAGGCCGCTCAGAATTCGCGCCGCGCGCGCCGGCGCCGCGTGGGCGTCGATGTCGACGAGGCGGGTCTGGATCTCCGCGATTCGCTCCGGGTCGCCAGCACGTTCAGCTTCGGCGACGAGCGCCTCGCGCTCAACGTCGGCGGAAAGAACGAATTCGATCAGCGTCTCGGCGCCGCCGGGCGCTTCCTGCTCGACGCTGCCTACGCGCGCCCCTTTGGGCGTGGAGATGGCGCCGCTCTCCAACGAAAGAGCGCCGCGGATAAGGCGAAAGAGCGTCGTCTTGCCGGCGCCGTTGCGCCCGACGACGCCGACCCGCGCTCCGCTAGGCACGGCGACGGTCGCATCGTCGATCAGCAGACGCTCGCCAAGGCGGTAGGTTAGGGAATTAATATGGAGCATGGCGCGCTTTTGGCGCGCCATGCGGAAGGTTGCAAGATTGAACGAACGTTTGCCTCAGGCCTTGGCGGCAGCGAGCGCGCCGTTCTTGAACAGGAGGCCCGCAGCGCCCGCGCCGATCAGCGGGGCGATGATGAACAGCCACAGCTGCAAGACAGATCCCGGACGCGATCCCATTCCAACCAGCGCCGGGCCGATCGAGCGGGCCGGGTTGACCGAAGTGCCCGTGATATTGATGCCAACCAGGTGAATCGCGATCAGGGTCATGCCGATAGCGAGCCCCGCCAGATGAGAGGGGGCGCCTGCCTGCGTGACGCCGAGAATGCAGACCAGGAACAGGAAGGTCGCGACCACTTCGTAGACGAAGGCGGACACGACGTTATATTCCCCAAGATAGCCGGGACCCCAACCGTTCTGACCGAGCCCGCCGTTCCACCCCTGCGCTTTGCCCGAGAGGATGAGATAGAGCACGGCGGCAGCGACGATGGCGCCGAGCACTTGGGCGATCCAGTAACCGATCATTTCCTGGACGCTCATCCGCCCCGCGACGAAGACGCCGAAGCTGACCGCCGGATTTACGTGGCAGCCCGAGATCTGCCCGATGCCGTAAGCCATGGCGACGATCGCCAAGCCGAAGGCGGTCGCGATTCCAAGCAGGTTCACGGCAGTCGCGCCCGACCCCATTCCGCCGACGACCGCCGCTCCGCAGCCGAAAAAAACCAGAGCGAAGGTGCCGACAAATTCCGCGAGTTGCTTGTTCATTCGGGCAGCTCCCCTTAAAGCCGTGTCGTGACTGAAGGCGGTTCTTCTAACGAACGCATCCTCGTTCGCCAAGTCGTCCAGACAGCTCACCCAAGGCCCGAGAGTGCGCCAAGCGCCGCGACGACGTTGCTTTCGCGCCGCCGGCGGCTATATATGCGGCGCTTTTTCTGCAACCCCTGATGAAACGGCGCGGCCAATCGCGTCTCCGGAGCCCGCCGCCCAGTGTTCATAACCGCCGCCTACGCCCAAGCCAGCAGCGCGGCCCCGTTTGGGGCGAGCGACACGATCATCCAGCTCGTGCCGATCGCCGCCATGATCGCAATCGTCTATTTCGTGCTTTGGCGGCCGCAGCAGCGCCGCGCCAGGGAGCAGCGCGAAATGGTGCAGGCGGCCAGGCGTGGCGACGTCGTCGTGACCTCGGGCGGCCTGATCGGCAAGGTCACGAAATCGGTCGATGACAAGGAGGTCGAGTTCGAAATCGCCCCCAATGTGCGCGTGCGCCTCGCCCGCTCCGGCATCGCGGAGGTGCGCGCGAAGGGGGAGCCAGTCAAGGACGCGACCCCGCCCGCAAAGCCGTCGTCGTCGAAGAAAGACGCGCCGAACGCCTGAGCGCGCCCCAACCCCGTCCGATGTGCCGCAGCTCCGATAGACAGAAGCCCTTATGCTCCGCTTTGCCCCCTGGAAATTGGCCTCCGTGCTCGCGCTCGTGGCCGCGGCATTTCTGCTCATCGTGCCGAGCTTTCTGCCGAGTACGACCGTCGATTCTCTGGCTGCGCGCTTGCCGGGCTTCGTGCCTATGCGCCAAATCGTGCTCGGCCTCGATCTCCAGGGCGGCGCCTACATGTTGATGGAGGTTGACAGCGCCTCGGTGATGAAATCCCAAGTCGAGGCGTTGCGTGACGATGTTCGGCAGAAGATGCGCGACGGAAAGATCGCCATTTCTGGCGGAATCGCCACTCAACCGCGTGGCGTGCTTGCGCGCATCGCCGATGCGGCGGAGCGCCAAAAAGCGCTCGGGCTGCTGCAGTCGCTCAGCCAACCGATCGGCGGGCCGTTGGCGGGGGGCAACGGCCGCACTTTGGACGTCAGCGAGACCAATGGCGGCGTCCAATTAACGCTGACCGACGCCGCTGTCGCCGACAAGGTGCGCCACGCGGTGACGCAGTCGATTGAGGTGCTAAATCGCCGCGTCAACGCGATGGGCACGAAGGAGACCGTCATCCATCAGCAGGGCGTCAATCGCGTGGTGATTGAAGTCCCGGGCCTTCAAGACACAGCGAAGCTCAAGGAAATCATCGGCCAAACCGCGAAACTCGAGTTCCGCCTTGTCGCCGATCCCGGCGATCCGCCGAACGAGGTCGAGACGCTGCCGATGCAGAAGGGTGGCGGGACGATCCAGGTCCAGAAGCGTGTGATGGTAGACGGCGGAGACCTCGTCGACGCGCAGCAGAGCTTCGACCAGCAGACGGGCGAACCGGACGTCACGTTCCGTTTCAACTTACGCGGCGGTCAGAAATTTGGGCAAGTCACGTCGGAAAACGTCGGCCGGCCGTTCGCGATCGTGCTCGACGGCAAGGTCATTTCGGCGCCAGTCATTCGTTCGCCGATCACCGGCGGCACAGGCCAGATCACTGGCAATTTCAGCACGAGTGAGGCGAGCAGCCTAGCCATTCTGCTGCGCGCCGGAGCGCTCCCAGCGAAACTCACTGTGATTGAGGAGCGGACCGTCGGCCCTGGCCTTGGGCAAGATTCGATCGACGCGGGCAAACGCGCGGCGTATGTCGGCGGCGCGCTGGTAATTGCATACATGATCGCGACTTACGGAATTTTTGGCATTTTCGCCGATCTTGCGCTTGCAGTGCACATACTATTCATCTTCGCCTCGATGGTCCTGCTCGGTGCGACACTCACGTTGCCGGGCATCGCCGGAATTGTCTTCACCATTGGAATGGCGGTCAACTCGAACGTGCTTATTTACGAGCGCATCCGCGAGGAGGCGCATTTGGGCCGCTCAGTCATCTCCGCGCTCGACGCAGGCTTCAGGCGCGCCTTCGCGACGATCATTGATTCCAATGTGACGATGTTCGTGGCCGCGCTCATCCTTTACCTCTTCGGTTCAGGCGCGGTGCGCGGTTTCGCGGTTTCGCTCGGCCTCGGCATTCTTACCTCGGTCGTCACCGCGGTGACGATGACGCGAATGATGATCGCCCTGTGGTACAGTCGGACGCGGCCGAGCAAACTGCCAATATGAGCCGGCCAGCGCGCTCCACGGACATTGCTGCATGAAACTTCTTCGCCTTGCGCCCGAGAACACCAAATTCGGCTTTATGCGGCTCCGCCGTGTCAGCTATCCACTGTCGGCGATGCTGTCGATCGTCTCGGTGCTGCTGTTCTTATTCGTCGGCATGAATTTCGGTATCGACTTTGCCGGCGGCACTCAGATCGACATGCGCGCCAAAAGCGGCGAGGCGCACCTGGCTGAAATCCGCGCAAAGGCTGAGAGCCTGGGCCTTGGACCAGTCGAGGCGCAACGAATTGGCGCAGTGTCGGACGTCATCCTCCGACTCAATGTGCAGCCGGGCGGCGAGCAGGGACAGCAGACGGCGATCGCCAAGCTGCGCGATGCGTTTTCCGGCGACTACGAGTTCCGGAGCGTCGACGCGGTCGGTCCGACCGTCTCGGCTGAACTGGTGCAAAGCGGCACGCTCGGCGTCGTGGTCGCGATCATCGCCGTGCTGACCTATCTGTGGTTCCGCTTCGAGTGGCAGTTCGCGGTCGGCGCGATCATCGGCACGATGCACGATCTGTTGCTGACGATCGGCTTCTTCTGCGTCACCCAGCTCGAGTTCAACCAGACTTCGATCGCCGCGATTCTTACCATCGTCGGCTATTCGCTGAACGAGACCGTGGTCGTGCTCGACCGCATTCGTGAAATGATGCGCAAGTACAAGCGCCTGTCCACCGCCGAGATTGTCGACATGTCGGTCAACGCGGTGCTGCCGCGCACCATTATGACCGCGACGACGGTCTTCCTCGCGCTGCTCGCGCTGTTCTTCCTCGGCGGCCATGTCATTCGGTCGTTCTCCGCGGCGATGATCTGGGGCATCTTCGTGGCCACCTATTCGTCGATCTTCATCTGCTCGCCGATGCTCATTTACATGGGCGTGCGCGCTGACGTGTTCGACCGGACGAGGGACACGGACGCCGCCGGCGCGGAAGCAAAGGCGAAGGCATGAACGCCGAACCCGCGCCGTCGGCGTTCGCGCCCGGCGGTCATCCGATTGCGGCGCACGGCGGCGGCGCCTTCGCGTTCGCCGGCATGCGGCATGAAGGCTCAATTCTCGCGACGCCGAACGGCGTGAGAGCGATCGAGGCGGTCAGTGTCGATGATCTCGACCAGCGCTCGCTCGCGCCGCTATTCATTGAACTCGACGCTGCGCCCGGATCAATCGAGTTCGTGGTCGTCGGCGCAGGCGCGCGCATGGCGCCGCTTCCGAATGCGCTAAGGGCTGCGTTGGTCGCGAGAGGCGTGCGCTTCGAGACGATGGCGACCGGGCCGGCCCTTCGGGTCTACAACGTCATGCTGTCGGAAGGCCGCCGCGTCGCGGCGGCGCTGATCGCGGCGCCGTGAGCGAGCGCCGTCCGCGCGGCCGCAACGCGCTGGAGGACGCCCACAGGTACTGCGCCGCGCTTGCGCGGGCGAATGTCCGCGATCAATGGCTTGCCGCGCTCTATGCGCGTCAGCCCGTGCGCGACGCTCTGTGGGCCCTGGCGAGTTTCGATCACGAAATTCGTCAGGCGGCGGCGCGGGCGCGCGATCCCAGTCTGGCGGCCATGCGTCTGGCGTGGTGGCGCGGCGTCGTTCGTGGCGAACGCGACGATGAGGCGGCGGGCAGTCAGGTTGCGCTCGCGCTCGGCTCGGCCATCGAGGCTTTCTCGCTCCCGCGCCCGCTGATCGAGACGATGATCGACGCGCGGCTTCAGGAGATGGCGCCGCAGGAGGACTTCGGCCTCGCTGCCTTTGACGCCTTCGCTGGCGAGAGCGAGGGCGCGCGGCTGCGGTTGGCGGCGCGGATCGCGGCCGGGGGACGCGATCTCGACGTGGTCGACGCTTCCGCCCCGGCGGCAATGGCGCTGGCCCTGACGCGCATTCTCGCCGCCCTGCCATTCAAGGCTGGAGCCGGGCCGACATTGTTTCCGACCGACGTCGCCGCGCGTCACGGCGCAACGATCCGCGATTTCGATGGCCGCCGCGCGAGCCCAGGCGTCGTCGCGGCATGCGCCGAACTGAGGGGCCTGGCGCGCGAACGGCTCGCCGAGGCCGAGCGCCGACTATTGAACTCGCCGCCGGCGATCCTGCCGGCCTTCATCCCGCTTGGCGCGTTGCGGCTCGATCTCGACAGCCTGGAGCGCAACGCCGCGCGTCCGTTCGACCCGGCGGGCGAACCCTCGCCGCTGCGGCGGCAATGGGCGATGTGGCGCTGGGCGCGGCGCCTCTGACGGCAAATCCGGCTGATCGGATCGCGAGCCGTCGGCGACCGCCGGGCGGCGGTCGAACGCGCCGGCCCCGGGATCGCGATCGAGGACGGCGACGACCGAGCGCAATCGACAGCCCGAGCATCGATCAGACTACAATTTTGAGTTTATTGCCGTGGGAACCCGCTTATTCCCGGGGCGCAGCCCAAATATTTCCAAGCCGATCCAAGCCAGACCAAACCAAAACCAAAGAAAACCAAAGAAAACCAAGAAAAAATCCTTGGATTTCCTTGGATTCTCTCGTCTGAATTGTGACTTTTCAATGGGTTACGGCGGAACTCGGGGCAAAAAAACTTTGCTCGCGCTCCGTCCCGCGGCCGTAATCACCAGTTTTCCTGCGTTATAGGTTCCGATCGGCGCCCACATGATCGATCCGCGTCCGCTCATGATTGCATTATTGATGGCAAAAAGCATTGTAGCACGGATTTGGTTTCTCAGAAAGCAATTGCTGACAAAACTCGTAACCTGCGGAAACGATCGACCCTAAGCGTCCCGATGCCCTCGATTCCGAGGCCCCCTGCCCTAATCGGCGCATGGCCCAGGTCCGGGATCGGCGCGCGGCCCGGGGCGCGGGGCGCTTCACCTCCCTCGCGCGTCCGTTCGCACGGCGGAGATTCAGCGATTACGACGAAGCCGCGGGCGCAAGCCAGGGATTGAACGTCTTCGCCCCGGCCTTCACATAGTCTGCGACGTCACGGGCAATAATGGTCAGGCCGTGTTGCAGCGCGGTCGCGGCGACGATCAGATCGGGCTGCGAGAACGTATGGCGGCCCTTTCGGCCCTCCTCGGCAAGCAGCCGCCGCCTCAACATCACGTCCTCGCTGACCGCGAGCACTCTACCCTCGAACATCGGACGCAGACGATTGGCCAGCCAGTCGTTCAGTTCCGATCGTCGCCTCGGGTCGTCGACGCGCTCGATGCCGAACCGGATTTCGGCCAAGGCGACGACGCTGACGAACAGATGCTCAATCGGCTGCGCGGCGACGAAGCCGACGACCTTCGGCTCGGGCCTTGGGCGACGCAATTCGGTCAGCACGCTTGTGTCGACGAGCCAACCGGTCACAAATCGACCTCGGGCGGCGGCGAGCGATCCCGATCCGCGTCGAATTCGACGTCGGAATACGGGAAGGCCTGCAACGCTTCGACGAGCGCCGCGCCGCTGCGTTCGCCATTGAGACGCCGGAATTCCTCGGCGGAAAGCACCACCACTTCGTCGCGCCCGTGCACCGTCACGCGCTGCGGCCCCTCGCTGTGGACCAGCCGCACCAACTCGCTGAACCGCGCCTTGGCCTCGTGCAGGAGCCACTGGCCCGGCACGTTCGATGTTCGCCCAGCCCCGCCCGTCGCGATTTTTCCCATTTTGGTCATGTTGACCAGATTACCATACGGAAGACCCGTTTCCTAGTCCGTGCCCGTTCGGCGAAGGCCGCTCTTTCCGCCCTGGAACGCCGTAATCCACTGTCCCAGATCCGCCTCGGCCCGCGCCGACAGCGCGCGTTTGCGCGCAAAGCCGCGCTCGAGGCCGCGCAGGCGCTTGCCGTTCTCGTCAATGCGCGGCTCCACGACAGGCGGAAACAGGCCGAAGTTGACGTTCATCGGCTGAAAGGAGCGCGGACCGACGTCGATGGATGCGATATGCCCGCCGGTGATGTGGTTGATAAGAGCGCCGATCGCGGTGGTCGGTGGCGGGAGCTCAAACTCCTGGCCAAGACGTTCGGCGGCCGCCAACAAGCCCGCCACGAGGCCGACAGCAGCGCTCTCGACGTAGCCCTCGCAGCCGGTGATCTGGCCGGCGAAGCGAATGGACGGGCGCGCCTTCAGGCGCAAGCGCGCGTCCAGCAGTTGCGGCGAGTTCAAGTATGTGTTGCGGTGCATCCCCCCGAGCCGCGCGAATTCCGCTTTCTCGAGGCCGGGGATCATGCGGAAAACCCGCCCCTGCTCCCCATATCTGAGCTTGGTTTGGAAGCCGACCATATTGAACAAGGTGCCGAGCGCGTTGTCCTGCCTCAACTGCACGACCGCGTAAGGCTTCACCGCCGGCAGATGCGCGTTGGTGAGTCCGAACGGCTTCATCGGACCGTGGCGCAGAGTCTCGCGGCCACGCTCCGCCATCACCTCGATCGGCAAGCAGCCGTCGAAATACGGCGTGCCCTCGAATTCGCGGAATTCGGTCTTTTCCGCCGCCAGAACCGCGTCGACGAAATCCTCGTATTGCTCGCGGCTCATTGGGCAGTTCACGTAGGCGGCGGCGCCGCCGGCCGGTCCTTCCTTGTCGTAGCGCGACTGCATCCACGCCACGTCCATGTCGATGGAATCGCGATGGACGATCGGCGCGATGGCGTCGAAGAAGGCGAGCGCTCCTTCGCCCGTCAATTGCGCTATCGCCTGCGCCAGCGCCGAAGACGTGAGCGGACCGGTGGCGACGATGACGTTGTCCCAGTCCTGAGGCGGCAGGCCGGACACCTCCTCCCGCTGGAGCGCAATCAGGGGATGGTTGACGATCGCCTCCTCCACTCCCTGGGAGAAGCCGTCGCGGTCGACCGCCAGCGCGCCGCCGGCCGGCACCTGGTGGGCGTCGGCGTTCCTCAGCACGATCGAATGAAGCGCGCGCATCTCGCGATGCAATACGCCGACCGCGTTGATCGAGGCGTCGTCGGAGCGAAAGGAATTGGAACAGACGAGTTCGGCGAGATGAGCGGTGCGGTGCGCCGCCGTCGCGCGGCCCGGGCGCATTTCATGCAGGACGACTGGAACGCCGGCCTGCGCCGCCTGCCAGGCGGCCTCCGAACCGGCCAGACCGCCGCCAATCACGTGAACGGGACGCATGGCGGCTTGTTACAAGGCTTCGCGTCAGCGTCAACCCGGCGGGTCGCCAGGCGAAGATGCGGCCAGGAAATGCGCCGCTTTCAAGCCGACGCGCCACATGGCGTGGCGCGTCGTCGGCTTACATTCAGAGATTCCCGCGATCAGGCGGCGTTCTTCGCCGCCACCGAGCGGCGCACAACGAATTCGATATCGCCGCGGCGAACACCGATGTCCTCCAGCTCGCGGTCGCTGAGCTGCGACAGCTCTCGCACCGCATCGCGATAGCGCCGCCAGGCGCTCAGCTTCTCGGAGATTGTCTTAAGGGTGGTCATGCTTTCTACTCCTATCGAGACGGCCGAAACCGTCTGCTGCAGCGCAACATAGGCACCGGCGACGACTGCGAGTAGTCCCCACGTGAGAAACCAGACATGTGAAATTTGCATAGCTATTTTAGGAATTCGTTCGGAATTCATTCCCGCGCACAGAGAATGGAGATGTTCAAATCGCCTCGCGACTGACGCGCAGGCCATGGGAGATGGCCCGTATTCCGTGCGCATAATAAGGGGACCATGCTGCGAGAGTGGCTTCGCAACTCACGAGCGGCGGAAGGAAATTATTTAATATCAGATTGATAGTAGGTAAAAATGGGAGATGAGGCGCGGCGTGCCCCAGCATCCGAGGACGGACGGCCGGTTCGGCCCGGAGCGGAGGGAAGCGTGGCAGTGCGCTCGACGCCAACTGGGGGCATCTTTGTGATTTTCAAAAGATAATTACTAAAATGGGTTTACGTATGTGAATTTTTCATGTCACAATCATGGTGCGGCGCCGCAATCCGGCCCGATCCACGCCGCGCGGAAGCGGATTGTCGATTGGCGGCCGGGCGGCGACAGGAGGCGCGGCATGTCCCGCACGCCCGACCGTTCCCCGGACGATTTGCACGTCGGCGCCCTCTCCGAAGTCGCCCCGAGCGGCTTTCGCCATTCCGCTCCGCTCTCCGGCGGACTACACTGTCGCGCGCGCTTGATTTCAGCGCCGCGAGCGTTGACACAGATTTTGCCGCGCGTCGCGGCGCTCGGCCGAGGAGCCTCATATGGATAATCTGATTGCCCGCGTCGCCACGACGGCGAATCTGTCGCCTGAGGTCGCGCGCAAGACCGTCGCCCTGATCGTCGACTTCATTCGCCGCGAGGCGTCCGAGGACGCGGTTCGAGATTTGTTCGACAAGGCGCCGGCGCTGCAAGCGATCGTCGCCTCGGGCTCGCCGACGGGCGGCGAGGGCATGGGCGGCGGCATGAGGGGCCTGATGGGGACCGGGAGCGGCGCCATGGGCGGGGGCGGACTGATGGCGCTCGCGACCGAATTGATGGGCCTGGGTCTCGGCATGGAGCAGATGCAGACGGCGGGCAAGGCGGTCTTCGCTTATCTGCGTGAGGTCGCAGGCGATCAGATCGTCGGCGAAATTTCGGCCTCGATTCCCGGCCTATCCCAGTACATTTAAGGGAGCGGGCTTTGGGCGCCGCCGCGGGCCTCTTTCCTAAGTATGGCCAGGCTGACTGGCGCAAGGCCGCCGAAGCGGCCCTGAAGGACGCGAGCCTCGCCACGCTTGCGTCCAGGACCGCGGACGGCATTGGCGTCGAGCCGGTCTACCTGCCCGCGGAACGCGCGCCCGTCCCGTGGACCAACGGTCCGTGGCGTCTCACCGCGCGTCTCGACCATCCCGACGCCGGCGAGGCCAACGCCCAGGCGCTCGACGATCTCGCCAATGGCGCCGACGGCTTGCAGGTCGTGTTCTCCGGAGCGCTCGGGGCCTACGGATTCGGACTGAAGCGGTTCGATCCGGCCGCCTTGCACAGGGCGTTCGAAGACGTGCGCTTCGACGCCGGCGCGCGTTTTGAGCTCGATCTCGGACGCGACGGCGCCGAACAGGCGCAGAGCTTCGCCGCCCTGGTCGAGCGCGCGGGCGCGCGGCCCGCCGATTGCGCCGTGTCGTTCGGCCTCGATCCGTTCGCGGCTTGCGCGCGTGCGGCGTTTCCCAACGATTGGGCGGCCCAGGCAAAGCCCTATGTCGATGCGGCGCTTGCTCTCGACGCCAGGGGGTTCGAGGGGCCGCTCGTCGTCGCCGACGCCCGCGCGGTCCACGCAGCCGGCGGAACGGCGAGCCAGGAGCTCGCGTTCGCGCTCGGCGCCGGCGTCAGCCTGTTGCGCGCCCTGAATGGGGCGGGCGTTACGCTCGACAAGGCCCGCAAGGCAATCGCGTTTCGCCTCGCGGCCGACACGGACGAATTCGTCACGCTGTCGAAATTCCGCGCGCTGCGCCGCGCCTGGGCGCGGGTCGAAGACGCTTGCGGGCTCGAGCCTCGCGCGGCGCATGTCCAGGCGGAGAGCGCATGGCGAATGATGACCGCGCGCGATCCGTACGTGAACGTGATGCGCGGGGCGATCGCGGCGTTTTCAGCCGGCCTCGGCGGGGCGGACAGCGTCGGCGTGCTGCCGCATACGCTGGCCCTCGGCCTGCCAGACGGCCTCGCCCGGCGTCTCGCCCGCAACGCCCAGCTCATTCTCTTGCGCGAATCCCATCTCGGCTTTGTCGCCGATCCGGCCGGCGGCGCCGGCGCTTTCGAGGCGCTGACCGAAGCCCTTTGCGCCAAGGGCTGGGCGCATTTCCAGCAGATCGAGCGGCAGGGCGGCTTGCCGGTCGCGCTGTCGAGCGGCGCGTTCCAGCGACAAGTCGCCGACAGCGCGGCGGCTCTGAAGCAAGATGTCGCGCGGCTGAAGTCGCCGATCACCGGCGTCAGCGCGCATCCCGATCTCGGCGAGGGCCGGGAATACGTCGCGCCCAGCGCTCCGGCGCGCGAACCGCCGGTCGCGGCCGAGGGCGCGCTCGCGCCGATGCGTGTCGCTGAGCCGTTCGAGCGATTGCGCGACGCTTCCGACGCCATGCTCTTAAAGACCGGATCGCGGCCGAAGGCCTATCTCGTCGCGCTCGGGCCGGAGCCCTCGCATCGCCGGCGGGTCGCCTTCGTGCGTGATTGGCTGGAAGCGGGCGGCGTCGAGTTCGGTCTACGCCGGCGAGGCCGCGACGCCCGAAGATGCGGCCACGCGGCTGCAGGCGAGCGGCGCGTCGCTCGCCTGCCTATGCGGCGCCGAGGAGGCCTATGCCGCCGAGGCGGCGCGCTTCGCCGCGGCGCTCAGGACCGCCGGCGCCAAGGGACTGATTCTCGCCGGGCCGCCCGGGAAAGCCGAGGCAGCTCTGCGCGCCGCCGGCATCGACGACTTCATTTTCGCCGGCGCCGACGCGCTCGCGACATTGCAGCGCATCTATCGACGCCTCGCCGCGTGACCGCAAGCGGACCGTCAAGGCTACGGGATTGACGAACTCATGAGCCAGGTTCCTGATTTCTCGACCGTGCCATTCGCCGCCGCGCCCAATTCGCCCCGCGCCAGCGAGGTTCGCGTCTGGACGACGCCCGAAGGCATCGACGTCAAGTCGTTCTACGGGCCGCCCGATCGCGACGGGCTGGATATCGCCGGCGCCTGGCCTGGGCTCCCGCCTTATCTGCGCGGCCCCTATCCGACCATGTACGTCAATCAGCCGTGGACGGTGCGCCAGTACGCCGGCTTCTCGACCGCCGAGGAGTTGAACGCCTTCTATCGCGCCAACCTGGCCGCCGGCCAGAAGGGACTTTCGGTCGCCTTCGATCTGGCGACGCATCGCGGCTATGACTCGGATCACCCGCGGGTGTCGGGCGACGTCGGCATGGCGGGCGTCGCCATCGACTCGATCTATGACATGCGCACGCTGTTTTCCGGCATCCCGCTCGATTCGATGAGCGTGTCGATGACAATGAACGGCGCCGTGCTGCCGGTCCTGGCGCTGTTCATCGTCGCCGCCGAAGAGCAGGGGGTTCCGATGGCCAAGCTGTCGGGGACCATTCAGAACGACATTCTGAAGGAGTTCATGGTCCGCAACACCTACATCTACCCGCCCGCGGCCTCGATGCGGATCGTCGCCGACATCTTCGCCTTCACTTCGGCGCACATGCCGAAATTCAATTCGATTTCGATCTCCGGCTATCACATGCAGGAAGCCGGAGCCACACAGGATCTGGAGCTCGCCTACACGCTCGCGGACGGCGTCGAATATTTGCGCGCCGGCGTCGGCGCCGGGATGAGCGTCGACGACTTCGCGCCGCGCCTGTCGTTCTTTTGGGCGATCGGCATGAATTTCTTCATGGAGGTGGCCAAACTGCGCGCGGCGCGCAAGCTGTGGGCGGGCCTGGTCAAAGGATTCAACCCGAAATCGGAGAAGTCGCTGCCCTTGCGCGCGCACTGCCAGACGTCGGGCTGGTCGTTGACCGCGCAGGACCCGTTCAACAATATCGTGCGCACGCAGATCGAGGCGATGGCGGCGACTCAGGGTCACACCCAGTCGTTGCACACCAACGCGCTCGACGAGGCGTTGGCGCTGCCGACGCCCTTTTCCGCCCGCATCGCCCGCAACACCCAGTTGTTCCTGATCGAAGAGAGCGGCACGACGCGCATCATCGACCCGTGGGGCGGTTCGTATTACGTCGAGCGCCTCACCGCCGAACTTGCGGCCAGGGCGCAGAGCCATATCGACGAGATCGAAAAGCTGGGCGGCATGGCCAAGGCGATCGAACAAGGCTTGCCGAAGCGGCGGATCGAAGAAGCGGCCGCGCGCACGCAGGCGCGCATCGATTCCGGCCGCCAGACGGTGATCGGCGTCAATGCCTACGCGCCGTCGATCGACCGCGATCTCAACGTGCTGAAGGTCGACGCGGCGGCGGTGCGCGCGATGCAGATCGAGAAACTGAAGCGTTTGCGCGCTGAACGCGACGAGGCGGCGACCCAGAGGGCGCTGGAGGCGCTGACCGCAGGGGCGCGCGGCAAAGCCAATCTCCTGCGGCTTGCCATCGAGGCGGCGCGGGTCAAGGCGACGGTCGGCGAAATCTCGTTGGCGATGGAGAAGGCGTTCGGCCGCCATGTCGCCGAGATCCGCGCGATTTCAGGCGTCTATCTCGCCGAGGCGGGACCGGGCGCGGAGGCCAACGAGCGCGTGATGGCGATGACTCGCGCCTTTGCCGAGAACGAGGGCCATGCCCCGCGCATTCTGGTCGCCAAGATGGGCCAGGACGGACACGATCGCGGCCAGAAGATCATCGCCTCGGCCTTCGCCGATCTCGGCTTCGACGTTCGAATTGGACCGCTGTTCGCGACCCCGGAGGAGGTCGCGTCGCTCGCCGCCGCGGCCCAGGTCCATATCGTGGGCGTCTCATCGCTCGCGGCGGGTCATCTGGCGCTCGTGCCGGCGTTGAAGCGCGCGCTCGCCAAGGCCGGAATGGGCGAGACGATGATCGTGGTCGGCGGCGTCATTCCGGCGCAAGATTTCGCGCCCCTGCGCGCCGCTGGCGCAGACGCGATCTTCCCGCCCGGCACGGTTATCGCGGAAGCCGCGCAGAGCCTCATCGAGCGGCTCAACGAGCGACTCGGATACAGCCAGCGCGCCCCGGCGTGAGCATCGCCCTCCGCGCCGGTCCGCGGTCTCGACGGACCCGTCCGGCGCCGCCTGAATTCCCGCATTGACGCGGGCGCCGCGGCTCAACTGCCGGTGACGCAGCGTGAGCACGTTACGGCGCCTGCGCCAAATCGAGACGGATATCGACTGACGTCATTGGCGCCGCATTTGCGCGGCCTCCCTCGGGGTTGCAGCCGACGGAGGGGACGTGAGCAGCGCCAAAGCGTTCTCTACTGCTGACATCGTTCGTCAGACCATCCGGCACGCGCGGCGGATGTCGCTGGAAGGCGTCCACGAGTGGCCGGTCGCGCGCGAAGCCCTGGCGAAGATTCTCGCCGACCTCGAGAAGCGATCGCCGGACGATCCGAGCCTCGCGCGGTTGCGCGCTTACATTTCTCTTCGCGACCGGGTCTGGTCGCGGAGAAGCCATCAAGACGGGGCGAAAGGCCGCTGACAGCGCTTCGTCGCGTCCAGCCGGATTTGCAATTCCGGCGGCTCGGCTCCGGCTACCGTCCATCGTTGCGATCACGGCGGCTCACCGCTCTGGCTCAACGGTTCGCTGCAGCCTCTGGCGACCGCAGGACGATCAGAGTGACCAGAGCGCCCACGGCGGTCGCGATGAAAGCGTAGGCGAACGCCGCGCCCGGCGAAATTACCGTCCACAGTGTCCCAACAATCGCGCTCGAGACGAGGTCGCCGACGCCATTGACGGCCGCGAGCACGCCAAACCCGGTGCTGCGCACCTCGACGGGCGCGATATCTGCTGCGATCGCCCGCTCCAGCGATTGTTGCAGCGCGTACGCCGCGCCAGCGAGGCTAAAGACCAGAATGAGGGTCATGATCGACGGCGCCGCGACGATCAACAGCAGATTCATCAGCGCCGCGAGCCCGTAAGCGCCAATCAAAAATCCTCTCTTGCCGAACCGATCCGCCAGAGCGCCCGCCGGGTAGGCGCCGACGGCATAGAGGAAGTTGTGCAGCGCATAAAGCTGGATGGCGATGACGCCGGCGCCCTGGCCAAAATGGGGCGCGAGAGATTGGACCGCGTACATGATGAGCATCGTGTGTGAAAAGTCGCCGCATCCGAAGATGAGGACGCCCGCCAGATAGCGGCGAAATGAGTTGGGCAACATCCAAAGCGAATCAAAGAAGGTCGTGCCATCGAGCATCGGATGGCTGCGTTCTTTGACGAGCATGACGATCGAGAGCGCCGCCAGCACGCCCGGAATCGCGGCCATCCAGAAAATGATGGCGAACCCATGCAGGTCGCCCTTGCCGCTCGGCGCGATGCTGACGATCGCCAGGGCCGCCAATGGGCCAGCGACAGCGCCGGCCGTGTCCGCCGCCTCGTCGAAGCCAAACGCCCGGCCTCGCGCGGACGCAGGAACGGAATCGGTGAGGAGAGCATCGTGCAGAGGGGATCTCAGTCCACGTCCGGCCCATCCGACGGTGCGAACCATGAGTATCCAGGGCCACCACGCAAACAGCCCATAGAGGCCCGTGGTTATGCCCGTCAGCATGTAACCCGCCGCGGCCCACGGCCGACGACGCTCTACTCGATCGCCGAGCCATCCGCCGAAAAGCTTGGCGCCGCTCGAAAGCGCGTCGGCGACCCCTTCAATCACGCCGAGAGCAACCGCCGGCGCGCCGATCGCGGTCAAGAACAGCGGAAGGATCGCTGTTCCAGCCTCATGGCCGAAGTCTGATAAGAACCGATTGATGGCGAGACCGATGACGTTTCGATTGAGCCAGCCGGGCGCATTTGTTGCTTCGTCGTCATTCATGCGCATCGCTCG
Source organism: uncultured Alphaproteobacteria bacterium (assembly GCA_963781895.1). Lineage (GTDB taxonomy): Bacteria > Pseudomonadota > Alphaproteobacteria > Rhizobiales > Beijerinckiaceae > Roseiarcus. Next base: position 97,841 of record CAWAIM010000022.1, read on the forward strand.
GGCTCGCAACCGGCGCGGTTGCGTGGAGTGCTGCCGCGACGCCGAAGGGCCGACAAGGCAAAATCTTCCGCCTCCCTTGACTCGCTGTTGGGAAAGCTCAACATTTCGCGCACTTGGAAAACAGCCTCGTCGCGTGCGCTGCGATCCAGCTCTCCATCGGGACGCAGTCCATGTGGGCGCCTCGAGTTCTGGATGCTGGGCGTCGGATGTTACGCGTCATGTCGTCAGCGCGCGACCTTGGCGACTGCTTTTATACATTGTCCAGGGTATCGGGGAGGGGCGAACTCGATGGCGTCGACGAATTCGCGAGGCGCGCGCAGACGGAAATTCGTCACGCGCCGCGCCGTGGAGCTTCAATTCACCGAACTCGGATTCGGGGGAGCGCCGCTCGGCAATCTCTATCGTCCGATGACGGAGAAGGAGGCCCGCGTCATGCTCGAGGCCGTTTGGGCGGCCGGCTGTCGATATTTCGACACCGCGCCGCTTTACGGCCTCGGACTTTCCGAGACTCGACTGAACGGATTCTTGCGTCCGAAGCCGCGCGACTCCTACTTGATATCGACCAAGGTCGGCCGCGTGCTGGAGCTGTGCAAGCCGTCGGAGCGCTCGCGGCAAGGCGCGTTCTTCGAGACTCCGTCCCGGCGCGAACGCTACGACTATTCCTACGATGGCGTCATGCGTTCGCTTGATTTCTCGCTCGAGCGTCTCGGCCTCGACAGGATCGACATTGTCTACGCCCATGACGTCGACGTTTTCACGCACGGAAGCAAGCAGGCGTCCGACGCGCGAATCGCGGAATTCATGGGCGGCGGTTATCGCGCGCTCGACGAATTGCGCGCGTCGGGCGCAATCAAGGCGATCGGAGCCGGGGTCAATGAATGGGAAGTCGCCGAGACCCTGGTCCGCGCCGGCGACTTCGACGTGTTCCTGCTGGCGGGACGTTACACCCTTCTCGAACAAGGCGCATTGACGAGCTTCCTGCCGCTGTGCGTGGAAAAGGGCGTCGCCGTCGTGATCGGCGGCCCTTTCAACTCCGGCATCCTGGCGACCGGGGTTAAGGCCGACGCTCACTACAACTACGGATCGGCGCCGGAAGAGGTTAAGGAACGCGTGCGCCGGATTCAACAGGTGTGCAAGACCTTCAAGGTCAAGTTGCCGGAGGCCGCGTTGCACTTCCCCCTCGGCCATCCGGCCGTGGTCAGCGTTATCGCTGGCGCTCAACGCGCGAGCGAAGTCAAGCGAAACGCGGCCATGATGAGCGCCAAAATTCCGTCCGCGCTTTGGCGGGCGCTGAAGGCGGAGAAGTTGCTGCGCGAGGATGCGCCTACGCCGCGCTGAAGGCGAAAGTCGCGGCGCCGGTCAGGAGAGGCCTTCGATTTCGCCGTTCGCGATGCGAATTCTTTCCGCGGCCGGGCTGCGCGGCAGGCCCGGCATTGTGCGAATGTCGCCCATCAACACGACAACGTAGCCGGCGCCCGCGCACAAGCGAACTTCCGCGATCGTCGGGACGTGTCCAGTTGGCGCGCCGATGAGCGCCGGATTGTCCGAGAACGAATATGGCGTCTTGGCGACGCAGATCGGGAGGCGGCCCCAGCCGTCAGCCTCGAACTCGCGGAACTGCGCGCGCACCGAAGCGTCAGCAGCGACGTCGGCGGCGCCATAGATCTCCCGAGCGATCGTGCGCGTCTTCTCCAACAGGCCCATCTCGTCGGGGTAGAGCGGCTGAAACCGCGCCGAGCCGCCCTCCGCCAGCGCCGCGACCGCATGGGCCAAGTCCTCGCAGCCGGCGCCGCCGCGCGCCCAGTGCTCGCAGACGAACGACTTGACGCGGAGCCGATCCCTGACGACGTTGTTGATGAGATCGATCTCCACTGCCGTGTCGGTGTCGAACCGATTGACCGCGACCACGATCGGCACGCCGAAATTGCGCATGTTGGCGATGTGCCGCGCCAGATTGGCGAGGCCGGCTTTCAACGCCGGAAGGTTTTCCGCGCCGAGCGCGTCTTTGGACACGCCGCCGTGCATCTTGAGCGCTCGCACCGTGGCGACGATTACGGCCGCGGCGGGCGACAGCCCGGCGCTGCGGCACATGATGTCAAAGAATTTCTCGGCTCCAAGGTCGGCGCCGAAGCCGGCCTCGGTCACCACATAGTCGCTGAGCTTGAGCGCCGCGCGGGTCCCGATCACCGAGCTGCAGCCATGAGCGATGTTGGCGAACGGGCCGCCGTGCACCAGGGCGGGCGAGCCTTCAATCGTCTGCACGAGATTGGGCTTGAACGCGTCCGCAAGCAGCGCGGTCATGGCCCCCACCGCCCCGAGGTCAGCTGCGGTGACAGGCCGTCGCTCGGGCGTGAAGCCGACGACCATGCGGCCCAGTCGTTCCTCCAGATCCTCCAGATTGGAGGCGAGGCAGAACACCGCCATCACCTCCGAGGCGGCGGTGATGTCAAAACCGTCTTGACGCGGAAATCCATTGCCGATTCCGCCGAGGCCTATCACAGTCTCGCGCAGCGAGCGGTCGTTCATGTCGATCGTGCGGCGCCAGACGATGCGGCGCGGATCCAAACCGAGCGCATTGCCCCAATACAGGTGATTGTCGATCATTGCTGCGAGCAGATTGTGCGCAGATGTGATTGCGTGGAAATCGCCGGTGAAATGAAGGTTGATCGCATCCCTCGGCGCGACTTGCGCGCGGCCGCCGCCGACCGCGCCGCCCTTCATGCCGAAACAAGGCCCAAGCGAGGGTTCGCGCAGGCAAACGATCGCCTTCCTGCCGGTACGGTTCAGCGCGTCGCCGAGTCCGATGGTCGTCGTCGTCTTGCCTTCGCCCGCCGGGGTCGGGCTGATCGCTGTGACGAGGATCAGCTTGCCGTCGGGCGCATTCGTAAGCCCGGCGAGAAAATCGCTTTCGAGCTTGGCGATCGAGCGGCCAACCGGATAGAGGGCCGATTCCGGCACGCCGATCGCGGCGGCGATTTCGGCGATCGGCTTCAGGCGCGTCGCGCGCGCGATTTCGGTGTCGGATAGCATATTGCCCCTTCGTTCGGCTTCGCCCCAATGTCGGTCGGAGGCTCACGGCAACGATTCAACTTCCCTGCGGCGATTTGCAAGCTCGAATCCCTGTTCGCCGTCGTGCGATATTTGGCGCGGGCCGGCCGGGCGATGGCGGTTGAATCACCTGCGCCTGTTGTTGTGGTTCGGGCCCGCGCCGGCCGATGGACCCGCCTTTGCGCCTGACTACGCGGGGAGGATGAGCAAGTCGACGTATTCCGGCAGAGTCCAGATTCATCGCGTCAGGGCGCATACCAGACGTCTAGGCGCGGAAGAAGGGCAATGACGACTCCCCGGCTCGCCGCTCTCGGCGTCCTCGGTCTCGCCAACGCATTCTTTCCCGCCTATTTCGACCGTCTCGACCTCCTCGCCATTGGCGGCGAAAGCGTGCGCTGGCCCGGATTGGCGCTCTTTGCCGCTCGGCGGCCGCCTGCGCTTGGCGCCGGCGTTCGTGCGCGGGCGCCGCTTCAGCGGCCTCATCGCGATCCAGCCGCATCATGAGCTCGTCACTGACGGGATTTACGGAGTTATCCGCCATCCCAGCTATCTCTGCCTGTTCATCAATGCGCTCGGCTGGGGGCTGGCGATCCGCTCCGTCGTCAGCGTCGCCATCGCCGTGCCGATGCTCATTGTCGTGCTTGCCCGCATCGAGGCCGAGGAGCGGCTTCTGAGCGAGACATTCGGAGCGGCGTACGAGGCCTATCGCGCGCGCACCTGGCGACTTTTGCCCTATCTCTACCAAGCGTTCGCGATCGATCGGCCGGGGCGGGGCAAGGTTGCCTCGACGTCGCGCATCCCCTAAGTCTCCGCCCGCCTTTGCCGCCCCACGGACCCTTCCATGATCCGCTCCGCACTGATGACCGTGATGACCAGCGCCGCGATCAAGGCGGGGCGGGGTCTGAAACGCGACTTTGGCGAAGTCGGTCAGCTGCAAGTGTCGATGAAGGGGCCCGGCGATTTCGTCAGCCTCGCCGACAAGCGGGCGGAAAAGACGCTCTATGATGAACTTGCCAAGGCGCGTCCCGGCTATGGATTCGTGATGGAGGAGAGCGGACGGGTCGAAGGCCCCGACAAGAGTCATACGTGGCACATCGACCCGCTCGATGCGACGACGAATTTTCTGCACGCGATTCCGATTTTCGCGATTTCGATCGCGCTGGAGCGCGAGGGGCAGATCGTGGCAGGCGTCGTCTACAATCCGGCCGACGACGACATCTATGTCGCAGAAAAGGGCCAGGGAGCGTTTGGCGGCAACCGCCGGCTGCGGGTCGCCGGGCGCGCCGACTTGTCGCAGGCGCTCTTCGGTTGCGGAATTCCCCACCTCGGCAAGGCCGCTCAGCATCCGCGCTTCAAGGCGGAGCTGTCGGCAGTGATGGCGCGCGTCGTCAATGTGCGCCGGATGGGCTGCGCTTCCCTCGATCTCGCCTATGTCGCGGCGGGCCGGTTCGACGCGTTCTGGGAGCGCGGATTGAATTCGTGGGATATCGCGGCAGGCTCGCTGTTGATCCGTGAGGCCGGCGGCTTCGTCACCGACGCCGATGGCAAGGCCGACTTCCTCGCGTCCGGGTCCATCTGCTGCGGCAACGAGACCATGCACCGCTTGCTGCTTGGGCTGCTGAAGGAAGCCGGCTGAAACCCAAGCTTGATCCTGGCCGTCTTTGCCGAATTGCAGCCCGGCGGACGCGCCGCTCGCCCTCCCGCGAATGGGCGCTGAGCCGTGGGGCGCTCCCGGAGCAGCCGCTGGCGCAGATGAGAGAGCGAGTGAAAGGCCTACGGCGCCTTTTCCGCGACGCCGACATGCTGTTAGTCTCGCGGCGTCGTGCGCGTCCATGAGGTTCTCCCAGTGCCATACGCCCGCTATCCTTCGCTGCTCGACCGGGTGGTCTTTATCACCGGCGGCGGCTCGGGGATTGGCGCCGCGATGGTGGAGGCGTTCGTCGCCCAGAAGGCGAACGTCGCTTTTGTCGACATCGAGACTGAGGCCTCCAAGGCTTTGACGGCCCGGCTCGGCGCTTCCGGGCCGGCGCCGCTGTTTGTCCAATGCGACCTCACCGATATTTCGGCGCTCGAGGCGGCGATGGAGGAGATCCGCCAGCGTTTGGGGCCGATCGGCGTGCTGATCAACAACGCCGCCAATGACCAGCGCCAGGACGCGGACGAGGCAAGCGAGGCGGATTGGGATCGGACGATAGCGCTCAACCTCAAGCATCAGTTCTTCGCGGCGCAGATCGCGCGCCGCTCGATGCGCGAACTCGGCGGCGGCGCGATCGTCAATTTTTCGTCTACGGCCTGGATGATCGGGATTGCGCGGCTGTCGATTTATTCCGCCGCCAAAGCGGCCATCGTCGGACTGACCAAGAGCCTGGCGCGCGAATTCGGGCCCGACAACATCCGCGTCAACGCCATCGCGCCCGGCGCGGTGATCACCGAGCGGCAGCGCAGGTTGTGGATGAGCGAGAAGGACATCGCCGATTTCCGGGCCCGCCAATGCCTCGACCGCACGCTTGTCGCCGAAGACGTAGCGCGCATGGCGCTTTTTCTTTCCGCCGACGACAGCGGGATGATCACAAAGCAATGCTTCCTGGTCGACGGCGGTTTACGTTGATGAGGCCTCTACAAATATGTGCTTGATCGAGAGCAAAGTCCGGCGCATCCTGCAAGCCCCGGCGGCCGGACATAAGGCCGCAAGAAAAGGGAGAGATTGATGACAGTTGCGCGCATCCTCACCGAGAAGGGGCGTGAGATTTTCACCACTCAGCCGCATCACACCCTCAAAGAAGTCGTCGAGCTTCTCGCCTCCAAGGGCGTAGGAGCAGTCGTCGTGGCGGACGCTTCATTGAGCGTCCTGGGAATCCTTTCCGAGCGGGACGTGGTCCGTGTCATCGCCAAGCATGGCGCGTCCGCGCTCGCCGATCCGGTTTCGCGCCATATGACGTCGAAAGTCATCACTGTGACGCGCGACGATACGATCGAGCATCTCATGCAGGCGATGACGGAAGGCCGCTTTCGCCATCTACCGGTCGTCGAGGAGGGACGACTGATTGGCATTGTTTCGATCGGCGACGTCGTCAAGCGGCACGTCAGCGTCATCGACACCGAAAGACAGGCGCTGCGCGAATATATCGCCACCGCTTGAGGGCGCGCGGGAGATCGCGGCTCAAAAGCCCGCGGATTCGGTTCTCGACACGTTGATGTGCTCTGCGATTTCGGCGGCCGCCTTGCGGACCGCCTCACGTCCGAGCGCGATCAATTCGTCCGCCCGGTGAAACTCGAACAGGCCGATCTTGCCGACTTTGAGATGCACCAGCGCATCCGGGGGATCGCCGGCGAGCCGAGAGCGCATGATGCGGTCTTGAGAAATATCGAACGCATTGACCATCACGGTCACGAGGCCCGGCGCCGTCGTTCCCGCCCCGGCGCCGGCGCGGGAGGCGCTACGCCACCAGCGCCCGAACCTGCCGGCGCTGTCGGTGATTGGCTCTTCTTCTGCGTGGAGCGGCTCCGAGCGGCCGAAAGGATCATGGATCGCCGTGCCCCGGCCGACGCTGTCGCTCAAGATGTTCAGCGCGATCACGCGCTCCGCGCCAAGGGCGCGCGCGACGCTGACCGGCACGGGATTGACGATCGCGCCGTCGAACAGCCACCGTCCGTCGACCATGACCGGCTCGAACAAACCCGGAAGCGCATAGGATGCGCGAATCGCCTCGACCAGCAGCCCGTGTTGGAGCCAAATTTCGTGTCCGTCCCCGATCTGCGTGGCGACTCCGGCGAAGCGGATCGGCAAATCTTCGATGCGCAAGCCGCCGAGTTCCGCCTCGAGCTTCGCGCGCAGGCGTTCGCCGCCAATAAGGCCGCCGCCTGCGAAAGAAAAGTCGATCAGGCCGAACACACGCCGCTTGGTCAACGACCGGGCGAAAGCCTCGAGCATGTCGAGTCGATCCGCGGCGTAGCAGCCGCCGACAAGCGAGCCGATCGAGGAGCCGACGACGACGTCGGGCCTGAATCCCTGCGCGTTGAGTTCCTGCAGCGCGCCAATATGGGCCCAGCCCCGCGCCGCGCCCGCTCCCAGCACAACGCCGACTTTCCCCCGGCGCGCCCGTCCAACCCCTGAAGTGGGGTCGGAATCGTTTCTGCGGAAGGGCGTCATGAACATCGTGATACCTTTTAGACCGACCCCTCTCGGTTGCGTGCTCTTGATACACTAACCCTGCGCGCCAAACATCGCCAGAGAATTAACGCTCTCGGAATGTTCAGAACGCCGCGCTTCGGCGGGAGGCCGCTCTGATCGCGATTACGCGCGAAGTTGTCTGCAGTATGACGCCGGCCCGGCCAAATCGGTCAACCTCTCGCCCTCGCCGTCTCGATGAATGCAAGCCGCGTTCCGGCATCGCCGGTTTCAATTCGGCGGTAAAAGCACGAACGCCGGCCGGTATGGCAAGCGCCGCCGTCTCCGCCGACCTCGACGAAGGCGAGAAAGGCGTCCTGATCGCAGTCGACCCGCATCTCGATCAACGTCTGGGTCTGGCCGGACGTGTCGCCTTTGCGCCACAGCGCCCCGCGAGAGCGCGACCAATAATGGACGACCCCGCTCGCCAGAGTCGCCTGCAGCGCAGCCTCATTCATATGGGCGACCATAAGAACGTCGCCCCGTGCGGCGTCGATCGTGACACAGGTCGCCAAGCCGTCCGCGCCGAATTTCGGTCGGAACTCTGAGCCCTCCTCCCGAGCCGGGCCCTCGCCGAGCATGGGGTCGGCCGCGGTCAACGGGCGCCGCGCAGGAGATTGAAGAACCGCGTCTGCTGGTTCGGATCGTCGCGGAATACGCCGGTGAACTGCGTCGTGACCGTCGATCCGCCTTGCTTGCGCACGCCGCGCATCGACATGCAGGTGTGCTCGGCCTCGACCAGCAGAGCGACGCCGCGCGTCTCCAGCGCATCCTCGATCGCGGCCACGATCTGCGCCGACAGCGCCTCCTGCGTCTGCAGACGGCGCGCGAACGTGTCGACGATCCGCGCGAGCTTCGACAGGCCGACCACGCCGCCCCGGGGGTAATAGCCGATATTCGCCTTGCCGAAGAACGGTGCGATGTGATGCTCGCAATGCGAGACGAACGAAATGTCGCGCACGAGGACGAGATCGTCATAGCCGGAGACCTGATGGAACACCCGCGAAAGCGCCTCGTCGGGTCGTTCGCGATAGCCCGAAAACAATTCCTCATAGGCCTTTGCAACTCGACGCGGCGTATCGAGGAGGCCTTCGCGATTGGGATCGTCGCCTGCCCAGGCGATCAGCGTTCGCACCGCCGCCTCCGCTTCCTCGCGGCTGGGTTTTGTTCCCCGCGCGGGCGCGAGGCCGGGCTTAAACTTCACGACGTCGTTCATCAACATCTCTCTGCGGCGGCGGGCTGCGCCCGCGCCATCCCCAAGGCCTCGATTTCGGCTTTCCGGGCTTCTATATAGGGAGGAGCCGAGGTAGCGCTAGCCTATCAGATCGGTGGATATTGTGATGATCGACGACATCTATAACCGACGGGTGCTGGAGCTGGCGGCGAACATTCCCCGGCTCGGGCGATTGTCCGCTCCGGACGCCACCGCCAAGGCCCATTCTCGTCTGTGCGGTTCGACGGTCGTCGTCGATCTCGTCGTCAAGGATGGCCGAGTCGTCGATTTCGCCCATGACGTGAAGGCCTGCGCGCTCGGTCAGGCGTCATCCTCGCTGATGGCGCGCCACGTGATTGGCGCGACGGCGCAGGAGCTCTCGGCCCTGCGTGAAACGATGACCCGGATGTTGAAGGCGAATGGCCCGCCGCCAGGCGGCAAATGGGCGGATTTTGCGGTGCTCGAGCCCGTACGCGAATACAGGGCCCGCCACGCTTCGACGCTGCTGACCTTCGATGCGGTCGTCGATGCGCTCGAGCAAATCGCGGCGCGGGAAGCGGAGACGCGGACCGAGGCGGCGCCATGAGCGCGCTCGCGTTCGCTCCGCGGCGCGCGGCGCACGCGCTGATCCGTTTTTACCAATTGACGCTGTCGAGCGTGCTGGGCCGACAATGCCGCTATCTGCCGAGCTGCTCGGCCTATGCTGACGAGGCCATCGCACGCCACGGCGTCTGGGCGGGCTCCTGGATGGGGGCGGCGCGACTCTGCCGTTGCCACCCATGGGGAGGCTCCGGCTACGATCCGCCGCCGAACGCGCCGCCGAGCGGCGCGTCCTGGGCGCGGCCGTGGCGCTATGGGCGGTGGCGCTACAGACAGAATGACGGACGCTGAACGCCTGCGGCTTGCCTCAAATCGACGCCTCCCGTAAGGACAGGGGCAATCCGAAACAGCCCCGATAGAAAGTCATGCATGGCCGAGCCGCGTCGCGCTGCATCCGCGCCCCGTATCACGGGCGGGCGCTTTCTCATTGTTGAGGCGCGCTACTACGAGTCGGTCGGCGCGCGCCTGCTGGCGGGCGCGACGCGGGCGCTGGAGGCCGCCGGCGCGACTTACGACCTCGTGAACGTCGATGGCGCATTGGAAATACCGGCCGGCATGGCGATCGCGCTCGACGCCGCCGCGGCGGCGACCCGACCCTACGACGGGGCGATCGCGCTCGGCTGCGTCATTCGCGGCGAGACCTTCCACTTCGAGATCGTGGCGGGCGAATCCGCGCGCGCGTTGATGGACATGTCGGTCCAGCGCAAGCTGGCGCTCGGCAACGGCATTCTGACCACCGAGACGATCGAACAGGCCGAACAACGCGCGGATCCGGAGCTTGGCGACAAGGGCGGCGACGCGGCGCGGGCGGCGATCGGCCTCGCGCTTCTCGATCGGCGAGCTGGCCGGCGATGAAAAAATCCGACCTTCGCTCCGCCGCCCGGCTCGCGGCCTCGCAGGCGCTCTATCAGATGGAGGTCGCGGACAGCGGCCTCAGCGACATTCTGGCGGAATTCGAGGCGCATTGGATCGGCCACGAAATCGAGGGGGACGCCTATAACCCGGCCGAGCTGGCGTTCTTCCGCGACGTGGTTTCCGGCGTTCAGCGCGATCAGTTGCCGATCGACCGCGGCCTCGACGATACGCTCGCCAAGGGCTGGCCGCTGCGTCGGGTGGAGGCGCTGATGCGGGCGATCCTTCGCGCGGCCTTTTACGAACTGCGCAGCCGTCCGGATGTGCCGGCGCGCGTGGTCGTGACGGAATATGTCGACATCGCCGCGGCGTTTTTCGGTCCCGAGGAAAGCGGCATGATCAACGCCGTGCTCGATGCGCTGGCGCGTCAGACGCGCCCGGCGGAATTCGCCGCCGTCCGATGAGCGCGGGGAAGGACTCGATCCTTACGCTGCGTCAAGTCAAATCGCGGCTCTTAGCCATATATTCTGTGGAAAAGAGGTTGCGCGGATTCATTCCGCGTTTACCATCGCGGAACTAGACCAGAGGCCGATTCGCTTTTGGCAATCGGTTGATTGGCGTTGCGAATCACAGCTCGCATAGGGATGGCCGCCATGTCGAAGACCGACCTGTCCGAGGGGTTCTCAGGTCTGCAGGAATGGTCCGAGCCGCTGATTTTTGATCGGCTGTTCTCCGCCTATCAAATCCTGCTCCGCGACGACTTTCTGGCCCGCGGCCTGTCGCGCATGCACGCGCGGGTCTGGCGCGCCCTGATCGGCGGCGACATGGCCGGTTTCGAGGCTCTCCGCGAAACGCTCATCACCGCCCTCGAACCTTGCGGCCTGACGCTCGACCATCTGGCGGAGGTCGACAGCGACATCATGATCGAACTGCTCGACGTCGTTCTTTCGCGCTACAATCGCTCGCAGCGACTCGCCAGAGCCTACCATCTGGCGCTGATGCAGCTCGCCGGCCGATTGGGGCCGTCGCGCGTCGCCGAGCGGGCCGCCTGAGGCCGTCGCCGGCTGATCGGGCTCGGCGGCGCAGGCTCGCGTCGAAGCGGGGATAAGGGGAAGGTCGAAAGGGTCGGCGACGACAGCGGCGCCGATGCCGGCCGAAACCCGTTGACGATCCCGGCTCGTCGGATCGACCTGTCCGGATTCCAAGAAGGCCTGAGGCTGAACGTGGAATATATGGACCGCCTGAAGCGATTGAGCTGTTTCGGTCGGCATTTCGACCGCGCCTGCCACTACCTCATTGTCTGCGGGGAATGACATGCGACGCGATCAGGCGGAGGTTGTGCGAGGATACGATCTTGACGATTTTCCTCTTTTCATTTCCAATCGCTTTCGCCGCAGTCGAAGTCGGCGCTTTTCAAGAGCGATCGGGCCGAGGACAGGTAAACACCAGCAGGACGCTCGGCTTAATTTTGAGGAATCCCCGTGACCGGGCTCGACCTAATACGACTAAACTTCGGATGTACCGTGGGACGTCGAAAATGTTTTGTGCCTTGCTCTGAATCCGCGAGGATTGGACGTCGCGAGCCCCGGACTTACATAGCGACTCCGGTTTCGTAATGGGAGGCAAGCTCCTGTTGGTGATTCCCCCAGTCGTTCGGCTGGTAGACGGAATTTATGAAGTCGAAGGCGACTTCGTCAATAATCTGCGCGCCTATCTTCGGAATTTTAGCCACGTCACCTTTGCTTGCCCGGTATCGCCAAGTACGAATCACAGTGGAATTCTGAGATCTAAGCGGCTGAGCGAAATAGACGATAGCGACAGGTTAACCTACATACCCCTGCCTTATACCTACAGGGAAGATAGATACATCCGATTTTATTTTTCTACAAAAAAACTATTGCAATCAGAAATTTCCAAGGCGGATTATCTGCTCTTCTCACCTCACGCAAAATTTGACTGGCCGACGCTTGCGGCAAAATTGGCGATAACGATGAACCGCAAATATGACATGGAATCGGACTACGATCACGGGAGCGTGGGACGGTCACAATTGCTGGCAATGCCGTTTGGCGTCAGAAAGTTCAGAAAAGCGCTTTGGACGCGTTCCTTTTGCAAGAGCGTAAACAAGTGCTTCGCGCATTCGAGCGTCGCATTGCTGCAAGGGCAAGACGTCTATGACGCCTATAAGGATGTCGCGCCGAACCCGAGAAAGGTGTTGAACGTTCAAGTTTCGGCCGAAGATTATGTGTCGACGGCCGAACTCAAAGACAAATTGGCGAGGATAAGCGGCGGAAAAACCCTGACAATTGCGTATGCCGGTCGAATGATCGATATGAAGGGCCCGTTCGATTGGCTCAACGCAATACACGCGGCGATCGAAGGAGGCGTCGCACCTTCAGGCGACTTGGCTTGGCGACGGTCCATTGATGTCCGAGATGCGCCAGGAGGTTCAGCGAAAAGGCATCGGGCGATCCGTTGCTCTTGCTGGGATCGTCGGCCGTGAAGAGGTGCTTGATCACCTACGGCGGACGGATATTTTCCTCTTTTGCCACAAGACCGGCGAATTGCCGCGTTGTCTGGGAGAAGCATTGGCGGCGGGATGTTCGCTTGTCGGCTACGGCAGCGCCTATCCGCGTGAATTGGTCGCGAGCCGTGGAGGGGGCGAATTCGCCGAGGTCGGCGATTGGAAAAAGTTGGCCCAAATAATCATGTCGCTCGACCGCGATCGACCAAGGCTTGGACGTTTGATAGAAGCGGCCGCCGCGTCCGGCAGGCTTCTGGACCGCGAAGCCGCGATTCAGACGCGAATTGACCTGATCAAGAAGTACCTGATATAATTACACAATCTCGCTGCAGACAGCGATCGTTCCGCAACGCTCGCCGGTTCTCTTTGCGCCAGGGCGGCGCATTCGTCCGCATGCTCGACATATCAAGTCGATCCCTACCCCAGGGAATTTGCAACGAATTTATTCTACATGTCGGCGTTGAAAGGGGCGCTTGGCGCCACATTTTGATGGGTAGACGGGATCGGGCGCCGACGAACGGGCGGTCTTGCCACGCCCGCGGCGCACGCTGTCTGCGACGCGCGGCGCAAGCAACCGGCGAACAATGTTGTCTCATCCGCCAATGAGAAGACTTTATTTGCGACTCCCAGTCGACCGGATTATGAGATTTGCGACCAGATAAAATATAGGAGCAATTGGTGAAATGGCCCGTCCTGGCGCTGATGGCCTTCGCGAGCGTCGCTCTCCCAGGATGGTTGCGCCGCAATCCAAGCGGACTCCAGATCATCGGCTTTCTGATTGGATTCTGCCCGTTTTTTCTCGGCTGGTACCATTTGAACATGGCGATCATATCCTGGGCGGACTGGCCGGGATACGTCAAAGGCGTAGAGGTTTCGATCGTTGATTTTCTAATTGTCGCAGTATATTTTACCCTCCCTCGCACGATTAGACCGTTTCCGCTCCTGTTGACGTTCACAATGGCGGCGTATTTTTTCGCGGCTTTGCTATCGATTCTGCAATCCGGCGTGCCGATCACGTCTTTTTTTTATTGCTGGCAATTGCTGAAGTTGTATTTCTTGTGCAGCGTGTTGGCGAGAGCCTGCGCGACGCCGGAATTTGCCGACGCCGTCCTGAAGGGATTGGGAGTGGCCGTGATCGTCGAGGCGTTTTTCGCCGGTTCGCAACACTTTGCGCTCGGCGTTCCTCAAGCCCCAGGAACCATGTCGAGTCAAAACGAACTCGGCATGGTGACAAACTTGGTCGCCATTCCGTTCTTTGCGGTGTTGTTGTCGGGACGAACAGGATGGTTGGCCGGAGTCGTAGTTGCTTCCGCTGTAGTTATCGAGATTTCGACCGGTTCCCGGGCAACAGTTGGACTTGGAGCCTCTGGGTACGCTTTGGTTATTTTTCTTTCCTTACTTCGCCGGTGGACCAGTCGAAAAGGGTCAATCGTCCTGGTCGGAATGGCGGTGGCGATCGTGGGAGGAGTTGCTGCGAGTGCATCGATTGGCCACCGAACTGCTTCGGCATTCGAAAGTAGCGATGAAGAGCGCCTGACGTTCGAAAAGGTCGCCGCCATGATGTTGACGGATCACCCTTTCGGGGTGGGCGCCAACGAATACGTGGTGGTGGCAAATACGCAGGGTTACAACAACAGAGCAGGAGTCAATCCCACGGCGGGAAGCGAGGGAGCAAACGTTCACAATGTTTACCGTCTGGTGGCGGCCGAAACCGGATATCTTGGATTGTTGACATATGCCCTGCTGCTCGTAAGTTCCGCGGTCTTCGTCTTGTCGCGGGGTTGGCGTTTTCCCGCCACCGACCAACGGGGCGATTTAATAATCGGTATTGGCGTCAGTTTTTGCATTTTGTACTTGCATAGCTTTTACGAATGGATATTTATTACATTTCAGGTACAGTACGTTTATTGCATCTTATTGGCTCTGGCGGTTGGCGTGAGCAACCAGCTTGGGTATTTGCCGCGATCAAAGACCGAGCCCGCCCGAGGGTCATGGTCCAGACTCAAAACTAGCCCGCATTTCTCACAATGCTAGGCGCATCGGGGCCTAGAATCAGCTAAACTTGTTTTGCGATCAACGAGTTAGGCTGATTCGAAGGAACGCCCCGATGCGGACGCAGTGTAGGCCGAGAGAGCTGGTGTTTGGAAGGGCCGGCGGGCGGCGGGTTGTGGCGGATTTCGATGGCGGGATGGTTTCGTCCGACGCCGGGGCGCTGTTGCTGAGCGAGACGGACAAGGCGATCGGATTGACGGGTCGGTTTTCGGCTTGCTTTGGCGACCGCCGCAGCCCGCTTTTGACCGTCCACCCGCTGAAGGCTCTGGTTGCGCAGCGGGTCTTCGGCCTGGCGCTGGGCGACGAGGACCTCAACGACCACGATGAGCTTCGCGGCGATCCGGTTCTGGGCGTGCTGCTCGGCAAGCTCGAGCGCGCCGCCGAGGCGCCGGCGCCGCTGGCGGGCAAGAGCACGCTCAACCGTCTGGAGCATGCGCCGGGGGCGGGCAAGGCGCCGCGTTATCACAAGATCGGCCACGATGGACCGGCGATCGAGCGGCTGTTCGTGGACTTGTTTCTCGACGCGCATCAAAGAGCGCCGCGCCAGATCGTGCTCGATCTGGACGCGACCGACGACCCGCTGCACGGCGATCAGGAAGGTCGGTTCTTTCACGGCTATTACGACTGCTACTGCTACCTGCCGCTCTATGTATTCTGCGGCCGGCATCTCATCGCCGCCAAGCTCAGGCGCTCCGACATCGACGGCAGCGCCGGGGCGGTCGAGGAGATGGATCGCATCGCAGCTCAGATCCGAGAGCGCTGGCCTCGTGTGAAGATCGTGCTGCGCGCCGATTCCGGCTTCGCACGCGAGGCCTTGATGGCGTGGTGCGAGGCCAACAAGGTGGATTACGTATTTGGTCTCGCCCGCAACGCGCGGCTGGAGGAACGCATCGCCGACGCCTTGGACGAGGCGCGGCTCCAGTCGCTGGCGAACGCGGGCCAGCCGGCGCGGGCGTTTCGCGACTTTGAATGGTCGACCAGGGACAGCTGGTCGCGCCGGCGGCGAGTGATCGGCAAGGCGGAATGGGCGCGTGGCGAGGCCAATCCGCGCTTTCTCGTCACCTCCCTCAAACCCGACGCCTGGCGGGCCAGACCGCTCTACGAAAAACTCTATTGCGCCCGTGGCGAGATGGAGAACCGGATCAAGGAATGTCAGGGCGACCTGTTCGCCGACCGGACCTCGACCGCGACGATGCGCGCCAATCAATTGCGGCTATGGTTCGCTTCGATGGCCTACGTTCTCATCTGCGCCCTGCGCCGCATCGGGCTCGCCCATACGCCGCTGGCCAACGCGACCTGCGGCACGATCCGCCTGAAGCTGCTGAAGCTCGGCGCGCTGGTCAAGGTCAGCGCCCGGCGGGTGAAGATCGCTTTCGCCTTCGCCTGTCCATCGGCCGACGAGTGGCGTCTGGCCGCCGCCCGGTTCGCCCTCGCCCGCGGCTCGCCGGCCTGACACGCGCCGGCCCCGCGCGACCATCGGCGGCAAACCCCAAGGCCCACCGGAGACAGTTCCCAACTCACCTCGAACTCCCCAGCGCATCCCGCGCAAAGGAAAGCCGCGCTCCATCCGCAACCGCGCTCAAAATCCCGCCCAAACCAACGCGTCAATGAATGACGGCGTGAGAAATGCGGGCTAGCAGCAGAGGGCGCCGCAATGGGAGCAGCGTCGAGGAATGCCCAACGACAACAATTAAATCTCCCTGACCGCCCTGCGTCGTCCCGCGAGGAGCTTGAATGACGAATTCAAAGGTTCTCGACCTTATGACCTCAAGTCCTCATTTCGAGCGAGCCAGCAAGGTTGCTGAATTCGGAGCAATCTCTCTAAATTCCTGTAAGCAGTGAGAGCAGCCTGAGCACGAATTTAGACAGTGCAGTTCAGCCGCTGGGAACTTCTTATTAGAGTACTTTCGCGAGCTCAAGCGCCTCGCGAAGAACCGCTAAATCGACAGTTATGTCAACTCTTGCATTCCATGATTGTTGATAGTTTTCCATGAGAGTCGCAGGTAGGCCCATCCCTAGAATATAATAATAATCCAAACTAAGTTGATTGCTAAGTTTCCAGAACAGTCC
>CAWAIM010000023.1:0-24886 GCA_963781895.1 uncultured Alphaproteobacteria bacterium
GGTCAGATGCGCGTTGACGAGCGCGGCGAACGAGATCGCGATGAGCGCAAACTAAGTCAGCGCCGCGCTCCGCCCAACACTCGTGCACAGACCCCTATCCCGATACGCGCGCCCCAAAACGGCACGATTGTCTGGGCGAGCGCCGCGCAAAACGCCAGCACGAGGGCGAAGTGACCGATCTCGACAATCATGGCTTCGCGATGCCCCCCCTCCTCCTGCCAGCGGCCCTGTTTTCTTGAGCGCCTCCACGACTTCGCGCGGCATATACCGCTCATCGTGCTTGGCGAGAATGGTCTGAGCCCGCATCTGTCCATCCGGCCTCCCAGCACGCCCTCGGCGACAACGCCCTGACCCTCGCGAAACAGGTCCGGAAGCAGGCTCCCTGGATGAGGCGACCTTCAGATCGTGCGCGCCGTCGGTCACCACGAACACGACGTTCTCGCCGGACGACTTGACCACCGTATTGGCTTTCACAAGACCGCCGACGCGCAGCCGCGCGCCCGGCCGCAACGCCTTCTCCGCGACTTCGGTTGGGCTGTAAAAGAACACGATGCTGTCGCTGAGGGCGTAGAGAGCCGTCGCCGCGGCAGCGCCGATCACGGCGAGGGCGACGGCGATCAGCGTCAGGCGACGGCCGCGGCGGGTCAATTGGCGCCTCCGAGGCCGAGGTTGCGCGCCAGCGCGTTCAAACTCGCGACGGCGTTGCTGTCGGGCCCGAGCGCCTTGCGCGCGCTGGCGAGTGCCGCCTCGGCCTTGTCCGCCTGATGCAGCACCGAGTAGGCGCGAATAAGGCGCGCCCACTCGTCAACGCTGCCCCCGCCGTTGGCGAGGCGCGTCGCGAGCCTGTTCACCATCCCCTCGATCATGGGCCTTTGCGCCTCCGGCACGGCGGGCGGCGCGCCGGCGTTCATCTGAGGCGGCGGCTCTCCTTTCGCCGCGGCAAGGCGCGCCTTCACCATGGGCAGCCACGGCGCATCCGGCCGAGCGTCGGCGATCAAGGATTCGTAATCATGAATCGCGTCCGCGGTCTTACCGTCCTGCTCGGCGCCGAGCGCGCGGTAGAAGCGCGCCTGGGGCTGGCCGGGCTGATCGGCGAGCGCCTTGTCGAAGGCTTCGCGCGCGCCTTCGGTGACGATCCCGCCCGCGGCGGCGAACAAAGCCTCGCCGTAGCCGGCGCGGCGCGCCGCGTCTTCGCCCAGAAGGCGCAAAGCCTCGGAATAGGCGTGCGCGGCGTCGTCGTAACGCCCGAGGCGCATATAGACCGGGGCAATCACCGCCCAGCCCTTACCGTCGTCGGGCTTGGCGATCAGGTGCGCCTCGACCCCAGCCACCGCCGCTTCGATCCCTGCCGCGGTCTCCGTCTGCGTCGCCGGTTTGCGGCTCGCCAGCGGCTCGTCGGGCATGCGCGGCTGACCGAGCAAGGCGTAAAGCGGGAAGGCGATCGCCGGCAGGCCCACGGCGATCAAGGCCGCCGCCGCAAGCCGATCGCGCGCTCGCGCCCGCGAAGCCGTTCTCGGCTCATACGAACTGACGGCAATGAGCCGGCGGGCGGCCTCGGCGCGCGCGCTCGCCGCCTCGGTCTGCGGCAATTGGCCGCGCTCGACGTCCCGTCGGATTTCGTCGAGTTGCGCCCGGTAGAACACAGCTTCGCTGGACGCCGCATCAGCGTCCGCGGACGGGGACGAGGAGCGCAGAACCGGCCAAATCGCGGCGAGGACCGCAACAGCGGTCATACCCGCCAGAACATACCACACCATCAACAAGCCTCTGGACGGCCCCTGACGCGAGCCGCAAAAAGTCCGCGCTCTGTATCGCAAAATCGCGCTAAGGTCTCGTCAATACCTTCAGCCCGTCATTTTCCAGCTTCCGTCCGGCTGCTTACAGCCGACGCCATGGCCACGGTTGGGCCGCCCGGCGACGTAAACCGTCTGGGAATAGGCGCGGCAGCCTCCGCCGATGTCGCCGCCGGCCTCGACAAACCCGAAGACGCCGTGGGAACCGCGCCACGAGCGTCGCTGGCCGGAACCAAGCGCCGCGATCTGCGCCTCCCACGCGGTCTGCCGATCGGCGTCGCTGAGGGCCGCGCCAATCGGACCGCCCAGAACGCCCCCGAGCGCCGCGCCGGTCGGGACCGCCGGAGGGGCCGGCTGGGTCGGCGCCGCCGCGACAGGCGGCCCGGTCCCCCCCGAACTCGCGCCGGAACAGCCGGCGAGGACCGGCGAGCCGAGCGCCAACATCAATACAACAGCCCGCCGCATGGCCCGATCCCTCTCAACACAGCGCTTGCGGCCTCGTCGCGAAAACCACGCCGCCGAAGACCCGCCGCGAGCAAAGGCGCGAACTGTGGCGACTTCGCGTCGTTTTTGCCGCTGCGTCGGGCTGCGCTCAACGCCATTCATGCGCTCGGCAGCCGCAGGATCGCGCGTAAACCCCCCAGGGGACCTTCGTCGAGTTGCAGGGAGCCGCCATAGATCGCGGCCAGATCGGCGACGATCGACAGTCCGAGGCCGGAACCGGGGCGCGAACTCGTCGAGCTTCTTGCCGCGCTGCAACGCCGCGGCGCGCGCGCCTGGATCAAGGCCAGGACCGTCGTCGTCGATCTCGGCGATGAGGAAAGGACCGGCGTCCTGAGCCGCGCCGGCAACTCGCGACGCGCGAATGGAGACGCGCTCGCGCGCCCATTTGCCAGCATTATCGAGCAGATTGCCGATGAGATCGGTCAGGTCCTGCGCTTCGCCGCGGAACCTGAGCCCATCTTGCAGATCGACATCGAAGAGAAGCCCGCGATCGGCGTGCAGCGTCTCGAATGTGCGCACCAGCCCCTCGACGACGGGCCTGACTTCCGTCGCCGCGCCGATGGTCCTGGCGCGGGCGGCGGCCCGCGCGCGGTCGAGGTAGAACGCCACCTGCCGCCGCATGATTTCGGCCTGCTCGCGCACCTTTTCCGGCAGGCTTTCGCTCTTCGAAGTCGGCCTCGTTGATGAGTACGCTGAGCGGCGTTTTCAGGGCATGGGCGAGATTGCCGACCTGGGTCCGCGCGCGCTCGACGATCTCCCTGTTGGCGTCGAGCAATTGGTTCACTTCGAGCGCGAGCGGAGCGACGTCCTGCGGGAACTCGCCGGCGACGCGTTCGGCTTCGCCGCGGCGGATTGCGGCCACCCCCTCCTGCAAAACCCTGAGCGGGCGCAAGCCGAAGCGGACCGCCAGCG
This sequence comes from uncultured Alphaproteobacteria bacterium, assembly GCA_963781895.1. Classification (GTDB taxonomy): domain Bacteria; phylum Pseudomonadota; class Alphaproteobacteria; order Rhizobiales; family Beijerinckiaceae; genus Roseiarcus. The sequence continues at coordinate 3,210 of CAWAIM010000023.1, forward strand.
CCGTCGAGCCGATCAACGCCAGCGCAAGCGTCAGAAATGTCGCCGCCAGGGCCCATTCGAAGCCTTTCTCCTGCGCCTTGATCACGTCGGCGTTCGCCGCGACCTGGACCAGGTAGCGCCCCTCGTCGCCAGCGTCGATCTGGCGCTGGATCATCCGCAGCTCATGTCCGCCGGGCCCGATCACGTAGCCGCTCAGGATAGCGCCGTGATCCGGGCCCGCTGCGACGAGACGGGGAAGCTGGGTCGCAAACAACGACTTGGAGGCGCGGATTTCCGGCGGAGTGACGTCGAGTCGCGTGATTTGCCAGTACCAGCCCGAGAACGCGAGTTCGAATTGCGGCGCGACGGCGGTGGGGCCCCCGGGCTTCGTTTCCTCGCTCGGGATCGCGACATTGGCGACCAGCGCCTTCAGATAGACGCCGAGCTGGTCGTCGAAATTCGCCTCCGTCCAATGCGTGTTGAGCGCGCTCAAGCCCAGCCCCGCGAACGCGAGGATGAGCGTGCTCCAGAACGCCGCCGACAGGAACAGGCGGGACGCGATGGAACGCGCGCTGAGCGCCTTCAGCATCGAGGCCCCTTTTCAGGGGACCACACGCACCGCCCCGCGCGCCGCGCTGGTGGCGAAAGCCGCGTAGGCGCGCAGCGCCTGCGACACCTTGCGCGCGCGGGGCTTTGCGGGCTTCCAAGCGTCCTTGCCCTTGGCCTCCATCGCCGCGCGCCGCCTGGCGAGCGTCGCCTCGTCGACGCGGACGTTGATCGTGCGGGCGGGGATGTCGATGGCGATCTCATCGCCCTCCTCGATGAGCGCGATGGCGCCGCCTTCGGCCGCCTCCGGCGAGACATGGCACATCGCGAGGCCAGAAGTGCCGCCGGAGAAGCGCCCGTCGGTGATGAGCGCGCAGGCCTTGCCGAGCCCGCGCGATTTCAGATAGCTGGTCGGATAGAGCATTTCCTGCATGCCGGGTCCGCCGCGCGGCCCCTCGTAGCGGATGACGACGACGTCGCCCGCAACGACTTTGCCGCCGAGGATGCCTTGCACCGCATCGTCCTGGCTTTCGAAGATGCGCGCCGGCCCGGTGAACTCGAGCAGGCTCGCGTCGACGCCCGCCGTCTTCACGATGCAGCCGTCGAGCGCGATGTTGCCCGCCAGCACCGCGAGACCGCCGTCCTTGGAGAAGGCGTGCTCGGCGTCGCGGATGACGCCCTTGGCGCGGTCCTCGTCGAGCAACTCGTACCGCGCCGACTGGCTGAAGGCGATCTGGGTCGGCACGCCGCCGGGCGCGGCCGAAAAGAATTCGCGCGTCGCCTTGCCGGCCGCCCGCATAATGTCGTGGCGCGAAAGCGCGTGTTCGAGCAATTCTGAGTGCACCATCCTCACGTCGCGATTGAGGAGGCCCGCTCGGTCGAGTTCGCCGAGGATTCCCATCACGCCGCCGGCGCGATGAACGTCCTCGACATGCACGTCGGCGACCGACGGCGCGACCTTGCACAGGCACGGCACGCGGCGCGACAGCCGATCGATGTCGGTCATCGTGAAATCGAGTTCGGCTTCGTGCGCGGCGGCGAGCAGATGCAGGACCGTGTTGGTCGAGCCGCCCATCGCGATGTCGAGGGTCATCGCGTTCTCGAACGCCTTGAAATTGGCGATTGTTCGCGGCAGCGCGCCTTCGTCGCCTTCTTCATAGTAGCGGCGGGCGAGATCGACGATCAGGTGGCCGGCCTCGACGAACAGCCGCCGACGGTCCGCGTGGGTCGCCACCACCGTGCCGTTGCCTGGCAACGACAGTCCGAGCGCCTCGGTGAGGCAGTTCATCGAATTGGCGGTGAACATGCCCGAGCAGGAGCCGCAGGTCGGGCAGGCGGAGCGCTCCATCACCGCGACGTCGGCGTCGGAGACTTTGGAATCGGCCGCAGCGACCATCGCGTCGATGAGGTCGATGCTGCGCGTCCCAGACGAGAGCTTGACCTTGCCCGCCTCCATCGGCCCGCCCGAGACGAACACCGCCGGGATGTTGAGGCGCATGGCCGCCATCAGCATGCCGGGCGTGATCTTGTCGCAGTTCGAGATGCACACCAGCGCGTCGGCGCAATGCGCATTGGCCATGTATTCGACGCTGTCGGCGATCACCTCGCGTGAAGGCAGCGAATAGAGCATGCCGTCATGGCCCATCGCGATGCCGTCATCGACGGCGATGGTGTTGAACTCCTTGGCGACGCCGCCAGCCGCCTCGATCTCGCGCGCGACCAGTTGCCCGAGGTCCTTCAGGTGCACATGACCCGGCACGAACTGGGTGAAGGAATTGGCGACCGCGATGATCGGCTTGCCGAAATCCCCGTCGCGCATGCCGGTGGCGCGCCAGAGGCCGCGCGCGCCCGCCATGTTGCGGCCGTGCGTGGTAGTGCGGGAACGATATGGAGGCATTGGACGCCTTTACTGCGGGAATTGTCGCCGGCGCGTTGCGCCGAAATAAACTGCATTGTCGCAATTCCGGCGCCCGCCGGCAAGGGCAGCGCCGTTTTGATTTAGCGCGCCGCCTATCCTTGGCCGCTCGCGACATGTCCCAGCGCCTTCTCCTTCGCCATCGCCGCAGCGTGGTCGCGGGCGAGAAAGGTGTAGACCATCGGCGTCACGAACAGCGTGAACAGCGTGCCGATCGCCATGCCGGAAAAAATCGTCAAGCCGATGTCGAAGCGCGAGCGTGCGCCGGCGCCTGAGGCGGCGATGAGCGGGACCATGCCGACCACCATCGCCGCGGTCGTCATCAGGATCGGGCGCAGGCGCACCGCCGCCGCCTCTTCGACCGCGCCGCGTCGCGAGAAGCCCTGCGTCTCCTGAAGGCGATTGGCGAAATCGACCATCAAAATTCCATGCTTGGAGATCAGCCCGATCAGGGTCACCAGTCCGATCTGCGAATAGATGTTAATGCTGGCGAAGCCGAGGAAGCCGCCGATGTTGAGCGGCAGCAGCGCGCCGAACAGGGCTGTCGGCAGCGCGATGAGAATAATAAACGGGTCGCGGAAGCTCTCATACTGCGCGGCCAGCACCAGATAGATGACGATGAGAGCGAATACGAACACATAGACAAGCGCATTGCCCTCCTGCTCCAATTGGCGCGAGTCGCCCTGGAAATCGTAGCTGTAGCCTTCGGGGAAAATCTCCTTCGATTTCGCTTTGAGGAAGTCGAGCGCTTCGCCGAGCGTGCGGCCGGGAAACGGCACGCCCGAGAGCGTCGCGGAATTGAGCTGCTGGAAGCTCGTCAGCGCATTCGGCTGCACCTCATCAGAGACGCTCGCGACCGCCGAAAGCGGAACGAGCTCGCCATTGCTGGTGCGCAGCTGGTATCGGGTCAGCCAGTCGGGCGACAGGCGGAACACGCGCGGCGCTTGCGGTATGACCTGATAGCTCCGGCCATAAAGGTTGAACAGATTGACGTAGTTGCCGCCCAGCATTGTCGACAGCGCGGTCCCGATGTCCTGCATATTGACGCCAATGCGGTTGGCCCTGTCGGCGTCGACCTTGAACACGTATTGCGGCGTGTCGAACTTGAGGTCGACGTCGGTGAACAGGAAAAGCCCGCTCTCCTTGGCCGCCTGCTGCATCTTCAAAGCGACGTCGGCGAGCGTCGTATAGTCGCCGGTCGTGCGGATGACGAATTGCATCGGCGGGCCGCCGGTCGAGCCCGGAAGCGCCGGCGGCGAGAACGCCTGGACCTGCGCCTGCGGCACAGCGAGAAATTTCGGCCGAAGCTCGCTCAGCACGTCCTTCTGATTGCGCGCGCGCCGGTCCCACGGTTTCAGAAGGAAGCCGGCGAAGGCCGCACGAACGTTGGGAACGCCGTTGATCGTGAACACGTGCGAGATTTCGGGAACCTCATGCACCTCCCGGTACAGCCGCTGCGTCGCCTGTTCGGTGTAATCGAGATTGCCGATCTGCGGAATCTTGACCAGCGAAAGGAGAATGCCCTGATCCTCCTCGGGAGCGAGCTCACGCGGGGTCGAGGCGTACATGACTCCGGCCAGCGCCAAAACACCGACAAGGATCAGCAGCGTCAATGCGCGAAAGTTGAGCGTGCTGTGGAGTCGGCGCTGATATGCGCGGCGCAGGCGGTCGAAGGAGCGGTCGACGAGGCGGCCGAACCAGCCCTGCCCCATATCGTGGCGCAACAGCTTCGAGCACATCATCGGCGACAGCGTCAGCGCGATGAAGCCCGAGACAATGACGGCGCCGGCCAGCGTGAACGCGAATTCACGAAACAGCGCGCCGGTCACGCCGCTGACGAAGCCGATCGGCGCGTAGACGGCGGCCAGCGTGATCGTCATCGCCACGATCGGCAGCGCGATCTCGTGCGCGCCGCGCAGCGCCGCGTCGAACGGCGTCATGCCCTCCTCGATGTGGCGGTAGATGTTCTCGACCACGACGATCGCATCATCGACGACGAGACCGATGCCGAGCACCAGCGCCAGCAGCGTCAACAGATTGATCGAATAGCCGAGCGCGAGAAGCGCGATCATCACCCCGATCAGCGATAGGGGGATGGTGACGATCGGAATGAAGGTCGAGCGCAGATTGCCGAGGAAGAGGAAGATCACCACGATCACGATCGCCGCCGCCTCGAGGAGGGTCTTGGCGACCTCGTAGATCGAGGCGCGAATGAAGGCGGTCGAGTCGTAAGCGATCGTGGCGTTAAGGCCGGCCGGCAATTGGGCCTGGATGCTCGGGACGATCTTGCGCACGCCGTCGATCACGGTCAGCGGATTGGCTTCGGGCGTGCCGTAGATGCCGATGAACACCGCCTTCAGGCCGTCGAACACGGACGAGGAGTCGACGCTCTGCGGCCCGAGTTCGATTTTCGCCACGTCGCCGAGCCGCACCAGCGCGTCGCCGCGCGCCGCGATCACCAGCTTGCCGAATTGCTTGGCGCTGTCGAGCGACGTCAGGGCATTGACGCTGATCTGGGTGTAGTCGCTTTTGACCTCGCCCGCCGCGGTGGTGAAGTTGTTGGCCGCCAGCGCCGAGCGCACGTCGTTCGGCGTCACGCCGAGCGAGGCCATGCGGGTCGGATCGAGCCAGATCCGCATGGCGAACGCGCGTCCGCCGAGAATTTGCGCATTGGCGACGCCATCGACCGTCTGCAGGCGGGGCTGCACGACGCGCGTCAGATAGTCGGTGATCTGCGGCGCCGTCATGAGGCTGGAATTGAACGACAGATACATCAGGGCAAAGCCCTGGCCGGTTTGCTTGACGACGACCGGATCGTTGGCGTCGCGCGGCAGCAGGCCGCGAACCTGGTTGACCTTGGACAACGTGTCGGCCATCGCGCGATCGGGGTTGGCGTCGAGGCGCAGATTGAGCGTGATCGTCGAGACGTTCTGCTGCGAGGTCGAGACCAGCGTGTCGATGCCCTCGGCGCTCGCGACCGCCTGTTCGATCGGCGTGGTGATGAAGCCCTTGATCACGTCCGCCGCCGCGCCGGGATACGTGGTGGTGATCGTGATCGTCGTGTTCGAGGTCGCGGGGAACTGGCGGATTTGCAGCTTCGACCCCGCCATGCCGCCAACGAGAAGGATCAAAAGGCTGACCACGCTGGCCAGCACCGGCCGACGGATGAATAGATCGGTGAAGGCGTTCATCGACGCGCCGTCACGGTCTGGGCGTTTCAGCGGGCGGCGGAAGCGCGACGCTTTCGTCGATCGTGACCGACGCATTGGCCTGCAACTTGATCTGGCCCGCGGTCACCACGCGCTCGCCCGCCTTGACCCCCTCCTCGATCGCGATCCGTTCGCCGCGCACGGGGCCGACGCGCACGAACCGCCGCTCGACGACGAGGCCGCTCGCTCCGCCTTGGCCCGCCGCAGCCGCCTGGCCGTTCTCCGGCGGGGCCGGCTTCACGACAAAGACATTGTCGCCGTAGAGACTGTAAACGATCGCGGTGCGCGGAAGCGTCAGCACGTCGACGCTCGCGCCTGTCGTCACGGTAAGATTGGCGAACATGCCGGGCAGCAACTTGCGGTCGGGATTGACGAATTCGGCCCGCGCCGTCACGTTTCGCGACTCTGCGCTGACCCGAGCATCGATCGCTTTGATCGTTCCAGCGAAGCTGCGACCGGGAATGGCGTCGACGGTCATGGTCACTTCCTGGCCGACGGCAAGCGAGCGAAGCGATCCCTCGGGGACGGGAAAGTCGGCATAGATAGGGTCGAGCTGCTGCAAGGTCACCAGGCTTGCGCCCACCGCGACATATTGCCCGAGATCGACGTTGCGCAGGCCCAGCCGCCCGGCGAAGGGCGCGCGAATCGCCTTTTGCGCGATGATCGCCCGCGTGCGCTCGACCGTCGCCGCCGCCGAGTCGCGCGCGGCGATGGCCGAGTCGACCGACGATTGCGGGGTGTTGCCCCCGGCCACCAGCAGCTTTTGGCGCGCCAGGGTCACCTCGGTGTTCTTGAGCTGCGCGAGGCCATTCTCCAGATCCGCCTGCTCGACCGAATCGTCAATATTGACGAGAAGCGCGCCCGCCGCGACGTCATCGCCCGAATCGAAACGGATCGCGGTGACGACGCCGGCCGCCTGCGGCGCGATGGCCACGCCTTGGTAGGCGCGCAGCGTGCCAATCGCCGTCAATTGCGGCGGCCATTTCTCGATCTGCGCCGCTTCGACCGACACTGCCGTCGGCTTCGGCGCGAACGCCGCGCTGATGAAGCCCTTAACCATCTTGGGCTTGATCACGAACTGGAAATAAGAGAGCCCGCCGATCAGCGCGACGAGGATGGCCAGGGCGAGCACGAACACGACCGGCCGGCGAATTGTGAGCGGCAGCACGCGGATGACGAGGACCGCCGCGAACGCCGCCGCCGCCGCGCCGAAGGCGAGCGGAGGAACTGGCGCGCGGAACAGCGCAAGCTGCGCCCCCGCCCCGAGCGCCAGCGCGCCCAAGGCCAGCAAAAGCAGCAGCCAATTCGTCACGCGCCTCATCGATCGCCTTTCGCGCGGGCCAGATCCGCATTGCGGCGTTTTGGAACGGTTCGGAAGCTGTTGATCTTAAACGGGCGAAGGTTCTCGCGCCAGTCGGCGCGCGATCGACGCCCGAGCCAGAACGCGGGCTGGCCCACCGGCGGTGGCGAGCCGCCCCAAGCGCAGATCGCCCCCTCGCCATTGCGCGCCGGCCTCGCTAAAGTCCCATCGGACCGCAATTGGCGGTCCTATTCAGGAGGATGATTTCATGACCAAGACGCTCGCGCTCGCCATGCTCACGTTGTGTCTCGCTGGGGCGCCGACGCTCGCCCCCGCCGCCGACTCCTGCTCGGCCCAGGCGATGGACAAGAAGCTCGCCGGCGCCGCCAAGACCAGCTTCATGAAGAAATGCGCGAGAGATTCTTGCGCGATGCAAGCGGCCGACAAGAAGCTCCATGGCGCCGCGATGACCTCATTCACCAAGAAATGCGAAAAGGACGCCATGGGCGGATGAGCCTGCGCACCCATTTTCGACGGCGCCGATTTCAGCGACGTTAGCCCGTCGCCTCCACGACCGGCCGAGAACGCGGGTCGAGCGCGCACGCCGCGCAACGGCGCGTTTCCGTTGCGCCGCTATTGCCTTCCCGCCAAAGTTCCGCGAGGCTGTCGCAAACGACAGCCAGCCGGTGCCGCGCCTTGCTTTCACGAGCTTTCGCCCTCTGTCTTCTCCTGGCGTTCACGGGCGCGGCTCCGACCGTGCGCGCCGGCGAAACCTTCGTGATCGGCGTTCTCAACGACCAGTCCGGCCCCTACGCCGATCTGTCGGGCCCAGGCGGGGTGGAACTCGCGCGCATGGCGATCGCGGACTCCGGGGGCGCCGTGCTCGGAAAGACGATCGAACTTTTGGTCGCCGATCACCAGAACAAGGTCGACGTCGGGCTTGCGATCGCGCGGCGGTGGTATGACGAGCGCGGCGTCAAGGCGATTTTCGACATCACCAATTCGGGGGTCGCGCTGGCGATTCAGGACCTGGCGAAGTCGCGCGACCGGCTTGTGATCTTCGACTCCGCTTCCTCCTCCGACCTCACCGGCAAAGCCTGTTCGCCGAACGGCATCCAATGGAACGCGGACAATTGGTCGAACGGCGTCGCGCTGATGCGCCTGCTCATTCAACAGAAACTCGACAGCTTCTTTTTCATCACCGCCGACTACGCATTCGGCGCTTCTCTCGAGGCCGATGCGCGCGACGCGATCGCCAAGGCCGGCGGCGCTGTCGTCGGCGGCGTGCGCTCACCGCTCAATACGGCTGATTTCAGCTCCTATCTGATCGCCGCTCAGGCCTCCAAGGCCAAGGTCGTCGTGTTTGCGATCACCGGCGCCGACCTCTCCAACGCCCTGAAGCAGGCCAACGAATTCAACCTCGCCTCGGGGCAATACCTGGCGACGCCGATCACCTACTTGAGCGACGTCAATGCGATCGGCCTCGACGTCGCGCACGGCCTGACCTTCATGCAGTCCTGGTATTGGGACTTGAACGACCGGACGCGCGAATTCGCCAAGCGGTTCTACGCCCGCCGTCAGCGCATGCCCAACGACAATCAGGTCGCGCTCTATTCTTCGGTGCGCCACTATCTCGAGGCGGTCGCGAAGGCGGGAACCGACGACGCCGGCGCGGTGACCAAGGCAATGCGCGAGGCGCCGATCCACGACATCTTCACCGACAACGGAACGGTTCGCGCCGACGGGCGCGTCCTTTATGACCGCTATTTGACACGGGTGAAGACGCCCGCCAATTCGAAATATCCCTGGGACTATCTCGCAGTGGTCGCTAAGGTTCCGGCCGCGGACGCGTTCCGGCCGCCCGGCGCGGGCGGATGCACGCTGGGCGCGCCGTAGCAACACTCTCGCCGCCCTCTCTTTTGGCGCGCAGAAAGACATCTCCATGGCGGCAATCGAAGCAGCGGCGGGCGCGAATGCGAGGCGCGCTGACGTAGGCAAGATTCTGCTGGCGAGCCTCATCGGCACGACCATCGAATTCTATGATTTCTACATTTTTGGAACCGCCGCGGCGCTGGTGTTCGGCGCCATGTTCTTTCCCAAGTCGGCGCCGCAGACCCAGACGCTCAACGCCTACCTGACCTTTGGCATCGCCTTTCTCGCGCGCCCGGTCGGCTCATTCCTGTTCGGGCATTTCGGCGACCGAATCGGGCGCAAGTCGACGCTGGTCGCGACGATGCTGACGATGGGCGTGGCGACGACGCTGATCGGCACCCTTCCGGGTTATGCAACCGCGGGGGTTCTTGCGCCCTGGCTGCTCGCTCTGTTGCGCTTTCTGCAGGGGGTGGGTTTAGGGGGCGAATGGGGCGGCGCGGCGCTGATCGCGGTCGAAAACGCGCCGGGGGGCCGGCGAGCCTGGTTCGGCATGTTTCCCCAGCTCGGGCCTGCGATCGGCTTCTTCATCGCAACCGGCCTCTTTCTTGCCCTGTTGCTCGCCTTCGGCGAGGCGGCGTTCATCGAATGGGCGTGGCGCGTCCCTTTCCTGCTCAGCGCGATCCTGGTGGCGATCGGCCTCTATGTGCGCGTTTCTCTCGAAGAGACGCCGGCCTTCAAGTCGGCGACCGCGCGCGACAGGCGCGTCGCCGTTCCGCTCGGCGCTGTGTTGCGCGACCATTTTCCGCCGCTGATCCAGGGCTCCCTATCGATCGTCGTCTGCTACGCGCTATTTTACATCTCGACGGTCTATACCCTCGGTTATGGCGTCCGGGCGCTGGCCATACCGCGCGCGAATTTTCTCGTCATGCTGTGCGGGGCGATCGTCTTTATGGCCTTCGCGACGCCGATCTCGGCGGCGCTCGCCGACCGCATCGGCCGGCGCCCGGTGCTGCTCGTCTCCGCTGTGGCCGCCGGCGGCGTCGGGCTGGCGATGCCGGCGCTGCTGGCGCGTGGGCCGGTCGGCGTGTTCGTCTTCCTCTCGCTCGCGCTCGGCGTCATGGGACTGACGTTCGCGCCGCTCGGCGCGCTGCTGCCGGAATTGTTCCCCACCCAGGTGCGCTACACCGGCGCCTCCAGCGCATACAATCTCGGCGGCATTCTCGGCGCCTCGTTCGCGCCATCGCTCGCTCAGGTTCTAGAGGCGAGCGGCGGCGTCGTCTGGGTCGGCTATTATATCGCCGGCGCTGCTCTCATCAGTTTCCTCGCCATCCTCAGCATGAGGGAAACGCGAGACAGCCCCTCCCTCGATTGACGTCGCGCTGTCAGGCGGCGCCGGATCCTCCGGCCGCGTGCATTCCCGCGCGGGGCAAATCCGCGCCAACTCGCGCTTGTCAGCGCCGGAGCGATTTGTTAGACGAGCCGCCTTCGCTTTGCGCCCCACCGGCGCCAAGCCCATGTGCGGTCATGGCGGAAGTGGTAGACGCGCTAGCTTGAGGTGCTAGTTCTTTAACCGGAGTGGAGGTTCGAGTCCTCTTGACCGCACCAAACACATTATTTCTCAAAGATTTGCCTGTGCACCGCGGTCGACATTGTCGAAAGTGCGACATGAGCCTACGCCTCTTTGCCGGACACCGCGCTTGCGTGGCGTCGCGCGCGGGCGCTTTTTGGCTCGCCTCCTCGTGGGCGTCGGCATTGACCAGCCGAGCCGCTTTCGGGCCGCGCCGGCGCAGCTTGCGGAGAAACTCTGCCCGCTCTCAATCGGACGGTCGAGAATCGACTCGTCTCCTCGGGTCCAATCCCGGGAATCGGTGAAGGCCGACGCCCAGCGCGCCACGCCGCTCCACGGAGACCTCTTTTGCGCGCGCGGCGAGATGGAAATCCGCGTCAAGGAATGCCAGCAGTCTGCCGGACTGCCGCGGAATCGCATTGGGAAAATTGATGTTGCGGCGGGGTCGGAGATGGATTGCGGTTTCGATTCCGCTTCGAGGCGAACCGATGAACTGGCTAATCACGATTGTGCGGGACGTTACGGATCCCGCGCACTGGCAATGCGAAGCGGCGCGACCTTCTGGAGGTTCTGACATTCGCGCTGAGGGCGGCGCGGGCGCTTCTGGAACTGCTCGACCTGAAGCGCGCTCGTCACCGCCGACGCGGTCCATTCCAATGTCGAGACCGCCCAAAAAAGCCCTTGGCCCAGCGGAGAAACCCTCCCCGTTCCAACCTCGAACATAGCAGCAGGCGCCGAGACGCCGCGCTCAAACCGCGCCGAAATCGCCGAAAAATCGACTGCGAGGGCGAGAAATGCGGGTTGGCCCTGGCGGAATCCTGAGCAGACAGCCGCAGCTAGCGCTGTCCATGCGCGAGAGTCCGGCCAAAGGAGCGTCGCCCTTGGAATGGTGTGAAACTTGCCCAGGAATGTGATATGCATTCGCGGGCGATGGCCGTCGCCCGCAATTTGAGGCGAAATATGCTGGAGTTGAACAAGGGTCAAGCTTCGCAGTCCAGCGAACGGGGTACAATTACAGCTGATGACGCATCTGGCCCAGACTTGTTTGCCTACGCGATTGGCGGTGCTCGGCGACAATTATGGGTTGTCCTTCTCTTTGCGATCCTTGGGACGGGCCTCGGCGCAATTTATTTCCTCAGAGCAGTCCCGAACTTTACTGCCACGGCGACGCTTCTGATCGACACTCGAAAAATTGAAATCTTGCAGCAACCTGCGGTTTCCGCCGAGATGCCCATACAATCAATGGGCGCCATGGAAAGCCAAGTGGAGATTCTGAAGTCAGAAGAAATCGGGCTTGCGGTGATCAAGAAGCTCGGGCTTTGGGAGGACCCTAGGTTCATGGGCACTGGCAAGAGGGGTTTTGTAGGGACGTTGTTAAGCAAACTATTGGGCTCTGAGCCGGCGCCACTGACCGACGCCGAGCGTATGGCGCTCGCTCTCCACTACTTTGAGACGGGTCTAACAGCAGGTCGGATTGGAAGCACGTACGCGATCGAAATCGGATTCGAGTCCAAAAACGCGGAACTCGCCGCGCAAGTGGCCAATGCGGTCGCAGACGCCTACATCGAGCGCCAGCTGACTTCCCAATACAATTCGGCTCGCCAGGCGAGTGATTGGCTCGAAAGTCGAATCCAGCAACTGCGCGGCCAGACCGAGGCTGCCCAGAGGGCGGTGATTGAATTCAAACAACAAAACAATATCATTGAAACAGATAAAGGAGAATTGATCAACGATCAGCGTCTGACGGAGCTTAACGCTCAGCTGAACGCCGCTCACCAGCAGACAATCGATGCGAAGGCAAGATTCGACCAATTGGACGCAATCGCCCGCACTGGCGCTCCCGACGCAATCGCGAATATGCCGATCAGCAGCGGGACGGACAGTGAACTCCTAAACAAATTGCGCAGTCAATACTTAGAGTTGGCGTCCAAAGAGGCCGATTCATCGACGAAGTATGGACCCAATAATCCCGCTATTGTCAGCCTGCGTAGCCAGAAAGCTCAAGTTCGATCTCAATTGCTGGAGGAATTTCAGCGCCTGAAGGAATCTCGCAGGAGTGACTATGCCGCCGATGTCTCACGTGAAGCAGCAATAAACAAAGAGTATGCCGCGATCGTTGCTCAATCACAAATAGATAAGCAGGCGCTGGTGAAGCTGCGGCAGTTGGAAGCGTCGGCGCGTGCGGATCAAGACTTGTACAATACCATTTTGAACCGGTACAACGCTTCCCTCCAACAGCTGACGGCGCCGGTTGCCGAGGCGAGCGTCATCACGCGGGCAAGCCCGCCCAGTTCAAGGGATTATAAGAAGACTTATAAAGTTACGGCTTTATTTCCTGTCGCGGGGCTCGCGCTGGGCGTCGGTCTCGCGGCGTGGCGTGAGCTACGCGCGGCCCGCGCCTTCTGGACGAGCAAATCCGTTCAATCCCGCCTGGGCTTGGCCTGTATCGGTGTCCTTCCGAAGATCGAAGATCCGAAAAAGCCCTGGCGGTCGAAGCGCGCGGCGAGCGGCGGGGCCGAATTTAGGAACATAGTGCGCGGAGAGAGGGGCATCAGCTGGACTGTCGTGGACTACCCGCTCTCCCGCTTTGCCGAGGGTGTCCGTTCCATCAAATTGGCGGTCGACTTGGACAACCGGGCGAACTCGAAAAAGGTCATTGGATTCACTTCCGCGATTCCTAACGAAGGAAAATCGACGGTTGCCTTGGCGGTCGGACAACTCATCGCGCGTAATGGCGCTCGCGTCATTCTCGTCGACTGCGACTTTAGAAATCCCTCGCTGACGCGAGCGATAGCTCCCGACGCTGCAAGCGGAATTATAGAACTAAGCTTTGGAGAAGCCTCGTTCGATGAAGTTCTTTGGAAGGACCAATCGACCCAAATGGAATTCATTCCGGCTATCCCACACTCTGGGCCGCCGGACTCATCGACCATCCTCGCCAGTATCGAAATGAAAAGGGTGTTTGAGGAGTTGCGAGAGCGATATGAATATGTCGTTGTGGATCTTTCTCCGCTCTTACCGGTGATCGATGTTTCTGCCACGACCGAACTGATCGATTCTTATGTGTTGGTAATCGAATGGGGTCGTACGAGCGCCAATCTGGTGGAGAGCGCTCTTCGCGCAACGCCAGACGTGTATCAATCCATGCTTGGCGCGGTTCTAAATAAAGCCGATATCAGGCGACTGGCAAGTTACGACCCACATTTGGCGGGTTACTACTATAACGAGCGGTATACACAATACGGATATACAGATGTTTGATCTGAACGTAACGAGAATTTCTTTCAGAGTCGATTTCATGACTCGCTGAAAACGTTGCGATTTTTATTCTCTATGGATGGGCGGTCGGGCCAGGCGCGTTCCTTCCGCAACTGCGATTGCAAAACGTGGGATGCGCACAGCGCAATACGCCCTTCTTCAGAGCCGGTGTCGTCGACGATCCAAGCCTCAATCCGCCCTTGCGCCTCGATCGCCGGCAGGAGATCCCGCCGCGCCTCGGCCAAAACCGCCTCGTCGGACCAGGTCGCCTGGCCCACCAGAGGCAGTAGCGATTGATGCTTGGCAGAACCTCGACCGAGCGCCGTCATCGGCTCGACGTTCTTGCCTTCGCCAGGCATCTCAAAAGACCTGTGCCGCCGCGTGTTTCATCGAGTTTCGTTGCGCCGCTCAGGTGGTTCCCCGCACGCTTCGCGATCGTGCGGGGCATCCATTTGATATGATCGCCGGCGCGACGCCGTAGCGATCAGGCCCCGCGATCGCCCGCTGAATTGCCTGAACGATGTCCCGTTCGCGAAAGGGCTTTTGTATGAGTACGGCGTCCGGTCCGAGCGACAAGCCGCCCAACGCGTCGCCCGTCACGAAAACATGCGGGACGAAACCGCCTCGGAGGATATCTTTGACCATCGCGACGCCGCTCGTTTTGCCCAGTCCGATATCGACGATCATCAGATCCGGGTGACAACCCGCGGCGGTCGCCGCCGCGTCGGCGGCCTTGGTCTCCACGGCGCAGACGGTGTGACCGAGCTCTTCGAGCATTTCGGCAAGCAGTTCGCCGATTGTCTCATCGTCCTCAACGATCAGAATGCGCAGCGTCTTCATCGACATGCCTCCCCGCCCGCCCCGCATTCGTTCGCCCGAGCAGCAACGCCGTCCAACAGCGTCGCCCCGACCGGATACCCCTGGATTGTCGCGCCGCGCATGGCGAGGCCGTTCCTTTCGGTATGGTCAGGCGATTGCATGATCGAGCCTCTCAATTCTGACAAAGCAAACGACAAGACCTCCGCCTCGGGGCCCGTCCATCGACAAAAGCCCTTTTTGGGGTGGGGCGCGGCACACGCGAGCACAGCGAATTATAGAGGACCGCCGATCGGCAAGGGCAGCCTCGGAATCGACTCAGGCCGCGGCAGGAAGGGCACGTGTGGAGGGCGCATCCTCCAGCGTGCTTGTTCTCGCCATCCATAAATTTCTCGCGAGGAGCGCAGCGACCAGCGCCAGACCGGTCTCGCTCACCGCGGAAACGCGCGAGCGCCGACGTAGCCAATCCCAAGCGCGACGATCAGCGCCGGAAGAGGCTGCTTCTCGATGACGAGACTGATCGATCTGGCCGAGCGTTCCCCTTCCGCCTCCACTTCGCGGCGCAAGCCGCGCGCGCCCCGATCAATTTGGTCGACTGCGTTCTGAACCTTGTTCGTGGCCCGCCCTTTGACGTGTTCGATCAGGCGCGCGACGTCGCGCCTCAACGCGACAGGATCCCCGCGAAGCGCCGTGAAATCCGGATCCGTGTTCGTCGATGCGCGCATGGCGGAAAGTCTCCCGATCGTCGCGAAACTTTGGACCACGGCGATACGAAGGCGACTGTGATTGAAGCCGCACGCCTGAGGAAGATTTCGGAAATTACTCACGCCCCGGGCTCGCGCTCCACGGCCGTCGCGGAGTTGTTACCTTTGAGTGGGTCGTAATCGCGCCCGAGTTTTGCTATTCATATCCGTTCGTTGCCCCGCAGCGTCGCCTCTCGAGAAAAATCGTAGAATGTCTAGAAGTCGTTCGCATCGAACCACGTCGAAGCGACCGGGTTCGGTTGAAATGGCCCCTTCCGCCAGCAGTCGCGCGAGTTTCCCGATCGTGGCGATTGGGGCCTCGGCGGGCGGCCTCGAGGCTTGCAGGAGGCTTTTGGACGCGCTGCCGGCGGCCAACGGCATGGCCTTCATAATCGTGCAGCACCTCGATCCAAGCCACGGCAGTCTGTTGGTGGACTTGCTGACGGGGCACACGCCGATGACGGTCCTGCAAGCGACCGACGGCGTGGCAATTGAGCGCGAGCGCGTCTACGTCATTCCGCCCGGCGTCTATCTCTCGGTCGGAAATCAAGGGAACATACGGCTGTCAAAACCACAGGCGCGTCATGGCGCGCGACTCCCCTTCGACTTCTTGCTGAACTCGCTGGCCAGCGAATATGGCCCGCGCATCGCCTGCGTGGTCCTTTCCGGCACCGGCGCTGACGGAAGCGTGGGTCTGCAAGCGGTGAAGGCGAAAGGCGGCCTTGTGATCGCGCAGGACATCAGCGAAGCCGAATACGACGGCATGCCCAGAAGCGCCATCGCCACCGGCGCGGTGGACCTCGTGCTTCCCGCCGCGAAGATCGCGGAGGCGCTGGTCGCGCGCCAGCGAGGCCGCGCCTTTTCGCCCGAGCCGCCGAACGCGTCCGCGCTAATGTCGGTGGAGGATCTTCTGCCGGAGTTCATCGCTCTCCTGCGCACGAAGACGGTCCACGATTTCAGGCTCTACAAGCACGGTACGCTCGCGCGGCGCTTGGAGCGGCGGATGGCCCTGGCGGCGGTCAAAACCGCCGCCGAGTATCTCGATCTCTTGCGTCGCGACGCCGAAGAACTCGATCAGCTCTCCAGGGACCTGTTGATCAATGTGACGGGATTCTTTCGGGACGCGCCCGTATTCGATTTTCTGGCCGGGAGCGTTATTCCCGATCTCGTGCGTGACCACCCGCGGGACCAACCGCTGCGGATATGGGTCGCCGGCTGCAGCTCCGGGGAGGAAACCTACTCCCTGGCCATGCTTTTTCGCGAGCAGATCGACGCGTCGACGCGCGACATCAAACTGCAGATATTCGCCAGCGACGTCGACCCCGACGCGGTGGCGAGCGCTCGCGAAGGCCTCTATCCCCAATCGATCGAGTCCGACGTGTCGCCAGAGCGATTGGCCGAATTTTTCTCGCAGGAGGATCACGACTACCGGGTCTCGGCCGAGTTGCGCGCCAGCATCGTGTTCACGGTGCATGACGTGCTCGCCGATCCCCCGTTCGTGCGTCTCGATTTCATTTCGTGCCGGAACCTTCTGATCTATCTCCTGCCCGAGGCGCAAGCCAAGGTCATCTCCATCTTCCACTTCGCGTTGCGCGAAGGCGGTCTTCTGCTGGTCGGCAACGCCGAGACGGTCGGGTCGGCCGACGGTCGGTTCGCCGCCGTTTCCGAGACGGAACGTCTTTACCGTCGCGTCGGCGGCGGCCGACCCGGCGAACTCGGTCCATCCTTGAGCGCCGGCGCCGGCGCTCGACTGCGCGCGCGTCCCGACCCGACGCCGGCGCGGGCGCGCCAAGATTCGCTTGCCGAACTGTGTCGAAGAACGGTGCTGGACGCCTATGGTCCGGCGGCGGTGCTGATCAACGCCAAACTCGAATGCCTCCACTTCGAAGGGCCGACGGATCGCTATCTCAAGATCGCATCAGGACGCCCCGGCCAGGACCTGATCGCCGAGGCGCGCGACGGCGTGCGCGCGAAGCTGAGGTCGACCGTTCTTCGCGCGTTGCGGGAGAACGCGCGCGTGACGGCGCCCGGCGGCCACCTGAGCGGCCCGGCCGGCGACTCGTCATTCCACATCGATGTCCGGCCCGTTGTGAGCGAACGCGAGCAGTTGTTTCTGGTCTGTTTCGTCGAGGACTCGTCGTCGAAAGTCGCTCCGCGCGGTCGCATGACGAAGGCCGACGTTCCCCGGGTCGTCGAGCTCGAACGTGAACTCGAGGCGACAAGAATCGAGCTCGAGCACGCCATCCGCGACCTCGAGACCTCGCACCAGGAACAGGTGGCGATCAACGAGGAGGCGTTGTCGGTCAACGAGGAATTTCAGTCGACGAACGAGGAGTTGCTGGCCTCCAAGGAGGAGCTTCAATCGCTCAACGAGGAGCTGAACGCTCTGAACAGCCAATTGCAGGAAACGCTCGAGCGGCAGCGCACGACCGCGGACGATTTGAGGAACGTCCTTTACAGCACCGACGTCGCGACGATTTTCCTCGACGCCCGCTTCAACATCCGCTTTTTCACCCCGGCGACGAAAGCGCTTTTCAATGTGATTCCAGGCGACGTGGGACGCCCGCTCACGGATCTCAAGTCGCTGGCCGCCGACGACTCTCTGCTGGACGACGCCCAAAAGGTCCTGAAAGGCCACGCGCCGGTCGAGCGCGAAGTCAAGGGCCAAGGCGGCTACTGGTTCGTGCGCAGGATCTTGCCCTATCGCGCCAGCGACAACAAAACCGAGGGCGTCGTCATTACCTACGACGACGTAACGGAACAGCATCGCACGGCGGATGCGCTGGTGGCCGCCAAGCGACAAGCGGAATTGGCGAGCATCGCCAAGTCGCGCTTTCTTTCGGCGGCAAGCCATGACCTGCGACAGCCGCTGCAGACCCTGGCGCTGCTCCAGGGCTTGCTGGCCAAGAGGGTCGTCGGGGAGAAGGCCGAGAAACTGGTCGCGGGCATCGACGAGGCGTTGGGCGCCATGACGGGCATGCTGAATACGCTGCTCGACATCAATCAGATCGAAGTGGGCGCCGTCAGCGCCGAGATATCCGACTTCCCCGTAAACGATTTGTTTGACCGACTTAGGGACGAATTGACTTACCACGCCCAGGCCGCGGGCCTCGTGCTGCGCGTGATGCCCTGCGCTCTTTCCATTCGAAGCGATCCGCGTCTGCTCGAGCAAGTGATCCGCAACCTGCTTTCGAACGCCCTGAAATACACCCTGCGCGGCAAAGTTCTCGTCGGGTGCCGCCGCCGCCAGGATACGCTGCGCATCGAGATCTGGGACACAGGCATTGGCATCCCGGAATTGGAAATGCAGGCGATCTTCGAAGAATACCATCAGTTGGACAACCCCGCCCGGCAGCGGAGCCACGGCCTCGGCCTGGGGCTGTCGATCGTCAAGAGCCTGGGCGGACTGCTCGGCCATCCGGTCCGGGTGCGCTCGCGACACGGAAAGGGCTCGGTGTTCTCGATCGAGGTCCCGGTGACGCCGGGCGACGCCGCGTCGTCGTCGGACCATCGTCCGCACGGCGCGGACGACGCGTTCGCGCAACCATCGCCTCGCGCCGCATCGATCCTGATCATCGAGGACGACCCGGAAGTGCGCGAACACCTCGAGCTGGTCCTGACCGAAGAGGGCTACAATCTCGCGACCGCCATCGACGGCCCCGCCGCTCTGGAATTGGTGACTCGCGGAACGTCGCTGCCCGATCTGGTCCTTGCCGATTACAATCTGCCCGGCGGCATGAATGGAGTTCAAGCGGCTCAGAAATTGAGGCAGGAGCTCAAACGCAATATTCCGTTCATCGTCCTCACCGGCGATATCTCCACCGTGACTCTGCGCGATATCGCCGTTAACGACTGCGCTCATCTCAACAAACCCGTCAAGCTGATCGAGCTGACCCGGACGATCGAGAAACTCCTGGCCAAGCCGCCCGTCCCGCAGCGTCGAACCTGCGCATCGCTCGGCCGACGCGTCGCGCGCTTCGGACGCCGCCAGGATCATTGTCGTCGATGACGACGACCAGGTTCGCGCGGCGATAGGGTCCGTGCTCGAGGACGAGGGCCGCATCGTCGAATCCTATGCGAGCTGCGAGGCGTTTCTTGACGCCTTTCAACCCGACAAATCCGCTTGTCTGTTGATCGACGCGTATCTGCCCGGCATGAGCGGGCTCGATTTGCTGCAGAAGCTTCATGACGACGGTCATCGCTTGCCGGCGATCATGATCACCGGCAACGCCGATGTCGCCATGGCGGTCAAAGCCATGAAGGCGGGCGCATTGGATTTCATCGAAAAGCCGATCGGGCGCGAGGAACTCATCGCCAGCATCGACCGGGCTGTCGAGCTGTCGGTCGATTCGGGTAAGGTGCAGGAACGGCGGGAGTTGGCGGCGGCTCACCTGGCGGGTCTCACGCCGCGCCAGCGTCAGGTGATGGAAAGGGTGCTCGCCGGCCAGCCCAGCAAGAACATCGCGGCCGACCTCGGCATCAGCCAACGCACCGTCGAGAACCACCGCGCCTCGATCATGAAAAGGACGGAGTCGAAGTCGCTCCCGGCGCTGGCGAGATTGGCGCTGGTCGCGGCGGCGGCGGCCCGGGACCGATCGCGCCTCAATGACGCGGCGGCAGACAGCGCATGGCGTCAGTTCCAAATTTTTCCAAGCCGGACCAAACAGGACCAAACAGGACCAAGGAAAACCAAGGAAAACCAAGGAAAAAATCCTTGGATTTCCTTGGATTCCCTCGTCCGAATCGAGACTTTTCAATAAGTTACGACGATTTCAAACGAAAAAAATTCGCTCGTCTTTGCGAATACCATAGTCTTGGCGGGATAAAAGCCCCCGAGTTCGCTGACAGGCGGGCGCCCACCCTCGTCCCCGAGCGCATGCATTGTCGATCGCGTCCGTCATGACCGCAGCAATCATATCACGATTTCTGATTTCTGGAAAGACCATGTTCGCAAGACATGTTCGCCCGCAGAGTCAGGTTCAGAGCGGGCGCGGCCTTACGAACCGATCAACTCCTCGCTCGACCGACTCCCTGTGTCATGGCCATTTAAGGGACATGATCCGGGTCGGCCTGGACCGTTGGCTCCCTCAGCGCCAAACGGATTTGGCGTTACGCCTCAACCCGCGAGAATATGGCCAAGCGCCGCGAGCGGCCGAACGCGATCGCACACAATTTTGGTAACCGCCAGAATTGGCGTCGAAAGGACGGCCCCGGGGACGCCCCACAGCCAATACCAGAAGGCGAGCGACAGGATGACAATGACCGGATTGAGCGTGAATTGCCGCGCGAGAAGAATTGGCGTGACCGTCTCGCCCTCGATCAAATGAATGGCCCCATACAGCGCCATCGGCAGCAAGGCCCGCAGAGTCGAATCGATGCTGAGCAAGCCGGCGAACAGGAAAATGATCAGGCCCGAGATGGGACCGAGGATCGGAACAAAATTCAGAATGAACGCGACGGTTCCCCATAGCACCGGATCGCCGACGCCGGTCCCCCACATGACAACGGCGGTCGCGGCGCCGACGAGCATGTTCATACCCGTAATTGTGATGAGATAGGCGGAAATATCGCGTTCGATTTGCTGCGCGATGTCCACGGCCTGCCGCTTGCTTTTGAACCTGGGCAACAGTTCGACGAACCGCCGCAGGAAACTGTCCCCCGAGACGAGCAGGAAATAGAGAAACAACACGGTGGTGAACAGGCCGCTGGCGAAGCTCCGCGTCCCGGCAAATACGCTCGACAAAATCGCTCCGCCGTTCAAGGGCCCAGCCGCGCTTTTCGAGGGGCCCACGGCTTCGAAATTGTCGGCCGCCTTCAGAAATGTCTGCAGCGCGCTGATAGGCGCGTTGAGAAAGCCCAACCGCTCCTTTAGGCGAGGAATGCCTTCGGGCAGCTTGGCGATCCACCCTTCGGCGGGCCCGTAGATGGCGGTGCCTAGTCCCACGATCGTCGCAAACAAGACGAAGAATCAACAGCAGCGCTCCCAGCGTCTTGGGCACACGCAATCGTTCAAGCACGCGCAAGGTCGGCTGCATCAACAGATTGAGCATGACCGCGAAGACAAGCGGCAGAATGATTTCTTGGGCGACATAGACCATCGCCAACATCGCGAGTATGAAAATACCGCCCAGGAAGAAGGTCTTCGCATCGGACGGCAAAGGCATATCGGCCGGTAGTTCTTCCGGCGTTTCAATCTCGAGCCGCTGCTCCAAATCCGACATGCGGAAACTCCAAATCAACTACCCCAAATGCTCGTCGCAATCAAAGCGACAAAGGGTGGAACCATAATCGCCTTTTGGCGCTCAGTTGAATGGCAAGACAAGGAAGTCGCAGGACGTCAACGCAGCGCCGCCCTTCTGTTCTTGGGATTCGCGCCATCTGGTCCCCTGAAGCGGTCGACCGCCTTGAGACGCCATCGGCCTTGCGGGAGGCGTGCGCGGACCCGGAACCCGTCTCCTTGATTGCATCGATC
>CAWAIM010000024.1:0-31312 GCA_963781895.1 uncultured Alphaproteobacteria bacterium
CGCGCAAAAGAGGTCTTCATGCAGCGGCTTGGCGCGCTGGGCGTCGGCCTTCACCGATTCCCGGGATTGGACCGGGAGACGCAGTTGAATTCTCGACCGTCCGATTGAGCGCGGGCGGAGTTTCTCCGCAATTTGCGCCGGCGCGGCCTGAAAGCGGCTCGGCTGGTCAATGCCGACGCCCGCGAGGAGGCGAACCAAAAACAATGCCCGCGCCCGGCGTCATGCAACTGCGGGTTCGCGCGATGGAGCTGTAGGGTGATGTCGCGCTTTCGGCAATGTCGACGGCGGCGCACAGGCAAATCGTTGAGAAATAACGTGTTTGGTGCGGTCAAGAGGACTCGAACCTCCACTCCGGTTAAAGAACTAGCACCTCAAGCTAGCGCGTCTACCACTTCCGCCATGACCGCACATGGGCTTGGCGCCGGTGGGGCGCAAAGCGAAGGCGGCTCGTCTAACAAATCGTTCCGGCGCTGACAAGCGTGAGTTGGCGCGGATTTGGCCCGCGCGGGCAAGCGCGCTGCTGGAGGATCCGGGGCCGCCGGACGGCGCGACGTCAATCGACGGAGGGGCTGTCTCGCGTTTCCCTCATGCTGAGGATGGCGAGGAAACTGATGACAGCGGCGCCGGCGATATAATAGCCGACCCAGATCGACGCCGCCGCTCGCCTCGAGAACCTGAGCGAGCGATGGCGCGAACGAGGCGCCGAGAATGCCGCCGAGATTGTATGTGCTGGCGGCGCCCGTGTAGCGCACCTGGGTGGGGAACAATTCCGGCAGTAGCGCCCCGAGCGGCGCGAACGTCAGTCCCATGACGCCGAGCGCGAGCGAGAGGAAGACGAAGACGCCGACCGGCCCACGCGCCAGCAGCGCCGGCATCGCCAGGCCGACGCCGCCTGCGGCCACAGCGGAGACGAGCAGCACCGGGCGCCGGCCGATGCGGTCGGCGAGCGCCGCCGAGATCGGCGTCGCGACGGCCATGAAGACGATCGCCCCGCACAGCATGACGAGAAAATTCGCGCGCGGGATGGCCAGCGCCCGCACGCCATAGCCGAGGGTATAGACCGTCGAGATGTAAAATAGCGCGTAGCAGACGACGATCGACAGCGAGCCCTGGATCAGCGGCGGAAAATGGTCGCGCAACACAGCGCCGAGCGGAACGGCGACGCGCTTGTCGCGCGCGGTCGCCGACTTGAAGGCCGGCGTCTCTTCGAGAGAAACGCGCACATAGAGGCCGACCGCCACCAGGATCGCGCTGAGCAGGAAGGGAACGCGCCACGCCCAGTCGATGAACGCCGCCTCTCCGAAGGCGAGCAATAGGGCAAGAAAGAGGCCGGTCGCGATGAAGAAGCCGATCGCGGGCCCGAGCTGGGGAAACATGCCGAACCAGGCTCGCCGGCCCTCCGGCGCGTTTTCGACCGCGATCAGCGCCGCGCCGCCCCATTCGCCCCCTAAACCCACCCCCTGCAGAAAGCGCAACAGAGCGAGCAGCCAGGGCGCAAGGACCCCCGCGGCAGCATAACCCGGAAGGGCGCCGATCAGCGTCGTCGCCACGCCCATCGTCAGCATCGTCGCGACCAGCGTCGACTTGCGCCCGATCCGGTCGCCGAAATGCCCGAACAGGAATGAGCCGACCGGGCGCGCGAGAAAGGCGATGCCAAAGGTCAGGTAGGCGTTGAGCGTCTGGGTCTGCGGCGCCGACTTGGGAAAGAACATGGCGCCGAACACCAGCGCCGCGGCGGTTCCAAAAATGTAGAAATCATAGAATTCGATGGTCGTGCCGATGAGGCTCGCCAGCAGAATCTTGCCTACGTCAGCGCTCTTCGCATTCGCGCCCGCCGCTGCTTGGATTGCCGCCATGGAGATGTCTTTCAGAGCGTCAAAAGAGAGGCGCGGCGAGAGCGTTGCTACGGCGCGCCCAGCGTACATCCGCCCGCGCCGGGCGGCCGGAACGCGTCCGCGGCCGGAATCTTAGCGACGACCGTCAGATAGTCCCAGGGATATTTCGACTCCGCGGGCGTCTTCACCCGCGTCAAATAGCGGTCGTAAAGGACCCGCCCGTCGGCGCGAACCGTTCCGTTGTCGGTGAAGATGTCGTGGATCGGCGCCTCGCGCATTGCCTTGGTCACCGCGCCGGCGTCGTCGGTTCCCGCCTTCGCGACCGCCTCGAGATAGTGGCGCACCGACGAATAGAGCGCGACCTGATTGTCGTTGGGCATGCGCTGACGGCGGGCGAAGAACCGCTTGGCGAATTCGCGCGTCCGGTCGTTCAAGTCCCAATACCAGGACTGCATGAAGGTCAGGCCGTGCGCGACGTCGAGGCCGATCGCATTGACGTCGCTCAAATAGGTGATCGGCGTCGCCAGGTATTGCCCCGAGGCGAGATTGAATTCGTTGGCCTGCTTCAGGGCGTTGGAGAGGTCGGCGCCGGTGATCGCAAACACGACGACCTTGGCCTTCGAGGCCTGAGCGGCGATCAGATAGGAGCTGAAATCAGCCGTATTGAGCGGCGAGCGCACGCCGCCGACGACAGCGCCGCCGGCCTTGGCGATCGCGGCGCGCGCGTCGGCCTCGAGAGAAGCGCCGAATGCGTAGTCGGCGGTGATGAAAAAGAAGCTGTCGAGCTTCTGTTGAATGAGGAGGCGCATCAGCGCGACGCCGTTCGACCAATTGTCCGCGTTCCATTGGATGCCGTTCGGCGAACAGGCTTTGCCGGTGAGATCGGAGGAGGAAGCGGAGTTGAAGATCACAAGCCGGTCGCGCGCCTTCGCCAGGTCCTGGATCGCCAATGCGACCCCCGAATTGGTGATGTCGAAAATCGCCTTGACGCCGCGCTGGTCATACCACTGCCGCGCGATCGCAAGCCCGACGTCGACCTTGTTCTGGTGATCGGCGACCAGGAGCTCGATCGTCTTTCCGAGCACTGCGCCCCCGGAGTCCGCGATCGCCATGCGCGCGATTTCCACCCCGCCTGGGCCTGACAGATCGGCGTAGGGACCGGACTGGTCGTTGAGAACGCCGATCACGAAGGTTTCGCCGGCGCGCACGGGCGGAACCGCGCCCGCGAACGCCAGGAGAAGACCAGAGGGCGAAAGCTCGCGAAAGCATGAAGCGGCTCCGGATGGCGGCCGTTTGCGACAGCCTCGCGGAACTGCGGCGGGAAGGCAATAGCGGCGCAACGGAAACCGCCCGTTGCGCGGCGTGCGCGCACGGCCGTTGTTCTCGGCCCGTCGCGGAGGCGATGGGCTAAAATCGCCGAAATCGGCGCCGTCGAAAATGAGTACGCAGGCTCATCCGCCCATGGCGTCCTTTTCGCATTTCGTGGTGAATGAGGTCATCGCGGCGCCATGGAGCTTCTTGTCGGCCGCTTGCATTGCGCAGGAATCTTTCGCGCATTTCTTCATGAAGCTGGTCTTGGCGGCGCCGGCGAGCTTCTTGTCCGTCGCCTGGACCGAGCAGGAGTCGGCGGCGAAGGCGAGCGTCGGCGCCCCAGCGAGGCACAAGGTGAGCGCGGCGAGCGCGAGCGTCTTGGTCATGGAATCAACCTCCTGAATCGAACCGTGGCTTGCGGTCCGAAGCGACTTTAGCGGGGCCGGCGCGCGATGGCGAGGGGGCGATCCGCGCTTGGGGCGGCTCGCGAACGCCGGCGGGCCGGCCCGCGTTCTCGCTGGGGCGTCGACCGCGCGCCGACTGGCGCGTGAAACTTGGCCCGTTTAAGATCAACAGCTTCCGAATGCTTCCAAAACGCCGCAATGCGGATCTGGCCCGTGCGAAAGGCGATCGATGAGGCGCGTGACGAATTGGCTGCTGCTTTTGCTGGCCTTGGGCGCGCTGGCGCTCGGGGCGGGGGCGCAGCTTGCGCTTTTCCGCGCGCCAGTTCCTCCGCTCGCCTTCGGCGCGGCGGCGGCGGCGTTCGCAGCGGTCCTCGTCATCCGCGTGCTGCCGCTGAAGATTTGCCGGCCGGTCGTGTTCGTGGTCGCCCTGGCCATCCTGGTCGCGTTGATCGGCGGGCTCGCTTATTTCCAGTTCGTGATCAAGCCCAAGATGGTCAAGGGCTTCATCAGCGCCGCGTTCGCGCCGAAGCCGACGGCAGTGTCGGTCGAGGCGGCGCGGATCGAGAAATGGCCGCCGCAATTGACGGCGATCGGCACGCTGCGCGCCTACCAGGGCGTGGCCATCGCGCCGCAGGCGGCCGGCGTCGTCACCGCGATCCGTTTCGATTCGGGCGATGACGTCGCGGCCGGCGCGCTTCTTGTCAATATCGACGATTCGGTCGAGCAGGCGGATCTGCAGAATGGCCTCGCGCAGCTCAAGAACGCCGAAGTGACCCTGGCGCGCCAAAAGCTGCTGGTGGCCGGGGGCAACACCCCCCAATCGTCGGTCGACTCGGCCATCGCCGCGCGCGACTCGGCGGCGGCGACGGTCGAGCGCACGCGGGCGATCATCGCGCAAAAGGCGATTCGCGCGCCCTTCGCCGGGCGGCTGGGCCTGCGCAACGTCGATCTCGGGCAATATGTCGCGGTGGGCGCAAGCCTGGTGACCTTGCAGCAGCTCGACCCTATCTATGCCGACTTTCCCGTCCCCGAGGGATCGCTTCGCTCGCTTGCCGTCAGCCAGGAAGTGAGCATGACCGTCGACGCCATTCCCGGCCGCGGTTTCGCTGGAACGATCACAGCGATCGATGCTCGGGTCAGCGCGGAGTCGCGAAACGTGACGGCGCGGGCCGAATTCGCCAATCCCGACCGCAAGCTGCTCCCCGGCATGTTCGCCAATCTTACCGTGACCACCGGCGCCAGCGTCGACGTGCTGACGCTTCCGCGCACCGCGATCGTTTACAGTCTCTACGGCGACAATGTCTTTGTCGTGAAGCCGGCCCCGAGGGAGAACGGCCAGGCGGCTGCGGCGGGCCAAGGCGGAGCGAGCGGCCTCGTCGTCGAGCGGCGGTTCGTGCGCGTCGGTCCCGTGCGCGGCGAACGGATCGCGATCGAGGACGGGGTCAAGGCGGGCGAGCGCGTGGTGACCGCGGGCCAGATCAAGTTGCAGCCCAATGCGTCGGTCACGATCGACGAAAGCGTCGCGCTGCCGCCGCCCGCTGAAACGCCCAGACCGTGACGGCGCGCCGATGAACGCCTTCACCGATCTGTTCATCCGTCGGCCGGTGCTGGCCAGCGTGGTCAGCCTTTTGATCCTTCTCGTTGGCGGCATGGCGGGGTCGAAGCTGCAAATCCGCCAGTTTCCCGCAACCTCGAACACGACCATCACCATCACCACCACCTATCCCGGCGCGGCGGCGGACGTGATCAAGGGCTTCATCACCACGCCGATCGAACAGGCGGTCGCCAGCGCCGAGGGCATCGACACGCTGGTCTCGACCTCGCAGCAGAACGTCTCGACGATCACGCTCAATCTGCGCCTCGACGCCAATCCCGATCGCGCGATGGCCGACACCCTGTCCAAGGTCAATCAGGTTCGCGGCCTGCTGCCGCGCGACGCCAACGATCCGGTCGTCGTCAAGCAGACCGGCCAGGGCTTCGCCCTGATGTATCTGTCGTTCAATTCCAGCCTCATGACGGCGCCGCAGATCACCGACTATCTGACGCGCGTCGTGCAGCCGCGCCTGCAGACGGTCGACGGCGTCGCCAATGCGCAAATTCTCGGCGGGCGTGCGTTCGCCATGCGGATCTGGCTCGATCCGACCCGCATGGCCGCGCTCGGCGTGACGCCGAACGACGTGCGCGCGGCGCTCGCGGCCAACAACTTCACCACGGCGGCCGGCGAGGTCAAAAGCGACTACACCCAGATCAGCGTCGATGCGCTGACGTCGCTCGACAGCCCCAAACAATTCGGCAAGCTGGTGATCGCGGCGCGCGGCGACGCGCTGGTGCGGCTCGGCGACGTGGCCAAAATCGAACTCGGGCCGCAGAGCGTCGACTCCTCGTCCGTGTTCGACGGCCTCAAGGCGGTGTTCATCGGCATCTACGGCACGCCGGAAGCCAATCCGCTGACGGTGATCGACGGCGTGCGCAAGATCGTCCCGAGCATCCAGAACCAATTGCCGGCTGGCCTCAAGGCCACCATCGCCTACGACTCGACCGCCTTCATCCGCGCCTCGATCTACGAGGTCGCCAAGACCCTCATCGAGGCGGCGGCGATCGTGATCGTGGTGATTTTCCTCTTCCTCGGCAATCTGCGCTCGACCTTCATTCCGATCGTCACCATCCCCCTGTCGCTGATCGGGGTGATGATCGCGCTTCTCGCACTCGGCTATTCGATCAATCTGTTGACGCTGCTGGCGCTGGTGCTCGGCATCGGTCTCGTCGTCGATGATGCGATCGTCGTGGTCGAGAACATCTACCGCCACATCGAGGAGGGCATGACGCCGTTCGACGCGGCGCTGCGCGGCGCGCACGAGATCGCGCTGCCGATCGTGGCGATGACGATCACGCTGGCCGCCGTCTACGCGCCGATCGGCTTCGTCAGCGGCGTGACCGGCGCGCTGTTTCGTGAATTCGCGTTCACGCTGGCGGGCGCCGTCATTGTCTCGGGCTTCATCGCGCTGACGCTGTCGCCGATGATGTGCTCGAAGCTGTTGCGCCACGATATGGGGCAGGGCTGGTTCGGCCGCCTCGTCGACCGCTCCTTCGACCGCCTGCGCCGCGCATATCAGCGCCGACTCCACAGCACGCTCAATTTTCGCGCATTGACGCTGCTGATCCTTGTCGGCGTTTTGGCGCTGGCCGGAGTCATGTACGCCTCGACCCCGCGCGAGCTCGCTCCCGAGGAGGATCAGGGCATTCTCCTTTCGCTGGTCAAGATTCCGCAGATCGGCAATCTCGATTACACCGAACAGGCGACGCAGCGGCTCTACCGGGAGGTGCATGAGGTTCCCGAAATCTCGCACGTGTTCACGATCAACGGCGTTCCCAACGTTCGTGCGGCCTTCGCCGGCTTTCTTCTGAAACCGTGGGACCAGCGCGCGCGCAATCAGAAGGACGTGCTGAGCGAGCTTCGGCCGAAATTCCTCGCCGTGCCGCAGGCGCAGGTCCAGGCGTTCTCGCCGCCGGCGCTTCCGGGCTCGACCGGCGGCCCGCCGATGCAATTCGTCATCCGCACGACCGGCGACTATACGACGCTCGCCGACGTCGCCTTGAAGATGCAGCAGGCGGCCAAGGAGAGCGGGCTTTTCCTGTTCACCGACGTCGACCTCAAGTTCGACACGCCGCAATACGTGTTCAAGGTCGACGCCGACAGGGCGAACCGCATCGGCGTCAATATGCAGGACATCGGGACCGCGCTGTCGACAATGCTGGGCGGCAACTACGTCAATCTGTTCAACCTTTATGGCCGCAGCTATCAGGTCATACCGCAAGCGCCGCGCGTGTTCCGCCTGTCGCCCGACTGGCTGACCCGATATCAGCTGCGCACCAGCAATGGCGAACTCGTTCCGCTTTCGGCGGTCGCGAGCGTCTCCGACGAGGTGCAGCCGAACGCGCTGACGAGCTTCCAGCAGCTCAATTCCGCGACGCTCTCCGGCGTGCCGTTTCCCGGCCGCACGCTCGGCGAAGCGCTCGACTTCCTCAAGGCGAAATCGAAGGAGATTTTCCCCGAAGGCTACAGCTACGATTTCCAGGGCGACTCGCGCCAATTGGAGCAGGAGGGCAATGCGCTTGTCTATGTGTTCGTATTCGCTCTCATCGTCATCTATCTGGTGCTGGCCGCGCAGTATGAGAGCTTCCGCGACCCGTTCATCATTCTCATCGCGCTGCCGACCGCCCTGTTCGGCGCGCTGCTGCCGCTCAACATCGGCGGCTTCCTCGGCTTCGCCAGCATCAACATCTATTCGCAGATCGGACTGGTGACCCTGATCGGGCTGATCTCCAAGCATGGAATTTTGATGGTCGATTTCGCCAATCGCCTTCAGGAGACGCGGGGCTTCTCGCGACGCGGCGCGATCGAAGAGGCGGCGGCGGTGCGCCTTCGCCCGATCCTGATGACGACGGCGGCGATGGTGGTCGGCATGGTCCCGCTGATCGCCGCGTCCGGCGCGGGCGCGCGCTCGCGCTTCGACATCGGGCTGACGATTTTTTCCGGCATGGCGATCGGCACCCTGTTCACCCTGTTCGTGACGCCGATGGTCTATACCTTTCTCGCCCGCGACCACGCCGCGGCGATGGCGAAGGAGAAGGCGCTGGGACATGTCGCGAGCGGCCAGGGAGAGGCGGCGCGCTAAATCAAAATGGCGCCAGCCCTTGCCGACGAACGCCGGAATTGCGACAATGCAGTCTATCCCGGCGCAACGCGCCGGCGACAATTCCCGCAGTAAAGGCGTCCAATGCCTCCATATCGTTCCCGCACTACCACGCACGGCCGCAACATGGCGGGCGCGCGCGGCCTCTGGCGCGCCACCGGCATGCGCGACGGGGACTTCGACAAGCCGATCATCGCGGTCGCCAATTCCTTCACCCAGTTCGTGCCGGGTCACGTGCACCTGAAGGACCTCGGGCAACTGGTCGCGCGTGAGATCGAGGCGGCGGGCGGCGTCGCCAAGGAGTTCAACACCATCGCCGTCGATGACGGCATCGCGATGGGCCATGACGGCATGCTCTATTCGCTGCCTTCACGCGAGGTGATCGCCGACAGCGTCGAATACATGGCCAACGCGCATTGCGCCGACGCGCTGGTGTGCATCTCCAACTGCGACAAGATCACGCCCGGCATGCTGATGGCGGCCATGCGCCTCAACATCCCAGCGGTGTTCGTCTCGGGCGGGCCGATGGAGGCGGGCAAGGTCAAGCTCTCGACCGGGACGCGCAGCGTCGACCTCATCGACGCGATGGTGGCCGCGGCCGATTCCAAAGTCTCCGACGCCGACGTCGCGGTGATGGAGCGCTCCGCCTGCCCGACCTGCGGCTCCTGCTCGGGCATGTTCACCGCCAATTCGATGAACTGCCTCACCGAGGCGCTCGGACTGTCGTTGCCAGGCAACGGCACGGTGGTGGCGACCCACGCGGACCGTCGGCGGCTGTTCGTCGAGGCCGGGCATCTCATCGTCGATCTCGCCCGGCGCTGGTACGAAGAGGGCGACGAAGGCGCGCTGCCGCGCGGGATCGCCAATTTCAAGGCGTTCGAGAACGCGATGACCCTCGACATCGCGATGGGCGGCTCGACCAACACGGTCCTGCATCTGCTCGCCGCCGCGCACGAAGCCGAAATCGATTTCACCATGACCGACATCGATCGGCTGTCGCGCCGCGTGCCATGCCTGTGCAAGGTCGCGCCGTCGGTCGCCGACGTGCATGTCGAGGACGTTCATCGCGCCGGCGGCGTGATGGGAATCCTCGGCGAACTGGACAGAGCGGGCCTCCTCAATCGCGACGTGAGGATGGTGCACGCCGAGTCGCTCGAACACGCGCTTTCGCGCCACGACATCATGCGGGCGGCCGGCAAGGCGACGCGCGAATTCTTTTCGGCCGCGCCCGGCGGCGTGCCGACCCAGATCGCCTTCAGCCAGTCGTCGCGCTACGACTCGCTCGACGAGGACCGCGCCAAGGGCGTCATCCGCGACGCCGAGCACGCCTTCTCCAAGGACGGCGGTCTCGCGGTGCTCGCCGGCAATATCGCGCTCGACGGCTGCATCGTGAAAACGGCCGGCGTCGACGCGAGCCTGCTCGTGTTCGCCGGGCCGGCGCGCATCTTCGAAAGCCAGGACGACGCGGTGCAAGGCATCCTCGGCGGCAAGGTCGTTGCCGGCGACGTCGTCGTCATCCGCTACGAGGGGCCGCGCGGCGGCCCCGGCATGCAGGAAATGCTCTATCCGACCAGCTATCTGAAATCGCGCGGGCTCGGCAAGGCCTGCGCGCTCATCACCGACGGGCGCTTCTCCGGCGGCACTTCTGGCCTCGCGATGTGCCATGTCTCGCCGGAGGCGGCCGAAGGCGGCGCCATCGCGCTCATCGAGGAGGGCGATGAGATCGCCATCGACATCCCCGCCCGCACGATCAACGTCGTCGTCGACGAGGCGACGCTCGCCAGGCGGCGCGCGGCGATGGAGGCCAAGGGGAAGGATGCTTGGAAGCCCGCCAAGCCCCGCGCGCGCAAGGTGTCGCAGGCGCTGCGCGCCTACGCGGCTTTCGCCACCAGCG
Source organism: uncultured Alphaproteobacteria bacterium (assembly GCA_963781895.1). Taxonomy (GTDB): domain Bacteria; phylum Pseudomonadota; class Alphaproteobacteria; order Rhizobiales; family Beijerinckiaceae; genus Roseiarcus. The sequence continues at coordinate 10,139 of CAWAIM010000024.1, forward strand.
CGGCCCGGGGGGCGGTGCGCGTCGTTCCCTAAAAGCGGCATCCATGCTGAAGGCGCTCAGCGCGCGGTCCATCGCGTCCCGCCTCTTCCTGTCGGCGGCGTTCTGGAGCACGCTCATCCTTGCGTTCGCGGGGCTGGGCTTGAGCGCGCTCAACGCGCATTGGACCGAGGCGAATTTCGACGACCAGCTCGGCGTCTATCTGAAGGCGCTGGTCGCCAACGTCGCGATCCCGAGCGAGGAAGCGAAGCCCGCGGCCCCAACCGCCGTCGCGCCGCAATTCGAACTCGCGTTCTCTGGCTGGTACTGGCAAATCACGCGACTCGACGTCAATCCGCCGGAAATCCGGGCCTCCAAGTCGCTGTTTGCGACCCAGCTTCCCCGTCTCGTCGCTGCGGGCGTGGATCACGGCGCCATCCTGAGCGGCTACGTGATCGGGCCGGGCGGACATGAGCTGCGGATGATCCAGCGCCAGATCGACGCTGGCGACGAGGGGCGCTACCTGGTCCAGGTCGCCGCGAACGCCGACGTGATCAAGGCGCAGGAGAAAGGCTTCGAATGGGCGCTGGCGGCGACCTTTCTGACGCTGGCGCTGGCCTTGATCGGCTCGACGGCGCTGGCGGTCCGCTTCGGCCTGCGCCCGCTCAGGGTTTTGCAGGAAGGGGTGGCCGCAATTCGCCGCGGCGAAGCCGAACGCGTCGCCGGCGAGTTCCCGCAGGACGTCGCTCCGCTCGCGCTCGAGGTGAACCAGTTGCTCGACGCCAACAGGGAGATCGTCGAGCGCGCGCGGACGCAGGTCGGCAATCTCGCCCATGCCCTGAAAACGCCGCTCAGCGTGCTCATCAACGAGGCCGACTCGAAGAGCGAGAGCCTGCCGGAAAAGGTGCGCGAGCAGGCCGAAATCATGCGCCGGCAGGTGGCGTTCTACCTCGACCGCGCGCGGGCCGCCGCGCGCGCCAGGACCATCGGCGCGGCGACGGAAGTCAGGCCCGTCGTCGAGGCGCTGGTGCGCACCTTCGAGACGCTGCACGCCGATCGCGGGCTTCTCTTCGACGTCGATCTGCAAGATGGGCTCAGGTTCCGCGGCGAAGCGCAGGACCTGACCGATCTCATCGGCAATCTGCTCGATAATGCTGGCAAATGGGCGCGCGAGCGCGTCTCCATCCATGCGTCGCGCGTCGCCGGCGCGGCTCAGGACGCCGGTCCTTTCCTCGTCGCCGAGATCGACGACGACGGTCCTGGCCTCGACCCGGGCGCGCGCGCCGCGGCGTTGCAGCGCGGCAAGAAGCTCGACGAGTTGCGGCCCGGCTCCGGCCTCGGGCTGTCAATCGTCGCCGATCTGGCCGCGATCTATGGCGGCTCGCTGCAACTCGACGAAGGTCCCCTGGGGGGCTTGCGGGCGATCCTGCGGCTGCCGAGCGTGTGAATGGCGTTGAGCGCGGCCCGACGCTGCGTCAAAATCGACGCGAAGTCGCCACAGTTCGCGCCTTTGCTCGCGGCGGGTCTTCGGCGGCGTGGTTTTCGGGACGAGGGCGCAAACGCTGTGTCGAGAGGGATCGAGCCATGCGGCGGGCTGTTGTTTTGATGTTGGCGCTCGGCTCGCCGGTCCTCGCCGGCTGTTCCGGCGCGAGTTCGGGCGGGACCGGGCCGCCTGTCGCGGCGGCGCCGACGCAGCCGGCCCCTCCGGCGGTCCCGACCGGCGCGGCCCTCGGGGGCGTTCTGGGCGGTCCGATCGGCGCGGCCCTCAGCGACGCCGATCGGCAGGCCGCGTGGGAGGCGCAGATCGCGGCGCTTGGTTCCGGCCAGCGGCGCTCCTGGCGCGGCTCAAACGGCGTCTTCGGTTTTGTCGAGGCCGGCGGCGACATCGGCGGAGGCTGCCGCGCCTATTCCCAGACGGTTTACGTCGCCGGGCGGCCCAACCGGGGCCATGGCGTCGGCTGCAGGCAGCCGGACGGAAGCTGGAAAATGACGAGCTGAAGGTATTGACGAGACCTTAGCCCGATTTTGCGATACAGAGCGCGGACTTTTTGCGGCTCGCGTCAAGGGCCGTCCAGAGGCTTGTTGATGGTGTGGTTTGTTCTGGCGGGTATGACCGCTGTTGCGGTCCTCGCCGCGATTTGGCCGGTTCTGCGCTCCTCGTCTCCGTCCGCGGACGCTGATGCGGCGTCCAGCGAAGCTGTGTTCTACCGGGCGCAACTCGACGAAATCCGACGTGACGTCGAGCGCGGCCAATTGCCGCAGACCGAGGCGGCGAGCGCGCGCGCCGAGGCCGCCCGCCGGCTCATCGCCGTCAGTTCGGATGCGCCGAGAACGGCTTCGGGCGGGCGCGAGCGCGCGATCGGCTTGCGGCGGCGGCGTTGATCGCCGTGGGCCTGCCGGCGATCGCCTTCCCGCTTTACGCCTCGCTCGGTCAGCCGCGCATGCCCGACGAGCCGCTGGCGAGCCGCAAACCGGCGACGGAGACGGCGACGGCGGCGGGGATCGAGGCGGCGGTGGCGGGGGTCGAGGCGCACCTGATCGCCAAGCCCGACGACGGCAAGGGTTGGGCGGTCATTGCCCCGGTCTATATGCGCCTCGGGCGTTACGACGACGCGGCGCACGCCTATTCCGAGGCTTTGCGCCTTCTGGGCGAAGACGCTTCGCGCCGCGCCGCCTACGGCGAGGCTTTGTTCGCCGCCGCGGGCGGCATCGTCACCCAAAGCGCGCGCGAGGCCTTCGACAAGGCGCTCGCCGATCAGCCCGGCCAGCCCCAGGCGCGCTTCTACCGCGCGCTCGGCGCCGAGCAGGACGGCAAGACCGCGGACGCGATTCATGATTACGAATCCTTGATCGCCGACGCTCGGCCGGATGCGCCTTGGCTGCCGATGGTGAAGGCGCGCCTTGCCGCGGCGAAAGGAGAGCCGCCGCCTGAGATGAACGCCGGCGCGCCGCCCGCCGTGCCGGAGGCGCAAAGGCCCATGATCGAGGGGATGGTGAACAGGCTGGCGACGCGCCTCGCCAGCAGCGGGGGCAGCGTTGACGAGTGGGCGCGCCTTATTCGCGCCTACTCGGTGCTGCATCAGGCGGACAAGGCCGAGGCGGCGCTCGCCAGCGCGCGCAAGGCGCTCGGGCCCGACAGCGGCGCTCTCGCGAGTTTGAACGCGCTGGCGCGCAACCTCGGCCTCGGAGGCGCCAATTGACCCGCCGCGGCCGTCGCCTGACGCTGATCGCCGTCGCCCTCGCCGTGATCGGCGCCGCCGCGGCGACGGCGCTCTACGCCCTCAGCGACAGCATCGTGTTCTTTTACAGCCCGACGGAAGTCGCGGAGAAGGCGTTGCGGCCGGGCGCGCGGCTGCGCGTCGGCGGTCTTGTGAAAGCCGATACGGTGGTCAAGTCGTCCGGCGAGAACGTCGTGTTCGTGGTGACCGACGGCGCGCACGATCTGAAGGTCGCCTATCAGGGTCTGCTTCCGGACCTGTTTCGCGAGGGTCAGGGCGTTGTCGCCGAGGGCGTGCTGGAGGCGGACGGACAGATGCGGGCTCAGACCATTCTCGCCAAGCACGATGAGCGTTATATGCCGCGCGAAGTCGTGGAGGCGCTCAAGAAACAGGGCCGCTGGCAGGAGGAGGAGGGGGGCGTCGCCAAGCCATGATTGTCGAGATCGGTCACTTCGCCCTCGTGCTGGCGCTGTGCGCGGCGCTCGCCCAGACCATCGTGCCGTTTTGGGGCGCGCGGATCGGGGATAGGGATCTGATGAGCGTCGGGCGGAGCGCGGCGCTGACCCAGTTCGCGCTGATCGCGATCTCGTTCGCCGCGCTCGTCAACGCGCATCTGACCTCGGATTTTTCCGTCCTCAACGTGGCCGAGAATTCGCATAGCGCGGTGCCGGCGATCTACAAGATCTCCGGAGTTCTGGGGAAACCACGAAGGCTCGATGCTGCTGTGGGTCCTCATTCTGGCGATCTTCGGCGCGCTGCTCGCCCTGTTCGGGCGTTCGCTGCCGGGCAGGCTGCGCGCCGACGCGCTCGCGGTCCAAGGCGTTATCAGCGTCGCGTTCCTGGCCTTCATCCTGCTGACGTCGAACCCGTTCGCGCGCCTGTCGCCGGCGCCCTTCGAGGGGCGCGACCTCAATCCGATCCTTCAGGACCCCGGCCTCGCCATCCATCCGCCGCTGCTCTATCTCGGCTATGTCGGCTTCTCGATCGTCTATTCGTTCGCCGCCGCCGCCTTGATCGAGGGGCGCATCGATGCGGCCTGGGCGCGCTTCGTGCGACCGTTCGCGCTCGTCGCATGGAGCTTCTTGACGCTCGGCATCGCCGCGGGCTCGTTCTGGGCCTATTACACCTTGGGCTGGGGCGGCTTCTGGTTCTGGGACCCGGTCGAGAACGCATCCCTCATGCCATGGCTCGCGGGGACCGCCTTCGTCCATTCGGCGGCGGTGATGGAGAAGCGCGACGCGTTGAAGGTGTGGACGATCTTCTTGGCGATCCTCGCCTTCTCGTTTTCCCTGCTCGGGACGTTTCTGGTGCGTTCGGGCGTGCTGACTTCGGTGCACGCCTTCGCCAGCGATCCGCGCCGCGGCGTGTTCATCCTCGCCATTCTCGCGTTGTTCATTTGTGGCTCGTTCGCCCTGTTCGCCTGGCGCGCGCCGATGCTGAAGCAGGGCGGGCTGTTCGCGCCGATTTCTCGCGAGGGCGCGCTGGTGCTCAACAACCTGCTGCTGACGACCGCCTTGGCGACGGTGTTCTTCGGCACGCTCTATCCGCTCGCGCTCGAGCAACTGACCGGTGAGAAGATCACCGTCGGCGCGCCGTTCTTCAACCTGACCAGCGGCGCGCTGCTGCTGACCGCCTGCTTCGCGATGCCGATCGGATTTTCGCTCGCCTGGAAGCGCGGCGACCTGCTGGGAGTCGTGCAGCGGCTCGGCGTGGCCATCGTCGCCGGCGCACTGGTCGCCGTGGTGGGCGAGGCGTGGCTGCGCGGAGGACCGATCCTGGCGCCGATCGCCGCCGGCCTGGCGATCTTCGTCATCGTCGGATCGCTGACCGAAATCCTCATGCGCGTGTGGCGGCCCGGGCTCGGGCTCGGCGTCGCGCTGAGACGCGCGTCCGGCCTGCCGCTGTCGTTCTTCGGCGCGGCGCTGGCGCATATCGGCGTCGGCGTGACGCTGCTCGGGCTTTCCGGCGCCGGCTTCGGCGCCGAAGCGATCGTGACCCTGCACAAGGACGCGCCGCAGCGCGTCGGCCCCTATGAGGTCACGCTCGTCTGGGTCGGCGAGCGCATCGGCCCGAATTACAAGGAGACGGCGGCCACGATGACCATACGCTCCGGCGGTTCGATCGTCGCGACGATCGAGCCGGCGCGGCGTCAATTCGCCGCGCGGCAGATGTCGACGACGCAGGCCGGCCTGGCCACGCTCGACTTCGGCCAGGTCTATGTCGCCATCGCCGATCCGACGCCCGACGGCGACGTGCCGGCGCGTTTGTACTGGAAGCCGCTGGTGACGCTGATCTGGCTCGGCGGCGCCGCCATGGCGCTGGGCGGCGCGCTGTCGCTGGCCGACCGGCGGCTGCGCTTCGGCGTCGCGGCGCGGGCCAGGGCGGGCGCGATCGCGGCGGCGGCGGAATGACCATGCGCCGGCTCTGGCCTGCTCTTGTTTTCGTCGTTTGCGCCCTTGCGACGCCGTGCCTCGCCGTGCAGCCCGACGAAGTGATGAAGGATCCCGTGCTGGAGGCGCGCGCTCGCGCGCTATCGGCCGAGCTGCGCTGCATGGTCTGTCAGAACCAGTCGATCGACGATTCGGACGCGCCGCTCGCGCATGACATCCGCATCCTGATCCGCCAGCGGATCGAAAAGGGCGAGAGCAACGCGGCCGTGCGCGCCTATCTCGTCTCGCGCTACGGCGATTTCATCCTGCTGAAGCCGCCGTTCGAGCCGGCGACGCTGCTGCTGTGGCTCAGCGCGCCGCTGACGCTTTGCGCCGGCCTCGCCGCGATCGTGTTCGCCCGCCGCCGCGCCGCCGGTCGCGACGCCGGCGCTGAGCGCCGACGAGGAAGCGCGGCTGGCGGCGTTGACGAGAGGCGACGCCGCCGGCGGATAAAGGTCTGCGGGTTCGATGCCGTCGGGGCGCCGTCCACCATCACCGTAATTTGGATGATATAGATAAAAAGTTAGACTGATGGTACTTTTTGGGCATTGGCAGATCCCGTTAGCGCTCCGCAGAGATTGGCTCGGCGCGCGTGAAAGTTCATGAACTTGCGAGGCGCGCGCCTCGGCCTCATTGAAGCCGGACATTGCGGAAAGTGCTGCGAGGCTGCGGGCGTCGTTCCGCCACAAGCTGAAGACGCTGTTCGAGGGGATGTCCTGCTGTTCGTTGAAATTCTCGAAGCGGTCGTTGCGCATTGAAATTTGCGCAGCTTCGGCGGTTTGAGCAAGCGCGTCGTCGGAAGGCGGCTGTTGGTCTTGTTTTGTAGGAGCGGCGCGAAGAGCCGGCAGATGGGGTGCGCAAGGGGATTGACAAGTAAGATGCGCGAACGTGACAACGCCGACTGGAAAAAACCAAAAAGCCGGTTGTCGAATATTGGAAACGCGGACGTTCAATTGTGATCGCGAGATCGCGAACGAAGGGAGGAAACGATGCGAAAGGACATTGAGTTCAAGACGCAGGACGGCGTGACGCTCAAGGGGTGGCGCTATCTGCCTGACAGGCTTTCGGGCAAGGCGCCGACCATCGTGATGGCCCACGGGTTTTCCGCCGTCAAGGAAATGTATCTCGACAAGTTCGCGGAAGCCTTTGCCGCTGCGGGACTGGCGGCGCTGGTCTTCGACAACAGAAATTTCGGCGCGAGCGGCGGCGAGCCGCGCCAGGAAATCGATCCATGGCGTCAGGTCAGCGACTACCGCGATGCGATCACGTTCGCGGAGACGCTTCCCGAGACCGACGCCGCGCGTATCGGCATATGGGGGTCGAGCTACAGCGGCGGCCATGTGCTGGTCGTCGGGGCGATCGACCGGCGCGTGAAATGCGTCGTCGGCCAGGTTCCGCTAATCAGCGGACACCGCAACGCACGACGCTTGATCCGCGCCGATTTTTGGGCAGGCCTCAACCGGATGTTCGAGGACGATCGCCGCAATCGTTATGCCGGCAAGCCCCCGGCCATGATCCCGGTTGTCGCCGAAAATCCGGCCGCGCCGTCCGCCTTGCCGACGGCCGACTCCTGGGCGTGGTTCACGGAGACCGGCAAGGCCCGGGCGCCGTCCTGGCGCAACGAGGTGACGCTGCGGTCGGTCGAAATGTTCACGGAATACGAGCCCGGCGCCTATGTAGGCTACATCAGCCCGACGCCGCTGCTACTCGTGGTGGCGCAAGGCGACCATCTGACGGTCGCCGACGAAGCGCTCGCGGCCTACGAGCGTGCGCTCGAGCCGAAGAAACTCGAGATCCTCGCCGGTGGCCATTTCGACGCCTACGTCAAGGATTTCGAGGCAGCCGCTGCGTCGGCGCGAGACTGGTTCGTCGCGCATCTGAAATGATATGCCTCGATGGCTTTGTCAGAGTAACGTCAGGTCGTCAGCGCGTCGCGCAACATGCCCGCCCTCAAGCGACATTCAAGCCGTGAGGGCGCGCCACTCGGGGGTTACGGTGACAGTTTACTCAACTCCGAATGTCTCGCGATCGTTCTCCCCGCGGACGCCAGTTCCGACCGCCAGCTGAACGGGACCCGAGCGCTTTGCGTTATCGCGCCCGCGGCGCAACGACATAGACCGTCCACCGGAAGGAGTTCTCATTCTCATCTTTTCCGGCGCGCCATTTCCTTCGCGGAACAACTTGGGCGCGCGCTTCGACGGTCGGCGCCAGAGATGTGCGTATTGGGGCAATCGGGGAATTGATAAGCTGTCACCGTAATTCCGTAATTCAAAGTTATGCAGTCATGTAGATCAATCCGGTTTTGGAGGCCACATGGTCGTAATTTGCGCTGTCGATGTATTGGCGGCGGGGGACTGTTGACTTCTTAGATTTGCCATTATTTGTTCTCGCTGCATGTCACGAATAACTCTTTCCTGAGTAATTGCTTTCGGACTATACACGCGGCCGAAATCATCGATCTTCAAATTGTCACCAAGGCCAATATCGCTAGCCATAGCAGTGAGTAGCTTGCGCAACCGTTCTTCAAGAACATGTGTAGGAATTGGATCCAGCGAAAAGGTCAAAAATAATTCCGCCCATGCTTCTCGAACGTTGCGGGATTCATGAAACACAACGTCTATGATATTGAGCGCGCGCACGCCTGCTTCCGAATAGATAGCCGCGCGCTCCTGCATTAGCGTCGCAAATACGTGAAGCTTGTTTCGCTGGCGCTCTTGGCCGCGCTCTGCATCACGGCGCAAGGCTTCGGCGAGCTTGGCGGCAGCTCTAGGAGCGGACCACGTGGCGAAGGCAGCAAACGCTGTGGCAATTGCACTAAAAGCAGCGGCTGCTAGCGTGTAGGAGTCGAGTCATCCACGCCCCTCAATCTAACGAGCTTTACGTTGACGGGGCCGCGTTGTGTTTCGATTCGAATGTAATCCTGCGAGGAAAAGTTCTGCGGAATTGTAAAAGCCAAATCGCCAGTTTCGCCCTCAGGTCCCGTTATTCCGCCTTGGATGAGAGTAGTATTTGGCGGTGACCTTGTTTTGATTTTAACAGACAACATGCTGTCGCTGGCGACCTCATAGTGACCGTCAAATACATCTCCAAGAGTCCCCGCGCCGACAATTTTGCCCTTACGAAAGATCAGCATGGCAAATCCCTGCGCGGCTTTCCCCGACAAGTAGGCTGCATAAAAGCCGTCAAGCGTCTCTTTCATGCTCCGAACTTCTGAACCGTCCAGAAAGTCATATTTGACAATCTGTTTTCGTTATTATTATGTCTCCAAGCGATTGGCCGTTCTTACCGGTGTACACATAACGATAAATGATGCCATCTTTAAGGAGATTGAGCACCTTGGCGTCTTTGCAAAGGCCCTTGGCGATACTCGGCTTGACTAACGCTAGCATCGCATCTTTATCCTCTACCCTGATCGTGATTGTTTCAAAATATGTATAACCTTTGTCGCTTAAATCTATCTCGTCCAATCTGGTGATTGAATCAACCATCTTCGGCAAATCTTTATTCAAACCTGAGCGAAGCGCCTCCAGCTGCATTCGCTCTTGGGGCGTGCCATTTTTTGAAATGGCGTCAATAGATGTTTTACTCGTGCCAAACGTGTTAACAAGAGAGCCAATGAAACTCAGAGTTCCTAGAACAACAGCTATCTTTGCCAGCGTCGCGTTACTAGTTTTCAGTGGATATAGCTTCTTGTAGTTATTGGCACTATTCTAAATGCCCACTAATATAATAAGGCTATATAAAATGAGAGCGGAGAGAAGTAGATAAGATATGGCGTAAAAGTCGAACGTACTAAAATCGACGGCATGATAATATATTTGATACAGTAGCCCCGTGACCGCTACATTAATTATGACGCCGAGAAGCGCGCCATATACCCAATAAGTCTTCCATAGCGGAACGTCACCGCGCCATATACGTGTGATTATGTTCGGTATTTTTTCTTGAGGCTGAACAGTCTTGAGACATAACAGCCCCCGCTAATTGTGCCTCTGAATCGTCCAGCCCTTACATTATATGATTGTGCACTTTCTCCAAGCGTCTCCTTGCTCGCCGCCCGCCCCTTGATCGCCTCTGCCCGCTGGTGCGTTGTCAACGTTGGCCTGCGGCATTACGTGTATTTGTCCCTAATTTCGATGATTTGGGCCGCAACCCTCGGGTGAGGCACGTCAATTGAGTGCCGGGGCGGCGGGAGCGGCTTGCCGGGTTCCCAGGCGGCCGGGGCCAGAGACGCCATTTATTCTGAAGATCCAGTTCTATCGACAATCGCTTTGAGAAAATCAGAAAGCGTGCTATGGTCCTCCTCGTCGCTGGATCAAGGCGCGCCTGTCGCGCCGAGGGCAGCGGCCGCTTTTAAGCCTTCAGGCGGGCGAGTTGACACGCTGAAAAACGGCGAGGGGCGCGAAGTCTTAAGCTCTCGGCATGGTTTGGGGCTGGCGCCGTCGCCGCTCGGATTCGAAACCGGAATCGGTTCCGAGCGGCCGCCCATGCCGGGACGTCTTGAGCAAAGCCCAGTCCGGCTCCCGGTCCATCCCCTTTTGCGGGGATGATCCGGGGGCGAAGCGCAGCTCACGGGTCTCAGCGAAGGCAAGCGGCCGACGAATCGGCGCCGAATGGCGCCGCAAGCGATTGAAAAGACGCAATCCGCGACCCAAAACGGCGCCAGCCCCTTAGCGGAACTTAAAGCAACGGGTCGGGGTCGAGAACGGGACGATGTTGCACAATTTGGCGCCCAAGCGATTGAAAACATTGGATCGCTTACAGAACTGACGCCCCCCATCGAGCCCGCGCTCGGGCCAAGCGCGGCTCCATCGCGGCTGCGCCTGTCGGCGCGGTCGATAGCGCGGCGCACGCTGGACGCCTTCCTGCTTCCCTGGCGAGCGGAGGGGCGCTGGAGCGCCTTTATTGGAATCGCCGTAATCCGCTGAAAAGTCCGGATCGGACAATAAGCCAAGAAATCCAAGCCAATTCGCCGGTTTTGCCTGGATTGATTTGGACGGGTTTCGCGTCGCGTTGGCGCCCCCGGGTCGGCGGCCCGCGCCGAGGCGCGCGGCCGTCGCGCGCCTTCAGAAATCGTTGTCCGCAACCTCTTCCTCCTTCGTCTCGTAGCGCATGATGAGCGGCGCCTGGGCGATGGCGAAGATGAGGGTGATCGGCATGAAGCCGAAGGTCTTGAACTTGACCCAGAGGTCGGTCGTCTGGGTGCGCCAGACGATCTCGTTGAGGATCGCGAGCGCCAACGAAAAAGAAAGCCCAGCGCCAGGTCAGCCTGCGCCAGCCTTCCTCGGTCACATGCAAAGCGCCGTCGAACAGCACTTTCAGCAGCGGCTTTTTGAGCCAGAGGCCGACGAACAGCGCCGCGCCGAACAGAAGGTAGAGCGCGGTCGGCTTGATCTTGATCAGCGTCTCGTCGTGAAAGACCAGCGTCAGCGAGCCGAAGATGAGGACGATCGCCGCCGTCACCAAGGGCATGATCGGAATGCGCCTCAGCATGGCGTAGGACACGCCGAGCGTGACCACGACGCCCGCCATCAGGACGCCGGTGGCGGCGAAGATGCCGAGCCTGGTGTAGACGGCGAAGAACAGCGCCAAAGGCCCGAGTTCGAGCACCAGCTTGACGATCGGGTTCAGCGTTTTGCGCCGCGGGGGAATAGAGGTCTCGGTCACGGGGTTTCGGTCTCGAACTGTCGTCATCCGCTCACCCTGTCGACGCCGGCGATCGCCTCGGCGAAGTCGCGGGCGGTGAAAGGCTCCAAGTCGTCGACGCCCTCGCCGACGCCGATGAAATGCACCGGAAGGGCGAATTTGTCGGCGATGGCGACCAGAATGCCGCCGCGCGCGCTGCCGTCGAGCTTGGTCATCACCAGGCCGGTGACGCCCGCGGTGCGGCCGAAAATCTCGACCTGACTCAGCGCGTTCTGCCCGACGGTGGCGTCGAGCACAAGCAGCACCGCGTGCGGCGCCTGTGGATCGACCTTCTTCATCACCCGGATGATCTTCTCGAGCTCGCTCATCAGCTCGGCGCGATTCTGCAGCCGCCCCGCGGTGTCCATCAGCACGATGTCGGCGCCCTCGGCGCGCGCCCGCGTCAGGGCGTCGAAAGCGAGGCCCGCCGCATCGCCGCCTTGTTCGCGCTCGACGAGGTCGGAGCCGCTGCGCCTCGCCCAAACGCGCAACTGCTCGATCGCCGCGGCGCGGAACGTATCGCCCGCCGCAAGCATCACAGTCCGCCCCTCGGATCTGAATTTGGCCGCAAGCTTGCCGATGGTCGTGGTCTTGCCGGAGCCGTTGACGCCGACCACCAGGATCACGAACGGCCGCTTCCGCGCATCGATCGCGAGCGGGCGGGCGATCGGGGTCAGCGCGCGCTCGACCTCGGCGGCGAGGATCGCCTTGACCTGTTCGGCATCGATCCCTTTTTCGTGCCGTCCGTGCGCGATCGCGTCGCGAATGCGGGTCGCCGCGCCGAGGCCGAGATCGGCCTGGATCAGAACGTCCTCCAGCTCGTCGAGGGAAGCGGCGTCGAGCTTGCGCTTGGTGAAGATGTCGCCGATGCCGCGCCCGATGTTCGAAGACGAGCGCGAGAGGCCGGATTTCAGGCGCTCGAGCCAGCTGCGTTTCGGCTCCGATGACAGCGCCGCGGCGATCGGCGGGGCCGTGCTCTCGGCCGGCGCCGGCGCTTCGCGTTGAGCCGGCGCGGGCGGCTCGTCCACCAGCGGGGCCGCGGCCATGTCGGCGCCGCCGAACCAGCGGCGCAGCAGGCCGGGTTTCGCTTTTCTGTCGTCGTCCTCGCTCAATCGTCCATCCTTTCGGCCCCGCCGCGTGGCGCGCGGAGCCTCGTTGGGATACCTATGTCCTCATGACGCCGGAAGAAACAAGAGCGCGCCTGCTCTATCGCGACGGATTGATGCTGGTCCTCGACAAGCCGGCGGGCGTCGCCGTGCATCGGGGCCCCAAAGGCGGCGCCAGTCTCGAGGACGACTTCGACGCCCTGCGCTTCGGCCTGCCGCGCAAGCCCGCGCTGGCGCACCGGCTCGACCGCGACACCGCCGGCTGCCTGGTGCTCGGACGCCATCATAAGGCGCTGGAAAGATTAGGGCTGCTGTTCAAGCAAGGCAAGATCGCCAAAACCTATTGGGCAGTCGTCGTCGGCGCGCCGGAGGCCGAGAGCGGGGCGATCGACTTGGCCCTCGGCCGGCTCGACGACAAGCGCGGCTGGTGGATGAAGGTCGATCCGAAGGGCCAGCCCGCGTTGACGCTGTGGCGCGTCAGAGGGCGCGGCGCATGGCGGGGCGCGCGAATCGCATGGCTGGAATTGGAGCCGCGGACCGGGCGCACCCACCAACTGCAGGGTCCATTGCGCCTCGCAGGGCTGGCCGATCCTCGGCGACGCGATCTATGGCGCGCCCGCCGACGCATCTCTGCAGCTGCTCGCGCGCAAAGTGGTGGTCCCGCTGTCGAACGCCAAGCCGCCGATCACGATCGAGGCCCCCGCGCCGCCGCACATGCTGGAGGCGCTCGCCGCCTGCGGATTCGAGGGCGACCCGCCGCGGGTTGAGGCCGATCGGCAAGCCCCTGTCGGAACGGGGGAAGAGGCGCTTCCGGTCCTTTAGCCGGCGCCCATGGCGTCGATCACGGCCGGTCGCGCGGTCTAGACCCCGCTCGGCGACGGCTCGTGGCGGCCAGCGTCCATAGGCCACGATTGGACGAACGTCATTGTGCGCCGCAACAAATTATGAAAGGCTCGTTCGTCAATCGCGAGTCCGGCGCAGCCACATGTCCATCCGAGCCGCCATCCACCACCTGACGCACTACCGCTACGACCGCCCTGTCTCGCTCGGGCCGCAGATCATCCGTCTGCGGCCGGCGCCGCACAGCCGCACGCGGGTCATTTCGCATTCGCTCAAGGTCACGCCTTCCGACCATTTCGTCAATTACCAGCAGGATCCTTACGGCAACTGGCTGGCGCGCTACGTCTTCCCCGATCTCGTCACCGAGTTGAAGATCGAGGTCGACGTCGTCGCCGACATGACGGTCTACAATCCGTTCGATTTCTTCGTCGAGGAAAGCGCCGACACTTGGCCGTTCGAGTATGGCGAGGACATCAAGCCCGATCTGGTCATCTACCGCACGCCCGAGCACGCGGGGCCGCGCTTGCAGGCCTTTCTCGACGGCATCGATCGGTCGCCCGCGCGCACCGTCGATTTCGCGGTCGATCTCAATCGCCGTCTCGCGCTTCAGATCGGATACGTCATCCGCCTGGAGGCGGGGGTGCAGAGCCCGGAGGAAACATTCGAGCGCGGCTCGGGTTCGTGCCGCGATTCGAGCTGGCTCCTGGTGCAGATCCTGCGCCATCTGGGCTTGGCGGCGCGATTCGTGTCGGGCTATCTCATCCAGCTCAAGCCGGATCTCGTCGCCCTCGAAGGGCCGCGGGGCACGGATCACGACTTCACCGACCTTCACGCCTGGGCCGAGGTCTATCTTCCGGGGGCAGGCTGGATCGGCCTCGACCCGACCTCGGGCCTGCTGACCGGCGAGAGCCACATTCCGCTCGCCGCCACGCCGCACTACCGCAACGCCGCGCCGATCTCTGGCGTGGCGAGTTTCGCCAACGTCGATTTCGGATTCGACATGCGGGTCGAGCGGGTCGCCGAACATCCGCGCATCACCAAACCGTTCTCCGAGGAAGCCTGGAAGGCGCTCGACGCCTTGGGCGAAGAGGTCGACGCGACCCTGTTGGCGGACGACGTGCGGCTGACCATGGGCGGCGAGCCGACCTTCGTGTCGATCGACGATTTCGAGTCCGGCGAATGGAACACGGACGCCGTCGGCCCCATGAAGCGCGCGCTGGCCGACCGGCTCATCCGGCGCCTGCGCGACCGCTTCGCGCCTGGCGGATTTCTGCACTACGGGCAAGGCAAATGGTATCCGGGCGAATCCCTGCCGCGCTGGACCTTTTCGCTTTACTGGCGGCGGGATGGGAAGCCGATCTGGTCCGACGCCAGGCGGATCGCGGCCGAGGGCGAAGAGACCGGGGCCGACAGCGGGAAAGCCGAGGCGCTGTTGCACGCGATCGCGGCTCGGCTCGGCATCGACGGCGACTACGTCGCGCCGGCGTTCGAAGATCCCGCCGAATGGATCCTCAAGGAAGCCGATCTGCCCGAGAACGTGACGCCGCAAAATTCCCGACTGAAGGACCCGGAAGAGCGGCTGCGCATCGCCCGCGTGTTCGCGCGCGGGCTGACCGAGCCTTCCGGCTACGTGTTGCCGGTCCAGCGGTGGCAGGCGAAAGCGGAGGGGCGGCGGCTGGCGCAGCGAGAAATGGAAGACGCGCAGAGGCGCTCTCTATCTCGTCCCCGGCGACAGCCCGGTCGGTTATCGCCTGCCCTTGGGCGCGCTGCCCTATGTTCCGCCGGCCGCGTTCCCCTACGTTTTCCCCTCTGACCCGACCGAGCCGCGCGAGTCGCTGCCCGATTTCGCCGCCGAGAGGGAGCGCGCTCAGCCGATCGCCTCGTTCGCCGCCGCCGAGCCGGGCCAGCAGCGGGTCGAGCAGCGCCTTGGGGACATCGACGGCGCGGTGCGCACGGCGGTGACCGTGGAGGCGCGCGACGGGCGGCTGTGCATCTTCATGCCGCCGGTCGAGCGCCTCGAGGATTATCTCGAACTGGTGGCGGCGGCGGAGGCTGGGGCCAAGGAGATCGGGCTGCCGGTGCATATCGAGGGCTACGCTCCCCCCGCGGATCCGCGCATGAACGTCATTCGCGTCGCACCCGATCCGGGCGTGATCGAGGTCAATATTCACCCCGCCGCGAGCTGGCGCGAGAGCGTGGCGACGACACAAGGCATCTACGAGGACGCGCGGCTCGAGCGGCTCGGCGCCGACAAGTTCATGCTCGACGGCAAACATTCCGGAACGGGCGGCGGCAACCATGTCGTGGTCGGCGGCGCGACGCCGCTCGACAGCCCCTTCCTCAGGCGCCCGGACTTGCTCAAGAGCCTGGTCATTTGCTGGCTCAGACGCCCGAGCCTGTCCTATTTCTTCTCCGGCCTGTTCATCGGACCGACCAGCCAGGCGCCGCGCGTCGACGAGGCGCGCCACGACGCTCTGTACGAACTGGAGATCGCGCTGGCGCAGATCCCGCGTCCGGGACAAGGGCCGGCGCCCCGGCCGTGGCTCGTTGACCGTTTAATGCGAAATATCCTGGTCGACGTGACCGGCAACACCCATCGCGCCGAAATCTGCATCGATAAGCTCTATTCGCCTGACGGGCCGACGGGACAACTCGGGCTGGTCGAATTCCGCGGCTTCGAGATGCCGCCTGACGCGCGCATGAGTCTCGCCCAGCAGCTGCTCATTCGCGCGATCATCGCGCGCCTGTGGCGCGAGCCGCTGGACGGGCCGCTGCCGCGCTGGGGCGCGACGCTGCACGATCGGTTCATGCTGCCGCATTTTGTCTGGGAGGACTTGCTCGAGGTTCTGGCCGATCTGACGGCGCATGGATTCCCGTTCCGCTCCGAGTGGTACGAGGCGCAGGCGGAATTCCGCTTCCCGTTCTGCGGCGAGGTCGAATACGAGGGCGCGCGTCTCGAGCTGCGACAGGCGCTGGAGCCCTGGCATGTGCTGGGCGAAACCGGCGCGATCGGCGGCACTGCGCGCCATACCGACAGCTCGACCGAGCGCTTGCAGGTCAAGCTGACGGCGGCCGAGCCCGACCGCTACCTCGTCGCCTGCAACCGCCGCCGCGTGCCGCTGCGCAAGACGGGAACGAGCGGCGTCGCGATTGGCGCTGTTCGGTTCAAGGCGTGGAAGCCGGCGATGGCGCTGCATCCGGCGGTGCCGGTCCATGCGCCGCTCGTCTTCGACATCTTCGACACGTGGAGCGGCCGGGCGCTCGGCGGCTGCGTCTACCACGTCGCGCATCCGGGCGGGCGCAACTACGAGACTTTCCCCGTCAACAGCAACGAGGCCGAGGCGCGGCGTCTGGCGCGCTTCGAGGCGCGCGGCCACACGCCCGGCGCCTTCGAGCCGCCCGCGGAGACGCCGCATCCCGAATTTCCGCTGACGCTCGATCTCCGGCGCCCGGCCGGACTCTAACGCTTGCCGGCCAAGGCCGTCTCGATCTCTTTCGACGGGGGAATGCCGGCGAAAGCGTCGAAACGCCCGTTTTCCGCGATGTCGCGCGCGGCGCGCATCAGCGTCCCCCAGGCGGCTCGCGCGAGGGCGGCGCCGGTGCTGATGCGCTTGACGCCAAGGTCTTCGAGCTGGCGGCGGGTGAAGCCGGGCGCGCCGACGACCACGTTGACCGGCAGCTTGCCCGCGACCCGAACCACCTCCGCGACCTCGTCAGCCGTCTTCACTCCGGGCGCGAACAGCACGTCGGCGCCGGCCTCGGCAAAAGCGGCCAGGCGCCGCAGCGCCTCGGCGAGGCCGCCGGCGTTTTCACGCCAGATCGCCTCGCTGCGCGCCGTCAGCAGGACTTTTTCGCCGCTGGCGTCGATCGCGGCCCGCGCGGCGCGCAAGCGCTCGACCGCCTCGCTCAGGGAATAGAGCGGCGCATTGCGGTCGCCGGCGAAATCCTCGATCGAAAGGCCGGCGACGCCCGCGCCGATGCAAAGCCTCACGCTCTCATAGACGCCTTCGGGGTCGCGGGCGAAGCCGGCCTCGAAATCGGCATTGAGCGGAAGGTCGATCGCGGCCGCGAGTTCGCCGATGTGGCCGAGCGCATAGGCGCGGGTCACGGCGCCATCGGGCAGTCCCGCCGCGAAGGCCATGCCCGCGCTCGAGGTCGCCAGCGCGGGAAAGCCGAGCGAGGCGAGATATTTCGCCGAGCCGACGTCGTAGGGGTTCGGCATCACGAAGCAGCCGGGCGTGCGGTGCAATTCGGCGAAGCGGTCGCGCTTCTGGGCGGTGGTCGGCGTCATCGTGCGGTCCTCGGCATGAGCTCGGAAAGACGGACTTTCTGGCGGCCGGCGGCGTCGAAATTGCCGGGGGCGAGCCAGCGTTCGTAGGCCGCCCTGCGCTCCGGCCACTCGCGGTCGAGCATCGCAAACCACGCGGTGTCGCGATTGCGGCCCTTGACGATCATGTGCTGACGGAAAATCCCTTCGAACGTGAATCCGAACCGCTCGGCAGCGCGCTTCGAGGGCGCATTGAGATCGTTGCATTTCCACTCGTAGCGCCGATACCCGAGCTGATCGAAGACATATTGGGCGAACAGATATTGCGCTTCCGTCGCCCCGGCCGTGCGCTGCATGGCCGGCGTGTAAAGGATGTTCCCGACCTCGATGACGCGATTGGCCGGGTCGATGCGCAGAAAAGTCTGATAGCCGACGGCGGCGCCGCTCGCGTTGTCGAGAACGGCGAAGAACAGCGGATCGGTCGACTGCGCCTTGGCCGCGATATTGGCCCTGAAGACGGCGGGGTCCGCGTACGGGCCGTCGAACAGATAGGTCCAGACGCGATCCTTGTCGCCGCCATTGGCGCCCTCGAACAGGGCCTCGGCGTGTTTGTCCGCGTCGAGCGGCGTCAGCGTGATCCATCGTCCGGCAAGCGTCACCCGCTCCGGCCTTTTGGCCGGATGAGCGTCGACCAACGGGCCGATTGGCTGAGCGGGGGCGGCGATCGTCATGCCGGACTCTCAGACATGGGACAGGGCAATCCGCACATCCGTGAACAGGCAGCCCGTTCGAAGATCAATGATTGTCGCGCGGCACGCCCATGGTCTGGGCGAGGCGCTGGTAATTGATCGCCGGCTTCAGCACCATGCCTTCGTCGAACTGAGCCACCATCTCGCGCTGGATCTGCTGCCATGGCGTCTGGCTCTTGGGATAGGCGTAGCCGCCGTGCCTGGCGAGCGCGGCGCGGCGCTCGTTGAGTTCGGCGTCGGAGATCAGGATGTTGGCCGAGCGCTTGTTGAGATCGATGCGCACGCGGTCGCCGGTCTTCAGAAGCGCCAGCCCGCCGCCCGCCGCCGCCTCGGGCGAGGCGTTGAGGATCGAGGGCGAGCCGGAGGTGCCGGACTGCCGCCCGTCGCCGATGCAGGGCAAAGCATGGACGCCCTTCTTGATCAGCGCCGCCGGCGGCTGCATGTTGACCACTTCCGCCCCGCCCGGATAGCCGATCGGCCCGGTCCCGCGGATGAACAGAATGCTATGTTCGTCGATCTTGAGCTTCGGGTCCTCGATGCGGTGGTGATAGTCCTCGGGCCCGTCGAACACGATCGCGCGCCCCTCGAAGGCCTCGGGATCCTTCGGGTTGGACAGGAACCGGGCGCGGAATTCGTCGTCGATGACGCTCGTCTTCATGATCGCGTCGTCGAACAGATTGCCGCTCAGCACGATGAACCCGGCGTTCTCCTTCAACGGCTTGTCGATCGGAAAGATGACGTCATGATCGTCGACGCGCGTCTTGGCGCAGTTCTCGCCCATCGACTTTCCGTTGACGGTCAGCGCGTCCTCGTGAATGAGCTTGCGCTTCATCAACTCGTTGACCACCGCCGGCACGCCGCCGGCGCGGTGGAACTCCTCGCCCAGATACTTGCCGGCCGGCTGCATGTTGACGAGCAGCGGGACCTTGTGGCCGACCGTCTCCCAATCGGCGATCGTCAGAGCGAACCCCGATATGCCGGGCGATGGCGTTGATATGGATCGGCGCGTTGGTGGAGCCGCCGATCGCGCTGTTGACGACGATCGTGTTCTCGAACGCCTCGCGGGTCAGGATGTCCGACGGCTTCAGGTCTTCCCACACCATGTCGACGATGCGCCTGCCGGTCTCGTAGGCGATCTGGCCGCGCTCCCGGTGCGGGGCGGGAATCGCCGCGCAGCCGGGCAGGCTCATGCCGAGCGCCTCGGCGAGCGCATTCATGGTCGAGGCCGTCCCCATCGTGTTGCAATGGCCGACCGAGGGCGCGGAGGAGGTGACGATCTCCATGAACTGCTCGTAGTCGATCTTGCCCTCGGCGAGGTCCGAGCGCGCGCGCCACACGACCGTGCCCGAGCCGGTGCGCTCGCCATGATGCCAGCCGTTGTTCATCGGCCCGCCCGACAGAACGATCGCCGGAATGTTGACCGTCGCCGCCGCCATGATGCAGGCCGGCGTCGTCTTGTCGCAGCCGGTGGTCAGCACCACGCCGTCGATGAAATAGCCCATCAGGATTTCGACCAGGCCGAGATAGGCGAGATTGCGGTCGAGCGCCGCGGTCGGCCGCTTGCCGGTCTCCTGAATCGGATGGACCGGGAACTCGAACGGCACGCCTCCCGCCGCGAGGATGCCGTCGCGCACGCGTTTCGCCAGCTCGAGGTGATGCCGGTTGCAAGGCGAAAGGTCGGAGCCGGTCTGGGCGATGCCGATGATCGGCTTGCCGGACCTGAGCTCGCCGGGCGTCAAGCCGAAATTGAGATAGCGCTCGATGTAGAGCGCCGTCATGCCCGGGTTCTCCGGATTGTCGAACCACAGCCGGGATCGCAAAGGCCGCTTCGCCTCGCTGTTCGAGCCGCCATTTGACTTGGTCTTGGGCTTGTGGGCCATCACTGATCGCCTCCCTGGCGTGCGACGCTGCTGATCACGACGCGCTTGGCGCACAGTATGCGGCGACGGCGCTCGGGATTCAACGGTTTGTGTATCCTCCGCTTCCGAAATCCGGAGAACGGATCGAACGCGGTCGCCGGGCGCATCTGCGAATTGCGCCCTGGACGTTCGCCGCGCCTATCCGGCGATCGGCGAAACGCCAAACAGCACCGCGTGCAGCCAAAGGACGATTGCGGCCCACAGCGCGACGCCGAGAACGATCGCGGCGATCGTCGCGTTCCGGTCCGGCTCGGGATAGACGACCGCGTTGCGCCGGTCGCGGGCGTAGGAGCTGACCAGATCGGCCAGCGCCCAGACGAGGAAGGCGCCAAACAGCACCAAGTCGGCCGCGGAGCCGTTGGCGATGAGATGCGCGGCGCCGAAGACGGCGACACTCCAGATCATCGGATGATGGACCACGACCGCAATATGGCTCCGCTTCACGAAATAGCCGGCCAGCAGCAGCATGCTGGCGAGCATGAGAAGAATGGTCGCGTGCCGCGCCCCGGGCGGCGGCGTCCAAAGCTGCGCGGCGTCGAAGCGCGCGCGAGCGAAGCCCCACACGATCAAGACGAATCCGACCGCCGAGAGGAGCGAATAGATCCCTTTCCATGGGCCTTCGCCGAGCCGGGCGATCGCGCTCCTCCGCGCGGTCTCGGCGAAAATGCGAATCGAATGGAGCCCGAGAAAGATCACGAGACCGAGCACGAGAATCGTCATGGGAATCGCGCCTCGAGGCGAAAAGTCGAAATCGGCCGCCTCGTTCGTAAAGCTATCCGTGAAGCGGCGGTCGAGGCAAGGCGGGCCCGTTTCCACGCATTCTCGCGCGTCCTCGGCACCGTTCGCGCCGGTCCGTGCGATATCGAGAGCGGGGTCGCCGAGAAAGCGATTGACTAGGCAACAATAATCTCTTTTGTAGTTTCTCCTGAGAAACTATCGGCGCGTCTCGAGCGCCGACGACGAGGAGGTTCAATTGGATGCGCAT
>CAWAIM010000025.1:0-71827 GCA_963781895.1 uncultured Alphaproteobacteria bacterium
TCCCCTTTTCGTGGCGTCCGTGCGCGATCGCGTCGCGGATGCGGGTCGCCGCGCCGAGCCCGAGATCGGCCTGGATCAGAACGTCCTCCAGCTCGTCGAGGGAAGCGGCGTCGAGCTTGCGCTTGGTGAAAATATCGCCGATGCCGCGCCCGATGTTCGAAGACGAGCGGGAGAGGCCGGACCTCAGGCGCTGGAGCCAGCTGCGCTTCGGCTCTGAGGAAGGCGCCGCGACGATCGGCGCCGCCGTGCTCTCGGCTGGCGCCGGCGCTTCGCGTTGAGCCGGCGCGGGCGGCTCGTCCGCGAGCGGCGCCGTGGCCATGTCGGCGCCGCCGAACCAGCGGCGCAGCAGGCCGGGTTTCGTTTTTTTGTCGTCGTCCTCGCTCAACCGTCCATCCTTTCCGCCCCGCCGCGTGGCGCGCGGAGCCTCGTTGGGATACCTATGTCCTCATGACGCCGGAAGAAACAAGAGCGCGCCTGCTCTATCGCGACGGATTGATGTTGGTCCTCGACAAGCCGGCGGGCGTCGCCGTGCATCGGGGCCCCAAAGGGGGCGCCAGTCTCGAGGACGACTTCGACGCCCTGCAATTCGGCCTGCCGCGCAAGCCCGCGCTGGCGCACCGGCTCGATCGCGACACCGCCGGCTGCCTGGTGCTCGGACGCCATCATAAAGCGCTGGAAAGATTAGGGCTCCTGTTCAAGCAAGGCAAGATCGCCAAGACCTATTGGGCAGTCGTCGTCGGCGCGCCGGAGGCCGAGAGCGGGGCGATCGATTTGGCCCTCGGCCGGCTCGACGACAGGCGCGGCTGGTGGATGAAGGTCGATCCGAAGGGCCAGCCCGCGTTGACGCTGTGGCGCGTCAGAGGGCGCGGCGCATGGCGGGGCGCGCGGATCGCGTGGCTGGAACTGGAGCCGCGGACCGGGCGCACCCACCAACTCAGGGTCCATTGCGCGTCCCAGGGCTGGCCGATCCTCGGCGATGCGATCTATGGCGCGGCCGCCGACGCATCTCTGCAACTGCTCGCGCGCAAAGTGGTTGTCCCGCTGTCGAACGCCAAGCCGCCGATCACGATCGAGGCCCCCGCGCCGCCGCACATGCTGGAGGCGCTCGCCGCCTGCGGATTCGAGGGCGACCCGCCGCGCGTCGAGACGTATCAGAAGGCCCCGGTCGGAACGGGAGAAGAGGCGCTACCGGTCCTTTAGGCCGCGCCCAACGCGTCGATCAGGGCGGGTCGCGTGGCGTCGACCGCTCCCGGCGTTGGCTCCAGACGGCCGGCGCCCGCATGCCTCGATTGGACGAACGTGATTGTGCGCCGCAACAAATTGTGAAAGGCTCGCTAGTCCAACGCGAGTCCGGCGCCTGCCAGCATGTCCATCCGAGCCGCCATCCACCACCTGACGCACTACCGCTACGACCGGCCTGTCTCGCTCGGGCCGCAGATCATCCGTCTGCGGCCGGCGCCGCACAGCCGCACGCGGGTCATTTCGCATTCGCTCAAGGTCACGCCTTCCGACCATTTCGTGAATTATCAGCAGGATCCTTACGGCAATTGGCTTGCCCGCTACGTCTTCCCCGATCTGGTCAGCGAGTTGAAGATCGAAGTCGACGTCGTCGCCGACATGACGGTCTACAATCCGTTCGATTTCTTCGTCGAGGAAAGCGCCGACACCTGGCCGTTCGAATATGGCGAGGACATCAAGCCCGATCTCGTCATCTACCGCACGCCCGAGCACGCGGGGCCGCGCTTGCAGGCCTTTCTCGACGGGATCGATCGGTCGCCCGCGCGCACCGTCGATTTCGTGGTCGATCTCAACCGCCGTCTCG
The DNA here is from genome assembly GCA_963781895.1 of uncultured Alphaproteobacteria bacterium. GTDB lineage: Bacteria > Pseudomonadota > Alphaproteobacteria > Rhizobiales > Beijerinckiaceae > Roseiarcus. The sequence continues at coordinate 1,823 of CAWAIM010000025.1, forward strand.
CGCTTCAGATCGGATACGTCATCCGCATGGAGGCGGGGGTGCAGAGCCCGGAGGAAACATTCGAGCGCGGCTCTGGCTCCTGCCGCGATTCGAGCTGGCTCCTGGTGCAGATCCTGCGCAATCTGGGCTTGGCGGCGCGATTCGTGTCGGGCTATCTCATCCAGCTCAAGCCGGATCTCGTCGCGCTCGAAGGGCCGCGGGGCACGGATCACGACTTCACCGACCTTCATGCCTGGGCCGAGGTCTATCTTCCGGGGGCCGGCTGGATCGGCCTCGACCCGACTTCGGGTCTGCTGACTGGCGAGAGCCACATTCCGCTCGCCGCCACGCCGCACTACCGCAACGCCGCGCCGATCTCTGGCCTGGCGAGTTTCGCCAACGTCGATTTCGGGTTCGACATGCGGGTCGAGCGGGTCGCCGAACATCCGCGCATCACCAAACCGTTTTCCGAGGAAGCCTGGAAGGCGCTCGACGCTTTGGGCGAGCAGGTCGACGCGACCCTGTTGGCGGACGACGTGCGCCTGACCATGGGCGGCGAGCCGACCTTCGTGTCGATCGACGATTTCGAGTCGGGCGAATGGAACACGGACGCCGTCGGCCCCATGAAGCGCGCGCTGGCCGACCGGCTCATCCGGCGTCTGCGCGACCGCTTCGCGCCTGGCGGGTTCCTGCACTATGGGCAGGGCAAATGGTATCCTGGCGAATCCCTGCCTCGCTGGACCTTTTCGCTTTATTGGCGACGCGACGGGAAGCCGATCTGGTCCGACGCCAGGCGGATCGCGGCCGAGGGCGAAGAGACCGGGGCTAACAGCGGGAAAGCCGAGGCGCTGCTGCACGCGATCGCGTCCCAGCTCGGCATCGACGGCGACTACGTCGCGCCGGCGTTCGAAGATCCCGCCGAATGGATCCTCAAGGAAGCCGATCTGCCCGAGAACGTGACGCCGCAAAATTCCCAACTGAAAGACCCGGAAGAGCGGCTGCGCATCGCCCGCGTGTTCGCGCGCGGGCTGACCGAACCCTCCGGCTACGTGTTGCCGGTCCAGCGGTGGCAGGCGAAAGCGGAGGGGCGACACTGGCGCAGCGAGAAATGGAAGACGCGCAGAGGCGCTCTCTATCTCGTCCCCGGCGACAGTCCTGTCGGTTACCGCCTGCCGTTGGGCGCGCTGCCCTATGTTGCGCCGGCCGCGTTCCCCTACGTTTTCCCCTCTGACCCGACCGAGCCGCGCGAGCCGCTGCCCGATTTCGCCGCCGAGAGGGAGCGCGCTCAGCCGATCGCCTCGTTCGCCGCCGCCGAGCCGGGCCAGCAGCGGGTCGAGCAGCGCCTCGGGGACATCGACGGCGCGGTGCGCACGGCGGTGACCGTGGAGGCGCGCGACGGGCGGCTGTGCATCTTCATGCCGCCGGTCGAGCGCCTCGAGGATTATCTCGAACTGGTGGCGGCGGCGGAGGCTGGGGCCAAGGAGATCGGACTGCCGGTGCATATCGAGGGCTACGCTCCCCCCGCGGATCCGCGCATGAACGTCATTCGCGTCGCACCCGATCCGGGCGTGATCGAGGTCAATATTCACCCCGCCTCGAGTTGGCGCGAGAGCGTGGCGACGACCCAAGGCATCTACGAGGACGCGCGGCTCGAGCGGCTCGGCGCCGACAAGTTCATGCTCGACGGCAAGCATTCCGGAACGGGCGGCGGCAACCATGTCGTGGTCGGCGGCGCGACGCCGCTCGACAGCCCCTTTCTCAGGCGCCCGGACTTGCTCAAGAGCCTGGTCATTTGCTGGCTCAGACGCCCGAGCCTGTCCTATTTCTTCTCCGGCCTGTTCATCGGACCGACCAGCCAGGCGCCGCGCGTCGACGAGGCGCGCCACGACGCTCTGTACGAACTGGAGATCGCGCTGGCGCAGATCCCGCGTCCGGGACAAGGGCCGGCGCCCCGGCCGTGGCTCGTTGACCGTTTAATGCGAAATATCCTGGTCGACGTGACCGGCAACACCCATCGCGCCGAAATCTGCATCGATAAGCTCTATTCGCCTGACGGGCCGACGGGACGACTTGGGCTGGTCGAATTCCGCGGCTTCGAGATGCCGCCTGACGCGCGCATGAGTCTCGCCCAGCAGCTGCTCATTCGCGCGATCATCGCGCGTCTGTGGCGCGAGCCGCTCGACGGGCCGCTGCCGCGCTGGGGCGCGACGCTGCACGATCGGTTCATGCTGCCGCATTTTGTCTGGGAGGACTTGCTTGAGGTTCTGGCCGATCTGACGGCGCATGGCTTTCCGTTCCGCTCCGAATGGTACGAGGCGCAGGCCGAGTTCCGCTTCCCGTTCTGCGGCGAGGTCGAATACGAGGGCGCGCGTCTCGAGCTCCGACAGGCGCTGGAGCCCTGGCATGTGCTGGGCGAAACCGGCGCGATCGGCGGCACAGCGCGCCATACCGACAGCTCGACCGAGCGCTTGCAGGTCAAGCTGACGACGGCCGAGCCCGACCGCTACCTCGTCGCCTGCAACCGCCGCCGCGTGCCGCTACGCAAGACGGGAACGAGCGGCGTCGCGGTTGGCGCGGTTCGGTTCAAGGCGTGGAAGCCGGCGATGGCGCTGCATCCGGCGGTGCCGGTCCATGCGCCGCTCGTGTTCGACATTTTCGACTCCTGGAGCGGCCGGGCGCTCGGCGGCTGCGTCTACCATGTCGCGCATCCGGGCGGGCGCAACTACGAGACTTTCCCCGTCAACAGCAACGAGGCCGAAGCGCGGCGTCTGGCGCGCTTCGAGGCGCGCGGCCACACGCCCGGCGCCTTCGAGCCGCCCGCGGAGACGCCGCATCCCGAATTTCCGCTGACGCTCGATCTCCGGCGCCCGCCCGGACTCTAACGCTTGCCGGCCAAGGCCGTCTCGATCTCTTTCGACGGGGGAATGCCGGCGAAAGCGTCGAAACGCCCGTTTTCCGCGATGTCGCGCGCGGCGCGCATCAGCGTCCCCCAGGCGGCTCGCGCGAGGGCGGCGCCGGTGCTGATGCGCTTGACGCCGAGGTCTTCGAGCTGACGGCGGGTGAAGCCGGGCGCGCCGACGACCACGTTGACCGGCAGCTTGCCCGCGACCCGAACCACCTCCGCGACCTCGTCAGCCGTCTTCACTCCGGGCGCGAACAGCACGTCGGCGCCGGCCTCGGCAAAAGCGGCCAGGCGCCGCAGCGCCTCGGCGAGGCCGCCGGCGTTTTCACGCCAGATCGCCTCGCTGCGCGCCGTCAGCAGGACTTTTTCGCCGCTGGCGTCGATCGCGGCCCGCGCCGCGCGCAAGCGCTCGACCGCCTCGCTCAGGGAATAGAGCGGCGCATTGCGGTCGCCGGCGAAATCCTCGATCGAAAGGCCGGCGACGCCCGCGCCGATGCAAAGCCTCACGCTCTCATAGACGCCTTCGGGGTCGCGGGCGAAGCCGGCTTCGAAGTCGGCGTTGAGCGGAAGGTCGATCGCGGCCGCGAGTTCGCCGATGTGGCCCAGCGCATAGGCGCGGGTCACGGCGCCATCGGGCAGTCCCGCCGCGAAGGCCATGCCCGCGCTCGAGGTCGCCAGCGCGGGAAAGCCGAGCGAGGCGAGATATTTCGCCGAGCCGACGTCGTAGGGGTTCGGCATCACGAAGCAGCCGGGCGTGCGGTGCAATTCGGCGAAGCGGTCGCGCTTCTGGGCGGTGGTCGGCGTCATCGTGCGGTCCTCGGCATGAGCTCGGAAAGACGGACTTTCTGGCGGCCGGCGGCGTCGAAATTGCCGGGGGCGAGCCAGCGTTCGTAGGCCGCCTTGCGCTCCGGCCATTCGCGGTCGAGCATCGCAAACCACGCGGTGTCGCGATTGCGGCCCTTGACGATCATGTGCTGACGGAAAATCCCTTCGAACGTGAATCCGAACCGCTCGGCCGCGCGCTTCGAGGGCGCATTGAGATCGTTGCATTTCCACTCGTAGCGCCGATACCCGAGCTGGTCGAAGACATATTGGGCGAACAGATATTGCGCTTCCGTCGCCCCGGCCGTGCGCTGCATGGCCGGCGTGTAGAGGATGTTCCCGACCTCGATGACGCGATTGGCCGGGTCGATGCGCAGAAAAGTCTGATAGCCGACGGCGGCGCCGCTCGCGTTGTCGAGAACGGCGAAGAACAGCGGATCGGTCGACTGCGCCTTGGCCGCGATATTGGCCTTGAAGACGGCGGGGTCCGCGTACGGGCCGTCGAACAGATAGGTCCAGACGCGATCCTTGTCGCCGCCATTGGCGCCCTCGAACAGGGCCTCGGCGTGTTTGTCCGCGTCGAGCGGCGTCAGCGTGATCCATCGTCCGGCAAGCGTCACCCGCTCCGGCCTTTTGGCCGGATGAGCGTCGACCAACGGGCCGATTGGCTGAGCGGGGGCGGCGGTCGTCATGCCGGTCTCTCAGACATGGGACAGGGCAATCCACACATCCGTGAACACGGCAGCCCGTTCGAAGATCAATGATTGTCGCGCGGCACGCCCATGGTCTGGGCGAGGCGCTGGTAATTGATCGCCGGCTTCAGCACCATGCCTTCGTCGAACTGAGCCACCATCTCGCGCTGGATCTGCTGCCATGGCGTCTGGCTCTTGGGATAGGCGTAGCCGCCGTGCCTGGCGAGCGCGGCGCGGCGCTCGTTGAGTTCGGCGTCCGAGATCAGGATGTTGGCCGAGCGCTTGTTGAGATCGATGCGCACGCGGTCGCCGGTCTTCAGAAGCGCCAGCCCGCCGCCCGCCGCCGCCTCGGGCGAGGCGTTGAGGATCGAGGGCGAGCCGGAGGTGCCGGACTGCCGCCCGTCGCCGATGCAGGGCAAAGCATGGACGCCCTTCTTGATCAGCGCCGCCGGCGGCTGCATGTTGACCACTTCCGCCCCGCCCGGATAGCCGATCGGCCCGGTCCCGCGGATGAACAGAATGCTATGTTCGTCGATCTTGAGCTTCGGGTCCTCGATGCGGTGGTGATAGTCCTCGGGCCCGTCGAACACGATCGCGCGCCCCTCGAAGGCCTCCGGATCCTTCGGGTTGGACAGGAATCGGGCGCGGAATTCGTCGTCGATGACGCTCGTCTTCATGATCGCGTCGTCGAACAGATTGCCGCTCAGCACGATGAACCCGGCGTCCTCCTTCAACGGCTTGTCGATCGGAAAGATGACGTCATGATCGTCGACGCGCGTCTTGGCGCAGTTCTCGCCCATCGACTTTCCGTTGACGGTCAGCGCGTCCTTATGAATGAGCTTGCGCTTCATCAACTCGTTGACCACCGCCGGCACGCCGCCGGCGCGGTGGAACTCCTCGCCCAGATACTTGCCCGCCGGCTGCATGTTGACGAGCAGCGGGACCTTGTGGCCGACCGTCTCCCAATCGGCGATCGTCAGAGGAACCCCGATATGCCGGGCGATGGCGTTGATATGGATCGGCGCGTTGGTGGAGCCGCCGATCGCGCTGTTGACGATGATCGTGTTCTCGAACGCCTCGCGGGTCAGGATGTCCGACGGCTTCAGGTCTTCCCACACCATGTCGACGATGCGCCTGCCGGTCTCGTAGGCGATCTGGCCGCGCTCCCGGTGCGGGGCGGGAATCGCCGCGCACCCGGGCAGGCTCATGCCGAGCGCCTCGGCGAGCGCATTCATGGTCGAGGCCGTCCCCATCGTGTTGCAATGGCCGACCGAGGGCGCGGAGGAGGTGACGATCTCCATGAACTGCTCGTAGTCGATCTTGCCCTCGGCGAGGTCCGAGCGCGCGCGCCACACGACCGTGCCCGAGCCGGTGCGCTCGCCGTGATGCCAGCCGTTGTTCATCGGCCCGCCCGACAGAACGATCGCCGGAATGTTGACCGTCGCCGCCGCCATGATGCAGGCCGGCGTCGTCTTGTCGCAGCCGGTGGTCAGCACCACGCCGTCGATGAAATAGCCCATCAGGATTTCGACCAGGCCGAGATAGGCGAGATTGCGGTCGAGCGCCGCGGTCGGCCGCTTGCCGGTCTCCTGAATCGGATGGACCGGGAACTCGAACGGCACGCCTCCCGCCGCGAGGATGCCGTCGCGCACGCGTTTCGCCAGCTCGAGGTGATGCCGGTTGCAAGGCGAAAGGTCGGAGCCGGTCTGGGCGATGCCGATGATCGGCTTGCCGGACCTGAGCTCGCCGGGCGTCAAGCCGAAATTGAGATAGCGCTCGATGTAGAGCGCCGTCATGCCCGGGTTCTCCGGATTGTCGAACCACAGCCGCGATCGCAAAGGCCGCTTCGCCTCGCTGTTCGAGCCGCCATTTGACTTGGTCTTGGGCTTGTGGGCCATCGCTGATCGCCTCCCTGGCGTGCGACGCTGCTGATCGCGACGCGCTATGGCGCACAGTATGCGGCGGCGGCGCTCGGGATTCAACGCTTTGTCGATCCTTAGCGCCAGAGTTCGGGCAAACGGATCAAACTCGGTCGCCAAGGGCTTCTGCCTCTCGACCCGAACAAGGCGAAATCGCGGCTGAGCGAATTGACGTGAGCACGGCCGTTTGCCGTCGGCGTCTGCGGCTCGCTTTGCCCAAATGAGCCTATCGTGCCGCAACGAAAACGCGTACATTGTTAAGATTAAGTTGCGTCCCGCTAAAGCGAGGAGCATCACATAATTTTGATGTACTATTAAGGGAGCAAGCAATGAAATACTCGACAATAGCTTTCATGCTTAGCCTTGTCATTTCATCGGATTCTGCCTGGGCGCAAAGCTCGCAATCCTCTGGAGCAGGTGGACTTAAAATCATTCAGAGTATGGCCTCGCAGTCCAAATGCGCTTCATTTTCTTGGAAGAACCGGGGTGTCGCTCCTCGATCATACATAGAAGGTGTTGCGCTGGTGTTTGCGCGAGCGGTCTGTCACCAGGATCGCGCCGATGCGCGGGTTGTTTCTGCCCCGATGAGCCCCGCATCCAACTCCAACGATGCTCTTGCCGCGTACAGCGCTAGGTTTGCCGCCGCTGGTATGCGAAATGACAAAGCTGGCGTCGATACGCTCAGGCACAGCTACACGCTTCTGATCGGCCTCGGCATGATGGAGAGTTCGGGCAAATATTGCGAGGGGCGCGACGTGAGCGAATGCTTCACGACCGCCGATACCGCCGAGGCCGGACTGTTTCAAACGTCGTACGGAGCTCACATCCACAGCCCGTCGCTCGGCGATCTGTTCAAGACCTACAAGGACGGCGACAAGAGCCAGTGCCTCTTGGACGTGTTTCAAGACTTCTCGCCTGTCCCATTCAAAGGAGTCACAATAAGAATTGCCCGTCCGTGACGAGCGACGTGGCCGGAACTGGAGACGGTGCCGACTGGCAGCGGCTTACAAAAGCTTGCCCCGCATTCGCCACGGAATACGGGGCAGTCGTGCTTCGTACGAATGGTGGGCGGCACGGCGAATTTGGTCCGATCCGCCAGCAGCAGGCGGAGCTTCGCCCCGAGTGCGATGGCATGCTCCAAAATGTTCAAAACTTCGTCGACCACAATCCCGACGTGTGTTCGGTGCTGTGAAGAGATGAATTCATAGGGTTGCGCGCTCGTCGAGCGCGCAGCCGTCTCGCGCTACTGCGTCTGCCGCGCCTATCCGGCGATCGGCGAAACGCCAAACAGCAGGGCGTGCAGCCAAAGGACGATTGCGGCCCACAGCGCGACGCCGAGAACGATCGCGGCGATCGTCGCGCTCCAGTCCGGCTCGGGATAGACGACCGCGTTGCGCCGGTCGCGGGCGTAGGAGCTGACCAGATCGGCCAGCGCCCAGACGAGGAAGGCGCCAAACAGCACCAAGGTCGGCCGCGGAGCCGTTGGCGATGAGATGCGCGGCGCCGAAGACGGCGACACTCCAGATCATCGGATGATGGACCACGACCGCAATATGGCTCCGCTTCACGAAATAGCCGGCCAACAGCAGCATGCTGGCGAGCATGAGAAGAATGGTCGCGTGCCGCGCCCCGGGCGGCGGCGTCCAAAGCTGCGCGGCGTCGAAGCGCGCGCGAGCGAAACCCCACACGATCAAGACGAATCCGACCGCCGAGAGGAGCGAATAGATCCCTTTCCATGGGCCTTCGCCGAGCCGGGCGATCGCGTTCCTCCGCGCGGTCTCGGCGAAAATGCGAGTGGAATGGAGCCCGAGAAAGATCACGAGACCGAGCACGAGAATCGTCATGGGAATCGCGCCTCGAGGCGAAGAGTTGAAATCGGCCGCCTCGTTCGTAAAGCTATGCGTGAAGCGGCGGTCGAGGCAAGGCGGGCCCGTTCCCACGCATTCTCGCCGTCCTTCGGCGCCGTTCGCGCCCCCGTGCGCGATATCGAGAAGCGAGGTCGCCGAGAAAGTGATTGACTAGGCAACAATCATCTTGTAGTTTCCTGAGAAACTATCGGCGCGTCTGGGCGCCGACGACGAGGAGGTTCAATTGGATGCGCATGGCAAAGACGCGATTCGCTGGGCGACGGCCGAATTGGACGCCGAGCGGGTGACGTTTCCGGAAGTGGTGAAAGCGCTGATGGCCGCGGGCGTCGAGCGCTATCACGCCGACTTCGTGTGCTCGACGAAGACCTATTACATGCCGGATGGCGAATTCGAGATCTTGCCCTGCCACGCTGTCGGGACAGTGGCGAAGGACTTCGATCCGAAAGCGGTCGAGACGGCGATTCGCGCCATTCAGGCCCAGACGATCCAGTACCGGGAGTTCTGCAAACGGATCGCCGCCGCGGGCTGCGTCGGCTATTTCGTCAGCTTCGCCGGCCGCCGCGCCGTGTACTACGGAAGAACCGGGGACTCGTATGTCGAATGGTTCCCGGGCGCGAAATGAGGCCGCCGAAATGCCGCCCAGGACAGGGACGGTCAGCCCGCTTGCCGCGCATCTGGGCTATTGGCTGCGCTTCGTCTCCAACCAGGCGTCGCATTCCTTCAGCCGCAAGCTCGCCGCGCGCGGCGTGACGGTCGCCGAATGGGTGGTGCTGCGCGTGCTCCTCGACGAACAGGCGATGACGCCGAGCGCCCTCGCCGATCGCATGGGAATGACCCGCGGGGCCATCTCCAAGCTCGCCGACCGGCTCGCCGCCAAGGCGTTGATCTCGCGGACGGCGGCGCGGAACGACGGCCGCTCGCATTGGCTCGCGTTGACGCCGAAAGGGCGAAGACTGGCGCCGATTCTGGCCGCGCTCGCGGACGCCAACGACGCGGAGTACTTCGGCCATTTGAGCGAAGACGAGCGGTCGACCATCGAGTTGGCCATGCGCGAGATCGTGCGCCGGCACGGTCTGAGGGCGCAGCCGATCGAATGACGGGCGGCGGACACTGTGCAGTCAGGCTTGCGGCGCGCGCCGCAGCGTCGCATGGATTGCCGACGCTCTCGTGAAGGGATCTCGCGATGTCCTGGTCGGCCGCCCAATATCTGAAGTTCGAACACGAGCGCACCCGGCCGGCGCGCGATCTCGTCGCCAGCATACCCAACGATGACGTCCGCAGCGCCGCGGACATCGGCTGCGGTCCGGGCAATTCGACCGAGGTCTTGCGCGAGCGCTACGAGCGAGCGCGCATCATTGGGCTCGACGTTTCCCCCGACATGATCGCGGCGGCCCGCGAGCGGCTGCCCGACGTCGCCTTCGAGGTCGGCGACATTCGCCATTGGCGCGACGAGGGGCCCTACGACGTGATCCTCGCCAACGCCGTGCTGCAGTGGATCCCCGAACACGAGACGCTGCTGCCGGCCCTGATTGCGAAGCTTGCGGCGGGCGGCTCGCTCGCGGCGCAAATGCCCGACAACCTCGACGAGCCGTCGCATCGGCTGATGCGCGACATCGCCAGCGACGGGCCCTGGGCGGCGAAGCTCAGGGACGCCGCCAAGGCGCGCGCGGAGCGCCGCGGGCCCGACTGGTATTTCCGCCTGTTGCGCCCCCATGCGGCCCGTGTCGACCTCTGGCGCACCACCTACTTCCATCCGCTCGCCGGCGCGCGCGCCGTCGTCGAATGGGTGAAAGGGACCGGCCTTCGGCCGTTCCTCGACCCGCTCGACGCGAGCCGAGCGGGAAGGTTTTCTTGCGCGCTACGAGGCGGCGATCGCGAACGCCTATCCGGCAGAAGCGGACGGGACCGTGATCCTGCCCTTTCCGAGGCTGTTCTTCGTCGCCACGCGTTGAGAAGCGCCGATTTGCGCTGCGCCGCCGCCCGATATAGCGTGAGCGCCCTGTGAAGCCAAAGCGCGGGGGGGCGCGCAAAAAGGAGGAGGCCATGCCCAAGTATATGTTCGAAGCGCATTATAACGCCGAGGGCGCCAAGGGGGTCATGAAAGAAGGAGGCTCGGGACGCCGCGCCGCGGTCGCCAAAACGGTCGAAGGCTTGGGCGGCAAGCTCGAGAGCATCCATTTCGCTTTCGGCGGCGTCGACGCCTTCGTAATCGTTGATTTGCCGGACAACGTGTCGGCGGCCGCCGTGGCGCTCGCGTTCAGTCAGAGCGGAGCAGGAAACATCACGACGGTTGTTCTCCTCACGCCCGAGGAGATGGACAACGCCGCCAAGAAGACCGTCGCCTTTCGCGCCCCCGGGCATTGAGGCGTAAGGCCGTCGCCGGCGCGCTTCCAACGCGCCCGCGCTTCGTGCTATGGCGGGCGCCGACTGCAGCGCGCCCGTAGCTCAACTGGATAGAGTATCGGTCTTCGAAACCGAGGGTTGGGAGTTCAAGCCTCTCCGGGCGCGCCAGTCTTGAATGAGTCGGGGACGGACCTTCGGACCGACCGGAGCTGCACCATGCTGGAGCGAATGCAGGAGGCCTCGGCGCACACGCTGGCTCTGCGCGCGAGCGGAACCGTGATGGCGCGCGACGTCGAAGCCGCCCTGGAAGCCGCCATCGGTCCGTCGGGCGCGCCGACAGGCCTCGTCATCGTCATCGACCGCGACTTCGACGGCTATCTGTCCGAGCTCGCGCGCGGCCTCGTCAATGCTTCGTCTGCCCACGGGAATCTGGTCAGGGTCGCGGTCGTCGCCGACGCCGGCTTGATGGATGAAGCCAGGCTCAGCGGCTTCGCGGACTCCGCGGTTCCGATCCGGCTCTTCGCCGCGACCGATCAGGGAGCGGCGATCGACTGGGCCGCGGCGGCGGGCGCGGGGAGTAGCGCGGCGCGACGAATTGTCGGCTCCCGCTGCTTCGGTCGCTTCCGGCTGCAGCGGTTCGGACTTGCACCCGCCGGAAAGCGATCGGGGCAATTGGGCGTCGGCGCCGAGCCGCCTTTGCAGCGGCCAGCGCCGACGCGACGGTTCCCCGGCATGAATACGGCGACGCCGATCGATCGGCGCATGATTTCGCTTCGGCGGCGGTGTAGGGAGGGAAGTATGAGCGCGCCCAATCCTCCACGCGCCGGCCGTCCCGCGACGCGCGCGCCGCGCGGCGTCGTTTCGTCGCCGCATTACCTGGCCAGCGCCGCCGGGCTGAATGTCCTGCAGCGCGGCGGCAATGCCGTGGACGCCGCGATCGCCGCCAACGCGGTCCTGTGCGTCGCCTACCCTCACATGGCCGGATTGGGCGGCGACGGATTCTGGCTGATCGCGGAGCCGACCGGTCAGGTGCATGGGCTCAACGCCAGCGGGCCGGCCGCGCGACTGGCGACTCTCGACTATTACCGCGCGCACGGCGAGAACGCCGAAATCCCCTCGCGCGGGCCGCTCAGCGCCCTGACGGCGCCCGGCGCGGTCGACGGCTGGCGCGCGGCGCATCAGCGATTCGGCCGGCTCGGCTGGAGCGAACTGTTTGACGCCGCCATCGTCTATGCCCGCGAAGGCGTGCCGGTGAGCCGTTCTTTGGCGGACTGGTCCGAGCGAGACGCGCCGATTCTGACCAGGCGCCCCACGACCGCCGCGATCTTTCTGCCCGGCGGCCGCGCGCCCGCCGAGGGCGACCGACTGGTCCAGGCGGATCTCGCCCATTCACTCCAGCAGATTGCCGCCCAGGGAGCGCGGGCCGGCTTCTACGAAGGCGCAATCGCCGAACGCATCTGCGCCGGATTGCAGGCGGAGGGCTCGCCGCTGCGCGTCGAGGATTTCGCGGCCTTTCAAGCGGAGTGGGTCGAGCCGATCAAATCCACATACCGTGGTTACGACGTTTACGAGCTGCCGCCCAACACGCAGGGATTCGCGGCGCTGCAAATATTGAATCTGATCGAAGGTTATGACGTCGCCGGCTGGGGCGACGGCGGCGCCGATTATTATCACCACATGGCCGAGGCGGTTAAGGTCGCGTTCGCCGACCGCGACGAGTGGCTGACCGACCCGCGCTTCGTCGACATTCCGGTGCAACGGCTGATCGACAAGACCTATGCGCAACAGCGCCGCCGCCTCATCGATTCGCAGCGGGCCCAAAACATGGCCGAGGTGGCGGCGGGCATCCCTTATGCGCATCCGCACCAGCGTCGCGCGCCGGAAGGCGACACCTGTTACTTCTGCGCCGCCGATCGGGATGGCATGGTCGTTTCCCTCATCCAGTCGATCTATCACGATTTCGGCAGCGCGGTCGTCGGAGGCGACACCGGAATCATCTTGCAAAATCGCGGCGCGTTCTTCGCGCTCGATGAACATCACCCGAACTGCCTGCAACCCGGCAAGCGCACGTTTCATACGCTGATCCCGGCGCTGCTGGCGCGCGACGGGAAACCTTACCTGGCGTTCGGAGCGATGGGCGGAGAGGGGCAGCCGCAGTCCCAGGCCGCGCTGGTGACCCGCATCGTTGATTTTCGATATGACGTGCAGCAGGCGATCGAGGCGCCGCGCTGGGTCATCGGGCGCACGTGGGGGACGCGGTCCCGCAATTTGTGGCTCGAAGGCCGCATATCCGATGACGTCGCGCGCGAGCTGAAACGGCGGGGACAGCCAGTGCAAATGGTCACGGATTGGAATGACAGCATGGGGCACGCGCACGCCATTCGCGTCAACCGCGAACAAGGCTTCCTCGAGGGCGGAGCCGATCCTCGGGGCGACGGCGCCGCCGCGGGCTATTGATCCCCTCGAGGCGATCTTAAGATAGGGCCAGGACACGCGCTTGCAGTCGAATAACCAGGATTGACGATGACCGAGCACCCGTTCGACACGATCCCTGCGCTTCTGGCGCGAGGCGAGGCTGAAGCGCCGGCCATCGGCGCCCCGGACCGCACGGCCCTCGCCTATGCGGGACTGCGCGACCTGGCGCAGCGCACGGTGGCGGCGCTGAACGGCATGGGCATCGGCCGCGGCGACCGGGTGGCGATCGTGCTGCCGAACGGGCCGGAGATGGCGACCGCCTTCGTCGCGATCGCCTGCGGCGCGACCACCGCGCCGCTCAACCCGGCCTACCGGAGCGAGGAGTTCGACTTCTATCTGGGCGACCTCGAACGCCAAGGCGCTGATCGTGCTGCGCGGAGCGGAAAGCGCGGCGCGCGCGGCGGCGGCGGCGCGCGGCATCCCGGTCGTCGAACTGGCGCCGGAGGCGGACGGCGCCGCCGGGCTGTTCACGCTCCACCCGGCGCAGGCTCTCAAGGGCAAGCCGGCGCGCCCGGGCATGGCCGAGGCGGACGACGTGGCGCTGGTGCTGCACACCTCCGGCACCACGTCGCGGCCCAAGATCGTGCCGCTGCGCCACGTCAACGTCACCGCCTCGGCCTATCACATCGGCCGGACGCTGGCGCTTGCGCCGGACGATGTCTGCCTCAACATCATGCCGCTGTTCCACATCCACGGGCTGATCGCCGCCGTCGCTGTCGAGCCTGGCCGCCGGCGGCTCGGTGGTGCTGCACGCCCGGGCTTCAACGCCTTCCGCTTCTTCGCCTGGTTCGCCGCGGTCCGCCCGACCTGGTACACGGCGGTGCCGACCATGCATCAGGCGATCCTGGGCCTGCGCCGGCGCGCAACCGGGACGGCGATCGCGGCGGGCCGGCTGCGGCTTCATCCGCTCCTCGTCCTCCTCGCTGCCGCCGCAGGTGATGGACGGCGCTGGAGGCGACCTTCGGCGTGCCGGTGATCGAGGCCTACGGCATGACCGAGGCCTCGCACCAGATGGCCTCCAACCCGCTGCCGCCGCGCCGCGCGCTTCGCCGGCTCGGTCGGCATCGCCGCCGGTCCGGAAATCGCCATCATGGACGAGGCCGGCGCGCTGCTGCCGCCGGGCGCGCTGGGCGAGGTGGTGATCCGCGGCCGCAACGTCACCGCCGGCTATGAGAACAACCCCGACGCCAACGCCAAGGCCTTCACCAACGGCTGGTTCCGCACCGGCGACCAGGGCATCGCTCGACGCGGACGGCTATCTGCGCCTGACCGGCCGGCTGAAGGAGCTGATCAACCGCGGCGGCGAGAAGATCAGCCCGCTGGAGGTCGACGACGGTGCTGATGGACCATCCGGCGGTCGCGCAGGCCTGACCTTCGCCATGCCGCACGACGAAGCTGGGCGAGGAAGTCGCCGCCGCCATCGTGCTGCGCGAGGGCGCGGCGCTGCGACGAGCGCGAGCTGCGCGATTTCGCCGGCGACGCGCCTCGCCGCCTTCAAGGTGCCGCGCCGGATCGTCTTCCTCGACGAGATCCCCAAGGGCGCGACCGGCAAGCTGCAGCGCATCGGCCTGGCCGAGAAGCTCGGCCTGACGGCGATGAAGATCGCCATCTTCGGCGCCGGCGCGATCGGCGGGCTGCTGGCGGCCAGGCTGCAGCAGGCGGGCGCCGAGGTGACGGTCATCGCGCGCGGCCCGCATCTGGCGGCGATGCAGGCGAACGGCCTGACGCTGCAGCAGCGGCGGCGAGACGCGTCACCGTCCGCCCGCGCTGCCTGGCGGACGCCGCCGAAGCCGGGCGTGCAGGACTGCGGTGATCGTCACGCTGAAGGCGCACGCGCTGCCCGCCGCCGCGCCCGCAGATCGCCACGCATGATGGGCCCCGAGACCGCGCTGGTGACCGGCGATCAACGGCGTGCCCTACTGGTATTTCTACGGCCTCGACGGCCCCTGGCGCGACCGGCGCGGTGGAGAGCGTCGATCCCGGCGGCAGGCTGTGGGACATCCTGCCGCCCGCGCCAGGCGATCGGCTGCGTCGTCTATCCGGCCGCCGAGGTGATCGAGCCCGGCGTGATCGAGCACACCTATGGCGACCGCTTCACGCCTGGGCGAGCCGGACGGCAGCCGCAGCGCCGCGCGTCGAGGCGCTGTCGCAGCTGCTGATCGCGGCCGGCCTCAAGGCGCCGGTGCGCCCGCGCATCCGCGACGAGATCTGGGTCAAGCTGTGGGGCAATCTGGCCTTCAATCCGCTGTCGGCGCTGACCGGCGCGACGCTCGACCGGCTGACCGGCCGGCCGGACCTGCGCGCCGTTGTGCCGCGCCATGATGGCGGAAGCGCAAGGCGGTCGCCGAGGCGCTCGGCGTGCGCTTCGCGATCGACGTGGACAAGCGCATCGACGGCGCGGCGGAGGTCGGCGCGCACAAGACCTCGATGCTGCAGGACCTGGAGCGCGGCCGGCCGATGGAGATCGACGCGCTGCTCGGCGCGGTGGTCGAGCTCGGCGAAACAGTCGGCTCGCCCCTGCCGCTGTGCACGGCGATTCTGGCTCTGGTGCGCGAACGCGCGCGGCAAGCCGGCTGCTATCGGTGAAGGCGACTGGGCAGCGTTTCGGCGTTGGCGCGGGACCCTACGCAACTCCCAAGCCGTTCGATTGTTGTCATGCCCGCGAAAGCGGGCATCTGGGCACCGCCGCCGTCGGGGAAGGATGGGTCGAAAGTGATGGTCGTTGAACGCCCTGCGGCGGTCTGCGCCCGCTTTCGCGGGGGTGACAATGATTGATCGCTTAATCCGTCGCCGATCCCCCGCGGCTTGGGAGTTCGACCCTACGCCGAAGGGACTGCAATGCACTGAAATCGAACAAGAATACGATCCAGATCGGCGCCAATCGGGACCTGCTTGTGTCACAGTTTCGATGGTGCGTCAAAGCTCTGCTTGCCGGCGATCGGGTCAAGTCCGGGATCATCGCCCTCGGAAACAAATCCTTTATGAAAATCAGAATCCGTGCTACGATCCTTCTTGCCATGAACCGACACCTCAACACCCCGTTCGGGCTTGCGACGCGAGCGCTCCGCGCGCTGCGGACCGATCGGTCGAATCCGTTCGCGCGCGGCGAGCGGAGCCGATCTGCGGGCGAACGGGGTTGCGTCATGGCCGGGCTCGTCGCGGCCATCGACGCGGCGCCAGCCGCCAAAAGGTCCAAGCTTTGCGCACAAACCGCCAAAGCGCATGTTTTCAAAACGTTGCATTCGCATCCGGTGAACGTCGGAGACGATTTTTGCAGAATGACTGCGTGGATGGCCGGGACGAACCCGGCCATGACGGCTGGGCGTCTCGGCGCCGCCGGGAGTTCGAGCCGGGCTTCGCCTGGTCGGCCCGAAATGGCGCCGCAAGCCTTTGAAAACATGGGATTCGCGACCCAAACTGGCGGCCGCCGCGACCGGCGCCGGCGGTTCGGAATCCAGCGGCCGCTCGCTTGCGGAATTACCGAAAAAGCGCAGCTAAGCGCTTGAAAAGGCTTGGCGCCGCAACGGGATTTGCGGACCGCGCGGGCCCTCGTCCGCTCGCACGGGGTCGCGCCTATTGCGCCGTCAATTCCGCCCGGACGATGCGCGCCCCTTCGACCATCGCCTTCATCTTGCCGTAGGCCGACGCGCGCGGCAGGTACTTCAGGCCGCAGTCGGGCGCGACGATGATGTCCTCGGCCTTGCGGTAGGCGAGCGCGCGCCGAATGCGCCGGGCGACCGTCTCCGGCGTCTCGATCTCGGGCGTCGACAGGTCGAGCACGCCCAGGATGATCTTTTGATCGGGAAGGTCCGCCAGCACGGCGCAATCGAGATTCGACTGCGCCGTCTCGATCGAGATCTGCTGGCAGCGGCAGCCCTTGAGCTGCCTGAGGAACGAATAGGCGCTCGGCCGCTGGTGGATGATCGCGGCGTAGCCGAAGCAGATATGCACCGCGGTCGCGCCGGCGACGCCGTCGAGCGCCCGGTTCAGCGCGGCAAGGCCATAGTCCTCCGCCGGGGCCGGCCTGGCCTGCAAATAGGGCTCGTCGATCTGGACGATGTCCGCCCCGGCCGCGAACAGATCCTTGATCTCGGCGTTGACCGCCTCGGCGTAGTCCATCGCCGCATCGGCGAGATTGGGGTAGAAGTCGTTCTGCGCCTGCTGGCTCATGGTGAAGGGACCCGGCACGGTCATCTTGACCTTGCGCGCGGTGCGCTGGCGCAGGAACTTCAGATCGTCGACTTCGACGGCGCGCTTGCGGCGGATCTTGCCGACGATGCGCGGCACCGGGTTGGGATGGCCCGAGCGGTCGAGCGCGACGCCGGGATTGTCGATGTCGATCCCTTCGAGCGCGGTCGCGAAGCGGTTCGAATAGCTCTCGCGCCGGATTTCGCCGTCGGTGACGATGTCGAGCCCGGCGTCCTCCTGCGCCTTGATCGCGAGCACGGTCGCGTCGTCCTGCGCCTCGGTGAGATAGGGTTCGGGAATGCGCCACAGTTCCTTCGCCCGCACCCGCGGCGGAAAGCGCCCGGCGAGCTTGGCGCGATCGATCAGCCATTCGGGCTGCGCGTACGAGCCGACGAGCGTCGTTGGCAGAAGCATGCACGTCCTCCCCCGCGCGCGAACCGCATCGATCGTCCGCCGCGCTTCAGGCCCATCCTGACCGCGTCAGCCGTCACTGACAAGGCGAGCGCGGCCGTGGCGAAGGACCTGCCGTCAGCGATGGCGCGGCGCTCGGGCGTCCTAGCGCCGAGCGAGCGGTCCCTGGCCGAGGCGATCGAGATCGAAGGCCAGCACGTCGCGCAGCAGTTCCAGAAAACCGTCGACGCCGCATTCGGCGCAGGCTTCGCCCTTGGCCGCGGTCGCGTTGGAGGCGTCGCCGGCCGCGCCCAGCTCGTGCAGGTCGCTCGACATCCAGCCGATGCCGATCGGCTGGGTGACGCGAAGCCGCTTGAACTCCGCTTCGATCGCAACCGCCGCGCTGACGAAATTGCGCGCCTCGCCCATGCGCACCAGATCCGGCTTGAACGCCAGCATCAGCGACGTCTCGGCGTCTCCCCCATGGATGCCATGCGCGCGCTCCTCGGCCGAAAACAGGCCTTCCGGATATCCGAGCGCATGCCAGGCCGCATGGACGGCCAGCATCCGGTGGCGGACCCGCAACTCGCGCACCACCGCGCCGATCACCGGAACATTGCCCCCGTGCGAGTTCATGACGATCAGCTTGCGGCAGCCTGCCCGCGCGACGCTGTCGCCGATCTCGATCCAGGCTCGCGTGACCGTCTCCAACGAAAGGGTCAATGTGCCCGGAAATTCGCATGTGCTCATTTGACTTTCCGATCGCTTGCACGGGCAGAAACAGGACCGGCATGTCGTCGGGAACGCGCTCGACCGCCCGCGCGAGATAGCCTTCGTTGATGAACGTATCGACGCCGACCGGCAGATGCGGTCCATGCTGCTCGATCGCCGCCACTGGCAGCACCGCCACGACTTTGCTCATGTCGGCGGCGGCAAAGTCTCGCCAGCCCATTTCCGCCCAATATTTGCTCGGCAGCATCAGGAACTCCCCTTCGTCAGCCCGCTCGCGCGGCGATGGCCTCGATCTCCACCTTGAATTCCGGCCGGGCGAAGCCCTGCACGATCATCAGCGTCGAGGCCGGCGGCGGGGCGCCGACAAATTCGTCGCGCACTTTCATATAGCCGCTCAAATGTTGAGCCGACGAGACGTAAGCGTTGAGGCGGACGAGGTCGGCAAGCGTCATGCCGGCCTCGGCGAGGATCGCCGCAATCGCGCGAAAGCACAGGCGCGACTGCTCCTCGACTGTTTCTGGAATGGCGCCGTCGCGGTCAATGCCCAGTTGGCCGGCGCAAAAGACCATGCTCGCCCCGGGTTCGACTTTGACGCCATGCGCGTAATTGGCGAATGGCGGATGAATCGAGTTAGGAGTCAGCCTGCGCATGGGAACGAACCTCCAACGTCCTTACTCCTGGTCATCTCTTTTATTTGGCGCGCGCCGGGCGGAGTTGCGCAACGGCGCGGAAGTTGCGAGACTTTAGCCGGTCACTCGGATTGGGGAATGGCTCATGAAACACGTCGGCGTTTGGCTCTCCGCGGGCTTTTTTTTGGCCGCGTCGTCGGCGCTCGCCGCCGACAAGGTGTCGTTCGGAACGAACTGGCTCGCCGAAGCCGAGCATGGCGGATATTATCAGGCGCTCACCGACGGAACATACGCCAAATACAACCTTGACGTGACGATCGTCCAGGGTGGTCCGCAGGCCAACAACGAACTCCTGCTCGCAGCCGGCAAGCTCGACTTCTACATGGGCGGGAATCTGCTCCTCGCCTTCGATGCGGTCGACCGCAATGTGCCAATCGTTGTCGTCGCCGCCCATTTCCAAAAAGATCCCCAGATCATGATGTCGCATCCCGGCGTCGGTCTCGACAAGTGGGCGGATTTGCCGAAGGCGACCGCCTTCGTCGGCAAGGAGGGGCTCGCCTCGTTCTATCAGTGGATGAGATCCGCTTACGGCTTCAAGGAAGAAAACGTCAAACCCTATACATTCAATCCTGGGCCGTTCATCGCCGACAAGAATTCGATTCAGCAGGGATATGTCACGTCTGAGCCTTTCGCGGTCGAGCGCGAAGGCCACTTCAAGCCGAACATCTTTCTGCTCGCCGACCAAGGCTACGGGACGTATGCGACGACGATCGAAACCACCGTCCGACATGATCGCCAAACATCCCGACGTGGTGCAGCGCTTCGTCGACGCCTCGACGATCGGCTGGTATCATTATCTCTATGGCGACAATGCGAAGGCGAACGCCCAGATCAAGAAGGTCAATCCGGACATGACGGATGAGCAGATCGCCTTCTCGATCGCCAGGATCAAAGAATATGGTCTGGTCGACTCCGGCGACACTCTGAAGCTCGGAATCGGCGCCATGACCGACGATCGCGTCAAATCCTTCTACGATCAGATGGTCAAGGCCGGCGTCGTCAAGCCGGGCCTGGACTACAAGAAGGCCTACACCCTTCAGTTCGTCGACAAGGGCGTCGGCCTCGACCTGCGGCCCAAGTAAACTGATCTGGGAATGACAAAGGACGCGCCGCGTCAATGACCCACGTCGCCGCAGTTCGCGAGACGGCGCCGCCGCCAGGAGACGAAGAGTTCGCACTCGACGCGGTCTGCCGGGACAAGCGCCGCATGACATCGCGCGCTCCATCGGGCGGCGCGCGCGCAGCGTTAGGACGAGGGAGCGCCGACGTGACAGGGGACGAGCGGCCGAGTTGTCGACCGGAGATTCCGCGGGCGTTCACGCCAGGTCGCGCATTTCGGCGACCGGCGTCCTGACCTTGCTCATGCTGGGCGGTCTTTGGCGCTTGTCGCCGCGACATCGGCTCGACAGCTTCAGGAGCCGCGCGGCGTGAATGCGGACTTCCCGATTTCAGGCAAACAAGCGTTACGCGCTCGTCGAGGCTCGCGTCCTCGCCTCGCACCTGCCGAGCGGCGCCGCGCTCCCCGACCGCGACGGATTTGCGACCGTCGACCTCCTGATCGACGAAGGACGGATCCGCGACATTACGCCCGGACGGACCGCCGAATTTGGCGAAGCGCCCCGGCTCGATTTGTCGGGCCGGACCGTTCTGCCGCTGTTCGTCGACGCCCATACCCATCTCGACAAGGCGCACATCTGGCGTCGGGCTCCGAATCCGACCGGCGATTTCGCCGGCGCGCTGAAGGCGGTCGCCGACGATCGGGCCGCCAATTGGAACGCCCGCGATGTCGCCGCGCGCATGGAGTTCAGCCTGCGTTCGGCCTACGCGCATGGCGGCTGCGGCAATCCGCACCCACATCGATAGCATCGGGCCCCAAACCGGCATCAGCTGGCCGGTCGTGGCCGAGGCGCGCGAGCGGTGGCGCGGGCGGATCGATTTGCAGGCTTCGCCGCTGTTCAGCCTCGAATTCGCGCTCGATGAACGGCACATGGCGGAGATCGAGACGACGCTCGACGCCTATGGATCGAACATTCTTGGCGCGGTCACCACCATGGCTCCGCGTCTGCGGGAGGGTCTCGCGGCGCTGTTTTCGCTCGCCGAACGCAAGGGCTGGGACCTCGATTTCCATGTCGACGAATCCGCGGATCCCGCGGCTCGCTCGCTTGCCGTCATCGCCGAGATGGCGATCGAGCGCCGTTTCGGGGGCCGCATCCTCGTCGGCCACTGCTGCTCGCTATGCCGACAGGAAGAGGACGAACAGGCGCGCACGATCGAGGCCGTCGCGCGCGCCGGATTGAGCGTCGTCTCCTTGCCGATGTGCAACATGTTCCTTCAAGACCGGCAGGCGGGCCGCACGCCGCGCTGGCGCGGCGTCACTGCGCTGCACGAGCTGAAAGCCGCGGGCGTCAACGTGATGATCGCCAGCGACAATGTCCGCGACCCGTTTTTCGCCTACGGGGATCACGACATGCTCGAGGTCTGGCGCGAAGGCGTCAGGATTCTACACCTCGACTACCCGTTCGCCGATTGGGCGTCGGTCGTGCGTTCAGGCCCCGCCCGTGCGATGGGAC
This sequence comes from uncultured Alphaproteobacteria bacterium, assembly GCA_963781895.1. GTDB lineage: Bacteria > Pseudomonadota > Alphaproteobacteria > Rhizobiales > Beijerinckiaceae > Roseiarcus. The sequence goes on from CAWAIM010000025.1 coordinate 23,392, forward strand.
TGCATATGGAGGGGTTTCGCCCGGGCGCGCCTGCCGACATGATCGTGACGCGGGCTCGCGATTTTACCGAGCTGATGGCGCGTCCTCACAACGATCGCGTCGTGCTTCGCCATGGCCAGGCGTTAACCGCGGGGCCGCCGGACTTCGCCGACATCGACGCCCTGGAGGGCCTCTCGTCATGAGCCTTGCCTATGATATCGCCGGGTTCCGCGGGCTGATCGGTTCGATTACATGCGAAGACAATCCCGTCCTCGTCAAGCAGAAGAGCCGCGACTTCTACTGGTACTCGCCGATTTTGAAACGCGAACTCGAGGCAGTGACCGCCGACATCGTGGTTTCGCCGAAGACCGAGGACGAAATTCGGACCGTGCTGGCGGCGGCGCACAAGTTCGCCATTCCGGTCACCGCGCGCGGCGGCGGGACCGGCAACTACGGCCAGGCGATGCCGCTGACCGGCGGCGTACTGCTCAGCCTGATCGAGATGAACAAGGTCCTGTCGATCACGACCGGCCGCGTGATCTGCGAGCCCGGCGCGATCCTGCGCGACGTCGACAAGGCGGCCGCCGTCTCCGGGCAGGAGTTGCGTATGTTCCCCTCGACGCGCGCCACCGCCTCGATCGCCGGCTTCGTCGCCGGCGGGTCCGGCGGCGTCGGTTCGATCAGTTGGGGCGGCTTACGAGATTTCGGCAACGTGCTGCGCCTGCGCGTCCTGACGATGGAGGCCGAGCCGCGCGCCCTCGAACTGACCGGGGAGGACTTGCATAAGGCCGTCCATGCCTATGGCACCAACGGAGTCATCACCGAGGTCGAGATGCCGTTGACGGCGTCGTACGACTGGATCGAGGCGATCATCGGATTCGAACTCTTTCGACGCCGCCACGGCTTATGGCCTGGCCCTCGGCCAACAGGACGGGATCCTGAAGAAGCTCGTGACCGTCGTCGCGGCTCCTGCTCCGCATGACTATTTCCTTCGCCACCGCGCCTTCATTCCCGCGGGCAAAAGCGTCGTTCTGGCGATGATCGCGCCACACGCTCTCGATGCGCTGGAGACGTTCACGAGGCCGTTCAAGGCCGCGACAATCCTGCTTGATCTCAGCCCGCGAAGCGCCCGAGGCGCTCGCGCGCCTGCCGCCGATTTACGAACTGGCCTGGAACCACACGACCCTGCGCGCTCTGCGCGTCGATCCGGCCATGACCTATTTGCAGGCGCGCTATCCGGAGGATGGCGCGCTGGGGATCGTCAAGCGCATTCATGATCATTTCGGACCCGAGATCATCGGGCATCTGGAGGTCATCCGCTTCAACGGCAGGATCGGGTTCGCCGGCCTGCCGCTGATTCGCTTCTCGACCGAGGAGCGGCTACAGCAGATCATCGCCGAGCACGAGGCGATGGGGGCGACGATCTTCAACCCCCATCGCTATACGCTCGAGGAGGGCGGCATGAAGCAGACCGACGCGATCCAGCTCGCGTTCAAGCGCGAGACGGATCCGCAGGGTCTGCTCAATCCGGGCAAGATGATCGCCTTCGAGGACCCGAGCTTCAATTTCTCCGCCGGCAAGAATTTTCTGTTCCCGGGCCTCGAGGCGCGGGCGCTCGCCGCGCAAGGCTGATCGGCGGTGAGGGTCCTCGTCCTCTTCGCCCATCCGGTCGAGACGAGCTTCGGATCGGCTTTGCACGCCAAGGTCGTCGAAAGCCTTGCGCGCGCGCGGCCATGACGTCGACGACTGCGATCTCAACGCGGAAGGCTTCGACCCGGTCATGACCCGTCAGGACCGGATCGAGTATCATGATGTCAGCATCAATCGCCGGCGCGTCGCCCCTTACGTCGACCGGCTGCTTGCCGCCGAGGCGCTCGTGTTTTCGTTCCCGGTCTGGAACATGGGCTTCCCCGCGATTCTCAAGGGCTTCGTCGACAAGGTGTTCCTGCCGGGCGTCAGTTTCATCCTCAAGGAAGACGGCTCCTACGTTCCGATTCTGCACAACATCAAGCGTCTCGGGGTCGTATGCACCTATGGCGGCTCGCGATGGCTGACCATCATGATGGGCGACCCGCCGCGTCGCTTCCTCACGCGTTCGATGCGGTTGAACTGCGCGCCGGGCGCGCGTTGCGACTATCTCGCGCACTACGACATGGATCATACGCGCGCGGAACGTCGCACGGCGTTCCTCAGCAAGGTCGAGGCGAGGTTTTCCGCCTGGTGACCGTTCAGGCGCGGGGGGCTCATGCCAGAACGAGCCTTGCAAATGTGGCTGGAATTTGCTCGGTTAAGGCGATCGGACGCCGAAGGCGCAGCAAGGCGCCAAAATTCTTTTGTCGCTTATAGTCATAATATTCATGTATAATCAAATGGGGAGGTTAAAATGTACCTGCCTGCCAAGGCGCCGGCGATCGGCGTTTGTCTCGCGATAGCGCTTTCGAGCGTCGCGGCGCGAGCCGATTTGGTGACCTATGGCGACTATATTGCCGACGTCTCCGTCAGCTTGGGAAGCTCAACATACAGCTGCACGACCCTCTCGAGCCCAGACTGCGCCTTTGTCTCCATCACCGGGATCGGCGACACGAACGATGTTCAGCCCTTCAGCGTGCCAGGGGCGAGCGGCTTCAAGAATTCGATTCAGTCCGCGACCGTCAGCGTATTTTTGAATTCGGGACAATCTTTCAGCGCGACCCTAGCGCCCGCCGGGCAGATCTACGTGAGCGTCGATCAAACCAACGGAGGCGCCGGATTTGGTTCGAGTTATGGACCCACCTATCCAATGGCGACCTATGGCGGCAATGCGGACTATGCGCATTACGACCTCACGACTGACTTTTACGTTCAGGGGTTTGCGCCATTTTGCCCGGATGGGGTCGGCGGCCCGCTCTGCGCCAACGGCGCTCCGCTGCATACGGCGAGCGGAGAGGATTTCGTCATCTCCTTCCCGTTCGCGCCGGCCTTCAGCATCTTCTCCTCGACCGTTTCGGTCGTCCCCGAACCATCGACCTGGGCGATCATGCTGATAGGCTTCACTGGCCTCGCCTTCGCCGGTCGTCGCAGGGCAAAAAGAGCCGCCGTCTCGCGCCGCTGGTTAGCCTTCTAACCGACGCCGCCCGTGAACGGCGCTTCTAAGGCAGGCGGGGGGAGCAGACTTACGGACCGTGCCGCTTAAGGTTGATAATTTCTCCTTTGTCGTCGACGATCTTATGGCCAAGCATGGGATCGCCTTGTCGGCAAAATCTTCCATAAATCAGAAATTCATGGTATCGTCATTTTCACAAGCTCCGAGGCCGTCCGCTGTTCAGCCATCGAAGGCCGACGAGCTTCGGACGGGACAGCGCCGGGCGAAACTCGACAATAACCAGACTGCATTCGTTTAATTTATGTCTTCAGCGGGGCGCGCATTGACCGGGATCTGCAGCGCGTCGTGCATCGGCCGCCCGCTCGGCCCGAAATGGCGCCGCAAGTCCTTGAAAGAATGGATTCGGAGACCCGAAATGGCGCGCCGTCCGTGCGCCACGGGGGCATCGCGGGCTTGACCCGGCATGAGATTGAAGGCGGCGGCCGGAAATCCGCCCCGGTTTCCGGCAACCCATTGAAAAGGCTCAAAACGGCGATGGGCGGCTACTTCCGCCAAGTTCACATCAATGACGTCCCGGCGCCGCTTCCGCTTCACGTCGGCGCCGCTTCCGCTTCACGCCGGCGCCGCTGTCGCGCGCGCCTGTTATGGCTTTACCTGGCTCTCGGCGCGGAACGTGGCCAGCGCGCGTGAGACGAATTGACTGTATGACGTGAGCGAGGACTTCTGGCGCGACGCCGCTGTGGGAGGCGGACATCCGACAGAAGTCCCCGGCGCAGAGCAGCCGGCCGAAGCTGGGATCAAGGAACCGCGGCGCGCACCATGGATCGCCTGACGGGACTTCAGCTCTTCGTTCGCGTCGTCGAGACGGGCAGCTTCTCGCGCGCGGCGAACGAACTCGGGCTCACCCAGCCGACGGTGACCAAGCATGTTTCCGGGCTCGAGCGGCGGCTCGGCGTGCGCCTGCTCAACCGCAACTCGCGCGGCGTCGCCATGACCGAGATCGGCTCGCTCTATTTCGACCGGTGCAAGCTCGTGCTGCGCGAATTCGACGCCACGGAGACCATTGTCTCGGAGCGGCGCGGCGATCTCGCCGGCCCGCTGCGCATCGGGGTTTCAATGGCCTTCGGCCGCAGCGTGATCGCCCCGCTCGTGTTCGAATTCCTGATGCTCCATCCCAATCTGAAAATCGATCTCAACTGCGAGGACCGCTATGTCGACGTCGTCGCCCACGGTCTCGACATGGCGATCCGCCTCGGCAAGCTCGCCAATTCTTCGCTCGGCTGCCGCTACATCGGCTCCAATCCCTGGGTGATGACGGCTTCGAACGCTTACCTCGAATCCCATGGCGAGCCGCAGCGCCCCGATGATCTGGGCGCGCACAAATGCCTGATCTACTCCACCGCGCAGGGCGACGAGGTCTGGCGCCTGCTCGACGCGTCCGGCCGCGAAAGCGTCGTGAGCGTCAACGGCCCGCTCAAATCGAACAATCTCTCGATCCTCCTCAGCGCCGCGCTGAAAGGAATGGGCGTCGCGCTCCTGCCGATGTATCTGGCGGCGGACGCGCTCCGGGCGGGCGAACTGCGCTCCCTGCTCGCCGACTATCTCCTGCCGAAACAGGAAATCAACGTCGTCTTTCCGTCGCCCCGCTTCGTTCCCGCCAAGGTTCTGGCGCTGATCGCGTTCCTGCAACAGCGATTCCGCGACGAGTGGTGGGTCGGGCGGTCCTGAACCGAGGCGCGGCTGGTTCATCTATTCCGTGACGGAATGATTGTTATTGACGCCACTGACGTTCCGCTGGGCGCCCGGCTCCGCTAATTGTGGGGCGCGCCGGACGGACGGCGTCCGACGACCGCTCGACGACGCCCGCGTTCCGCGGACCGCCATGCGCGAATTCCGCGCGCGGCGAATTGACACCTGGAGGGAGACTCCCATGACGCGGATGACGGCGGCCGCGGCCGCGGTTCTGGTGATGGAGAAGGAAGGCGTCACGAAAGCCTTCGGCGTCCCCGGCGCCGCCATCAATCCACTCTATGCGGCGCTCAGGCCGCGCAATACGATCGGCCACGTGCTCGCGCGTCACGTGGAGGGGGCGTCGCATATGGCCGAGGGCTATACGCGCGCCAATCCCGGCAACATCGGGGTTTGCATCGGCACGTCCGGCCCGGCGGGCACCGATATGATCACCGGTCTCTATTCCGCCGCCGCGGATTCCATCCCCATCCTCTGCATCACCGGCCAGGCGCCGCGCGCGCGGCTCTATAAGGAGGACTTCCAGGCGGTCGAGATCGTCGAGATCGCGAAGCCCGTCGCCAAATGGGCGGTGATGGCGCGCGAGCCGGGGCTCGTGCCCCGCATCTTCCAGCAGGCTTTCCATGTGATGCGCTCGGGGCGTCCCGGGCCCGTTCTGATCGATCTGCCGTTCGACGTGCAGATGGCCGAGATCGAATTCGACATCGAAACCTACGAACCCCTCCCGGTCTACAAGCCGAAGGCGACGCGGGCGCAGATCGACAAGGCCCTGGCGATGATGCAGGAGGCGGAGCGTCCGCTGATCGTGGCCGGCGGCGGAATCATCAATGCCGACGCGTCGGATTTGCTGGTCGAATTCGCCGAACTGACGGGCGTGCCGGTCATCCCGACGCTGATGGGCTGGGGAACGATTCCCGACGATCACCCGCTGATGGCGGGCATGGTCGGGCTGCAGACGGCGCACCGCTACGGCAATGCGACGATGCTGGCGTCAGACTTCGTGCTCGGCGTCGGCAACCGCTGGGCCAACCGCCACACCGGATCGATCGACGTCTACGCCAAGGGCCGCAAGTTCGTTCACGTCGACATCGAGCCGACGCAGATCGGCCGTGTCTTCAATCCTGATTTCGGCATCGTCTCGGACGCGAAAGCCGCTCTGGAATTGTTTGTCGAGGCCGCGCGCGAAATGAAGGCGGGGAAGGCTCTTAAAGACCGCGGCAAGTGGGCCGGAGAGTGCCGCGAGCGCAAGCGGACCATGCTGCGCCGCACGCACTTCGAGGAAACGCCGATCAAGCCGCAGCGCGTTTACGAGGAGATGAACAGGGCCTTTGGCAAGGATGTCTGCTATGTTTCGACCATTGGCCTGTCGCAGATCGCGGCCGCCCAATTCCTCCACGTCTTCAAGCCGCGGCGCTGGATCAACTGCGGCCAGGCGGGGCCGCTCGGCTGGACGATATCGGCCGCGCTCGGGGTGCGGGCGGCCGACCCGGAGCGCCCGATCGTCGCCATTTCCGGCGATTACGATTTTCAGTTCATGATCGAGGAGCTGGCGGTGGGGGCTCAATTCAAGCTTCCCTACATCCATGTGGTCGTGAACAATTCCTATCTCGGGCTGATCCGGCAGTCGCAGCGCGGCTTCAACATGGACTATTCGGTGCAACTGTCGTTCGAAAACGCCAACTCGCCGGAGATCGGCGTCTATGGCGTCGATCACGTCAAAGTCGCCGAAGGCCTCGGCTGCAAGGCGATCCGCGTCACCGACCCGGAACGCATCGGCGATGCGCTCAAACAGGCGCAGACCTTGATGGCGGAGTTGCGCACGCCGGTGGTCGTCGAGATCATCCTGGAGCGGGTGACCAATGTTTCGATGGGCGCCGAGATCGACAACATCACCGAATTCGAGGACCTCGCCAAGGACGCAAGCGACGCGCCGACCGCGGTCGCGCTGCTCGATTGACCTCGCCAATCAAGGAGACCGGCCCATGCCCAAATTCGCGGCCAATCTGACGATGCTGTTCAACGAGGTCGAGTTTCTCGACCGCTTCGCGGCGGCGGCGAAGGCCGGGTTCCGCGGCGTCGAATATCTGTTTCCATACGCCTACCCCAAGGAGGCGCTGGCCGACGCGCTCGCCAAGCACAGTCTGACGCAAGTCTTGCACAATCTGCCCGCGGGCGACTGGGCGAAGGGAGAGCGCGGCATCGCCTGCCTTCCCGGGCGGGAAAACGAGTTCCGCGACGGCGTCGGCGTGGCGATTTCCTACGCCAAGGCGCTCGGCTGCCGTCAGCTCAACTGCCTTGTCGGGGTGACGCCGAGGGACGCCGAGGCCGGCGCGGTCCGCGCTACGCTGGTCGGCAATCTGCGCGTCGCGGCGCGCGAACTGGAAAGCGCGGGAATCAAGCTGCTGGTCGAGCCGATCAACACCTACGACATTCCCGGCTTCTATCTCAGCCGCACCGATCAGACCCTGGCGCTGTTCGAGGACGTCGGCGAACGCAATCTCTGGCTGCAATACGACATCTACCACATGCAACGCAGCGAGGGCGAACTCGCGGCCACGATCGCAAAGCATCTCGATCGCATCGCCCATGTCCAGATCGCCGACAATCCGGGCCGCAACGAACCGGGAACCGGGGAAATCAATTACGATTACCTGTTCCGCCGCCTCGACGAACTCGGGTATGGCGGATGGATCGGCTGTGAATACAAACCCAAGACGACCACCCTCGAAGGGCTCGGCTGGCTCGCTCGCGCCGCCGTCCGGGTCTGACCCGCGCGACGAACAGGAGAACGCCAATGGCGAAAGTTGGATTCATCGGTCTCGGCATCATGGGACGGCCCATGGCCGGCCATCTTGCCGATGCGGGACACGAACTCAGCCTTTACAACCGAACCAAGGTTCCCGCGGAGCTCGCGTCCCGCGGCAAGGCGTGCGCTTCGTCAAAGGAGGTCGCCGAGAGCGCCGACATTGTCATCGTGATGGTGCCGGACACCCCCGACGTCGAAGCCGTGCTGTTCGGCAAGGATGGCGTGGCGGAGGGCTTGAGCCCGGGCAAGATCGTCGTCGACATGAGCTCGATTTCGCCGGTGGCGACCAAGGAATTCGCCAAGCGCGTCAACGCCCTGGGTTGCGCTTATCTCGACGCCCCGGTCTCCGGCGGCGAGGTCGGCGCCAAACAGGCGACCCTTTCGATCATGTGCGGCGGCCCCCAGGAGACTTTCGACAAGGTCAAGCCTCTGTTCGAAAAGCTCGGCAAGAACGTCACTCTCGTCGGCGACAACGGCGCGGGCCAGACCTGCAAGGTCGCCAACCAGATCGTCGTGGCGCTTACGATCGAGGCGGTCGGCGAGGCGTTGGTGTTCGCGTCCCGCGCCGGCGCCGATCCGGCCAAGGTGCGTCAGGCCCTGATGGGCGGTCTCGCGACCTCGCGCATCCTCGAACTGCACGGCGAGCGCATGATCAAGCGCACGTTCGATCCGGGCTTTAGAATCGAACTGCATCAGAAGGACCTCAATCTCGCGCTCTCGAGCGCCCGGGCGCTCGGCGTGTCGTTGCCGAACACGGCGAGCGCGCAGGAGCTGTTCAACGCCTGCGCCGCGCATGGCGGCGCCAAATGGGACCACTCGGCGATCGTGCGCGCGCTCGAAATCATGGCCAATCACGAAATCGGCGCGGCGCAAAAGGCGTGAGCGACGAGCGACGCCGCGCAATGCCGCTCCGCGACGAAGGAGGGCGCGATGGATGACGCGACGGCCCGCTCGCTGTTGCGACGCCTGTTCGACGTCGCCGTCGCTGCGGCGGACCCCGCGAAGGTCGTGCCGCGTCATCTTCCTCGAGCGTCGGGCGGCCGCACGGTCGTCGTCGGCGCCGGCAAGGCGTCGGCGGCGATGGCGCGCGCGTTCGAGCAGCATTGGACCGGCGAGCTTTCGGGCATCGTCGTCACCCGCTATGGGCATGGCGCGCCGTGCCAGAGGATCGAGATCGTCGAGGCCGCTCATCCGGTGCCGGACGAAAAAGGCCAGGACGCCGCGCGCCGCATCCTCGAATCCGTCCGCGGCCTGACCGAGGACGATCTCGTCGTCGCGCTGATCTCGGGCGGCGGTTCGGCGCTGATGAGCGCGCCGGCCGAAGGCTTGAGCCTCGCCGATAAGCAGGCCGTCAATCGCGCGCTGCTCGTCTCGGGCGCCTCGATCGACGAAATGAACTGCGTGCGCAAGCACCTGAGCGCGATCAAAGGCGGGCGCCTCGCCGCGGCCGCCTACCCCGCGCGCGTCGTCACCCTGCTGATTTCCGACGTGCCGGGAGACGATCCCGCGATCGTCGCCTCCGGCCCCACAGTCGCCGATCCGACAACCTACGCCGACGCGCGGTCGATTCTCGCCAAATATGCGATATCGGCGCCCGCGGCGGTGACGGCGCATCTCGCGCAAGCGCGTGACGAAACTCCCAAGCCTGGCGATGCGCGGCTGAGCCGCGCGGAAATTCACGTCATCGCGGCGCCGCAGAATTCGCTGATGGCGGCGGCGGAGGCCGCAAGGTCGGCTGGCGTCACACCGCTTATTCTCGGCGATGCGATCGAAGGCGAGGCCCGCGAAGTCGCGCGCGCGCTCGCTGGCGTGGCCAAGCAGGTACGAAAATATGGTCAGCCCGTTCCAGCGCCTTGCGTGCTGCTGTCGGGCGGCGAGACGACGGTGACGCTGCGAGGAAAAGGGCGGGGCGGCCGGAATGTCGAATTCCTTCTGGCGCTCGCGCTCGCCCTCGGCGGACAGCCGCAGACCTGGGCGATCGCGGGCGACACCGACGGCGTCGACGGCGCGGAAGAGATCGCCGGCGCGATCGTGACGCCGGACACGCTCGAACGGGCGGCGCGCGCCGACATTCGCGCGACGGACAGCCTGGCGAACAATGACGCCCATACGTTCTTCGAGGCGCTCGGCGATCAGGTCGTCACCGGACCGACTCTGACCAACGTCAATGACTTCCGCGCGATCCTGATCGACTGAGGCGCGTTCGCTATCACTTTTGTGACCGTCGCGCCTGGCGCGACCGGGACGCGGCGTCAGATTTGGATCCAAGTCGAGAGCGCGCGCGCCGATACGTAGATTCCGACCACCACGACCGTGACGCCAAAAATGACGCGCAACGCGCCTTTTCGCCGCGACAGGGCGTTTCCCAAGGCGACGCCAAGGAAACCTCCGACAACTCCTCCCACGATGAAGAGCATCGCGACGCGCCAGTCGACCAACCCGGACGCGGCGTAGTTCGCGGCGGTCGTCGCTCCGAAAACCGTAACGGCGACCAGCGAGGTGCCGATAGCTCTCGTGATCGGGAGGCCCGTGGCGGCCATCAGGCCGGGAACGATGAGAAATCCGCCGCCAATGCCGAAGAAGCCGGAAAGCAGCCCTACGCCGAGGCCCGTCGCCACAAGCGCGGGCGCCAGTTTCCTGGCGGTCGCAAAGGTCAGGCGTATTTCCGGGGTTTCGATCGCTTTCGGGTTGCGCAGCATGGCCAACCCGACAGCGACCATCAGCACGCCGAAGAGCGCCAGGAGCCGATGGCCGTCGACGGCTTTCGCGACGCTCGAACCGATAAGAGCCCCGACCACCCCCGCGAGCGAGAACACTCCCGCGCAGCGCCAGCTCACGTTGCCCACTCGCCAATGCGTGATCAGGTTGGAAAAGGCGCTAACCGAAACCGCAATGGCGCTCGTACCGATAGCGACGTGCGGCGACGCGACCCCCACGCCATAAACGAGCAAGGGAACAGCCAGGATCGAACCGCCGCCCCCGATTAGGCCAAGCACCGCCCCAACTATCCCGCCCGCGGCGATCGTCATGGAATTCGCCACAAGCATCGACACGGAGCGTCTCTTTCTCCTCTTCGCAAACCGCACGCGGCCGCTATACGATCGCGCCGCGTACGCGATGTCCCTTCGGCTACGCGGATCGCTTCAGTCGCTCGACCCCGATGGTCTTCATCAGGAAACGTTCATATCCGGGCTCGCTCGACCCGTTGCGCACCTTGCCCAGGAAGTACTTTTCGAAGCCGATCTTGGCCAGATGCACCCAATAGCCCTGGCCGGACCAGTTGACGTTGCGCGGCGGAATTTGCGGGATCGCGAGGAACGCGACGCCGCTGTCGCCGAAATCCGCCAGGCAAACCGCGTTCCAGGTTGGCACGTGGGTCGCCTCCTTGCCGGCGATTAAATCCCTGATGTTGTGCGCGGTCGCCGTCACCATCAATTCGATCATGTAGCCCGTCTTCGGCATGCCGACGGCGAGAGGCGTCGCCTCGTAAGGCGGGATCGCCACGCATACCCCTACCGAAAAGACGTTCGGGTATTTTGGATTGCGCTGGTGCTTGTCAGCCACAACGAATCCGCGTGGGTTGGTAAGACCCTCGATCCATTTTCCGTCTTCGCCTCTCAGGCAATCGACGCCCCGAAAGGCGGGAATGAGCATCGTGTATTTCGATGGCAGCTTATAGCTCTTCTTGATCGAACCGTCTTCGTTGACTTCCGTCGCCTCGACGCCATCGGGCGTGATGCGGTCGACCTTCGCGTTGGTGATCCATTTGACGTCGCGGTCGCGCATGACGGATTCGAGCAGGCCCTTGGTGTCGCCGACCCCGCCGAGGCCAAGGTGGCCGATATAGGGTTCCGGCGTCACGAAGGTGATCGGCACGCGATCCCTGATCTTGCGCCGGCGAAGTTCCGTCACCGCCAGCATCGCGTATTCGTAGGCGGGGCCGTAACAGGAGGCGCCCTGCACCGCGCCGACGACCATGGGGCCGGGGTCCTTGCAGAAGGCTTCCCATTTCTCGCTCGCGTGGCTTGCATGCCCGACGTCGCAGATCGAGTGGGTATTGGCTTGGGGCCCGAGGCCCTCGATTTCGTCGAAAGCGAGCTTGGGACCCGTCGCGATCACGAGATAGTCGTAGTTGATCTGCCCGCCGTCCCCCAGATGCACGATGTTGGCGACAGGATCGATGCGCTTGGCGCCTGAAGCATTGAACCCGATCTTCAGCTTGGCGAATGTCTTCGGCAGATGGACTTTGACTTGATCAGCGGTTCGCCAGTTGACCGCGACCCAGGGGTTCGAGGGAACAAATTGAAACCATTCCGAGTCGGATACGACCTGAATGTCCGCGGTCTTGCCGAGCAACTCGCGTAGCTCGAAGGCCATTGGAACGCCCCCGATGCCGGCACCGATCACAACCACCTTCGTCATGGCAGAATTCCTCCTCTTGAGTCGACGGGCCTCAGCGCCGCCTCTGTCTTTTGATCGTCTTGCTTCGGATCCGCGTTAGCAGCGCCCGCCCGACGTCAATTGCGCGGGCAAGTCGAAATCCCGATGAGGCTATAGAGCGGGCAGGAGCCGATGAACGCGGTCACCAGCGGGATCACGCCGATCCAGCCGACCGCATTCCAACCCGTGTGCGGAAATCCGATGGGGATCGCGTAGGCGATCAACACGAGCCCAAGAACAACTCGCACAAAGCGATCGAGACCGCCGACATTCCTACTCATATTCCTCTCCCTTCCGCTTCGCGGAATGTTCGCTTGACGTCATCGGAAGGCCACTCCCGCCTTGACGCCCAATCGTTTGAAAAGGACTGCGGCGGGGCAAAAGCCCGTAAACGAGGCCTGAATCAGGTTCACTCCGACCACGGCCGTCAGGATCAGCCACATCGGGCTGTGCAATTGCGCGAGCCCCAAACTCACGAGGACAACGAGGCCAGCGACGGCCAGTACCGCTCGGTCGATAGTCATGATGCGCTCTCCGTATGTGTTCCGCATGGGTTGTCGGTCTTGGCCGGCGAACAAAACAGTTCGTCGAGGGTTCCGATCACAATCTTCGCCGGCTCGCTTGCGATCGAATAATGTATGGTCTGCGACTCGCGGCGGGTGGTGACCAGATCGTCAGCGCGCAATCGCGCCAGATGCTGTGATATCGCGGACATGCTAAGTCCGACGGCCTGCTGCAGAGCGGTCACCGTCTGCTCGCCCTTCAGCAACTCGCACAGGAGCATCAACCGTGGCTGGCTCGCCATCGCCTTGAGGAGCTTTTCGGCGGCGCCCGCCCTTATTTGCAGTTGGTCGAAATTCATGCTTGCTAATTTAGTGACAGCTCAAATATAAGTCAAGCCCTGTTTTTGGAGCCCTTTCGATGCGCCTTTCGCTCCCTCTGATTTTCGCCTTGCTCGGCGCCCAGAGCGCTATGGCGACCGAGCCGTTCGTCGTCCACACGGTCGAAGTCAGCGACCGCAAGGCGGTGATCGCGACCGTCGAGCCGATCCATCAGCTCGTCGCGCGGGCGCGCATCGGCGGCACGATCGCCTCGCTCACGGTCAAGGAAGGCGACACGGTCGCCGCGGGCGCCGAGATCGCCGTCGTCACGGATCAGAAGCTCGCATTGCAGATGCAGGCGCTGGATTCGCGCATCGCCTCGCAGCAATCGCGACGCGATCAGGCGAAAGCCGATTTCGATCGCGTCGCGGAACTGCTGAAGCGCGGCGTCAGCACGCAGACCCAGTTCGATCAGGCCAAGACCAATCTCGACGTTGCGGAACGCACGCTGACGGCCATGCAGTCGGATCGCAGCGTCATCGCCCAGCAGGCGAGCGAAGGGGCTGTGCTTGCGCCCGGCGCCGGTCGCGTCTTGAGCGTGCCCGCTTCCATCGGTCAGGTTATTTTGCCCGGCGAGACGCTCGCTACCTTGGCGGAGGATCAATACATCCTGCGGCTGCAATTGCCCGAGAGCCACGCCAAGTTCATGCGCGCCGGGGATGCCGTCCTCATCGCCGCAAGGGGCATGACGACAGAAGTCGCCGGAAAAATGCGCGAGGGCAAGGTCCGCCTCGTTTACCCTGAGATCCGGGGCGGACGCGTCATCGCCGACGTCGAGGTGGCGGGCCTGGGCGATTACTTTGTCGGCGAACTGACCCGCGTCTATATCGATGCGGGAACACGTCGGACCATCATTGTGCCCTCGTCCTACGTCTACCGCCGGGCTGGCGTGAACTACGTGCGGCTCGCCAGCGGCGACGAGATCGTCGTACAACCCGGCGAAGTCCGGGAGGCGGGCGCTGCTCCAGGCGTCGAAATTCTGGCGGGGCTGAAGGACGGCGACGCTTTGGTGGCGCCATGAAACTTGGCCTGTCCGGGATTCTAACCCGAACTTTCATCAACTCGCCGCTGACGCCGCTTCTGCTTCTGGCGGCTTTGGTCGCCGGCGCCCTGGCGGTGTTGGCCCTGCCGCGCGAGGAAGAGCCGCAGATCAGCGTGCCGATGGTCGACATTCTGGTCAGCGCCAACGGCTACAAGGCGGACGAGGCGGTCGAGCTCGTGACCCGTCCGCTCGAGGATATCGTCAAGGGCATCGACGGCGTCGAGCACGTCTATTCGCAGACCCAAGACGATCAGACCGTCGTCACCGCGCGCTTCTACGTCGGCACCGACGAGGATACCGCGGTGTTGCGGATCCATGAGAAGATCCGCGCCAACATCGCTGATCTGCCGAAAGGCATCCCAGAGCCGTTGATCATCGGGCGCGGCATCAACGATGTCGCGATCATCGTTCTGACCCTCTCGGCCCAAGCGGACAAGGCGGCGGAATGGACCGAAAACGGTTTGCTTCAGGTGTCGCAGGAGCTTCAGCACGAACTGACCAAGGTCGACGGCGTCGGCGGAACCTATGTCGTCGGCGGCAGCCCCACTCAGATCCGCGTCGAGCCCGATCCGGAACGCCTTGCGCTGTACGGGATCACCCTCGCCCAGGTGACCGACAAGCTCGCCAACGCCAACCGGTCGTTCCTGGCGGGCGCCTTCCGCGACGGCGGGCGTTCCGTGCCTGTCGTCGCGGGCCAGACGCTCCAGGGCGTTCCCGATATCGGGTTGCTGTTGTTGACGTCGCGCGACGGCCGACCCGTCTATGTCAAGGATGTCGCCGATGTGAAGGTCGGGGCCGCCGAGGTCGAGCATCGCGCCTGGACCATGAGCGCCGGCGCATCCGGCCAATTGGAGCGCCGTCCCGCCGTCAGCCTCGCGATCGCAAAGCGCAAGGGCGCCAATGCGGTCACGGTCGCCGCCGACGTGATGCGCCGGCTGGAGACCATCAAGGGTCGCGTCGTTCCCGCGGGCCTCGAAATCGCCGTCACGCGCAACTATGGCGAAACCGCGAACGAGAAGGCCAACGAGCTTCTGTTCCATCTGGCCCTCGCCACGGTGTCGATCGTGATTCTCATTACGGCGACAATCGGCTGGCGCGAGGGCGTGGTCGTTCTGATCATTATTCCCACCACCATCCTTCTGACGCTGTTTGCCTCCTGGATGATGGGCTACACGATCAATCGCGTCAGCCTGTTCGCCCTGATCTTCTCCATCGGCATTCTCGTCGACGACGCGATCGTCGTCGTCGAGAACATCGTTCGGCATTGGTCGACGCGCGGCGAACGCGGGCTAGTCGACACCGCCGTCGAGGCCGTCGCCGAGGTCGGCAATCCGACCATCGTCGCCACGCTCGCGATTGTCGCGGCGCTGCTGCCGATGATGTTCGTCAGCGGTCTTATGGGCCCATACATGAGTCCGATTCCGGCGAACGCCTCGATGGCGATGCTGTTCTCGTTCTTCGTGGCGGTGACGGTGACGCCCTGGCTGCTGCTGCGGATCGCGGGACGGCGGTTCGAATCGATGCCGGCGAACGCGGAAGCCCACGGACACGACATCGGCGCGATGGGCCGCTTCTATGTCCGCATCGCCACGCCACTGCTCAAGGGCCGTCTGAGGTCCAAGATCTTTCTCGTTGCCGTAGGCGTGGCGACGCTGGCGGTTTGCGGGCTCTTCTGGACCAAGGACGTGGTGGTCAAGCTCCTGCCGTTCGACAACAAGTCGGAGGTCCAGGTTCTCGTTGATCTGCCCCACGGCTCGACCCTCGAAGACACCGACCGCGTCCTGATGGCCGCGGCCGACCGACTGAAAGATCTCCCCGAGCTGACCAGCATACAGGCTTATTCGGGCACGGCGGCGCCGTTCAACTTCAACGGACTGGTGCGCCACTACTACCTGCGCGACCAGCCGCAAATGGGCGATCTGTCCATCAACCTCAAGCCCAAGGGAGAGCGCGCTCGCCCCAGCCACGCGATCGCGCTCGATATCCGCGCCCGCCTCGCAAGCCTGGCCTTGCCCGCGCATTCCTCGGTCAAGGTCGTCGAAGTCCCGCCGGGACCGCCGGTTCTTTCCACGCTGCTCGCAGAGGTCTACGGTCCCGACGCGGCGACCCGGCGGGCGCTGGCGACGAAGCTGCGCAAAGTATTCGACTCCGTCGACTATATCGTCGATGTCGACGACAGTTTCGGCGTTCCCGGGGAGCGGCAACGGCTTGCGATCGATCAAGAAGCGCTCGAATTCCACGGCGTGTCGGAACAGGCGGTCTACGACACGATTGGCGCGATCGTCGGCGGCACGAACGTGGGCTACTCGCAAAGGGGCAGCGGCCTGAAGCCGATCGCGATCAGCGTCGCGCTTCCCAAGAGCGCGCTGACGCTCGGCGAGCGTATTCTCTCCACGCCGTTGCCAGCCGGCGGCACGGTCCGACAGGGCGCCAATGTCGAGCTCGGCGACGTGGTGAAGCTGACGACAGAGAAAGCGTCCTTTCCAATCTATCGCCACAATGGGCGCTTCGCCGAATTGGTGAGCGCGGAAATGGCCGGCCGCTACGAGGCCCCAATCTACGGGATGCTCGCGGTCGACGAGGGAATCGCGCGCGCGGATTGGGGGGCGCTGGGGCGACCCGCGGTCGCCTTCCACGGGCAGCCGCTCGACGACTCGAAGCCCGCGATTCTTTGGGACGGCGAATGGGAGGTGACCTATGTCACGTTCCGTGACATGGGCGCGGCGTTCGGGGTGGCGATCCTGGGCATCTATCTGCTGGTCGTCGCCCAGTTCCGATCCTTCAAACTTCCCCTTGTGATCCTGGTCCCGGTGCCGCTCACTCTGATCGGCATCGTGATCGGCCATTGGCTGCTCGGCGCCGCCTTCACCGCGACCTCCATGATCGGCTTCATCGCGCTGGCCGGCATCATCGTGCGCAATTCGATTCTGTTGGTCGATTTCATCCGCCATCGCATGGCCGACGGCGCTGCTCTGCGACCCGCGCTGATCGAGGCCGGCGCGACGCGATTCAAGCCGATCTTCCTGACGGCGGCGGCGGCGATGATCGGCGCGGCGTTCATCCTCACCGATCCGATCTTTCAAGGCCTGGCGATCTCGCTCGTCTTCGGCCTCGCCTCCTCGACGGCGCTGACCCTGCTCGTCATCCCGGCGATCTATGTCTGGCTGCGCGACGACGAGCGAACTGCCAAGACGGCGTCCTGATCAATTCAATCCCCATCGACGTAAAAGAATACGCACATGACGACCGTCGACTGGCCCGCGTTCGCCCGCTATCTCAGCTCGGAACCGCGCAGCCCGCGCGGCGTCGGATCGAACGCGATGGAGGACTTTTCCGTGCTCACCACGCGCGCCCTCGCGCCCGGCGTCGCCGAGGCCGAAATGAAAGAGCAGATAGCTTCAGCCAACAAATAAGCGTAGAATATGATACTCTGCAATCATTGGCTGGGGCGGGAGGATTCGAACCTCCGCATGGCGGAATCAAAATCCGCTGCCTTACCACTTGGCGACGCCCCAATCCGCCGCAAGGCCGATCGCGGCCGGCGGAAAGCGGGCGGACAATAGTTCGGGCTGTCGCGCGTCGCAATGGCCGGCCGGGCGCTTTTGCGGCAGCAGCGTCAGGGAGTCGCGCGAAAGCCTGTCGAGGCTTGCGCGAACGTCGCCAGATCGGCGTTGGCGCCGCAGACCAGAACGCCGACGCGCTCGCCTTCCCGCGGCCGATAGCTGCCGCTTGCGAGCGCCGCGAAGGCCGCCGCGCCGCCCGGTTCGGCGACGATCGAGACCTCGGCCCAAAGACGCCTCTGCGCGTGAGCGATCGCCGCGTCCGAGACCAGAACAACCTCGCGCACGAGTCGTCGGACGATTTTGAAATTGAGATCGCCCACCCTTTTCGCGCCCAGAGAATCGGCGGCGATCGAATCGACCGCGACGTCGACGGGCGCGTCAGCTCGCAAGGCGGCGTCGAGCGCACGCGATCCTTCCGGCTCGACGCCGACCACCTTGACCCGGCCCGCGAACCAGACGGCGACGCCGGCAATGAGCCCGCCGCCGCCGACCGCGACGAGGACTGTGTCGAGCCTCCTCAGGGCGAGCCGTTCGACGTCCTCCTCCCACTCCAGCGCTAGCGCGCCCTGGCCGGCGATGGTCTCCGGCGCGTCGTATGGGTGGATCGACAGCGCGCCGGTCTCGGCCACGTAGGCGTCGCAACGCGCCTGCGCCTCGGCGTAGGACGCGCCGCCGACGACGGCCTCGCCGCCGTAGGCCTTGATCTTGGCGATCTTGGCGGGATTTGCGATGCTCGGCACGAAGATCCGCGCGCGAATGCCGAGCTTCTGCGCGGCGTAAGCGACCGCAGCGCCGTGGTTGCCGCCCGAAGCGGTGGCGCAACCGGCTGGGGGAGCAGGTCGGGTGAGGAGATTGTTGAACGCCCCGCGGGCCTTGAACGATCCGCTGTGCTGGAGGAACTCGAGTTTCAGTGAGATCGGCGGCGCGCCGGCGATCGGCGACGGCGTGTCGAGGATCGGCGTGCGTCGGACGTGCGGCGCGATGCGCTCGTGGGCAAGGCGGATGTCGGAAGGAGTCATGGTCGCCCTGGTCGCAAGCGCTTCATTGCCGCTGCGGAAATCCAAATTCCCTTTGCGTCCATTTCGGCAGCGTCGCGACGACGAGCGCGTAGCTCTGGCGCAAATAATCTTCGAGTTCGGCATCGCGGAGCGAGGAATCGTTCGCGCGTTGCATCCACGATGAACCTCGCGAAGCGAGGTGCGGCGCGGGGCGCGGTCCGGACTAGGCCCTCAGAATTGCAGAGCTCAATTTCGAGCATTTGAAGGTGACGGCGAATTCGAGAGCATCGGACCATCCGCCGATTTTCCAAACGCTCGCCCCGCGCCATTGGACGATATGCGTCGCGCGGGGCGGATTCGCGCAAAAACCGTCGAAATCCTCGCGAGTCATGCCGGGGCTGGCTTTGGCGCAGGCAAGCGGCCCTGTTCGAACTCAAAGCTTCATTGCGTCCTTGAGTTCGCGCAAGCGGTCGAGCTTCTCCTGCGCTAGGCGCTTTTCATCGTCGCTGGCGTCCGCGAGGTCCTCTTCGGCGTTCTTGATTTCCTGTCCGAGATGGTCGGCGCTCAGATCTTCGAAAGGGATCGCGGTTTCGGCGAGCAGGATGAGGCTGCTTCTGCTGACGTCGGCGAAGCCGCCGCGCACGAAGACGCGATGATGCTTGCCTTGGACGTCGTCGATGCCGACGACGCCTGGACGCATCGAGGCCATCACCGGCGCGTGATCGTTCAGCACCAGAAAGTCGCCCTCATTGCCCGGCACGAGCACCGACTGCGCCGGACCGTTGAACAGAACCTTGTCCGGCGAGACGAGTTCGAAGTGGAATGTGGCCATGGCGACTTAGCTCCCGTATGCGTCAAGCCGCCTCAGCCGCCAGCTTCTGCGCCTTCTCTACCGCCTGCTCGATCGTTCCGACCATGTAAAAGGCGGCCTCGGGCAAGTTGTCATACTTGCCTTCGACAATGCCTTTGAAGCCCTTGACCGTGTCCTCGATCTTGACCTGTACGCCCGGCGTGCCGGTGAACACGGCGGCGACATCGAACGGCTGCGACAGGAAGCGCTCGATCTTGCGGGCTCGGGCGACAATCTGCTTGTCTTCTTCGGACAGTTCGTCCATGCCCAGGATCGCGATGATGTCTTGCAGCGCCTTGTAGCGCTGAAGCACCTGTTGCACCTGGCGGGCGACGCTGTAGTGCTCCTCGCCGACGATTGCGGCGGTCAGCATGCGCGAGGTCGAGTCGAGCGGGTCGACCGCCGGGTAAATGCCCTTTTCCGAGATCGCGCGCGACAGCACGGTCGTCGCGTCGAGGTGGGCGAAAGACGTCGCCGGCGCCGGGTCGGTCAGATCGTCGGCGGGGACGTAGATCGCCTGCACCGAGGTGATCGAGCCCTTCGTCGTGGTGGTGATGCGCTCCTGCAGCGCGCCCATGTCGGTGGCGAGCGTCGGTTGGTAGCCGACCGCGGAGGGGATGCGGCCGAGCAACGCCGACACTTCCGATCCGGCCTGGGTGAAACGGAAGATGTTGTCGATGAAGAGGAGCACGTCCTGTCCCTGGTCGCGGAAATGCTCGGCGACGGTGACGCCGGCCAGTCCCACCCGCATGCGCGCGCCAGGCGGTTCATTCATTTGGCCGAACACCAGAGCGCATTTCGACTTCACGTCCGGGTCGGGATGGTGCGGGTCGGCGTTCACTTTCGAACTCGATGAACTCGTGATAGAGGTCGTTGCCCTCGCGTGTGCGCTCGCCGACGCCGGCGAACACCGAATTGCCGCCGTAGAGTCTTGGCGACGTTGTTGATGAGTTCCTGAATAAGCACCGTCTTACCGACGCCCGCGCCGCCGAACAGGCCGATCTTGCCCCCCTTGGCGTAGGGAGCGAGCAGATCGACGACTTTGATGCCGGTGATGAGAATCTGCGCTTCCGTCGATTGCTCGACATAGGTCGGCGTCGGCTGATGGATCGCCCGTCGCGCCTCCATCTTGATCGGGCCTGCCTCGTCGACGGGATCGCCGACGACGTTCATAATGCGCCCCAGCGTGCCTTCGCCGACCGGAACCGAGATTGGCGCGCCGGTATCCACCACTTCCTGGCCGCGCACGAGGCCTTCCGAAGTGTCCATCGCGATGCAGCGCACCGAATTCTCGCCCAGATGCTGTGAGACCTCGAGTACGAGGCGTGCGCCATTGTTGATCGTCTCCAGCGCGTTGAGAATGGGCGGCAGGTAGCTGTCGAAGTGCACGTCGACGACGGCGCCGATCACCTGAGTGACCTGTCCGGTTGCATTCGCGATATTCGCCATTTTGACGTCCTCGTAGGTGACTCTTCGGGTCGCTCCTGGGCGACGGGCGGGGTCAGAGCGCCTCGGCGCCCGAAATGATCTCGATCAACTCCTTGGTGATCATCGCCTGGCGCGTGCGGTTGTAGCGAAGCGTGTATTTCTTCACCATATCGCCGGCGTTGCGGGTGGCGTTGTCCATCGCGCTCATTTGCGCGCCGAAGAACGACGCGGCGTTTTCGAGCAGCCCGCGGTAAATTCGGACCGTCACAGCGCGCGGCAGGAGCTGGGCGAGGATTTCGCCTTCGTCCGGCTCGTAGTGATAGACCGGCGCAGTCTCGTCCTTCGCGCTGAGTTCCGGGGGAATGAGCTGCTGGGCGGTGGGGATTTGTGAGATCACCGACTTGAAGCGTGAGTAGAAAAGCGTGCAGACGTCGAATTCGGCGCTCTCGAACATCGAGACGACCTTCGCGGCGATCGGTTGAGCGGTCTCGTATATAATCGTGCGCGCGGCGCGCAGGTCGATCATTTCCAGGATCTGCTTTTCGTGCGTGCGACGCAGCTGATCATAACCCTTCTTGCCGACGCAAATGATTTTGACCGTCTTGCCCTCGGCTGCGAGCGCGTTGGCCTTTTCGCGCGCAAGACGCACGATCGCCGTGTTGAATGCCCCGCACAGGCCGCGCTCGCCGGTGCAGACGAGCAGGAGATGCGTCTGGTCCGAGCCGCTGCCGACGAGAAGACGCGGCCCCTGGCCGCCGGTTGCGGCGCCGGCGAGATTGGTGAGCACGAACTCGATCCGGTCCGCATAAGGACGCGCCGCTTCGACCGCGCTCTGGGCGCGGCGGAGCTTCGAAACCGCGACCATCTGCATTGCCTTGGTGATCTTCTGCGTCGATTTGACGGAGGCGATCCGGTTTCTGAGGTCCTTGAGGGACGGCATCGCTTGGCGTCTCCGCCCCGCGCCTGGTTCCAGCGCGGGGCTCGGTTACGAGGTCAGGTAATTCAGGCGAAGCTGGTGGAATAGGATTGGACCGCCGTCTTGAGTTTGGCCTCGACGTCGGCGGTCAAATCGGTCGATGAGCGGATCGCCTGGAGGATGTCGGGGTTCTTCGAGCGTAGAGCGGCGAGAAGTCCGTCTTCGAACGGGCGAACCTTGTCGAGCGGCAGCTTGTCGAGATAGCCGTTGACGCCGGCGTAGATGACGCAGACCTGCTCCTCCATCTTGAGCGGCGAGAACTGCGGCTGCTTGAGGAGTTCGGTCAGGCGCGCGCCGCGGTTCAGCAGACGCTGGGTGACCGCGTCGAGATCGGAGCCGAACTGGGCGAAGGCCGCCATTTCGCGGTATTGGGCGAGTTCGCCCTTGATCTTGCCCGCGACCTTCTTGGTCGCTTTGGTCTGCGCCGCCGACCCCACGCGCGACACCGACAGGCCGACGTTCACCGCCGGGCGGACGCCCTGGTAGAAGAGGTCCGTCTCCAGGAAGATCTGACCGTCGGTGATCGAAATCACGTTGGTCGGGATATACGCCGAAACGTCGTTGGCCTGAGTCTCGATGATGGGAAGCGCCGTCAGCGAGCCCGAGCCATTGTCCTTGTTGAGTTTGGCGGCGCGCTCGAGCAGTCGGGAGTGGAGGTAGAACACGTCGCCCGGATAGGCCTCGCGGCCGGGCGGGCGGCGCAGCAGAAGCGACATTTGGCGGTAGGCCACGGCCTGCTTCGACAGGTCGTCGTAAATGATGACGGCGTGCATGCCGTTATCGCGGAAAAATTCGCCCATCGCACAGCCGGAGAACGGCGCGAGGAACTGCATCGGCGCCGGGTCGGATGCGGTGGCGGCTATGATGATCGAATATTCGAGCGCGCCGTTTTCCTCGAGCACTTTGACGAACTGGGCCACGGTCGAGCGCTTCTGGCCGACTGCGACATAGACGCAATAGAGCTTCTTGCTCTCATCGTCGCCTTGATTGAGCGGCTTCTGGTTGAGGATCGTATCGAGCGCGATCGCGGTCTTGCCGGTCTGACGGTCGCCGATGATCAGCTCGCGTTGTCCGCGTCCAATCGGGATCATGGCGTCGATCGCCTTGAGCCCGGTCGCCATTGGCTCGTTCACCGACTTGCGCGGAATGATGCCGGGCGCCTTGACGTCGACACGGGCGCGCTTGGCCGAGTTGATCGGGCCCTTGCCGTCGATCGGATTGCCGAGCGCGTCGACGACGCGGCCGAGCAGCTCCTTGCCGATCGGCACATCGACGATCGCGCCGGTGCGCTTGACCGTCTGGCCTTCCTTGATCTCGCGGTCGGCGCCGAAAATGACGATGCCGACGTTGTCGCTTTCGAGGTTCAGCGCCATGCCGCGCGTGCCGTTCTCGAACTCGACCATCTCGCCCGCCTGGACCTTGTCGAGTCCGTAGGCGCGCGCGATGCCGTCGCCGACGCTTAAGACCTGGCCGACCTCGGTGACTTCGGCCTCGGCGCCGAAATTGGCGATTTGGGTCTTGAGAATCGAAGAAATCTCTGCGGCGCGGATATCCATCAGCCGACCTCTTTCATGGCTAAGCGTATTGAATTGAGCTTGGTCTTCAGGGAGCCGTCGACCATGCGAGAGCCCAGCTTGACGATCAGGCCGCCGATGATCGAGGGATCAATCTTGACGTCGAGATCGATGTCCCTGCCGCCGGACACCGCGCGCAACGATTCCTTGAGCGCGGCAATGTTGGCGTCCGTCAGCGCGGTCGCGCCGGTCACTTCGGCGCGCGTCACGCCGCGCTCTGCGTCATAGAGCTTGCGGTAGCTCGCGATCATGTCGCGGATATAGAACAGACGGCGCTTCCTCGCGACCAGCCGGACGAAATTGGCGGCGATGCCGCCGATGTCGGCCTGCGCCAGAATGGCGTCGAGCGCCTTGAGCTGGTCGCCCGCGGAAAAAACCGGGCTTTTGACCAGCCGCTGGAGATCCGGACTGCCGGCGATGAGAGCGTCGAGCTGGGCCAGCGATTGCGCGACGGGCTCGGTTTGGCGGACGTCCTGGGCGAGCGAAAACAGGGCGGACGCGTAACGCCCGGAAACGCCAGAAACGATTGCGTCGTCTTGTGCCAAAGCCCATACCCTCACAAGGCGTCTAAAGCCGAAGCTGCCGGCGAGCCCGGTCGAGAAACGCCAAACCCCAGGACTTCGTGATGGTTCCGCTTCGCGAAAATTGAGCGCGCGGGCAGGCCCGACCCCAAAGGCGGGCGTTGCGTAACATAGGACATTTTAAGGCGCAAGAACCGCCACAAGCCGCCAGCCTCGACGGGCCGGCGTCTCGGCGACCGCGGACGGCGAAAGTCGCCTTGCGCATGTCGGGGGTGAACTCGGCCTACGCCGGCAAATTCCTCGGCGACCCGCCGCCTCGCGTCGATGCGGCAGCCCGCGCCTTGCTCGCCGGCGGCGGTCGAATCCCGTTCCCTTCCCCGTCGCGCCCTGCTATCCCCGCGCCCATGACCGCCCACCCGATCGAGAACATCCGCAACTTCTCCATCGTCGCCCACATCGACCACGGCAAATCGACGCTCGCCGACCGGCTCATCCAGCAGACCGGGACGATGGCCGAGCGCGAGATGGTCGAGCAGGTGCTCGAACTCGATGGATATCGAGCGCGAGCGCGGCATCACCATCAAGGCGCAGACGGTGCGGCTCGAGTACCGCGCTGAAGACGGAAAGCTTTACATTCTCAATCTGATGGACACGCCCGGCCACGTCGATTTCGCCTACGAGGTGTCCCGATCCCTGGCTGCGTGCGAGGGCTCGCTGCTGGTCGTCGACGCGAGCCAGGGGGTCGAGGCGCAGACGCTCGCCAATGTCTACCATGCGCTCGACGCGGGACACGAGATCGTGCCGGTGCTCAACAAGATCGACCTCCCGGCCGCCGAGCCCGAGCGCGTCAAGGAGCAGATCGAGGACGTGATCGGCCTCGACGCCTCCGAGGCCGTGCCGATCTCGGCCAAGACCGGCCTCAACATCGATCTGGTGCTGGAGGCGATCGTCCGCCGCCTGCCGCCGCCCAAGGGCGACGAGACCGCGCCGTTGAAGGCGCTGCTGGTCGATTCGTGGTACGACGCCTATCTCGGCGTCGTGGTGCTGGTGCGCGTGATCGACGGCGCCCTCCGAAAAGGCCTGCGCATCCGCATGATGCGCGCGGGCGCGGCTTACGAAGTCGACCGCATCGGCGTGTTCCGCCCGAAGATGACCGAGACCTCCGAACTCGGCCCCGGAGAGATCGGCTACATCACCGCGCAGATCAAGCAGGTCGCCGACACAAGGGTCGGCGACACGATCACCGACGACCGGCGTCCGACCGCCGAACCGCTGCCCGGCTTCAAGCCGGCGCAGCCGGTGGTGTTCTGCGGACTTTTCCCGACCGACGCCGCCGATTTCGAGCAGCTCCGCGCGGCGATGGGCCGGCTGCGGCTCAACGACGCGAGCTTTTCCTATGAGATGGAGACCTCGGCCGCGCTCGGCTTCGGCTTTCGCTGCGGCTTTCTGGGGCTCCTGCATCTGGAGATCATCCAGGAGCGGCTGGAGCGCGAGTTCAACCTCGACCTGATCGCCACCGCCCCCTCGGTCATCTACAAGATCGAGCTGACCGACAAGTCCGAGATCGAGCTGCACAATCCGGCCGACATGCCGGACCTGGTCAGGATCGTTCAGATCAAGGAGCCGTGGATCAAGGCGACGATCCTGACCCCGGACGATTACCTCGGCGCGATCCTCAAGCTGTGCCAGGACCGGCGCGGCGCGCAGGTCGATCTCAACTACGTCGGCAAGCGGGCGATGGTGGTCTACGAACTGCCGCTCAACGAAGTCGTGTTCGACTTCTACGACCGCTTGAAGTCGATCTCCAAGGGCTACGCCTCGTTCGACTATGCGCTCGCCGACTATCGCCCCGGCGATCTGGTGAAAATGTCGATCCTGGTCAACGGCGAGCCGGTCGACGCGCTGTCGATGCTGGTCCATCGCGACCGGGCGGACAGCCGGGGCAGGGCGATGGTCGAGAAGCTGCGGGAGCTGATCCCGCCGCACATGTTCCAGATCCCGATCCAGGCGGCGATCGGCGGCAAGATCATCGCCAGGGAAACGATCCGGGCGCTGCGCAAGGACGTCACCGCCAAGTGCTATGGCGGCGACGCCACCCGCAAGCGCAAGCTCCTGGAGAAGCAGAAGGCCGGCAAGAAGAAGATGCGCCAGTTCGGCAAGGTGGACATCCCGCAGGAAGCGTTCATCGCCGCCTTGAAGATGGATAGCTGACGGATTGTTCTTTCAACAATCGCCGTCGAGGCGGTCGTTGCGCGTCATGGCCGGGCTCGTCCCGGTCATCCACGCGGCGCGACCGCGATGAGCGTGCGGCGATGCTTGTGAACTCGGCATCCAGCCCGGCGCCGACCTGACAGGCGTAGATGGCCTGGTCGAGCCCGGCCATGACGGTATATAACTATGCAGTTTAGCAGTATAGAGGCGGGCTGGTCCGGGGAAGTTTCAGGCCGGCGCCAAATTTTTCCAAGCCAATCCAAGCCGGACCAAACAAAACCAAGGAAAACCAAACAAAACCAAGAAAAAAATCCTTGGATTCCCTTGGATTCCTTCGTCCGAATCGGGCCTTTTCAAGGGCTTACGCCGAATCCGGAAGCAAAATTTCCGTCGCCCGCTCCGGCCCCGGCCGG
Organism: uncultured Alphaproteobacteria bacterium; assembly: GCA_963781895.1. Taxonomy (GTDB): domain Bacteria; phylum Pseudomonadota; class Alphaproteobacteria; order Rhizobiales; family Beijerinckiaceae; genus Roseiarcus. The sequence goes on from CAWAIM010000025.1 coordinate 49,905, forward strand.
TTGGCCGCCCGAAACGTCTTCCGCCTTGTCCTCCGTCTCCGCCTCCGCGGTCTTGGCGGCCTTCTCGTCCCGCAGTCGGTCGGCGATGCGGTTGATCTTGTCGAGGAGCTTCTGGCGGGCGTCCTCGTCATAGACGTGGTTGGCGATCGCGGTCTTCTGGTAGCGGTCGAGCCGGTCGAGCACCTTCAGCAGCGGCGAGATCGCTCTCACGTCGCCGCCGACGATCGCTTCCCCGGCCAGTTGCATCGCCGGCGCGAGCCGCGCCAGTTGCAGTTTGGAGTGATCGGTGACGCTGTCGACCGGCCGCTTCTCCAAGACCTCGGAAACGATCTGCCGGATGCGCTCGGCGGTCAGCCCCTCCGCGCGCGCGATCTCGTCATAGGCCCAGCCCTCGCGCAGCCGGGAGAAGATGCGCCCCCGCCGCACCAGCCTGCCATAGGCGTTGAGCCGCCGCTTCGGAGCGGGCGTCGTTTCGTCGTTCATGCCAACCTCGCCTTGCGCCGCGCTCGGCGGCGTTCGATGGAAACGAGCAGGATAGCATGAATTTGGAAAATCAGAAAGGAAAATGCTGATGAAAATTCGTTAGCGCGGGGCATACTCCAGACAGACATATCACGCCGAATCAAAAGTCCAGGCGCGCGACGATGCGCAGATAGCCGCGAGTCGCGCTCCGACCCGAGGCGTCTGGCAAACGGCGCCCTGGACCAACGGCGGAAATTGGACTAAGTTTGTCGGACTAAGTTCATCGGCGGACGCATGCGCATCGTCAACATCCACGAGGCCAAGACCCAACTCTCCCGCCTGGTCGACGCCGCGGCGAAGGGCGAGCCGTTCATTATCGCCAAGGCGGGCAAACCGCTGGTCAAGGTCGTTCCGATCGATGCGCCGACCGCGCCTCGGCGCCTCGGCTTCATGCGCGGCGAATTCAACGTGCCCGACGATTTCGATACGATGGATCAGGCGGAAATCGAAAAGCTGTTCGGCGTCGATTCGTGAGGCTGTTGCTCGATACGCATATTCTGCTTTGGGCGGCGGGCGAGCCGGAGAGGCTATCGGAGACGGCCGTCTCACTCATCGAGGACGAGAACAACGAACTCGTGTTCAGCGCCGTCAGTCTGTGGGAAATCGCCATCAAGACAGGGCGCGGCCGAAATGATTTTCGCATCGACGCGAGCATGCTTCGCCGGCGGCTGTTCGAGAACGGCTATGCGGAACTGGCGATGACCGGCGCCCACGCGGCCGCGCTCAAGGGCTTGCCTCCAATTCACAAGGACCCTTTCGACCGCATGCTGGCGGCGCAGGCGATGATCGAAGGGATGACGCTCGTGACCGCGGACCCGGTTGTCGCGCGATATCCCGGCGCCGTCCGGCTCGTTTGAAGCGCGCGGGACGAGCGCAAAAGCGAATCGAACTCCGGCGCGGCCGCGGCGATCGAGAACGGCGACCAGACGCCCGGCGCCTCGAAGCTCCAAGTGCGCATGAACAGCAGCGAGAAGCCGAGCATGACCGTGATCGCCGAGATCAGCCTTGCCGGCAGCCGACCGGAATCGGGACGCGCGGTCCTTGGCTTTCGGCGGTTCGGGGCTCGCGGCTCGCCCATTGTCGAGCGCGCGCTCGCGCACGACCTTCTTTCGCATCACACGATGCCCGACGACGAGCCCTGCGTCGCCGGACGCTCCTTGGCCTTGGCCGCGCGATAGCGCGAAGCGCGATAGACCGCGATCGGGTCGATCGCGCCGCCGCCGCGCACGCGCGCCTGGGCGAGAATCGGCGACACGTCGGCGACGAAAGCGGCCTTGAGGATGCTCTTCGCGCCGCATGACGTCGTTGGCCTCTTGCGCGTCTTCGAGCGCCGCCCGGTCGACCAGCAGCGCCTGCGCATAGGCGCGCTGGACCTCGATCGCCGAGGCGATCAGGCTCTCGATCGGGTCGGTGACGTTGTGCGACTGGTCGAGCATATAGGCCGGGTCGAACCCCGCCGCGCCGCGCGCGCTCGCGTCCACCAGTTCGTTGAAGACGAGGAACAGCCGGAACGGGTCGATCGACCCGGCGTCGAGATCGTCGTCGCCGTATTTCGAATCGTTGAAATGAAAGCCGGCGAGCCTCCCGGCGCGGATCAGCCGCGCCACGATCTGCTCGATGTTGACGTTGGGCGCGTGGTGTCCGAGGTCGACGAGGCAATGCGCCTTGGGCCCGAGCGCCTCGGCCGCCATCAGGCTCGATCCCCAGTCGGAGATGACGGTCGAGTAGAAGGCCGGCTCATAGAGCTTGTGTTCGAGAAACACGCGCCAGTCGCCGGGCAGGCGCGCATAGATTTCGCGCATCGACTCGAGATACCAGTCGAACACGCGATTGAGGTTCGACTGGCCGGGAAAGTTGGAGCCGTCGGCGATCCACACCGTCAGCGCCTTCGATCCGAGCTTCTCGCCGATGGCGATGCACTCGATATTGTGGGCGACCGCCTGATCGCGCACCGCCCTGTCGCTGTGGGCCAGCGAACCGAACTTGTAGGAAAGCTTCTGGCCGGGCGCATCCTGGAAGGTGTTGGAGTTGACGGCGTCGAATCCGACCCCGAGCGCCGCCGCGCGCTCGGCGAGCTCCCGATAGTCGCTGACCTTGTCCCATGGCAAATGCGGCGAACAGGTCGGGGTGGCGCGGGTGAGTTGATGGATGGTCGCGCAATCCTCGAGCTTGTCGAAAATGCCGCGCGGCTCGCCCGGGCCCGGAAAACGCGCGAAGCGCGTGCCGCCGGTGCCGACGCCCCAGGTCGGGACCGCGACCGCGAAGGCGGCGACCTTGGCCGTGATCGCCTCGATGTCGACGCCGCCGCGCTTCAGACGCGCGCCGAGCGCGCCGTAGTCGTCGGCGAGCGCGGCCGCGAGCCTGGCGTTCTCCTCGCCGACCAGCGCCTCGGGGATGCGATAGGACATGGGTTCCTCCCTTCGCTCCTCTTTGCGAGGAGCGCGAGCCACGAAGAGCAATCCAGGAGATCATGTCGCGCCGCCGTCGCCCTGGATTGCTTCGCTTCGCTCGCAATGACGGCCTTTTCAATGCGCGCTAGCGGGTGAAGCTCACCGCGTTGCCCGCGTCGACGTTGAGGATGTTGCCGGTGCTCTTGGCCGACAGATCGGAAGCGAAGTAATAGACCGCCTCGGCGATGTCCTCGGGGTAGACCGACCGCTTCAGCAGCGAGCGCTGGCGGTAGACCTCTTCGAGTTCGGCTTCGCTGACCTTGTTCGAGGCGGCCCTTTGCGCCCGCCATTCCCCCTGCCAGATCTTGGAGCCGCGCAGCACGGCGTCCGGATTGACCGTGTTGGCGCGAATGCCGAGCGGCGCGCCTTCGAGCGCCAGACAGCGCGCCAGATGAACTTCCGCCGCCTTGGCGGCGCAATAGGCCGACGCGCCCGGCGAGGCGGCAAGGGCATTCTTGGAGGCGATGAAGACGATGCTGCCGCCGAGGCCCTGATCCTTCATGATCCGGTAGCCGGCGCGCGCGGACGAGAAAATACCCGGTCGCCAGGATCGCGATGTTGCGGTTCCACAACTCGAGCGAGGTGTCTTCGAACGGCGCCGCCGAGGCGATGCCGGCGTTGGAGACGAGAATGTCGAGCCCGCCATAGGCGAGAACGGCCTCGCGGAAGGCGGCCTCGACCGCCTTCTCGCTGGTCACGTCCGCGACCACGCCGGTCGCGGCGTCCTTGCCGAACCGCTGGCGGAACTCGGCGACGGTTTCATCGAGGCTGGGCGCGTCGATGTCGGCGAACACGACGCAGGCGCCTTCGCCCATCAGCCGCGCCGCGATCGCCCGCCCGATGCCGCCGGCGCCGCCCGTCACCAGCGCGACCCGCCCGGCGAGCGATTTCGCCTTCGGCATCCGCTGGAGCTTCGCCTCCTCGAGCAGCCAATACTCGATGTCGAACGCTTCCTGTTCGGCGAGCCCGACGTAGCGGCTGACGCTGGAGGCGCCGCGCATGACGTTGATCGCGTTGAGATAGAATTCGGCGGCGATCCGCGCCGTCGCCTTGTCCTTGGCGAACGACAGCATGCCGACGCCCGGCACGAGATAGATGACGGGGTTGGGATCGCGCATCGCCGGCGAGTTCTCGTGCTTGCAGCGCGCGTAATAGGCCGCATAGTCGGCGCGATAGTCGGCGAGGCTGTCGTCGAGCGAACCGATGATGGCTTCGAGGTTGCGCGCCGCCGGATCGAACGGCAGCGCCAGCGGCCGGATCTTGGTGCGCAGGAAATGGTCGGGGCAGGACGTTCCGAGCGCGGCAAGGGCCAGGAGATCGCGCGAATTGACGAATTCCAGCACGGCCGGCGCGTCGGTGAAATGTCCGATCTTGCGCTCGCCGGCCGAAATGCGCTTGCGGATGGCGGGCAGCAGCGCCGCCGCGGCGTCGCGCCGCTCGGCCGGCGACAGCGCTTGCGCGCGCGCGCCGCCGAAGGCTTCCCCACGCGCATTGGCGCCGAGCCAGGCCGCGGCCTTGTTGATCGCGGCCAGGGTCGTCCGGTAGCAATCCTTCGCGGTCGTCCCCCAGGTGAAAAGGCCATGGCCGCCGAGCACGACGCCCTTGTAAGCGGGGTTGGCTTCCGCCATCGCCCCGAGCTTCAGGCCGAGGTCGAAACCCGGCCGCTGCCACGGCAGAAAGCCGAGCTCGCCGGCGAAAATCTCGCGCGTCAGCGCCTCGGCGTTGTCGCTGGCCGCGATCGCGATCACGGCGTCGGCGTGAACGTGATCGACATGGAGGTGGGGAACGAACGCGTGCAGCGGCGTGTCGATCGAGGCCGCGCGCGGATTGAGGTTGAAGGTGCAATGATTGAACAGCGCGACCATCTCGTCCTCATGCGCGAGGCCGCGGTAAATCGACTCGAGGCCGAGGAGCTTGTCGAGATAGAGGGTCGAAAAGCCGTCGAGCTTCATCGACCCGATGTCGCCGCCCGAGCCCTTGACCCACAGAACTCTGGTCGGCGCGCCGGTCAGCGGATCCGGCTCCATGACCTTGGCGGACGTGTTGCCGCCGCCGAAATTGGTGATGCGAAGATCGCTGCCGAGCAGGTTGGATCGGTAGAGCAGGCGGCCGGGCTCGTCGAGCGCGGCGGCGTGGGCGTCGTCCCACAGATCGGCCAACGGGGCGTCGAAGCGGGGATGATCGCCGCTCATGGGTCGTTCCTCTCGATGTCGAGCGATTTTGAGCGATCTTTATGCAAATGATCGCGGCGCGTCAATGATCTTGCATTTGCGCCCGACGACGATGAGCGGATTTGATCGAGCTTGATTGACAGGGGGTGGGGCCTATGGCACTGAATACGCAACAACCATAAGTCATCCGAGGAAACGGCACGGGGCCATGCGCGAACGACAACGCGCCGAAATCGTTCGAAACCTGCTCGCCGAGCGAGGCTTCCTCTCGATCGCGGACGTCATGGCCGCGACCGGCGTATCCGCCGCGTCGGCGCGGCGCGACGCCGGACGTCTGGCGGAGGCCGGGGTCGCCGAGCGTGTGCATGGCGGCATCCAGGCGCTCGGCGACGCGTTTTCCAGGCCGATGGCGCAGACGCCGCTGGCGACCCGCTCCTTCGACGTCAGCCGCACGATCAACATCGCCGCCAAGCGCGCGATCGCGCGCAAGGCGGTTGAAATGTGCGCCGACGGCGACGTGATCATCGTCAACGGCGGCACCACGACCTTCCAGATGTCGGAATTCCTGCGCCACACCCGCCTCAAGATTCTGACCAACTCCTATCCGCTGGCGGAGTTTCTCATCCACGAGACCCAGAACCGCGTCGCCTTGCCCGGCGGCGAAGTCTACCGCGATCAGAAACTGATCGTCGCGCCGTTCGACGACGACGCCATTCAGCGCTATTCCGCGCGTCTGATGTTCATGAGCGCGATCTCGATCGGGCCGCTCGGAATCATCGAGGGCGACCCTCTGATCGCCAGCGCGGAAACCAAGCTTCTCAAGCGCGCCGAGAGGCTGATCGTGCTCGCCGACGCCTCGAAGTTCGTCGCCCGCGGCAGCCTCGTCGTCTGTCCGCTGGCGCGCGTTCATACGCTGATCACCGACGCTGGCGCTTCGCCGGAAGCGATCGCCATGCTGCGGGAAGCGGGGGTGCAGACGATCGTCGTCGATCCCGAGCCGCGCTCGACGGTGGCGGCATGAGCGGCGCGGCGAAGGAGGCCGACGGGTCTGCGCCGGCCGTCCCGGTGTTGCAGGTCAAGGACATCGAGAAGGCGTTCCCGGGCGTGCGGGCGCTCTGGCCTGAAAGCCCGGCCTAGCCGGAATCGGAACTGAAGAATTCGGCTAGGCCGGCAGATGGACATGCCGATGGAAACGGAATGAAGGAAGGAAGCAGGAGGAAAACATGTTGAATAGACGTACCATATTGCAGTTGATGGGAACCGCTTCGATCGCCGCCGCCTCGGGCGTCGCGCCCGCCACGGCGGCGAACAAGCTGCGCGTCGCTATGGTGGTCAAGTCGCTTGGCAACGGCTTCTTCGACGCCTGCCGCGACGGCGGCGAGGAGGCGGCGAAGGAACTCGGTAACGTCGAGTTGATCTACACGGGCCCGACCAAACCGACCGCCGAGGACCAGATCGCCGTGGTCGACAGCCTGATCGCACAAAAGGTCAATGCAATCGCAATCTCCTCCAACGACGCCAACGCGCTCGCCCCGGCGTGCAAGAAGGCGATGGAGAAGGGCATCACCGTCATCTCGTTCGATTCGGGCGTCGCCCTGGATGGGCGAATCATGCAGCTCGACCCGTCGAATGTCGCGCTCGTCGGCTCCAAATGTGTGCAGATGATGGCCAAGACTCTGCATGACGAAGGCGATGTCGCCATTCTCTCGGCAACCGCCCAGGCCACGAACCAGAATTTGTGGATCGAGGCGATGAAGAAGGAATGGGCCAAGCCCGAATACTCCAAGATGAAGCTCGTCGCGACAGTCTATGGGGACGATCAGGCTGACAAGAGCTATCGCGAGGCCCAAGGTCTGTTCAAAGCCTATCCGAACCTCAAGGGCATCATCGCTCCGACGTCGGTCGGAATTGTCGCCGCCGCCAAGGCGGTTGTCGACGCCGGCCTCGTCGGCAAGGTCTACGTGACCGGCCTTGGCCTTCCTTCCGAAATGAAAGGCGCCGTGCTTGCGGGCGCGACCGACACCTTCGCTATCTGGAACCCGATTGATCTTGGCTACACCGCCACCATGATCGCCGCGCTTATCGCGGAGGGCAAAGCGACCGGCAAGCCGGGTACGACAGTCCATGCCGGACGCATGGGCGATATCAAAATCGGCGAAGACGGGACGGCCGCCATGTCCGATCCGTTTACTTTCGACAAGTCGAACATCGAGAAATTCGCCAAGATTTTCTGACACCCGAGCGCCTCCGCTCGGGCGGAGCGGAGGCGTTCGTTTTTGTTCCCGAATCGCAGAATTATTCGCCGTGACGCTAGCTTCTCCAACAAAATTGGCCGCGGGCAGGACACTTGTCCTTTCGCTGTCCGGTGTTTCGAAGTCTTTTCCCGGCGTGCGGGCGCTGCATGACGTCGGCCTCGCTCTCAATGAAGGCGAGGTCACGGCCCTGGTCGGCGAAAATGGGGCGGGAAAGTCAACGCTGGTCAAGGTTCTGACCGGCATCTACACGCCCGACTCCGGCGCGGTGCGCGTTCAGGGCCGGTCCGTCGCGTTCAGGAGCCCGCGCGACGCTTGGGCCGCCGGCATCGCCGCCATTCACCAGGAGACGGTGATGTTCGACGAGCTTTCCATCGCCGAAAACATTTTCATGGGTCACGCGCCCAAAACGCCGATCGGGCGGCTCGATTGGCAAGCGATGCGCGAAAAAAGCCGGACGCTGCTCGATGCGCTGGAGAGCGATCTCGATCCGACGACGCCGGTCAAGCAGCTGGGCGTAGCGCAGAAGCACATGGTCGAAATCGCCCGAGCCCTATCCCACGACGCGCGCGTTGTGATTATGGACGAGCCGACCGCCGCGCTCTCAGCGCGCGAAATAGAGGACTTGTTCCGCATTGTCGAGCGTCTGAAAAAGGACGGGCGGGCGATCCTGTTCATCTCGCACAAGTTCGACGAGATCTTCCGCGTCGCGGACCGATGGACCTGTCTGCGCGACGGCGAGGAGGTCGGCGAAGGATTGATCGCAGAGACCTCAGAACGGGAACTTGTCAGTCTGATGGTTGGGCGGTCGATCGACAAGGTCTTCCCCGAGAGGCAAGTTTCGCTGGGCAAGACGATGCTGGAAGTCGAAGACCTCTCGCACCCGACTGAATTTGATGGCCTCACATTTTCCCTTCGGCAAGGCGAAATTCTCGGGCTTTATGGTCTGGTCGGCGCGGGCCGCTCGGAAGCCATGCAATGCCTGTTTGGTTTGACGAGCCCGTCCCGCGGACAAATCCGTATCGACGGCTTGAAGGTCGAATTGACCTCCCCGGCGCAAGCTGTCGCCGCCGGCATTTCCTATGTGCCGGAGGATCGCCAAACTCAGGGTACGGTTCTTCCTTTCGGCGTGCGGGAGAACATTACGCTGGCCTCGCTGTCGCGCTACACTGCGTCGGGGGTTCTGTCCCTTGCCCGCGAACTCAACGAAACGCGCCGCCTAGGCGAGCGCCTCGCTATCAAGGCGGCCAACTGGGAGCAGTCGCTCGGCGAGCTCTCGGGCGGCAACCAGCAGAAGGTGGTGATTGGGAAATGGCTCGCCACACGTCCACGCATCCTCATTCTCGACGAGCCGACGAAGGGGATCGACGTCGGCTCCAAGGCCGCGGTGCATGAGTTCATGAACGAACTTGCCGGCGAAGGGCTGGCGATCGTCTTGATCTCGTCGGAACTGCCCGAGGTGATGGGCATGTCAAATTCCATTTTGGTGATGCGGGAGGGCCGCATTGTCGCGCGATTCGAACGCGGCGCGGCGAGTGCGGAAGCGGTCGTTCGCGCCGCATCGGGCCTTGCGCAAGAGGCGGCGGAATGAAGCTCCATCGCGAAACCCTTTTGGCCGGAATTATCCTGGCCCTCGTCATCGGCGTCGGGTTGCGGGCGCCGGCGTTCGTGACTCTCCCGAGCTTGCTCGGCGTTCTTACCGACACAAGCCCTCTGTTCATGCTCACGCTTGCGCAGATGGGCGTACTGCTGACCCGGGGTATCGATCTTTCGGTCGCCGCAAATTTGGCGCTGACCGGGATGGTCGCGGGTCTCGTCAACCATGCCGCGCCGGGCCTGCCGATCCTGGCCATCATTACGCTCGCCATCTTGTTCGGCGCCGTCCTCGGCCTTGTCAACGCAACGTTGATCGCGGGCCTCGGCATTCCTCCGATCGTCGTGACGCTGGGCACGATGGCGATCTATCGCGGGGCGATCTTCCTCATCGCCCGCGGCGCTTGGCTCACCTCAAAGGATATGAGCCCCGCTTTCCTCGCAACGCCGAAAGTCCAGTTTCTGGGACTTTCGAGCTTGATCTGGATCGCCGCCGCAGTGGCGATCGGCGCTTGGATTTTCCTCAATCACACGGCCGCAGGCCGTGCGCTTTATGCGGTCGGCGGAAACCCTGTGGCGGCACGCTATTGCGGCATCGACCTCGCGCGTCAGCAGCTCATAGTTTACGTGGTCTCTGGCGCGGTGTCGGGGCTCTGCGGTTATCTCTGGGTGTCGCGTTATGGCATCGCCTATTCCGACATCGCTCTCGGTTACGAATTGACCGTGATCGCGGCTTGCGTCATCGGCGGCGTCTCGATTGCGGGCGGCGTCGGCTCGGTGCCCGGCGCGCTCCTCGGCGCACTGTTTCTCGGCGTGATCGTCAACGCTCTGCCTGTCATCAACGTCTCACCTTTCTGGCAGATGGCGATTTCAGGCGCTGTCATTCTTGCCGCAGTCATCGTGAATTCCCGATCGGAACGGAGCGGCGGAAAACTGATCTTGCCGGAGGCGCGGCAGAAGGCCGCCAGCGTATCTGGAGCTGCTGCATCATGAGCGAAGTCTCCGCGCCGTCGCGCTATCACGTCGCGGACAGCCCGCCGCGCACCGTCGCCGATTTTGTTCTGCGATGGGAGACGATCCTGGTCGCGTTGCTCGTTCTGACCGTCGTCGTCAACGCCGCGCTGTCCCCCTACTTCCTCGATGTCGGCAATCTCCTCGACGCTACGTTCAATTTTTCCGAGAAGGCGATGATCGCGCTCGGAATGGCGTTGCTCATCATCGCGCGCGACATTGATCTTTCCGTCGCCGCGATCGTCGCGCTCGTCTCCTTGCTGATGGGACTTAGTGCCGTCGCGGGCGCCAATACCGGCGCGTTGCTCGTCGTGGCGCTTGCGACTGGAGCCGCCTGTGGTGCGATTAACGGCGCGTTGGTTACCGGATTGGCTTTGCCCGCCATCGTGGTGACGATCGGCACCATGTCACTGTTTCGGGGAGTCGCCCAGGTGGCGCTCGGCGACCAGGCGCTGACCAAGTATCCCAACGCCCTCCTTTCGATCGGTCAGGGTTATGTCGGCGCTGGCGTGCCGGCGTCGTTCGCGACGTTCCTCGCTTTGGCGCTGGGCATCGGTTTCGTGCTGCACAAGACCCCATTCGGGCGGCGCATCTTCGCCATCGGCGCCAATCCGGAAACGGCTCGGTTTTCCGGAATCGGGGTGAAGCGAATTCGATTCAGCCTGTTCGTGCTTTCAGGGCTGCTGTCGGGCTTGGCGGCATTTTTTCTCACCGGACGCATCGGCTCCACCCGTCCAAATATCGCCCAGGGGTGGGAGTTGGAGGCGGTGACGATGGTCGTGCTCGGCGGCGTATCCATCACCGGCGGCGCGGGAACCATTCCTGGCGTCGTTCTGGCAGTGTTCGTGCTGGGACTGACGACATTCGGCATGTCCCTGATGAACGTCCCGGGGATCGTTATCAACGTCCTCCTCGGCCTGTTGTTGATAGCGGTTCTCGCTGCGCCGATCGTGGCGCGGCGCTGGCTGACGGCGGGGAGGTGAGGAAATGCAGCGAAACGCCTTCAAGGTGTTCCTCAGCCCTGGCGAGGCGCACGAATGCCGCCACCGCCATGGCGCGATCTGGCCGGAGCTGAAGGCGCTGCTGGGCGACACGGGCGTCGGCAATTGTTCCATATTTCTCGACCCGAGACCAACGCCCTCTTCACTTGTCTCGAGCGCCCGGAACGCCACGGCATGGACGATTTGCCGCTGCATCCGTCATGCAGCGCTGATGGGCGCACATGAGGGACATCATGGCTGCGAACCCCGACGGCAGCCCCGTCACGGCCCCGCTGGTCGAGATGTTTCATCTGGAACGATACCCCGGGGTTGAGGGCATGAGGGGCTGCGTCGCGGTTCTCGACCTCGGCAAGACCAACATCAAGGTTGTCGCCTTCGACGAGGCCGGCGAGGTTCTGGCCGAACGCAGCAGGCCGAACGCGGCGCTCGCGCCGGACTCGCATTGCCCATATCTGCGCCTCGACACGGAGGGCGCGTGGGCGTTCTTCATCGCCGCGCTCAGGGATATCGGCGCGCGCTTCGCCGTCGAGGCGATCTCGATCGCGGCCCACGGCGCCGCGGGCGTTCTCGTCAGCGACGAGGGCGTCGCGCTGCCGCCGATGGATTATGAATTCGACGGCTTCGAGGTCATCGCCGCCGCCTACGAGGAGATTCGGCCGCCGTTCGAGGAGACGCTGTCGCCGAGCCTGCCGCGCGGCCTGAACCTCGGGCGGCAGCCCTTTTATCTTCAGCGCCGGTTCCCGGCCGAATTCGCGCGCGCGACCGCCTTCCTCGCCTATCCGCAATATTGGGCCTGGCGGCTCGGCGGCGCGATGGCGACGGAAGTCACCTCGCTGGGCGCCCACACCGATCTGTGGCGCCCGCGGGAGGGCCGCCTTTCCAGCATGGTGGACCGGCTCGGGTGGCGGCGCCTGTTCCCGCCGTTGCGCAAGGCGTGGGAGACGCTGGGTCCGCTTCGGCCCGAGGTCGCGGCGGCGACGGGGCTCGATCCGGAGGTGCGGGTGGTTTGCGGCGCGCACGATTCGAACGCGTCCCTGGTTCCGCATTTGGCCTCGAGACGGGATCCCTTCACCGTCATCTCGACGGGAACCTGGGTGATCATCATGGCCGTCGGCGGCAAGGGACGGCTCGATCCCGAGGCCGACATGCTGGCCAATGTCGACGTGCGCGGAGTTCCGGTGCCGACCGCGCAATTCATGGGCGGACGCGAGTTCGCGGTCCTCGCGGGAGAAGAGCCGCCCGAGGCGGGCGAGGCCGACGTGGCGGCGATCATCGCCTCCGGCGCCATCGCCATCCCCGCCTTTTCCGATCAGGGCGGCCCGTTCGCCGGCCGCAAGGGCCGCATCGAGGGGCCGGCGCCCGCGACGGCGCCTCAGCGGACGGCGCTGGCGACGCTCTATGCGGCGCTGATGACCGCCCATCTGATCGAACGCCTGGAGGCGCCGGGCGATCTGATCGTCGAAGGCGGCTTCAACCGGACGCCGGCTTTCGCCGCCGTCCTCGCCGGCCTCCTCCCCGCCCGGCAGGTCGTCGTCGCCCCGAAGAGCGCCGGCGCGGCGGGGGGCGCGGCGCTGCTCGCCCGCTGGGGCAAGCCGTTCGAGCCGCCGCGGCGCGACGTCGCGCGCGCCTGGGTCGTTCCAGGACTGCAGGCGTATCGGGAGCGGTGGGAGAGCCTCCTTTAGATCGCGTCGACAGGCCCGAGCGCCGGCCGCGCGCCCGCCGCTCGACTGATCGTGGGCGCGGTCCGCCCAGGAGCGGAACGCTCGCGCCCGCTCTCGTTCACGCCGTCGGCGAGCCCTCGGCCGGCGCGGACCGCTTGGCGGAACTCCGGCGCGTGCGGCTTGGCGGAAGGCAACGGGACGTGATTCATAGTCGTTTCTTTAAGCTTTACGAGATTATCGTGGGAATGCGCCGTCGATTCAATCATAACGCGAAAGCAAGACCCCCTTCTCGCCTGCGGTACTCCAGCCGGATTCGCTTCGGCGGCCGCGGTCATGGCGATCGGTCGGCGGTTTTCTGTGGCTAACCTATCCTGCGACTTGCGTTATGTGTGCGGTTGGCTGGATAGTGGGGGTGGTTGGCGGCGCCTGGGGCGGGCGGCGCGGATGACGGGCGGGCGATTGGACGACCTCTTCGGCTCGAGGGGGTTTGGCAAAGAGGCGGCTGATGAATCAACCCGGCCCCGCCGCCGGCCCCGGCCCCGCCGCCGGCGCCGCGACGCCTGTCGACGCTGGCTTGCGCGCCTTGTGCGGGATCGCGGCCTATTACCGGATCGGCGCGGATCCGGCGCAGCTGGCGCGCGAACTGGCGCTGACGGACGGGGCGGCCGACGAATCGGATCTGATCCGCGCGGCGCGGATGATCGGCCTGAAGGCGCGCCTGGCGACCGGGATCAGCGCGGCGCGGCTGGCGAAATTGCCGGCGCCGGCGATCGTGCGGGTGGAGAGCGGGGCGCTGCTGGTGTTCGGCGGGGTGGGCCCTTCGGGGCAGTGCCGTCTGGTCGATCCGATCAGCCACGCCAGCCAGATGGTGGGGCTGGAGGACTGCGCGCGGGCGATCGGCGGCCGGGCGCTTCTGGTCGCGCGCCGGGTCGGCGGGGCGGGGGCGAGCCCGGTCCTGTTCGGCCTTCGCTGGTTTCTGCCGACCCTGTGGCGTTATCGCCGTCCGCTCGGCCATGTGCTGGCGGCGTCGCTGTTCGTGCAGATTTTCGCCCTGACGACGCCGTTGTTTTTTCAGGTGGTGGTCGACAAGGTGCTGACCCACAAGGGCTACGAGACGCTGCTGGCGCTGGTCGGGGGGCTGATGGCGATCGGGCTGTTCGACGTGGCGCTGCAATATCTGCGCAGCTACGCGCTGTCGCACACCGCCAACCGGATCGACGTCGAACTGGGCCAGCGGCTGTTCGCGCATCTGTTGCGGTTGCCGATGAGCTATTTCGAGACGCGGCCGGCCGGGCAGACGGTGGCGCGGGTGCGCGAACTGGAGACGATCCGCGGCTTTCTGACCGGGCAGGGGCTGTTTGCGGCGATCGATCTGGTGTTTGCGGCGGTGTTCGTGGGGGTGCTGCTGGCCTATTCGTGGCGGCTGACGCTGATCGTGCTGGCGGCGGTTCCGGTCTATGCGCTGATTGGCCTGGGGGTGAGGCCGCCGCTGCGCGAGCTGGTCAGGGAGAAGTTCGATCGCGGGGCGGCGAGCCAGCAGTTTCTGGTCGAGACGATCGTGGGGGTGGGCACGGTCAAGGCGGCGGCGGTCGAGCCGATCATGCGGGCGCAATGGGAGGAGAAGCTGGCGGCGTATGTGAAGACCAGCTTTTCGGCGGGGATGCTGGGTTCGGGCGGGCAGCTGGCGATCCAATATGTGAGCAAGTTCACGACCGCGGCGCTGCTGTTGTTCGGGGCCAAGGCGGTGATCGAGGGCGAGCTGACCGTGGGGGCGCTGGTGGCGTTCAACATGATCGCGGCGCAGGCGGTGCAGCCGATCCTGCGGCTGTCGCAGATCTGGCAGGACTTCCAGCAGGTTCAGGTGTCGATCGAGCGTCTGGGCGACATTCTCAACGCGGCGCCGGAACCGGCGCCGCTGACCCGGCTGGCGCCGCCGACGCCGCGCGGGGCGATCGAATTGCGGCGGGTCAGCTTCGCCTATCGGGCCGGCGGGGCGGCGGCGCTGAAGGAGGTTTCGCTGGCGATCGAGCCGGGGGAGACGATCGGGGTGGTCGGCCCCTCGGGCTCGGGCAAGTCGACCCTGACCAAGCTGATCCAGCGTCTCTATTCGCCGGGCGAGGGGCAGGTGCTGATCGACGGGGCGGACCTGAGCCAGGTCGATCCGGCGTGGCTGCGCCGTCACATCGGCGTGGTGCTGCAGGAGACCCTGCTGTTCAACCGCACCATCCACGACAACATCGCCTTCGCCGACCCGGCGATGGGGCGGGCGCGGGTGATCGAGATCGCCCGGCTGGCGGGGGCGGACGAATTCATCGACCGGCTGGCCGAGGGCTACGACACGATGATCGAGGAGCGCGGGGCCAACCTGTCCGGCGGCCAGCGCCAGCGGATCGCCATCGCCCGGGCGCTGGCCACCAACCCGCGGATTCTTCATTCTCGACGAGGCGACCTCGGCCTTGGACTACGAGAGCGAGCGGATCATCCAGCGCAACATGCGCCGGATCGTGCGCGACCGGACCGTGATCATCATCGCCCATCGGCTGGCGGCGGTGCGCGGCTGCCACCGGATCGTCGGCATGGTCGAGGGGCGGATCGTCGAAGTCGGCGCGCACGATCAGCTGCTGCGCCGTCCGGGCGGGCTTTACGCCTACCTGTGGGGCCTCCAGACCCAGCCGGCGGAGATCGCCGGATGACCCAAGTCGTCGACGCGCCGCCGCCGGCCGAACGGTCGCCGCCGGCCGAACGGTCGCCCTCGGCCGAACGGCCGCCGCCGGCGCGCGGCCCCGCCGGCCGGCGCGCGGGCGCTCGCGCGCTGGCGGGCGGCGAGGGGCAATCTGAGCGACCGGGAATTCCTGGCCCCGGCGCTGGAGATCCTGGAGACGCCGGCCTCGCCGGTCAAACTGGCGTTTCTGTGGATCATCTGCGCCCTGGCCGCGGTCGCCCTGGCATGGGCCTATCTGAGCCGGGTCGACATCATCGCCTCGGCCCAGGGCAAGTTCCAGCCGACCGGCCGGGTCAAGGTGATCGAGCCGCTGGAGACCGGGCGGGTGGCGGCCATTCATGTCGCCAACGGCAGCCTGGTGCGGGCGGGCGAGGTCCTCGTCGAACTCGATTCGTCCGCCGCCGAGGCCGACGTCAGGGCGGCCAGCGCCGAGCTGAAGTCGGCCCGCGCCGAGGTCCTGCGCCGCGATGCGGCGCTG
This sequence comes from uncultured Alphaproteobacteria bacterium, assembly GCA_963781895.1. Lineage (GTDB taxonomy): Bacteria > Pseudomonadota > Alphaproteobacteria > Rhizobiales > Beijerinckiaceae > Roseiarcus. Next base: position 65,766 of record CAWAIM010000025.1, read on the forward strand.
GCGGCGGCGCGGGCGCGGGCGTTCGAGCCGCCGCCGAGGATCGATTGGCCGGACGACGTCGCTCCGGCCTTGCGCGCGCGCGAGGAGAGGGTGCTGGCGGCCGACCTCGGCGAACTTTCCGCCACCCTGGCCGCGTTCGAGGCCGAGCGGGCGCAGAAGACGGCGGAGCGCGACATGCTCGGCCGGACCATCGCCGCCCAGAAGAACCTGGTGGCGACGCTGCAGGAGCGGGTCGACATGCGCGCCAAGCTGGTCGAGGCCAAGGCCGGGGCCAAGGCGGCGGTGATCGACGCGACCGAGACGCTGCAGACCCAGATCACCCAGCTGGCGATCCAGGAAGGCCAGCGCGCGTCGCTTTCGACCGGGCTCGAGGTGATCGGCCGCGACGCCGACAAGGCGGTCGAGGCCTTCCTCGCCGACGACGCCCAGAAGCTCGGCGACGCCGAGCGGCGGATCGAGGACCTGCGGCAGCGCCTGGCCAAGGCCGAGGCCGGGCTCGACCATCTGATCCTGCGGGCGCCGATCGCCGGCCGGGCGCAGTCCCTGATCGTCGCCAGCGTCGGCCAGGTGGTGGCGAGCGGCCAGGAGATCATGCGCATCGTGCCGGAGGATTCGAAGCTGGAGATCGAGGCCTACGTCTTGAACCGCGACATCGGCTTCGTCAGGATCGGGCAGGAGGCCGTGGTCAAGGTCGAAGCCTTCCCCTTCACCCGCTATGGCGCGATTGAGGCGCATGTGACCCGGATCGCCAAGGACGCGATCCCCGAACCCGACGCCAGCGCGATCGAGGGCGATCCGGCGCGCGTCTCCAACGCCGCCGGCTTCGCCGGCGGCGAGCGCACCCAGAACCTGGTGTTCGCCGTGGTGCTGACCCCCGAGCGGACGACAATGACGATCGACGGCGCCGATCGGCCCCTGACCTCCGGGATGGCGGTCACCGTCGAACTCAAGACCGGCCGCCGCCGCATGCTCGAATACCTGTTCTCCCCCCTGGCCGAAACCGCCTCCCGCGCCATGCGCGAACGATAAGCGCTTGCGCGATCCCCCTAACGCGCGAAATCCCTCGGCGGCCCTAAATCGACGTATCGAGCAGCGTGACCGCGGCGATAGGCTTCCAGAGTCCCGAGCCCCGAAATTGCTCCATGGCGCGCGCCCTCTGTTATAACGCCTCCGACCACGGAGGCCCGCCCCATGAAACTCGCCGACATCTCCCTTCTCAAGAGTCAGTGCCTCGTCGACGGCGCCTGGGTCGGCGATGGCGTCGACCCGATTCATAATCCGGCGACCGGGGCGCTCATCGCCAGGGTTCCGCGTTTCGGCCAGGCCGAGGCGGTCGGCGCGATCGAGGCTGCGGCTCGAGCTTTCGCGCCCTGGTCCAAGAAACTGCCGAAGGAGCGCGCCGCGATCCTGCGCCGCTGGTTCGACCTCGTCATCGCCCATCGCGAGGATATCGCGCTGATCATGACCAGCGAGCAGGGCAAGCCCCTCGCCGAGGCGCGGGGCGAGGTCGAGTATGCGGCCTCCTTCATCGAGTTCTACGCCGAGGAGGCCAAGCGCATCTACGGCGAGATCAATCCGACCTTCCGCGCCGACTCGCGCATTCTGGTGATCAAGCAGCCGATCGGCGTCGTCGCGGCGATCACGCCGTGGAATTTTCCAGCCGCGATGATCACCCGCAAGGTCGCGCCGGCGCTCGCGGTCGGCTGCACGGCGGTCGCCAAGCCCGCGCCGGAGACGCCTCTGACCGCGCTGGCGCTCGGCGAACTCGCGATGCGCGCGGGGCTTCCCGCCGGCGTTCTCAACATCCTCACCGGCGACGCTCCGGCGATCGGGGCGGCGCTGTGCGAGCATCCGGCCGTGCGCTTCGTCGGCTTCACCGGCTCGACCGAGGTCGGCAAACTGCTGATGCGCCAGGCGGCGGGGACGGTGAAAAAGGTCGGGCTCGAGCTCGGCGGCAACGCGCCGTTCATCGTGTTCGACGACGCCGATGTGGACGCGGCGGTCGAGGGCGCGATCGGCTCGAAATTCCGCAACATGGGCCAGACCTGCGTCTGCGCCAACCGCATCTATGCTCAAGACCGGATCCATGACGCCTTCGTGGCGAAACTGACCGAAGCGGTCGCCAGGCTCAGGGTCGGCGATGGCGCGCAAGCCGGCGTCACTCAGGGGCCGCTCATCAACGAGGAGGCGGTCGAGAAGGTCGAGGCGCATGTCGCCGACGCGCTCGCCAAGGGCGCTCAGGCGACGATCGGCGGCACGCGGCACGCGTTGGGGCGCACCTTCTTCGAGCCGACGGTGCTCGCCGGCCTCGACGCTTCGATGCGCATCGCCCGCGAGGAGACTTTCGGCCCGGTCGCCCCGGTGTTTCGATTCAAGGACGAAGACGACGCCATCCGCCTCGCCAACGACACCCAATACGGCCTCGCCGCTTATTTCTACGCTCGCGATCTCGGGCGGGTATGGCGGGTCGCGGAGGCGCTGGAATACGGCATGGTCGGAATCAACTCCGGCGTCATTTCGACCGAGCTCGCCCCCTTCGGCGGCGTGAAGGAATCCGGCCTCGGACGCGAGGGCTCACGCCACGGCGCGGAGGAATTCGTGGAGATCAAGTATATGCTGATGGGCGGGCTCGGCCGGTAGTCGGCGGCGGATTCGCAGGGCCCAACCGGGCGCGCGCGCCGCGATCAATAAAGAAGGGCCGCCTGGGGGAGGGCGGCCCTTCTCCCGTCGAGCGACGCGCGCCGATCAAGCTTCAGCTGACGCCGTCCGGGCGGCCCGCAAACCGCGTATCGGGCGAACCCAAGGCCGGCGAAGCCGATCGGCGTCATCGCCCGGGCCGAGCGCTCGGGAACGGCGGCCGTCAGCGGCCAAGATCCCTCTGCCGCCGCCGCGCAATATGAAACCAGAGCCGCGCATGACGCTCCCCCGCCGTCGCATGAATGCAACATGCAATCGGGCGTCCCCACGCCCGCGCTCTTAAAAAGGCGCTGCCGATAGACACTTTGCGGTGTCGTTAATAATTTGTCAATAACTAAGGTCAGTTATCCGTTAGTATAAAAAGCGTATCCGATGCAACTATTACAACCTGTGGATGCAATCACAACAGCTTTGCACCGAAAACGTGCAAGATCGCGGCGCATTGACTATTTTACGCCGACTATCTTTCAATGAAGGTAAGTTGTTCGGTTCGGAAATGCGAATAAAATCTTGAGAGCAATATTGTTCGATGCCAATAAGGTGAGAAGCTAAAAATCAAACGCGGTTCGACCATTCGCCTTATACAATCCGACGGTTGCAAAGACCGGTCGCGCGCGTCAGTCGGAAATATACGTCGCAGATCGGCGCGGCGTCTTCGTTGGGACGCAAGGGAACCCTCGCGCACGTTGGGAGATTGGGCGCTGGGAAGCTCTCGACCATGGCGAGCGAACGCCAGGTCTGGCGCTCACGCCGGCGCGACGCCGTGCGGAAGGCTGCACATCCCTGAGGCCAATCCCGCGCTTATGCGTGGGCCGGATTGGCAGGTTCGTTTGTTCTGACGCCGCGGCGGATCGGCCGGACTCCGACCAGGGCGGCGTCGCCGGGAGATTCGACTAAGGGGTCGGCGAAGCTGCGGCAAACGCGCCCTCGACCCTTGGAAGCCTAAGGATCGGCGGCGATAGAGCGGCGGCAAGCCGGTTTCGCCCGCCTCACGCCTCGGCGGCTCTTGGCCGCGGCGAACTCTCCTCCTCGCGGACGACGTCGCGCAGCGCCACCAGCTGGGTCTCCAGGGCTTCAAGCTCGCTCTCCGACATGCGGCCCAGCGTCGAGGCGATCCAGCGGTGCTGGACGATGATCGCCTTTTCCGCGGTCGCGCGCCCCGCCTCAGTGAGATAGATCGCATATTGGCGCCGGTCCGAAGCGATCGAGCGCCGCTCTACCAGGCCGGCGTGTTCCAGCCGGTCGAGGAGGCCGGAAATGTTGCCCTTCGTGACGTAGAGACGCTTGGCGAGTTCCTGCTGGCTGACGCCTTCCTCCTCGCTCAGCGTCGTCAGCACATCGCATTGCGGGATCGAGACGCCGATCGCACGCAGCCGCTCGTTGATCGCCGCCTGCATGCGCCCCACCAGGCGGATGATGCGAAACCAGACGCGAATGGAACGGTCCGGGTTCTGCGGAGTGCGCATCGGGGCCCCTTCTTCCAGCGGCGAGCGCTTGACCTGCGGGATCACGCGGACGCCGGAAACTCCGCCTTGAGATTGCCAACCCGCGTTCGCGGCGCCAAAGTAAAGACATGAACAATTCGCGCGCCCGGATCAAGCGCCGCGCGCCCAGTCGGGAGGACCGCCATGCTCGGACGGATGCAGGAATGGCCCCTGCTCATGCACAAGATCATCGATTTCGCGGCGATCCAGTTCCCCGAGCGGGAAGTCGTCTCCCGCACGGTGGAAGGACCGATGCATCGCACGAACTATCGCGAGATCCGCGACCGTGCGCTGAAGGTCGCCAAACGCCTCGACCGCGACGGGATCAGGCTCGGCGACCGCGTCGCGACGCTCGCCTGGAACGGCTACCGGCATCTGGAGGCCTGGTACGGCATCGCGGGACTCGGCGCCATCTACCACACGGTCAATCCCCGTCTGTTCCCCGAGCAGATCGCCTGGATCATCAACGACGCCGAAGATCGCATATTGCTGACCGATCTCACCTTCGTGCCGCTCCTCGAGGCGATCGCGGACAAGCTGCCGACCATCGAGCGTTTCGTCGTCCTGACCGACGCCGCCCACATGCCGGCGACCAAGCTCAGGAATGCGATCAGCTACGAGGATTGGATCGGCGCGGTCGACAGCGATTTTGCCTGGAAGGAATTCGACGAGCGCACCGCCGTCGGCCTCTGCTACACGTCGGGCACCACCGGCAATCCCAAGGGCGTGCTCTATTCGCATCGCTCCAATGTCCTGCATTCGATGATGTCGAGCGGGCCCGAGTGCCTGACGATGTCCGCTTACGATTCGGTGCTGCCGGTCGTGCCGATGTTCCACGCCAACTCCTGGGGCCTGGCGCTCTCCTGCCCGCTGCGCGGCGCCCGCATGGTGATGCCGGGCGCGCGGCTCGACGGCGCTTCGGTCTACGACATTCTGGAGACCGAGAAGGTGACCATGACCGCGGCGGTGCCGACCGTCTGGCTCGGCCTGCTGCATTACATGCGCGCCGAGGGCAAGAGGCTGTCGACGCTCAAGTTCGTCGGCATCGGCGGTTCTGCCTGCCCGCCGGAGATCATCCGCGCGTTCGAGGAGGATTACGGCATCGGCGTGCGTCACGCCTGGGGCATGACCGAAATGAGCCCGGTCGGCTCGGCGGGCTCGATCAAGCCGAGTCAGACCTCCCTCTCGCATCAAGAGAAGCTGGCGCTCCAGGCCAAGCAGGGCTGGGCGCCGTTCGGCGTTGAAATGAAGATCGTCGACGACCAGAACCAGGAGGTGCCCTGGGACGGCAAGCGTTTCGGCCGGCTGAAGGTCAAAGGTTTCGCCGTCATCGACACCTATTTCAGGGACGAGGGCGGCAAGATTCTCGACGACAACGGTTTCTTCGACACCGGCGATGTCGCGACCATCGATTCGGACGGCTTCATGCAGATCACCGATCGCGCCAAGGACGTCATCAAGTCGGGCGGCGAGTGGATTTCGACCATCGACATCGAAAATCTCGCCGTCGGCCACCCGGACGTCGCCGAGGCTGCCGTCATCGGCGTCGCCCATCCGAAGTGGGACGAGCGGCCGCTGCTGGTCGTCGTGCCGAAAGAGGGCCATAGTCCGAAGGCGGAAGACGTGCTCGCGTACTTGAAACCGCGCATCGCCAAATGGTGGATGCCCGACGACATGCAGGTCGTGACGGAAATCCCGCACACCGCGACGGGCAAGATCAACAAACTCAAGCTGCGCGAGGCGTTCAAGGGCTACAAGCTGCCGACGGCGTGAAGGCGGGGCGGCCAGAACCCGGCGCTGGCGCGATTGGCGTCGCCCTAATTCCCGACGCCGCCGGGCGAGGGACACATGCGCTTTTTTCCTGCGCTTTGTCCTTGCGCT
>CAWAIM010000026.1:0-70903 GCA_963781895.1 uncultured Alphaproteobacteria bacterium
CAAGTCGCTGTCGCGACTGCTCCGCTCCGCCCCTCCGGGCGACTGCGCCGGTCCGATCAGCCGCCGGCCGGTTCGTCTCGAGAAGCCAGCGGCCGTCGATCTCGTGCAATTGAAGCGCGCGCAGAGAGGAGCCGCGCCGCGTCGGGCGTGACTTCCGCCCATCGACGCTCACCCATGAGCTTTCTTGGTCCGCTTCCCGGGCAGCCGCGCTTCGCTCGCAGCCTCTCGCGCTTCTCTCAAGGCCCGGGCGCTCAGCAGAAGTTCTTCTCCCGCGGCGCCGAGGGCCCATTGCGAGGCTCGCGAGAACTCGTCAGAATGACGCGGTCTTGCGCGAACTCTGGAAACGCACCCATGAAGAGACTTGTCGCGATCGGGGTCCTCGGCCTCATCGCCGGAGCGGCGGCCGGGTGTCAGACCCCGGAACAATCGAGCATGCAGGCCTCGAACGTCTGCATGGCGGCCGGGCTCCGCCCCGGAACGAAAGCCTATCAGCGCTGCTACGCGGCGAACTATGTGAACCTGCGCGCCAACTCCCAGCAGGCGCAGAACGCGGCGATCGCCGGCGCGGCGCTCGGCGTCGCGGGCGGGGCGCTGGCGGGGGCGGCGATCGCGAATTCGAACGGTTATTATTATGGCGGCTATGGTCCGGGCTGGGGCTGGGGTCCGCGCTGCGGCTGGGGCGGGTGCTGGTGAGGAGCCGCGCGCCCCGCTCGCTGCGGGGCGCTTGCCCCCGCCGCGGCGCCCGCTGCGCCATCGGCAGCTTGTCGGCCGGCTCCCGAATGAGCAACTCCCCGTCCGCCCGCACGTCGTAGGTTTCGGGGTCGATCTCGATCTTCGGCATTAAGCCGTCCTGATCATGCGGCCAGGGGCGCCGTGCGCAGAACGAGCAACGCGTCGCGCGGACAAGGAACGATGGCGTATGCCCGCCCATCGTCGTCGCTGAATTCGACCAATGTCGTGCTTTCGTCGAGCGCCTCGACAATGACGCCAACCTGGCCACGGACGAGCTTGTACTCTGGCAGGTCGCGGAGGAGCGCAACAGCGCTTAGAAAATCGGGTCCTGGATCGCTTCGTTCAGTCGTTGTCGTCATCATGCAACCCAGCAGGTTACGAAACGCGGGATCTGTTCGCCGTGTCGAATGATCCAGATCGTTGTTACCATAGCGCGCCGTCCCTGTCGCGAGACCTCAACGTCGATCTGCCAGCGATCACCCCAGGCGTCGCTCGGCCTAGCGAAAGAACGCCGCAGGCGATCGCGTCGCCCATGAAGGCGCCGCGCTGCCCGATCCATTCGCTGTAGCCGTAGTTTTCGAGGAGGCGCTCGCGGAAGTCGGAGCTTGTATAGGTCTGCCGCCCGTATGTCATTCCCGCGCAAGCGGGAATCCAGCGCTACGGAAAGCGCCGGATGCAATGGGCCGATCTGTACGATGTGCTGAACAGCTAGGCGCTCGGCAGTTAGGGGCTCACCTGGATCCCCGCTTTCGCGGGGATGACAAGAGGAGCGGCGAAGCCCGAGTTCCTCTCCTTCCTCGGCATTATCGTCAAAACAAAAAATACCGCTGCGCCATCGGCAGCCTGTCGGCCGGCTCGCAGACCAGCAGTTCGCCGTCCGCCGTCACCGCGTAGGTCTCGGGATCGATCTCGATCTTCGGCGTCGCGCCGTTGTGGATCATGCTTTTCTTGCGCAATCCCCCGCGCGTGTTCTCGACCGCGACCAGGCGCTTCTGAACTTTCAGCTTGCGCGCCAGCCCGGCTTCCACCGCGGCGTCGGAGACGAAGGTCAGCGAGGTTCCGGTGCGCGCGCGCCCGTAGGCGCCGAACATCGCCCGGTAGTGGATCGGCTGCGGGGTCGGGATCGAGGCGTTGGGGTCGCCCATCAAGGCGGCGGCGATGACGCCGCCCTTGATGACGCAGTCGGGCTTCACGCCGAAGAAGGCGGGGGTCCACAGCACGAGGTCGGCGAGCTTGCCCTTCTCGACCGAGCCGATGTGCTTTGACACGCCGTGCGCGATCGCGGGGTTGATGGTGTATTTGGCGATATAGCGCTTGGCGCGCGCGTTGTCGTTGCGGGCCGAGTCGCCCGGCAGCTGCCCGCGCTGGCGCTTCATCTTGTCGGCCGTCTGCCAGGTGCGGATGATGACCTCGCCGATCCGGCCCATCGCCTGGCTGTCGCTCGACATCATCGACAGCGCGCCGAGGTCGTGCAGGATGTCTTCGGCGGCGATGGTCTCCTTGCGGATGCGGCTCTCGGCGAAAGCGAGGTCCTCGGGGATGGTCTGGTCGAGGTGATGGCAGACCATCAGCATGTCGAGATGCTCGTCGAGCGTGTTCTTGGTGTAGGGCCGGGTCGGATTGGTCGATGACGGCAGGACGTTGGCGAGGCCCGCCACCTTCATGATGTCGGGCGCATGGCCGCCGCCCGCGCCCTCGGTGTGGAAAGAGTGGATGGTCCGGTTCTTGAACGCCTTGATCGTGTCCTCGACGAAGCCGGATTCGTTGAGCGTGTCGGTGTGGATCATCACCTGCACGTCGTAGTCGTCGGCCACCGAAAGGCAGCAGTCGATCGCCGCCGGGGTGGTGCCCCAGTCCTCGTGCAGCTTCAGCGAGCAGGCGCCGGCCTTGATCTGCTCGACCAGCCCCGCCGGCTTCGAGGCGTTGCCCTTGCCGGCGAAGCCGAGGTTCATCGGGAATTCGTCGGCCGCCTCGATCATGCGCGCGATGTGCCAGGGCCCCGGCGTGCAGGTGGTGGCGAAAGTGCCGGTCGCCGGCCCGGTGCCGCCGCCCAGCATCGAAGTGACGCCCGACATCAGCGCCTCCTCGATCTGCTGCGGGCAGATGTAATGGATATGGGTGTCGAAACCGCCGGCGGTCAGGATCTTGCCCTCGCCCGCGATCACTTCCGTGCCCGGCCCGACGATTATGGTGACGCCCGGCTGGATGTCGGGATTGCCGGCCTTGCCGATCGCGTGAATGAGCCCGTCCTTCAAGCCGACGTCGGCCTTCACGATCCCCCAGTGGTCGAGGATGACCGCGTTGGTGATCACGGTGTCGACGGCGCCGCGGGCGCGCGTGACCTGCGACTGGCCCATGCCGTCGCGGATCACCTTGCCGCCGCCGAACTTCACCTCCTCGCCGTAGGTGGTGAAATCCTTCTCGACCTCGATCACGAGCTCGGTGTCGGCGAGCCTCAGCCGGTCTCGGGTGGTCGGCCCGAACATGTCGGCGTAGGCGGCGCGGGGAAGGGAGGTCGGCGATTGGGCGTTTCGGGAGTTGGGCATGGGAGCACTCGGAAGCAAATGGTGAAATTGAAGTTCGGAGCCAATGAGCTCCTTCTCCCGCGAGCGGGAGAAGGCGGCCGGCGTCGCCGGCCGGGCGAGGGTATGGCGATTGCCCTCACCCCAACGACCTCCCGCATCGCCCGTCGAAGGACGGGCGTTCTTTCGAACGCCCTTTGCGGGAGAGGGAATTCACACCTTCCCCATCACCTCCTGGCGGAAGCCATAGACCTCGCGTTTGCCGGCGAGGGCGACCAGCCGCACGGCGCGGCTCTGGCCGGGCTCGAAACGGATGGCGGTGCCGGCGGGGATGTCGAGCCTGAACCCGCGCGCCTTCGCGCGGTCGAACTTCAGCGCCCGGTTGGTCTCGAAGAAATGATAGTGCGAGCCGACCTGGATCGGCCGGTCGCCGGTGTTGGAGACCTCCAGCGTGACGGTCTCGCGCCCTTCGTTCATGACGATGTCGCCGGGTTCGGCCAGCACTTCGCCGGGAATGCGCTGATCATCGGCGCCGCGGATCGGATGATGGACGGTGACCAGTTTCGTGCCGTCGGGAAAAGTCGCCTCGACCTGGATGTCGTGGATCATCGAGGCGATCCCGTCCATCACCTGATCCGCGCTCACGACATGCGCGCCCGCCTCCATCAGTTCGGCGACGGAGCGTCCGTCGCGCGCGCCCTCGACGACGAAATCGGTGATGAGCGCGACCGCTTCCGGGTGGTTGAGCTTGACGCCGCGCTCGAGGCGCCGGCGCGCCACCATCGCCGCCATGGCGATCAGCAGCTTGTCCTTTTCACGCGGCGTCAAATTCATGGATCAAGCCCTCCCGTGCATGTCGTGCGAAGCCACACAGCAATTTGGCCGCGGACCCTCAACCCAAGCCTCCCCCGTACGCGGGAGCGGGCGGCGCGAAGCTCCAGATGAGGATCTTCCCTCGATTGCGCAAATGGCCACCAATGCGAAAGCGTTTCCCGACCCCCCGGATCATTGCCAGAGTCGCGGCTTGCGTCCGCCGAGCGCTAGAATGGACGCGATTGCCGCCGCGCGCAATCGGCTCGGCGAGGGCGAAAGCAGGCGCGCGACGACAAGGCCGTCGAAGGCGCTCGCTCCCGCTTCGACGCCCTCCATCCCGGCCTCGAGCGCCGCCCGCAGATCGGGCAGGCGCGCTTCGACGTCGGGCGCCGCGGCGACGATCGTGGCGAGCGCCCGCGCGCCGCCGCCGACGGCCCTGCGATCGAGCGTCGCGCCGGCTCGTTCGAGCCGCGTCTCGTCGGCGAACACGAGGCGACCGCCCCGCCGAACGCGCCAGGAGTCTCGCAGCCGCGCGTCGATGCGTCCTTCGCCCATCGCCAGGCGGCCGAAGACGATGCTTTCGACAAGAAGCAGACGGGCTTCGGCGGCGATGTCGACCTCCAGCCGACGTTCGAGCCAGGCGCCCTCGAACAGCAGCGTCTCCTGCGGCAGCCAGTCGAGCCGCGCCCGCGATTCGAGCGCAAGCCGGGTCTCGATGCAGGCGGGCGCGCCGTCGCTGCGATAGATCTTCTCCGCCGCAGGCGTCGTCGCTTCGACCTCGGCGGCCTCCTTCAGCCACAGCGAAATATGAAGGACATCGCCCCCCGCGACGCCGCCGCCGGTGTTGACGATCGCCGCCTCGCAGGCGCCGTTCGGGCGCGGAAAGCGCCAGCGCAGGCCTCCGGTCTCGAAGGTCCGCTCGGCTTCCGTCCGCGTCCCGGCCCGCGCGAACGACGCCCGCAGGCGAGCGTTCGCCCGCTGGCGCGATCGCGGATCGACGATCGCCTCGACCGGCGCCGGCAAATCCGTCATTGTGAACCCTTCATGACAGACGCTGCTCACCTGACATCCGGCGTGCTGGCCGCGGTTCTCGGCGCGGCGCTTCTTCATGCGCTGTGGAATTCGCTCGTCAAGAGCGCCGACGACAAATTCCTCTCGTCCGCCCTCGTCGCGATCTGGTGCGGCTTGGCGGCTTTCACGGCCGCGCTCGTCTTGCCTTGGCCCTCACGCGCGGCCGCGCCCTTCATCGCCGCCTCGGCTCTCATCCATATCGTCTATTTTCTCCTGGTCGGGCGGCTCTATCGCACCGCCGACCTGTCGGTCGCCTATCCGATCATGCGCGGACTCGCGCCGCTGATCGCCGCCTTGATTGCGCTTGCCGCGCTCGGCGAGGCGCCGGGCCCGGTCGCCGCTCTCGGCGTCGGCATCCTGGTTTGCGGCGTCATGCTGATGGGCGTGAGCGGCCTCGCGCACGGGCGGATCGACGGGGCGACGCTCGCGATCGCGCTCGCCAATTCGCTCGTCATCGCGGTCTATTCGGTGATCGACGGCGAAGGCGCCAGGATTTCGGGGCCGAGCGCGCGGTTCGCGTTCGCCTACAACGCCTGGGCCGACGCGCTGACCGCTCTCGCCTATGCGCCGATCGTCGTCGTCTTGCGCGGACGCGCGGCGCCGATCGCGTTTGTGCGTGACTGGCGGCTCGGCCTCGTCGGCGGCCTTGCCGCCTTTGTCGGTTACGCGGTCGTGATCTGGGCGATGACGATAGCGCCGATCGCCGCCGTCGCCGCCTTGCGCGAGACCTCGGTGGTGTTCGCGGCGCTGATCGGAGTCGCGCTCCTCGGCGAGCCGTTCCGGGCGCAGCGCGCGCTGGCGGCGCTGGTCATCCTGGCCGGAGTCGTCACGTTGAGGCTTGCCTGATCAGCACCTCTGGCAGACCGGATCGAGCACGGGGGCGATCGGATCGGCGACGCGGAACAGCTCGTATGCCGCGCTCGCGTCGCCGGCGCGACGCTCCAGGACGCCGGCCGGCTCGACGCTGCGAAAGCGCCGCTGCAAATCGGCCTCGAAGCCTTTGCCGGCCTCCCCGAGCGCCAAGCCCGGTTCGGAGAACAGAGCCCGGGACGGTTCCGGCTCGAAAATCCAGCGCATCCGCTGATCGGGCTGAACGACGGCGATCGAGGGGTCGCCGTAATAGGTCATCAGCGAGGTCAGCGCGTAGCCCTGGGTCAAGACGAAAGCGGCGCGATCGGTGCGCGCTCTCGCGTCGAGGTCGAGCGCCAGGTCGCGAAACCCCTCGATCCGCGCGGTGGGGTCGGCGCGGCCCAAAGGCAGGATCCCGGTGATCGCATGCGCGAACGCGAGCGCCGCGAACGCCAGACCGAGGGGCGCGGCCCACAGGGCGCCCTTGGCGACGGCTCCTGAGAGGCCGCCCGTCCCAGCGGCGCGCGTTCGCGCCGCCCAGTCGGCGGCCAGGATGGCGCAGGCCGGATAGAGCGGCGCGAGCCAGTTGCCCTGCACCCGGTCATGCAGCGCGTGCAGCAGAAAATAGCCCGCCGCGGGCGCGATCGTGCTGATGAGGATGCGGCGCGCCTCTTCGTCAGAGCGGGGGGCGGCGGGCGCGCGCCATGAGATCGTCGCGACCGCCGCGACCAGAGCGGCGAACACGAGGGGATTGAGAAGCCCGACCTGCGAGCCAAGAAATTCCGCGACATATCGCGGCGCGAAGCCGTGCGGCGGCGCGCGGCCGAGCTGCTTGGCGAAGGTCGCCCAGCCATGCTCGGCGTTCCAGACCACGAATGGCGCGAACACCGCGAGCGCAATGCCCGAGGCCGCGACGAGCGCCGGCGAAGCAAGCCAACGCCTGAGCGAAGGCGTCGCGACAAGCGCCAGCGCGACGCCGGGGGCGAAAAAGGCGGCGGTGAACTTCGACTGAAGCGCCAGCCCGAGCGCCAGGCCGATCGCCAGCAGCCATCGCGCCTTGCCGCTTCGCCAGAGTTCGGCGAGCGCCGCCAGGCCGAGCGTCCAGAATACGACGAGGGGCGTGTCCGGAGTGACGAATATCGCCCCGCCCAGAACCAGCGGCATCGCCACCCACATCAGGACGGCGAGCGCGGCGGTCTCCGCCGAGCGGAAAAAACGCCAGGCGATGAAGGCGATCACTCCCGGCAGCGCGCCGACCAAAATCAACGAAAGCGCCCTGACGCCAAATTCCGAACCGCCGAACAGTTCGGTCGAGGCGCGGATGAGGACGGCGACCATCGGCGGATGATCGAGATAGCCCCACGCCAGCGAGCGCGACCAGAGGACGTAATAGGCCTCGTCGAAGGTCAGCTCCAGCCGTCGAGCGGCGATCGCCTGCAGCGCCAGGAGCGTAATCGACGCGCCGAGCGCCCATGCCCAAAGCCTGCCGCCGGATCGCCCTTTCGCCGCAGGCGGCGTTTCCGAGACGATGGAATTGCCGCTCATTCGGCCGCCTTCGTCCTCTCAGGGCCCGCGCTTTTGCAACCAGCCTGCAGTCGCACTCCGGCCCCCGAGGGTCAACGATTCAGGCGTCATTGCCGGAAATCGCGAATTTACGCGAAGGTGTGGCGCAATGCACACAGCCGCTCCGCCATCGCCGTCGTATAAGTCGTCGAGGGCGCGCCAGGAAGGCGACAGGCTCGGGTTCGGCGACATGGCGTTCGGCGCAGGCAAAATTCGCAGACGAGTCGACAGCGACGACGCCGCCGACGCCTCGCGCTTTTTTTCGCGCATCGGCTATACCGTGCTCGGCGTCGGCGCGCCGGTCGGCGTCGTATTGCATCCGCTTGGCCTGTTTGTAATTTTTCCGATCGGCGTTGCGCTGATCCTGGTCGCGGCGGCGCTCGAAGCCGAGCCCGGATTTCTCGAGCGCGCCGCGCGGGCCTTCTGGATTCCGGCCTTTCTCGCCCTTCTCGGCGGGCTGGCTTGGGCGACATTGTCCATTCTCTGGACGCCTTATCCCGTCCCTGCGGTGCAGCAGGCGTTCAAGTTGGGGCTGCTGATCGCGGCCACGCTACTGGCGGTGTCGGCGCCACGCGAGAACGCGAGCGCCACGGACCTCTATTTGTTCCCGATCGGCGTGATCTGCGGCATGGCGACGATGGCGGCCAGGGCGCTCTCGGAAATTCTGGCCAGGGCCCCGGACGACGGCCGGCTCGCGGCCGGCGGGGTCGCCATCGCCGTGCTGCTGTTTCCCGCCATCGGCGGACTGGCGGCGCGCGGGCGCAATGGGTTGGCCCGGCTGTTGCTGATCGTCGCGTTGTGTTTCGCCTATATTGCCGGTTACTCCCCCCTGACGGTGGCTCTGTTCGCCGGCTATCTGGCGCTGTCGTTCTCGCTTTCGGACATGGCGCGCACGGCGCGCGAACTGGCCTGGGGCGCGGCGGCGCTCGTTCTCCTTTCGCCGCTGATCCCCGCGATCGCCCCGACTGTCTCCGCATGGGTATTCCACGCCCGTCTCGCCAAGCTGCCGCAGCCCTATGCCTCGCTATCGGTCGCGTCGGACGTTTTCACGCATCATAAGCTGCGGCTCATCACAGGTTACGGCTTCGAGACCGTCAGCGGCGGCGTTCGAGCAGGGATCTTGCCGAGCGAAACCCCGCAGGCTCTCGCGTTCTCCGTCTGGTATGAACTCGGCGCCGTCGCCGCCGTGTTGGCGGCGGTCGGCATGTGGTTCGCGTTCAGCGATCTCGTCAAGGCGCCGCCGCGACTCGCTCCCTATATGGCGGCGACTCTCTCGGCGATCGTGGCGCTCGCCTTCCTCAATGTCGATTTCGTCGACATGACCACCTTGACGCTGATCGCTGTCGCGGTCATTTCGACTGACGTGGCGGCGCGCAGCCAATACCGAACCCGGCGCCCCTCGGCCGCGAGCCTCGCCCACTTGTGAGATCGAAAGGCGGACGAACGCCGGCGTTCGGCGAATTCAGCCGAGACGGGTGCGCCGTTATGAACGCCGCACGCCAGCATAAAGTTCAAGCCCGGACGCGGCGCTGAAGACATTCCTCGCTGGGCGCCTCGGGACTCAGCGCTTACGCGTGAACGAAATCGCCGGGCGGCCTGCGCGTGGGCGCGTGTACTCGACAACCACCGCGCGCGTACGGCCCGCGACCAGACTCGCGCGCCCGCGCGACTTGGCCGCCTGTTTGGCCGCAAGCGCCTTGACGTCCTCAACTGGTACGCCCATCAACGAAGCTGCGATTTCGGCGCGTTTGGCCGGATCGTCGGCCAAACTTTCGGCCGCGATCAACGCTTCCTCGATGGTCGGGGTCTCATGGCGTACGCGACGAACGCCCCATTTGGTCTTCCAGGTGATTCCCACGATCCCCTCCGCAACGGTTAGGACGCACTTTAATCCATATGTTGCACTGCAGCAATCAATTCAAGCCGTCGAAATCTGGTATTCACAAAATTTTTTTAAGCCAACTCTCGCCCGCCCCGTCGTTCAGCCTCCGCCGTTCAGCCACGCCCGAGCGGCCGCCTCGCCCGAGCGCGCGGCGCCCTCGATGGAATCCGGCAAGGGCGCGCGCACATAGCCGCCGGCGAGGAAAAGATTGCGCCAGGACGTTCTGCATGGCGGTCGTCGGGCGGTTTCCTCGGGTGTCGCAAGCACGCTCGCGCGCCGCGAGCGAATGACCCGCCAGGCCGGCCTCGAGTCGGAGAGGCCTGTCAGCGCCGCCACGCCGCGCCAGCATTCCTCGGCGATGGCCAGGCGCGATTCGTCGATCCGCGCGCCAGCGTCCTTGATCGTGACCGAAATCCGGTCCCGATAGCAGAATAGCCAATGAAACGCGCCGTTGAGGACGCCCAGGACCATCGGCGCCCCCCGCGGTGGCGGCGCAGCGAAATGGACGGTGAGGCTGGCGGAGGCGCCGCGGGGCGTCTCCAGGCCGGGGACGAGCGTCGCCGCGAACGGTCCGGGCGTCGCCAGGATCAGTGCGTCGCGCGGGCCAAGATCCACGCGGTCGTGCTCGAATTCCAGCCCCTCGAGTCGCTCCGCCCCACGGTCAAGCTCCAGCAACCTCCGCTCGAAGCGAATCATCGCCCCGTCGCGCTGGAGACGCCTGACCAGCGGATCGACAAGGGCGCGTCCGAAGCTGCTCACCGGCGCCATCAGCCGCGCCCCGCGCCCGCCGGCGTTGACAAACTCACGCAAGTAGCCGCCCGCCAGCCGCGCCGAGGCGGTCTCCGGCCCGCAATTGAGGCCAGCGAGCGTCAATGGCCGCCAGAGCCGCTCCATCGCTGTTTCGCTGCTCGGGCCAAGGCTCGCGACCGTGGCGGTGGGCGTCGCCCAAAGAAGTCGCCGTGCGGACCAATAGTCGTCCAAAT
This sequence comes from uncultured Alphaproteobacteria bacterium, assembly GCA_963781895.1. Taxonomy (GTDB): domain Bacteria; phylum Pseudomonadota; class Alphaproteobacteria; order Rhizobiales; family Beijerinckiaceae; genus Roseiarcus. Next base: position 10,416 of record CAWAIM010000026.1, read on the forward strand.
TCAGCCGCAGCCCGCGGCGCTTGGCGTTGAGGAGCCACCAAGGCATGCGCCCGGCGTTGGGCCGTATGCGCCATCGCTCTCCGCTCGCGAGGTCGGCGAAGTCGACGCCGGGCTCCGCTTCTTCCCGCCATTCGCCGCGTGAGCCGGCGGCGTCGATCAGCGAAAGCGCGGAGGTCCAGCATGAGAGAAGCGGGAAATTCCCGGTATCGACCTCGAGCCCGAGCGCCTCGTCGTAGAAGGACCGTCGTCGACCGCCTGCGTGCGGCATGGCCTCATGCAGGACGATGTCGCATCGGCCGCTCGCCACGAGCGCGCGGGCGGCCGCCAGACCCGACACTCCCGCTCCGACAACATGGACAACCGCGCGTTTCATGGCCCTATTTTTTCTCGAGCGACAGGCGCCGAGCCTGGCGTCCGAATCAGTCAGGCAAACTAAGCCGCTTCGCCAACGAGAGAAACCTCCCAAAGATGCGACGGGCTTGACAGAAGTCGCCCGCGGCGCGAACGATTGACCAATCGGTCAAGAACATCTCGGGAAGCCCTCGAGGGGATTTGGGGAATGGCCATGACGATCGCCGCCGACCCGCCCGGACTGTCGGACGTTTCCGCCGGCCGCCTGGACGGCGCGCGCCTCGAGTTCGAATTTCTCCGATCTTCACCCGGCATTCACCCCGCACGAGGCCAGAGTCGAGGCCGAGCGCTGCTATTTCTGTTTCGATGCGCCGTGTCAGAAGGCCTGCCCGACCTCGATCGACATTCCGCTCTTCATTCGTCAGATCGCCGCCGGCAATCGGGTAGGCGCGGCCAAGACGATCTTCGACGCCAACATCATGGGTGGGATATGCGCCCGCGTCTGCCCGACCGAGACGCTGTGCGAGGAAGCGTGCGTGCGCGAGGCCGCGGAAGGCAAACCCGTCACGATCGGCCAATTGCAGCGCTATGCGACGGACGCGCTGATCATCGGCGGCAAATCGCCCTATGCGCGCGGGGCGCCGACCGGCAAACGGGTGGCGATCGTCGGCGCGGGGCCGGCGGGATTGGCCTGCGCGCATGAACTCGCGCTCGCGGGCGTCGAGACGACCATTTTCGAGGCGCGCGAAAAGTCCGGCGGCCTCAATGAATACGGGATCGCGGCCTATAAGGCGGTCGACGACTTCGCCGCCAAGGAAGCCGCCTTCGTTCTGTCGATCGGCGGCATCGAGGTCAGACGCGGCGTCGCGCTCGGTCGCGACATGAAACTGGAAGACCTGCGCCGGGACTATGACGCGGTCTTTCTGGGGATGGGACTTGGATCAACCAATAAACTGGGGCTTCCTAAAGAGACCGAACTCGAAAACGTGGTCGACGCCGTCGACTATATCGCCCGCCTGCGGCAGGCGAAGGACCTTGCGACATTGCCGGTGGGCCGCCGAGTGGTCGTGATCGGCGGCGGCATGACGGCGATCGACATCGCGGTGCAGTCGAAGCGGCTCGGGGCCGAGATCGTGACCATGGTCTATCGGCGCGGCCCGGAACAGATGAAGGCGAGCCGCTTCGAGCGGGAACTCGCGCAGACCAGCGGCGTGGTCATCCGGTATTGGGCGCGCCCCGTCTCGCTGGAGGGGCATGCCGGGGTTCTCAGCGCCGTCGTGTTCGAGGACACGCGAGAGCACGACGGGGCGCCGGCTTCCCCCGGCTCTGTTTTCCGCGTCGAGGCCGACATGCTGTTCACCGCGATCGGACAGCGCGGAACGCCGGCAGCGCTCGGCGGGGCGGGGATCGAGGTCAGCGACGGACGCATCGTCGTCGACGACCAGCGGCGCTCGACCTTGGAAGGCGTCTGGGCCGGCGGCGACTGCGTTCTCGGCGGGCAGGATCTGACCGTCAGCGCGGTCGAGGACGGCAAGCAGGCGGCACGCTCCATCATCTCCGCGCTCGGGGTAGCGCGGCAGATCTAAGACGAGGATCCCATGGCCGATCTGCGCACCTCATTTCTCGGCGTCAAGTCGCCCAATCCGTTCTGGCTCGCCTCAGCCCCGCCGACCGACCGTAAGACGAACGTCGAGCGCGCGTTCCGCGCCGGCTGGGGCGGCGTCGTGTGGAAGACGCTCGGCGAGGCCGGCCCGCCGATCGTCAACGTGTCGGGCGCGCGCTACGGCGCAATCCACGGTCCCGACCGGCGGCTGATCGCCATGAACAACATCGAACTGATTACCGACCGCGACCTCGAGATCAACTTGCGCGAGATCAAGGAAGTCAAGCGCGCTTGGCCCGATCGCGCCCTCATCGCGTCGCTCATGGTGCCGTGCGACGAAGACTCCTGGAGGGCGATTCTCGCCCGCGTCGAGGAGACCGAGTGCGACGGTGTCGAGCTCAATTTCGGCTGCCCGCACGGCATGTCGGAGCGTGGCATGGGGTCGGCGGTCGGCCAGGTGCCGGAATATGTCGAAATGGTCGCGCGCTGGTGCAAGGCGCACACGCGCATGCCGGTCATCGTCAAGCTGACCCCCAACATCACCGACATCCGCCAGCCGGCCCGCGCCGCGAAAAAGGGCGGCGGCGATGCGGTATCGCTCATCAACACCATCAATTCGATCATGGCGATCGATCTCGATCGCATGACGCCGGACGTAGTCATCGACGGCAAGGGCACGCACGGAGGCATGTGCGGTCCCGCGGTCAAGCCAATCGCGCTGTCCATGGTGTCGGAAATCGCCCGCGATCCCGCCTGCGCCGGCCTGCCGATTTCGGCCATCGGCGGCATCACCACCTGGCGCGACGCGGCGGAGTTCATTGCGCTCGGCGCCGGAACGGTACAAGTCTGCACGGCGGCGATGACTTACGGCTTCAAGGTCGTCCAGGAGATGATCACCGGCCTTGCCGACTACATGGACGCGAAAGGCTACGCTTCGATCGAGGATTTCCGTGGCCGCGCCGTCCCCTCGATCACCGACTGGCAGCATCTCAACCTCAATTTTGTCGCCAAGGCCGAGATCGATCAGGACTTATGCATTCAGTGCGGCCGATGCCACATCGTATGCGAGGACACCTCGCATCAGGCGATTTTCGCGCATATCGACGGCAAACGGCGCTTCGTCGTCAACGACGCCGAATGCGTCGGCTGCAATCTGTGCGCGCTTGTCTGCCCAGTGGAAGGATGCATCACGCTGGTCCACAAGACAGCTGGCGTCGATCCGCGCACCGGGCTCGATTATGGCCGGCCGCCCGCGAACTGGACGACGCATCCGAACAACCCGAGCGTCGCCAAAGCGGCCGAGTGAGGCGCGGTCTAAACCGATCAGCCCTCGCCGCGCTGCTCCTTCAGCTTGCCGAACACCGAATCGACGTCGATGCGCTCGTCTTTCGGCTTGGGCTTGGGCGTCGGAACGCCGAACACTTCCAGCTGGCTCGACGGCGCCGGCGCCGGGCGGGCGGTGGTGATCTCGGCCGAAACCAGCGTCTGGCTGCGGTCTTCCTCGGGCTTGGGCCGCTCCTTGGCGGCGCGATTGACCTCGAAGTCGAGGTCGATTTGCGAGCAGAGGCCGAGCGTCACCGGGTCCAACGGCTGAAGATTGGCCGAATTCCAGTGGGTGCGCTCACGAATGGCCTGGAGCGTGTGCTTGGTCGTGCCGACCAGACGCATGATCTGCGCGTCCTTGAGCTCGGGATGGTTGCGCAACAGCCACAACACGGCGTTGGGCCGGTCCTGTCGGCGCGACAGCGGGGTATAGCGCGCGCCGCGCTGCTTCTTGAACTCGGGCGTGCGCAGCTTGGAGGTGGCCAGATGCAGGCGATGTTCCGGCGCTAGCTCGGCGGCGGCGATTTCCTCGCGCGTCAACTGCCCGGTCGAGATCGGATCATAGCCCTTGATGCCGGTGGCCACTTCGCCATCGGCGATGCCTTTGACTTCGAGCGGATGCAATTTGCAGAAATCGGCGATCTGATCGAAGGTGAGCGAGGTGTTCTCGACCAGCCACACGGCGGTCGCCTTGGGCATCAGCGGCGCGTCGCTCATGAAAGTTGCTCCTTAACGTTCCGGCTGGGCGCGCGCTCCCGGTCTGGGCCCGTGGAGGCGCGGCCTCAAATAGTCAAACTCGAGGGGATGGCGTCTTTATAGGCGCCATCAGGCCAAAATGCAATGTTCGCGGACAGGCGGACGCGTCGAGAGCAAAAATAAACTCGGAACCCTTGGCGGGCGAAGCGGTTGATCCCAAATCGCGGTGTCTATCGGCACGAAAGACGCCGCAAACAGGGAATTGTTTCATGAATGCGCGCAATTCTGTCGCACGCCGCAATCGCTCTGACCCTGAGCGCCGCAGTCCCGGCCCCCGCCGAGGCCAAGGGCTGCCTGAAGGGCGCCGTGGTCGGCGGTGTCGCCGGCCACTACGCTGGCCATCACGGCCTCGTCGGCGCGATCGGCGGCTGCATTGTCGGGCGTCATATGGCCAAAGAAAAAGCGAAAGCCGCGGCGGCGGCTCAGCGCCAGCCGGCGCCGGCGCCCGCCGCCCCTGAAAACAAGAGCTACTGAAGCGCGTAGTGGGCGCTGCGGCCTCTCGTAGGCCAAATCTCGCCTAGCTCGGCTTGTCGCGCCCGGGAGATGCGACGCGTCAGCGCTTAAGCCCGCGTTCCAGTCAATTTGCACCATTTTTGCAACGTGTGAAGCGACGAGAGCGAACATTTGGCCCGGCGTTCGCAGAAGTCGGCATCACGACCAAGCACGACCATGGGACGGCCGCCGCAGGTTGTCTTTGCGCCGACGGGGCGGGACGCGAGCGGCGCGTCACCTCCCGAAGCGCGCCTGAAACTCGGCCATTTTGGTCTTCCATGCTGGCGTGGCCAATACGGCTTGGTTGACGACCAGGCGCGGCTCGCGCCCGTGCTGGACGTCAAGGACGGCGCGGACATCGGCCGCGCCGTTGCCGGCGAAACACTGGTCAGTCCAGCAAAGCGCATGGGGCGCGAGGATGACGTTGTCCAACTTCAAGATCGGGTCGTTGGAATCGGGCGGCTCCTGCTCGAGCACGTCAAGCCCAGCGCCGGCGATGCGACGCTCCTGGAGCGTCTTGGTCAGGGCCTTCTGATCGACGATGGGGCCGCGCGCGGTATTGATGAGATAGGCGGTGGGCTTCATCAAGGCCAAGCGCTCGGCGTTGACGAGGTGATGGGTTTGGGGGGTGAGCGGGCAGCTGACGCTGACAATGTCAGAGCGGCGAAACAGCTCTTCGAGGCCGACGAGTTCGACGCCAAGTTCAGCGCCCAGTTTGTCGTTCGCGTAGGGATCATGCGCGATCAGCTTCATGTCGAAAGGCTTGAGCATGCGGAATAGCTCGGCGCCGATATTCCCGATGCCAATGGAGCCCAGCGTGCGGCCGACGAGACCCACGCCCATGTGCTCGCCCCGGCGCGCGTATCCGGACGCCCCTTCGCGCGTCAGGCGATCCTTAATCATGAGTTTGCCAGTGAGGGCCAGAATCAGCGTGACAATCGACACTGCGACGGGTCTGCGGACGCCGTCCGGCGTGATCACGAGGGCGATGCCGGCGTCGGTGCAAGCCTCGACGTCGACTGTGTCGTAGCCGACGCCAAATCGCGCCACGACCGCGAGCCGTCCGTTGGGATGTATGCTGTCCTTGGTGAATCGATGCGCCAGGAGAATGAGCGCATCGAAATCCGCGAGTTGGTCCGACCTCACCGGATTGCTATGCTCCAGATAGGCGATCTCCACGCCGGGAGCCAGACGCAACGGTTCGAGATCGAAGTCGGGATAGACGGGAGCGCCGTCGGACTTGCGGAAGTCGCCGGAAAGGGCGACGCGAAAGGGCGCGCTCATGACTTCTTCTCCGTCTTGCTTGGCTTCTTCACTCTCGGCGAGCATCCTTCGCGGAGCTTGCCGATTGCTTCGGCGAGGGCGTCGTGCAGCACCCAGACGTCGCCGGAATAGCAAATGAAGTCGAAGCCCTGGGCGTGCAGTTCGATGCCCTGCTGAACGGTCGGAGTCAGGCGTCCGAGCGACTTGCCGTGCTTCGCGGTGGCGGCGGCGACCCGGGCGATCGCGTCGGAGAACGTCTTAGAGCCGAATTCGCCGGGCACGCCGAGGGAGACCGACAGATCGAAATGGCCGACCCATAGACAATCAACGCCGGGCAGCGCGGCGATGGCGTCGGCGTTCTCAACGCCCTCGGCCGTCTCGATTTGGCAAAAGAGCGTACTGCGCCGGTTGGCCGCCGTGAACTTGTCCTTGACCGTCCCCGGTCGGTAGCGATCGTGGGCAACTTGAAGGGCGACGCCGCGTCCGCCTTCGGGCGTGTACTTCATGGAATTGAGGATATGACGCGCCTCGGCGACGTTGCCGACCATCGGCAGCATCAGACCTTCCGCGCCCATGTCCATGGCTCGAGCGATATGATGATATTCCTTCGAGGGTGCGCGGACGATGACCGGCAAGTCGGCGGCCTCGAAATATCGTATCGCGCTCTTCACGGTCTCGAAGCCGAACCCTGAATGCTCGAGATCGAAGAGCACGAAATCGCATCCTGCAGACTTGAGGATATGGCCGATGCCAGGCGTGGCGAATTCGACGATGAAATGGCCGAATTTCGGCGCCTTGCTGCCGGCCATTTCCTTGAGACCTTGGGTCGCCATCTTGCTTGCCTTCCTGATGTTGCCGCCAAAGGTTGGCCGGCCGGTGAATTTGAATATCCTCTCGGCTCAATCGACGCGCGCCGCCGCGTAGGCGTCGAGCGTCACCTGCACACCCTCGAAAGGTCGCGCCAGGACGTCGAGCGCCTCCGGCGTCCGAACCGCCTGCTCAAAGGCGGCCGCGTCAATCACGCTGACGCGCCGGCCGGAGTCGCCGAGGCCGGCGATGCGCAGCTTCAGGGGCTCGCCGGTCAGGTTCGCGACCCACAGGACGAGCCGTTCGCCCTCGCGCCAGGCGAGCGCGGCCGCGCGCCCTGGCGGCGACACCCGGGCCTCGACCAAGCTCCGTCCGCGACCGCGAGCAAGGCCGGCCATGACATGGAACGCGGGATAGACCGAGGGTCCGTCGATCGAATCGAAGTAGGGCACAGAGGAGTCGGCGCGTCTGTGGATGAAGCCGAGCGGTCCGGTAACGGCGCCCATCGCCACCGCCGCCAACCCGCCATAGGCGCAGGCGGCGACGTAGCCGAGCGTCCACGCGGCGTTGAAAACGCCACGCTGGCGCGGATCCATGTCGGTGAGACAGACGCGGCCGTTCGCGGCATTGCCGAACACGTCCTTGCCATAAGGATTGGTTCGAGCCGCGATGGCGCTAGGCCCGATGTGATAGGGCTTATCGCCGATCATGACTCTGGTCGAGGCGATGATCGCCGGCAGGGTTTCGAGGGTTTCCATCACCGATCGATCGTCCGCGGCATGCACGATCGAGCAGGTGGTGTGCATGACAAAGTCCACCAGTTCGGCGTTCGGCGGCTTTCGGTTGAGTTCGGTGAAGGTGGAGAGCATGCCGCCGCCAAGCTTCACGCCCCGAAAAGCGATGCGCGCGGCCTCGCAGATTTCCTCGACCGACGGCTTCTCCGGACGCTTGGCGCCGGGCTGCCAGGATTTCAGGTCCGCCGCGCTCGAGACCGCGACGGCGTCGAGTTGCAGTTGCGCACGCGCTACCGCGGCGGCGACCGGCGCCAGCGACGTCGCCGCGGTCAACGCGTCGGGGACGACGACCTCCAGGACAATTCTTGCGGAGACGGCCTCGGCGACCTTTCGACAGGATTCGAGCTCGGCGAGGCCACGGCCGTCGCGCGCGTCGACGCTGCAGACAAGAAAGCTCGGATTGAGCGCGCGCAAGGACTCTATGTCGGCAAGCGCTGCGGCCGCCTCCTCGGGGGGAAGCGCCACGCCAAGATCGGGCATCGCCGTCGCAAGGCCGCGGCCGAGCTCGATCGCGACCTCCCCACCCCTTTTGCGGCCGCCGGGGTCGGCTCGTCCGGCGAACGACAGCCGCACCGACTGTTCGTGCCGGCTGCCTTTGGCGAGAGTGTAGCCCCAGGGCAGGGCGAGAGGCCGCACGTAAGTCTTATACGATGCGTCGCTCCAGTTTCGTTGATCCTCCATTTCGAATGCGTCGCCTTCCATCCGGCAGGTGGCCCAGAGCCCAGGAGCGACCTCATGGGCGAGCGCACGGATGTCGAAGACCGGCTGCGAGGGGCTGATATGCTCGGGGAAGCGGGTTTCCGCCTCGCGACCGTCGACATGCGTGACCTTGAGATTGTGGCCTGCGAGCGCGGCCGGGTGTAGGACGACGAAGCCGGCGCGATTGGTCACGAAGTCGGTCTCCGGCGTGGCGCCGGCTGCGAAGACGAGCGAGCCGTCGCTCGATCCTGAAATCCGCGCCTCGTACACGAGCCTTTGCCTTGAGTCCGCGCAGACGGCCCGATAGCTGACAGCGAAGCCCTCGCCGTCCTCCCTGATTTCAAGCTGATCAATCTGCGGCGTGTAAGTCCCCCAGTTCTCATCGCGAACCAGAAAGGCTATCCCACGCAGCGCCTCGATCCCGGCGAAGGCGACATAGCGCAACTGACCGTTCTCAAGCTCCGCCGTTAAGCTTCCGGCGGCGAGCCGCCGGCTAGGCGGATCGGTCGCTGCTGTGCCGCAGAGCTTGACTGCGCGGGAGGGTTCGGCGCTCGCCATCTCACTCGTCATCGCCGGTGTGCTCACAAAGCCTTTCCTGTGCTGGGATCGAACAGGACGGATCTCCGCAAATTGATGTCGACCTGAATCCGTTCGCCGGCGCGGCCAACGTCATGGGCCTGCAGTTCGGCAATGGCCGGCTGTTCCGCCAGCTTGAAGGTCGCGTAGCTGCGCGAGCCGGTCGGCTGAACGAGTTCGACCGTCGACTCGATACGCGCATGGCCTTCGGCTGGCGGAGCCGAAGTCGCGCGCCCGACATGCTCCGGTCGAAAACCGAGGATCACGTCAGCGCCATTGCCCACCGCAAGAGCGGGTCCGTGGGGCAGCGTTACGGTCGGCCCTCCGTCGCCAAATCTCACCGCGGCGCCATCGCCGCTTCGCTCCAACCTGCCCTTCACAAAATTCATTCGTGGCGAGCCGAGAAATCCGGCGACGAACAACGTCGCTGGTTGCTCGAAGAGATCGAGCGGCGCGCCCTGCTGCTCGATGACGCCATCGCGCAGCAGGACAATGCGATCAGCAAGCGTCATCGCCTCGACCTGGTCGTGGGTGACATAGATCATGGTTGTCGCGATCTCCTGGTGGAGGCGCTTGATCTCGCCGCGCATATCGTCGCGAAGCTGCGCGTCGAGGTTGGACAGCGGCTCGTCGAACAAGAACACCCGCGGGTTGCGCACGATCGCCCGCCCGATGGCGACGCGCTGACGCTGACCGCCGGAGAGCTGACGCGGATAACGCTCGAGCAGCGCCCCGATGCCTAGCATCGCCGCCGCGCGCTTCACCCGCTCGTCAATCTCACTCTTGGGCATGCGGCGCGCGCGCAGGCTGAGCGAAATGTTGCCGAAAACCGTCATGTGCGGATAGAGCGCATAGTCCTGGAACACCATCGCGACATCGCGGTCGCGCGGGCGCATGCCGTTTACGATTTCGCCGCCGATCTCGATATCCCCCTCGTCGGCGTCCTCCAGCCCGGCGATGGTTCGGAGCAATGTGCTCTTGCCACATCCCGACGGACCGACCAGCACCGTGAACTCGCCGTCCGGAATGTCGAGATCGACGCCGCGGACAGCATGCACCGCACCGTACCACTTCTGCAGCGCGCTTATTCTGACGTTCGCCATCCGTCGCCCTTCCGCTCATCCCCTCAGTGCGCCGAGCGTGAGTCCACGCACCAGATGGCGTTGGACCAACATCCCGAGAATGATCGACGGCGCGAGAGATGTCGTCGCAAGCGCGCAAGCCTCGCCGTACTGCGCGCCCTGAAAACCCAGAAAGGCGCGAAAGATCGTCGGCAAGGTGAAAGCGTAGCGGCTGGTCAGAATCAACGCGAAGAAGAATTCGGTCCACACAGCGATGAAGACGAAGACCGCCGAGGCGGCGACGCCGGGCGCGGCGAGCGGCGTCGCCACCATCCAGAACGCCTGCCATCGACTGAGCCCGTCGACCAGCGCCGCCTCTTCGAGCGACTTCGGCAACTGCCGGAAATAAGCGTACATCATCCAAACGGATAGCGGCAGCGTCATGAAGGTGTAGGCGAGGATGAGGCCTATATGGGTGTCGTAAAGACCCCAGGTCCGAAACAGAAGGAAGATTGGCAGCACGATCGCAACCGGAGGCAGGAAGCGCTGGGAGATCACCCAAAAAGCAAGATGGCGCCCGCCGGTGTTGAAGCGAGCGAGGCTGTAGGCCATCATGGTTCCCATGAGGGTCGAAAGGAGCGTCGCGGCCGAGGCGATGATCAGGCTGTTGATGAGCCCCTGAAATCCGCGGTAGGAGAACAGAGCCGCAGTGTAGTGCACGATTGTGGGCTTGGCCGGGAACCAAACGGGCGGCGTCGTCAGATAGTCGCTGCTCGGCTTGATCGAGGTGATGACGACCCAGTACAGCGGCACGAGAACAAAAACGACAAAGAGTCCGATGATCGAAGCGCGCGTCGCGCTCGCCCGCAGGCTCCGTCCGCCGCGGCTCCAAGATTGAAATCGCTTCGCCATCACGCGGCCTCCGTCCGCAGCAGGCGGCGCACCAGCACCAAGATCACCGCGGAAAGCAGGACGAGGAACATCCAGCTCCCGGCCGTCGCCATCGACAAGTGAAATTGTTGAAATCCGATCTGATACAAATAAAAGGACGTCGTGTAGGTCGCGGTTCCGGGGCCGCCTCCAGTCAGCATGAAGATGACATCGAAGAGCTTGACCGCGTCGAGAAGACGAAAGGTGATTGCAAGCAGGATGATCGGGGCCAATTGCGGCAGCGTCACGTAGATGAAGGTCTGCAAAGCGCCGACGCCGTCGAGTTCGGCCGCCTCATAGAGGTGAGCCGGGACGGCCGAGAGGCCGGCGAGCAGAATGACGAACATGAACGGGGTCCACTGCCAGACATCGGCGATGACAATCGCGATATAGACCCAGGGAACTTCTCCAACCCAGCTGATCTCGACCGGACGCCGGAGCAATTCGCTCAACAGAAAGTCTGCCGGGCCGAATGGCCTCTGCAAGAACAGGGCCCAGGACTGACCTACGATCACCGGGCTGATGAACAGCGGAATAATCAGGATCGACATGATCATCCCGCGTCCGCGGAACGTTCTGACCATCGCCAGCGCCAAGGCCAGTCCAAGGGCGAACTCGATGACGACGACAGTGACCGACAGGGCGAGAGTCACGCCGAGCGACGACCATGCCAAGGGATCGTCGATGACTTGCGCAAAATTTTGAAGCCCGACGAAGTCGTGTCCGGGAATCTGGAAGTCGTAGTTGACGAAAACGACCCATAGCGAAAACAGCAGCGGGTAGATTGAGAGCGCCAAGATCAATAGCGCCGCGGGCGCGACCATCAGCCATTTGAAATGGCGATCCGCCCATGCCGAAACGGGTCCGCTCCGCTGGCTTGCGGAAGCGGAAGGCAGACGGCTTGCGGTTGCGACCTGACCCATGTCTGTCTCGACGAATCTTCGACAATGGCCGCGCGCGGCCTCGGACCGCCCGCGCGCGGCGCGGAACAGGGCGAGGGTTCAGGTGATGTGCACCGATTGACCGACCTTCTCGATCGTGTGGTCGGCGTAAGAGCCGGGGATTTTCAGGAATTCCTGGTAGGCCGCCTTTTGCGACGCGACGCCGAGTCGCTGGGTGGTCGCATCCCATTCGGCAGCGGCCTTCTGCAGGGCCGACTTTGGATCCTGCCCGCCCCAGACGGCCGAACACATCCGATCGATGGAAAGCGCGTAGTCCTGCCAGCCGGGCATGATCATGTCGACCACACCGGTGTTCGAGCATTCGCAAAGATTGATCAGATACTCCTTGGCTGCAGGCCACAGCGCCCGATATTCTTCGGACTTGTAGGTCGACAGCCGGTAGGGATCGCGCAGCGTGTACGGAAGCATGGTGCGCACCAGCGACAGGGGCGGCGCCGTGACCCACTGCATGAAGAGATAAGCCGCCTCTTCGTTGTTGGATCCGGCGGCGAGAGCCCTTACGTAACCGGACGCCATTTCGCCATTGCCGCCCGGCACGACCGCATATCCGACCTTATCGGCGATGCTCGACTGGGGAATGAAGTTGATCGCCTTGTCGCGCTGAGCGTAGTTTGAAGACATGCGGCCGGTCGGCGGCCAAGAAAAGATCATCGCCACCTTGCCCTGCAGCCACGCCGCCCAGAGCGCGACGGCGTCGAGATCGTTGTTGCCCGGCATTGACGCTTTGTTCTGGTCAATCATTTGGGCAAGCGTCGTGGCGCCGGCGGACGTCGTCAATTGTGCTTTCATATCGGCGTCGAAGAATTTTCCTCCATTGGCTCGGAACTGCTGCAGGAAACTGAATTGATTGCCAGGGCTGCCGAATTTGCGGAAGTGCGCGGCGCCATAAATGTTGGGCGCCAACTGATCGGTGATGAACTGGGCGATCTGCTGATAGTCCTCCCAAGTCTTTGGAACGCCGAAGGGCTTGCCGAATTTCGCTTGGTAGGCGGATTTCAGCTTGGGATCGTCGAATACGTCCTTGCGATAATAAAGGGCAAACTGGTCTCCGTCGTCGAACACGCCCCAGCGCTTGCCCTTGTACAACGTAATTGACTTGTATAGCGGATGATAATCGTCGAGGTCCGCCTTGTTCATGTATTTGGCGACGTAGTCATCTATTGGCAAAATGACTCCGCCATTGGCGAGGGCCGGTATCCAGGCCGGCTCAATGTCGAGAACGTCATAGGCGCCGGAATTGGCGATGTGTTCAGCAATCGGCTTGGAATATTGATCGGGGTGCGGAAGTTCGACGACGTTGAAGTCGATTCCGGTCAGCGCTTTCCAAAGCGGCCCAGAGAAATTCTTTGGCTCCAGCGCCTGAAGGCCCGCCTCATAGGTGAGATTGAGGGTTACGCCCTTGTCCTTGAAGCGCTGCGCGGCCTGCACCGCCCGAAAGGCCGATCCATCCGTCGGACCCTCGCTCGACGCCTTGACCGCAGCGGCCTGGGCCTGGCCCAGCGGTGTGCTCTTGTCGGCGAGTTCGACCTTCGAGACGTCGGCCATCGCGGCCCACGCCTTCGAGCCGGAGGCGGTATAGCCAAGTCCTGGCAGCATCGCAGCCCCGCCCATCTGCAAGAACCTCGTGAGAAATGTGCGACGCGACGTATCGCCCCGAAGCCATGCGTCCACGTCTTCAGCAAGACCGGCGTTGAAGTCACGATGTTCGCGATCATTCATCATTTCGCTTCCTCCCTCGATACATCGCCGACTTCACTGCGAGTCGGTCATGCGCGGACTATCCGTCCGAACCGCCCGTGCTGTCTAGCCAGGCGTCGTGTATTCAGGCGTCGCGCATTTATACTCAGCCCGTTGTTCTCGCTGCGCCCAAACTCTCCCTATGAGCACATTCGGCGGTCGAATCCGGGATCGTGGATCGCGCGCCGGGGCAGGCCGAATGCGCCTTTGGCATCCCCGCTTTCACGGAGGACAAGGCAGCGCCGATGCTCCGGCCTAACGACGGCGTCGCCGCACCAATCGGGTTCGCATTCGACCGCCGCGGCGGCATTTGAAGTGATGACCTCGCCGAAGGATTCAGCAAACGCTGCTTGACCTCGAATTCTGTGAGACCGGCCAACGACTGCATTTTCAGCCTCCGTCGCAAGTCTGATCAAGTCGGCGACCAACGTCAAATGTCTGTCGTCGACCGCGGCCGCTCCAGCGACGCACAGGCGCGCTCGCGCAAGTGATTTGTGCCGAATCGTGACAATTTCTTGAAGAGCGCTTAATTCGTAATCTTTTCTTAACTCAATTCCGCCCAAATCATGGACGTTTGTTAACACCCGCCCATGATTGCGATCCGCAATCCGGGCCAAAAAGGACGATAAAGGCGGAAATCATGCGGACTATCGCGTTTGTGACTCAAAAGGGTGGTTCCGGGAAAAGCACATTAGCCTCGTCGCTCGCGGTCGCCGCGCACGAAATGAAAGAAAGGGTCTGCGTCATCGACATGGACCCTCAAGGCTCCCTGACGAGTTGGGCCAAGACGCGCGGCGATGACGACATTGCCGTCGTCGCGTCGGGCGCCGCACGGTTGCCAGCCGTTCTGGCTGGCCTGGAAAGCAAAGGGTTCACGCTCGCCATTATCGACACTCCCGGCGCGGAAGGGCCGGCTTCGGCCGCGGCGATGATGGTCGCCGACCTCAACATTATTCCCTCTCGGCCGAGCCTGTTCGACTTGTGGGCGAGCGCCAAGACCCGCGCGGCGCTCAAGGAAGTCGGCGGCGACTTCGTGTTTCTGCTCAATCAATGCCCGCCCGCCCAGCAGACCGCTCGCGTCCAGGACGGCGTTGAGACGCTCGAGGAAATGGGCGGCCTGATCTCTCCGCTGATCCTTTCGCGCGTCGACTATCAGGAAGCTGCGCGCCATGGCTGGGGCGTCACCGAACTCAATCCTCATGGCGCCGCCGCCGAGGAGATGCGCGGCCTTTGGGCCTCGGTCCGACGCCGGCTGGCCCGCGCTAAACCCCGTACCGCCGCCCGTAAGGCGGCGTGAATCCAAGGGCGCCTTCATAGGCCGCAAACGAATTGCGAGCGGTCCTCCGTTCCTCGGGCATTTTGGCAGGACGCTTGAAAGAGCGCCCTGCCTTTTTGCTTGGCGATCATCCGCCAAGTCGCGTGCGGATCGTTTCGCCGCCGCGCTAAATCGTCAGGTCCCACAGTTGCGCTCGCTCCGCGCAAACCTTCGCAAGATCGCGGGTCGTCGCGATTTTGCGCCCATTGACCGCAACCACGATATCGCCCTTCTGCACGCCCACCTGAGCCGCGGTGGATCCGTCGCCGACCGCGGCCACCACCACGCCGTCGCGCGCGCTCTGGAGCGACAGTTCCTCGGTCACCGCGGGCGACAAATTCATCACCAGAGCGCCGTCGAACGGCGAGCGGCCGTGGATGGTCAGCGCATCACGCGGCGGGACTTCTGGCGCCGTTGCGAGCTTCAGCGGCAGTTCGAGGGTCCGGCCGTTGCGCAGGACCGCGAGCTTGGCCGCGCCGCCAAGCGGCTTGACGCCCAGCCGGAATCCGACGCTCTCGGCGTCGTCGACGCTTTGCCCGTCGATCGCCGCGATGACGTCGCCGCGTTTCAGGCCCGCCTCCGCCGCTGGACCACTTTCTGCGACATCCACGACCAGCGCGCCGGTCGGCCGCTCGAGACCCAGGCTATCGGCGATATCCTTCGATACGTTCTGCAGCGTGGCCCCGAGCCAGGGCCGCTTGACAGTGGTGCCGCCGTGGCGCGCCGCCGCGACCACGCCCTTGACCATGTTGACAGGAATGGCGAAACCGATCCCCATGCTGCCGCCAGAGCGGGAGTAGATCGCGGAATTGATGCCGACAAGCTTGCCGTCGAGGTCGACCAGCGCCCCGCCCGAATTGCCGGGATTGATCGCGGCGTCCGTCTGGATGAAAAAGCCATAGTCGTTGATGCCAATCTGGGTTCGCGCGAGCGCGGATACGATGCCTTGGGTCACCGTCTGGCCGACGCCGAACGGATTGCCGATGGCGATGACGAAATCGCCGACCTCCAGCGCGTCCGAATCGCCGAGTTCGAGCACAGGAAAATTGTCCCCCCCCTTGATGCGCAGCACGGCAAGATCCGTGCGTGGGTCGCGCAGCACGATCTGGGCCTCGAACTCCCGCTTGTCGGAAAGCGCGACCTTCACTTCAGTCATGCCTTCGATCACGTGATAGTTGGTGACGACCAACCCCGACGGATCCACGATGACGCCGGAGCCGAGCGACTTTGACACTCGCGAGTCTTCGCCGCCGCCGCCGAAAAACCTGCGGAATATCGGATCGTCGAAGATCGGATTGCGCGGCATCGTCTCCACCCGCGACGCGTAGACGTTGACGACCGCCGGCCGCACTTTCTTCACCACGGGAGCAAAGGAAAGGTGGACCTCGCCCGGACTCAGCGGCGCCACCTTCTGCACGGTCTCGGCCAAAGCCGGCGCGAAAAACAAAGTGAGAACAGCAACGAGCGCGAGACGAATCAAGACCTGCCTCCGACAAAAACGCCCCGCTCATATAGGCGGGGCCGGGGCGCGCTGCAAAGTACGGCGGCGGACCCCACATGTCTCGCGGTCCTGCCCCATATGGCGAGATGAATTCGGGCGAGAGGGCACATTTCCGCCAGCCGGGTCCGATATCACCGGCCAAAGGCCGCCTTCTCCACGGCTTCGGCGTCGAGGTCTTGCCGCGCCCCATCTCAGACCCGATAGCGTCCGGATGGACAACGACGCCGCGCAAATGACCGGATCGAACCAATGTTCGTGCGGCGTTCGCTTTGGAGAACCAGTCCTCCCCCGCGCAATGGATCGCCAACCGAACCGCGCCGCGGGGTTCCGTGGTCCCGCGGCTTGGTCGCTTGCGGCTCAGGCGAAGTGAAAATGCGAGCTTGCGGCTGTGATTGACGAGGCGGTCAGGCCGGGGAGCGTGAGGCTGTCGTTGTGGGAGTCCGTGATGATCATTCCCGATGGGCTCTCGTACGCATGCGCGAGTACGGCGGCGAGATCCTGAGCCTGGGTCATGCCGGCGCTGAGGTAGGAAAACGACGACGTGGCGAGCTGGACCGTGTCGGCGGTGGCGCCGGAGAGCGTGAGTCCCTTGATGGTTTCATGGCCGAAACCCGCGGTGAACCGGAACGTTTCCGCGCCCGCGGCGCTGGCGTCGATGGTTTCGGTCGCATGATAGCCGAGCGAGAAGACGTTCGTCCCGGCCTGCAGGGTTTCGGTTCCTGCCCCTCGGGTCAGCGTCAGGTTGGCGCCGCGCAGGTCGATTTCGTTCGCCGCCGCGCTGAGATTGAGGTCGTCGGCCACGTCCGGCGCGCCGGCGTAGAAGGCTTCGAACGACGTGTAGGGCTTGCCTTTGACGTTCGAGTAGAAGTATTCGGCCCCGCCTCCGGCGACCCGAGTCTCGGAGATGGCGAGAGCGGCGCCGTTGGCCAGGTCGGTCGTCGATTGAGCGGCCGTCAAGGCGAAGTTGCCGGCGGTGAGCGTCTGCAGGCCGCTGATCCGGATGACGAGGTCGGGCGAGGAGTTCGCCGGCAAGCTCGGCCTGGACATAGGTGGCGTTGTGCGCCGGGTCCTGCTGGTAGCGGACCTGGGCGCCGCCGCCGCTGAAGGCGGCCGTTCCGATGAAGGTGAAATTCTGCACGCCCGGGGTCGTCAGATTGGAGTCGATATGGCTGAGGTCGATGACGTCCTTGGCGCTGTCGAAGTAAGCGATATCGTCCTGCCCGGTGACGGGGGAATCCGAAATGGCGAGTTCGGTGAAGATGTTCGCTCCCGGGCCGCCGAACAGATATTGCGTCCCGAAGCCGCCGACGAAGTTGTTCTCCCCGACCCCGCCAAACAGATGCGCCCTGGCGCCTGCGCCGTAGAGGGTGGTCGAGCCGGATCCGGCGACGATGGTGCCGCCGGACGAGACGATGAGATGGGCGGTCGGGACGCCCGCGGCTCGATAGGCGGTCCAGGCCTGGGCGGAGTAGGCCGGATTGGTGAAGTCGAATATGACGTTGCCGCTCTCGGTCGTGGCCGGAGCCGCGCCGGGGTATAACGCCCCATATTGGCCGAAGCCGATGAAATTGCGGCTGACGTTGATATTGCTGAACGTTCCCGTTCCGCCAATGCCCGGATCGACGGTGTAAGTTCCGCCGAGGAGGACATTCCCCGTCACCGAAACGTTGCTCGTATTGCCCAATTCGGAGGTGATCCGCACGGCGCTGTTGCCCATCCCGTTGTTGGCCCCGGTTGCGCCCGCGGCATAGGTCTCATCGATGAAATTGTTGCTGATCGTCACCGGACCCGTCGTCGCCCCGACCCAGATCGCGTCAGGATGTTGGCCGCTCGACGAAAAGCCCGCGCCCGAGAAGTAATTACCGGAGACGACCCCGTTCTGCAGATCAACCGCGTCGCCAGGAGCGTTGACAAAGGAATTGCCGAGCACGGAAATCTTGGTCGTAGAGGTTATGAACGCGGCCAAGGGAAGAGGATTGGCGGCGGAGCCTCCGGTGAAGGTATTTTGCTCAATCACCGCGCCGCTGCAAGACGTCCCCTGAATGATGCAATACCACTCCTTACCGCCGGCCTGAAACGTACAATCCTTAACCGTAACATTATTGGCTTTGATGAACACGGTGGCGCTGCCGAAATTGATGCCGGAGAGGACCGCGCCGGCCTGCGTCACGACCACCCTGTTGTTGACGGCGTCGTAGCAGAAGGGCGCGCTGGAGGACTGCGTAATCTGTGAAGCGGGGATGAGCGATCCCGCCGCCAGGGGATTCCCCACCGCCGTATCGACGCCGGGCAGGACAGCGCCCGGATCCGCGGCGCGAAGCATTTGAAGTTCGGCTGGTGTGTACATTGCTGGGCCCTTTGATTTTGTTGCCGGGCCAGTAATAGAGAGGTGGAATTTTTCTGTTATAAACTTGATCGCTAAAAGACGAAGAATTGGTCGTATCTTTGAAAGGATGATCGTGGCACTGTTGGAGATATTCTGTAAAAACAAATAGAATAGTGTTCGAGAAATGATGGAGTTTAATTTGGTAACATTTTATTAGAAATCGCTTCAGTTGATTGCTATTGCCGGTGTTGGGTTTGGCGGGGAATCAGAGAGGGAAACTGTCCCAAGGTCGTGGAGCGGATACTATCGTAATGGCGGCGGATCAGAGTCAGCCGCTGCGATCGGTCACATCAGCCGTCGGTCAGATCAAGCGGCGGCTTCTCCTGCAAGTAACGCCCTTACGTCCAATGGCCATGCACACGAGCGGGATCCCTGCACGATCCCACGATCCATATTCCGCCACTCTTTCGCACGGGATTTCGTTATGGCCTGACCCCGACGCTCTTTCCGGACAGCGCGTTCGTAAAGATCGTCGCAAGCCAGCGAGCTTCCAATTGAGTGTTGAATTCTTGCTCCACCTTTCGACGCCCTTCGGCGGCAAATTGATTCCGCAGATCGGGGTCTCTGAGGAGTCGGCCAACGGCTTTCGCAATCGCCTCGGCATTTCCCGGCTCGACCAGCAAACCGCTTCGCCCATCCTCGACCAACTCTGGTATCCCTGCGATCCTCGTCGCCACGACGGGCACGCCAGCCGCCAGCGCCTCCATCAGGACAACCGGAATGCCCTCCATAAAGCTGCTCATTACGAAGACGTCTGCCTGCCTCAAGAGTTCTCGGACATGAGTTTGTGTCTGGGAGCCAATGAATTGCACACGATCAGCTATCCCTAATTCAGTCGCCCTCGCTTGCAAGACTTTTCCTTCTGGGCCTTCCCCTGCAATTATGAGCGTTGCGTCCTGCAATTTGGCAATTGCTTCAAGCAGAATGGGTAACCCCTTCAGATTTACAAGCCGACCAACATAAAGCAAGCTGCGACCGTCACCCCGATGTTCTTTGACGTCGAATAGAGTTGGATCGACACCGCAATGTACAATCCTTAATTTCTCCCAACAATTCTGGGACGACAACGCCATCGCCAAGCTGCGGCAGGAATAGCTAATAAAATTAACAAACAATGCTCGGTCAATCTTCTCGCTGATCCACCACAGATCGTGCGCGAGAAATTCCCGAAAGCCATGAATTGTGAAGCTGAACGTAAAACCTCCCATTTCCGCCGCAAGTGCTGCTACAGAACAACTCGAATCGGCGAAATTATTGTGCAAATGCGACAATGTATGCCGTTTCATCAAACGCGCGAGGAGTCCCGCCTCGGCAAAGTACGCCGCCTGCCGCGTCATCCCTCTGAGTCCGGGTGGACAAGTCGACCAGGCTAGCTTAATAGCTGATAAGTATTTCTTCGGAGACGAGATGCATTGACTTAGATGAGCCCAGATAAGCCTCCTGGGCGGCAACAGATAAATGGTCGATTTTCTCGATTCGGCAACGTCTGGATCCGCAATGTCTTCTTCATGGGGCCGTCGCACCGAAAACGTTTGGACATGAATCCCGAACGTCCGCAACGCGGCGACTTCTCTTCGTATAAATGTATCCGTCGCGCGCGGATATTCCCCAGTCATGAACGCCAACCGCAAATTCACCTTTTAGCCCCCGTATCATTCTGTGGCCCGACGCGCAGCAACGACGAGGCAGAACCCCAGGCCAGATTTCGCAATATCGAGACCCACCAGGCCTGAAGCGGTCCCCGCGCGATGGGACCGTTTTTGGCGGCGGCTAAGTTGGAAGGCCGTCTGCTGATTGTCTTTTATCAGGCCGCCAGGGGTTCTGTCTGCCGCTGGTTCTCATCCGCCTGTGGGCATGTGGTCAACACGGATGCGTTGTCCATCTGTTCATGGCCCGCCGGCGCCGCGCCTCGGCGCCAAACGGCTACGGAGGTGCGATAGCCGAGGCGCAATGGCCCCGGCTTCAGCAGGGAAAGGGCGTGTGCTCGGCAGGCCCGGCGAGGGCGGATCGTGGGCGTCGTCGGCCCGCTCAATTGTCACGAAAGCAGCTGAGCTTTCGGCTTCAGCTCGCGCGCCTGATCACCGGGTCGGGCCCGGCCGCGAAAGGCGTTAATTGTCGAGAAAACTTCGCAGTTTTCTGGACCGCGAAGGATGCTTCAATTTGCGCAGCGCCTTGGCTTCGATCTGGCGGATGCGCTCGCGCGTCACCGAGAACTGCTGGCCGACCTCTTCGAGCGTGTGGTCGGTGTTCATGCCGATGCCGAACCGCATCCGCAGCACCCGCTCCTCGCGCGGGGTCAGGGAGGCGAGCACGCGCGTCGTCGTCTCGCGCAGGTTCGACTGGATCGCGGCGTCGATCGGCAGGATGGCGTTCTTGTCCTCGATGAAGTCGCCGAGGTGGCTGTCCTCCTCGTCGCCGATCGGCGTCTCGAGGCTGATCGGCTCCTTGGCGATTTTCAGCACTTTGCGCACTTTTTCCAGCGGCATCGCCAGCTTTTCGCTGAGTTCCTCCGGCGTCGGCTCGCGGCCGATCTCGTGCAGCATCTGCCGCGAGGTGCGCACGATCTTGTTGATCGTCTCGATCATATGCACGGGGATGCGGATCGTGCGGGCCTGATCGGCGATCGAGCGGGTGATCGCCTGGCGGATCCACCAGGTGGCGTAGGTCGAGAACTTGTAGCCGCGCCGGTATTCGAACTTGTCGACCGCCTTCATCAAGCCGATGTTGCCTTCCTGGATCAGATCGAGGAACTGCAGGCCGCGGTTGGTGTATTTCTTGGCGATCGAGATCACGAGGCGCAGGTTCGCCTCGACCATTTCCTTCTTCGCCTGCCGCGCCTCGCGCTCGCCCTTCTGCACCATATGGACCAGCTTGCGGAATTCCTGGATCTCGAGGCCGGTTTCGGTGGCGAGCGATTGAATCTCGGCCCGAACGTCCTTGATCAGGGTCTTGTCACGGGCGACGAAGTCCTTCCAGCCGCGCGTGCCCAGTTTGGAGACGCGCAGCAGCCATTTCGGATCGAGCTCCGAATTCTGGTAGTTCTTGAGAAAGTCCTCCCGGCCGACCCGGTGGGCCTCCGCCATGCGCATCAGGCGCACGTCTAGGCCGATCAATCGCTTGTTGATGTCGTAGAGTTGTTCGACCAGGGCGTCGATGCGGTTCTGGTTGAGCGACAGCGATTTGACGTCGCCGACAATGTCCTTCTTCAGCGCCTTGTACTTGCGCTCCTGGGCCGGGGAAAGCGATTCGCTCTTGAGCTTGTTCTCGACGTTCTGGTCCTGCAGGCGGCGCAATTTCTTGTAGGCGTCGGCGATCCGGTCGAAGGTCTCGAGCACGCGCGGCTTCAGATCGGCTTCCATCGCCGACAGCGACACGGAATTCTCGAGATCGTCCTCGTCGTCGAAGCCTTCCGGCGGGACGCCGCCCTCGGTCTCGCCCCCGAATCCGTCCGGCGGCGCCTGGGGGGCCGTGGTCGCGGCGAGGGCGTCGCGAGCCGGATTGGGCGGCGGCGGCGCGCCAGGGGCGGTGTAGTCGGTCTTCGGCGGCCTCTTGCCGTCCGGTCCGGTGTAGGTCGCTTCGAGATCGATGATGTCGCGCAGCAGGATCTTGCCGTCGTTGAGCTCGTCGCGCCAAATGATGATCGCCTGGAACGTCAGCGGGCTTTCGCACAAGCCCGCGATCATCGCCTCGCGGCCAGCCTCGATCCGCTTGGCGATGGCGATTTCGCCCTCGCGCGAGAGAAGCTCCACCGAGCCCATTTCGCGCAGGTACATGCGCACCGGATCGTCGGTGCGCTCGATCGGTTCGGAGCTGCGGGTCGCGACCGCCGTCGACCGGCTCGCCTCGACGATCTCGCCGCCTTCGGCCTCCTCCTCGTCGGCCGTCTCGGCGGTTTCCTTTTCCGCCTCTTCGGTGTCCTCGGTCTCGACGACGTTGATCCCCATTTCGCTGAGCATCGCGTTCATGTCTTCGATCTGGTCGGAGGAAATTTCCTCGGACGGCAACACCGCGTTGAGTTCATCCTGGGTCACCCAGCCGCGCTTCTTGGCGATCTTGAGCATCCGCTTGACCGCGGCGTCGCTCAGATCAAGAAGCGGGCCGTCGGCTGTTTCAACGACCGCGGCTTCGCCCTCGGCCTTCGCCTCGTCCTTTTTTGCCATCGCGGCGTCTCCGTCGTCCCGCGGCCTTGGCGCGGGGTTCCGAGTTTCGTCAGCGGGCCGGCGCGGGACGCCAAAGGGCCCTGTTCCACATTTCAGTCGGGCCCCTCGCCTGTCAGGCGAGCTGGGCGCCCATGACGCTGGTCCCCTTAAGCGCCCGTTAACCCCGACCTGCGGACCCGCGCGGCGCAGCGTCAGATCGTCGACGAGGCCCTGCCGGAATGATCGCCAAAACCATCAATTGCCGCCTCCGCGTGCGCGAGATCGGCCAGATTCGCTTTGATGTCCTGCAATCGGGCAAAATTCCGCTCGCTCGGCTCGACCGCCAGAGACTGCTCCGCGAGTTTGAGTTCCCTATTTAGCGACCCCGCCCGCCGATGCAAGGCCAAGCTCTGCCGCAGGACATGATCGGCGTCTGAAATTGCGGCTTCCGCGCGCAGGCACCACCAGTTGGGCATCTTGGCCGCCAGCGCCAGGATGCGTGCGCGCTCCTCGGCCCGCCCGGCCGCCGTCAAAGCTTCCGCGAGGGTTCCCGGCGATTCGAGCGCCTCCGGCGGCGCGGCGACGAGCGCGTCGCGAAACGCGGCGAGGCCGCGACCGGCGAAATCCATCGCCGCCAGCTGCTCCCCGTGCTGTTCCAGCAGCGAGGGATGGCCGAGCGCGATTGCGAGGATCATGATCTCGCGGGCTGGGTCGCGCGCAATGAAGGCGAGCTTATTGTGCGTCGGCAGGGGCGTCTCGGCGACGCCGACGCGAGGTCCACGCGCTGCAAAGGGAGCCCGTCGCCGGCCGGCGAAAGCGGTCTTCGCCCCTCCCTCGCGCCAGGTCGGGACAGAGCGGTCCTCGGCGAAGAACGCCGCCAGGCGCCGCTTCATGTCCGCCTGATAATGACGGCGCAGGGCGGCGTCGGTTATTGCCGCCGTGGCGTCGGCGAGGCGCCGTTCCAGGTCGGCGCGCTGTTCGGGCGTGTCGAAGCGCCGGCCCTCGCACTCGCGCGCAAACAGCATGTCGGCCAGCGGGCGCGCGCTCTTCAGGACATCGGCGATCGCCGACGGACCGCTGGCGCGAATGAGGTCGTCGGGATCCTGGCCCTCCGGCAGCAGCGCGAAGCGCAGGCTTTTCCCAGCGCCGATCAGCGGCAGCGCCATCTCGATGGCGCGAAAGGCCGCCTTGCGCCCGGCGCTGTCGCCGTCGAAGCACAGGATCGGCTCGCTCGCCATCGCCCACAGCAGCGCGCACTGATCGGGGGTCAGCGCCGTGCCGAGCGGCGCCACGACGTTGGGAAAGCCGGCTTCGGACATCGCGATCGCGTCGACATAGCCTTCCACGACGACGACCGCGCCGCTGTCATGGGCCGGCTTTCGCGCCCGATGATGATTGAACAGCAGCGCGCCTTTGTGGAAGAGCGGGGTCTCCGGCGAGTTGAGATATTTCGCCTTGGCGCCCGGGTCCATCGCCCGCCCGCCAAAGGCGACGACCCTGCCCGAGCGATCGTGGATGGGAAACATCACCCGGTCGCGGAAGCGGTCGTAAGGGACGGCGATCCCTTCGCCGTGCACCAGCAGCCCCGCCTCGATCATCTGCTCGGCGCCGGCGCCTTGGCTGGCGAGCGAGTCGCGCAGGGCGAAGCGGTCGGGGCTGGAAAACCCGAGCGAAAAGCGTTTCTGCACGGCGGGCCCGAGGCCGCGATCGGACAGATAGCCGCGCGCCTTGGCGCCGACCGCCTGTTGCAGGTTCGCCTCGAAGATCCGCGCGGCCATCGCCAGCACCTCGAGGAGGCTCGCCCGCTTGGTCTCCTGCTCATCCGCCTCGACGCTTTGGCGCGGCATCGGCACGCCCGCCATGGCGGCGAGCCGCTCGACCGCGTCAGGGAAGCTCACGCCCTCGGTCTCGATCAGAAAAGTGAAAATGTCGCCGTGCTTGCCGGATGAAAAGTCGTGAAAAAAGCCCTTCTGGTCGTTGACGAAGAACGAGGGCGTCTTTTCGGCGTTGAAGGGCGAGAGGCCCGCCCATTCCCGCCCCTGCTTGCGCAATTTGACCCGCGTCCCCACGACTTCCGACACCGGCAGCCGGGCGCGGATATCGTCGAGAAAGGCGGGCGAGAACTTCATCATCGACAGATTGGCGGCGCCCGCGGCTTTGGCAAGCCGACGGCGGCGTTGTCCCCCGTTTTCGGCGCCGGGGTGGGAGGTAGAGGCTCCGGTTAATTTGAACTCACGAAGGACGATGATCGGGCGGCCGCCCGACTCAAGAACGCCAACTTCCATTTACCGATGAAACGGAAAAGCAGAAAATGTCGTTTCCATACTCTGAAGTTATATTACATTTATCACAAGTTATTAATGAATCAATACATTGAAAGATGTAAAAGCCGGCGGCTTTGCTCTGTATTGGGTTTTAGATCACACGTTGAAACATGCCCCGGGAAGGTTGGGCCGCCGATGAAACTCGCGATGCTCGACGCCAGGCGACAGTGGAAGCGGTCGAGCCGGCCGTAAATGTCATCGCAAGCGCTTGAAGACGCTCAATCCGAGGCCCGAAATGGGCGCCCCTTGCGCTCCGCGGCCGAGACGCGTTGGCGCCCTCGCGGTCGGTCGCGGTTCAGGCCGGCACGGCGCCCATCAGCTTGCGCACCGCGGCGGCGTTCATCGGCTGGCCGAAGGTCGTCCCTTGGGCGAATTGACAGCCGATCTGGGCAAGCTCGACAGCGTCGGACTCTGTCTCCGCCCCCTCGGAGATGACATCCATTCCGATCTCCTGCGCCATGGCGACGATCGAGCGCAGGATCGGCGAACGCCCCCCGACAGCGTTAGGGCGAACCAGCGAGGCGTCGATCCGCATCGCGTCGAAGCGAAACTGCGGCAGGTGCCCCAGCGAGGTGTAGCCGGCGCCGAACCGGTCGAGCATCAGCGCCGCGCCGATTTCGCGCACCCGTTGCAGCAGCGCCGCCGCGTATTCGGGGTTTTCCATCACCAGACTTTCCGCGATCGCAAGCCTGAACGATCCGCGCTGGACGAAATGCCGGCTGAGCGCGTCGCGCACGTCCGTCAGCAGATCGTGGCTGAGCATTTGACGCGAGCACGCGGCGACGGTCGCGAAGATTGGCGGGTGGACCTCGAGCGCCTTCTGCCACGCCGCCAATTCGCGGGCGGTCGCTTCCAGCGCGTAGGCGCCGATGTCGACGCACGCGCCGGTCGAGTCGGCGACCGAGTTGAACTCGTCCTCGCCGAGGAGGCCGAACTTCGGATGACGCCAGCGCACCAGCGTTTGAAAGCCCGCCACGGTGCGGTCTTCGAGGCGCACGATCGGCCGGAACAACACCGTCATCTCCCCGCGATCGAGCGCGCGTCGTATGTCGTTCTCGAGCGCCTGCCGGTCGGATCGCTGCGAACGCATGATCCTGGCGAAGATCTCGACCCGATCGCCGCCGGCCTTCTTCGCGTTGGCGAGGGCGAGCTGGGCGTCGGCGAGAAGATCGCCGCCCTTGACGTGCAGCTTCGGGTCGTAGGTCGCCGCGCCGATCGAGACGGTCAGCGCGATTTCCCGTTCGCCGAAACTGATCGGCGCGGCCAGGGCCGCTCGCAGGCTCTCGAATCGGGTCGCCGCGTCGGTCGGCGGAGAGTCGGGGAACACGATCGCGCCGAACTGGTCGCCCGAAAGGCGCGCGAGCGTGTCGCCCGGCTTCAGGTCGCGCGCCACGCGCCGCGCGACCGCGAGCAGGGCGGAGTCGCCAATCGACAATCCGTAGGAATCGTTGACGCTCTTGAAGGCGTCGATGTCGATGACCAGCGCCGTCGGCGGGCTCGCGCCGGGCTTCTGCGCCAGCAGGAGAGCCGAGGTCAGCCGATCGTAAAACAGCTCGCGATTGGGAAGCCCGGTCAGATTGTCGTGAACGGCGTCGTGAAGCATGCGCTCCTCGGCCGATTTGATCTCGGTCACGTCCGCCAACGAACCGATGACGCGCACGACCTCCCCTTCGGCGTTGATGACCGGCCGCGCCTTCAGCACGTACCAAAAATAATGACCGTCCGGGCCGCGCAGACGCAGATCGTGGTTGATCCGCCCCGAGCGCTGATGCAACAGGCCGTCGAGCGCCAGGGTGTATCGATCTCGATCCAGGGGATGGAGCACGTCGAGCCAACCCGCCGCCGGCCCTTCGAGCGCGCCGCGCTTGAGCCCCAACTGGCTCTCGATCGCCTCGCTGCCGCTGACCTCGTCGGTCACGACGTTCCAATCGAAAATCGCTTCGCCTGATCCCGTCATCGCCAGCGAGCGCCGCTGGGCGTCGCCGCCGACGTCCCCTCCGCCACCGGCGCCGGAAAAGGCGAATTGCATCACAGTGAAGCCGATCAGCATCACGATCAACACCAAGCCGCCGACCAGACCCGGGGCCGCGAGGTCGTTGGTCAGATAGCCGAGCGCGGCCGCTCCCGCCGCCACGACCCAGACCGCGAGCAGATACCAGGTTGGAATCAGCATCACCGCGCGCTCGGACCCGCGCGCGGCCAAGCTCAAGATGAGAAGAAGGCCGACGCCGGCGACGGTCGCGATCGAGATTCGGGCGACTCCGGCCGCGACTGGAGGGTTGAAGACCGAAAGCCCGACCACCGCCGCCATCAACAGCAGCCAGATCAGCGCGAAATGGGTGTAACGCACATGCCATCGGCGCAGATTGAGATAGGCGAACAGGAAGATGATCAGCGTCGCGCCGATCGTGGCCTCGACTCCCGCGCGCCATATGCGCTCCGTGGCGTCCTCGAGTCCGAACATCTTGCGCCAGAATCCGAAGTCGATGCACACATAGGCGAACACCGCCCAGGCGAGCGCCGCAGCGGCGGGGAAGATCATTGCTCCGCGCACGACGAAGACGATGGTGAGGAATAGCGCGAGAAGCCCGGCAATGCCGATTAGGATGCC
Organism: uncultured Alphaproteobacteria bacterium; assembly: GCA_963781895.1. GTDB lineage: Bacteria > Pseudomonadota > Alphaproteobacteria > Rhizobiales > Beijerinckiaceae > Roseiarcus. Next base: position 38,046 of record CAWAIM010000026.1, read on the forward strand.
CTCATAAAGCGTGAGGCTGGTCGACTTGTCCTTGAACGCGTCCGGCTCCCACAAATAGAGCTGCGGAAGCGACGGCGTGCGCAATTCCGCGACATAGGTCACGGTGGTTCCCGGATCGAGCGTCAGACGAAAAACGTCGGCCCCTGTGTTGTCTTCGCGCTCTGGAGCGGCGCCCTGGCTGGCGGTGATGGTGGTGATTCGCGACGAACCGAGATCGGGCCAGACGACGCCCGAGCCGACAAAGCGAAAGTGCGGCGCCACGATCAGGCGCGTCAGCTGTTCGTCGGAATCGTTGGTCAGCGCGAAGACGATCCACGAAGGCTGCGCCCCCGCTTCGAGCGCGCTGACTTCAATGCGCCGAACGATGCCGTCCGCGCCCGGGGCGGTCGAGACCTGGATTCTGTCGCCTTGGGCGCTGTAGCGTTCGACGGCATGGGTGAGGTCGATTGCGTCGGAATCGGTCGAAACCCTCACGGATTGAACCGCGAACGCCGGCCGGCAGCTTACGACGACGAGGGTGAGCAGCACGGCCAGGCGAACGAGGATAGGCAAAATCTTTCCTTTGGCTCCGGCGCCGCCGAACGGTCGGCCGGGCCCGCCGACGCCGGCGGCGGTGTGCATGGCGGCGCGCAAGTCTGTCTCAGACAAGGGTGAGCGCCGTCGGACGCGTCCGCAGGTCGCCGTCGACCAGCGCAAAGAGCGCATGATCGCGCCACGCGCCGTCGATCTTGAGATATCCGCGCGCGTATCCCTCACGACGAAAGCCGTTTCGCTCCAAAAGGGCGACGGACGGCGCGTTGTCTGGGATACAGGCCGCCTCGATGCGATGGAGCCGCAGCCTCGAGAAAGCGAAATCGGTCGTCGTCGCGACCGCGCGCGTCATGCGCCCCTTGCCGGCGTGCGGCGCCCCCATCCAATAGCCGAGCGTCCCGGCCTGCGACACGCCGCGCCTCACGCCGCCCAGCGTGATGCCGCCCAGCAAATCGTCCGACGTCTGATCAAAGATCAGGAACGAATAGGCCTCGTCGCGCGCGATATCCTCGTCCTGCCGGCGCAGGCGACGGCGAAACGCCGCCCGGGTCAAGTCGTCGTCCGGCCAAGTCGGCTCCCAGGGCTCGAGATAGGCGCGGCTCATCGCGCGAAGTCGAGCCCAGGCGGCAAAATCCGCCGGCGTTGCGGGACGCAGGTAGAGACCTTCGCCGCGCACCAGGGGCTCGGGACTCGTGGTTCGAGTTCAGGCCGAAGAGCGCCATCAAACCCCCCTCAGCGCCTCGGCGACCTTGCCTTGGCCCGGAACCTTGGACACCGCCCCGATCGCCGCGACGGTGGGGGATGACCTAAGCATGTCAGCGCCGGTTTTGCGAACTTCCCCGACAGAGACCGCGTCAATCCGAGCCAGCATTTCGTCGAGGGCAAGCGGGCGCCCGTAAATCTGCATCTGACGGCCCAGTTGTTGGGCGCGCGCCCCCGGCAACTCCAGGGTAGCTAGCAGCGAGACCTTCGCCTGCGCCTTGGCGCGACGGATTTCCGTTTCGTCAAGCCCGTGAGCGGCCCGGGCGAGACAGTCAATCGCGGCGGCGACGACTTCGCTCGCGTCCTTGTCGGCCGAGCCGGCGTAAAAGCCGAACAGCCCGGCATCGGAATAATCCCAGTGGAACGCATAGATCGAATAGGCGAGGCCGCGCTTCTCGCGTACTTCCTGAAACAGTCGCGAGGACATGCCCCCGCCCGTGGCGGCGGCGAAGATCTGGGCGGCGTCAAGGTCGGTCGCCGCCGTGGGCCGGCCCTCGAATCCGACGGCGACATGCGTTTGCTCGAGGCGCTTGCGCAGTTTGGCCTCTCCGCCGCGATAGGCGGCCGGGGTCTGAAGCGGCGTCGGCGCGCGCGACAGTCCCTCGAGGCGGGACGCCGCGAGCGACACGATCCGATCATGCTCGACAGCGCCCGCGGCGGCGACCACCATGGCGGGGGCGTTGTAGTGCCGGCGCAGGTAGCGACCGATCGCTTCGCGGTCGAAGGCGCCGACGCCGTCGCGCGTGCCCAGGACCGGCCGTCCGATCGCCTGGTCGGGCCATGCGCGCGCGGTGAGCAGGTCGAACACGAGGTCATCGGGCGTGTCCTCGACCGCGCTGATTTCCTGCATGATCACATTCTTCTCGCGATCGAGCTCGGTTTGGTCGAACTGGCTGTCGGTCAGAATGTCGCCAATGACGTCAAGCGCCAGACCCGCGTCGTCCCCCAGCACGCGGGCGAAATAGACCGTGCGCTCTACGCCGGTCTCGGCGTTGAGGTCGCCGCCGACGTCCTCTATCGCCTCGGCGATATCGCGAGCGCTCCGGCGGCGGGTGCCTTTGAACGCCATGTGTTCGAGCAGGTGCGAAAGCCCGTGTTCGGCGATGCTCTCGTGGCGAGAGCCGGCGCCAACGAACACGCCGATGGCGGCCGTCTTCAGATGGGTCGCCGCCTCGCTAATGACGCAGAGGCCGGAGGGCAGGGTCGTGACCTTAGCGTTCACGCGGCGGCTCGCGCGGTTTGACGCAGATAGTCGACCACCGCGTCGCGGTTGTTGGGCAGAACGACGATCGACTCGTTGCGATCCATCAAATCGGAAAGGTGTGGAGGCAGTGCGGGGCGCAGGCCCGTGGCGCGCTGGACGGCGTCGGGGAACTTTGCCGGGTGAGCGGTGCCGAGCGCAATGACAGGCGTCGCCGGCGCGACCCTGAGCGCGCTTCTCGCCGCGCCGACGCCGATCGCGCTGTGCGGGTCGATGACGACGCCGCTCTCGCGATAGACGCGGCCCATCTCCGCGGCGCAGGCCGCCTCATCGATCCGCAGCGCGTCGAAGTCGGCCCGAACTCGTTGCAGGGTCGCGGCGGGAATCGCAAACCAGCCGTCGCTGACGAGGCTGCCCATCGCCGCCCGAATCAATTCCGGGTCCCGTCCCGAGGCCTCGAACAGGAGGCGTTCGAAATTCGACGATACTTGAATGTCCATCGACGGCGATTGGGTCGCCTTGACGCCCTTGGGCTCATAGCAGCCGCTTGCGAGAGCGCGGGCGAGAATGTCGTTCTCGTTGGTGGCGACGACGAGCCGCTCGATCGGCAGACCCATGCGTTTGGCGTAATAGCCCGCGAGCACGTCGCCGAAATTCCCGGTCGGCACCGCGAACGAGATTGAGCGGTCGGGCGCGCCCAGCGCTACGGCGCTGACGAAATAATAGACGATCTGGGCAAGGATGCGCGCCCAGTTGATCGAGTTCACTCCCGATAAGCTCATCTCGTCACGAAAGGCGAGATCGCCAAAGAGCTCTTTGACCATGCGCTGACAGTCGTCGAACGTGCCTTCGATCGCCAGCGCGTGGACGTTGGGCTTGTCGACCGTGGTCATTTGCCGCCGCTGGACGTCGGACACCCGCCCCCGCGGGTAGAGAACATAGACATCCGTGTTCGAATGACCGCCGAACGCCTCGATCGCGGCCGCGCCGGTGTCGCCTGACGTGGCGCCGAGAATTGTCGCCCGCGCGCCGCGCCGGCGCAGCACGCGGTTCATCGCGCGGCCAAGCCATTGCATGGCGAAATCCTTGAACGCCAGGGTAGGTCCGTGAAACAGTTCGAGCGTGAACAAATTGTCGTCGAGCTGCACCAGCGGCGCCGTCGCGGCGTGGCGGAAGCCGGCATAGGCGTCCACGGTCATAGCGCTGAGCTCGGCGGGCGCGAAATCGTCGGCGACGAAAGCCGACATCACGCGCGTCGCGGCCTCCTCGTAAGGCAGGCCCCTCAAAGCCGCGATGGCCTCGGATCGCCATTCGGGAATCGCGAGCGGCGAATAGAGGCCGCCATCGCGCGCCAGACCCGTGAGAAGCGCGTCGGCGAAACCCAGCGTCGGCGCCGCACCTCTCGTCGAAATATATTGCACGAACCTGAAATCCCTGGCCGATTTGATCCTCGTCTAGCGCAAAACGCGCGAAAGGGGAATGTCGGCGGACATGGTCCCAAGATTGGGGCCAAACCAAGACGTTTGCGCGCGCGCCGCAGCGCGTCAAGGCGCGCCTCGCGGGCCTGGACTTGAAAATTTCCCTCAAAGTTTCATTATCTAACGTCAAACGGAGAAAGTGCGTCTCTCCAGCGTTGATTCGCCTTGAGACGCGAGTTTGGGTGGTGCGTCATGTCGGTATCGTTCACGGCGCTTTTGGCGAAACTGGTGCAGAAGGGCTGCCTTGACGTGGAGACGGCCGATGGCGCGATCCATACCTTGGGCGATGGCGTAGGTCCGCGCCTCGGGGTTAGGCTTCTCGATCGCGCGGCGGAGCGGGAAATACTTCTGGATCCCGCGCTGTCATTCGGCGAACTTTATATGGACGGGCGACTCGTGGTGACCCGAGGCAGCCTCTACGAGGTTCTCGAGCTGGGAGCGAGGAATCTCGCCGACGTGGAATTTCTGCCCTGGGTCAAGGCGATTGATAAGTTTCGGGTTGCCATTCGCCGCCTGCATCAGCGTAACGATCGTGAGAACGCCAGAATAAACATTGCGCGTCACTACGACCTGAACGCACGTCTTTACGATCTTTTCCTTGACTCCGATCGGCAATACTCTTGCGCTTATTTCGAATATCCTGGTCAAACGCTCGACGACGCGCAAACCGCCAAGAAGCGCCACATCGCCGCCAAGTTGCTGCCGAAGGATGGCGCGACGGCGCTCGACATCGGTTGCGGGTTCGGCGGCATGGCGCTCTATCTGGCGGGCGTCGCCGGAGCGAAGGTCACCGGCGTTACGTTGTCGAAGGAGCAATTTGGCATCGCGACCGAACGCGCCCGGCTCATGGGCCTTGCCGATCGGGTCGATTTCCGACTTCAGGATTATCGCGACGTCGAAGAGAGCTTCGATCGCATCGTCTCGGTCGGGATGTTCGAGCACGTGGGCGCCCCTGGCTACGACGAATATTTCAACACCGCCCGACGACAGCTCAAGGACGACGGCGTGATGCTGCTCCACGCGATCGGCCGGAACTCCGTTCCCGGCGCCACCAATCCCTGGATACGCAAATATATCTTCCCCGGCGGTTACATTCCGAGCCTGTCCGAAGTCCTGCCCGCGATCGAACGGTCCGGACTTTACGTTACCGACATCGAGATTCTTCGGCTTCACTACGCCGACACGCTGCGCGCGTGGCGCGAGCGCTTCATAGCCAATCGCGACGAAGCGGCGCGGCTCTATGACGAGCGCTTTTGCCGCATGTGGGAATTCTACCTCGCCGGGTCGGAGACGTCATTCCGTGTTGACGGTCATATGGTTTTCCAGATCCAGATCGCCAAGCGCCAGGACGCGGTTCCGCTCACACGCGACTATATCTCCGAGCGCGAGGCGGAACTGCGCAGCCGGGAGGCGGCGCGACTGCCAATGCGGCAGGCGGCCGAGTGAAACCTGAGGCGCGAGCGCACGCACTCGATCCGCGCCGAGCGCCGTCAGCAATGACCGCAACAAACGTCAGGCCGCGCGCGCGAAGCGCACCGCCAGGCCCGTCACCGTGACCCGCTGAAGAATGACGCCGTCGATATCGCACCCCTTGACGCCGTCCACTTCGAACCGCACGTCGACGATGGCGTCCGCGCCGTATTCCTCGGCCTCGCGCGTCAGCGCCTCGATCGCCGCCTGACGCTCGGCCTCGGAGCCCGGGATCATCGACGGCGCGCCAGCGGGCCGTGGCCTTGATCCGCCCAATCGCGATTGTACGCCGGCCGTCCTCGAGGGCGGCCGCAAAACTCACTTGCATAGGTCCGTTCATCCCCATTTACTCAACGTCTAAACCATAGGCGCCGGAGGCTTTCCGGCTCGTTAATCGTGATCATGAGCGTGTAGGCTGAAGCCGTCTGTGTCTTGGCGCACGCGCCTGGCGCGCGGTCCGACGAGACGACGAGCGGCGCTGGGGAGCGCCGCTTCTGATTTCGACCAAATCGGCTCGTTGTCCTATTCGCCCGCCGCCGCTGTCTCCACGGCTTGGGCCTTTTCGAGGTCGGCGCCGGTCTGTTGATCGACGACGCGCATCGACAGTTTCACCTTGCCGCGATCATCGAGGCCCAGCACCTTGACCTTGACCTTATCGCCTTCCTTAACGACGTCCGTCGTTTTGGCGACGCGCGTTTTGGCGAGTTGCGAAATATGGACGAGGCCATCCTTGGAGCCGAAGAAATTGACGAAGGCGCCGAACTCGACCGTCTTGACGACCGTGCCGTCGTAGATCTGACCGATTTCCGGCTCCGACACGATTGACTTGATCCAGTTGACGGCGGCCTTGATCTTGGCCCCGTCGCTGGAGGCGACCTTCACCGTGCCGTCGTCCTCGATATTGATCTTGGCTCCCGTTTTTTCGACGATTTCGCGGATCACCTTGCCGCCGGTGCCGATCACCTCGCGGATCTTGTCGGTCGGAATTTTCATGGTCTCGATGCGCGGCGCGAACTCGCCGAGTTCCGACCGGGCCCCGGTGATCGCCTTGCCCATCTCGCTGAGGATATGCAGGCGGCCGTCGCGCGCCTGAGCGAGCGCGGCTTTCATGATTTCCTCGGTGATGCCGGCGATCTTGATGTCCATCTGCAGCGAGGTGACGCCTTCGTTGGTGCCGGCGACCTTGAAGTCCATGTCGCCGAGGTGGTCTTCGTCGCCGAGAATGTCCGACAGGACGGCGAAGCGCGATCCTTCGAGGATGAGCCCCATGGCGATGCCGGCGGTTGGGCGCTTCAGCGGCACGCCGGCGTCCATGAGCGCGAGCGAAGAGCCGCAGACCGTGGCCATCGAGGATGAACCGTTGGATTCCGTGATCTCGGAGACGACACGGATCGTGTAGGGGAATTCCGCCGGGGTCGGCAGCATCGGATGGATCGCGCGCCAGGCGAGTTTGCCATGGCCGATTTCGCGCCGTCCGGGCGTGCCCATGCGCCCGGTTTCGCCGACGGAATAGGGCGGGAAGTTGTAGTGGAGCATGAAGCGCTCCTTGTAGGTGCCGTCCAGCGAATCGACATATTGCTCGTCCTCGCCCGTGCCGAGAGTCGCAACGACGAGGGCCTGCGTTTCGCCGCGCGTGAACAGCGCCGACCCATGCGTGCGCGGCAGGACGCCGACCTCCGCCTGGATCGGGCGCACGGTCGTCAAGTCGCGCCCGTCGATGCGGCGCTTGTGGTCGAGAATGTTCCAACGCACGACCTTCGCCTGGGCGTTGTGAAACGCTTCGGCGATGTGCTCAATGGGAAATTTCGGTTCGGCCTCCTCGGGCGCGAGCGCGGCCATGACCTTGGCCTTGGCGGCGGCGATGGCGGCGTAGCGCTCCTGTTTCTGAGTGATCGCGTAGGCCGCCCGCAAGTCGGCTTCGCCGACCTCCAGCACAGCCTTCTCGACCTCCAGGCGGTCGCTGCGGGGAAGATCGCGCGGCTCCTTGGCCGCCTTTTCCGCCAGGCGAATGATCGCCTAAATCACCGGCTGGAAGCCGGCATGGCCGGCCATGACCGCCTTCAGCATCGTTTCCTCGGAAAGCTCCTTGGCCTCCAATTCGACCATCAGGACCGCGTCCGCGGTCCCGGCGACGACGAGGTCGAGCGAAGAATCCTTCATCTCCTCGACCGTCGGGTTGACCCTGACCTCGCCCTTGATGACGCCGACGCGCGCCGCGCCGATCGGACCCATGAACGGCACGCCGGACAGGGTGAGCGCCGCCGAGGAGGCGATCAGCGCCAGAATGTCGAAGTCCGACTCGAGGTCATAAGAGAAGACCGTCGCGATAACCTGGGTATCGCAGCGGAATTCGTCGGGAAACAGCGGGCGGATCGGCCGGTCGATCAGCCGCGACGTCAGCGTCTCGCGATCCGAAGGGCGTCCCTCGCGCTTGAGATAGCCGCCCGGTATGCGGCCGGCGGCGAAGGCCTTCTCCTGATAATGGACGGTGAGCGGGAAAAAATCGAGGCCGGGCTTGGCCTCCTTTGCGGCGACGACGGTCGCCAGCACGGTGGTTTCGCCCCAGGTGGCGTAGACGGCGCCGTCGGCCTGTCGGGCGACGCGTCCGGTTTCGAGCACGAGCGTGCGCCCGCACCAGGTGAGTTCTTCGCGTTGAATGTCAAACATCTTTCTTCGTCCTGTAAAATAGATAGGATGCGAAGGCCAGCGGCCGCGCCGCCCACATTCCGGGCTCGTCATCGGCAAGACGGCGAGGGGCTGGCCCAGGGGAACCCAGCCTCTTGCGATCCTGCCATGACGCGAGGCTCTCGCATTTCGTTGCGGACGCCGGCCGTCGCCGCCGCCCGTTCATGGCGTCAGGGCGCCTCGAACGATGCGCCCCTCCTCCGCGCCGTCGCTTTTAGCGGCGGATGCCCAGACGCTCGATCAAGGTCTTGTAGCGCGCTTGGTCCTGCTTCTTGACATAATCGAGAAGCGTCCGGCGCTGCGAGACCATTTTGAGCAGGCCGCGGCGGGAGTGGTTGTCCTTGACATGGGTCTTGAAGTGGTTGGTCAGATTGGCGATCCTCTCGGTGAGGATCGCGACCTGGACCTCGGGCGACCCGGTGTCGCCGACCTTCAGGCCATACTGGTTGATGAGCGCGGTCTTGCGCTCGGCGGTGATCGACATCGGATTGTTCCTTAATAATGCGGCCGGCCGAGGCCCGCCTGAACGTTGTTGAGCGGCCGAACCGGGATGTCGTCCAGGTCGGTCGCGTCGCTGACCCCGCGCCTGCTTGCGGTCGCGGATGAGGCGCTTATACAGATTTTGCGCCGCGCGCCAGACTTTTCTCGACATTCGCCTCGGCGTCGACCCGCGTCGGCGACTTGCCCGGCGCCCAGGGAACGGCTAGCAAGCCCCGACAAATCACACTGCCGCGCAATGACGACATCGCCCGAAGCTCTGCTGTCTTACCTCGCATCTCTGTCGATAGACGCCTCGACCGTCGATCACCCCCCGCTGCACACGGTGGAGGATTCGCAGCGTTGCGCGGCGACATTCCGGGCGGACACACGAAGAATTTGTTCGTGAAGGACAAGAAGGGCCGGTTGTTCCTGTTGGTGCTGGGCGAGACGACTTCGGTCGACCTCAAGCGCGTGCACGAGAAAATCGGCGCGCAGGGACGTGTCTCCTTCGGATCGGCCGAATTGCTGGAGGAGGTGTGGGGCGTACAGCCGGGAGCCGTCACGCCTTTCGGCGCAATCAACGACAGGGCCGGCCGCGTCAGCGTCGTCCTGGACGAGGCGATGATGGACTGCGGACGTCTCGACTTTCATCCGCTGGTCAATACAAGCACGACCGGCCTCGCCAGCGCCGATCTGATCAAATTCCTGCGTTCGACCGGCCACGAGCCACTAATCGTGGCGCTCGGGCAAGATCGACGCCGGTTGAATAACGCGCCGCGCGCCTCCGATCTAGGCACGTGAAATATCGAACATACGCGAAGCGCCGGCGGCGCCGGGCTGGTGATGAGAAAGATCGCCATCAGCGACGGCGCCACTGCGCCCGACCAAAACCGCCTCCGCGGTCAAGGACGTCACCACCCCTTCGTTCGGGCGGACGTGATCGCGGAATCCGCCCGCCAGCCGGTTCTGGTCGATTTCTGGGCGCCGTGGTGTGGCCCGTGCAGACAACTCGCGCCGGCGCTCGAAAAGGCGGTCGCGGATTCCGGCGGCAAGGTCGCGCTGGTCAAGATGAACATCGACGATCATCCGCAAATCCCCGGCCACTCGGTATCCAGTCGATTCCCGCGGTCATCGCCTTCGACAAGGGACAGCCGGTCGACGGCTTCGTCGGCGTCTTGCCCGAAAGCCAAATTCGAGGCTTTATCGAGCGTCTAGTCGGACCTCTGGAGGACGAAGCGGCGGCGCTCATCGTCGAAGCCGACGAAGCCGCAGCCAAGGGCGACGTTGCCGGGGCGGCGGCGCTCTACACGGAAGCTTTGGCCGAGAACCCGGCCGAGGCCAGGGCGATCGGGGGGCTGGCCAAGCTCCGGGTCGCCGAGGTCGACCTCGCCGAGGCCAAGGCGCTGCTGGAGACGGCCGCGCCGCCGGCGCCGGGCAAGGAGCATGATCCGGCGGTCGCCGCCGCCTGGGCGGCGCTGCGCCTTGCCGAGCAGGCCTCGAAAGTCGGCGAGCTCGCGCCGCTCGAGCAGGCCGTTTCGGCCAATCCCGACGATCACAAATCACGCTTCGATCTCGCCGTGGCGCTGTCGGCGAAGGGCGACCGGGAGGGCGCTGCGGACCAACTGCTCGAGATCATCAGGCGAGACCGCAAATGGAACGAAGAGGCGGCGCGCAAGCAGTTGCTGCAGCTGTTCGAGGCCTGGGGCCTGATGGACCCCGCGACGGTCGCCGCGCGCCGCAAGCTCTCGGCGATTTGGTTTTGAACATGAAGGTCAATTCTGGCGCCCGGCGCAGACCGGGCGCGCGTAACTGCGAGGCGTCCAAAAGCGAGTCGAGAGCGATGAAGCTCAACCGTATCTTTGCCGGGCCGGCGGACATGCCAGCGACCGTGCCGCTCTTTCCGCTGGAAGGCGCGCTTCTTTTGCCGCGCCGGCCGATTCAATTGACCGTCTTTGAGCCACGCTATCTTTCGATGCTCGATGATACGCTGAGCGGCGAGCGCCTGATCGGCATCATCCAGCCGTCGAGCGCGGAGGAGACATCCGATCCGGCGCCGGAGCTCTATCAATTCGGCTGCGCCGGCCGCATTGTCCAATTCGCGGAGATTGGCGACGGCCGCTGCTTTGTGACGCTGATGGGCGTGGCGCGGTTCCGCGTCGCCTCGGAGGCGCGGACCGAAACCCCATATCGGGTCGCCGTGGCCGATTACTCGTCATTTGCCGAGGATTTCAAGGAGGGCGCGGGAGAAGCCGCTGTCGATCGCGAGGGCCTGATCGCAACGCTGCGCCGCTTCGCCGAGGTCCACGAGGTCAAGGTCGTGTGGAGCGACATCAAGAAGGCGTCGAACGAGGCGCTGGTCAATGGCCTGTCGATGATGAGCCCGTGCGGGCCGAAGGAAAAGCAGGCGCTGCTGGAGGCGCCCGACCTGAGAGCGCGCGCGGAAATGCTGGTGGCGATCACGACGATCGGGCTTGCGCGCGGCGACGACGCGGCGATGCAGATTCATTAAAGCGGGCGCGATGGCGCCGTTGCCTCGGCGCGCCAAACCTGCTAGCAGCCCCTCCTTCACCGTGGGAGAACGTCCGGAACGCCAGCCGGGAGGCCGTTCGCACCACGAAACTGCAACGGGCGCGGCCTTCGAAGAGCGAGAGCTCTGGAGGGCGGCGCTACGAATGGAGCAGCCTCATGGCAAAGAAAATTGTCGGTTATATCAAACTGCAGGTGCCGGCCGGGGCGGCCAATCCGTCGCCGCCGATCGGTCCCGCGCTCGGCCAGCGCGGCCTCAACATCATGGAATTCTGCAAGGCCTTTAATGCACGCACCGCGCAGCTGGAGAAGGGAGCGCCGATTCCGGTCGTCATCACCGCCTTTCAGGACCGCTCGTTCACCTTCGAGATGCGTCAGCCGCCCGTGACCTTCTTTCTCAAGAAGGCGGCGGGTCTGAAGCTCGGCAAGAAGCTGCGTCCGGCGCCAAGACGCCCGGCCGCGGCTCCGTCGGCAAGGTGACCAGAGCGCAGGTGCGCGAGATCGCCGAGAAGAAGATCGTCGACCTCAACTGCGACACGATCGAGGCGGCGATGGCGATGATCGAAGGCTCCGCCCGTTCGATGGGCCTGCAGGTGGAGGGCTGAACGATGACGCATCATGGCAAGAGAGTGACGAGGGCGCGCGAGACGGTCGAGCGCACCAAGCTTTATAAGCTCGACGACGCGCTGAAGCTGGTGAAGGGCGCCGCCAACGCCAAGTTCGACGAGACGGTCGAGCTTTCGATCAACCTCGGCGTCGATCCCAAGTACGCCGACCAGATGGTGCGCGGCGTCGTCAATCTGCCCAACGGCACCGGGCGCACGCTCAGGGTCGCGGTGTTCGCGCGCGGGGCGAAGGCCGACGAAGCGCGCGCCGCCGGCGCCGACATCGTCGGGGCGGAAGACCTGGTCGCGGCGGTGCAGGGCGGCGAGATCAACTTCGACCGCTGCATCGCCACCCCCGACCTGATGCCGCTGGTCGGCCGTCTCGGCAAGGTGCTCGGGCCGCGCGGCCTGATGCCGAACCCGAAGGTCGGCACGGTGACGATGGACGTCAAGGCGGCGGTGGCCGCCTCCAAGGGCGGCGCCGTCGAGTTCCGCGCCGAGAAGGCCGGGATCGTACAGGGCTCGGTCGGCAAGGCCTCGTTCGGCGAGGACAAGCTCGCCGAGAACGTCCGCGCCTTCGTCGATGCGGTCAACCGCGCCAAGCCTCCTGGCGCCAAGGGTCATTATCTCCTGCGCGCGGCGTTGTCCTCGACTATGGGGCCGGGCGTGCGGCTCGACCTCGCGACGCTGCAGTCGGTAGGCATGACGGGGGCTTAAAAGGGCCCACGACCACGTTCGACGGCGGGCCTCCGCATGGGCGGCCCGCCGTTTTCGTTGTGTTGGACGGGGCGCGGTCTCTTTCCAATTCTTGCAGAACGCGAGCCGTCGCGCTCTGTGAGATTCCGTGCGTCAGCGCGGGCGCGCCTTCGCACTCGCGAATCTCGATGATCGGTTCTGGTCATCGCGATTTGGCATTAAGAGTTAGCGCGAATGATCCGTCCCGCCGCGCCTCTCCCGATCGACGACGTGCTCGGCGCGCTGCGCTCCGCGCTCGACGCCCACGCCGGCGCGGTGCTCGTCGCCCCGCCCGGCGCCGGCAAAACAACGCGCGCGCCCCTGGCCCTGCTCGATGAGCCGTGGGCGAAAGGCAAGCGTCTGGTGCTGCTCGAGCCTCGCCGCCTCGCCGCCCGCGCCGCCGCGGCGCGCATGGCCGCGACTTTGGGCGAGACGGTCGGCGACACCATCGGCCTGCGCGTGCGCCTGCAGAGCCTGGTCTCGTCGCGCACGCGCATCGAGGTCGTCGACCGAGGGCGTCTTTACGCGCATGATTCTCTGACGATCCGTCGCTCGAGGGCGTCGCCGCGGTGCTGTTCGACGAATTTCACGAGCGCTCGCTCGACGCCGACCTCGGTCTCGCGCTGGCGCTCGACGCTCGGGCGGGCTGGCGCGAGGACCTGCGCGTTCTGGCGATGTCGGCGACGCTCGACGGAGCGCGGGTGCAAGCGCTCATCGGCAATGCGCCGCTGATCGAAAGCGCGGGCCGCGCTTATCCGGTCGCGACGCGCTATGTCGGGCGCGATTCGCGCGCCCGAATCGAGGACGAAGTCGCGCGCGTGACTGTGTCCGCGCTGGAAAGCGAGGGCGGATCGATCCTCGTCTTCCTGCCGGGATTGAGCGAAATCCGCCGCGTCGCGGAGATTTTGGCGGCGCGGATCAAGGGGAGCGACATCGACGTCGCGCCGCTCCATGGGACGCTTGATGCGCGCGCGCAGGATCTCGCGGTTCAGCCCGCGGCTCCGGGACGACGCAAGATCGTGCTCGCGACCTCGATCGCCGAGACGTCGCTGACCATCGAGGGCGTGCGCGTCGTCGTCGATTCAGGCCTCATGCGCGTGCCGCGCTATGAGCCCGACATCGGCCTGACCCGGCTGGAGACGGTGCGCGTCAGCAGAGCCAATGCCGACCAGCGGCGCGGGCGGGCGGGGCGCGTCGAACCCGGAATTTGCTACCGCCTGTGGGAAGAGGCCGCAAACGGCGGACTGGAGCCTTACGCCGCCCCGGAGATTCTGTCCGCCGACCTCACCGGCTTCCTGCTCGATTGCGCCGCCTGGGGGGTCGTCGATCCGGCGCGGCTGGCGTTCCTCGATCAGCCGCCGCGCGGCGCGCAGGCGGAAGCGCGCGCGCTGCTGACAGCCATCGGCGCCGTCGACGGCGAGGGACGCATCACCGACGAAGGGCGCGCGATCTCGCGTCTTGCGCTGCCGCCGCGTCTGGCGCGCATGGTCGTCGACGCGGCGCGTCGGGGCGATGCTGGACTAGCGAGCGAGGTCGCCGTCGTGCTGACCGAGCGCGGGCTCGGCGGCGACGCCGTCGATCTGGCGAGCCGCCTGCAGGCCTTCGGCCGCGACCGCTCTCAGCGCGCCGACGACGCGAGGCGGCTGGCGCGAGGGTTGGCGCAAAGGGCGGCGCAGGCCCTCGCCCCGGCCCTCTCCGGCAAGCGGGAGAGGGCGCGAATCCCTTCTCCCGTTTGCGGGAGAAGGCGGCGCGAAGCGTCGGATGAGGGTGCGCATCATGTCACTCCCGGGGCCCTTCTTGCCGCCGCCTACCCTGACCGCATCGCCATGGCGCGCGGAAAACGGGGAGAGTTTCTGATGGCGAACGGGCGGGCGGCGGCGTTGGAGGCGCATGAGGCGCTGGCGGGCGAGCCGTTTCTCGCCATCGGCGAGGTCGTCGGCCGCCCCGCCTCGGCGCGGATTCTTCTGGCCGCGCCGCTGACGCTCGCCGACATCGAAGCGGTCGCTGGCGCGTCGATCGAGACGGCGAACGAATTGGCCTTCGACCCCGCTTCCGCGGCGTTGCGGGCGCGCCGCCGCCGGCGCCTCGGTGCGCTCGTGCTGGCCGAGCAGACGCTGGCCGTCGCGCATGACGACGCGAGCGCGCTCGCCCTGGCGCGCGGCGTCCTTTCTCTTGGCCTCGAACGTCTGCCGTGGAGCAAGTCGCTCGAGCAGTGGCGCGACCGGGTCATGTTCCTGCGCCGGGCCGAGGGCGATATCTGGCCGGATCTGTCGGATCGGTCGCTGGCGGGCGACCCGCGCTGGCTGGCGCCGTCTCTTGTCGGCAAGACGCGTCTCGACGAGTTCGGCGCCGACGCCATGTCGCAGGCCTTGCGAGCGCTTTTGCCTTGGGAGCTGGCGCGGCGGTTGGATGAGGAGGCGCCGACCCACTTCGATGCGCCGACCGGGACCGCCGCGCCGATCGACTACCAAGCCGAAGGCGGTCCGGCGATCGCGTTGCGCGTGCAGGAGCTGTTTGGACTGAGCGCGCACCCCTCGCTGGCGGGCGGGCGGGTCCCGCTGACGCTTCATCTGCTCTCGCCCGCCCATCGCCCGATCCAGATCACCCGCGATCTGCCCGGCTTCTGGCGCGGCTCATGGGCCGCCGTGCGCTCCGACCTTCGCGGCCGCTACCCGCGTCACTTCTGGCCTGAGGACCCGGCGAGCGCCGCGCCGACCGCGCGGGCGAAGCCACGCGGGACGTAAGCACGCGACATGGTCACGAGCGCGCCATCGCGGCCCACTTCCGGTTGATCGCCAAAACCGCGGCGACGAAGGCCAGAGGGACAATCGCCGCCCACGAGCCGATGACCGCGATCGCCGAGGCGACCGCCCAGAGAATCGAGACCAGATGCTCCATCAGGCCGACGAGCTTCGATTGGGAATGTCGGCGCAGCACGAGGCCGCGGCGCGACGGCGCCTGTCGCCAGAGATTGACCAGCGCCGCCGACGCGACCGCTCCGGCGCCGAACAGAAGCGCGCAGAGCCCGGCCCAGGGCGAGGCGAGCCCCAGCGCGGCCAGCGGGAGCGCCAGGATGAGCGCGATCGGCTGGCCGATGGCGGCGATCTTGCCGCGTTCGACCGTACCGCGCGAGACAGGAGCGCTTGCAAGGAAATCGGGCGCGTCCTCAGCCGACAAAGCGATCCAGGATAGCGCTCCGGCGAGTTGCGCGGCGATCACGACCAGGGCCGGCGCGAACGCGACGCCGACCGTGCCCGTCGGGCCGCCGCTGCGCCAGAGAATCACCGCGACCGGCATCGTATAGGCGGCCTGCAGGAGAAGCTGCGACATCAGCCAGGGGTCGCGCCAGACGACGCGCCGTTCCTTCGCGCGCAGCACGGCGCCGACGCCTGCGCCAAAGCGCGCGGTCCGATTCGCGGACCGGCCGGCGTTCGCCGGCGCTCCCGTCGACGCCACCGCGGCTTCAGCGAAACGCGTGCCGAACAGGAGGCAGGCGAGCGCGAAGGCGGCGGCGCCGAAGGCTGCCCAGGCGAGAATTGCGGAGGGATCGCCCGCCGCCGCGCGAACAGGCGTCCAGAGAATGCGTTGCAGGGCGCGGGCGCCGTCCGCTGGCGGCGCGAATGGGGCCATGACGGCGGCGCGAATTCGTTCGGGCAGCATGGCGACGGCCTGCGCGCCGAGCACGAAGGACGCGCCGACCATCGTCGCCGCGATCTGGCTGAGGAGGCGCGCTCGGCGCGGCCCGACCGCCAGAAACAGACCCATGGCGAGAACGACGCCGAGGCCAGCGCCCATGAGCCCGGCCGCGATCAGCGCGGGATAGAGCGCGAGCCAATGCGGATGTCCCCTAAGCGCCGCGACATTGGCGAGCGGCGCCAGCAACAGCGCGACCGAGGCGACCGAGTCGATCGCGATCGAGAAGGCGCGCGCGCAGAGCAGGCCGCGGGCGTTGACCGGCGAGGAGAGGATCAACTCCAGGTCGGAGCGCCCGAACATGGTGCGGGTCAGGGCGGTCATGGACTGGGCGACGATCCAGGGAACGACCAGCACGCAGCCGCTGGCGAGAATCATCGCGATCCGTTCGGCGCCGCGCGGACCATCCTCGATCCTCGCGAGCCAGCCGGCGACCGGCCAGACCGCGGCATGGAGAGCGATCAAGAGGAGCGCGACGAGGCTTGCGAGTTTGCCCGGCGACGCCCCGCCGAACATTGAGGCGAGCCCGCGCGCGCTGAGGCGCAAATCATGCAGCACGAAACGCGGGAAAGTCGCCGCCAGCGGGATCATGCCGCCCGCCCCGCCTGGGACGTGAGGTCGAGAAATACTGTTTCCAGCGTCGCGCCGCCGGCGCCGATGATGGCGCCGAGCTCGTCGAGCGTTCCCTCTGCGATCATTTTGCCGCGCGCGATGATGCCGATGCGGTGCGCCAGCCGTTCCGCGACTTCGAGGATGTGCGTCGTCATGATGATCGTCGCGCCCGCGCGCACTCTTGCGGTCAGAATGTCCTTCACCTGCCTGGCGGCGGCGGCGTCAAGGCCGGTGAGCGGCTCATCGAGCATCAGGAGGCGCGGCTCATGGATGAGCGCGCCGGCGAGCGCCACCTTCTGCTTCATGCCGCGCGAAAATCCTTCGCAGCGTTCGCGCCGATGCGGCCACAGACCGAGGCTTTCGAGCAACTCGCCCGCCAGCCGCTCGGCCCGCCCGCCCTCGACCGACCAGAGGCCGGCGACGAATTCGAGGTATTCGAGCGGGTCGAGCTTGTCGTAGAGCATCGGTTCGTCGGGCAGCCAGGCGACGATGCGCTTGGCCTCGATGGGCCTCGCGCGCGCGTCGATCCCGAACACGTAGATGTCGCCGCTGTCGGCCGGCAGCAGCCCCGCGACCATGCGCAGCGTCGTCGTCTTTCCCGCGCCGTTAGGGCCGAGCAGGGCGTAGAATTCGCCGGCGGCTATCGTGAGATCCAGCCGGTCGACCGCCGGACGGCCGAAGCGCTTGGTCAAGGCGCGCAATTCGAGCGCGGGGGCGTCTTCGGCGGACATTGGGCACTCCAGGCGCGCGTTCGGCAACTCGGACAGTAAAAGACGGGGCTTGAATCGGGCGTTAAGGGCACGAAGATTGTCGGCTATCTTGGCGCGGCGGGCTTTGAAACGATTCCAATTTGCAATGATTTCAATTTGAATCGATTTCTATTTGCGTTGGGCTTCGTTGCCGGCGACCGCGAATGCCGATAATCGGCCCACCGAGCGGCGGCGCTTGAACCCGCCGGTTCAGGAGGCTTTGATGTTGGCCCGAGGCAAATGCGCACTATGGCTTTACGTCGGGCTTTTCGCTTGTTTCGTCGGCGCAGCCGGCGCTCAAATAGCGCCGCCCGCCGCCATGGTCCGCGCCGAGGACGAAAAGTCGCTGACCGACATCCAGTTGCTTGGCAAGCGCATATTCGAGGATACGAACCTGTCGGAGCCTCGCGGCATGTCGTGCATGTCCTGCCACGAGCCGAAGCACGCCTTCCAGGGAAACAACGGGTCGCCGATCGCGGCTGTCGCCGCCGGCAGCACCCCGGACAAGCTCGGCCGGCGAAAGACGCCGACGATCATGTACAAGGCCTACAGCCCGGC
Source organism: uncultured Alphaproteobacteria bacterium (assembly GCA_963781895.1). GTDB lineage: Bacteria > Pseudomonadota > Alphaproteobacteria > Rhizobiales > Beijerinckiaceae > Roseiarcus. Next base: position 56,131 of record CAWAIM010000026.1, read on the forward strand.
GTTCGGATTCTACAAGGACATCGACGACGGTAAGGAGACGCTGGAGGCCAAGGGCGGCCAGTTCTGGGACGGCCGCGCGTCCGATCTCGTCGATCAGCCGATAGTCCCTCTCCTCGATCCGGTCGAGATGAACAATCCGTCGATCGAAGCGGTGGTGCGGAAGGTGCAAGCCGGCGCTTACGCCGACATGATGGTTGCGGTCTTCGGCGCGGACGTTTTCGACGATCCAAAGACCGCGATGACCAAGCTGGCGGATGCGCTGTTCGCCTACGAGGCTTCCGAGCGGTTCGCCCCCTTCTCGTCCAAGTTCGACGACGCCCTGCGCGGAAAGGCGAAGCTCAGCCCGTTGGAGGCGCGCGGGTTCGAGCTGTTCACCAATCCCAAGCAGGGCAACTGCATCGCCTGTCACGTGGGCAAGCCGGACTCGAAGGACCCGACCGATTGGATCTTCACCGACTTTACCTATGACGCGCTGGGCGTGCCGCGAAACGCGGCAATTCCCGTCAACGCCGATCCGACGGTTTTCGATCTCGGCCTGTGCAAGCGCCCCGGGATCGAGTCGATGCTGCCCAAGGAGATCAAGCTCAGTTCGCTGTGCGGCCAGTTCAAAGTGCCGACCTTGCGCAATGTGGCGATCACCGGGCCCTACTATCACAATGGCCGCTTCGTCTCGCTGCGCGACGCGATCGCCTTCTACGCCACCCGCGACACTGATCCAAAGCGTTGGTATCCGAAGCTCAAGACCGGCGAGGTCGACAAGTTCGACGACTTGCCCGGCGCCTACAAGGACAACGCGAACACGCAAGAGGTTCCTTATGATCGCAAGCCGGGCGAAAAGCCTCGGCTCAGCGATCAGGATGTCGACGCGCTGGTGGCGTTTCTGAACACCCTGACCGACAAGGGCATGCAATAGGCGCTTGGCCCGGCGCCTTCATTTCCGGGCGGCTGAACAAAGTACGGGCGGCTGAATTTCCGTGCTCCAGGTATTTGCGCCAGTTATGCGCTTCCTTGAACCCGAGGATCTCGCGCGCCTTGCGGTTCGACAGCGGCGCCTCGAACTCGCCCATTTCGCGGGTGATCGGGGTGTTCGGGCATAGTTTCGCCAGCGCCTCGCGGGTTGGGGTGTCGAGCGTGATCGTGTCGTTGACCGCATTGAACGCCTGGAAGCCCATGCCGTCCTTTTCGAGACACAGCCTGACGATTTCGCCGAGGTCGCGCGCGTCGATATAGCTCCAGGCGTTGCGCTTGCGCATCGGCGGGTTGGCGAGAAATTCCGAGAACGCCGGATATTCATGCGGCTCGATCACATTGCCGATGCGCAACGCATAAATGTCGGCGCCGTAACGCATCGCGAAGGCGCGCGCGGTCTTTTCGTTGCAGACCTTGGAGAGGCCGTAGGAGTCCATCGGGTCGATGTCGTAATCCTCTTCGAGCGGGAACTGGTGAAAATCCTTGTCGCCCTCGGCGAAGCAGACGCCGTAGGTCGTCTCGCTGGAGGCGATGACGACCTTCTTGACCCCCAGCTTCATCGCCGCCTCGATGACGTTGTAGGTGCTCAAGACATTCTTGGCGAAGGTGACGTTGTCGGGCTCGATCAGCACGCGCGGAATGGCGGCGAAGTGGACGACCGCGTCCGGCGGGCGTGGCGGATGGCCGAGCTCGAAGCCGGCGAAGTCGGGGTGAATGGTCAGCGCGTTGAACGCCTGGCCGCTGTCGGTGAGATCGGCGATGAGGGTCGGAACCCCCGGCAGGTCGAGCGGCTTCAGATCGACATTGAGGATCGAATATCCATGGGCGGCGAGATACGGAACGGCGTGGCGGCCGGCCTTGCCGGTTCCCCCGGTGAAAACGATGCGCTTGCCGGACATGAGAGGCCTCCTTTGACGTTTCCCGGAGAAATCCTAGCGTGGTTCGCCGGGATTGTCGCGGCCGCGACGGGCGGGCAGACCTCCAACCGGAGCGTCCTGCGTCCGCATGTCAGGGAGCGCTGGCGCCGAGAGGCCGCACATCGAGTGCAATCAGCCGGCGAACGCGCATCCTTCGAAGGGCGCAAATTGACACCGGGGCGCCGGCGCGCCAAATTCGGCGACGCCCGGCGGAGGAGGTCGTCATGCCTGACGCATTCGAAGAACGTGAGAACGCGTTCGAAAAACGATTTGCGGCCGATGAGACCCAGCGCTTTCGCGCGCTGGCGCGGCGCAACAAAGCGCTGGCGCAATGGGCTGCCGCACTGATGGGATATTCGGCCGAGGCCGCCGAGAAATACGCCCACGATTTCGTCGCAAGCCAGGTTGGCCGCGACGACGATGCGGTCGAGGAGACTTTGCGGCAGGACCTCGATCGCGCCAAGGTCGACCTCTCCGATCACCGCCTGCGGCGAAAGATGGACCAGGAGCTTTCCGAGGCGATCGCGTCGATCAAGAGCGGCGCGTGACGCGTGGGGCGGCGCCGCGGCTCATGCGTCGCATGGGCGCTCCGCGCAACTTCTCAGCGTGAGGGTTTCCAGCAATCAACGTCTTGACCGTCATCCCGGGGAGCCCGCGAAGCGGGAGTCTCGAGGGATGTTCGTTCACGGCGTCGTCAATTGCGTTCCGGCCATGTCCGATCACCGCCCAGCGGGCCGCGCGAGCGGCGCGAAAGCGGTCGACACGGCCTCGTAGACCTCTCGTTTGAACGGCACGACGAGGTCAGGCAGCCGCTCGAAGCGTTCCCAACGCCAGTCGTCGAATTCCGCGTTGTGCTTGCCGCCGGCCGGACGGCGGACGTCGATTTCCTTCTCCTCGCCGACGAAGCGAAAAAGGAACCACCTCTGGGTCTGGCCGCGATAGCGCCCGCTCCAGCGGCCGCGCGCCCCTTCGGGCAAATCGTAGTTCAGCCAGCGCGGCAGCTCGGCGATGAATTCGATCGAGCGGACGTTGGTCTCTTCCCAGAGCTCGCGCCGCGCCGCGGTGAGCGGCTCTTCGCCCTTGTCGATCCCGCCCTGGGGCATTTGCCACGAGCGGCCATCCAACGCCTCGTCGTCACGTTTACTCTTGCGATGGCCGATGAACGCCTCGCCGCCGTGATTGACCAGCGCGACGCCGACGCAGGGGCGATAAGGCAAACCGTTGCTCACGAACTCATTTTACGGGTTGGATTGCGCCGACCGACCGGGCGTCTTTGACATTAACACGGAAAGCGGAACCAGCGCGACCCCCTTCGCCTCCAGCGCGCCGCTCCATCGCGCCAAACGTTCAACGCTGCTGGGCGAGGCGGATGCGACCCCGATCGCCGCGCCTCGCTCCCGCGCGAGATCGACGAGGCGGTCGAGCGCCGCTTCGAAGGCTCCAGGCGAGGGACTGGCGTCAATGATGACGTCGGCCCGCGCTGAAGGCATCGCCATGCTCTGGGCGAGGTCCGGCGCCAGGCTGCGCGGCGAAGAGCCGTCGTCGAGATAGCCCAGGCCTCGCGCTCCGATTTCGTTCAGGACCGGGGCGATCGCGGAGCGGTCGGCGGTGAACTTCCCGCCGAGATAGTTGGCGACGGCGACATAGCCTGCGAAACGGCCCATCAGCCAGTGCAGCGAGTCGAGGTTGGCGGCGCTGGACGCCGTCGTCGTCAGCGTATGCGGCCCCGGATCGCTGGCGGGGTAAGCGAAGCCCTCCATCGGCGCCTGCAACACCGTCTCGTGCCCGGCCTTTCGCGCGTCCGCGGCCAATTGATCGACGCCAGCGCCATAAGGCGCGAAGCCGAGCGTGACTGCGCCGGGCAGTTTGGCGATCGCCCCGTCGGTGCCTTCGGCGTTGAGGCCGAGGCCGCCGACCATCAGCGCGATGCGCGGGCGGCCGGCTTTCAGCTTCGCGGACGTGAGAATCGGCCGCGAATAGACGTCGAACGGCCGCGCGCCGTCGGCGCCGACCCGCGGCAAGGCGCCGTAGCGCGAGTTCTCGACAAGGCGCGGGTCGGGCGCGGCCTCGAGGGTGATGCCGAGCGCCTCGGGCACATCGATGATCAGTGCGCTCGACGGCGCGCCGGCGCCGCCCGAGCGCGTGACCTTCACCCCGCTCGCCGCCTCCACCTGGCTGGCCGAGGCGATCGCCGGCAGGAGAGGCTCGGCCGCCGCGTCGGCATTCACGGGCGGAGACGGCGCAATCGGCGCTGGCGCTGGCGCGCTTTCGACCTTCGCCGTCACGACGGTTTCGCCGTCGCGGCGCGCTTCGCGGCGCCCGTTCGTGAGCAGGCCGATCGCGGCCGCGACGACCGCCGCTGCGAGAACCGTGCGCCCGATCCCGCGCCAGGGTCCGCCGACCGCGGCGGCGGTCGGAGCCGGCGCCATCCCCAGCGGTTCGTTCACCTCGTCGCGCATTTCAGCCTGACGTCCTTTGCCCGGGTCGGGGCGGGTGTCCGCGACTCAGACTTGGGAAGGGATGCACTCCATTTCCCGATTGTCGCCCGCGACCCCGGCAATAGAGCGCATCGTTCGCCTGTGCGAGGCTGTCCTGACCGTCCGTCCGCCATGTCCGGGGGCGCGGGCGAGCAAGGGTCACGTTCGCCCGGCGCGGATTGACCGCGCGCGCGGCGCTTCCGATAGTCCGCCCGGCATCCGCGCGGCGGCGCATCACGCATTTCGGCTGATGAAGGACATCCGATGACGGCCAATCTCATCACCGATGTCGCGGGCGTGCGCGTCGGATCGGCGCACGACCCGCGCCTCGCCTCCGGCGTCACCGCCGTCATTTTCGATGAGCCGGCGATCGCCTCGATCGCCATCAACGGCGGTTCGCCGGCTTTGCGCGACACAGCGCTGCTCGAACCGGAAATGACCGTCGAGCGCGTCGACGGCTTCGTCTTGTCCGGCGGCTCGGCGTTCGGCCTCGACGCGGCGGGCGGAGCGATGGCCTATCTCGCCGGCATCGGGCGCGGCTTCCCCCTGCGCGCCGCGCGCGTGCCGATCGTGCCCGGCGCCAGCCTCTTCGACCTACTCAACGGCGGCGACAAGGCCTGGGGCCGCCAGCCCCCCTACTGGGAGCTGGGCTTTCAGGCGGCCTCGATCGCTTCCGAGACCTTCGCCTTGGGGTCGGCCGGCGCCGGCTATGGCGCGACGACCTATGATCTCAAGGGCGGTCTCGGCTCCGCGAGCGCCGAGACTTCCCGAGGGTTTCGCCTCGGCGCGCTGGTCGTCGTCAATTCCGTCGGCCGGGCGACGCGCGGCGGGAGCCAATATTTCTGGGCCGCGCCTTACGAACGCGATGGCGAGTTCGGCGGCCGCGGTTTCGGGCCGCGCGAAATCGACGACGCCCTTGCGCTCCGCCTCAAATCCGACGCGCCGTTCAACACCGACCTCGCGGTGGTGGCGACCGACGCGATGCTGACCACGGCGCAGGTCAAGCGGGTCGCGATCATGGCGCAGGACGGATTCGCGCTCGCCTTGCGCCCGGCTCACGCGCCGGGTGACAATGACGCCGTGTTCGCCGCCACCACCGGTCTGGCGGCGCGAATTCCCGACATGCGGGACCTGACCGAGATCGGCATGCTGGCCGCCGACTGCATCGCCCGCGCCGTCGCCCGCGGCGTCTATGAAGCCGCGCCGCTCGAGGTTCCGGGCGCCCAGCCGACGTGGAAGGGACGGTTCGGGGGATGATGCGCCGAGCGCCGGACCGGCGCGGCCCAGACAAAACAAATTGACTTCGTATTATCCTGGCGCGGCCAAATTTTTCCAAGCCGATCCAAGCCCAACCAAACAGAACCAAGGAAAACCAAGGAAAACCAAGGGAAAAATGCTTGGATTTGCTTGGATTCTCTCGCGCGAATCGAGGGCTTCTCAATGGGTTACGGCGATTCCAAGGGAAAAAAGTCTTTTCCTCCCCGCCGCCGCAAGCGCGCATACGCCGTCCCTCGGTCTGGTCATCACAAAAGCGATCATAGCATGGATACTGATTTTCAGAAAGCATTGGTCTAAAAAGTTGTGGGCGTCGATCGTTCAAAAACCACAAGCGGATCGGCCAGCATGAATTTATTAACAATTTAGAACTGCATATTATGCCTCGCTTCCATGAAAACGAAGCCGTCGCTGCGAGCGTCAGCGAAGCGATCCCGGAGGCGAACGGGCATGGCCGGTCGCGAGGCGGATGTCGTCTGAGAACGCTGCCGGCGGCGGCCCTTGGTCGCCGAGGCGCGGTCCCTCCGGCGAATGGCCGGAATCGACCCCGAGCGCACACCCGCGATGGCGCGTCAATCGAGCATTAGCACGGAATGCCCCCACCCGTGAAGTGTGACCTTGATCGACAAGCCGCGCGAATTTTTGACCGCAAAGCGACCGCCGCGTCGCAAGCGAGAATTGCTTACGCGGGGCGGCGAATTGCCGCCGCGCGCCCGTACCAGTCCTTGCTGCGATTGACGATCCAGACAACCGACAGCATGACGGGCACTTCGATCAGGACCCCGACGACGGTGGCGAGCGCCGCGCCGGATTCGAAGCCGAACAGCGAGATTGCCGCTGCGACGGCCAGCTCGAAGAAATTGCTCGCTCCGATCAACGCCGACGGCCCGGCGACGCAATGGTCTTCGCCGCTCAGCCGGTTGAGGAGATAGGCGAAGCCGGCGTTGAAATAGACCTGGATCAGGATCGGGACCGCGAGCAGCCCGATCACCGTCGGCTGGCGAAGAATCTGGCCCCCCTGGAAACCGAACAGCAAAACCAGGGTCGCCAGCAGGGCGACCAGCGACAGCGGCTGCAACTGGGAAAGCAGATCGGAAAGGGCCTTTTCCCCGCCCGACGCGAGCATGGAGCGGCGAACGATCTGCGCCGCGATCACCGGGATCACGATGTACAGCGCGACCGAGAGAACGAGCGTGTCCCACGGGACCTTGATCGCGGACAGTCCAAGCAGCAGCCCGACGATCGGCGCGTAGGCGAAGATCATGATCGTATCGTTGAGCGCCACCTGCGACAGGGTGAAGTTCGGCTCGCCCTTGGTCAGGTTGCTCCACACGAACACCATCGCCGTGCAGGGCGCGGCGGCGAGCAGGATCAGGCCCGCGATGTAGGAATCGATCTGGCCGGCCGGCAGGTAGGGCCGGAACAGATGGCCGATGAACAACCACCCGAGCAGGGCCATCGAGAACGGCTTCACCGCCCAATTGATGAAAAGCGTGACGCCGAAGCCCCGCCAATGCCGGCGAACCTCGCCGAGCGCCGCGAAATCGATCTTGATCAGCATGGGAACGATCATCAGCCAGATCAGCACGGCGACCGGCAGATTGACCTTGGCGAACTCGACCGCGCCGATGGCGTGGAAAACGCCAGGGAGAAGATGGCCAAGCGCCACCCCGGCGACGATGCACAGGGCGACCCAGAGCGTGAGGAAGCGCTCGAAAACCGACATCAGGCCGCTCCCGCCGGCGTCGTGGTCGCGCCGTCCAGTCGGCCGATTTCCTTGAGCTTCGCGCCGAGCGTCATCTTGTCGAGGCTGGCGATCGGCAGCGCGATGAAACACGAAATCCGGTTACGCAGGAATCGAAACGCCATGTTGAAGGCGCGTTCCTTGTCAATGTCGGAGCCTTCGACGGCGGCGGGGTCTTCGATGCCCCAATGCGCCGTCATCGGATGGCCCGGCCACACCGGGCAGGCCTCGCCGGCGGCGCTGTCGCAGACCGTGAACACGAAATCCATGTGCGGCGCGCCGGGGGCGGCGAACTCGTCCCAGCTCTTCGAGCGGTAGCCGTCGGACGGATAGCCGTGGGCCTCCAGCGCCTTGAGGGCGAACGGATTGACGACGCCCTTCGGGCGGCTTCCCGCCGAGAAGGCGTTGAAACGACCGGCGCCGTCCTTGCGCAAGATCCCCTCGGCGAGGACGGAACGGGCGGTGTTGCCGGTGCAGAGGAAGAGGACGTTGAAGACCCGATCAGCCACAGGCGGGCTCCGTCGACGAATGGCAGGGAACGAGATCGGCGATCAGCGGCGCGCACACGTCCGGCCGCCCGTCGCAGCAGTCTTTCAGCAGGTAGGTCAGGAGCGCGCGGAAACGGGCGAGATCGGCGCGGTAGACGATCGATCGGCCGCGCCGTTCCCCGCGCGCCAGACCGCAGCGTGCGAGAACGGCGAGATGCGCCGACATGGTGTTTTGCGGAACGGCGGCGAGACGCGCCAGCTCTCCGGCGGGCGCGCCCTCTGGTTCGCGGCGCACGAGCAGACGGAAGGTTTCAAGGCGCGTCGGTTGCGCCAAGGCGGCGAGGGCGGCTATCGCGTCAAATGATTCCATAAATCGAGAATAATGGATATATGAGACGAGAGCAATGGGGATGCGCGGAAATCACGATTTATGCGCCACATTGGGCATGGCGTAGACGGGCGGAAAGCGGCCCTCAGTCGCTGACGCCGTCCCGCCCTTCGACCGCCATCAATGTCGCGGTCAGGAGCGCGATCAGCTTCTCCTGTCCCCCGCTGGCGGCGAACACCTCGGTTTGGGCGAGCGTCAGCGTGCGGCCCGCCTTGACCACCTTGCCGCGCGCGAGGATGCGATCTCCGACGGCGGGCGCGACAAAATTGATCTTGAACTCCGTCGTCAGCACGCCCCTGTCCGGAGGCATCAGGCTGAGCGCGGCGTATCCCGCCGCCGTGTCGGCGATGGCGCTGACGGCTCCTGCATGAACAAAGCCGTGCTGCTGCGAGATCGCCGGAGCGGGGCGGATCGCGATCTCGACCAGACCGGGAGCGACGCTGACGAGTGTCGCGCCCAACGTGCTCATCAGCCCCTGCCTGGCGAAGCTCGCCCGGACGCGGTCCTCATAACCTGCAATCTCGATGTCACGTTTCATGGCTGGCCTTCCGACCGTTAAGGAAACGACATTGGCATGGGAGGTCCGCAATCGGTCGAACGCCGCCGCTCGCCGAGCGGCCCCGGCCGCGGCGGCCCGAGATTCGGGCGCCGGGCGTTCGATTTTTCATCCGCTATCCCGCGATTCTCGAGAAGTCCGCCACCGCATGCACCGCGTCGCGCAATTCGCCGAGCAATCGCAGACGGTTGAGCCGCAGCGTCGGGTCGTCGGCGTTGACGGTGACGTCGAGGAAGAAAGCGTCGATCGGCGCGCGAAGGCCGGCGAGCGAGCGCATCGCGCCTTCGAAGTCCTCGCGGGCCGCGCGCTCGCGCGCCTCCGCGCCCGCCGCGGCGAGAGCGTCGGCGAGGTTTTTTTCCGCCGGCAGGACCAGCGCGGCCGGATTGTGCTTGCCTAAGAAAGCGCCGGCGCCGTCCTTCTTTTCCTCGGCGCGCAGGATGTTGGCGGCGCGGCGATAGCCGGTCAGCAGGTTCTGGCCGTCTTCCGTGTCGAGCAGCCGCCCCAGCGCCTCGACCCGCCAGACGATCATCAACAGATCGTCCTGGCCGGGAAGAGCGAACACCGCGTCGATGAGATCGTGCCGCGCGCCCTGGTCGCGCAGATAGACCTTGAGCCGGTCGGCGAAGAAGGCGAGGAGGCTCGCGGTCGCCTCGACGACTCTGAAGTCTTCAGGTCTCTGGGTCGGCCGCGGCGCGCGCGAATAGGACGCCACCAGTTCGTCGAGTTCGGGCCTTTCGCCTTTCGGAAAACCGCGCTTTTCGAGCGAGCCGACCACGGAGGCCGCCTCGTCCTCTCGGCTGAACTCCATGTCGAGCAGCGCTCCCCAGACGGCCGCATTCAACGGACCGGTCAGCGGCAGCCGCAAGCCGTTCTCGAGAATGATGCGAACGATCCCGAGCGCCGCCCGCCTCAGGGCGTAGGGGTCCTTGCTGCCGGTCGGCTTCTCGTCGATCGCCCAGAAGCTCCCGAGCGTGTCGAATTTGTCGGCCAGCGCCACGGCGATCGAAACCGGCGAAGCGGGGATGCGGTCGTTCGGCCCCTGCGGCTTGTAATGTTCCTCGATCGCGGCGGCGACGCTCGGCTCTTCGCCCTGGGCGCTGGCGTAATAGCGGCCCATCAGGCCCTGCAGCTCGGGAAACTCGCCGACCATTTCGGTGACCAGGTCCGCCTTGGCCAGATGCGCCGCGCGCGCGGCCAGCTCCGCGTCGGCGCCGACCTGCGGCGCCAGCTCGCGCGCCAGCGCCTCGATCCGTTCGATGCGTTCGCCCTGCGTGCCGAGCTTCTCGTGAAAGACGACCTGAAGCGCCTGCAGCTTGGCGAGGCGCTGGTCGAGCGGCTTCTCGGCCTTGTCCTTGTAATCGGGCAGGGGGGCGAGGTCGGTCCGCCAGAAGTGGCGGGCGTCGGCGAGGCGCGCGCGCACCACGCGCCCGTTGCCGGCGGCGATCGCCGCCCCGCCGTCGGCGGCGATCAGATTGGCGACGAGGACGAATTGGTTGGCGAGCTTGCCGGCCGCGTCCCTCAGGACAAAGCATTTCTGGTTGGCGCGAATGGTGGCGCGGATCGCCTCGGGCGGCAGGTCGAGGAACGCCGGCTCGAATTCGCCCATCAGCGCGACCGGCCATTCGACCAGCCCGGCGACTTCCTCCAGCAGACCTTCGTCCTCGACCAGCTCCAGCCCTCGCGCAAAGGCGAGGTTTTGAGCGTCGGCGAGAATGATCGCCTTGCGCCGGTCGGCGTCGAGTTCGACTCTCGCCTTGCGCAGAGCCTCGACATAGTCGTCGAAACGTCGGACCCTGATCGGCTCCGGCGCCATGAAGCGATGGCCGTAAGTCACGTCCGCGCTCGCGAGCCCGTCGATCGCGAACGGCACGATCTCGACCGCGTCGTGCGGCGAGCCGAGCGTGCAGACGATCCCGCGCAGGGGCCGCACCCAGCGCAGCGCATCGGGCCTGGCCGAAGCCGCGCCCCAGCGCATCGACTTCGGCCAGGGGAAAGTGCGCACGATTTCGGGGATGATCTCGGCGAGCGCGTCCCGGGTCGCGCGGCCGGGCTTCACGATCGCGGCGAGGTAGAATTCGCCCTTCTTCGGGTCCTTCTCGATGCTCGCCTGCTCGATCCGCTCGAGGCCGGCGCTCTTGAGGAATCCTTGTATGGCCGCCGCGGGCGCGCCGACGCGCGGACCTTTTCGCTCCTCGCGCACATCCGGCTGCGCGGCGGGCAGGCCGAGCACATGCAGCGTCAGGCGCCGGGGCGTCACGTAAGCTTGCGCGCCCTCGTAGGTCAGATTGCGATCGACGAGCGCGTTGGTCACCAGGCGCTTCAGGTCGTCGGCCGCCTGGCGCTGCATGCGCGCGGGGATTTCTTCGCTGAACAGTTCGAGAAGGAGATCGGGCATTTCAACGGGCCTGAATGAAGAACCGGCGCCTCTCCGGGAACGAGGCTGTCAAGCCGCCCCGCCTCCGGCCGTCTTGAGCCAGGCGGCGCCGCAGGCCTTGGCGAGTTCGCGCACTCTGAGGATGTAGCTCTGGCGCTCGGTGACCGAGATCACGCCGCGCGCGTCGAGCAGGTTGAAGGCGTGGCTCGCCTTGATGCATTGGTCGTAGGCGGGCAGGGCCATCAGGTGGCGCTCGCCGCTGGCGCCGCGGTCCAGCAACGAGCGGCATTCGGCCTCCGCGTCCTTGAAGTGCTGAAACAGGATGCCGGTGTCGGCGTATTCGAAGTTGAAGCGGGAATATTCCTGTTCGGCCTGCTTGAACACGTCGCCGTAGGTGACGCGCTCGGCGCCGTCGCGGCCGTTGAAGTTGATGTCATAGATGCTGTCGACGCCCTGCACGTACATCGCCAGACGTTCGAGACCATAGGTCAGCTCGCCGGAAACGGGGGCGCATTCGAAGCCCGCGACCTGCTGGAAATAGGTGAATTGCGACACTTCCATGCCGTCGCACCAGCATTCCCAACCGAGCCCCCAAGCGCCGAGCGTCGGGCTCTCCCAGTCGTCCTCGACGAAGCGCACGTCGTGAACGGCCATGTCGACGCCGATGCTCGCAAGCGAATCGAGATAGAGCTTCTGGAGATTTTCTCGGGCGATGGCTTCAGGATCACCTGATACTGATAGTAATGCTGAAGCCGGTTGGGGTTCTCGCCATAGCGCCCGTCCTTGGGACGGCGCGAGGGCTGCACATAGGCCGCATTCCATGACCTGGGGCCGAGCGAACGCAGGGTGGTCGCCGGATGGAACGTGCCGGCGCCCACCTCCATGTCGTAGGGTTGCAAAATGACGCAGCCCTGCCGCGCCCAGAAATTCTGCAAGGTCAGGATCAGCGCTTGAAACGACTTGGCGGGGTCGAGAGCGGGGTCGGCGTCGGGCGGCATCAAGACCTTTTCGCGTTGCTTGGGATCGGCGCGGCGACCCTAGTGACGCGGGCGCCGACGGTCAACGCGGGAAGGTTTGCGCGCCGCGCCGCTCGCCGCCGGGTTTGCCTCGCCGCGGTTCTGTCGCTAAAGCGAGCCCCTTTCGAGAAAGGTCCGTCCCATGCGTCCCTCCAAACGCGCCGCCGACGAAATGCGCAAGGTGAGTTTCGAGCGCGGCGTCGCCCGATATGCGGAAGGGTCGTGCCTCGTGCGGTTCGGCGACACCCACGTTTTGTGCGCGGCCTCGCTCGAGGACAAGCCGCCGCCGTGGCTGCGCGGGCAGGGTCGGGGTTGGGTGACGGCGGAATACGCGATGCTGCCGCGCGCGACGTCGACTCGAACCAGGCGGGAATCCTCGACCGGCAAAGTGTCCGGCCGCACCCAGGAAATCCAGCGCCTGATCGGCCGATCGCTGCGCGCGGTGGTCGATTTGTCGCGTCTGGGAGAACGGCAGATCACCATCGATTGCGATGTCCTGCAGGCGGACGGCGGCACCCGCACCGCCTCGGTCACCGGCGCCTGGGTCGCGCTGCGCGACTGCCTGCAATGGATGACGCAGCGGTCGATCTTGCGCGACAGCCCGCTGAAGGACCACGTCGCCGCCGTTTCCTGCGGCATCGTCGGCGGCGGCGTGGCGATCGATCTGGATTATGCCGAGGATTCGAGCGCCGAAACAGACGCGAATTTCGTCATGACCGGCGCCGGCGGCCTCGTCGAAGTGCAGGGCTCGGCCGAAGGCGCGCCGTTCAGCGAGGCCGAGCTGCTGCAGATGATGGCCTTGGCGCGCGCCGGCATCAGCCAGCTCGTCGACATGCAGAAAGCGGCGGTGTCCTAGCGGGCGTCTCTCACGGATAGGTGTGGGAGAACACGTCCATCGCCTCGAAACCGGCGAGATCGAGACGAACCCGCTCGGACAGATAGGCGAAAGCGGCGCGGGCGAGTCCATCCCGGCCTTCGCGCGCAAGAATCGCGTCGAGCTTGTCGCGCAAGGCGTGCAGATGCAGCACGTCCGAGGCCGCGTAGGCGAGTTGCGCGTCGGTCAAGGTCGGCGCGCCCCAGTCCGAGGATTGCTGCTGCTTGGAGATCTCGACGCCCAGCAGTTCGCGCGCGAGGTCCTTCAGGCCGTGGCGATCGGTGTAGGTGCGGGCGATCTTGGAGGCGATCTTGGTGCAATAGACCGGCTCGGCCATGACGCCGAAGGCGTGTTGCAGCACCGCCATGTCAAAGCGGCCGAAATGGAACAGTTTGACCACCTGCCGGTCGGCCAGCAGCCGTTCGAGATTGGGAGCGCTGTTCTGGCCTGGCGCGATCTGTACGATGTCGGCGTCGCCGTCGCCGCGAGAGAGCTGCACGACGCACAAGCGGTCGCGGGCGACGCTGAGGCCCAGCGTCTCGGTGTCGATCGCGACCGCATCGCCGAACGTCGCGCTGGCGGGCAGATCGTTACGGTGAAAGCGAACCGTCATTGAAGATGCACCTGATTTCTTGCCATGACAAAGGGCTAAACGTTGTCGACAATATCGATAGCAGCGGTCTTCGCCGGGCGTCGATTCGGCGCGCCCGCCGATCGAGGCGTCGCGGCGTCAGCGAGCGCGCAGGGATCGCCGTTCGCATCGTCGCCGGTTTTCTCGGCGCGGGCAAGGCGACCTTTGATCAAGCGCCTACCGCGCGCCAGCGCATTCGCCGGCGCCTTCGTCGCGGTCAACGAGATTGGCGCCATCGGCGTTGAACGCTTTTTCTATGAAAGTCTGTCGGGCGAGGCGATCCTCATCGGCGCCGACGAGCAATCCTGGTCGCCCCCCGCGCCGGCGGATTGCTGGCTTAAGCGTCAAGCGGCGACCGGTCGATGCGCGCCGCATTCATGGGTGACCGCGGCGCAGAACACATAGCCGACGCCGCGCACCGAGCGGATCAGCGGCGGTCGGCTCCGGTCGGCGTCGATCTTCTTGCGCAGGCGAGCGACCAGAGTATCGATCGAACGATCAAAATAGGTCCAGGCGCGCCCCTTCAGATCGCCGAGCAGAGCGCTGCGAGACGCCGCTTTCCCCGGCTGGCGAATGAAAGTCATCAGCAGCTCGAATTCGGACGACGTCAGGTCGACCCTGCGGCCCCCGGACTAACGAGGTCGCGGGCGGTCGCATCGAGCGTCCATCCGGCGAATGCATAATGACGTTCACCCGGCGAGGGGCTGGTCACGGACCCGCGGTCGAAGGCGGGGCCGGGCGTCACACTGTCCTCGGCGTTGTGGATCTCGATCTGGCCAAGTCGGAGCGCGCTTTCGATCGCCGCCAGATCCTGGTTGTCATCGTCGAGACACAATCGTATCGATTGCCTCTCATTCGATCGCCATCGTCTTGACGGCGATTGGGCGCCCCGCCGGGAATTGTCGCAGCGCGATTCAATGTCAATAATTGACGTTACGGCATGAATTTAATTATTTAGAAGACGCTCGATTTACCGTTTTCATCTCCGGGATTTCGTTTCCATTCGCAAGAACATCGGGAAGACAATCGACTGTTATTGTGAATTTAGCAAAAAACTTACCGCA
>CAWAIM010000027.1:0-50648 GCA_963781895.1 uncultured Alphaproteobacteria bacterium
ATCGCTGTCGACCGCGCCGATCCAGTCCTCGTAGTTGATCGCATTCTTGAGCTTGGTCGCCGGCATGTGGGCGGCGTCGGTCAGGACGACGAAACGCTCGATGGACGGCAGCTTGTCCGCGATCGCCTCGAGGAGCGGCACGAAGGTGAGATCGGTCAGCAATATCCGATCTTCGGCGTCGTTGATGATCCAGGCGATCTGCTCGGGAAACAGACGGGGATTGACCGTGTGGTAGACGGCGCCGATCCCCGCGGCGCCGTACCAGGCCTCCAGATGCCGGTAGCCGTTCCAGGCGAGCGTCGCGACGCGGTCGCCGAGCCTGATCCCGTCGCGGTCGAGGCGTTTGGCGACTTTCAGCGCGCGGTCACGGATCTCGCGATAGTTGGTGCGGTGCATCGGCCCTTCCACCATGCGGGAGACGACTTCCCTCTCGGGGAACTGGATCGCCGCGAAATCGATGATCTTGTGCATCAGCAGGGGCCATTCCTGCATCCGTCCGAGCATGGCGGTCATCCCGATTGGGCGCGCGGCGCTTGATCCCGGCGCGCGAATTGTTCATGTCTTTACTTTGGCGCCGCGAACGCCGATTGGCAATCTCAAGGCGGAAGTTCGGGCGTCCGCCTGATCCCGCGCCGGTCAAACGCTCGCCGCTGGAAGTAGGGGCCCCGATGCGCACTCCGCAAAACCCGGACCGTTCCATTCGCGTCTGGTTTCGTATCATCCGCCTGGTTGGGCGCATGCAGGCGGCGATCAACGAGCGGCTGCGTGCGATCGGCGTCTCGATCCCGCAATGCGATGTGCTGACGACGCTGAGCGAGGAGGAAGGCGTCAGTCAGCAGGAACTCGCCAAGCGTCTCTATGTCACGAAGGGCAACATTTCCGGCCTCCTCGACCGGCTGGAGCACGCCGGCCTGGTCGAGCGGCGCTCGACCGCTTCGGACCGGCGCCAATATGCGATCTATCTCACCGAGGCGGGCCGCGCCACCGCGGAAAAGGCGATCATCGTCCAGCACCGCTGGATCGCCTCGACGCTGGGGCGCATGTCGGAGAGCGATCTCGAAGCCCTGGAGACCCAGCTGGTGGCGCTGCGCGACGTCGTTCGCGAGGAGGAGAGTTCGCCGCGGCCAAGAGCCGCCGAGGCGTGAGGCGGGCAAAATTTTGCTTGCCGCCGCTTTGCGGCCGCCGATCCTTGGGCTTCAAAGGGTCGAGGGCGCGCTTGCCGCAGCATCGCCGACCCCTCTTGCCGTCAAATCTCCCGGCGATGCCGCATTGGTTGGAGTCCGCCGGATCCGCCGCGGCGCGAGAATAATCTGACCTGCCGATCAGCGCGCGCCTGCGCGCGGGATCGGCCTCGGAGATGCGCGGCCTTCCACAGGGCCTCGCGGCGACGCGAGCGCCAGAGCTGGCGTTCGCTCGCAATGGTCGAGAGCTTCTTAGCGCCCACCCTCTCAACATACGCGAGGCTTCCCTTGCGTCCCAACCAAGACGCCGCGCCGATCTGCGACGTATATTTCCGCCTGACGCGCGCGCCCGGTCTTTGCAACCGTCGGATTGTATAACGTGAATCTTCGAACCGCGTTTGATTTTAAGCTTCTCACCTTGCTGGCATACACCAATATTGCGCCCAAGATTTGATTCGTATTTCCGAGCCGAACAACTTACTTTCATTGAAAGACAGTCGGCATAAAATAGTCAATGCGCCGCAACTTGCACGTCATCGGTGCAAAGCTGTCAGATTGCATCTTCAGGTTGTAGAAGTTGCATTTGATACGCACTTTATACTAACGGATTACTGACTATCGTTCTTGACAAATTATTAGCGAGACCACAAAGTGTCTATTCAGCGGCGCTTTTAAGAGCGCGGGCGTGGGGACGCCCGACTGCACATTGCATTCATGCGACGGCGGGGGAGCGTCATGCGCGGCTTTGGTATCATATTGCGCGGCGGCGGCGGCGGGATCGTGGCTGCCGACGGCCGCCGTTCCCGAGCGCTCGGCCCGGGCGATGACGCCGATCGGCTTCGCCGGCCTTGGGTTCGCCCGATACGCGGCTTGCGGGCCGCCCGGACGGCGTCAGCTGAAGCTTGATCGGCGCGCGTCGCTCGACGGGAGAAGGGCCGCCCTCCCCCAGGCGGCCCTTCTTTATTGGTTGCGGCGCGCGATTGATTGCTGCGCGCGCCCCCGCTTTGGCCTGCCAATCCGCCGCCGACTACCGGTCGAGCCCGCCCATCAGCATGTACTTGATCTCCACGAATTCCTCCGCGCCGTGGCGTGAGCCCTCGCGTCCGAGGCCGGATTCCTTCACGCCGCCGAAGGGGGCGAGTTCGGTCGAAATGACTCCGGTGTTGATCCCGACCATGCCGTATTCCAGCGCCTCGGCGACCCGCCACACCCGCCCGAGATCGCGAGCGTAGAAGTAAGCGGCGAGGCCATATTGGGTGTCGTTGGCGAGGCGGATGGCGTCGTCTTCGTCCTTGAATCGAAACACCGGGGCGACCGGGCCGAAAGTCTCCTCGCGCGCGATGCGCATCGAAGCGTCGAGGCCGGCGAGCACGGTCGGCTCGAAGAAGGTGCGCCCCAACGCGTGCCGCCTCCCGCCGATCGTCGCCTGAGCGCCCTTGGCGAGCGCGTCGGCGACATGCGCCTCGACCTTCTCGACCGCCTCCTCGTTGATGAGCGGCCCCTGAGTGACGCCGGCTCCCGCGCCATCGCCGACCCTAAGCCTGGCGACCGCTTCGGTCAGTTTCGCCACGAAGGCGTCGTGGATCCGGTCTTGAGCGTAGATGCGGTTGGCGCAGACGCAGGTCTGGCCCATGTTGCGAAATTTCGAGGCGATCGCGCCTTCGACCGCCGCGTCCACATCGGCGTCGTCGAACACCATGAACGGCGCGTTGCCGCCGAGCTCGAGCCCGACCTTCTTCACCGTCCCCGCCGCCTGGCGCATCAACAGTTTGCCGACCTCGGTCGAGCCGGTGAAGCCGACGAAGCGGACGGCCGGATGCTCGCACATCGCCGCGCCGATCGCCGGGGCGTCGCCGGTGAGGATGTTGAGAACGCCGGCGGGAAGCCCCGCGCGCATCGCGAGTTCGCCGAGCGCCAGCGCGGTCAGCGGCGTCTCCGGCGCGGGCTTTGCGACCGCCGTGCAGCCGACCGCCAGCGCCGGCGCGACCTTGCGGGTGATCATCGCGGCTGGAAAATTCCACGGCGTGATCGCCGCGACGACGCCGATCGGCTGCTTGATCACCAGAATGCGCGAGTCGGCGCGGAAGCTCGGATTGATCTCGCCGTAGATGCGCTTGGCCTCCTCGGCGAAGAACTCGATGAAGGAGGCCGCATACTCGACCTCGCCCCGCGCCTCGGCAAGGGGCTTGCCCTGCTCGCTGGTCATGATCAGCGCGATGTCCTCGCGATGGGCGATGACGAGGTCGAACCAGCGGCGCAGGATCGCGGCGCGCTCCTTCGGCAGCTTCTTGGACCAGGGCGCCAAGGCCCCGGCCGCCGCCTCGATCGCGCCGACCGCCTCGGCCTGGCCGAAGCGCGGAACGCTGGCGATGAGCGTCCCGGTCGCCGGATTATGAATCGGGTCGACGCCATCGCCGACCCAGGCGCCGTCGACCAGGCACTGACTTCGAGAAGGGAGCTGTCGGCGAGTTTCATGGGGCGGTCCTCCGTGGTCGGAGGCGTTATAACAGAGGGCGTGCGCCGTGGAGCAAATTCGGGGCCCGGGACTGTGAAAGCCGATCGCCGCGGCTGGGCTGCTCGATACGTCAATTTTCGAGGGCCGAGGGATTTCGCGCATTGCGCGATCGCGGTTTGGCTTATCGTTCGCGCATGGCGCGGGAGGCGGTTTCGGCCAGGGGGGAGAACAGGTATTCGAGCATGCGGCGGCGGCCGGTCTTGAGTTCGACGGTGACCGCCATCCCGGAGGTCAGGGGCCGATCTTGGCCGTCGATGGTCATGGTGGGGCGCTCGGGGGTCAGCACCACGGCGAACACCAGGTTCTGGGTGCGCTCGCCGCCGGCGAAGCCGGCGGCGTTGGAGACGCGCGCCGGATCGCCCTCGATCGCGCTGGCGTCGGGCTCGGGGATCGCGTCCTTGGCGATGCGGGTGACGTGCGCCTCAATCGCGCCATAGCGGGTGAAGGGGAAGGCTTCGACCTTGACCAGAGCCTCCTGCCCGACCCTGACGAAGCCGATGTCGCGGTTCGTCACGTAGGCCTCGATCTCCAGCTTCGAATCCTCCGGCACGATGCGCATGATCTCCTGGCCGCTCGCCACCACCTGGCCGACGCTGGCGACGATCAGGGACTGCACCCGGCCGGCGATCGGCGCGCGCAGGGTCAGATGGTCGAGCCCGGCCTCGGCCTTGGCCAGGCGCTGCCGCAGGTCCTCGATCCGCCGCTCGGCGTCGCCGAGCTTCTGGGCGTCGTCGGCGAGGAAGGCCTCGACCGCCTTGTCGGCGTCGCGGCCGATGACCTCGAGCCCGGTCGAGAGCGACGCGCGCTGGCCTTCCTGGATGGCCAGCTGGGTGATCTGGGTCTGCAGCGTCTCGGTCGCGTCGATCACCGCCGCCTTGGCCCCGGCCTTGGCCTCGACCAGCTTGGCGCGCATGTCGACCCGCTCCTGCAGCGTCGCCACCAGGTTCTTCTGGGCGGCGATGGTCTGGCCGAGCATGTCGCGCTCCGCCGTCTTCTGCGCCCGCTCGGCGTCGAACGCGGCCAGCGTGGCGGAAAGTTCGCCGAGGTCGGCCGCCAGCACCCTCTCCTCGCGCGCGCGCAACGCCGGAGCGACGTCGTCCGGCCAATCGATCCTCGGCGGCGGCTCGAACGCCCGCGCCCGCGCCGCCGCCAGCGCCGCCTCGCGGCGCAGCGCCTCGGCGCGGGCCGACTTCAGCTCGGCGCTGGCCGCCCTGACATCGGCCTCGGCGGCGGACGAATCGAGTTCGACGAGGACCTCGCCCGCCCGCACCAGGCTGCCGTTGGCGACATGAATGGCCGCCACCCGCCCGGTCTCCAGCGGCTCGATCACCTTGACCCGGCCGGCCGGCTGGAACTTGCCCTGGGCCGAGGCGATGATGTCGATCCGGCTCAGATAGGCCCATGCCAGCGCGACCGCGGCCAGGGCGCAGATGATCCACAGAAACGCCAGTTTGACCGGCGAGGCCGGCGTCTCCAGGATCTCCAGCGCCGGGGCCAGGAATTCCCGGTCGGTCAGAGTGCCCCTCGCCGCCCGCCAGCGCTCGAGCGCCCGCGCGCCGGCCGGCCGGGCCGCCGCCGGCGCGCGGCCGTTCGGAGGACCGCGGCTGTTCGGCCGGCGGCGGCGCGTCGACGACCTGGCTCATCCGGCGATCTCCGCCGGCTGGCTCTGGAGGCCCCACAGATAGGCGTAAAGCCCGCCCGGACGGCGCAGCAGCTGATCGTGCGCGCCGACTTCGACGATCCGCCCCTCGACCATGCCGACGATCCGGTTGCAGCCGCGCACCGCCGCCAGCCGATGGGCGATGATGATCACGGTCCGGTCGCGCGCGATCCGGCGCATGTTGCGCTGGATGATCCGCTCGCTCTCGTAGTCCAAGGCCGAGGTCGCCTCGTCGAGAATGAGAATCCGCGGGTCGGTGGCCAGCGCCCGGGCGATGGCGATCCGCTGGCGCTGGCCGCCGGACAGGTTGGCCCCGCGCTCCTCGATCATCGTGTCGTAGCCCTCGGCCAGCCGGTCGATGAATTCGTCCGCCCCCGCCAGCCGGGCGATCTCGATCACCCGCGCCCGCCCCATCGCCGGGTCGGCGAAGGCGATGTTGTCGTGGATGGTGCGGTTGAACAGCAGGGTCTCCTGCAGCACCACGCCGATGTGGCGGCGCAGCCACGCCGGATCGACCTGGCTCAGGTCCGCCCCGTCGATCAGCACCTGCCCCTCGCCCGGCGAATAGAGGCGCTGGATCAGCTTGGTCAGGGTCGACTTGCCCGAGCCCGAGGGGCCGACCACCCCGATCGTCTCCCCCGGCTCGATCGCCAGCGAAACCTCCTTCAGCGCCGCCGCCCCGCCGGCCCGATAGGCGAAGCTGACCCGCCGCAATTCGATCGCCCCGCGCGGCGTCGGCGGCGCCAGCCGGGTCAGCGGCGCCGGTTCCGGCGCCGCGTTGAGAATATCGCCCAGACGCTCGATCGACACCTGAACCTGCTGGAAGTCCTGCCAGATCCGCGACAGCCGCAGGATCGGCTGCACCGCCTGCGCCGCGATCATGTTGAACGCCACCAGCGCCCCCACGGTCAGCTCGCCGTCGATCACCGCCTTGGCCCCGAACAACAGCAGCGCCGCGGTCGTGAACTTGCTCACATACTGGATCGCCAGCTCCCCGCCCGCGCCCAGCATCCCCGCCGAAAAGCTGGTCTTCACATACGCCGCCAGCTTCTCCTCCCATTGCGCCCGCATGATCGGCTCGACCGCCGCCGCCTTGACCGTGCCCACCCCCACGATCGTCTCGACCAGAAACTGCTGGCTCGCCGCCCCGCGATCGAACTTCTCCATGACCCGCTCGCGCAGCGCCGGCCTCACCCCCAGGCCAATCAGCGCATAGACCGGAACCGCCGCCAGCACGATCAGCGTCAGCCGCCACGAATAGGCCAGCAGCACGCCCACGAACACCGCCGCAAACACCAGATCGATCGCCGCAAACAGCCCCTGCCCGGTCAGAAAGCCGCGGATCGTCTCCAATTCGCGCACCCGCGCCACCGTCTGCCCGGCCGGCCGCGTCTCGAAATAGCTCATCGGCAAACGCAACAGATGCGCGAACAGCCGCTGGCCCAGTTCGACGTCGATCCGGTTGGCGGTGTGCGACAGGGCGTAGCTGCGCAGATATTGCAGCGCCACGTCGAACAGCCCGATCGCCATCAGCCCCCCGACCAGCGCCAGCAGCGTCTCGTAGCCCTTGTGGGTCAGCACCTTGTCGACCACCACCTGAAAAAACAGCGGTGTCGTCAGGGCGAAAATCTGCACGAACAGCGACGCCGCCAGCACATGGCCGAGCGGTCGGCGATAGCGCCACAGGGTCGGCAGAAACCAGCGAAGGCCGAACAGGCCCGGGCTCACCCCCGCCCCGCCGACCCGGCGGGCGACCAGAAGCGCCTGGCCGCCGATCGCCCGCGCGCAGTCTTCCAACCCCACCATCCGGCTGGCGTGGCTGATCGGATCGACCAGACGGCACTGCCCCGAAGGGCCCACCCCGCCGAACACCAGCAGCGCCCCGCCCTCCACCCGCACGATCGCCGGCGCCGGCAATTTCGCCAGCCGCGCCACGCTGATCCCGGTCGCCAGGCGCGCCTTCAGGCCGATCATCCGCGCGGCGCGGATCAGGTCCGATTCGTCGGCCGCCCCGTCCGTCAGCGCCAGCTCGCGCGCCAGCTGCGCCGGATCCGCGCCGATCCGGTAATAGGCCGCGATCCCGCACAAGGCGCGCAAGCCAGCGTCGACAGGCGTCGCGGCGCCGGCGGCGGGGCCGGGGCCGGCGGCGGGGCCGGGTTGTTTCATCAGCCGCCTTTTTGCCAAACCCCCTCGAGCCGAAGAGGTCGTCCAATCCCTTGCCCCAGTCGCGCCGCCCGTCCCACCCGGCGCCGCCAACCACCCCGCACTATCCAACCAACCGCACCCAAAACGCAAGTCGCAGGATAGGTTAGACTTAGCAAACGATTGCGCGGCCGCCGTGGTGGGCCCGGTCGAACAGAAAAAGCGAAAGATCGCGTAAGCGCGGCGGCGTTATTGCTTTCGCGTTATGATTGAATCGAGGGCGAATTCCCGCGATAATCTCGTGAAGCCTGACGAAACGACTATGGATCACGTCACGTTGCGTTAGACGGCAAAGAATGCTCGCGCTCAGCGACCTACCGCGGCCAAACGGCTCAACATCGCCGAAACGTAGATTATTGCCGCCGTCTCGGTGGAGTGAAATAGGGTGATGAAAGCTGATCCAGCGCGAACGCTGTTGATTATCCAGTTGAACGGAGTCGAATAGTTTATAGTAGAAGGTGATCCATTGTGCCGAATTTAAAGATAGACTTTGATGGATTCTCATACTAGAAGGCCGATTCTCGAAGAACGCCCAACATTTGCGGATTGGAGTTGGTAATATGTACACACCAGCCGAACTTCAAATGCTTCGCGCCGCGGATCCCGGCGCTGTCCTGCCTGGCGTCGATACGGCGGTGGGGAATCCCCTGGCGGCGGGATCGCTCATCCCCGCTTCACAGATTACGCAGTCCCCGAGCGCGCCCTTCTGGTACGACGCCGTCAATAACAGGGTGATCGTGCAGCAGGCTGGCGCGGTCCTCTCCGGCATCAATTTCGGCAGCGTTACCGTATTCATCAAAGCCAATAATGTTACGGTCAAGGATTGTACGTTTCAGGCCGGCGGCAACGAGTGGTATTGCATACAGCAGGGGACGTCTTGCAGCGGCGCGGTGATTGAACAAAATACCTTCATCGGAGGCTCCGCCGCCAATCCTCTTCCCTTGGCCGCGTTCATAACGTCTACGACCAAGATTTCCGTGCTCGGCAATTCCTTTGTCAACGCTCCCGCTGATGGGGTTGACGTGCAGAACGGGGTCGTCTCCGGTAATTACTTCTCGGGCGCGGGCTTTTCATCGAACGGCCTCCATCCTGACGCGATCTGGGTCGGGGCGACGACGGGTCCGGTGACGATCAGCAACAATTTCATCGATGAGACCTATGCCGCGGGCGCAACCGGGGTCAACAACGGGATGGCCAACAGCGCCGTGCGGATCACCTCCGAATTGGGCAATACGAGCAACGTTTCGGTGACCGGGAATTTCCTCCTCGGCGGAACTTACACCGTCGATCCAGGCATTGGCGGAACGGGAACGTTCAGCAATATCAACGTCAGCCGCAATTTCATCGGCTTCGGCCAATATGGGGCGTTATACCCCGGCGCGGCCCCGGCCACGACCGAGAGCGGCAACGTCATATTCGACTTCACCAATCCGGCCTACTCCGCCCAAGCCTGGACCGCCTATCGAGCGGCGGGCGTTCCGACCGCCAATCTCATCGTCTCGTCCGGCGGCACCATCGCCGCCGGAGCCGGCTCGACCACCCTCTACGGCGCAGGCGCCAGGGTGCATCTGTTTGGCGGGGTCGGGGAGAACAATTTCGTCGGCGGATTCGGGCAGCAATATCTGTTCGGCGGCCCGGGACCGAACATCTTCACCGAACTCGCCATTTCGGATTCCCCCGTCACCGCGCAGGACGATATCGTTTACTTCGACACTGCCAAGGACGTCATCGACCTCAGCCATATCGACTCCAATCTGACGACCCCGGGCGTGCAGAATTTCACCTTCATCGGAACGGCGGCCTTCAGCGGCGGCGGCGCCCAGGTCCGCTACCAGCAGGACCCGGCGCACAACGCCACCTATGTCCAGGCCGAACTCGCCGGCGACTCCTCGCCCGACCTCGTCATCCGGATCACCGGCCTGCAGACGCTCACCGCCGGCAATTTCGCCTTGACGGCCGCTCAATCGACGACCGACCTGGCCAACGGCGCCGCTCTCGCCATCTCCGAGACTCGCGTCGCCGGAGGCGGGGCCGAATATTTCTACTCGAACGTCAAGGGAAAGCCCTACACGTCGTTCGAAGCCTTCTACGCCGGCGCGCCGGACGTGGCCGACGACCTCAATCTCAGCTCGGCGGCGAACGAAATCGACCTGCGCGGCCCCAACCTGACGCTGACCCGAGGGGCAGGAACCGAAACCCTGCAGGCCGGGACGAACATCTTCTCGCTCGGCTATCATGCGACCGAAACCATCGACGCCAGCGCCGCGGGCGCGGAAACCTTCCGCTTCACCGCGGGTTTCGGCAATGAAACCATCAAGGGCCTCACGCTCTCCGGCGCGACCGCCGACACGGTCCAGCTCGCCACGTCGTCGTTTTCCTACCTCAGCGCCGGCATGACCCAGGCTCAGGATCTCGCCGCCGTACTCGCGCATGCGACCGCCAGCCCATCGGGAATGACCATCACGGACTCCCACAACGACAGCCTCACGCTCCCCGGCCTGACCGCCTCGTCAATCACAGCCGCAAGCTCGCATTTCCGCTTCGCCTGAGCCGCACGCGGAACCGCGCTCACCGACGAGGCGCACGGACGATCACACTGGCGGCCCCGGAGCATTGAGCAAGGCGGCGACGGGCTCGATCAGCCAGTCGGTCAGGATGCGCGCGCCCTGGCGAGTCAGGTGCCCGTAATCGGCGAACAATTCCGCATGCTGGCCGATGAAGGCCGCATTCAATATTGGTCCGTACCGATCATAGAATTGCGCCCCGTGCACCACGCTTGGGCCGCTGTAATAGGGCAAAAACAGGAAGGCCACCTTGGCGCCGTGTTGGCGCGCCAGTCTGACGATCTGCGCGACATTGTGGCGCTCGTCGCCAAACTCGAGATTCGCCAGGCTGTCAGGAAGGAAAGGCGCGTGCTCGGCCCGTTCGAGTTTATTCACGCCCCGGGCCAGTTCGGCCGCGGAAGCCGGATCTTCCCCATCCTTGACGCGTCCGTCGGGCAGAACCACGCTACCGGTCGTATCGATCGACGAGCCCTTGTAATGGGCCGGGTCGAACTCCTTGGCGAGGCCGAGGCCGCCAGGCAGCAGATCTGCCGCAAAAAGGCGCATCTGACGGAAGGGGAGATAGATCAGATCGGAAAAGTAATTGGCGTCGCTCAAATATCCAGGATCGACGATCATCCTGCGATCCGCGACATATTTGAACGCGGAGTGACCGAAGCGTGAGGGCTTCTCGATGACGCCGATGACCAACAGCTTTGGCTGTTTATGGGCGAACAATTCCTCGGCGACCGCCAAATTGATGTTGCGCCCGGTTTCGGGAAGCGAAAAGTTGACGACATTGGAGGGAAGTCCGCGCGCGGCGAGCGCTCGGGCGAGCCTCGGCGCGTTGACGCCGGCCATCGTGCGCGAGGGACCGAGGAACACGACGTCGATCGGCGTGGGATCAAAGCGACAGCGCTCATAGATCCAGCGCGCGTTGGCGTGGATCGTGCCATCAAGCAATTGCCAGCGCTGATACGGATCCTCCGGCAGCCAGATGGCGACGATCGCGCATGCCAACGCGGCGCCGAGGATGGCCATGGTTTTGCGAAAGGCGCGCAGCGGGACCATCGCGTGTCCTAAAGCGCGTCGCGCTTTGACGGGAGAGCCATGTCTTCTCCGTTGGCCCGAGGCGTGGTGCGTTGCCGCCGCCCTTGCAACTTTTGAACTCCCGCCCAGACTTTTCCAGGGGTTAGGCGTCAGTCTCTGCAGGTTCGCGAGGCGCGACCGCTGAACGCTACCGCTCGTTTGCGGCGTTCCTGGGATGGCGGATCGACGCGCCAAGGAGACGAGCGTGGGATGCGCTAGGGAAGTCATGGACAAGCTCCAATAGGCAAGAAACGGCTGTTATCCCGAAAAACCGCGCAAGGAAAAGCGCGGCCGCCTGAACGATACTATGATACAGATGATCATGCCCTAAAAGTTGAAATAGAGAAAAATCGCCTGCCCGCGCTGAATGAACATAATGCCAAAGAACAGGACGATGCCCGCTAGGAGCAGACCGACAGTGTTCGGCCGCCATGTCCAGTGAACAAGGGGTGGAGCCACCTTGCTCCACTCATTCCAATTGCAAGCAGGATCAAATCGCGCCATGATCTGCTGGGTATTGGGGAAGAACGAGACCATCACGATACACAGAAGGAGCGTGGCGGCGAGACCCCAAGTGACGAACTGGAAGTCGACCGACGCGCCCCGAAACCCGGTCATTCCTGCCCAGACCGATATCGCGCCAGCCACAGTCTTCGCGCGAAACATGA
Source organism: uncultured Alphaproteobacteria bacterium (assembly GCA_963781895.1). Classification (GTDB taxonomy): domain Bacteria; phylum Pseudomonadota; class Alphaproteobacteria; order Rhizobiales; family Beijerinckiaceae; genus Roseiarcus. The sequence goes on from CAWAIM010000027.1 coordinate 11,859, forward strand.
CATTCGCGAACAGGACGGCGATCAGAGTCAGCACGTGCCCCGAAGCGCGTCGGGCCAACCCAGGCTCAGGAAGTTTGACCTTGGCCTTGCGCAGCTTGCGCTGAAGCCGGGTGCGGCGCTCACGCCAGATTTCGAAGACGCTGACGTAGACCGCGTGCATGGCGCCAAAAACAACGAACGTCCATCCCGCTCCGTGCCAGATCCCGACGATGATGAAGGTGAGGAAGGTCGGAAATCCGACGCTGACCGCGAAGGCGCCCCACCCCGTCAATTCAAGACGCCAGGTCCCTCGAATTAGGAACAGAGACAGCGGCTGAAAGACGTAACTATAAATCATCCTCTGCAATGTCATGTGCCAACGGCGCCAGTAATCGGCGATGTTGGCGGCCCGCAATGGCGAATGAAAATTGAGCGGCAGTTTCACGCCAAACATTCGCCCAAGGCCGATCGCCATGTCGGAATATCCGGAGAAATCGAAATAGACCTGCAGCGTGTAGACGATCGCCGCTAGCCAGCCGGACAGGAACTCAATCGACTGTTTGCCGTCGGCCAAAGCGAACAGGGAATCGGAGTAGCCGCTAAGAGTGTCCGCGATGACGGTTTTTTTGAACAGGCCGATCGCCATGATCGTCAGCCCGACGAGGATGTTTCGCCAAATCAGCTTGCCAAACAACGGACCCTGCAGTTGCGGAACCACTTCCTTGTAATGAACGATCGGGCCGGCGATCAGTTGGGGGAAAAACGAGGCGAACAGGGTGAAGTCGAGGACGGTCATTCGTCGCGCATCGCCGCGCGCCAAATCGACGAGATAGCCGATCTTCTGAAAAGTATAAAAAGAGATCGCCAGCGGCAGCGCGATCCGCTCCAGCCGCCAATGCGTCCCCGCGACCGTATCGATGTTGTCCGTGATGAAATTCGCATACTTGAACCAGCCGAGCATCCCAATGTCGACGATCAAGCCGAAGATCAGCAGTATTTTGGCGCGCCGCCCTCGCTCGGCGGCCACTGCGCGCTGGATTTGATCGCCAACGATGTAGTTGAATGCAATTGAGAATAACAAAAGCCAAAGATAGACTGGTCGCCACCAAGCATAAAATCCGAGCGACAACGCCGCGAGGGTCAGTTTCGCCAGAGTCGACGTCCGCCTTCGCCCCGCCGCATAGGTCAGGACCAGCGCGAGCGGGAGAAAACCGAAAAGAAACGGAAACGAGTTGAACAGCACTCAGCCGGCCCGTTTCGCGACGAGGATGCAGCTGATTGGCAGTTCCTGGCGGATCGCCCGCTCTAAAGTTGCGCCGGCGACCGGAAACGCGGCGGTGCGGACGACCGTGAGCCCCGCCGCGGTCACGATATCGTGGGCTTCCTGCGGCGATCGCAGCAGAAAAAGGTGATCCGGCGCCGGACCGTTGGCAGGAACGTTGATCCACACGGTCCCCGCTGGAGAAAGCAGTTCGCGAATGATCTCCAGAGCGGCGCGCGGCCGTTCCAGATGCTCGAGCACTTCGCTCAACACGATCGTATCGAATTTGCCCCGGTTTTCCGCCAAAGCGTCTTCGGAATACATGTTCGTCAACCGCAGGTCGACACGATCGGACTTCTCCGAGCGCGTCAAGGACGTCGCGAACATGGGCGATCGACGTCGCGCTGACGTCCCATGCCGAGCAGGCCCTGAACGCCCCGAAGCGCATTGCAAGATGGAGCAGCATTCCGTGACCGGGGCCGATCTCGAGATGTTCGCCCCCTGCGACGGCAGTGGGGAGATAGGTCTTGGCAAAATCGTTCATGGCGTTCGCGTGGTTCAGCCACAGCGCATCGGACACGAACAGGCCGTTCATATAACGCGACATGAAATCGTCGTTTGAATAAACTTCGGCGTTCGCCTGATCGAACGTGGTCAGGCGATATTCGCCGGTGCGCCTAAAATATAGCTCCTCCGGATAAACGATCCTCTCGCAGAGGAATCGATAGTCCTCGGAGAAACTGTCGATGCTCTTCGAACAAGACTTGGCGACTTTCTCCAACAGACTGGCTATGATTTCAGTGGTGTCCAACAATTCCCGCGAGCGCGCTGCAAAACTGATTCTCAGGAACTTTTCGTGCTCCGGCCAAACCGACTTGACGGACTGGATGACCGCGGCGGAACAGGGCCCAACGTCGCTTGGAACGTCAGAAGAGGCCGGCCGTGACATGAAAGCGCTTTCCTTCATTCACCGGGGCCGCGCGATCACGCCGGCCGAGACGCTGATGCGGTTGGCCAGCGCCTTTTCGATCGCGCGGCCCTGGGTGGCGTAAAGCTCCATCCGCTCCACCTGAAGACCGGCGCCTTCGATCAGCGTTGTGACGTCGCCCGGCGAGGAGAACAAGTACAGGTGGTCCGGAGAAGGGCTGTTGATCGGCACATTGATGAAGATGCGCCCCCCTTCCGCGATCGCGGACCTCAGAAAGCGCAAAGCGGCGTCGGGAGTCTCCAAGTGTTCGAGCACTTCTGAAATCACGATGAGGTCGAACCGGTTTTCCGAAGGCTTCGCGGTCAAAATATCCATTTCGACGAGAGACACGGGTTTCGACACGCCCATCCGATTCAGCGCCGCGCTGGTCTCCTGCAACGACACTGAACTGACGTCCCAGGCCTGCACCGACCGCGACATTTTCGACTCGGCGGCGAAATAGGTCATCAGGCCGTGGCCGGGTCCCACCTCGAGGTAATCGAACGGCATGGCCGCTGCGCCGAGCACCCGTCGCAAAAACATGTCCATCGTGGCGACGTGGTTGTACCACAGCACCTGCGTGAGGAGCAGGCCGCTCATGTAACGGCGCATGTATTCATGGTCCGAATAGACCTCGGCGAGCGCCTCGGCAAATGTCGACAGGCGGTAGCGGCCTTCGCGGTGGAAGAAAATCTCCTCCTCTCGCAGGCGATCGCAGGTCCAGCGATAATCTTCGCCGAACCGCTTCTCCTCGCCAGCGACCAGCTTTTGGACCGCACGGGAGACGGCTTCGGTGGCGTCGAGCATTTCCGGCGAGCGTTGGCCGAAACTTTTCGCCATGTACTTGGCGTGTTCCGGCCACGCCTCCAGAACGATGGCCGCGACCGCAAGCGTCGACGGACGGTCCGCCAGGATCGACTCGAGGGAATTCGTGTCCTGGACGGTCATGCGAAGGCGGTTTCTGGTCTTAGAACCCTGTCCTGGACCGTCATTTCGAGTCTGGGCGGGTTAAAATCGTCAAGGGCGAGCCGCCACCGCGTCGCGCCCCCGGCGGAGCCGCCGGAAGAAAACCCGAGCTTCCGGTAATGGTCCGCGACCATGCTGTTTTTCGCCGAAGGGATGTACTTCCCGATCAGTTCGCGCGCGCCGGCCTGTCGCGCCGCTGCGACGAGATGGGTCAGGCAGGCTTCTTCGACCCGCCGCCCCAAGACGCGGCAACTCATCAGCCAAGTGTCGATTTCCCACGCTTCGCCCATCTTGTCGGCGATCAGGACGCTGATAATCCCGTTATCGCCGAACCGGTCTGCCAGGCGGACCTGGACGACGTGGCGCGAGGGGTCCTCGGTCGCCGCGGCCAGTTCGCTTTCCGAATAGCGGCGAGTCGTCAGATTGAACTGGTTTGATTTATTGATGAGTTGCGCGACCCGCGGCCGCGCCACTTCGTCGACCCAACCAATCGTGCAGATCATGTCGAGCGAGGCGAGATAAGCGCCGATGTCCCCGCTCGCGCTCAGCGCCGCCGTCCGTTGCGCGTTGGCTTGATAATAGCTCGCCCGGTCCCGGTCTTCCTTCGAGAATCCGACAGCTTCGAAATAGCCCGCCGCCGCCAGCGTGCGCGGATAAAGCGCCGGGTCGTCCGGCAGTTCGGGCACCGCGACGAGCGGAAGCTCGCGGCGCACCTGCATGCGTTCGGCCGGATTGTCGTCCAGGAAAACGAGCGCATCGACGCCGATATTCAAGGTTGCCGCGATCGCCCTCAAATTGGCGGCCTTGTCGGTCCAGTTGGCCTGAAAGACCGCGATATGGTCCTCGCGCAGCAGCATGTCCGGATGGTCTCGAAACGGGAGACGAGCGTTGCGTTCTTCGTTCTTGCTGCACACCGCTAGAACGACGCCGCGGGCTCGAAGTTCGAGCGCCATCGCCTGCACGGCCAAAAACGCCTCGCCGCTCGCGGACCCCTGCCCGAGCTGAATTCCCGCCAGGCCGTCGTCGCCGATCACGCCTCCCCAAAGCGTGTTGTCGAGATCGAGCACCAGGCACTTGCGGGAAAGTCCGCGGACCGCGGCGATCGTCCGCGCGACCACGTCGCCATAGACCGGCAAGAGCGAAGGGGCGAAACCGACCTTCGAGGCGTGCCAGTGTCTCGGATCGTCCCAGTTCTCCAGACCGACGGTCGCGGCGAGTCGCGCGACATCGACGAGGACAATGGCGCCCCGCGCGGCCAGATCCGCAACGCGTTGGTTCAACGACTGGATCATCGCGAACGGCGAGCAGGCTTCGACCCGATCGAAGCTGCCGAACAATGGTTCGAGCGGCGGCACGACGGTCTGGACGAAAATCGCCCCCGGGACGAAAGGGCGCAAATTATCCACGATCAGCCGGAGCTGCTGGAACGCGCGCTCGACCTTCGCTTCGGCGGACGCGCGCGAAGTCGCGCCCTGGGCCAAGCCCAACACCCGAGCGTCGCTCACGATCAGAGCCATGTCGAGCCCGGCGGCGCGCACCGGACTCGATGGGTCCGTCGCATCGAGCAAAGCGCGGTTGAATTCGCCCTCGAAGGTTTCGATCAACAACCTGTGGCGCAAACCCGATCCCGCGATCACCGGAGCGATGAGCGACAGCGTGCCGTCGCCGAACACGCCGAGCTTTAGCGGCGAGAGCGGCGCGGCAGCGCCGCCACTGAGGAAATCTCTCGCCAGGCGGGCGAGCTTGACCAGTTGATTTTCGTCAAGAGCGTGGTTGCCGAGCGCCGCCATGCGCCCCGCGACGTCGCTACGGGGCTGGGCGTCGAGCTCCCGCCGCAACGCGCGCAATTGCTCCTTGAAGTCGTTTGGCGCGGTTTCCAACCAGCCCATCGACGTCAACATCGGGGATCGCCCTCGCCGCGTTGGGTTGTCAAATTCAGGCTGTTTTCGCCTGAACCAAAGCGACGAGATCGCTCACGCGTTTGAGCGACTCGATCTCGGAATTTTTGAACTTGATTTTGAATTTGCGTTCGATCGCGACAATCAGGCGGATGTGGCTCAGGCTGTCCCATTCCTCGATGTCGTTCGCCGTCGTGTCCGGCGTCACGCTCTCCTCCTCGAGGTCGACATCGAATACGTCGCTCATGATCCCTTTGATCGCGGCGAGAATCTCGGTGGGGGTCATGGTCCCTCGATCCCATGTTCACGGCGCATTCGAAGCAACGCCGTCTCGGCCGCCGCCTTGGTCATTGCCCCGTATGTTCGTGTATTTCGGGTCGAGCAGAACAGCCGCCCGGGGAAGCGTTTGGCTCAGCGAGGGTCAGAAATCAAGACTTAAGTTCACGTTGCCGACGTCGGCCGGGATGAACCCGTTCGCCTCGGTCATGCGTTGAAAAGCGGCGGCCGGAAAAGAAACCAGAGCCCGGCTTCGGAACAAGGAGGGTTCTAGGACGAACGGCCCAGGAAGGGCATCCCGCTGATCAACCACAAGCGAAGCTGCGGCCAGGAACGGATCGACAAGAACGGGCGCTCAAACAGCAAAAAAAACACATAACTGGCGGCGATGACGATCGGCGCAACGAGCGCCGCGGTGACCGCATAAGTCAACAATGGACTGCCGAATCTCGGGGCAATCCAATAGGTTATGAGCAGCGCCACCAACGGACCATGGATAAGGTACAAGCTGTAGGAGAATTTTCCCAAAAACCGCAGCGGCGTAGAACCGAGAATCCGCGCCAAGCCCGAGCGGTGGTCGACAAAGCCGACGAAGCCGACCGCAACGACGAAGGCGGTCGCGATATCGATCAGAAAGTAGTGGTCATTCACCGCAACGATGCCGATGGCCGCGCAGACGCCGTAAAGGGCGGCGGCCATTCCGGCGGCAATCCACGGCACAGGCAGTCGCCGCAGCAGGGGAGTCGGAGAAGTGACTTCGTCCGCCGCCCACACGCCGAAGGCGAATCCGACCAGGAGCTGCGGCGTGAAGTGGTCGATCCGCGAAAAGGCGTGAAAATTGATCGCGAGCCAGTGAGCGCCGCAAACGAAGATCAGCGCCGCCGCCGCCATGACCTTGTTCGAATAGGCGCGACTCAAGATGAGCATCAGTGGAAACACAATATAAATCTGTGCCTCCACCGCGATCGACCAAAAGGCGACATTGGGAGAAGCGCTCGGCACGATGTCCTGCAGCAGCAGACCATAGACAAGGAACGTCCGCATGTTGACGGCGTGGCCAGGAAGGTCCGCAAGGAGGAAATGATGAATGGACATCGATAGAATGAGCGCGATCCAGTAGGGCGGAAGGATGCGCCAGGCGCGCCGGTGATAGAACATCGAGGCGCCGTGTTTGAGGTCGTTTCGATTTTGAGCCGGCGCCAGCCCGAGGGAAAATCCGGATACGACGATGAAAACGACGACGGCCAGTTGGCCATACATCAACCAGCCGAGCGCCCATGGGCCAGAATTCACGGGAAAACCCGGAAAGACGAACAGATAGATGTGATGGAGCATCACATAGACCGCGGAGCAGCCGCGCACGCCGTCGAGCCAGTCAATCCGGGCCGTTCGTTTCGACGGCGCCGCCCCGCGTTTGGCGGAGACGACTGAGTGATTGGCGGTCACAGACATCAGATCCCTTTGTCAACGGGAATTCACCGGCCGGAAAGGCAGTCTGCGCCGCCGCAGCAATACGCAAATACCCTCGCCCGACCCTCGAGCAAAGGGGCTACCCCGCAGATGCGAGGAGTCTTGTCCGACAATCGGTCAAAGATTGGACCCGACCGAAATGTTCAAACCGGCGATCGCGTCGGCCAGCCTGTCACTGGCGACAAGGGCGCCGGCATGATTGAGATGCAACCAGTTCTCATAGAGCTTATCCCGCTGTGACAGATCACCGTTATCCAAAATCTGACCGTATTGTTCGAGAAACGCGCGATCTTTGATCTCGGTCGAACCGTTGAACGTGGGGAGAAAAACAAATATCAGCTGTGTGCCGTGCGCCTTCGCTTCTTTAGCAATTTCCCGGATGTAGACCTGGTCATCGCCCTCGTTGAGCCGGCCGAGCACCTTCGACATCAACGTCGGACGAACCGGCGGTCGTATTTGCGCAAGGAGGGTCGCCCGAGGAACCTCACGCTCCATGTCTATCGACTGGTCTTCAAACGACAGAATCCCGGAAGTGAAGTCCGTGCGTGTCCGCGCGTATGTCTCGGAGTCAAATTGCTTGCGGAGGCCAAACAGGTCCGGGAAAAGCCAGGCGCCGAACAGTCTTAGCTTGCGAGAAGGCAAATACGCCAAATCGTAGAAATAGTTATGAAGCAAGGGCGCGGGCGGAAAAGCGATCGCTCTCGCCGGCGCTACATATTTGAATGCGGGATGGCCGTATGGGTCGGGCGTGCTATCGACGCCGATCACAATTATCTTCGGCGATTTTGACTTGTACAGTTCATCAACGATTTCCCAGTCGACGTTGCGTCCCGCTGCGACGATCGAGAAGTTTGCGACATGGACGGGCTTTCCTTCAGCCGACAGTTGTCGTTCGATCCTTTCTGCGCTCAGGCCCAGCATGGTTTTCGAAGGTCCGACAATCGCAACGTCGATCGGCCGGGGATCGAAATGAATCCGCTCGTAGGCCCAACGCAACTGTTCGAAGAGTGTGCCATCCACGAGCTGCCACCGCTGATAATCGTTCTCGGGAAGCAGGCAGACAGCCACGTCGAGCGCGATCGCGACGCCAAGGCTCGCGACGATTATGCCCAGGGCTTTGAGTCCAGCCATCCGTCATCCTTAGAAGTCGAAGCTGGGAAAGTCGACCTGATGCTCACGCGGCTTCATCGAGGATCTCGATGAGACCGAAACCGGCTATCACGTGAAAGGACACGCGTTTGCCGCCGAACAGGACAGCCTCCTTTGGCGGCGAGACGGTAAACAGGCGCAAGTCCTCATCGGACTCGAGCGCATCGAGGGAGCTAGCGAGATTTTTGGACATATAACAAATGTGATAGACGAGTCCGTCCTTATGAGCCGACAGCAACTTGTCGAGTGGACCTTTGCCCTCGGCCGGATAGATGATCTCCACGTCGGGCATTTGGTTGTGGGTGCACATTCCCAGATACACATTTTGCAGCGGATCGAAGATCATCGGGCCGATCTGATAGCCCAGGCCCGTCAGAAAATGCTCGGCGACCTGGGGATCCTTCACCGCCAATCCGAGGTGATGGAAGGTCAGCCCCCATCGGTTGGGGGAGAAATGCGCGCTCATCGCGATCATCCTGCTAGAATTGCCCGTAGATGAACCGCCCGCCGCCTTCAGACGACAACACCGACAACAGGAACAGGTAAACGCCATATTGCAGCCACTGGGGCGCAACTCTGCCCACCTGGCAGGCGAACCACTTGGTCCCTGGAGCTCCCGCGCCGACAAACAGGGCGATCGCGGCGCAGACAAAGGCCGGAACGAATAGGTCCGACCCGATATCCGACAGACGCAACGGCCCGCTGGCCGACAGGCCGAGGACTTGGTTCAGGATCGATACGGCCTGATCCCAGGTCGGCGAACGCCAGAAGATTTGCGAAAAGCTCATCAGCGCGAAGGTCAGGACCATTCCGGCAAAAGCCGCCGTCCAACCGCTCACCCTGACGGCGAAATGATCGACCCGTGAGCCGGAACCCGCCTCGGCTCTCGTTCGTCCGCGGAACCTTGCGGGCTTCACCAACACGGTGACGGTTACGAAAAACGCGTGCAAAAGGCCGAAAATCAGAAAGTTCAGAGTCAAGCCGTGCCATAGGCCGATGATGACCATATTGAGCACGATGCAGATAATGAGCCCTGTCTGACCAAGGTTTCGCAGGGACATAGACAAAGGCGTAAACAGATAGTCGGTAACCCATGTGGTCAAACTCATGTGCCAGCGGCGCCACATCTCTTGGATGTTGGTCGCAGCGAAAGGAGCATTGAAATTTGGCGGCCCTTCGATGCCGAAAATCTTCCCGATGCCAAGGGCGATATTCGTGTAGCCGGCGAAATCGGCATAAAGCTGGAGGGTGTAGAAGCCCACCGTCGCCAGCATGATCGAATAGTTAAAATCGCTGTGGGACCGGTCGACGACGTCGATGAAAGCCGCGATCCGGTCGCCGATGAGCAGCTTCAGCATCAGGCCGCCCAGAATGTATCTGAACCCCGCCTCGATCTGGGCGTCATCGGCCGTGCGGTTCATCACCTCGCGCATCTGGCGGAAGAAGGCTTCGGGCCTCTCAATCGGACCGCTGACGATTTGCGGAAAGAATGCCGGAAACAGAAAAAATATGACGGGATCGCGCTCGACCGCCTCCTCGTCCCAATAGACCTCAATCAAATAGGATATCAATTTGAACGAATAGTAGGACAGGCCGAGCGGCAGCAAGAAGCCGCTCCAGGCGCCCGCCGCCTTGAACGTCACAATGACGCCGACGACAGCCGCGACGCCGACCGCCATCAGTCCCGATTTTGCTTTTTCGCTTGTGCTTCCGGCGATCCCGAGTGCGAGCCCGTAGACCGCCGCTGATGCGACGATTAGCAGGATCAGATACAGCCGGCTTGACGATGCATAAAAGGCATAGGATAGCGCCAGGAGATAGATCGCCCGGAATCGGCCGGGGATGAGATAGAAAACGACCCCGGCCGGCGCCAGCCACACAAAAAACAGCGGCGAGACGAAGCTCACTTTAGCCAGCTTTCTTCTTGATCAATTCGATCAAGTCGCCAACGTTTTTCAGAGAGCGGGCATCCCTGATGCTGAATTTGACGCCGAATGCTTTTTCAACCGCCAAGATCATGTTGATATGTGACAACGAATCCCATTTCGGCACGTCGTCGGCGGTCATGCTGTCGCTTACGACGAGCGATTCGTTGTCAAAAATGTCACGGAATATTGGCGTCAAGCGAGACTTGACCTCGTTGCTCTGCATTTCTTATCCCTAGTTCAGCTCGTTGACCACAGGTGTCATAAAGACCTCGCGCGGCTTGTAGTCCTCGACCGCGAGCGCCCATCGAGAAACGCTCGCGATGTCCTCCGAAACGAGCTCGAATCCGAAATTCTTGAAGAAGTCCTTGACCATGCCGTTTTTTGCGGTCGGGCTGTAATGACCGATCACGCGCTTGGCGCCCTGGCGCCCAGCATATGCGAAGATGTTGTTCATTGCGAAATTCTCGACGCCGCGCTGCAGGACGCGGCAGCTCATCAGATATTCGTCGATCTCGATATCCTGTCCGGCGGGCTTCAGGATGACAATCGAGATCAGGCCATAGTCGCCGAATTTGTCCGAGAGTTTCAGGGTCAAAGGCGCAAGCGACCGGTCGTTCATCATCGCCTCGCAAGCCGCTTGTCCGTAGCGACGGGTCATCAGGTTGAACTGGTTGCTGCGCTGGGTCAGTTGCGCGATGCGCGGCAGATTGAAGGCGTTAAAGCGCTCGAGCCTGATCTCCATGCCGAGTGAAACGAGGTAGTCGCTGATATTGGTGAAGCGCGTTTTGACCAACTCACGTTGGGCTTCCTCTCGATATTGATCGGCGCGCTGTCGATCGGCCTCGGAGAACGACGCCGTCTCGAACAGGTTGAGCTCCGCCAAGGCCTGGAGATACATCGAAGGATCCTCGGGCAATTCGGGCACGATCACCTGCGGAAGAAACTCGCGCACGATATTTCGCTCGAACGGGTTGTCGTCAAGGAACACCAGCGAATCAAACCCAATATTCAATGTCTTCTGGACTAAACGAATATTGTCGACCTTATTGTCCCAATTGGCGACGAAAACCGAAATGTCTTCCTCCTTGAGCGCCATGTGAGGATGCTCCTTGAACGGCAGGATGGCGTTCGCATGTTCATTCTTGCTGACAACGGCAAGTATCACGCCGCGTCGTTTCAATTCACGAATGAATTTCTGGAATGAGACGAACGCCTCGCCTTCATCGAATTCTCCAAGCGCAATCCCTTCCAAACCGTCGTCGCCGATCACGCCGCCCCATAGCGTATTATCCAAGTCCAGGACGACGCATTTGGCGAAAAGCCCTGAGGCCGCGAGGATGGTGTCGAGCAGCGATTGCGCCAACAGCGGAAGAAGTTCCAGCCGGCAGGGGATCTTCGCCATATTCCACATACGTGGATCGAGCCACTGCGCGCGGCCAACCGAGGCCGCGAGAAAATCAACATCATTCAACAGAACATTGCTGGCCCGCCGCGCTCTGTCGGCCAGACGACAATTGATCTCGGTAAAGATCGAGCCGACGGAATCGGCAAACTTCAACTCGTAGTTACCAAACGCCCGTTCGCTCGGCAGAACGAAGGTGCTTTGAATGATCGTTGCGTTGCTACGAGCGCGAAAGGCGTTCCACAGATTTTCAAGCCTATCGACCGTATCTCCGGCAAATGACTTGCGGTCATCTTTATCGTATAGGCGGCTCTTCAGCTTTTCACTCGAGGTCAGGATAATAACATATTGCGGATCGAACGCGTATAAACCCAGAGTCCGGATTCAGTATCTCCAGTTCAATTCCGTCATAACCGCCTTCGTAGACTTCAAATCTCACGCTATTTTTTGCCCCGAGCACCTTGAACATTGTCACAAGATGCTGTGTCGCGCAGTCGGCCAAAATCGCCAGCCGGATGACTTTTGTATTTTCGGAAAGGGTTATTGCTTCCCGCTTGCTTCAGCAAGGCAAAATAATCAAGGGCGTCCGCTGGATATCTCATTCCTCGAACCCTCGGAGGTGGGCTTGGTCAAAAACGAACGCTCTCGCCCGCTTTAACTCAGGCCAGCGATGCCTGGCGTTGTCGCCGACGGTGTACACTCAAGAATATGGCAAAAATCCTGCCCCCGGGGCCAGTGCGCAGCGTGTCTTCGCGCGCCCCGCACCCAAATCGAAGTCGTCGTCTAAATCTGACCGCCTCAAGAATGATGTCCCAGGCCAATATTTCTCCGTCCGCGGCCAGAACTCTTCAGAAAGCGCCGTGAGGTCGGTCGACGACTATAGCCAGAGAACATCGCATCAAACTCCGATCGACTTTGGTCTTACGGATCACGATGCATTGGCCTGCGAAGAGCCCAAATTCGAGCCCAAACTTTACACGCGATCGATGCGCCCATTTTCGAGCGCTCGTGGATTGACCGAAACGCTCGCGGCGAATGGTTCGGACCGGCGATGGCGGGATGAGCCGTGTCTCCGCGCGTTGGCCGCGCGGGCGGCATCTCTCGATGTGTTGGTCGAGTATGATAGAGCGGTGACGCGCGACAGCACGATCATGCAAGCGACCAATTCAAAAAACAACGTTTGGTTTTCGCGCTCCGCAAGGAAAAACCTGTAGATTCCAAAGGCAAGCATTGAACACGCGAGGCACCCGGCAAGCGCTCCGAGCCGGGTCGGGTTTAGAATGTAACTGCGCCCGCCGAGCCAAGCCGAAATCACGATCATGCCAAAAAAGAACAGAACGCTCGGGATGCCGGTTTCAGCGGCCAGGGCCAATACGTAGCTGTCGACGGTCGGAAACTGACTCCCCGGGGTGTAATAGCCAATGATGTCGCCGGCGTTCCCGACCCCGTGGCCCGTGATCGGATTGGAAAGAATCTTGGGCCAGGCGGTGTGCATCTGGTCGATACGCGATTGATTACTGTACGCTTCCTGGCCGCCGCCGAGTACGACGTTATGCAGCCGCGGCCAAAATAGGATCAACCCAAGCAGGATCACAAACCCGATCGAAGCGCTAACTCCAACAAGAGCGGGAGCAAGGCTGCCCTTATTCCAACGCACCGTCCTGACCAGCCACAACGCCGTAAAGCTTACGGTGGCGGCAATGTATGTGATGTAGCCGCCGCGCGAGCCGGAGCAGGCGATCGCGACCAGACAGGAAATCAGGATGGCCGCGCCGAAGACTCGCGATCGAACGCGGCGACCGTGTGCGAAAAAGAACAATCCCACCGGCGCGATCATCCCGCCGAACTCGCCCAATGACAGCGGCGAAGCGAACACCGAGGACGCACGCCAAACCCCGTTGCGGAACGGCGAGGAATTCACAAAGTTGGCGAACGTGATATTTTTCTCCATCAGCGAATTGAGCAGGGGTTTGGGAATCAATTCGACGAAGAACCGATGCTGAGTGAAGAATTCCGCAACTCCGGCGAGCGCGACATAGAGAGCGCAAACGCCAAGGACGCGCACGAGTAGAAGCAAGTGCTTCTCGTCTCGAATTGCGTAGAGCAGTGCAATAAAAGGCACATACCAATTGAGAATGATCTCAGTTATCTGCGAGACGCTTGCACTGGGATTGATAGAAGTGAATACAGATAAACCGCACATTACGAGGAATCCGAACGCGCATACCGCGATCGACTTGGACCCCGCCAGGTTCGCTAGGATTCGTCCGCGCACGCTCGCCGAACTCGCGATCGCGGTCGCGAAAACCACAATGAGCGCAAACGTAGCCATGCGTCGCACGGAAATCCATGGCAGTCCCAGCGCGTCGATCGCGTAGTAATTCGGCACGCAAAGATCGACCACCAGCATTACGAAAAACAGTCGCCGCATAACCTTGTCGGAGATCGTGGGCAACTCGGGCGTCACCCAAATCAAAACAAGCGCGGCGACGCCAACCACGCCAAAGGTTCCAGTTGGCGGAAGAATGACCGCCGACAGTCCGATCGCCATGCCCAGGAAAATCGCCGCGACGCCCCAGAGGGCTGCAATCCGCAAGCCTCGCGCCATCCCCGTCGCGGCGCCGGCGGCCAGCCTCGCTTCAGCCCATGCGGTCGCCATGAACTGGTGGACAGCGGGACGTATGGCGGCATTCGCGGCCATTGGACTGGACTTCTGTTCGCGCGATTCCGTCATGCCGGTCCAAAAATTCGACCACCGAGGCCATGGCGGCGGTCGGAGACTACGGATATCCATGTTCATTCCTTATTGGCCAAAGCCTCTTTACGCTTGTTTGACGCCGCTAAAGCTTCGGCATATCTCTCGGCGAGAATTCCATATTTCACTGTTTGGATGCCGGAACGAATCACTTTCGCCGGGTTTCCGGCGACGATCGATCCGGCGGGCACGTCCTTCGTGACGACCGCTCCCGAGCCGACGATGCATTGATCGCCCACGCGGACGCCCGGCATAATGATCGCCTGCGCGCCGATGAAGCAATTGCTCCCGATATAGGTATCGGTGTGGAGAACCCGCGACATGTCGTGAGCGAAAATCACTGAATCGAAGGCGACATAAGTGCCGTCGCCAATATGAACGCCGCGCGGATTGGTGAAATCGAGCCGGGCCCGCAACGAAATGCGCACGTCGTTGCCGATCTCCATACCAAGGATGCGCCGGTAGAACCAAATCTGTAGGTTGATGACAATGCCGCGAAGAGACAAAAAGATCTTTCGCCTGTCGCTTCGCGGAAACGTGTCGGTTCTAGGAGACGTCTTCGAATTCTCCACCGTCACCTCGCGTGTCCCTTCGAGCCTCGCGCCTATACCAATTTACTGGAACATCGCGGTAGAATTGGAATTGAAAAAGCACGGTTTTGCGAGCCGCGTCAATAGATGTCGCGGCGGCGGATGAAGCGGCGACCAGGCAGTCGCACGAGCTGCCCGCAAGGGGCTCCCTGAGGTTCTTGCCGCGTAATGTCGGACGGACGCAGGCCTTGGGTTGAAGCTGCACTGGCCGAGCGGCTGGTTGTCGCCTTCCGGCCGTGAGAGATTGGCGATACTGACCTTTACCGCCGACCGAGCCGACCGGCCCTCCGCCGCGACGAAAATGAGAAGGGCGGCGAGCCCGAACGCGTTGTAGAATATGCAGACAGTGCTGAGATATCCTCCAGGGCGGCCGTGAAGCGGGCCCGCCGAGGCGAGCGCAGAATTTGCGTCGCCGGCCAGCGGCAAGAAGACGCTAAAGCGACATTCGTCGCGCTCTCGAAAGTCGGTGCGAATGATAAAGCTCCTCCTTTTCCTGGCGACCGTTTTTGTCTCAATTCCAGCCGATGCGGACGTCCTTGGTTCGTCGCCCCCGTGCCGCTATTCGGCGACCGCATCGGTTGACGGCTGCTCAGGGTCGCCGGCGGCAAGCCCGCTGACGGTTCAGCGCCAGGACTTTTTTTCCGGGTACGCGCAACGGAGCAAGCAGACCTGGATAGCCTCGCCGCACCCGCCCTGGAATGTGGCGGGGGTCGACTATCCGGTCGGGATCCCTCCCAGCGCGATCGTGACGCCTGGAACCGACGCTTACGAGCGCTCGACGAGCGGTCGGGGCTATGGGCTCAAGCGCCCGACCAACGCGAATTTCGCGCGTGACGGAATCTATGGCTTGAAGAACGGATGCAGTTTAGGCGGCGGCAATCGGATCGGATGCGCGGGAACGCTCTCGTCCATTACTATCGATGGTTACGATTTCAGCGACCCCATCAATGGAGGAGCCTACTTTTATCCAGGCGCCTCGCTGACGTCTGCTCCAAAACTCGTCATTAAGAACAGCTACATCGCGCCCGGAGTCAACACTGGCCGTCTGGGCTACCTGATCAGATATGACGCGAATGGACCCGTGACTCTCCAAAACAACTACATGGATGGGCTGGGCGAACAGTGGGAAATTTGGAATAACGGGGTGGGCGGCGGGGTCCAGGAATTTGTATTTGTCGCCACGCCGACCCTCGATGCGACGAGCGCCGATTGTGGGACGGAAGCTTCGATTTGTGTCCAGTATAACGCATTTGTTAATGGCCCCCCGAGAGACGTTTCATATGGGACCGCGTGCACAACCATTTGCAACTCTTTGGTGTGGCGATACAATTATATCGAAGGAGTCAGCTATCCGTCGTCGAAATTTATCGGATCCATTGACAACAATGGCAGACGAGGTCCCGGTCACTGCCTGACGGTGACCTCGTATGTCTACGGGACCGTAACTATTGGATCGCTTGTCGGCGGTCCCGGCGCGCGGCAGATGAAAGTCACGAGCACGCCGTGCAACGGCGCAAATAGTTTCACGTTGACGAGTTCGCCCATGATCAATCAATACGCGCCATTGCAGACGATGTACTCTACCCAGGGAATCCACGGCGATCCTCAATTTGTTGGTGTGGCTTCCAACGCGACCAAAATACCCACAACGCTCGGCGCGTTTATTCATTCTTACAGCACCACGCTGTTCCCGGAGAACGCCTACGGCGCAACGGGCGCCGTCACGTGGAACACGACGATCGGCCCCGTTGTCAGCTCAGCGACGATCGATAACTGTACGCCGTCATGTGGAAGCGGTTCAGCCGGAAACACGCTGAATGTTCGAACAATCCGTTACATTGGGCTGTGGCCTGGGAGAATTGCTATCGGAGAGGCGATTGGCGGTAACGGCAGTATAATTCCAGGAACGTTTATCACAGGAGATGGCAATGGTGGGGCGCATTGCGACAATGGATCTTGCACGGGTACCGGAGGCACAGGCACTTATGCGGTGTCAGGATTGCCTCAGAGTGGGAATATAACCTCAAATTGGGAGTTTTCTGGCGTAAACATGACAGATTTGCAGATTGACCACAACGTTGTTGTTACAAATAGTACATTTTTGGGAAAGCATTCGACTTATTATGCGGGAAGTGCCGGAGCAGTAATTGGCGATAATCACGCGATGACCATCACGAACGTAGACATATCGAATAACTTCTACGATCCAACTGGTGCGGCTTTTTGTGTTTACCCTCAGTATCGCAACGCCCCAACCGGCCTTCCGCCGACCGGGAACGTCAATTTGCTGGGAAACGGTTCGGGAAGGCCCGATCCCAAAGCGAACACGTCGCTTTGTTACGGACGCTTCCGAGCGGGTCCCTATCGGTAGAGCGAATCGCCGGCTCAGATTCCGCGACCTCGAAATTGTTCGCGCATTCTCGTGGGGAGAAGGACCTCGGCGTCGCGTCTGTCGTGCTTGGCGCCGGTCATCCGGAAGCGATCGCGGAAGCATCGCGGCCACTCCGTGTGAGAGGTCAGCCTCTTTCGCTGGTTGACGAAAGACGGCCTTCTCGGGTTCAAGCGAAATGTTTTTTTCGCAATGTCCGTGTCTGCGGACCGAGTCGCTGAACTGGCCGACTTTGGCGCCAATGTCGAGCGCCATGGTGATGCGGCGGTCATTCAGGAAGTCCGTAGGATTTGGATTTTGCGCACGTTATGGACCTCTATCCCGCAGAATCGCAACGTACGGGGAAAGTAGTCCTTCAATTGAGCCTCATTTGGTTTTCAGCCCGATACTTTCTAAGCCGATCGGATCGAGATTCCCCGGGCCTCAGTGCAATAGAGTTTGAAGTTTCTCGTTGCAGGTCGAAGGATTTCATTTGGAGCTTAGGCGTCTCCAGATGGAGATTGACTCCGTCTGCCGAACAAACGGATCCCTCGGCTGCTGCGAATGGCGTAGATTATCCATAGGCCCCATGGAACGATGATGAGGCAGCTTAGACCCAATGCCGCGATACCGGACCCAAGATCGAATCCTATCAAAGACCACCACACTCCCGCGCAACCGGCGCCAACGAGCAAAAGCCCCAAGCCCGCAGACACGCAGTAATCCAAAAGATGTCCAGCAAGAACTCGGCGCGACATGATGACCGTAGTGAACAGACCAATCACTTCCCCGAGAAGTCGCCCGACAAGGGCGGTGTCGATTGTGCGGTATATCATGATGAAAGGAATTGCGATCGTGTATCCGGCGATTGTCGAGAGGTTGCCGGCAGCCATGCGTTTGGTGCGCCGATTATGCAGTAGCAGCGAGGAAAACGGTTCCACCCGGATGAGCCTGAAGAATGCTCCGAGGGCCAGGAGACACAGTTGCACACGTGTCAGTGTGAATCTCGCGCCGAAGACGCGCGGAGTCACGACGTTCATCAAAGTCAAAATTCCAAGCGCGTAGAAGGCCCCAACGAGTGGGGAAAGCCGCGCCGCAAAACGGACCCGTCTTGCTAGCGAGACGCCGAGCGAAGCATTGTGAAAAGCCGCCAAGTTTATGGTCCCGATGATCCGAAAGACCATGGTCAGCGGCACAATCGTGACCAGCAAAACGATGCTATAGAGACCGAGGGTTTGAAGCCCGAGCAGTGCGCCGACGAGAAATCGATCGCCTTGCGCCGACACTGCGAGCCCGACGCCGTTGAACATCAGCGGATAAGCAAAGCGGAAGGCGGCGCGGAAGTGCTTGGATCGAAAGCTGAGCCGATAACGGACGCGAGCCAGGATCTGACTTCCGGCGACGACGCCGATCGTTTGTCCGAGCAGCGACATGACGATCGCTGTATGGTCGCGCCAAAGATAGACCGTTGCGGCCAGCGCGGACAGGCTGAGCGCGCTCGCGAGCAGGCCGATCTTCATTTGCGCGCCAAACTGATAGTTTCGCTCGGCGACGCGCGGTTCGAGGTTCTCGAAAGCGCGCAGCAGCACGATGCCCCCGAGCGCAGCGAAGATTTTCCAGTGCGCGCCCAAGGACAGCAGACCTGCGATGAAGGGCGCCAGGACAACCGCCAGAAGTCCGACGCTCAGGCCGCGCAACACCAATAGCGCTTGCGCGCTCGCAATCGTTTCGTTGAACTCGTCCGGCGCGGCGCCGAACACAAAGCGATGGATCGCTATGTCGGATGTCATCTCCAGCGTCGCGTAGGTAGCCGCCAACGCCGAGGCGAAGCCCAATTCTCTCAGATCGAGAAAACGCGCCAAAATTACCATGCGCAGGAAGGGCGTGCCGACCTCGAGCATGCTGATTAAAAATAGCGAAGAGCCCCTCGCGAACCACGCCGTTCCGCGCGTCGCTCGCGCCGCGGATTCAGACGACATGTTGCGTTCGTGCGGACATCGAGTGGAAGCGCTCAGGACATTCCATGTCCGCTTGCTGAACATGAGCCTGACTGTTCCGGATGCGGTTGCCGCCCCCCGACGGCGTCCCGCTGTGAGATGTCGATTCCATCTTTGCCCTATCCCCAAGAAGATTGCTGCCGCTCAGCAGTCGGCCGCGCATGCTCGCGACACTCTGCAGATCGAGAACATCGGTGTTGGTCGCTATCGGATCGCAAGTCCCGGCGTGAACCCGAAAAACTATTCGCTCGATCCTCAAGTCTCCAGCGTCTTCCCTCGAGTTCGGTCGAAACTGAATCCTCGCCAAATATGATTTTGTCGCTCTGCGCAACCCATCCATGACTGACCAATCCGACGAGCGGCGTGGTCGACGAAGGTTCCCGAGGCGGCGCCGGTGGCGCGAAGCGCCGGGCCGGCGCGACAGGGGCACGATCCTTTTCCGTGACAGCGCGGACAGTTTCTACATCGCCGTATTGTTCGGATTTAGCCACGACCTGCTCACCGCTCGCCAAAATGACCATGATGTCCGGCCAACAAGATCGGCAGGATTGTTCGGCTCCGCCGATCTTACTCCCTCTAAAGTTCGAACGCAGGCGCAATATAATTTGCCAGCTCTCGTGCTTCAGCGGGCGCTTGCAAGGCCCGTCCTCTCAGGACTTCGCCATCATTCGCTGCACGTGGAATCTCGACATGCGACTTATGAGTTTGTTCGTTCCCTCGGGTTGCAATCCGCCACTTCGACTGCATAAGGTGCTGGAGGCAACAGCGTAACCGCCACGACGAACAACAAACCGACCTTGACGCCGTTGGAACGAGCCTTATGGGGGTTCAAGATAGTAGAACGCGTTTAATGAAACGAGCTCTCCTCCATTCCGTATCGTCGATAGCCATTCTATGTTATCATAAAGATAAATCAAGTCTAACGATCCTAATGTATCGTATCAGCATTTAAACAGTTTGTTGTATGATCGTCTGCACATTGGCGACCTTCCTGAGAGCAATTTTAATTTCATCAGTAATTCCTGCTGCAAAAACGCAATGCCAATTCTCCACGCACGCGCCACGCGGCGGGGGCGTTTGGACGCATTTGACCAAGATGACGCCCGCAAGCCGACGCGACGAAGGCATGGTTTCTGGCTGTCTCTCCGCATCGCAGCATGATGCGCTTGAACCGCGCGAACAAGGCCGCGACGCTTTCGGCCGCGGCGAGTGACAACGGCGTGTCGGGCGACACGTTGAATTGCCGCATCGCGTCGACACCCGCGGGGACTGGGTATTTTACGGGAATCGCTGGCGTCAGTCGACGACAACCATGCAGCGCCAGTCGTCTGCGACAGCAAGCTGCGGCCCTCGCCATCGTCATGACCAATGCGAAAAGCCAATCGGCGCGACTGTCGCTCGGCGGCAGTGCCGGAAGCGCGACTTGACGGCAATATCACGGCCATCACCCCCGGAGCTCCTATCGTCGCGCCCGCCGTGGCGACGACGGCGCCGACGCCGAACGCCGTTGATCCCGCGCCTTCAGGCGCTAACCAACCGGTTCGGACTCTGCCGCGCCGCCGCGGAACGAACCCAAAGCCAGCCGCGCTCTGGATGTTGGCGGACCCGCAAACACAAGTTCGGACAGCTTTGCAACCGTAACGTTGTGACGACTTTCGGTCTTCGAGCCTTTTCGACCAGGGAGGCAGTACGTGATTTGCGCACATTTCGGCGAGCGATCGCGCCGCGGTTTGAAAAGATCAGTCCCTACGCGGGTTTATGCTTCCCTCCCAGCGCGAGGGCGTGATCCCTTTCGCCGCGCGCTCGAGCTTTTTCCAGATACTCCTGTTGAAGCGCGGGTTTTCTGATGAGCGCAGGAAGACCCGCCCGAGCCATTTCAACCGATCGATTGTGGGTCTTGACTCCTGCATTTAATGCCAGTCTATTGCAGGCGGGTGATGACGGCGTCGGCGTCCGCCGCGTAAGGCAACGGGGGTTGATCCAATTGACCCGCGGCGGCGTCTGTAAGATTAGGTGTGGCGCTGCGAGGAGTCCGGAATGGCTGGGTTCGATGGCCGTTCGCGTCCCGGCTTGCGAATTCATACTGGAGTTGTCAGCGCGATCAGAAATCCCGACGACTTCGATAAACCCGGGGAATTGGATTCCGCCGCGGTTGGACGGCGGTTTAGAATCCAAAGAAGGGCTTGTGGGCAAAATGCAAATTGTTCCCGAGGAAACCACTGATTACGCACCCACGCGAAAGGTAATAACACCGATCGTTTGCTGCGCAATTTGTAATTCGCCATGAATTATCGCGCGGGAATCATGACCGTGACCAAAAATCTCAGTCAAATCGATCGATCTCTCGGCGGTCGGTTGCGTGACAAGCGGATGTCGAGTGGATTGTCACAGGAACAGCTTGCTGAGAAATTGGGAATTGATCCAAAAGACGTCAATTTATACGAAACTGGTGCAAAGCGTATTAGCGCAGATCGGTTGCTCCGTATCGCCAAGGCGCTGGGAGTACGGCCGGTTTATTTCTTTGGTTTCTCCGAGGAACGCCCGCAGCCGCGGAGCAAAGGTGAACACGACGAACTGCCATGCGAAGGAACCGGAACGTATCTTACCTTGCCAGATCAAGGTTTGCGTCTTCACAGAGCGTTCGTCAACGTCAGAAACTCTGTCCTCCGTGAAGCCATTGTCACACTCGTTGTCGAAATGGCCAAGAGCGAAAGCATTCACTAGCCTGGCTGTCCGACGCGGGTGCGCCCAAAATGCCGCGCGCGGACACTCTGATGCCTCGCGCCGCCGGTGAAGGCGGCGCAAGGAGACAATTTACGCAGCGGCTAGTTCCTTCGCGACGTCCGGGGCTAACACGCTGCCCGTGATGCCCAACGCTTCGCGAAACGCCAGGAGAGGCCCTTCGCCGGTGTCGAAAAGCCCGGCATAGCTCATCGTGCCGCCAATCCGCCGGGGCCTTCCGATGATTTGTGGATTGCAGCCGGCATTTCTCAAGACACGATAGATTCGAGCGTCGAACACCCCCACGATTTGGGTCAAGCCCGCCTTCACGGCGACCTCCCCAATGCCGGCGAGCAACTCGCCAAGCGCGAGATTTACGCCGTTTCTGCGCCGCTCGGGCTGACCTTCTACGCTGGTAGCGCAAATCCGCGAGCATTCCCAGATTGTCGCGCTCTCGATGAACTCCCCGTTGCCAAGCAAGAACGGAAAGACGTCGCGCAACATATTTGGACCAGTCGTTGGTAAAAGTCGCACAGATCCCCAATATTCGTCGGAGATCGGATCGACTGATACAAGATATAGTGGATTTGCATCGTCAAAAACATCGCGTTCATAGCCATCTTTTACTGCGACGTCCCAACCAAGCCGCTCCGAGAAGGTGAACGCTCTGTTGCGAAACATGGCATCCATTTCTTTCGGGAAAAACGACGCACGCGATCCTTCGATAAGCTTTAGCATTGTGGCATCTCCCTTCCTGTGAGATGCCAGAAGGCTAACCATAATTTACGGCGCCGCAATCCCTCCAACTGGTCGAGTTGACATTCTCAAAAATCATCTAAGCGCCTTCGCCGGGATCACTCCGGTCGCAACGGCAACGGCGACCGCATGAGTTAAATTTATACAATTCAACTTATGTCGTGCCGTATCCAGATAACTCTTGACGCTTCCAAAGGACAAATTCAAGATTTCGGCGATATCTTGATAGGTTTTTCCTCGCGCTGCCCAAATAAGACATTGCTCCTCCCGTTTAGATAGACTTACGGGCGCGCTGTTTAACTTGAGATTGATGCTGGCAGCCGAATCGATAAGGACCGACATCAGCTGAAGTTTGGTCATATTGCGCGTTTTGTATTCAATCCAGGCGTCTTTTGAATGATTACTCGTAAAAGAAACTACAGAAAAAACACCCTTTCTATTCCGCACGGGAATCGAAATGCCGTTGCGCCCAACGTCGTGACTCGCGGCGTCGGCGAAAAAGGCGCGAATTGCAGGATCTTCACTGGCCAGTTCTTCCCAGTCAAACGGAAGAACAGCTTTACTTCCTAGGGTAATAACCGGATCAACCAATACATATTGCTTCTCAAAATAGCGAGTCTGCCATCGTATAGAATAAGTAACAATAGCGGTAAGCAGGCTAGTATCCGAACTTTTATCCGGAGAGAACCGCAAATACGATATATGCAAAACGCCAATGTCGGCGGCGATTCCTCTTAGCGTCTCCTCCAGGTCCTGATCGTTGTAGCCAAGTATCGTATCTGTAAGTCTTATCGCAGCGGAGTCGATAGTAATACTGGACATGCGCCTACGTCATACATATCATGATCGAATTTGAAGCGCCTCAGCTAGCGCTTCGTCGCGCGCATAACCAACAATTGATCCCACTGCCGGATCAATTTTACCGGTTACTCTTGAGCACAAGTCGATCAGCTCAATACAGATCCCGATCAGTCGACACGCTTCTGATGCGGTCAACGTCA
This sequence comes from uncultured Alphaproteobacteria bacterium, assembly GCA_963781895.1. Taxonomy (GTDB): domain Bacteria; phylum Pseudomonadota; class Alphaproteobacteria; order Rhizobiales; family Beijerinckiaceae; genus Roseiarcus. Next base: position 35,343 of record CAWAIM010000027.1, read on the forward strand.
CGTCTTCAGCATCTGACTTTGATCTGTTTGACAATACGTTCATTGTCTCAAACTCCCTGGGCATCCTGGCCTCCTGCCCAAAAAGCAGCGCCCCATACTCAATTAGCTACCATTACGGACGGATAGCAACCGACAAATATGTGGAGGTCGAGCGCGATTCGATCGATACGAAGAGATATGACGCAATGAAAAACAGGGAGAATCCACGCGCGCTGCTTATCACAGTTTCGTCTTGATGTCCACCATGCGGTCAATTCCGTTTCGCGGTTGCCCTAGCGTCGCCCCGCGCGCGCTTAAGGCCGTGATCGAAAGCCGGTCCTTCCCGGCGCTTGCGCACGACTTCGGCCGCGGCCGAGGGAGGCCCGGTCCCACGGAAGGGCATGGGCCCCGCGAATTGGTCAAGCGAATTATTCGAGGGCGAACGTCGCGGGCCGTCCGGGTCAAAAAACCAGCTTGCCGCCTACTATCGCCATTGTCCCCGCCATCAACGGGCGCAGCACGCGTTCGGGCACCCGGGACGCGACATGGCTTCCGATCGCGATGCCCGGAATCGAGCCGATCAACAGTGAAACGAGCAGATGCCAGTCGACGGATCCCAGCCACCAATGGCCCGCGCCGGCGACAAGGGTCAACGGCGCCGCGTGCGCGATGTCGGAACCGACGATGCGCACGGTCGGCATTTTCGGATAGAGCATCAGCAAGACGGTCGCCCCAATGGCGCCCGCGCCGACCGACGAGATCGACACGAGCACGCCGAGAACCGCTCCCAGAGATACCGTCAATGCCGCGATCTCGCCGTCGCTCCGCTTGTCGAACAATGAGGCCGCGACCTTCAACAGCCGCCGGCGAAAGAACAATGTGACGGCGGTCAGAATCAAGGCCAATCCGAGAGTCGTCGTTATCGCCACGCTCGTTCCTTTGGCGTCCACTCCAAAATGTGCGAGCGTCAACAGCGTCAGGGCGGCGGCGGGAATGCTGCCACAGGCCAGCCGACGCGTGACGCGCCAATCAATCGCCCCGTTGTACCCATGAACGATCGATCCGCTGATCTTTGTCAGGCCGGCGTAGAGCAGATCGGTCCCTACGGCGGTCGCGGGGTGAATGCCGAACAGCAGAACCAACAGCGGCGTCATCAGTGATCCGCCGCCGACGCCGGTGAAGCCGACAAGCATGCCGACCGCGAACCCCGAGACAGTGTAGAGAGGATTGATGAAGTGCAGAAAACTCGACAGCATGCGATCTTCCCAGGGTTCCAGAATTCCGATCGACGGGTGGTTCGGGCCGTTCCAAGGAGCCGATTGAAGACGCGCGGGGCGCTAAAGACCGAAAACGCCTCCGAACGCACGCATGCCGCTTCCAAACATGACGCCGATCTGCGCCCCGCAAAAGTAGCCGCATCCGATCGTATATGAAGTCTATTAATTTTGTCAACTTTATCCCGCGCCAATGACCGCTGGGCGCGGCGCTTGTTGCGCTGTCGTGGACATTTGGCGTCGAGGAGGTCTTTTGATATCCGGGGCGGAACGAAGCTGGCTCAAATCGGTCAAAAAGGAAGGTCGTGCTCACAAATAAGGGAAAATACGGCCTAAAGGCGATGGTGCATCTGGCGGGACTCGATCCCAATGCGCTCGCTCAGGCGGCCGACATTGCCGAGTCCAATTCGATCTCGAAGAAGTTCCTCGATCACATCCTGACCGAGTTGCGCCACGCCAAACTCGTGTACTCGAAGAAAGGAAAGGGGGGCGGCTATGCCCTGGCCCGACCCGCCCACGAAATCCGGGTCGGCGCCATCGTGCGGGCGCTCGACGGGCCGTTGGCGCCTATTCCTTGCGCATCTGTCACCGCCTTTCGGCCCTGCGACGATTGCGCCGACCTGAGAACGTGTCCCGTCCGCCTGATGATGGTCGAGGCGCGCAACGCCATCGCGAACGTGCTCGACAATCGCACGCTCGCCGAAATGCGGGCGCTGTCAAACCCGCGCGATTTGGCGCCGATGTACCATATCTAGCCGGGGAGGCCGGCCGGAGATTGAGCCCGTCGTCGCGGCAAAGCGAGAATTATGGGCGTCGGCGAACCTGATCAGGTCAAGACGACCTCTCGTTTCAGGCGCAGAGACTCGATCGCCGCGTCGGCGAGCTTCAATCCGGCGAGCGCCTGCCGCAGATCGACCGCTGGCGCGCGCGACCGGTCGCGGACACAGGCCAGAAAATGATCCTGTTCGTTCCGCAAAGGATCATCCGCCTCGGCCGGAGGATAGACCCAGCGGCGCCCCTCGGCATAAACGCGCAGGGCGTGTCCTACGACCAACTCGACGCTGCCGCGATCGCCGACCACCTCCAGGCGATCGGGGGGCAAGTCTCCGTCGGCGAAGGTCCAGGCGGTGCGCAAGTCGCAAGTCACCCCTGTCGTCGTGGTTGCGCAGACCGTCGTCATCGACCGGTAGCCGGCTTCCCCCGATCGGCGGGCGAGAACCGAGCGGAAATCTGAACTCGTGACCCACTGCGCCAGGTCGATGTCGTGGATCAGGGTCATCAGGACAGGGTCGGTGTCGGGATAGCGCCAAACGTGACTGTCGTCGCGGTAACGGCGCGAGTTCACATAGATGACCTCGCCAACCCGTCCCGAGCGGACGATCTCGACCAGCCGCACGTGGTCCCGCGAAAAGCGCAGCACGTGGCCGGGCAGGACGAAGCCTGCGGATCCGCGCAAGAGCGCAAACAGCGGGGCGGCGTCGGCCGCCGAGGACGCAACCGGCTTCTCCAGCAGCGCGCAGAGGTTCCGGCCGAGAGCGCGCCCGCAAATCTCGACATGCGAAGCCGCCGGGGTGGCGATGATGATGGCGGCGGCCTCCACATCGTCGATCAACCGCAACGGATCCGTAACGCATTCCGCGGCGCCGTGGCGCGATCGGGTCCGCTCGAGCGCGGCCGGGTTGGCGTCGGCTACGCCGGCCACGATCACGTCTGAGCGCCGCGCGAGCCTGCTGAGATGCTCGCCGCCGAAAGCACCCGCGCCAGCGACCAGGACGCGAATGGGAGAAGAGGGCGTCGGCACGAACTGGCCTCCCGATCCGAAAGCTGCGTTATGCGCGACGCCCATTGCGCCCGCCCGGCGCGGGAGCACGTCGGCTCCGGCCTACACTGGGGAAGCGACGACCAGACAACAATTGCCCGGTCTCACCCGGCCGGGATGCCGACGCGCGAGCAATATCCCGTCGCAGCCATAGGTGATCGTCTCCGGATTGTGGCCGGGCTCCCATACCCGGTGGATTCGCCCGGCGGGCTCGCCAACGCGCACCTTGCTGCCGAGAGCATGAAAAATCTCGAGAACCCCTTCCGAGGGCGCGTAGACATAGGCGGCTGTCCCGCGCAATTCCAGGACCTCTCTAGAGGAGTTCGTCGCGGATTGGGGAGGGTCGTCGAGTACGCCGAGATGCGCGAGCACGTTGCGGACGCCGCGGCGACAAACGTCGAGCGCCTCGCTCGACACCCGGCCGGCGCCGCAGAGTTCAGTGCCCACGGTCACGAGGCCGGCGCGGCAAGCCGTCGCGGTTGCGGTTCGCTGATCGCCGAGATTCGCAACGACGACCGTACAGGGCGCATCAAAGGCGCGAGCGGCGGCGACATTGCGCGCGGCGAGCGCCTCGTTCTTGGTCGGTTCGATCACCGCGCTCGGGATGAAGTCGAGCGACGAGCCGCCGGAATGAAGATCGAGGAACGCATCGGCCAACGGGAACATCGAGTCGGCGACGTAGGCCGAAATCTGCTGCGTGATCGTGCCTGCTGGATCGCCTGGAAATGTGCGGTTGAAGTTGAGTCCGTCCACCGGCGAGGTCCGGCGTGAGGCGATCACGGCATCGACGCTGTTGGCCGGCATCAGGATGAGCCGACCCTGTAACTTGCCCGGATCGAGCTCCCGCGCCAATTCGCCGATGACGATCGGTCCCTCGTGCTCGTCTCCGTGGTTCCCCCCTTCGATGATCACGGTCGGACCCTTGCCATTGGCGATGACGGCGATCGGAACGCGGGTCACGCCCCAGGCGTCGTCGTGGGGCGAGTGTGGAAACATCACGAAGCCGATTTGTCTGCCCTGCCGGTCGAAGTCGACGGTGGTGAAGGCGGTCGTAGGGCGATTGGCCTGACCTTTGTTCATTGTCCTGCCTTCATGCAGCGGGGTCCGCTGTCGACCACACGCGGCCGCGCGTAGGCACTGCTTTTGCCGCCCGAGTTCCCGGGAAGCGAGGTTGCTATGACACGATAAGTCTTGACAAGATGCAATCGATCAACGGGAGAGCCGCAATGATCTGCGAGATATGCGTGGATTCCGTGGCCGGCGTTCGCGCCGCCAAAGCTGCGGGGGCGGACCGGGTCGAGCTCTGCGCCGATCTGCTGGAGGGAGGCGTCACCCCGAGCCGTGGCCTGATCCGTCAGGCGAGGACGATCGCGGGCATCGGGCTCTGTGTGATCATCAGGCCGCGCGGCGGCGACTTCCTCTACGATGACGATGAGTTCGCGGTCATGCGATCAGACATCGAAACCGCCAAGGCCGAAGGGGCTGACGGCGTCGTCATCGGCCTCCTGACGGCGCCGGGCGAAATCGATGCGGCGCGCACCCGCGAACTGATGTCGCTTGCTCGACCCCTTCTCGTGACGTTTCACCGGGCGTTCGACATGACTCCCGAGCCGTTCCGAGCTCTCGAAACCCTTGTCGGGCTCGGCGTCGACCGCGTGCTCACTTCGGGCCAGGAGGCGACCGTTCTCGAAGGCCTGCCGCTCATTGTCGATCTCATCCATCGCGCACGGAACCGCATCGTCGTCATGCCGGGCGGCGGCGTCACCTCGCGCAACGTCGAGCGGATCGTCGCCGCGGCCAAACCTCGCGAAATCCATTTCGCCGCGCTGGAGCCGACGGCGAGCGGCATGCAGTTCCGCCGCCCGCATGTGTTCATGGGCGGAGAACTCAGACCGCCCGAGTATGACCGGCGCGACACCTCGACGGCTTCCATACGCTCGGTCATGGCGAAGGCGTCGCGATGAAGCAGCACGCGAAACGGCCCTGAGAGCGGACTTCCGCCGGTGGCGACGAATCTGCCGAACGCGGGGTCCGCGGCTGGCGTCCTTCGACTTTAGATCCTTGGACTTCGAAAGAGCGATACGCTGGTTACCACAGCGTATAGCCGCCATCGATCACGAACGCGGCGCCGGTGACATAGCTCGAAGCCGGAGAAGCGAGATAGACCGCGAGCGGGCCGATTTCTTCAGGGTCGCCGGCGCGCCCCATCGGGATCGCGCTCACGAACGTCTCGATGACCTGCGGATTATTTTCTGCCCAGACCCGGTTCGGCTCGGTCATGAAAAGGCCTGGGCAGATGGCGTTCACGGTAACGCCGCGGGACGCCCAGTCGGCCGCCGTGGCGCGGGTGAAATGGATCACGGCGGCCTTCGATGTTTCATAGTGGCGGCCCCCGATTCCCCGGTTGGCGATGAGTCCGCTGATCGAGGCGACATTGATGACGCGCCCTTCGCCGCGGGCGAGCATCGCGCCGCCAATCATCTTGGTGCAAATGAAACAATGGGTGAGGTTGAGATCGATGAAGCGTCGCCAAGTGGCGAGGTCGGTGTCCTCGATCGCGACGTCGACATTGCGGCCGCCGACATTGTTGACGAGAATATCGATCGGCGCCGCCTCCGCCAGCACGCGCTCGCAAAGGTCTTCGCATATCGCCGGCTGCCCGATGTCGGCGGGAAAAATCCAAGCTCTCCGCCCACGTTCCCGCACCTCGCCGGCGGTCTTGGCGAGGGCGTCCGGATCGCGCGCGACAAGAATGACGTCGGCGCCCGCCTCCGCCGCCGCAAGCGCGATAACCCGCCCGAAACCGCGGCTTCCACCCGTAACCAGGGCGCGCTTGCCGTCGAGCCGGAAGCGATCGAGCACGGTCATGGCGCCATCCCGGGTGGTTCTTGCCGCATATTCTTATTGGCTGATAATGTCATTGAGCAAATCGTCGAGACCCCGCAACAGAGGATTTTGACTCAGGCGTCTTTTGCGCGCCAACTGGACACGGGCTGACGCGCCAGGCGGATCGCCCGACGAAAAGTCGCAAAGCCATAAACAGTTCGCTCGTGGTTTTTCGCTGGACGCCAAAACGCGACGGACGATCGGGAGGTGAGACATGGTTGGACGGAACGAACTGGAATTCCTCCTGCGGGAGGCGGCGCGCCGCGAGCTTGCTCAAGGGCGCATCGACAGGCGCGAGTTCATCACCCGTAGCTTGGTCGCGGGCCTAGGCCTCGCCGGCGTTGGAGCCGCGGTGAAGTCCGGCGTCGGGCCGGCCTTCGCGGCGGACCGTCCCCTCACCCCGACGTTCTATCAGTGGATCCAGGACCTTCATCCTGGCATCGCAGCGGTGAACGCTGAATTCCCCGGAATCAACTATCAGATCGCCCCGGTCGAGGGTTTCGGCATCGAGCGTTTCGTCGCCGAGGCCAAGAATAAGCAAAGCACCTGGGACGTCTACGTCGGGCAGACCCCGTTCGTGGAGATGTCGGCGTTCATCAAGGCCGGCGTCATCGAACCTTGGGACAATTACATCCCGAAAGACGTGATCGACGACATCATTCCCTCGATTCGCCAGGAGTGCACCGTCGACGGCAAGCTCTACAGCTGGCCGTTCCTGCTCGATGTGATCGGATCGGCGTGGCATTCCGGCATAACGGGCAAGGCGGGGCTGCCGGACGCCGCGCCCGCGACCTGGGACGACTTCCTCGCCGGCGCCAAGAAGATCGTCGACGCCAAGGCGGCGCCGTGGGGGGCCACGTTCGATTCCCATGGCTGGCGCTCGCTGGTTCCGATCACCCACAGCATGAGCACCAAGGTCTATACGCCCGAAGGCTTGTTCGACTTCACCAGCGAACCCGCCATCGACGCCCTGAAGCTGATGAAGCAGATCATGGCCTATTCGAACCCCGACATCTTGCTCGAAGGCGCTTCCGACGCCGGGGTGAACGGAACGCCGGACGAGGTCGCCTTCGCCGCCCAGCGTGTCGGCCTCTACTTCAAATATTTCAACGCGCCGCTGCGCATGGCCGCGAGTTGGGACGATCCGAAGCTCCTGCATCTTGGCCCGCTGCCGAAGTTCGTCAACGGCGAGGGCTCGACAGTGTTCTGGACGACGGGATGCGCGCTGTTCAAGTATGGTCAGAACAAGGAAAAGGCGGCCGAGTACATCAAGGCGCTGACCTACGACAAGCAGATCTGGAAGGACTCGATCGTCGGCACCAAGAGCGGCCATCCCGGCCAGCTGCCGCCCTACAAGTCGATCTATGCGGGGTGGGACGCCAACAAGCCGGATTGGATGCCGCCCTTCGTCGGGCTGGTCCGCACCCAGCTGGACAAGGCCAAGGCGATCGACAACAACCTCTTCGGACTGCAGCAGTTCGTGATCGGCAAGCCGATCTGGGAGACCTATCTCAAAGGTCAGGAGTCTGATCCGAAGGTGGCCATGACGAAGGTCGTCGAGGCCGTCAAAGCCGAGATGAAAAAGGGTTGACCTCGGTGGCGACGATCGCCGGGCGGGTCATCCGCCCCGGCGATCGCCGCCCGCGCCGGCAACGCCCGATGCGCGTCCCGCGCCCGCATGGCAGGCGCCGGCCGCGGGAATTGCCCGTCCGGTTCGACATGCGACGGCGGACGAACGAAGGGCGGCGCGCATTCTCTCGCTACCGGTTGGTCGGCGCGCTCGACACTTCGAATTGGTTGGATTGACGCATGGCACAGTCGATCGCACCCAGCGAGGCGGACCTCGACGCCAGGGCGGCGGGCGGCCACATTGCGCTGTTGCGGAAGGGCGTCAGCGAGTGGTTGTTTCTCGCGCCGGCCTTGATCTTCTTCATCGGCTATCAGGTTTGGCCGATCTTCCGCGTCCTGTGGATGAGCTTCACCGACTTCCAGTTCCTCTCCGACAAGCCGGCGCGCTGGATCTGGTTCGGCAACTACGTCCAGGCGCTCAGCGACCCGCTGATGTGGGTGAGCCTGTGGCGGGCGGCGCTGTTCACGATGATGTTTCTGCCCGGAACGATCATCCTGCCGCTTCTGCTGGCGATCGCCGTCGACCGCGTGGCGAACCAGCGCGTGGCCACTCTCTACCGGGTGATTCTGCTCATTCCGGCGGTGATTCCGAGCACTCTGATCTTCGTGCTGTGGAAGTGGATGTACAATTACCAGAGCGGTCCGATCAATCACTTGCTCGTCGACACGTTCGGACTGTTCACCCTGCAGAATGCGCCGCAGTGGCTCGGCGGGACGCCGCTCACCCTGCCCTCGATCGCGGTCATGGAAGTCTGGTGGGGCCTCGGCTACCACACCATCTTCTTCATCGCCGGCCTCGCGGCGATCCCGAAAGATCTGCCCGACGCCGCGCGCATCGACGGCGCCAGCGAGTGGGACGTGTTCTGGCATGTGACGCGGCCGCAGCTGGCCCCGATCATGATGATCCTGATCGTGTTGCGCTTCGGCACGGCGATGGCGGTGATCGACGAATATCTCATCTTCGGCGGCTTCAACCGCGCCGCGCCGACCTATACCTGGACGATCTTCATGTACGACCAGGCGTTCAAGATCGGCCTGTGGCGCCAGGGCTACGCCGCCGCGATCGGCATGATCGGGGCCGTCGCCATGATGGCGGTCATGGTGCTCCTGCTGCGAATCTTCCGTCCAAGGGGGTAACCAGCCGATGACGCTCGAAACCGATCAAGACGTCGGCGCCGCGGCGGGCGAGACGCAGGGCTGGTTCGCCCGCGACCGGAGCGCCATCGTCCGCCACACGGTCATCAACTTCTTCAATCTGATCATTCTCCTGCCGCTGGCGTGGGTGCTTCTCATGTCGGTGAAGTCGCTTCCCGACGCCATGCGCGGCGATTTCTGGCCGAGGCGCTTCGACTTCACCCACTATGCCTTCGTGTTCGAGCGGATCGCCACGCTGCCGGTCAATCTGTTCAACAGCATCTACGTCACCGCGGCCACCGTGCTGATCACCACGATCTGCGCCGTGCTCGCCGGATATGCGCTCGTGCACATCCGGCCCCTCGGCGCTGGCCTGGTCGTGACGGCGCTGCTGGTTTCGCTGTATTTCCCGGTGCGCGTCGTCTCGATCATCAGCATCTACGAAACGCAGCATTGGCTCGGCCTGATCAACAACACCAGCGGCCTCATTCTGCCCTACATCACGCTGCAGCTGGCGATCAGCATCCTGATCATGCGCAGCATGTTCCAGCTGGTGCCGCATGAAATGTTCGAATCCGCGAGGATCGACGGCGCCGGACATTGGCGCGCGCTCTGGGAGGTCGGCCTGCCGATGGTGCGCAACGGCCTGGTGGTGATCTTCATCGTCAATTTTGTCGCGGCCTGGGGCGAGTATCTGCTGTGCGTGACGCTCATCGACGACGAGGCCAAGCGCACCATGCCCGTCGTTCTCGCCGCGGCCCAGGGCGGCCAGGGACAGTGGGCGTGGCCCAATCTCGCCGCCGTCTACGTCATCGTCGTGACACCGGGGATTATTGCGTTCACGCTCGCCCAAAGGCTGTTCTTCAAAGGGCTTCTGGAAGGCGCGTTGAAAGGGTGACGGACGCGGTGGGCGAACAAGGGGCGTCGCATGACATTCGAGGGTAAGGTGGTCGCCATCACCGGCGCCGCTGGCGGCGTCGGCCAGAGTCTGTGTCGCTACTTCATCGACGAGGGCGCGACAATCGCCGCCATCGACAAGAACGCGAGCGTCGACAGTCTCGCGGCCGACCTGAAGACGACCGCCGGAACGCTCTCCCACGCGGTCGCGGACGTCAGCGACCCGGCGCAGGTCGATCGCGCGTTCGCTTCGCTCGCCAGCGCGCTGGGGCCGATCGACATTCTGGTCAACAACGCCGGCGGTTCCGACCATCCGACTTTCGCCCGCACCGACCCGGCCGGCTGGCGGCGCGAGATCGACGGCAATCTGAACGGCGCCTATTACTGCGCCCATGCCGTTCTTCCGGGCATGATGGCCAGGCGCGCCGGCGTCATCATCGCCATCGGTTCGGTCAACGGGGTCAGCGCGCTCGGCGATCCCGCCTACAGCGCCGCCAAGGCGGCCATGATCTCGCTGACCCGCTCGCTGGCGCAGGAGTATGGCCGCTTCGGCATCCGCGCCAACATCGTCCTGCCGGGCACGGTGCGCACCCCTCTGTGGCAGCGGCGCGCGGCCAAGGACCCCAATGTCCTGGAAACGCTGCGGCGCTGGTATCCGCTCGGGCGCATCGTCGAGCCGATCGACGTCGCGCGCGCCGTCGGCTTCCTGGCGTCCGACGCGGCGTCGGCGATCACCGGCGTCGCCCTGCCCGTCGACTGCGGGCTGACTTCCGGCAACATCGTCATGACCCGCGAGCTGACGCTCGAGGACCAATGATGGAGCCGACCCGAAGATGAAATCAAGCAAAAGCGTCCGGCATCCGGTCGCATTGATCCGACCCTGTAAAGCCCGCTGGCCGAATCATTTTGAAAATACTAACGTCTGATACGCTAGATTGCCTATTCCATTGAATGAGAGGGGGCTCGGGCGCCTCGCGAGACGTCAAATTCCCCGACACGGCTTCATCGTCTTTCGGTAAGAGTCTTGTGACCGCTAGGTTCGCAATTCGCAACTTCGGGCGTTTGGCCGCCACTGCGGTCAGCGTGTTAGGTTTTTCGCTGTCCGCGTACGCCTTGACCCCGCAGACGATCACCTTTCCGGCGCTCCCCAACACGCGCTTCACCAGCCCGCCACCCACGCCCGCGGCGACGGCGAGTTCGGGACTTCCGGTCAGCTACGCCTCGAACTCGACCGGCGTGTGCACGATCATCCGGATCGACGATCAGTTTCGTGTCGGCGGGAACCTGCTCGATCACCGCCTCGCAGCCCGGCAATGCCACCTACGCCGCGGCGACGCCGGTGACGAAGACCTTCAATGTGACGAAGGGCGTCAACACGATCACCTTCCCGGCGCTTCCCAACACGCCCTTCACCAGCCCGCCGCCCACGCCCGCGGCGACGGCGAGTTCGGGACTTCCGGTCAGCTATTCCTCGACCACCACCGGCGTGTGCACGATCGCCGGCTCGACAATCAGCTTCGTGTCGGCGGGAACCTGCTCGATCAAGGCTTCGCAGGCCGGCGACGCCAATTACGCCGCGGCGACGGCGGTGACGCGGAGCTTCAGCGTGACGAAGGGCGTCAATGCGATCACCTTCCCGGCGCTTCCCAACACGCCCTTCACCAGCCCGCCGCCCGACGCCCGCGGCGACGGCGAGTTCGGGACTTCCGGTCAGCTATTCCTCGACCACCGACCGGCGTGTGCACGATCGCCGGCTCGACGATCAGTTTCGTGTCGGCGGGAACCTGCTCGATCACGGCCTCGCAGGCCGGCAACGCCAATTACGTCGCGGCGACGCCGGTGACGCAGAGCTTCAGCGTCACCCCCGGCGTCAACGCGATCACCTTTCCGGCGCTTCCCAACACGCCCTTCAGCAGCCCGCCGCCGACGCCCGCGGCGACGGCGAGTTCGGGACTTCCGGTCAGCTACGTCCTCGACACTCGACCGGCGTCTGCACCATAGCCGGCTCGACGATCAGTTTCGTGTCGACGGGAACCTGTTCGATCACGGCCTCGCAGGCCGGCAACGCCAAGCTACGTCGCGGCGACGCCGGTGACGCAGAGCTTCAACGTCACACCCGGCGTCAACACGGTCACCTTTCCGGCGCTTCCCAACACGCCCTTCACCAGCCCGCCGCCGACGCCGGCGGCGACGGCGAGTTCGGGCCTTCCGGTCACCTACGTCTCGAACTCGAATGGCGTCTGCACCGATACGCCGGTTCGACGATCAGCTTCGTGTCGGCGGGAACCTGCTCGATCACGGCTTCGCAGGCCGGCAACGCCAATTACGCCGCGGCGACGCCGGTGACGCAGAGCTTCAACGTCACGCCCGGCGTCAACGCGATCACCTTTCCGGCGCTCCCCAACACGCCCTTCACCAGCCCGCCGCCGACGCCGGCGGCGACGGCGAGTTCGGGACTTCCGGTCAGCTATTCCTCGACCACGACCGGCGTGTGCACGATAGCCGGCTCGACGATCAGCTTCGTGGCGGCGGGAACCTGCTCGATCACGGCTTCGCAGGCCGGCAACGCCAATTACGCCGCGGCGACGCCGGTGACGCAGAGCTTCAGCGTCACCGCCGGCGTCAACACGATCACCTTCCCGGCGCTCCCCAACACGCCCTTCACCAGCCCGCCGCCGACGCCGGCGGCGACGGCGAGTTCGGGACTTCCGGTCAGCTATTCCTCGACCACGACCGGCGTGTGCACGATCGCCGGCTCGACGATCAGTTTCGTGTCGGCGGGAACCTGCTCGATCACGGCTTCGCAGGCCGGCAACGCCAATTACGCCGCGGCGACGCCGGTGACGCAGAGCTTCAGCGTCACCGCCGGCGTCAACACGATCACCTTCCCGGCGCTTCGCCAACACGCCCTTCACCAGCCCGCCGCCCGCGCCCGCGGCGACGGCGAGTTCGGGACTTCCGGTCAGCTATTCCTCGACCACCGACCGGCGTGTGCACGATCGCCGGCTCGACGATCAGTTTCGTGTCGGCGGGAACCTGCTCGATCACGGCTTCGCAGGCCGGCAACGCCAATTACGCCGCGGCGACGCCGGTGACGCAGAGCTTCAGCGTCACCCCCGGCGTCAATGCGATCACCTTCCCGGCGCTTCCCAACACGCCCTTCACCAGCCCGCCGCCCGCGCCCGCGGCGACGGCGAGTTCGGGACTTCCGGTCAGCTATTCCTCGACCACCACCGGCGTGTGCACGATCGCCGGCTCGACGATCAGTTTCGTGTCGGCGGGAACCTGCTCGATCACGGCTTCGCAGGCCGGCAACGCCAATTACGCCGCGGCGACGCCGGTGACGCAGAGCTTCAGCGTCACCAACGGCGTCAACGCGATCACCTTCCCGGCGCTTCCCAACACGCCCTTCACCAGCCCGCCGCCCGCGCCCGCGGCGACGGCGAGTTCGGGACTTCCGGTCAGCTATTCCTCGACCACCACCGGCGTGTGCACGATCGCCGGCTCGACGATCAGTTTCGTGTCGGCGGGAACCTGCTCGATCACGGCTTCGCAGGCCGGCAACGCCAATTACGCCGCGGCGACGCCGGTGACGCAGAGCTTCAGCGTCACCCCCGGCGTCAATGCGATCACCTTCCCGGCGCTTCCCAACACGCCCTTCACCAGCCCGCCGCCCGCGCCCGCGGCGACGGCGAGTTCGGGACTTCCGGTCAGCTATTCCTCGACCACCACCGGCGTGTGCACGATCGCCGGCTCGACGATCAGTTTCGTGTCGGCGGGAACCTGCTCGATCACGGCTTCGCAGGCCGGCAACGCCAATTACGCCGCGGCGACGCCGGTGACGCAGAGCTTCAGCGTGACGAAGGGCGTCAATGCGATCACGTTCAATAGTCTTCCCAACCGGGCGCTCGGCAGCGGAACCTTCAATCTCACGGCGACGGCGAGTTCGGGTCTTCCGGTTGCTTACGCCTCGACAACGGCACAGACGTGCAGCGTCACCGGCGCCACCGTCACATTGGTTGCCGCAGGCCAATGCACGATTGTCGCATCGCAGCCCGGCAACGCCAGCTACGCCGCGGCGACGCCGGTCAGCCAGAGCTTTTCGATTACCAAGGCCGCGACCAATGTCCGACTCGCGTCATCGGGCAGTTCGGAATTGTTTCACGCGCCAGTCACGCTCACGGCGACCGTCAGCGGCAACTCGCCAACCGGCAAGGTGATATTCAAGGATGGCGGAACCGTCCTTGGCGCGATCGCACTCAATGGCTCGTTCCAGGCGATCCTCACTCTATCAACTCTGTCAGTCGGCAGTCATTCGATTATCGCCGCTTACAGTGGCGACTCCAACAATCAGAAGAGCGTAAGCAGCGCGGTCACCGTGGCGATCACGCGGCCGAACCCCGCCAACGACCCCGACGTTCGCGGATTGGTGGCCGCGCAGGCGAATGCAGAAGTCCAGTTCGCGCAGACCCAGATCGATAATGTCATCCAGCGCCTAGAGAGCCTGCATGACGTCAATACGACGTGCTTCACCAACGGCATCGGGTTCGTCAGCGCCGCAACTCAGGCCCCGGGCGGCGTTTCCGCGCTCTCCGGCGCCCAACACCCGCACCAGCAAGACTTCTGGCGTTGTGGCGACGGACGGCGCACCCCATGACAGCGGCGCGTCCGGATGCGGCGGGTTGAACGCGCCCGCGTTCGCCGCCTGGACGGCCGGGACGATCGAATTCGGTTCGGCTAATCTCCTGGGTTCGCAACAGCCGCAGGACAATCGATTTTCGACGTCCGGCGTTACCGTCGGCCTCGACGGGCGCTTATCGACGGATCTCAAGGCCGGCTTTGCAATCGGCTTCGGCGCCAACAACACCAGCATCGGAACTTACGGCACGTCGAGCAACGCCAACAATTTTAGCGGCACCGCCTATGCGAGCTATCATCCCTATGGCTCGATCTTTGTCGACGCCCTGGCAGGCTACGGCGCAGCGCGGTTCATATCCAATCGCTTTAGCGCGCTTCCCGGGGTTTTTGAGCCTGGCGCACGCAATGGCTCGGAAATATACAGCGCGCTCGAGATGACGAACGAGCAACGCTGGGACAATTGGCGATTCGCGCCCTACACGCGACTGCAATTCATCGACGCGCAGCTCGACGCCTTCGTCGAGACCGGCGATCCGACCTGGGCGCTGTCCTACGCCAACACATCGATGCCCGAATTCTCGGGCGTCGTCGGATTTCACGTTGGCTATGATTTCTTGACGGACTGGGGGATATTAACGTCGACGCTCCGCGCCGAATATATGCGCGCCTTCGAATTCAAATCTGACCCAGGCGTTGAGCTACGCCGACACTCCGGGCGTCAATTACGCTTTCACCGTCGCCGGGTTAGGCCCGAACACATTCTCGGGCACGCTGGGGCTTGCCGCTCATTATAAGAATGGCGTGACGGCGACCTTCGAATATCAATTCTCGACCGCTGGATCATTCGGCCAATCGCAGGGACTCCGCGCCGCGCTCAACATCCCTTTTTAGATTTGGCGGCTTGACGCTTCGCTGGAGCGGCACAAACTCGCGCAAAGAGTCTTTGGCGGTTGGCGCTGTTTCAGTGGCATCGCTTCGCGCCTGACTGATAGCTTATTCGGAAGTGTCAGGCGAACCGTATCGTCTTCCGCCCGTCTTGCGGGTCCAGAT
>CAWAIM010000028.1:0-65979 GCA_963781895.1 uncultured Alphaproteobacteria bacterium
TCCTCTGCGCCATAGCCCGCGATGAGACACCGTGGGCGATCTGGCGCGCCGACCGACATCACCCCGCGCCGATCGATGCGCGCTCTCCTCTCCGTAGGCGAGCTTGGGGCGGGATGTGAAGAGCGCGTTGACGCTTATCAATTCGCGCGCGCTCACGAATATTGGTCCCATCGCCGCGCCGCGGACCCGCGACTTCAACGAAAAATCGCGAACGCCGCCGGCGACCAGGCGGCCGCCATCGACAGGGCGACGCCGAGGGCGGTGCGAATGGCGAAAGCGCGCGAGCCTGCGCTGACCGCCATCACGCATTTGGCGGCCGCGTTGGCGGTCAAGGCGGCGAGGATTGGCGCGACCGCGTCCTGCGGCGCGATCTTGCCCGACGCGGCCAGGGATGCGACGGAAATCGCGGTCGAGTGGGCGTCGACGACGCCTGCGATCGCGGCGCCGAGGGTGATGCCGGCCTCGCCCAGCCTGTCCTTGAGGCCTGCGGCGACAACCAGCATCAGCGACATCGTGCCAGCCAGCGTCAAGGCGGTCGTGACGCTGAAGGCGCGCCCCGGCTGCGCGCGGTCGGAACTCTCGGCTTTGAGCGCAAGCAGTGTGAGCGCGAGGCCAAAGGCCGCCGCGACAACGCCGCCCGCCGTCAACATCGCGGCCAAGGCCTGGAGCGTCGCTCTGTCGATGACGAACAGCAAGAGCCCCAGCTGCACGAAGGTCGCGACGGTCGAAAGCGCCGCGCCTGCAGCCGCGGCGGTGGTCGAAGCCGGTTCGCTGGTCGAGCGAGCCGCCATCGATCCTATTGTGGCGAGGCTGGAGACGAATCCCGAAGCGAGACCCGAGATCGGCAGTCCGAAACGCGGTCCGAGCGCGCGGCTCAAAATGTAGCCGCCGGCGCCCACGGCCAGCATCAGGACGACCAGCAGCCAAATCTTGGCGGGATTCAGCGATTGCCACGGCCCCATGGCGCGGTCGGGAAGTTGCGGCCAGATCACCAGCGTGGCGATCGCGAACAGAAGGCCGTCGGTCACCTCGGCATCGGAGAGAACGCCTTTCACGAATCGATGGACAGGGGCCTTCAGCGCAAGGAGAGTGACGACGGCGACGCTGAGAGCGGACGCCAGCGGCGGATCGGACATGGCGACGCCGCCCAGAAGCGGGGCCGCCAGAAGGGCCACCTCCGTCGTCAAGCCGGGATCGTCGGCCTGGTCGCGAAAATAGGACGTCGCGGTCAGCAAAGCGACGCCGCCGGCCATGACCATGAGCAGGGGAATCTGGCCGAGATAGAAAGCCACCGCCCCCAGGAGGGCGGCAAGCGCGAACGTTCGGATGCCCGCGGGGCCGCGCTTGGGGCCCTCGCCCTTGCTTCGTTCGCGTTCGAGGCCGATCAGCAGACCCAGCCCGAGCGCGACCGCGAAATTGAACCAGGGATAGACCATTCAAACCCCCGCCGCGGCAGGGGCGCCGGAAGTGTCCTGACGCCGCGACGGCGCGCCTATGACGTCGCTCGCGCGCTGGCGCAGATGCGCAGAAGGATTCGCCGGGCGCGCCAGTATCCGGCGAGCGGAAAGATCGCTGCGTAGCCCGACCGCAGAGCTTCGACCCGCAAGCTCCGATGGCCGGCAATCCGCAACAGAAACGCTCTGTCGATCGGGCCGCGGGACACCGGCAGGTTCATTGCGCGCGACGCCCCCTCGTCGATCTCCATCACGCTCGTCGTCACGTGCGGGCCGGCGCTCACTCGCGTCGGCCCCGCCAGCCAATCGCCCACGATCATCTCGACAAAATCGAAGCCCTCGGGATCCCGGCAACCAACGCCGATGCAGACAATTTCGTCGCCGGGAAGACAAACCGCGATCTCCATGCCTTGCGCCCGGGCCGCTGCGTTGGTTCTCTGCCAACGCGGCGAAGCCGCGGCGATCGCTCCGCCCAACGCCAGGAAGACAATGGCGAGGCCGAAGCGCCATAACGCGGGAAACGAAGGGCGCCGCGGCTTCGTTCGCATGGCTCTCAGACTCCGGCGCTCGCGCTTGTGCCCGACCAATTTGCTCAGCGCGTTTTCGACCCGAAATTCTTCTTCTGAACAATGATCTCGATCAATGTCACTGGAGTCCAGTCCAAGATCGTGCTTTTGGCGCCGATCGTCGGCGCGTTGATATTACTCGATACAAATGTCTTATTAGCTAGGCGTCCGTGCAGCCTGAACCGAAGCCCGACCCGGCCGGGACCGGTCCAAATTATTCCAAGCCAATCCAAGCCAATCCAAGCCAGACCAAGAAAAACCAAGAAAAACCAAGACAAAAATCCTTGGAATTGCTTGGATTCATTCGTCCGAATCGGGACTTTTCAATGGGTTACGGCGACCCACGAGCAAAAAATCCTTTCCTCCCGCCGCGGACTCGCCGGCATCCCCGCGGACGGCGCTCCCGAACGGAACTGGAAGCCACACTAGCATGTGTTTCGATTTTCGGAAAGGATTTGACCGAGGCGTTGTGGCGCTCGGCTCAACGTCGACGACGGCAGGCTGCGCCGGTCGGGTGATCTGACGACTAAATTATTGATTTAGTTGCTCGAGTAAGGCTTCGCCCCGACCGACAGTCTGTACAGTATTTGTCTCTTCCTCGCTTCGCCGCCGTTCGACTTCAAAATTCCGGCGCCCCGCCGGCATCTCCCCCAACGGCCTCTTCCACCTCGCGCGTACGCCGACCGCGGATCGGCTGGGTCTTGACGGCGAGAATGGGTCAGGCAGAACGAGCCAGGCGCCCGCTCCGAAAGGGGACGGCTGTGACCGGCGCGGAGTTCGGCCGCGCGGCGCGGGGCGGCTGAACGGGCGCGAGCGGTCGCCGGTCTGGCGGAGGCCGAGCGAGGAGGAGCGGCTATGGCGCGCGTTTTCATCACCGGCTCGTCGGACGGCCTTGGGCTGATGGCGGCGGAGCTGCTGATCGAGCAGGGCCACGAAATCGTCTTGCACGGTCGGAACGACGCGCGCCGCCGCGACGCGCTGACGGCGGCGCCGAAGGCCAAGGGCGCCGTTTCGGGCGACCT
Source organism: uncultured Alphaproteobacteria bacterium (assembly GCA_963781895.1). Classification (GTDB taxonomy): domain Bacteria; phylum Pseudomonadota; class Alphaproteobacteria; order Rhizobiales; family Beijerinckiaceae; genus Roseiarcus. The sequence goes on from CAWAIM010000028.1 coordinate 3,043, forward strand.
CTCGACCGTCGCCGGCGCCAGGAGCGTCGCCGATCAGGCCAATCGGCTCGGCCGCTTCGACGCCGTGATCCACAACGCGGGGATCGGCTATCGCGAGCCGCAGCGAGTCGAAGTCCGAGCCGGGCGCGCCCAGCGTGTTCGCGGTCAATGTTCTCGCGCCCTATATCCTGACCGCCCTGATGCAGAGGCCGGACCGGCTGATCTATCTGAGTTCCGGCATGCACCACAGCGCGGCGGCGCGCATGGACGATCTCCTGTGGACGAAGCGCCCTTGGAGCGGCTCGTCCGCCTATGCCGAGAGCAAGCTGTGCGACGTGCTGATCGCCTTCGCGGTCGCCCGGCGCTGGCCCAGCGTCAAGTCGAACGCGCTGGAGCCCGGCTGGGTCCCGACCAAGATGGGCGGACCCTCGGCGCCCGGCGACATGTCAAAGGCGCATCTGACCCAGGCCTGGCTCGCGGTCAGCGACGATCCGCTGGCGTTGTCGAGCGGCGAATATTTCTACCACCAGCAGCTTCGCGAGCCGAACCCGGTCGCGCGCGATGCGAAGGTCCAGGATCGGCTCATCGCCGAATGCGCTCGCATTTCCGGGATCACGCTGCCCGAGTGAGGGCGGCCTCAGCGATCGGCGGTGTCCAGCGTGATCGAGGCGCCATAGACGCGCGAGACGCAGGTGCAGAGTTTCGCGTTCGTCGCTTTCTCGGCGTCGCTGAAGAACACGTCGCGATGGTCGACCTCGCCGTCGACCTCGAGAATCGGCAGCGCGCAGAGCCCGCATTCGCCGCGCCGGCAATCGAAGATCATGTCGACGCCCGCGCCCTCCAGCGCCTCGAGCAAAGTCTCATTGGCGCCGACGGCGATTTCCTTGCCGAGACGGGGAATTTTCGCCGTGAAGGCGACCGAGGGGCGCCGGCCGCTGCTGCCGAAGGTTTCGAAGCGCAATTTGTCGACCGGCCGCCCGCTCGCGGCCCAGGCTTTTTTGGCGTCCTCGAGCATGCCGATCGGTCCGCAGACATAAAATTCGCCTTCAGGATCGAGCTTGGCGATTTCGGCGGGAATATCGACGCGGCCGGCGTCCTCGCTGACGATGAGCCGCAGACGGTCGCCGATCGCTTGCGTGAGCTCCGCGGAGAGCGCGGCGTCGCTCCGCCGCCGGCAGGCGTAGAGCATCCGGAACTTTGCGCCGGCGCGGGCGAGCGCGAGCGCATGAGCGAACATCGGCGTGACGCCGATGCCGCCCGCGAGCAGCAGATAGTCGGGCCGGCCGAGGCTCAGCGCGAAATGATTGGCGGGCGCCGAAACCGTGATCCGCGCCCCCGGCGCCAGGGTCCACATATAGGCCGAGCCGCCGCGCGAGTCTTTCAGCCGCTTCACCGCGATGCGATAGATCCCGTCGGCGCAGGGGCCGACGATCGAATAGGAGCGGACGTCCGGACGATCGCCGATCATGACGCCGACATTGACGTGGCTGCCGGGCGTCGGCGCAACGAACGCGCCCGAAGGGGCGATCTCGATCGAGCGGATGTCGGGGCTCAGGTCGCGGGTCGCGCGCACTACCCCTTCGCCCCATTCGATCCGCTCGGCCACCGGATTATTCGGCCGCCCGCGCCGGACCCGACGCGCCGCGTTCGCTGGCGAGCATGCGGTCAATCATGCGGCGCGCCCACAGGGCGCCCGCGTCGATGTTGAGATTGTAGAAAGGCTGGCGCGGATTCCTGTCGATCGCGCGCTGCTGCGCCTCCAGCACCACATGGTCCTGGTCGTAGACGCCCTTGCCGTTGTTGACGTGCGCGCGCTGGAGATTTTGCGTGAGCTCGTCGTCGTCGGTGCGGAAGGTGCGGACGAAATTCCAGAAATAGTGGCAGCTCGTTTCCGTCTCCGGCGCGATCGCGGCGAGAAAGGCGCCGTTCACGCCCTGCGAGCGGTCGCCCTGCGGCGCCCCGGTCCCCGCCGCGGCGACGCCGACGTCGCCGACCACCACCGCCGGCGCCTGGAAGGTGACGATCTGCCAGCGGTCGACCTTGCCCGGCCTGCCGAATTGCCTTGCCCAGAACGGCGGCGGATCGATGCCGATCATCCAGCGCGTCATCGTGGCCGACCGTTCGCCGTGGGTGACGTCGAACGGCGTGTCGAGGATGGCGTCGTGGCCGATGCTGCCGGAATGCACGTAGGTCTCGTGGGTCAGGTCCATCAGATTGTCGACGACCAGGCGCCAGTCGCATTTGAGGCCGTAGAAAGTGCCGCCCTCGCCCTTCCACTCGGCGCCGTCGTTCCAGTGAAAATCGGGCATCAGCGCCGGATCGGCCAGCGCCGGATCGCCCGGCCACACCCAGACGAGCCGATGTCTTTCGACGACGGGAAAGGCGCGCACGCAGGCAGAGGGGTTGATCGTCTTCTGCGCGGGCATGTGGGTGCAGCGGCCCGCGGAATTGAACACGAGGCCGTGGTAGCCGCACACGATCTCATCGCCGGCGAGCCTGCCCAGCGAGAGCGGCAGCAGCCGATGCCAGCACGCGTCCTCGAGCGCGGCGACCGCGCCGTCCGTGCGGCGGTAGAGAACGATATCCTTCCCGCAAATCGTTCGGGCCGCCAACGCCCGATCGATCTCGCTCCCCCAGGCGGCGGGATACCACGCATTCAAGGGAAAAGGCTTGCCTTCGGCCATCGCCTGCTCCGCAGAAGGAGAACCGGGTGCGCCGTGCGCCGGCGCCATTCGCAGCCGAGATTGCGGCTTCCGGGCCGCTTTGGCAATTGCAATTCGTCCAGGCCGCGAGGTCGAGCCGATCGGCCGGCGCCCATTCCTCCGCAGCGGCCCGTTTGGCCGGAACCAGTCCCCGCAATCCCGTAATCCCAGGCGAGTCGCGGCCAGGTCGGCGGCGCGGCCGAACTGACCGAACGCTCACAATTTCCGCCAACCCGGCTTGTCTGGCTCGAGCCAATGGGCGGTGATCGGACCTACGCCGCAGATCGCAATCACGGCCGGCTCCTTGGCGTCGGCTTTCGCCCCGTCATAGTGAGGCGTCCTCGCCACGCGCCGAACGAATGTTCCAGACGGAGCGGGAACAGTGCTGTCCGGATCGAAGGCGTCGCCGCTCGCGACCCACCAGGTTCCCGAGACGACAACGCACAGGCGGTCAGTTTCGTACCAGTGTGGAGCGCCCATGAAGCCCGGGTGCCATTTCACCAGCCGGTAGTAGACGCCCGGTTTGGAAGGGTCGCCAAAGAGGTTCGCAAGCGAGACGATCTTTGCGCCCGTCGCATATATCTTCGCGCCCTCGCCGACATTGAACGGGTCCGACCAAACGATGTCTTCCGGCAATCTGACGATCGTCATCGCCGGATCGGGCGCGGCTTCCGTCCGTTCTCCGAGCAACGCCAAGGGCAGCGTTGCGAGCAACGGCGCCAGCAGCAAGTCCCGCCGCGAGGCGAGAGGCCTCGCCGGAGTTTCATGGTTGGACGTCGACGCCGTTTTGGACGTCAAGTCATCGGCTGGATTCAAATCCATAGCGTCGCACTTTCAACAGGACGGCTGGATTTTCGAGACAGCATCTCGCATGCTGAAACTTGCGCTGCTTGGAAGGGACAGTCAACAAGAGGCGTCCTCGCTCCACCTCCGAGCCGTCAAAGCACGGATCGAACAGGTCAAGCGGCTGCCGGCGTGACTTCGGTCGCGATCCGCTCGCCGAGTTCGGCCTCGGTAACCGCCAGTTCATACGCCGTCTGCAGGTTGAGCCAGAACCGGGCGCTGTTGCCGAAATAGCGGGCCAGACGCATCGCCGTTTCGGGAGAAACGCCGCGCTTGCCGTTCAGTATGTCGGTAATCCGTCCCGACGGCGTGCGCAGGGCAATGGCGAGCGCGTTGGCGGAAAGCTTTCGCGTCTCCAGTTCGCGTCTCAACACCCTGCCTGGATGCACGGGTCTCATGGCTTCCTCCGTCAGTGATAGTCGACAATCCCAACCTCCCAGGCGTCTCCGTCCGCGAAGCGAAAGCAGATGCGCCAGGGTCCGTTGACGGTCATCGCCCATTGGCCTTTTCGCGCCCCGGTCAGCTTGTGCAAACCGAGCGACTTCAACGGGCTCAGATCCTTCAAAGAGTTTGCGGCGTCTAGCGCCGCAAGCAACTCTGTCGCCGCGTCAGCGTCCATACCCGGGAATTTGCTTTTCCCGTTTTCGGCGAACTGCCTTGTCGCGCTGTTCGCCCAAGACCGGATCATCGGACATTCGTACCACGGGAAGCGTTGTACGGCAAGCGTGTAAGCCCTACTTCCCCCTTCGCCTCATCCTCCCGCCGCCCTTCGGCCGCGCCTCCCCGCCACCCCAGTTGTGCGGGCCCATGTCCTCGTCCGTCGGCTTGCGCGGCCGCGTGGACGGCAGGTTCGCGGCCCTCCCGTATTTCCGCTCGCCGGCGTAAGCCCCTCCCGCGGCGTCGATCGCCGCCTGCCGCGCCAGCGGATCGTCGCCGACCGCGAGCTCGACCGTCTGCAGACGCTTGATCTCGTCGCGCAGGCGCGCCGCCTGCTCGAATTCGAGGTTGCCGGCCGCCTCCTTCATCCGCTTCTCGAGATCGGCGATGGTCGCCTGCAGATTGTGGCCGATCATCGCATTGCTGGCGAGGCCGATGTCGACGGTGACGTGATCGGCCTCGTAGACCGAGCCGAGAATGTCCTGGATGCCGCGGCGGATCGACGCCGGCGTGATGCCGTTCGCCTCGTTATAGGCCTGCTGCTTGGCGCGGCGGCGGTTCGTCTCCTCGATCGCGCGCTGCATCGATCCGGTGACGAAATCGGCGTAGAGCACCACCTTGCCGTCGACGTTGCGCGCCGCGCGGCCGATCGTCTGCACCAGCGAGGTCGAGGAGCGCAGGAACCCTTCCTTGTCGGCGTCGAGAATGGCGACCAGCGCGCATTCGGGAATGTCGAGACCCTCGCGAAGCAGATTGATGCCGACCAGCACGTCGAAGGCGCCGAGGCGCAGATCGCGGATGATCTCGATCCGCTCGATGGTGTCGATGTCGGAATGCATGTAGCGCACGCGCACGCCGTTCTCGTGCAGATATTCGGTCAGGTCCTCGGCCATGCGCTTGGTCAGCGTCGTCACCAGCGTGCGATAGCCGCGCGCCGCGACCTCCTTCACCTCGCTGACCAGGTCGTCGACTTGGCTGCGGGCCGGGCGGATCTCCACCGGCGGATCGATCAGCCCGGTCGGACGGATCACCTGCTCGACGAACGCGCCTGCCGTTTGCTCCAGTTCCCACGGACCGGGCGTCGCCGAGACATGGACGGTCTGCGGCCGCATCGCCTGCCATTCCTCGAACCGCAGCGGCCGATTGTCCATGCACGACGGCAGGCGGAAGCCGTATTCGGCCAGCGTCGCCTTGCGGCGGTAGTCGCCGCGATACATGCCGCCGATCTGCGGGATCGTCACATGGCTCTCGTCGGCGAACACCAGCGCGTTGTCGGGCAGGTACTCGAACAGGGTCGGCGGCGGCTCGCCCGGGCGGCGGCCGGTCAGATAGCGCGAATAGTTCTCGATGCCCGCGCAGGAGCCGGTCGCCTCCAGCATTTCGAGGTCGAACACAGTGCGCTGCTCCAGCCTTTGCGCCTCCAAAAGGCGCCCCTGCTTGTTGAGCTGATCGAGGCGCGCTTTCAGCTCCTCCTTGATCGCCTTGGTCGATTGCAGCAGCGTCGGGCGCGGCGTCACGTAATGCGAGTTGGCGTAGATCTTGACGAATTCCAGCTCCTGCGTCTTCTGCCCGGTGAGCGGATCGAATTCGCTGATCGCCTCGATCGTGTCGCCGAAGAAGCCGATCCGCCAGGCGCGGTCCTCGTAGTGGGCGGGGAACAGTTCGATCGTGTCGCCGCGCACCCGGAACAGCGCCGCGCGCGAAATCGGCCTGCGAGCGCTTGTATTGCAGCGCCACCAGGTCGTTGACGAGCTGGCGCTGGTTGATCGTCTCGCCGAGCTTCAGCGAGAAGGTCATCGCGGTATAGGTCTCGACCGAGCCGATGCCGTAGATGCAGGAGACCGAGGCGACGATGACGACGTCGTCGCGCTCCAGCACCGCGCGGGTGGCGGCGTGGCGCATGCGGTCGATCTGCTCGTTGATCGAGGATTCCTTCTCGATATAGGTGTCGGTGCGCGGGACGTAGGCCTCGGGCTGGTAATAGTCGTAGTAGGAGACGAAATACTCGACCGCGTTGTCGGGAAAGAAGCTCTTGAACTCGCCGTAGAGCTGCGCGGCCAGCGTCTTGTTGGGCGCGAGAATCAGCGCCGGGCGCTGCGTCGCCTCGATCACCTTGGCCATGGTGAAGGTCTTGCCCGAGCCGGTGACGCCGAGCAGCACCTGATCGCGCTCGTGGCTCCGCACCCCCTTGACCAGCTCCGCGATCGCCTGCGGCTGGTCGCCCTCGGGCTCGAATTCCGAGACCACCCGCAGCCGCCGCCCGCCCTCCGACTTTTCCGGCCGGGGCGGCCGGTGCGGCGTCCACGGCGGCCGCTCGCGAATGTTGGGGTCGCCCTGTTCGAGCAGGATCTTGAGCGAATCGACGGTCGCCGCCGCGCCGGTCATGCCGCGCGGGTGGCTGTCCGGCGCCGGGCTCTCGAACTTCGACTGCGGCGCTTCGCCGAACCCTTGCGGCCTCGGCTCGACCAGGGCGGGGTTCAGCAGCGCCGCCAGATGCTGGTCGAGCGGCTGCAGCTCGGGGCGGGCGGCTTTGGCGCGGGTCGGGCGGCCGGTCTTGCGGGGCGGGGGCATGGGGCGAATATGGGGCGAATCCCTGGGCGGGGGAAGGGCGGGAGCCGGCGGTTTGCGCGGCCCCGCCCAGGCGCCGCTTTGGGGCGCGATTCGTCGCCGTTCAACGGCTTGCGGCGCCATTCCGGGCCGACCGCGGGGTGGCGCGCGTTCACGCCCGAGCCTGTACGCGCGGAGTCCGCCCGAAGCATCCTCGACAATTTCGCTCCCGAGCTCCCATGAGCCGGCGGAGCGTCGCGTGAACGGCGCAGGTTTATTCTGACGCCTTCAGAGCCGTCGTTCTCATTCTTTTGGGCCCGCCGAGGCCACGAAATGATGAAGGCGATCCTTCAGGTCGAAAAGTTCCGTCAAAGGAATGTTCAGAAAACAGTAAAACTCGCCCAACATCTCCTCGGTCCGCTTCCGAAGGGACACGCCCTTCGGCGTCAGTTCGACAAGCACGCGCCGTTCGTCGGCGGCCTGCCGTCGTCGAGTCAGGAGCCCCTTGGTTTCGAGCCGCTTCAGCATCGGCGAAAGCGTGCCAAAGTCCATTCGCAGCAATGCGGCCAGGTCTCCAACGCCTTGCGGACCGCGCTCCCAAAGCACGACAAGAACCAAATATTGAGGATAGGTTACGCCGAGACTTTCGAGGAAAGGCGCGAACAGACGCGTCATGTGGTTGCTGGCGGCGTACAGCGCGAAGCAAAGATGGCTGTCAAGCCCCGGCATCTCCACCGGCGCAGCCAGATTGTGAACGTCATGGGCTGTTTTTAGCAATTCGCGTTGCATGTCATCGACTTTCGAGATCGCCGCCAGCACCCACACGAGATCCCATGGATACGGCTTCCCTTTGAACCAACGTTCCGCCGATTTGCGGGAGAACCGGGCCAATTTTGCGCCTGTTGCGCCGAATCTTATCGTCCGCGGCCGGCGCCGTGCAAGGCGGACACAAGCGCTGCCGGGATAACGCCATCCTTCAACATCTCCTGCTCGTACGGAGCCCACAAAGCCGGCGCGTTGCCTGCCCCGTCCAACCCCGGCGCAGCCAAGGGCCGGTGGATCTTACCGCATTTTGTTTGATGATGCATCAGATATGCATTGACTCTTATTATATCGCGTGCAATTTAATTGTGTCCTTGATAACTGTCGCTGACGGTTGGAGAGGCGGGACCAGCGTCGCCCTTTGGGCCGATGGTCTTCACAGGAAAAGAAGTTGGAGGGAGTGAAAACATCATGTCAGACATGGATCGCCGTGCGTTCGTTGGCGCCGCGGCCGCTTTTGGGGGCGTGGCGGCTGCCGCGCTCACTGCCTCATCCGCTGTCGCGGCGGGTCAGAGCGGCTACTTCGTGATTGCCGAAATCGTCTCCAAGAAGGACAAGGCGGACGACCTTCGCGCGCTCATGGTGCCGTTCGCCGAGGGTGCGGCCAAGGAACCCGGTTGCTTGGGCTACACGCTGATGGAAGTCAGAGACGAGCCAGGCCGATTTCTGACTTTCGAACGCTGGACGGACAAGGCCGCTCTCGAAGCTCACATGGTCACGCCGGAGATCAAGGCGATCGTGCCAAAGCTGCAGCCTGTTCTCGCCAAGCCGTTCACCCAGCTTTTCCTCGACGCGCGCACTGGCGCCTGATCAGGGGGTCCGCTGAATATTATCCAACGGCGGGGCGCTGCTTCCGCAACGGCCCGCTACGACACTCGATCGATCATTCGAAGCCGATATGGCGACAAGGAGGGAAGAATGCGCCGTTTAATCTATGAGTTGGTTGCGGTGGTGGCGCTTGCAATGGCCGCTCCGGCGGTTGCCGGCGAACTGACGAGCATTGAACTCGATCCCAGCGGCAAGGCGATTGCGGTCAAGAAGGAGCCTGGAAAGCTCGCTCTGATTCCCGACATTGTCGGCAAGCCGAACAAGGGTTTCGTGTATGGGGCAATCTATCAAGTGCCGCCGGACAGCATTGATATCAGCAAAGGCATCAATGTGATGCGCGGGCATGTCGACGCCAACGGCTCGATCGCGCTTCACGAGGGACCTGAGGAACAGGGATACGTTCTTTACGTCATCAGCGGCGCTGGCAAGATGACCCTGAACGACAAGGATGGCAAAGAGTACGGCGAAGTCAGCTACAAGCCCGATGACATCCTTCTGTTCCAACCGCATACGTGGCACAGCTGGATCAACGGCGACACACCGTTCGAATTCCTCGGCTTCGACATGCAGGAAAAGAAGTAACGCCAGCATATCGGCGCGAGCAAAAGATCCAATGGTTGCAACTCCATTACGCGGCCGGATCAACGGCAATGCAGCGTTTGAATTCCTCGACTTCGACGCCGGTGCAGTGAAAGTAGGATATCGCCGCATTGCCGATCATCAGACTTAGACGATGGCGGTCCCTGAACTCGCGCGGCTAACGGCAGGGACTTAGCTTCAGTCGGGGCTCGGATCATCCCGGACCCGCTCTCGCGAAGCGTCCGTGTCGCTAGTCTCGGTAAGGGGGGCAAACCCGGACGTTGAACAAAGAAATAAACGCACGGAGGAAACGCATGTCACAGGTCATCCTGCACCACTATCCGCTTTCGCCCTACTCGGAAAAGACACGCCTTGCCTTGGGTCTCAAGGGCGTACCTTGGAGTTCCGTCGAAATTCCGGTATGGACGCCCCGCCCCAAGCTCACCCCGATGACGGGAGGCTATCGGCGAACTCCAATCCTTCAAGTCGGAGCGGAGTTCTACTGCGATACACTGCACATTCTTCGCTTGATCGAGGCGCGGGGCTCTTCGGGGTCGCTCTATCCGAAAGGTCTGGAAGGTCTTGCCAAGGCCCTTGGATGGTGGATCGAGAAGAGCTCCTTCATGAATGCGGTCTGTCTCACGATCGGCAACATGCCGGGGCTCCCGCAGGAGCTCATCGACGAACGGCGTCCGCTTTTCCGGGTCAACCTGGATCCCAAGGCGCTGCGCGCCAATCGGGCAATGTACCTGCAAAGGGTCAATGCGCACATCGCATGGCTCGCCGAAGTTTTGGCCGACGGTCGCAAGTTCGTACTTGGACCAGACCCTTCCGCGGCCGACCTGTCCGCTTATCACCCGATCTGGTTTGCGCGGCAGAATGGCGGCAGCGAGGTGAATGACCTGATCGCTTTCGCAAGCGTAATCGACCCGTGGTATAAGAGAGTCACAGCCATCGGGCACGGCAGTTTCTCGGAAATGACGCCCGACCAGGCCATCGAGGTCGCCAAGGCGAATGAACCGAGCGAGCCTCACGAGTGGTCTTCCGAGGCGCAAAACATCGGCCTCCGGCGCGGCGACTGGGTTAGCGTCACTCCCGACGACTATGGCAATCCGGTATATGGAAGAGTTCTCGCCTGGACGCCGGATGAGCTTGTTCTGCGGCACGAAGATCCTTCAGTCGGCAAGGTAAACCTGCGCTTCCCGCGGGTCGGCTTTGACGTCGCTCCTGCCGAAGGGCAGGCCGCCTAAGGAGCGTTTCGAAAGAGAAGGCCAAGCGGCGGCGCCCAAACTTCCTGGGATCAGCTCCGTGGCTGCGCCGCAGCGCCGACTTGGGCGTCTACGGCCCGACGGAAATGAGCTCGCCAACGAAGACTCGAATGCGGCCAGTCCTCGACGCGCTGAACCGGCCGCGCCCGCACGGGAGTGAGCGCCACATGGCGCGCCGTCCCGCCGGACGCCCTATGGCGCATCCTTGAGTTCAAATTCCCATCGCGCTTCGCTCCGCCAAGCAAACAATGCCCCCGTCCGCACTCGATGCCTTCCTCGACCGCCTCGCGGCGCTGACCGGGCGCGACCCGCGGCCGGGCAAACGCGGACGCAAGAGCCGCGCCGCCGCGCAGGCGGTCGAGCAGAGCGCGAGGAGCGGTCGAAGGCGATAACGCAAACCTGCCTATGTCAACGTTTCGGGGCCCCAGCGCGAGGGGAGCAGGCGGGTTTGCGAGCGGGACAGCGTCTGGCGGGCTGGTTCAAGCGCGGCTGGCCAGAGATGTATCGGGGATTCATGGGCCCCCGTAATGCCCGTCATTCGGACATAGCAGTATGGACAGGGTAGTGATTCTGCCATCGGCCTGAAGGACGGTGTAAGCTGTTTTCGGGAGCAGGAACGTGCTTGATTTTCGAGGATGGTCGGGTTGGCTCGTGGCAGCCGGCTTCATGCCCAGGGTGGCGGAGCGCCCCCCTGCGTCGCGAGGCGGTGAACGAACTCTCTCAGCGATGTCGGGCGGCCCGCTGCGGCAAAGACGGGTTCACCGTTCTCGTTGCTGGCGACTTTGCCCTTGCGGATAGCCCAATGCGCGCTACTCTGCAGGACGACTGCCATATTCCCCCTGTTTCGCAGAACCCGGTTCGCGAAGAAGCGACGTGATCGCAGGCAATACCGCCATTCTGGAGCGCAACGATGTCCAAGACAGAAGAGCGTCTCGAACACGACTTGCTCGGCGACCGGGCGGTGCCCACCTCCGCGTACTACGGGGTGCATACTTTGCGGGCGATGGAGAATTTTCCCATCACCGGCACGACGATCGCGATCTATCCCGATCTGATCCGCGCGCTGGCCTGCATCAAGCAGGCGGCGGCGCTGGCGAACTACGAGCTGCGGCTTCTGAGCCAGGAAATGCGCGACGCCATCGTCAAGGCCTGCGAGGAGGTCCGCGCGGGCGAGCTCCACGACCATTTCGTCGTCGACGTGATCCAGGGCGGCGCCGGCACCTCGACGAACATGAACGCCAACGAGGTGATCGCCAACCGGGCGCTGGAGCATATGGGACATCAGCGGGGGCAGTATCAGTTTCTGCACCCCAATGAACACGTCAACATGAGCCAGAGCACGAATGACGTTTATCCAACGGCGCTGAAGGTGGCGACCTACTTCGGCATCTACCGCTTGGTCGACGCCATGGCGGTGCTGCGCCACGGCTTCGACGCCAAGGCCGACGAGTTCAAGGACGTGCTGAAGATGGGACGCACCCAGCTTCAGGACGCCGTCCCCATGACGCTTGGCCAGGAGTTCAGCACCTACGCCGTCATGCTCGGCGAGGATGAGGACCGGCTGAAGGAAGCCGCCATGCTGATCCGTGAGATCAACATGGGCGCGACGGCCATCGGGACCGGCATCAATGCGCATCCGAACTATGCCGGGCTGGTGTGCCGGCGCCTTTCGGAGATCACCGGCATCCCGCTCATAACCGCTCCCAACCTGGTGGAGGCGACGCAGGATTGCGGAGCATTCGTCCAGCTTTCGGGAGTGCTCAAGCGCGTGGCGGTCAAGCTGTCCAAGACCTGCAACGACCTCCGGCTGCTGTCCAGCGGGCCGCGTGCGGGTCTGGGCGAGATCAACCTGCCGCCCATGCAGGCCGGCTCCTCGATCATGCCGGGCAAAGTGAACCCCGTCATTCCCGAGGTGGTGAACCAGATTGCGTTCGAGGTCATCGGCAACGATGTCACGGTGACTTTCGCGGCGGAAGGCGGGCAGCTCCAGCTCAACGCCTTCGAGCCGATCATCGCCCATAGCATCTTCAAGAGCGTCACCCACCTCCGGCAGGGCTGCCTGACGCTGGAAGAACGCTGCGTTCGCGGCATCACGGCCAACCGCGAAGTGCTGCGGGCGAGCGTGGAGCGCTCCATCGGCATCGTCACGGCCCTCAACCCCTACATCGGCTATGCCAACGCCACCGCCGTCGCGCAAGAGGCGTACGCCTCTGGCCGAGGCGTGTACGAACTGGTCCTGGAGAAGGGGCTGCTGCCGAAGGACAAGCTCGACGAGGTGCTCCGACCCGAAGTGCTCACCAAGCCGCAGCCGATTGTCATGCGCGAGTAGCAGGCTGCGGCGCCGACAGGCAGGCGTCGCGGCGGAGAGCTTGGCGCTTTGTGAGAACGCCGATCCCGCCAAAGGGGAACTTCCAAGGAAACCTTCGCATGAAAGCCAATGGCGGTTCGACGAATTCGAACAAACTCACAGGCCTGATCATGGCCGGCCTCGTCCTCGGGATCGTGGTTGGCTACATCTGCAACCGGATGGCGCCCGACGCGCAATCAGCGCGCACAATCGCCGGCTATTTCTCGATCATAACCGACATTTTCCTCCGCCTGATCAAAATGATCATCGCCCCGCTGGTGTTTTCGACGCTGGTGGCGGGGATCGCCAGTCTCGGCGACACCAAGGCGGTCGGCCGGATCGCGATGAAGGCGCTGCTGTGGTTCGTCTCGGCGTCGCTCATCTCGCTGCTGCTCGGCATGTTTCTGGCGAATCTTCTCGCTCCGGGCGCAAACCTCGACCTGCCGTTGCCGGCGGCCGGCGCGACGACCAACCTGCCGACGGCGACCCTGAATTTCCGAGACTTCGTCACGCATGTGTTTCCGACCAGCGCCATCCAGGCCATGGCGCAGAACGAGATCCTGCAGATCCTGGTCTTCTCGATTTTCTTCGGCTTCGCCATCGCCTCGTTCAAGGACGAAACGGCGACGACCCTGGTGAAGTCGATCGGGGAACTCGCCCACGTCATGCTGCGGATTACGGACTATGTGATGCGGTTCGCGCCGTTCGGCGTGTTCGCCGCCATCGCCTCCGTGATCACCGTGCAGGGCCTCGGCGTGCTCCTGACCTACGGCAAGCTGATCGGCGCGTTCTACTTCGGCCTCCTCCTCCTGTGGTGTCTGCTGGCCGGAGCGGGGTGGTTGGTTCTCAAAGGCTCGGTCGTCACGCTGCTGCAGCTTCTGCGCGAGCCGATGCTGCTCGCCTTCTCGACGGCGAGCAGCGAGGCGGCCTATCCGAAGACGATGGAGCAACTGGAGAAATTCGGGGTCAGGGACCGGGTCACCGGCTTCGTGCTGCCGCTCGGATATTCCTTCAACCTCGACGGCTCGATGATGTATCAGGCGTTCGCCGCGCTGTTCATCGCCCAGGCCTATAACATCCATATGTCCTTCGCCCAGCAGATCACGCTCCTGCTGGTGATGATGGTGACCAGCAAAGGCATCGCGGGCGTGCCGCGCGCCTCCCTGGTGGTGGTGGCGGCGACGCTGCCGATGTTCAAGCTGCCCGAGGCGGGGCTGCTCTTGATCATGGGCATCGATCAGTTCCTCGATATGGGGCGCACAGTGACGAACGTGATCGGCAACGGCATCGCTACGGCGGTGGTCGCCAAGTGGGAGGGCGAACTCGAAACTCCCCGCGGCGTGGAGCAGGAGGAGATGCTGACGCCCGAGATGCTTCCGGGACTGTAGAGACCGAACCGGCGCGGCCGCGTCGGCAATGGAGGTCGCGGGGCTGGTTCCGCCGTCCTGACGCTCTCAATCGGAATGGCGACGCACGATCGTGCGTTGCGCGGGCGGATGGCGGGTCGGCCATCGCAATGGAGGATTGGTGTCATGCGGAAATTGTATGGCCTTGCAGGCGTCGCGGTTTGCGTCACGGCTCTCTGGGCTGGTCCCGTCGCGGCAAAGCCGCATATCCAGATCGTCGCGACCGGAGGAACCATAGCCGGCGCGCAGGCGAAGCCGGGGGAGGTGGGATATAAGTCGGGCGCGTTCGACATCCAGCGTCTGATCGACGCCGCGCCGCAGATGAAGGATCTCGCCGATGTGAGCGGGGAGCAGCTCGTCAGCATCGGCAGCCAGGATATGAACAACGAGATCTGGCTCAAGCTCGCGCGCCGGGTGAACGAGCTGGTCAAGCAACCCGCCGTCGACGCCGTGGTCATCACGCACGGGACCGACACGATGGAGGAGACCGGCTATTTTCTCAACCTGGTCGTCAAGACCCAGAAGCCGATCGTGATGGTGGGCTCCATGCGCCCGGCCAACGCGCTCAGCGCGGATGGTCCGATGAATCTCTATGAGGCCGTCGCCGTGGCGTCCAGTCCGGATGCGCGCGATCGCGGCGTTCTCGTGGTGCTGAACGATCAAATCCATTTCGCCCGCGAAGTCGAGAAGCGCAACACCACCGCCTTGGACACCTTCCAGTCTCCCAACCGCGGACTTGCGGGCCATGCCGGAGGATCGGCCGTGACGTTCTTCGCCAGGCCGTCGCGGACCTTCGGAGAGGGCAGCGCCTTCTCGATCGACAATCTCGACGCTCTGCCGAAAGTCGAGATCGTCTATGCCTATGCGAACATGGGTCGCGACTTCATCGACCTGGCGGTCAAGAACGGGGCGAAAGGCATCGTGGTCGCCGGGGTCGGCGACGGCAACATGACCAGCGTGGCGATCGAAGGTTTACAGGACGCCGTGAAGGCCGGCGTCGCGGTGGTGCGCAGCAGCCGCACCGGCAGCGGGGCGGTCATTCGGAACGTGGAGCTGGATGACGACAAGCTACATTTTATCGCCAGCGGCGAGCTTAATCCGCAGAAGGCCCGCGTGCTCCTGATGCTCGCTCTGACAAAAACTCAGGACGTCGGGGAACTGCAGACCTACTTCGACCGGTACTGATCGCCATTTGCCGGCGTTACGGGGTTACGGTGTCCGCGCTGTTCTGAGCGACGACGAAATCGCGCGCCTCGCCCGAGAGCTCGATCCAGCGCGGGGCGCCGCCGAACCCGGACGCCAACCGTCAGCTCGATCGCCCGCTGTATCGCACTGTTCGAGATTTGACCGGCCAGCCGCGTGCCGATGTCTTCATCCATCAGGGCCGCGTTGTCATCATGCGACTGACGCGTGAGGCCGCGCGCCTCGCCGAAAATCCGCGAGCCGCAGCTTGGCTCGATGCGACGTCTTGGAACCGCGGCGGCTGCCTAAACACTCGACGGTGATCCGGCGTTTCCGCTGTCGCTCGGCCGGCGCTCATGTTAGGCTTCCGCGCAATTCGCGCCCGAACGCCGGAGAAGGCCGATGATCGAGCCGAGGCCAACGCGTCCAAGCGGGCCGTCTGGGGTCGACGCCCGGCCGAATTGCATCGCAAAAGCAATCGTCAGTGCGTCCGCGGGACGACCGGACACATTGCGATGACGCCGGATAGCGAGCTGGAGGCCAGGCGGCGACGCACGGTGCTGTGGGTCGTCGGTCTTGCCACCCTGGGGCTGATTTTCGACGGCTACGACCTGGTCGTCTACGGCACGGTGATCTCGATCTTCCTCCGTCACCCGAACGAGATCGGCGCGGTGACGCCGCAGATCGCCGGCGCGCTCGGCAGCTACGCGCTGGTGGGCGTGCTCGTCGGCGCCCTGCTCGCCGGCACGGTCGGCGACATCGTGGGCCGGCGGAAGGTGATGCTCGCGGCCTACGCGTGGTTCTCGGTCGGGATGGCCTTCACGGCCATGACGAGCAGCGCGTCGCTGTTCGGACTCATGCGATTCATCACCGGCCTTGGCGTCGGCGCTCTGGTCGCCACGACCGGGGCCTTGGTTTCGGAATACGCGCCTCCCGGCAAGAAGAACCTGGTCAACGCGATCACCTATTCCGGGGTGCCGATCGGCAGCCTCCTGGCGGCGCTGCTGGCCATCATCCTGCTCGACGCGATCGGCTGGCGCGGGATGTTCTGGATCGGGGCGCTGCCGCTGGTCACGCTATTCCCGCTCGCGATCGCCCGGATGCCGGAGTCCGTGGCCTGGCTCGCGTCCCGCGGGCGCTTCGAGGAGGCGCGCGCCATCTCCGTCAAGACGGGCGTTCCAATGCCGGAAGAGGGGCCCGAAGCGCCCGGCGCGGCGCAGGCCGCGTTACCCGTGGGCGGAGGCCCGGCCGGCTTCGCCGGGCTGTTCGGGCCGGGCTATCTGTTTCCCACGATCGTGCTCGGACTGATGAGCGCGACCGGCCTGGTGCTGGTCTATTCCCTCAACACCTGGCTGCCCGAACTCATGCTGCGGGCCGGGTTCAACGCCAAGGGCTCGCTGTCGTTCCTGCTGGTGCTGAACGGCGGCGCGATCCTCGGGGCGTTGGCGGGTTCCCGCATCGCCGATCGCCTCGGCCCCAAGCCGGTCGTCGCCGGGGCTTTCCTGACCGGGGCCGCGGCGATCGCGCTGCTCACGCTGCCGGCTTCGCTCGGCGTCCTGCTGTCGACCGTTGCGATCGCCGGGCTGGGCACCAGCGGCACGCAGACGCTGATCTACGGCTTCGTGGCCAACTACTACCGGACCAATGTCCGGGGCGCGGGGGTGGCCTGGTGCGCCGGCTTCGGCCGACTGGGCGGAGTCGGGGGACCGCTGCTCGGAGGATTCCTGGTCGGCGCGGGTTTCGCGCTCGATTCGATTTTCTACGTTTTGGCCGGGGTGGCGCTGTTGGGTCTGGCGCTGACGCTGCTGGTGCCGATTCGACGCTCGCGGGAGCTGCATTCGACGGTCGTTGAACCGACGCCCGCCATACCTGGCAGGCCCGGCGCACCCGCCAAAACGTCATGACGACGGGGTTACGGATGTATGAACGCATTCTCGTGGCGATCGACGCGACGCCCGCCGAGGAGAACCGGTCCGCTCTGGTCAGAACCGAACAGATCGGCCGTCTGACCGGGGCGACCGTGTATGTGCTGCACTTCGCGCGCGCCCACATCGTGCCGGGCGATATCATCGCGGGGTCGCACTTCGGCGTGCTGTCGGCGGACGACGATGTGGAGGCGGTGGACCGGCAGGCGGTGCAACGGCTCGTGGACAGCCTGGCGGCGGCGGGCATCGACGCGCATGGCGAAATTCTGAGCGCGACCGAGCACGACATGGCCGAGGTCATCCTGCAGCGCGCAAGAGAGCGCAATGTCGACCTCATCGTCCTCGGTCACCAGCATCATCGCGGCGCGGGAGGTCTGTTCCATTCCAGCGTCGCCGAGCGCGTTATCCGGCAGCATCCGACGTGCTCGATTCTGTTGGCGCGGCCGCCAGGACCGCCGGCCGGCCACGCCGGGCCAAACGCGCCTGGCTAAACGAGCAAAAAAAGATGGGAGTGAACGATGCAATTCTATCTGAACGGCTACAAGCCCGGCGACCCGTTCATTGAGGATGCGCACCCGTCTGTCGCAGAGCGGCCGACGCGTCTCCCTGAGGACGCCGACGTCCTGATCATTGGCTGCGGTCCGGCCGGTCTCGTGCTGGCGGCGCAGATGGCGAACTTTCCCGACATCAGGACGGTCGTCATCGACCGCAAGGACGGTCCGCTCGCGGTCGGCCAAGCCGACGGCGTCGCCTGCCGCACGGTCGAGCTGATGGAGGCGTTCGGCCTGGCCGATCGTCTGGTGAACGAGGGCTACTGGGTCAACGAGGTCGCCTTCTGGCAGCCGGATCCGCAAGACCGGAGCAAGATCACGCGCACCGGGCGAATCCAGGACGTCGAAGAGGGCTTGTCGGAGATGCCCCACGTGATCGTCAACCAGGCGCGTATGCTCGCCTACCTTTTGGATCACATGGAGCGGTCGGCCAGCAAGCTGCGGCCGTTCTACGCCCTGCACGCGAGCGGCGTCGAGATCGACGCCAGCGGCTCGTCGGAGCTACCCGGTGACGGTCACGTTGAAGCATCTCAAGGACTTCAAGGAGACTGGCGAAATCTCGACGATCCGGGCGAAGTATGTCGTCGGCTGCGACGGCTCGCGCAGCGGCGTCCGGGCGGCGATCGGCCGCGAGCTGCGCGGCGACCCGATGAACCAGTCCTGGGGCGTCCTGGACGCCTTGGCCGTCACCGACTTCCCGGACATCCGGCTCAAGTGCGCGATCCACTCCGCGAACCAGGGCAACATCCTCATCATTCCACGCGAGGGCGGATACTTGGTCCGGTTCTATGTCGAACTGGACAACGTGCGCGACAAGGAAATGCTCGAGAACTCGGAGCGTCACCCCCGAGAAGCTGGCCACGGTCGCGAATCGGATCATGGCCCCGTACACCGTTGACGTGAAACACGTCGGGTGGTGGGCGGTGTACGAGATTGGCCAGCGGCTGTGCGACAAGTTTGACGACGTGCCGGCGGCGCAGACGGCCGCCCGTCTGCCGCGCGTGTTCATCGCCGGCGACGCCTGCCACACCCACAGCGCCAAGGCCGGTCAGGGCATGAACGTGTCCATGAACGACACCTGGAATCTCGGCTGGAAACTGGGCGCCGTCCTGCGCGGGACGGCCAAGCCGGAACTCCTGCACACCTACTCGGAGGAACGTCAGAAGGTCGCCAAGCAGCTCATCGACTTCGATCGTGAGTTCGCCAAGATGTTCAGCGCCCATCCGACGGAGGCCGGGAGCGCCGGCGGAAAGGGCGTCGACCCCGAAGAGTTCCGGCAGTACTTCATCACGCAAGGCCGCTTCACCGCCGGAGTCGCCACCAAATACGGCCCGTCGATGATCACCGCCGAAGCGATATTCCAGCACCTCGCGGAGGGCTTCCCGGTCGGGATGCGCTTCCACTCCGCCCCGGTCGTCCGGCTGGCCGACGCCAAACCGGTCCATCTCGGCCACGTCGCCCGGGCCGACGGGGCCTGGCGCGTCTACATCTTTGCCGACCGCAACGACCCGACGAGCAGACACTCCCACTTCCGGGAGCTGTGCGAGTTCCTGGAGTCCGACGCGTCTCCGATCAAGCGCTTCACGCCGGCGGGCGCCGACCCCGACTCCGTGATCGACGTCCGCGCCATCTTCCAGCAGGGCCATCGCGACCTGGCCCTGACCAAGATGCCGTCGGCGCTGCTGCCGAAAAAAGGCAAGTTCGGCCTGATCGACTACGAGAAGATGTTTTGCCGCGACCCGAACGCCGGGGACATCTTCGAGTTGCGAGGAGTGAACCGCGAGATCGGCTGCATGGTCGTGGTTCGCCCGGACCAGTACGTCTCGCACGTGCTGCCGCTCCACGGTCACGAGGCATTGGCGGACTTCTTCGCCGGGATCCTGATCGACGCTCGATAGCGCTGCCGGCCTGGGCCACGTCGGATGGCGACGCCATGCGATCGGCGAGACGACGCGCCGCTTCAGCCCATCCCAAGCCGCTCAAAGACCGGCTCGATAAACGGTGGCGAGTCCCATCACCGTTTTCGTGACGATGTGTCCGCGCCGTTTTGAGCGGCGACGAAATCGCGCGCCTCGTCCGAGAGCTCGATCCAGCGCGCGGCGTATGCCGGCGCGATCGTGACCCACTCCCGCTTCGCACGATCCGCGCCGGTCGAGAAGCGCTCGCCGATCCCGGCCCGGATCAGGGCGTCGACCCGCTCGGCCGGCAATTTGAGCAGCAGGCGGCCGTGCGACAGGCTGGCGAAAATCCTGCCGCCGACCTTGAGCGCAGCCGAGCCGAAGCCCTTGCCGCCCGGCCCGCCGAGGCCGCCATGATGCTCGACGACGGCGCGAAACGCGGCTTGCGGGTCGCTTCCCGGGTCCAAGGCCTCCGACGCTCGAGCGCGCTTCGACATTCGAGATCCCCAATCGCGGGAAGGCGGCCAGCAGCGGCGCGACCACGGCGCCGCCGCCTCGCTCCGTCAACTCGACCGCAGGCCCTCGACCCTGCGGACGAACGGCGCCGGTTCGACCCCGATCTCGAGCACCGTCGGCGGGCAATCCGACGCAGGCCCCGGCAGGCGGCCGGCGGCGAGTTCAGCGAGCATCGCCTCGATGTCCTTGGCGAGGGGCACGCGAATCGTGCGGCTGTCGGCGGCGGCCTCGACCAGCGACGCCTCGAAGGCCAGCATGTCCTCGAGCCCGGGAACGGGTAGGGGATTGGCCTCGAGGAAACGCCGGAACGCGAGCGCCTCGTCGGTCGCGAACGTCGACGGCGGCGTGGCGGCGCAATAGCGGGCGAGCACATCGCGCAGCGGCTTTTCTCCGAGCGCGATCAAAAGCAGGCGGGTGCAATTCGGCAGCATTTCGGCGATCGAGCCGCGCCGAAACGACGCGATCAGCTCCGCATAGAGGGAAAAGCTTCGCTCGTCCGCCGCGCCCAAATTCAACCCATCGCTCGAATCCGCCGACCGGTCGCTTGCCGGAAGCATTCGTTCGCTGAGGATTCGTTCCCACGCTTCCGGCGAGGGCGCGGCGGCGCCGCTTGACGGCGTCCGATCCGCTGTCGCGGCCGGGGCGGCGGCGGGGCGGCGCGCCGTCTCCCACAACCGGCAGATTCCCTCCATTTCCCGCAGATACGCGGCCGCGCCGAAGCCGGCCAAGCGGTCCGGCGCCATCTCGAAGATGATGGCGCCCAGGCAGGGAAGACTGGCGACAACGTCTCTCGCGAGCGCGGCCAGATCGGGATCGAGCGCGCCCGAATGGGCGTCGAGCCAATGCCCGTGCGCGAACTCGATCCCTGCGAGATGCACTTCCCAGACGCGCTCGAGCGGAAGTCTCATCAGCACGTCGCCGATCTCGGTCCGCCCATTCTTGTGATTGACCCAGAGATTGGTGAGATCGAGCAGGATCCCGCAGTCGGCGGCCTCCGCGATCGAAGCGAAAAACTCGCCGTCCGGCATCTCGAAATTCCGGCGGGCGAAGTAGTTGACGCCGGTTTCGAACGCGACGGGGCGGCCGAGCGCCGCCGCGCGGGCAACGATGTTGCGCGCGGCGAGTCCGACCTCGATTTCGGTTTGCAGCGGCGGCATGAGAAAGCCGCAGGGGCGCACCCCGTCCGCGCCTTTCACGTCGAGGACGCTCAGATGCTCGCTGGTCCACGGAGACGCGAGCTCCTCGGTCCAGCGGCGAAACTCCGCGATATGGCCTTCCTGGTCGCAGATCGTTCCGCCGAGCGGATAGCCGACGCCATGCGCCAGCCGCCGCTGCGGAAGCGTCGTCAGCATCCGCAGCTCGACTGGACTGCCGCGCGGCACGGCGCCCGGCGCGGTCGCCTTGGTCCATAGCGTCTGCGGCTCGATCTCGGCGACCCTGATCAGGTCGCCGTTGGACCGAAATATCTCATTCAGAGCCCGAAAGTAGATCGCGCCGGGTCCGAGCGGATTCGGCCGAAACGCCATCGATGGCGATCTGACTCAAATCTCGCGAACGTTCACGTGGTCCTTTTCGGTGACCATGATGATGTTGGCGGGATCAACTGCGTTCTCGAAGGTGATCTGGAAACCCGAAAGACACATGGGGTGTCCCGCTTTTCCGACCACCGACCCCAGCAGTTTCTGAAGCTGCTCCAGATTGGATTTTTCGGGAACGCGAACTGTGATGATTTTCTTCATAATCTCCTCCCCTGCCGCAAAACCGTCGGTAAATGAGACCGATACGAGGAAAAAGATGTCTTGCGCGCCGACGACTATACCAAGCCTTCGGCGACCGCACAAGCACGCGCCGCGAGCGTTCAATCGATCCGCTGCGGCGCGCTCACGTCTTTCATCACGCCCATGAAATTCCATGGGCCAGGGGTTCGCGCCCAATACAATCTCGGCTTGGCGTTCGAGTCGGGAATGAACACAAAGAAATTCGGCTCGGTGGTTTTCTTCACCGTGGTCCCTCGGGCGTCGCGCCTGACCGTCGTGAAAATATTCACCCGCCCCGAGGGCAAAATTTCACGGTACCCGTTCCCCCATTGCTCCCAAACCCTCTTCCCCGGATCAGGGTCCTGGAAGGTGGGAGTGAACGTGAATCGGGTCGGCTGGTCCGCCAGGGCATGTCCAAACGAAGCGACGGCAATAGCAAGCGCCAATGGCGCGGCGAAAAAAGTGCGACGGTAAGTTGTCATGGCCGGAAATCCTTTCTGGGTTCAATCCGCCCCTCAACCCAAATCCCCTCCGCCAACCTTAGGCGCGCCGCTCGGAAAAGATGTGATGGCGCTCACCTCGTGGAGTCGTCGCCGGCGCGCGGGCAGGTTGCGAACCTGGCCGGGCCTCGAGCGACGGCTCACTCCACCGCGTCTCCGGTCATCCGCCCCCGCGCCGCCACGAACAGGCCGCTGCCGATGATGATCGCGTTGCCGGCGATGATCGGCAGGGTGGGCGCGTCGCGCCACACCAGCCAGCCCATGATCGTCGCCCAGAGAATGGCGGAATATTGGAGCGGCGCGAGGACGGCGGCGCGGGCCAGCGCGAGCGCGCGGGTGATGAGAATGAAGCAGGCCATCGACACGATCCCGGCCAGGGCCATCAGGCCGAGATCGAGCGCGCCCGGCGCGACCCAGGCGAAGGGGACGGTCGCGGCGCCGATGACGCCGGCGCCGGCGAACTGCCAGACCGTCAGCTGCAGCCAATGGGCGCCGCGCAGCTTGCGGGTGAAGGTCTGGCCGAGCGCGAACATCGTCGCGCCGAACAGGGCGAGCGGCGCCGCCCAGGACACCATATGCGGCGACGGCCTCAGCGCGATCACGACGCCGGCGAAACCGACCGCGACCGCGATCCAGCGGAACCGTTCGACCCTCTCGCCGAGCAGCGGGGCGGACAGCGCGGTGACGATGAGCGGCGCGGCCATATAGAAGGTCATCACGTCGGCGAGCGGCATGTAGCGGGTGGCGAAGAAGAACGAGAACGTGTCGGCCGCCATGCAGAGAACGCGCAGGACCTGCAGCGCCGGCTGGCCGGCGTCGATCAGGCTTACCCGCAGCGCCAGAGCCATCGGCGCGAGCACGAGGCCGGCGCCGATCGAGCGCAGCATCATCAATTGCCCGACGCCATAGTCGGCGACCAGCCACTTGCCCAGCGCGTCATTGAGCGCGAACAGAAAGACGCCGAGGAGATAGAGCGCGACGCCGAGGCCCGTGGTTGCGGCGGGAGGGGTCGGCATGGGCGGTCCGAGGCTCGCGTTCCGGCGAATTGACTTGCCCTCGCGCCGCTTCCGCAATCAGGTGCGGGGCGCGCGGCCTTTTTCCCGGCGACGGGGGAACGCAGCGCAGCGTCAGCGCCGTCCGACGATGGCGAGCGCCAAACAGGCGGCCGCTATGGCGTGCGGCCGCCCCGCAAATCCGCCAGGGCTCGAACTGTCGTCAGCGGGAATAGAACTCGATGACGAGGTTCGGCTCCATGTGGGTCGGGTAGGGCACTTCGGACAGGCCCGGAATGCGGTTGAGCTTGGCGGTGCCCTTGGCGTGATCCACTTCGATGTAGTCGGGCACGTCGCGTTCGCCGAGGCCCGCCGATTCCAGCACCAGGGCGAGCTGTCTGGAGGCTTCCTTGATCTCGACCACGTCGCCGACCTTCACCTGATAGGAGGCGATGTTGACCCGGCGGCCGTTGACCTTGAGGTGGCCGTGGTTGACGAACTGACGCGCGGCGAACACGGTCGGCACGAACTTGGCGCGATAGATCAAGGCGTCGAGGCGGCGTTCCAGCAGGCCGATCAGGTTGGCGCTCGAGTCGCCCTTCATCCGCAGCGCTTCGACGTAGTATTTATGGAACTGGCGCTCCGAAATGTTGCCGTAATAGCCCTTGACCTTCTGCTTGGCTTTGAGCTGGGTGCCGAAATCGGTCGCCTTGCCTTTGCGGCGCTGGCCGTGCTGGCCGGGACCGTATTCGCGTTTGTTGAAGGGGCTGCGCGGGCGGCCCCAGATATTCGCGCCCATGCGGCGATCGATTTTGTATTTTGCTTCTGCGCGCTTCGTCATCGCGGTTCCTCTTTAATAGCGTGCGACACTGGTTCGACGAGGAACGCGCCCTCCTCTGTCGCCTTAAAAAAGGCGCCGACAGGCTTTCAGCCGAGCAAGGCGAAAGCCGCGGGTGCGTCAAACGACAAGCGCGCCCCCTTGACCCGAGAGCGCGCTTGGCCGCGCTTCCTACGGGATGGGTTGGTCGCTGTCAAATCGAAGTTCGGGCGCGCGCGCCATGGCAGAGGAGGGGCTGCGCGCTCGCCTCACGCCCGGCTCAGGTGGGGAGCTGATATGCGAATTACGCATATGAGTGACGCAAACTTTAGCGATTTGCATCGGTTTAAGCCCATATTAACCCAATTTTCATCATTTCTTACCTGGCGTCACGCTCTCGCCACGGTCGCGCCATGCAAATTTCACATGAATTATCGCATCGCACCATTGACTTTTGCAGCGCAGCATCGTATCTGGGGATCGTCTAGGAAGAGGAATGCTTGGGTCCCGGTCGAGCTGGGGCTTTCGATAGGAGGGCGGTCGAAAAAAAGGAGACCGCTATGAAATTGTTCTCTCTCTCGCGCTTCTTGCGCGCGCGCCGAACCTACTGGAGCGTCATCGGGGAATTGTCCCGGTATTCGGATCGCGAGCTGCACGATATCGGCATCGATCGCGCCGATATTCATGAGATCGCCCGCCTCGCGTCGCGGGAAGAGCAATAAGCTTCGAAGGCGGCGCCCGTTGCGGCGCCGCCTTGGTCTCATGCTCGATTGTAAGCGTCCTCGATCCGGACGATGTCGTCTTCCCCCAGATAACTCCCTGTTTGCACCTCGATGAGCTCCAGGTCGATCTTGCCGGGATTGGCGAGACGATGATCGGAGCCGATCGGCAGATAGATCGACTCGTTCTCGTGCACGAGCTGGACCGCACCATTGAGCGTCACCTCGGCGGCGCCTTGCACGACGATCCAATGTTCGGCGCGATGATAGTGCTTCTGCAGCGAAAGGCGTCCGCCGGGGCTGACGACGATGCGCTTGACCTGATAGCGCGCGCCCAGGTCGATGCTCTGGTAATAGCCCCAGGGGCGGTACATCCGCCGGTGCCGGGTCGCCTCGGGGTGGCCTTCCGCCTTGAGCCGTTCCACGAGCTCCTTGACTTTGTGCGTCTGCGACTTGTCGGCCACCAGCACGGCGTCGCCGGTCGCGACGACGATGACGTTGTCGAGGCCGATCACCGCGGCCAGGTGCTCGTCCGAGCGCACGAGCGCGTTTGACGATCCGATCGCGACCGCGCGGCCGCGCAGGCTGTTGCCGTCCGCGTCCTTAGCGCTCAATCGCCAGACCGTCGACCAATCGCCGATATCCGACCAGCCGACATCGGCGGCGAGAACCGCCGCCCGGTGGGTCCGCTCCATCACGGCAAAATCGATCGAGGTCTTGGGCGCCTTCATGAACATGTCGCGATCGAGTACGACGAAGCCGAGATCCATGTGCGCCAACGCGACGGCCTCGCGCGCCGCCCCGGCGATCTCCGGCTCGAATCGCGCCAGCTCCTCCAGCATGACGTCGGCGCGGAACACGAAATTGCCCGAGTTCCACAGGTAGCCGTCCTGAATGAACGCGCGCGCCCGCGCTTCGTCGGGCTTCTCGACGAAGCGCTCGATCCGTCGCACTTGCGGATCGATCGCCAGCGGCTCGGCGGGGTGGATATAGCCGTAGCCCGTCGCCGGATAATCGGGCGTGACGCCGAAGGTGACGATTTCGCCCGCTTCCGCCGCAACGCCGGCCTGCGCGCACAGCTCGGCAAATCGTTTTCCGTCGCGAATGACATGGTCGGCGGCGAGCACGGCGACGACGGTCTTGGGATCGCGCGCCGCCGCCCACGCGGCCGCCGCGCCGACCGCGGCCGCGCTGTCGCGCCGCTCGGGCTCGAGGAGAATCGTCGCCTCCGCGCCGACGTCCTTGAGCTGCTCCGCCACCCGAAACCGATAGTCGAAATTGGTGATGACGACCGGCGGTTCGAAAATCGTCGGATCGCCAAGCAGGCCGACGATGGACTGAAATGTCGATCGGTCGCCGACGAGGGGAATGAACTGCTTGGGCAGGCTTTCGCGCGACTCCGGCCAGACGCGGGTCCCGGAGCCGCCGCACATGATCACTGGCAGGATTTTGGTCATCGATTCCCCGCGTTCGTCCGTGGCGGCGCGCCGAACGCCGCGCGCCTCCTCCTATAGGATAGCCCGGTTAAGGCAAATTCTCCGGCATTCAAATCTTCGTCCGCGCTGTTGGCGCGCGGCTGGCCGGAGCGAGGGCGGCCATGCCGGCGGCGGCGCACGACGAGCGCGACAGCGAAGGCGGCGAAGGCGATCGGCAGCGAGAAGCTTTGCGCGATCGCGCCCATCGCCAGCGGCGCCGGCAGGCGGGTCAGCGCGCTGAACAGCGAGGCGGAGGCGAGCCCGACGGCGGGTCCGGCGCCCGACTGGCGGGCGGCGAGGGCGAAGCTGCACGGCACGATGGCGCCGGTGCCGACGCCGATCAGGGCGAAGCCCGCGACGCTGAGCGGGAAGCCGCCCTGAGCGGCCACGAGAGCGAAACCGGCGGCGGCGATCGCAAATGAGCCGACGATGATGCGCTGGTCGCTGACTCTGGCGCGGACGCTGTCGGCATTGAAGCGCAGCGTCGCCTGGCAGGCGGCGAAAAACGCCGCGCCGAGGCCGGCGATCGAGGCCAGCGCCGGCGCTTCGGCCCGCAGCAGCAGGGTCGACCACAGCAAGGCCGCGGTTTCGGCCGCGATCGAGACGCCGATGACGATTCCGAGCCCGATCAGGGCCGGAGCAAACGACAGGCCGGGCGTCGGCGACGTCCGGGCGGGCGCTTCCGCCCGACCGACGCCGCGGGCGGCGCGATCATAGGCGAACCCGGCCGCGGCGAGCCCGAACGCGGCCAGAACGCCGGCGGCCCAGGGCGTGGCGCTGGCGACGATCAGGCTGCCGAGAATCGCGCCCAGCGCCATGCCGGCCGACGCTGCGGCGTGCAGGCGCGCCAGGATCGGGCGGCCGAGCCCGCGTTCGATCCGCGCGCCTTCGGCGTTCATGGTCACGTCGACGACGCCGCCGAGAAACCCGGTGGCGATGAACACGGCCGCCACCGCCGCCGCCGACGAGGCGTTGAGCAAGGCGCACAGCGTCGCTCCGAAAATGATCGCGCTGACCGGCAGCACCCGGCTGACGCCGAAGCGATGCGACAGCGCGCCGCTCGCCGACATCGCGGCGAGATAGGCCGCCGTGTAGACGGTGAGGATGATTCCGAACGCCGCCGCATCGACGCCGGCGCGGGTCAGGATCGCGCCGGAGGCGCCGCCCCAAAGGCCGACGCCGACGCCAAACGAGAAAAACACGCCCGCGACCGCGGCATGCAGCAGCGCGTTTGCGCGTTGAGCGCGCATCGGCGGGGCGGGGATCAATAGTCCGTCGGCGCGCCGCCGTCGGCCTTGCGGCGGGCGACGAAGGCCGCCAACGCCTCGCGGCGCTCCGGTTCGAAGGGCGGAGGGCCGAAATCTCGCAGCCGTTCGGCGACGGCGCGCTCGGCCGCCTCGGCG
Organism: uncultured Alphaproteobacteria bacterium; assembly: GCA_963781895.1. Taxonomy (GTDB): domain Bacteria; phylum Pseudomonadota; class Alphaproteobacteria; order Rhizobiales; family Beijerinckiaceae; genus Roseiarcus. Next base: position 30,756 of record CAWAIM010000028.1, read on the forward strand.
GCGGTCGGCGATCCCGCCTCGCGCCAGGTCTCGTAGTTGCGCCAGTCGGAAATCATCGGCGCGAAGAAGGCGTTTCGATAGCGCGACTGCGTGTGCTCGGCGCCGAAGAAATGCCCGCCCGGGCCGACTTCGCGCATCGCCTCCAGCGCCAGCTCCGCCTCGTCCACGCGCACCGGACGCAGGAAATCCGCCACCATCGCCAGCAGGTCGGCGTCGAGCGCCATCGTCTCGAACGAGGCCTGCAGGCCGCCCTCCATCCAGCCGGCCCCGTGCATGAGAAAGTTGACGCCGCCCATGATCGCGCCCCACAGCGAAAACACGCTTTCATACGCCGCCTGCGCGTCGAGCGCATTGGCGGCGTTGGCGTTGGAGGAACGGTAGGGCGGGAGAGTCGGCGGGCGAGCTGGCCGCCGACGATCGCCGTCTTCATGTATTCGGGCGTGCCGAACGCGGCGCCGCGCCGGCGCCGTCGCCCGGCGTCCCGCGGCTGGGTTTCAACGCTCATGATGGTCCTCGAGGGTCGGGCCGACCAAGGCCAAGGCAGTCGGGCCGCGCGCGGCCCTCGCGCGAAAAAAAGCATCGCGACACGCCAATGGGCTCCGCCCGGCGCTGAAGGCTATTTCGCCGCGCGCAGTTTCGGCGGCTCGGGGCGCCGGCTTCCACCTCGGCCGGACGCCCGGTCGGGCCGGCCGAAAAGCGCGCGATCAGCCACGAGCGAAACAAGGCGACCGCCTCGTTGCTGAGGTCTTCGGGGTGGGTCGTCAGGTAGTAGCCGTAGCCTTCGTCGAGCCAGAGGTCGAACGGGCGCACCAGACGCCCGGCCTTGATCTCCTCATGAAACAGCAGCGGATCGAGAAGCGCCAATCCGTCCCCCATCATCGCGTATTGGGCCGCGAGCTGCTGAGTGTCGAACACCAGGCCGCGATCGACGGCGATATCGGGCCGCCCGATCGATCGCACGAACATTTCCCAAAAAAAATGCCGCTGCCGGCCGTCGATCTTGAGATGCAGGAGATCGTTGGCGGCGATGAAGCGGGCCGGGTCGCTGGCGTCATAGGATTCGAGCAGCTTGGGGCTGCACAGCAGGGTCGACCGCACCATCCACAGGAGATCGTGAATCGCGTCGGTGACGCGCGGCTCCGAATAGACGATGGCGATGTCGATGTCGCCGTCGACTTCGGGCCCGGTCGTCGGCTTGGAGACGATTTCGAGCGAGATGCCGGCGTTCTCGGCCCGGAAGTCGCGCAGGATCGGGATCGCCAGCCGATGCGCGAAGGACGTCGGCAACGCGACCTTCAGCACCCGCTTCGGCCGCCCCTTTTCCTTGATGACCTCGCCGAGCGCCTGATCGATGCGGTCGAAAGATTTCGACACCACGGGGAGAATATGCCGCCCCGCCTCGGTCAGCACGAGCTGTTGCGGGCGCCGCTCGAACAGCGACACGCCGAGAAAATTCTCCAGCACGATCACATGACGGCTGACAGCGCTCTGGGCGACCGTCAGGCTGTTGGCGGCGGCGGTGAAGCTGAGGTGTTGCCCAGCCGCCTCGAACGCTCTGAGCGCGTTCAGCGGCAACCACTTGCGATCCATCCATCCTCCCCGCGGCCAGCTTGAGCATGCATGATGCTCGTGTGTCAGCAAGCGCGTCGAGAATTGGTTCATAACCCATTCCGCGCCGGTTGGACAATATGATTGCGCCTGAGGAATCGAAATTAGGAGGCGACGCCGTTGCGTAATCGCTCGCGGTCGAGGCCGCGCTCGCGTTTCGCAACGGCGTTCGGCTGCGCCGGCCGCGTCAAAGGCTGAACTGCGCCGCGAATTCGTCGAGCTCGGCGTTGGCCGCCGCGGTCATGCGCCTTGCCCCGCGACAGGCGCGCGCGAGCGCCTCGCCGTCGATCTCGAACATGCTCGCGCTTTCGCCGCAGCGTGTGCGGATCGAGGTCGCCGAACAAGGCGCGCAAGTGCGAGGGGTCGCCATCGCCCGTTGCCAATAATGCCGGGAGGTCCTCGCGGGAAATCGGAATCGAGCTGGCGTTTTCGATCGCCGAGAGAGCCGTTGGTCTCGCCGTCGAGCTTGTGCGGCGGCGCGGTCGATGAAGGCGCCCTTCGATGGCGAGCGCCGGCGGCGGGGGCGAGTCAGCGGCTTCTGGTGCTGGGGCGATCGAACATGAGGTCGATTGGCAGGTCTGGAAGGCGTAGGCTCAGTCGGGAGCGCGCCGAGCCGGCCAGCCGGGCGCGTGCGACAATGGACCAGCCGGGAGCGAGGCCCATGGAACGAGCTGTCGCGTTCAGCGCAATTTGTGGGGCGATAGTCGTCATCGCCGCCGTCGCCTATCTCCGTCAACGGCGCCGAGAACTCCGGATCAAAAGCGCCTTGCAAGAACGGCTTAAGGAGTACTTCCAGGGAAAAATTTCCGTCGATCAACTCAGTCAGAGCGCGCTGCAAACAGCAGGCCCTCATTTTGTTGGCGGCGCAAAGTTCTATTCATTCGTGGCGAGGGCCTATCAACATGCCGCCGATGCGAGGTCCGGAAGGCCGGATTCAAGAGAAAAGGACGAATTGGTGCGGCTGCTGGGGGATTTGAAGCGCGAGCTTGGGCTTCCGGATCGGTATAGGATTGAAGCCTGGCGGCCGGGGCGCGAATAGTCGCCACGGGCATGGAGGCCCGCACGCCGATTGGCGGGAGGATTGGGATATGAGACGCTTGTCGCCAACGCTTCTGGTCGCGGCGACTTTGGCTTTTCCGGTCGCCGCCACGACGCAGGCCGCCTCGGCCGGTAGCGGAACGTCTCTCAAGGCTTGCGCCATTGCGCTCGAGGCCAAATGTGGCGCGGTAAAGCTGGGCGGCGATCGACTACGCGCCTGCTTCGTGCAGCATATGTCCCATCTTCCGCAAGCTTGCTCGGACAAACTGGCGCGCATCGCCACGCATGCTTCGGCGTGCAAGAATGACACTACGAAGCTCTGCGGCCCGCGCCCCGCTTCCGAGACCTACGCGTGTCTGAAGGGAAGGATGACGCAGATCGGGATTCCCTGCAAGGCGGCGTTGGCCAGGATTGCCGCGCAGGCCTCGCGCGACCGCTAGGCATCGGCGCAGGGGCGCCCTTCCCCCGCCGCCCCGTCCGCGCTAAGGGAGGCGCCGCTCTCTCCACCCCTCGCCCGATCCCATGCCTGAACCAAGCCCTGTCGCGCGCCGGCGCACGTTCGCGATCATTTCGCATCCGGACGCCGGCAAGACGACGCTGACCGAGAAGATCCTGCTGTTCGGCGGCGCCATTCAGCTCGCGGGCGAGGTGCGCGCCAAGGCGAACCGGCGCAAGACGCGCTCGGACTGGATGGGCATCGAGCGCGAGCGCGGCATTTCGGTCGTCACCTCGGTCATGACCTTCGAATACGCCGGTTGCGTGTTCAACCTGCTCGACACCCCCGGTCACGAGGACTTCTCCGAAGACACCTACCGCACGCTGACCGCCGTCGACTCGGCGGTGATGGTGATCGACGCCGCCAAGGGCATCGAGGCGCGCACGCGCAAATTGTTCGAGGTCTGCCGCCTGCGCGACATTCCGATCGTCACCTTCATCAACAAGATGGACCGCGAGACGCGCGATCCGTTCGACCTTTTGGACGAGATCGAGAAGACGCTGGCGCTCGACGTCGCGCCGCTGAACTGGACCATCGGCCGCGGCCGGTCGCTCGCCGGCGCCTACGACATCCGCCGCAAGCGCCTGAGGAGCGCTGGGCGAGGGCGGCGAAGAGATCGCGGTCTCGGGTCCCGACGACCCGCGCGTCGCCGGGCTGTTGCCCGAACACGAGCGGGGCCACGCGATCGACGAACTCCATCTCGCGATCGAGGGCCTGAAGAGCTTCAACCGGCAGGCCTTTCTCGAGGGTCACCTGACGCCGGTCCTGTTCGGCAGCGCGCTGAAGGATTTCGGCGTCAAGGACCTGATCGACGCGCTGGCGGAATTCGCGCCCTCGCCCCGCGCGCAGGCCGCGTCGACCCGGACGGTGAACGCGGACGAAGCCAAGATGACCGGCTTCGTGTTCAAGATCCAGGCCAACATGGACCCCAACCATCGCGACCGCATCGCCTTCATGCGCGTGTGCTCCGGCAGGCTCGCGCGCGGCATGCGGGCGAAGCTCGTGCGCACCGGCAAGCCGCTCACGCTGTCGGCGCCGCAGTTCTTCTTCGCCCAGGACCGCTCGCTGGCCGAGGAGGCGTTCGCCGGCGACGTCGTCGGCATCCCCAATCACGGACTGTTGCGGATCGGCGACAGCTTGAGCGAAGGCGAGGACATCGTCTTTCGCGGCGTGCCGAGCTTCGCGCCGGAGATTTTGCGCCGGGTCAAGCTCGCCGACGCGATGAAGGCCAAGAAGCTGCGCGAGGCCTTGCAGCAGATGGCGGAGGAGGGCGTGGTGCAGGTGTTCAGCCCGCACGACGGCGCGGCGGCGATCGTCGGCGTCGTCGGCGCGCTGCAGCTCGACGTGCTCACCGAACGGCTCGAGGCCGAATACGGGCTGCCGGTGTCGTTCGAACCCAGCCGGTTCGAGGTCTGCCGCTGGGTGTCGTCGGACGACAAGGCGGAGATGGAGAAGTTCCTGGCGTCTTACCCGTCCTCGCTCGCTTCCGATCTCGACGGCGCGCCGGTGTTCCTGGCCTCGAGCGCGTTCAACCTGCGCTACGAGCAGGAGCGCTGGCCGAAGATCGCGTTCGCCGACGTGAAGGACTATCAGAAGGCGGCGGCCTGAGCGGTCCGCGAGTCGGGGAATGTCAGCGCTATCGCCGGAGGCCGCAATGAGCCGGGAGTTCACGCTGTTCGTCAGCACCTTTTCGACGTTGTTGGCGATCATCAATCCGCTGGAGGTGATGCCCGTCTATCTCGAGTTGCTGCAGGGGCAAGACAGGGCCGCGCATCGTGACGTGGCGGCCAGATCCTGCATTTACGCCCTGGCGCTGCTGTTCTTCTTCCTGGTCTTTGGCACGCTGTTGCTCAAGGTGTTCGACGTGCCGCTGAGCATGGTGCGGATCGTCGGCGGCATCATCCTGATGAAGATCGGCTTCTCGCTGTTCGATCCGGCCCGGACGAGCCCGTCCGGCGGCGGCGCGTCCAACTCGGACGACGACGTGGCGTTCGTTCCTCTCGCCATGCCGCTGATGTTCGGGCCGGGCGCCATCGCCACCGTTCTGGGCATGGCGTCCCATGTGCATCATCCGCTGGAGAACCTGCTGCCGCTCGCCGCCATCGCCGCCGCCATCGTGGCGACGATGGCCGTCACTTATCTGGTGCTCATCTTCGCCCCGGCGCTGGTCGGTCGAATCGGCCCGCGCGGCATCGACGCGGCGACCCGCATCGTCGGCTTCTTCGTCGCCGCGATCGGCATGGGCCTGATCTTCCAGGGCGTGATCGCCGCCCTCGAGCCTTACCTCAAAGGCGCGGCGTGACGGCGGAGCGGCGGCCGGGGATCGCCTTCGCCGACGCGGAGGACGATTAAGAAAGCCGGCGACTGAGCGCTGCTTCCGACGCTTTTCAGAGCTTGGCGACGACGGCCAGTTTCTTGACCAGCCCGTTCTCATAGGCGCGCAGGAACGCGTCGTAGTCCTTCACGGACACGCAGCCGTTGGAATCGCCGTTGGGGCCGAGCATGTAGGGGTGGGCGAGCAGTCCCGCCCGGCCGAAGATGGGCTCGTCGCCGATCGGGGTCAGGCGCAACGCCTGCACCCCGTGAAACAACGCCTCCCGCGGCCGCAGTTCGTAAACGCTGGGCGGCGTCGCCCCGCGCATGCGTTCATTCACGTAACGAGGGTCGTCGAGCTTGTCGCCGTAGCCGGAATGGGCTTCCAGTCGCGTTCCGTCGGGCAGATAGACGGTGCGGGCGGAGATGTCATAGACGGCGGTAAACCGGTCGTAGCCCGCGATCGGACGCGAGAAGCCGAACTGGGTGTTGCTGGCCCCGCGGAGGTCCGGCGCCGCGGCCGCGTCGCGGCGGTCCTGTGTCCTGGAGGCGACAGCGGGCCCGGACGGGCGCCCGAACCCGAACAGCTTCGCCAGAAAGCCGCGATTGTCGGCCGCGGAAGCGGGGCCGGCGGTCCTGGCGTTTCGTTCCGCCCAGTGGCGCTCCGGCGCGGCGGGCGTCGCCGGGGACGCGAATTCGGGCGGACGCGGCGGCGGCAAGGGCGCGACGTCGGCGATTTCAGGAACATCGCGCTTCGGCGGCAGGGGCGGGTTATCCGGCGGCAGGCTCGCGACGGCGGAAGGGGACGGGACAGTCCCCGGCTCGGCGCTCGCCACGGCGGCGGCGGGCGCAAAGGCGTCCAGCCTCGGCAGCGGAATCGCTGCGGAAGGCGCCGGGATGAACGCTTCGAGCCTGGGGATCGGAAAGACATCCGGCGCCGGCGCGGCGGTCCTCAACTCCACAAGAAAACTCGGGTCGACGATGATCGCGCCGTAAGGGTTCGCGGCCGCCTCAGCCGCCGGGCCGGGCGCCGGGGCAGGTCGGGCGGCGAGGATCTCGGGAGGCGCGGTCGGACGCAGGTGCATGACCCACACGCCGACGCAACCGGCCACGGCGAGCGCAACCGCGGCAGGAACGATCGGATGGAGCGCCTGACGCGGCTCCCGGCCGCAGTCGAGCGCAACGTCGCCAAATGTCGCGTCAGTCCCCAGCATTCTACGCCTTACGCTTAATGACTCACTATTCGAGTCAAATTAGCGGCTTCAGGTTTAGCCTTTCTTAACGCAGCCCGAAGCGCATGGCCAGCCCCCGGGGTCGCGTAGCGCGCCCCACGGCTCGACGATCCGGACGGCCGGCGCGCGGATTGAGGCTCTCCCCGGCGACCCTCGCCCACGCTGGCCCCGCAGCCGTCGACGCACTAGCATCGCTTCCATGACAGCTCCCCCGGCGCCGACCGAGCCCGTGCGCCTCTGCGCGCCGCAGCCGCCGACCGCCTCGCCCAGCGTGATGTTCCACGCCCGCCGTCTGTCGAAAGTCTATGGCGTGGGCGAAGTCGCCGTCCATGCGCTTCGCGATATCGACCTGGACATCTACGAGCGCGAGTTCGTCGTGCTCCTCGGACCTTCGGGCTCCGGCAAGTCGACGCTGCTCAACATCCTCGGCGGACTCGACGCGCCCACATCCGGGCAGGCGATGTGGCGCGACCACGACCTCGTCAACGCCGGCGAGGCGGCGCTGACGCGCTATCGGCGCGAACACGTCGGCTTCGTCTTCCAATTCTATAATCTGATCCCCAGCCTTACGGTGCTCGAAAACGTCGCTCTGGTGAACGAGATCGCCGACAGGCCGCTCGACCCGCGCGAGGCCTTGGCCATGGTCGGGCTCACCGACCGGCTCGACCACTTCCCTTCGCAGCTCTCCGGCGGCGAGCAGCAGCGCGTCGCCGTCGCGAGAGCGATCGTGAAATCGCCAGACGTCCTGCTGTGCGACGAACCGACCGGGGCGCTCGACTACGACACCGGCAAGCTGGTTCTCGCCGCTATCGCCCGCATCAACGAGCGGCTCGGCACGACAATCGTCATCATCACGCACAATGCGGCGATCGCCGGAATGGCCGACCGCGTGCTGCGGCTCGGGGGCGGGCGAATCGTCGGCGAGGAGCGCAATGCTCGCCGGCTGTCGGTGGACGAGTTGCGCTGGTGAGCCTGCTCGACAAAAAACTGTGGCGTGACATTGCGGCCATGCGCGCGCAGGTCGTCACCATCGCCCTCGTGGTGGCGGCCGGCATCGCAGTCTTCGTGTCGTCGGTCTCGATTTACGATTCGCTGCGGTCGAGCCGGGACCGCTTCTATGACGGCGCGCGCTTCCCGCAGATTTTCGTCGGTCTGAAGCGCGCGCCGCTGTCCATCGTGTCGCGAATCGCGGCGATCCCGGGCGTCGCGGCGGCGCAGCCGCGAATCGTCCGCGACGTCATCGTCGATTGGCCATCCGCGCCATTGCCGGTTTCGGCGCGTGTGGTTTCTCTGAGCAATGGCGGCGACGAGCCGCTCGCTCGCTTGTGGCTGCGACGCGGCTCGGCGCCCCAACCCAACGATTCGCGCAGCGCCGCGGTCAACGAAGCCTTCGCCCTCGCCAACGGACTCGCGCCCGGCGCAGCGATCCGCGTCGTTCTCAATGGCCGCGTGCAAAGCTTCGGCGTCAGCGGCGTCGCGCTGTCCCCGGAGTACGTCTACGCCGTCAAGCCCGGCGTGCCGATCCCCGACGACCGTTTCTTTGCCGTGCTATGGGTAGACCGCAGCGCGGCTGAGGCGGCGTTCGACATGAAAGGCGCCTTCAACGACCTCATTGTCTCGTTGTCGCCGGGCGCCGATGCGAACCCCGTCGTCGCCGAGCTCGACCGGCTGCTCGAGCCCTATGGCTCGGTCGGCGCAATCGGACGGCGCGATCAGCCGTCCAACCGATTTCTCGAGGACGAGCTCAATGAGCAAAGGGTGATGTCGGTCACCGTCCCCGTCATCTTCTTCGCCATCGCCTCATTCCTGCTCAACGTCGCCCTCGGCCGGCAGGTCGCCGCGCAGCAGGAACAGATCGCCGCGCTCAAGGCCCTCGGATTCCCGACCGCGCCGCTGGCGCTGCACTACGTCAAGCTGGCGGCGGTGATCGTGCTGATCGGCGCGGCGCTCGGCGTCGCCGCCGGTCTCGCCTTCGGCCATGCCGTAATCGCCAGCTATCATGAGTTCTTCCATCTCCCCGAGCTCGCCTTCGCGCTGACGCCGTGGACGGTGGCGGCCGGGATGGCGATCAGTTTCGCCGCCGCCTCGCTCGGCGTCGTCGCCGCGGTCTTGAAGGTCGCCGGCATGGCGCCTGCCGTCGCCATGCGGCCTCCCGCGCCGCTGCGCTTCCGCCACTCTTGGCTCGAGCGCGTGCTGTCGGCCCGGCTGCTGACGCCCCGTCGCGTCATGGTGCTGCGCAATCTCGCCGGGCGTCCGGCGCGCGCGGCGTTCACCACCCTCGGGATGGCCTTCGCCGTGCCGATGATCGTCCTCGGCCTCTTCTGGCGCGATGCGATCGACCGCATGATCGAGATCCAGTTCACCTTGGTGGAGCGCGGCAATGCCACCATCGCCTTTCCGCACCCGCTCGATCGCGGCGTCATCGGCGATCTCATGCACGAAGCCGGCGTGCTCGCCGCCGAAGGGCAGAGGATCGTTCCGGTTCGGCTTCGTGCGGCGCAGCGGTCGTACCTGACCGCGGTGATCGGTCTCCCCGCTCGAAGCCAGCTGCGGCGGCCGCACGACATGGCGTTGCGGCCGATCGAGGTCTCGCCTGACGGCATCACCCTGACCCGCCGGCTCGCCGAGCGACTGGATGTCGCGCCCGGGGACACCATGACGATCGAGGTCATGGAGGGAAAGCGGCTCAAGCGCGATCTTCCCGTGAGCGCCGTCGTCGACGAGGCCATCGGCATGGCCACCTACATGGACATCGGCACGCTCAACCGCCTCACCGGCGAGGGCGACGTGGTCTCGGCCGCCGCATTGTTCGTCGACCCGTCCGCCTTGCCGTCTCTGTCCCGCCGATTCAAGGATCTGCCCGTCATCGAGTCGGTGGGCATGAAGGCCTACATGCTGACGTCCTTTCTCGACAAGATCGCCGGTCTGGTGCTGGTCAGCGCCGGCGTTCTCACGGCTTTCGCGGTGATCATCGCGGTCGGGATCGTCTACAACAGCGTCCGGATCGGATTTCATGAGCGCGCCTGGGAGTTGGCGAGCCTTCGGGTGCTCGGATTCACGCGCGCCGAAGTCACGCATATCCTGCTGAGTGAGTTCATGATCGAAATTCTGCTCGCCATCCCGATCGGCGTCGCCCTTTCGCACGGCGTCGTCGACCTGATCGCCCGCTTTGGTTCGAACGAGAGTTTTGAGATTCCCGCGGTCATCAGCGTGCGGACTGTGGCCGCCGCGTGCGCGATCGTGATCGCCGCCGCCGCCGCGAGCGCCTACACGGTGCGCCGGCGCATCGACCGCCTCGATCTCGTCGCGGTTCTCAAGACGCGGGATTGACCGTGAAGATCACCTTCGGCCGCGTCCTGTCGGCGCTGATCGTCCTGGCGGGTCTGGGGCTCGGCGTCTGGTCGATGACGCCGCGGCCGGTTCCGGTCGAGACCGCGGCGGTCACCGAGGGCGAATTCGTCGCCACCGTCGACGAGGACGGCAAGACGCGGATCCGCGAACGCTATGTCGTGGCGGCGCCCCTGGCCGGCCGGCTGACTCGGGTCCGGTTCAAGGCAGGCGACGCCGTGAACGCCGATGACGTCGTGGCCACGATTTTGCCCACGCCGGCGCCGTTCCTCGATGAGCGCAGCCGCCGCGAGGCGGAAGGTCGACTGGGCGCCGCCGAGGCGCGCCGGGAACGCACCAAGGCCATGGTCGAGCGTACGCGGGCGCAGGCGTTGCAAGCGACGAACGATCTCGACCGCGCCCGGACCCTGGCGCGGCGCGAAGTGACGACGGTCCAGGCGCTCGAACACGCCGAACTCGCCATGCGCGTGGCCGAGCGAGACCAGCGCGCGGCGGAATTCCTGGATCATGCCGCCGAGCATGAGGTCGAACAGGCGAAATCATTGCTGGCGCAATACGGCGACGGCGGCGACGCTCCACCCGATCGATGGAATGTCACGGCGCCGGTTTCGGGCCTCGTGCTCAAGGTGCTGCAGGAGAGCGAAACCGTGGTGCAGCCCGGCGCGCCAATTCTCGAAATCGGCGATCCGCTCGATCTCGAGATCGTGGTCGACGTGCTCAGCGCCGACGCCGTCGAAATCCGTCCGGGCGCCGAGGTCGCCATCGAGCACTGGGGCGGCCCCGGGGCGCTCGCCGGTCGCGTGCGCCGGATCGAGCCGGCCGCGTTCACGAAAATTTCGACCCTCGGCGTGGAGGAGCAGCGGGTCAACGTGCTGGTCGACGTCGTCTCGCCGCCGAGCGCCTGGGCCGGCCTCGGCGACGCCTTCCAGGTGGACGCCCGGATCACCGTGTTCCGCCGCGACGACGCGACGATCGTTCCCACCGGATCGCTGTTCCGCAAGGGCGAGAATTGGAGCGTCTATGTCGTGAGCAAAGGACGGGCTGAGCTGCGCGCGGTGACGCTGTTGCGTCGATCCGGTCGTTTTGCGGCGGTGACCTCGGGGGTGCGGCCCGGGGACCTGGTGATCGTCTATCCGAGTGATCGCATTGGCCCGGGCGTCAGCGTCGAAACGCGATAGTCGAGAATGGGAATGGTCTCCGCCGGCCATTGGAAATATCCGCCATGGACGCGGCCGTCTTCGAGAAATCCCTCAAGGCGTCGAAGGTCGAGAGCGCGTCAACGACCGTTTCGGCGTCACCGGCTGTCCGGGGCGAACGATCCGATCCGGTAGCCGGGCAACAGCTTGTCGGCATATTCCGAGTGTCGTCGCCCCTTGGTCTTGGTGTCGTAGGCCTGGGTCGCTTCGCGGCCGCACCAGGGCGCGATGATCTCGGGCCGGGACGGATGGCGCGGCAGGAAGGACGTCAGATCATAGACGCCGCCGCGGATCGCCATCCAGCAGTCATTGGCGCGCGCATGCTGGGCCAGCTCCGCCCCTGAGATCACCCTCTCGTCCGAGGCCGCCGCCGCGGGCGCCGCCGTCAAGACCGGCGACAAGACGCCAGCGGCCCAGATTCCGGCCACGAAGGAGCCGAAAGGCCACGGTTACAAAGAGGAAGAGGCCGATGCATCGGGGGACTCGCAAGGTTTCGGAATGGATCCGCGTACGGCGGCGCCGACGCCCTGACCGAGGCGGCATAATGACCGCAAAGTGTGACGGATGCGGTCCGCCAGCCAATTGATCCAGCGCAATTCCGCCGCGATGCAGTGCGATAGAAGACGATCCGAAGAGCCGGTGTAGCGGCGCTGTCGCCGGCGCGGCCTAAGAGAGTTATTTCCGTGCAGCTATAGGAGGCAATATTGATGATCCGGTACGTTCTTCCTTCCCTCGCCGCGCTTGCCGTTTGCGCATTCGGAGTCACCGCCGCGGCCGCCGCAGGAGAATCGTCTTCCGCCGCGGGCATGGAGAGGATGCAGCATTGGGCCGCCGATCACGAGGCCCTGCTGGACGCCAGGCTCGCCGGGCTCAAGGCGGCCCTCAAACTGACCCCCGACCAGGAGAAGAATTGGGCGCCGTTCGAAGCGGCGGTTCGCGACGCCGCGAAAATGCGGATGGAGCACGCGAAGGCCATGATGGAGCGCGTGCAGAAGATGCGCGACATGATGGAGCACATGCAAGATACGAAAGAGGCAAAAGACATGGGCCCGCCCGGCCAAGCGGCCTCCCCGATCGACCGGCTGCAAGTCATGGCCCAGCACATGACGGAGCGGGGCGCCGCGCTCAAGAAAGTCGCCGACGCCGCCCAGCCGCTGTACGCAAGCCTGGACAACTCGCAGAAGCATCTTTTCACCCTGCTCGGCCACGAAATGATGATGATGGGACATGGCCATCATCGCATGGGCATGATGGGCGGAATGGGGATGGGAATGATGGGCGGCAGGGGCATGATGGGCCAGGGCGGCATGGGCATGATGGGCCAGGGCGGCATGGGCATGATGGGCCAGGGCGGAATGGGCATGATGGGCCGCGAGCCGCAAAGAATGAATAGGATGGGAGACCAATCGGACGACGAGGAGGATAACTCCGACGAAGAGTAGACATCAGGAGCGCCGGCTTCGGGGCAGGGAGCCTGCGGCCGGCGCCGTCCATGTCATCGCCGTAACCCATTGAGCCGACATCCCCGTCGCCCGAAGCGCCCGGTAGACATCCGCCGCGCACCGGCGAGCCGTCCGCTGATGTCTCAGCGGTAGACGAGGCCTCGACGGACAAGCCATTTCTCGATTTCGACCGCGAAGAAGACGACGCTCGAGGCGACGATGCACGCCGCCAGCTCGGGCGCGCTCAGCGGCGCGGTCTTGAAGACCGGATTGAGAAAAGGGACGTAGATCGTCATCAGCTGCAGCGCGAGGGTGAGGAACACGGCCACCAGCAGCGGCAGATTCGAGAGCGCGCCTTGCTGAAACAGTGAGGCGCGCTCCGACCGGATCGCGAGCACGTGGCCCATTTGCGACAGGGTGAGGACGGTGAACACCATCGTCTGCCAGTGGGCCGACGCCAGATGGATGGCATAGCCCTGGGTCATCAGCGACACGCCCGCCATGGTCAGACCGACCCAAAGGATATGCTGCCACATGCCATGGGCGAATATGCTTTCGCCGGGCGGTCGCGGCGGCCGCCGCATGACCGACTTCTCCGGCGGCTCCGCGGCCAACGCCAACCCAGGAAGCCCGTCGGTGACCAAATTGATCCAAAGGATATGGATCGGCAGCAGCGGAATGGGCAGCCCAAGGAACGGGGCCAGCAAAATCGTCCAGATCTCGGCCGAGTTACACGTCAGAACGTAGCGGATGAACTTCCGAATGTTGTCGAAGATCCGCCGTCCTTCCTCGACCGCGACCACGATCGTGGCGAAGTTGTCGTCGAGCAGCACGAGGCTCGCGGCTTCACGCGCCACATCGGTGCCCTTTTTGCCCATGGCGACGCCGATATCGGCCCGGGCGAGCGCCGGCGCGTCATTGACCCCGTCGCCCGTCATCGCGACGAACTGACCGCGGCCTTGAAAGGCCGCGACGATTCGAATCTTCTGGGCGGGGTCGACCCGGGCAAAGATGCGGGTGCGCCCGATCCGCTCGGCAAGGTCCTCGCCGGAGATCCGAGACAGCTCCCGGCCGGTCAGAACGGAATCGTCGTCGCCGAGAATTCCGATCATGCCGGCGATGGCGCGCGCGGTTGCCGGATGGTCGCCCGTGATCATCACCGGCGTGATTCCGGCGGATTTGCATGTCGCCACCGCCTGCTTCGCCTCGGGACGCGGAGGGTCCAGCAGACCGACGAGGCCAAGCAGGGTGAGACCCTGCTCGATTTTTCCGGGGTCGCCGTCGCGGGGCAGTTCGCTCCAGCGGCGGCAAGCAATCGCGAGCACGCGAAGCCCCGCGCTCGCCATGGCCTCGGCAACCGAGAGCAGCCGCTCCTTGTCGGCCGCGACCCTGTCCTTGTCCGTCGCGACCCACTCACAGCGATCGAGCACGGTTTCCGGCGCCCCCTTCGTGTAAGCAACGAAGCCCGCGCGGTCTTGATGGAACGTCGTCATGCGCTTGCGATCGGAGTCGAACGGCAATTCCATGCGCCGCGGCGCCGCCTGTTCGAGCTTGCGCTTGTCGAAGCCGGCCTCGGCCGCGGCGCGCCACAACGCGACCTCGGTCGGATCGCCGACGATCTCGTCGCCCTCGCCTCGTTCCGCGTCGTTGCAAAGCGCCATCGCCCCGAGAAGCCCTCTCATGGGTTCGTTGGCGGGATCGAGGGCGGACAGCGGGAGACGCTCGCCTGAAACATAGACTTCCTCCGCGCGCATCTCGTTGAGGGTCAGCGTGCCCGTCTTGTCGGTGCAGATGCAGCTCACCGAGCCCAATGTCTCGACCGCCGGGAGGCGCCGCACCAGTGCGTTGCGGCGCGCCATGTTGCGTGCGCCGAGCGCCAGCATCACGGTCACGACGGCAGGCAGCGCTTCCGGAATGCCGGCGACAGCAAGGCTCAAGGCGGTGAGCAGCATGAGCAGCGCCGGCTCGCCCCGCCACAGCCCAACCGCGAAAATGACCGCGCAAATGACCAGAACCGCGAGCGCCAATTGGCGGCCGAAAGCGGCGAGACGCCTCTGGAGGGGAGTCCTGGCGGCGGGCGCAGCCTCCAGCATGGCGGCGATCTTGCCGAGTTCGGTCAGCATGCCCGTGGCCACGGCGACGCCGCGCGCACGGCCATAGGTGACGACGGTTCCCTTGAACGCCATGTTGGTCTGGTCGGCCAGCGGCAGGGCGGCGTCCGAAGAAGCCTCGGTGCGCTTCTCGACCGGAACGGCTTCCCCGGTCAGCGCCGATTCGGCCACCTTGAGCTGAGGGGCTTCGATCAGGCGGAGATCGGCGGGGACGACGTCGCCGGCCGCCAGCAGCACGATGTCGCCGCAAACGATTTCCGGCGCCGCGATCACACGCCGCCGCCCGCCCCGAATGACGGCGGCTGCCGGGTCGGCGAGCCGCCTCAGCGCCGCCATGGCGCGCTCCGCTCGAAAGTCCTGCACGAAGCCGACCGCGGCGTTCACCGCCACGATCGCGACGATCACGATCGCGTCTTCGGCGTCGCCGATCGTCCCCGAGACGAGCGCCGCCGCGATCAGAATCAGGATCATGAAATCGCTGAACTGCGCAGCGACCATGCCGAACAGGCTGCGCCGCCCCTGCTCGCGGATCTCGTTCGGTCCGTCGCGCGCCAAGCGGCGCGCCGCTTCATCGGGCGCCAGGCCGGCCTCGAGATCGGAATTGAGCCGCAGGGCGGTCGCGGCGGCGCTCAGCGTGCGCCAATTCGGAGCGTCATCCGGGGGCGTCTTTGGAGTTGCGTAATCAGCCATCGCTAGCCGTGAATATAAAGGACGTATGAGTTGAGCAGATAAATGACGAACAGACCGAGGCTAACCCATCCGACCGCTCTAAAGACGCGCACGCGCGGCCGATACATGAGACCGATGATGGCGATCCCCGTCATGACGACCGCGGACATCGCGGACACGGCGTGGATCGGCGACACGTGCGCCAGAAGCGGCCCCTTGGTAAAGACAAGATCGTCGACGGCGATGATCGCCATGTTGAAAAGGTTGCTGCCGAGCAGGTTGGCGATCGCCATGTCGAGGGCGCCGATGCGCAAGGCCGAGATCGTCACGACCAGTTCGGGCAGCGAGGTCACGGCGGCGACGAACAGCGTTCCCACGAACGTCGTCCGCCAGCCCATGGCGTCAGCAAGATCGGCGGCGACGAACGGCAGCCAGACGCCGGCGGCGACGATCGCGGCCGCCCCGATCCCGTAGCGCAGCAGCGCGCCGCGCAGGGTCAGCGTCGGATAGCGCTCCGCCAGGTCCTCGGCGAGGTCGCCGAGGTGCGTTCGCTCGTAGCCGAACACCGTGCGCACGGCCAGGGCGTAGAGCAGAAGGATGACCGGGGTGTAGCCTCCGACATGCCCGATCGCGAAGCCGAGGCCGCGGCCGTAGAGCAGCACGTTCATGCCGGCGAAGCCGATCAGCACGACGCCGAAGCCCGCGGACAGGACATGCCCGACCCGCGCGCGGCGATAGACGCTCTCGCCTCGCTGGAGAAAGTCGAGCAGCACCAGCAACAGCAGATTGAAGACGCAGCTCCCGAAGGCGTCGCCGACGGCGATGTCCGGCGCGCCGGCGATGGTCACCGCGCTGACGCCGATGACCAATTCGGGCAGGGACGTCACCGAGGCGAGCAGGACGAGGCCGATCCAGCTGCCAGGCAGTCCGGTCTTCTCGGCGATCACGTCGCCGCTGCGGCAGAGTTCGGGTCCCGCCAGCCCGATCACGACGACGCACGCGCCAAACTGCAGCCAGATCGATACGAGCGGGCTCAAGATGAAGGGCGTCCCTTGGAGTTTGATGCGAACAAGCGGATGCCGGTCCTTCGCAAAAATCCCTCGTCTTCAGAGACTTTAGCGCATGATGCGATTCCGCCCAATCGCATCATGCTCCAGCCCGCTGGCCGGCGTTCCCGCCCGCCGGTGCAATCGATCGAGGCGCCAAGCGGGGCGCATTCGGTTTCAGGGCTTGCGGCAAAGACTCCGGTTCTCAATCTCGAACCCAGCGGCAAGCGCGTGTCGGCGAGTCAGGTTGCGCGCGCTGCAATCGGCGGGCCATTTGCCGTCGCGGATCGCTGCGACAATGTCCGGCGCAAGGAAGTTCAGGGGGATCAAGCGAGCGGCGTAGGGCTCGCGAATGTTTTCATGGACGGCGACGCCTTCGAGCGTGGAGCGCGGATTGTCTGCAAAGCGCTCGCCGAGGACTTTGGCGCGAACGAGAAGTCGGACCGGCTGAAGCGTGGGGAATTGTGATCCGATAGCTCTGCCATCCCGCGCCGCCGAAGCGACAACAACGACCGCTTCTGTGGCCTATGGCCGCGGCGTGGCGGCCCGGTCGAGCGCGGACAGCCGATCCAGCGCTTCCCGTAACACCCCGGCCGCGTGACCCCGATCATCGGCGGACATGGCGTCGAGATCGAGGTCGAGCCTGAGGCTGGGGCGTTCCTCGTGAATCGATCCGCGCTCCGCGGCGAGATGCGCATAGGTGTCGACGACCTGGTAGGTCGAGACGGGATGGGCGATGCCTTTGACCGAGATCTGCCCACGCTCCTCGCATTGGATCCGGTCGCGAACGTGGGCGTAAGTCTCGTAAGAGATGAGGATCTCGCCGGGCGTCGTCGCAGCCTCGAGCCGCGATGCGAGGTTCACGCCGCCTCCGATGATGGTGTAGTCCATCCGTTCCTCACTGCCGAAGTTCCCGACCGTGCAGTACCCGGTGTTGATTCCGATCCGGCACTGGAGGGGCTTTTCGATGCCCGACGCCCGCCAGACGTCCTGCAGCTGACGCATCCTCATCCGCATGGCGATGGCCATTTCGACGCAGGCGAGGGCGTCCTCACCGACTCCGCGTGTCTCCGGATCGCCAAAGAAAATGACGATGGCGTCGCCGACGTACTTGTCGATCGTCGCTCCGTAGGAAAGGGCGATCTTCGACATCTCGGTTAGATAGTGGTTCAACAACCGTGTTAGGTCCTCGGATTCCAGCCTATCCGCCGTTTCGGTGAAACCCGCGATGTCCGAGAAGAAGACGGTCAGTTCTTTCCGGCGACTCGCGATTTTGACCTCCTGCTTTCCGGCGAAAATCGAATCGTATACCTGAGGCGAGAGATATTTCGCGAGCTGGCTCGAGAGATGCTCCAAGGCCTTGGTCTTGTCCGCCAGCAGGTTCTCACGCTGCTTCAACTCCGTGATGTCCGAGTAGACGGCGACCGTGCTGCCATCTTCAGTCTTGCGCTCGCTGACCAGGATCCAGCGACCGTCGCTGCGCTGCTGGACCTGCGGGGCGATTGGTTCATGGTGGCGGGCCAAGCGTTCTTGGACCCACTCCTCGACCCGGCCCGCGGCGTCCTTGATGTTCCCGCGCGCGGCGGCCTGTCGAATGATGCTTTCGAACGTCATCCCTGGCGAGATTTCCGCCCCGCCTTCAGGGTAGAGGATCGTCCTGTACTTGCTGTTGCATATCACCAGGCGATCCTCACTGTCGTAGAGGGAAAAGGCCTCGGACATGCTTTCAATCGCGACCCCCAATCGCTGGCGGCCCGCGCAAATCTCCGTCTCATTCGACCTCTGCACCTCGATAGCCGTGTCCCGAAAGACGCCGAGCGCTTCGGCCATTCGGCCGATTTCGTCGGTGCGGTCACGACCTGGCACTTCAATCGAAGTGTCGCCCGCGGCGAGGCCGGTCATCGCCGCGGTGATATTCTCAATGGGTCTCACCACCTGGGGCGCCACATATCTCATCGCAATCAGGGCCGCTCCCAGCGCGCTCAGAGCGGTGATGAGAAGGAGCAGGATCTGGCCATTGCTGATGGCCTGGGCGGCGCTCCGCGCCGCCGCATCACTGTTGTTCTGGGCGGTCTTGACGAGTTCCGCCACCTCCTCGCCGAGACGCAGGACGAGCGTATTGTTGGCCTCCAAGGACGCCTCAGCAAGCGCGACCTCGTGCAGCTCCCGGCGTCGCAGATCGAAGACGCTGTGCTCGGACTCGCCAAACGCGATCAGCTTGTTCGCGAGGTCCTTGAGCGCAACGCCGTCGATGGCGTCCGGAACCTGCGCGAGCAGCTTATTCATTTGGTTTGCGGCCCCGACGAAGCGTTCCTGAAGGGGTTTGATCGAACTCGGGTCCGGAATGCTGACAGCCTCATTCAGCAGACCCACCGCGAGGTTGCTCTCCGCGCGCAGCGTTAGCAGCGCTTGCAGGGTATTCACCCCGCCCTCGACCAGGTCTTTGATCGCCTTCGTGTTGTCTGCCGTCACCTTCTCGCTGGTGCTCACGAGGTCGAAACCGGCGTCATCCACCATCGGAGCGAGCGCGTCGAGCATGGCGCCGTGCGCGACCTCCACCGCCGCCGCCATCCTATCCCGACTGACCCGGAGCGGGCCCTGCGCATCGCCGGCGGTGCGAAACTCTCGCAACCGGGTCTCGAAAACGCTATCCGCGCGGCTGCCGAGCGCAATCAGCGCCTCGCTCGCCTTGCTCAGCCGCTCGTTGCGAACCGACTGGGGTAATGCCTTGAGATTCCGCTCGATCGCGGCCGCCGCCGCAGAGAATTGCTCGTGGATGGGCGGCATCAAAGCGGGATCGTCGATGTACGCCGCCTCCACCAGCAAGCCCGCCGCCTGGTTGCCGTCGGCGCGCAGGGTCAGCAGCGCCTGCAAAACATTCACCCCGCCCTCAACCAGGCCATTGATCGCTTCCTTGCTCTTGGCCGTCACCTTTTCGCTGGTGATCACGAGGTCGAAGCCGGCATCGTCCACCAAAGGGTCCAGAACGTTTTGGAGCTTGTCTTGCAAGACCGCGAGATCGGCGACCGCGATTTTCTTTTGCGCGCTTATTCGCAGGCGCCGCTCGACAGCTTCATTCAGCGCATTGAGCTCGGTTGCGATCTTGCCTTCGATCTCGATCAGATTGGCGAATCTCGACTTGGCCACGGCCGTGGTCTTCAACCGCTCGGTCAAGGCGGAAAGTTCATTAACCTTCTGAACGAGCTTCACGTGTTCCTGAATCTGCTCCCCTTCGTTGCGGCTCGCAATAACGGCTGGAGCCATGGCCGTGAGCTCCGCGCTCTTTTCGGCGAGGCGGAGCGACGCCGCCATGCCGACAATGCCCTCCGCGTGGACCCGCCTCTCCGACCTGTCAATCTCGGTGAAGGAGTACCACGCGACAGCGCTGGCGACTGCGGTCAACATGGCCATCGCGCCAAAGGCCAGGAACAATTCGGCCTTGATTCCAAAGGTCGCCCTCTTGCCGTCCTGCTTGCGACCCACGATGTCTAACCTCGAAGTGTGCGTCTCGTCATGGACCTCGGAAAGAGGCTCTTGATCTGTCCCATGCGCGACGGCATGCCATCGACCGCAGCGGGCCCGCGCCGCTCAGCAAAGAGGCGACGCGCTACACGCCTGTTCGCCACGTCAATGCTCAAGGCGGTCAACCGGCTTGATGCTGCCATCCGCCTGGATCACAGTGAGGAAGACCTGGTGCATGCCCTGGTTGTCGTTCGGCCCGTAGGCAAGCGTGACGCCGCCCAGATCGAACGTGCCGGTTTCTTTGATGGCCGAAAGCAGCGCCGCTCGCGTAACAGGACCTTTCACCTTCCCCAAGGCTTCGATGACCAATCGGCCGACGATGTATCCTTCGAGCGAGACAAAGCCGATCTTCGCATCCGGACTCGCCGCCTTGAGCGCCTTTTGGTATCGGGCCACGAGCGGGATGCTCGTGTCAGCGGGGAATGGCACGACCTGCGTCACAACCACTCCTTGCCCGTCCTTACCCAGCTCCTTGGCGAGGGCGTTGGCGTCGACAAATGAAATGTTGACGAACACGGGATTCAGCTTGAGCAAGTGCGCCAGCTTTATGAACTCCGCGCAGGGTTTGTAGGCGCCGATCATGACGACGGCCTGTGGATCCGCCTGGCGGATCGTCAGCAGCGCCATCTTCACCGCGGTGGTGTTGCGCTCGTAGGTAGCTTCGGCGACCGGCTTCATGCCGCGCTTTTCCATCGCCTTCACGACCCCTGAGAGCCCAGCACGACCGAAACTATCGTCCTGGTACAGGATGGCGATCCGTGAAATGCCGAGGTCAATGGTGAGGTGCGCGATCCAGGTCTCAGTCTCCTGGTCATAGGAGCCGCGAATGTTGATCACATTGCCGAGCGCCGGGTTGCGCAGAAAGGCTGCGCCCGTCAGCGGCCCGATAAACGGCACGCCCGCTTGCGTGGCGATCGGCTGAGCAGCATTGGAAGTGGGCGTGCCCACCTCGCCGACGAGCGCGAACACCCCGTCTTTTTCGATCAGGCGCTCCGTATTGGCGATCGCCCTATCCGGCTCGTAGCCATCGTCGTAGGACACCAACTCGAGCTTGCGACCGTTAACTCCGCCGGCGGCGTTTGCTTCATGGAAGGCGGCGAGTATCCCCTCGCGCATGCCGAGACCCAACGCCGCCGCAGGACCCCGCAAAGGCCGCCGATTGTCCGAACACGATCCGGTCGTCGAACACCCCCGGCTCGGCGCGGGCCGCGACGTCCATCAGCGAGGTTGCGCCCAGGCCCAGTAGCCAAGCGACCGCAATTCCTCTGAGCGGACTTGTCATGATGCCTCCCTCAGGAGGGCGCGTTCCGAACGGAGGCGGCCACCGTGCCGCTCGCCGGGCGCCCGTTCTTGCGAATTCAAGCATAACACGATTGTGCCGTTCCAGGGACAAAATCGAACCGCCGGGGGCGGCCATCGCGCGGGGGCGCGCCATTTCCTTCGCGAGACCGGGCGCGCTTCGACGGTCGACGCCAAGATGCGCGTCTTGGGGCAATCGGGGAATTGGCAAGCTGTCCTCGCGAATCCCGTAGTCCCTCGGCCTCCCGGACCGAACTGTGACCACGGTCGCACCGCTCGGCGATTCGATGCGCTTCCACTTTCGTCGAGGGAGAGAAGCCGCATGACGAAGAACCCTCGAACATATGATGACTGGTTCGGCCAAGTTCCGCTCGACGAGCGCAACAAGTGGCCAATGGTTGTCCTCTCGTTGCAATAGTGGTTGCTTGGTTGGCCCTGTTCGTGGTCACGCTCGCCTAACTTGACGCGCTCGACGCGCTCACGCCGTGGAACGTGGCCGCGCGAACTGCGCAAGGTTGGGTTGCCGGAGGAGCGAGGGCTGAACGTCGCCGCTCACTCGATCGGCTGTCCAGAGGACCCTCGGTCAACAAAGCGGCGTCTCGCCGTGTCGGATAAGGGAGGAGGCCATGCCACAAAGTCGAAGCTCGTTGTCTGATCGCGAACACCTCGTGTTGCCCTTTGATCACTCTCGTCTTGACAGTCTGCTCGACGAGGCCGGCATTGACGCTCTGGTGATATCTTCGAAACACAACATCCAATATCTACTCGGCGGCTATCGGTTTTTTTTCTTCGATCATTTCGACGCGATTGGCGTCAGCCGTTATCTTCCTCTTCTCATTTACGTCAAAGGGCGGCCCGACCAATGCATCTATATCGGGCACGCGATGGAGTCCTATGAGAAGACCCTCGGGAAGTTTTGGACGCCGACATTTCAGCCGGCGCGCGCCAGCCTCGACGCCGCACAATTGGCCGTCGACCATGTCAGCAAGCTCGCGTCGAGTGTAAAACGCGTGGGAATAGAGCGCGCGTTCCTGCCTGCCGACGCCTCTGATTTATTGCTTCGCCAACTCCCCGGTATCGAGTTCGCTGAGGCGCACTTGCCGCTCGAGCGCTTGCGGGCTCGTAAGACGCCGGCTGAGCTGGATTTCTTGCGTAGAGCTTCCGAACTCGTTGTCGATTCAATGCTTGCGGTGATCGCCTCACACGGGCCAGGCGCGACGAAACTGGAACTGGTTGAAGCGCTTCGCCGAGAAGAAGTGAACCGAGGTTTGACCTTCGAATATTGCCTCATCACTGCCGGCGCGAGTCTCAATCGCGCCCCTTCGGATCAGGTGTGGGCCGCGGGCGACATCTTGAGTCTCGATTCCGGCGGCAACTACAGAGGCTATATCGGCGACCTCTGTCGAATGGCGATCCACGGTGAGCCCGACAGTGAGCTCGAAGACCTCCTCGGCGAAGTGAACGAAGTTCAGATGGCGGCACGCGGGCCCATCCGGTCCGGGGCGCGCGGCGGAGACATCTATGCCAGCGCCGACGAAGTCGCGAGAAGGTCATCGAGTGGAAATTCGCTTGAATTCGTGGCGCATGGGATGGGCCTGATCAGCCACGAGGCCCCACGTCTGACAAGCCAAGGGCCCGTCCCATATCCGGCTTATGACGCCGAGCGACCGCTTGCAACGGGCATGGTCATTTCGATCGAGACGACGCTGCAGCACCCTCGGCGCGGCTTCATAAAGCTTGAGGATACGGTCGCCGTGACGGACGACGGATGGGAAGCATTTGGCGATCGCGGGCGAGGATGGAATCGCGGCGGCGCCCGCGCTTAGCCGTCCAAACAGGAGGCCGATCGAACTCGCACAGGATCGGTGAACGGGTCACGGCCACAGTTTACTCAATTGCGAATGTCTCGCGACCGTTGTCCCCGCGGACGCCGGTTCCGAGCGCCAGCTGGACGGGACCCGGGCGCTTTCCGTGATCGCGCCCGCGGCGGCGCGACACGGACCGTCCGCCGCAAGGCGTTCTCATTCTCATCTTTTCCGGCGCGCCGTTTCCTTCGCGCCAGACCTTAGGCGCGCGCTTCGACCATCGGCGCCAGAGATGCGCGCATTGGGGCAATCGGGGAATTGGCAAGCTGTCCCGTAATCCCGTAATCCCCGTCTCTCAGGGCAAAAGGAATTGCCCGCCGCCACGCAATCGGCTTAGACGAGCAGCGCGCAAGCTCACTGCAGCGTCGGCAATTTGTCCAAGGAAGCATTCGCTTATGAAGGCGTCATTTCAAACGGTCGATGTCTTCACCGATAGGCAGTTCGGCGGCAACCCTGTGGCGGTCATTCCCGATGCGCGCGGTCTTTCGGACGCGCAGATGCAGGCCATCGCCAACGAGTTCAATCTCGCCGAGACGACTTTCGTGTCGCCTCCGGCCAATTCTGCAAACACCGCTCGTGTCCGGATTTTTACGCCTCGCGCCGAAATGCCGTTCGCGGGTCATCCCAACGTCGGCACGGCGTTCGTCCTGGCGCATCAGGACAGGGTTTGCGGCGTCCCCTTCGATCGCGGGAACATGATCTTCGAGGAGATCGCCGGACTGGTCCGAATGACGATCGACACCGTCGATGGTCTCGTCGCGGGAGCGTCTCTGGCCGCGCCCCAGCAATTCCGCATCATTCGCGATTTCGACGTCGCCATGATCGCGCGAGCGTGCTCGCTCGAGCCGTCGGATATCGAGGTGCGCCGGCATCCGCCCTGCCTTGCCAGCTGCGGCGCGCCATTCGTTATAGCCGAAGTGCGTGATCGGGCCGCGTTGCGGCGAGCGCAACAGCGCATGGATGTCTTCCTGTCGCATTTGCCGCGAGACGAGGTGACCGGAATTCATCTGTATGTCGAGGAGGCGGAAGAGGGCGCCGACTATCAATCGCGAATGTTCGCGCCGTTGCATGGGGTGTTCGAAGACCCTGCGACCGGCAGCGCGAATGTCGCCCTCATCGGCCTGCTTGCCCATTTGCGGCCTGAATCCTCCCTGCGATTGAAAGCCGCCATTGGACAGGGCGTCGATCTGGGACGACCGAGCCTGCTGAGGGCTGTCGCGGAAAAGGTTGACGGCGCAGTCACCGCGACATTCATCGGCGGCGCCTGCAAGCCGGTGATGTCCGGCTGGATCGACCTCCAGTAGCGCTGCCTAACGCTTCTCGAACAGCTTGCCGGCTGATCAGGCGTTCTGGCGTCGCAGCTGCGTCATCCGTTTCCCGCCGGCGCCCGCCGGACGGCCGAGAGCCGCTTCCCGCCCTTTCGCGACATTCCAGCTCGGGTCCCAGGGTTAGAGTTTGACCACTGCGTCTGCTGCGAAGGTTCTTGCGTAGCGGCCGCGACCCAACCCGCTGGTGCGGGATTCGCCCTGGCTTCTTTTTTTGTATGACGCAGCCCTGCGAAAGCCCGGGGGTACGGGACCAAGCAGAAGTTTCGCAGCAAATTGGCGCTTATAGGGTTCGCTGTTGGTCACCAGAAAATCGGGCCATTGGGGCCGAACCCCTGCGTGGCGACATGCGTCACGGCCGGGCTTGCGCCGGCCATAAACGCGGTTCGGCGCGTTGAGCGCCCGGAGACCAGCGGCGGCGAAAAGCCTGAGTCCGTGCGGCTTTGCGGCGGTGCGGCGTAGATGGCCGGGACCAGTCCGGCCATGACGACAGGGGATCGAACCATGCGAGCGATTGCCGCCGACCAACGGCTAACGCGATAAGACCCGGCAAATCCTTTCTGATTTTCAAAATCCATGCTATCCTGCCCTTTCCGTCATCGAGCGGCGCGGGCCGCGGCGGGAAGAGAGTTCGGCATGGTTCAGAAGACGGCGCCCGCCGGGAAGCGGCGGCTCACGTCCTCGGCGGGACGGCGCGGCGGGCGCGCGTCTTGGCGTCGTTGCGCGAGGGCTGGGCCTATGCCGGGATCGCGCGACGCCGGCGCTGCGGGGCAAATCCTGTTCCGCGCAAGCGTAAGCGCTTGAAAAGGCTCGAAACGGCGATGGGCGGCTATTCCGCCAAGTTCACATCAATGCCGTCCCGGCGCCGCTTCCGCTTCGCGCTGGCGCCGCTCCCGCTTTGCGTCGGCGCCATGTCGGCTCGGGGTCGGCGGCAAGCCTTAACGCCTGTCGCGGTCGAGCGTGCCGATGCGTCTCGGGCCTGCCGCGCGCCGCCGCTGTGGGAGCCGCCGGCATTTGCCGTGACAGTTACGGAGATTGACGCCTAAACTATTGAAATAGCACGCGCGCTCATCAATCCGCGCGGGCGGCCTGGGCGCTATGAGATGGCCTGCCTCGCGGCGAGGCCGCGCGCCCGCTCATAAGCCAGCTTCGTGCGCGGCGTCGGCCGGGCCGCGACCCGCTCGGCCAGAAACGCGCGCGCCAGGCTCCATTGCCCTGACCGCTCGGCGGCGGCGATCAGGGTCAGGTTGACGATGTCGCGCTGGGCGTGGCTGCCGCCGATGCGGATCGCGTCATAGCGGACCGGCAGGATCGCCTCGACCGCCCCGCGGTAATTCTCCGCGGCGAAGCACAGCGCGCCGTCGATCAGCCGCCGTCCGATCTCGACCGTCGCCTGCCGGTTGTCGCCGACGCCGAAGCGCTGGTAAGCGTCGAGCGAGCGGCGGAGGCGGGCGACGTCGTCCGGGTCGCTCGAGCGCGAAGCGGCCAGGGCGCAATGCAGGTCGTTGAACGCCAGTACGTGGTCGTCGACATGCGCCATCCAGGCGCGCGCGACCGGGTCCCAGCGATCGCCGACGTCGGCGCCGGCGAGTTCGAGACGCCACAGCAGCGCGGCCGCGTCGACGCGGTCGAGCGTGGCGTCGTCGGCGAGCCTGGGCGCCGCGAAGCGGTCGTAGTCGGCGAGAGCCTCGGCGTAGCGCTCCTGTTCGATGAAGTAGAGCGCCAGATGCCAGCCGTTGTGGCCGGCCATGAAATGCGCCTGCCCCCAGGACGGGCGCGACTGCTTGAGAAAAGCGACGCCCTCCTCCTGACGGCTCGCGCTCTCCATCACATGGGCGAGCGCATGCGTCGCCCAGGCGTCGAGAGGATTGCCCGCGAGCGCCGCGCGCCCCATGTCCTCGGCGCGGCCGAGCTCGCCCGTCTCCTCGAGCCCGAAGGCGTACAGGCCGAGAATGAAACTGGCGAGCGGATTGTCGCGATCCCAGGCCGGCAGAACCCGCGCGGCGCAATCGCGGATGGCGAACGATCGGCCGAGAAAGAAATAGGCGTCCTGCGCCAGGCGCAGGGCGAGCGCATCGGTCGGATGATCGACCAGAATGTCTTCCCAGCCAAGAATCGCCGCGGACGTCCTGCCTTCGGCCCAAGCCTTGGCGGCGGCGAAATGGCGGCGCTCGCGAGCCGAGGCGCCGCCGATCGCCGCTTCGGCCGCGCCGAGCGCGCTCGCCACCTCGGGATGATCGCCGCGAAAGCCGCCGATCATATAAAGCGCCGCGATCGCCACGCCGCCCAGCGCGAACGCCGGGTCGCGGGCGAGCGCATCTCTGAGAATCCCGACCGGATCGCCGGTCAGCCCGTAGTATTCGGCGACCGCGCGGTCGAACGCCGTCGCCGAGTCTGTCGAGCCGGCGAGAGTCAGGCCCTGTTGGTCTTTGGCCATCGCGTCTGGTCCTCGCGCCGCCGCGAAGCGCGAACTCGCCGTAAGCGGCAAAGCGCAGGATAGCTTGGATCGCTCGTTTGCGAAAACGGCGGAATTCCTGCATAGGCCGCGCACCGAGCGTCAGCGATGGGGAATCGCGCAACCATGCAAGGCAAGACCGTCGTCGCCACCGGGGCGACGTCAGGGATCGGCGAAGTCGCGGTTGTGGAGCTCGCCCGAAGAGGCGCCCGCATCGTCTTCATCGCCCGCGACGAGGGCCGCGCCGAGGCGACGCTGCGCAGGCTCGAGACGATTGCGCCGAGGCTCGGCCATCGCGTGCATCTGGCCGATCTCTCCAGCATGGCCGAAACTCGCCGCGTGGGCGCCGCGATCGCGGCGGGCGAGCAGCGCATCGACGTGCTGATCAACAACGCGGGCGCGATGTTCGCGAGCCGGCGGGTGACGCCTGAAGGTCTGGAGCTGACCTTCGCGCTCAACCACATGGCTTATTTCCTGCTGACTACGGCCCTTCGCGACAGGCTCGTCGCTTCGGCGCCGGCGCGGATCGTCTCCACCGCCTCAGCGGCGCATTTTGGCTCCGGGCTCGATTTCGATGATCTGCAGGGCGCCAAGCGCTACAGCGGCTGGAAGGTCTATGGCCGCTCGAAGCTCGCCAATATCCTGTTCACCCGCGAACTCGCCCGCCGACTCGCCGGAACCGGGGTCGCCGCCAATTGCCTTCATCCGGGCTTCGTGGCCACGCGTTTCGGAGATCACTCAGGCGGCTGGACGAGCCGGCTGATCCCGCTGGCGAAATCGTTCGCGATCTCGCCCGAACAAGGCGCCGAGACGATCATTTATCTCGCGTCCTCGCCGGAGATCGAGGGTGCGACGGGTGAGTACTTCGTCAAGCGGAAGGCCACGCGTCCGTCCGCCGCCGCGCGAGACGACGCGGCGGCGAGGAGGCTATGGGAGGCGAGCGAGAGACTCGCGCGCGCATGAAGCCTCGGGCGACCGCGTCGCGCGCCTCCATCAGCGTCGCACATGCTCCCCGGTCGCGAAGCGCATGTCCGCTAGCTCTGCGACACGCTCCGCAGCGTCCAAAAGTCGCTCGCGAGATTCGGATTGATCAGATATTCGTACGGCATGGTGCAATAGCCGCCGATCCCCCATTTCGGCCCCCAAGAGTTCCGGACGATGAAACGGCGTTGCTTATCGTTGTAGCCGACCGCCAGCACGCAATGTCCGCCGAGCACGCTCTCCCCTTGCGCCGGCATTGGGACGATTCCGGTCTTGGCCACCGTGGCGCTTTCGAAGCTCTCGTAGACCGTAAAGCCGAAAACGAACGGAAAGCCGTCCGCTAGACATCCCTTCATGTTCGTCAGGTCGTGTGTGACGCGGGAATATGACTTGACGACGTTATGCAGCGCGTCTCGGTACGCTTTGGCCGGCGGCTTCTTCGCGAACTTGGAGATGTCGTACGGCCAATCGGTTTCCGGCGGTGCGCCAAGTTTGGCGACGGACTTCACCCCGTCGCGAATCTGTGCGCCGGAATCCTGACTGACCGTGCCCTCTATGACGCGCTCGTTGTAATAGATGAACAGGCGCGACGGCATGAATTCCTTGATGCCCTGCTTGCGCTGATCGAATTCGATCGCCGCCGCGATTCCGTTCGCGGTGCAGCTCCCAAGCTGACCCTGATCGTACACCGGCGGGCATTTCGGGCGCAGGTCGACCGCCGCCGGCAACCCTTTCCGGAAGCTCAGCAGCGGCGCGGCGTACAGATGGTCGCGTTCGTCGGGCAGATCGCGCACCCAACCATAACCGCCATGACTTGAGGGTCTCCTGACGGTCAACACAGCGAGCGGATCTGAACCTGTGCCGCGTGCCGCGCGCGCGCCGGCGCTGCGTTGCTTGGTCTTCGATTTCTCAGCCATCGTCGTTCTCCTTGCTTCTTGAAGCGCGCGGGGCGTCGATCACCGCCCCGGGGCCGATCGCGCTCGCCGCGGTCGTGAACAGGGCGTAACGCGCACAAATTTGGCCTGCGTGCAGCTTGGCGGCATGGATCTCGTAGTCAGTATTCAGCATCTGCGGGTCGGAAGCTTCGCGGATCGTCAGTCCGCCCTCCGCCGCTCGCCGCGGCATGACGCCCAGCACACGCCCGGCAATCCTTAAACGCACCCTCTTGAGACCCCTATCAAGAAAGCGCTCCTGAGGAAATTCCAGTTCGTGGGAAAGGATCAGGTGTTCGACGTTCAAATGTCGAAGCGTCAACCCCGAACTTGTACTGCCAGCGTCATTCGATTTTGGCACGTCTCGACCATACGTTGGATCAAGTGAATTTGAGGACAATATTGTTCGGAACAATGCGTGCAAGCAACATTAGATCGCAAAGGGAGGCATACCTCGAAACCTTCTGTATAGTGCGTTTCACTATATGGAAGCGCCCGCTTGCCGTCATCGTCCAAATGGAGGATGCTCAATCGATAGAACATTTCGGGTCCGAGAACGCCGCGCGGGGGTGCGTCATGCGATCGCCAAACACGCGATGGGACGATGTGGCGAACGGAATTCAGCGCGCGGGTCTCGATCCAACCGTATGGCCGGAGACGCTGAGGGCTGTCACCGAAGGCGTCGGGGCCTGCGGCGCGCTTCTTCTGTCCACCGACGGACGCTTCCAGGGCTTTCCAGTCACCCCAGGCCTTGCCGACCCGGTCGAGGATTTCGTCAACAACGGCTGGGAGCTTCGCGACGAACGATTGCGCGGCGTTTCGGCGCTACGGGCCAAGGGTGTCATCACCGACGAAGATTGCTTGTCGAAAGAGGCCCGAGCGCGATCGCCTTACTATCAGGAGTTCCTGCGCTCTCACGACTTGCAGGAGTTCGCGGCTGTCGGATTCTACGCGGGCGCGGATTTGTGGTGTCTGAGCGTGCAGCGAACAATCGGCGAGCCGGCGTTCGACGACGCGGAGCAATCGCGTCTGCTGACGCTTTGGCGACCACTGGCCGACGCGGCCGCGCTTGCGCGTCAGCTCGGGTTTGCGCGCGTTCGAGGGGCGATCGACGCCTTGCAAGTCCTTCTTCAACCGGGGATCGTTTTCGACGGCGGCGGGCGCGTTATCGCGCTGAACGAGTTGGCCGAAGCGCTTGTCGGCCGTGACCTCAAAATCACGAAGGACATAGTCGCCTTTCGCGATCGCGCCAGTCAGCGGCGGTTCGAGGCGCTGCTTGCCCGGGCGATAGGCGGGAAACTCGAGGCCAAGGCGAGCGCGCTCGCCGACGTCGTGCTTGATCTACGCGGACGCCGTCGTCCGATCCGGGCAATCTCCCTGAGAGGATTCAGCGACTACGCCTTTGTCAACGCGAGGGCGCTTCTGCTTATAGGCGATGCGCCCGACGAGGCCAGCATTTCGGACACTGCCCTGGCGGCTAAATTCAAACTCACCACGGCGGAGGCGCGGGTCGCGCGCGAAGTCGCGGTGGGCGCCTCGCTCGCCGAAATCGCCGAGCGACACAATGTCACATATGCGACCGCGCGCTCGCAATTGCGCGCCGTATTCGCGAAGACGGACACGCACCGGCAGGCCGAGCTGGCGGCGATGTTCGCGACCCTGCGCGGGCGCTGAGCCGCTTTGCGACGCCCTCAAAGGGCCGGTCGCGCGATTATTGCTCATCGACTTGCTTTCGCCCTCGGCTTCGGCTTCGCGGCGCCCCGCCGCCACGCCATTTCCGCCGCGGCGCGCGGCTCCGCCTCGTTGAGCGCGGCGAGCGTCGCGTGCGTCCACCTGTCAGGCGACAAGGAAAACTGGACCCGGGGCGACATGAGGAACTGGACCCCCTCTGAGTGAGAGGAGGTCTGGAGATGGACGGAATGGTTGAAGGTTCTCCGCGGATTGACGATCTGCGGGGGGACTTGATGCGGACGCCGGACGAGGCGGTGGCGATGGTGCGGCTGAAGGCGCTGGGCTGGGGCGTTCGGCGGATCGGGGCCGAGTTCGGCTGCAGTCACGAGACCGTGCGGCGTTACTTGAAGGCGGGCGGGTTTGTCGAATACCGGGCGCCGCGGCGCGCGAAGGCGCTGGACGGGCTCGGGGATTTTGTCGAGGAGCGGTTCCGGCGCCATCGGGGCAACGCCGACGTGGTGCGGCAGGACCTGGCGCGCGAGCTTGGTGTGGCGGTATCGCTGCGCACGGTCGAGCGGGCGGTGGCGGGTTTTCGCCAGGCGCTGCGGGCGGA
Source organism: uncultured Alphaproteobacteria bacterium (assembly GCA_963781895.1). Lineage (GTDB taxonomy): Bacteria > Pseudomonadota > Alphaproteobacteria > Rhizobiales > Beijerinckiaceae > Roseiarcus. The sequence continues at coordinate 61,918 of CAWAIM010000028.1, forward strand.
GACGCGGGCCTGCGTGCGGTTCGAGACGCCGCCGGGGCGGCAGCTTCAGATCGACTTCGGCGAGACGCGGGTCGATGTGGGCGGCGAGCCCGTGCGGGTCCATCTGTTCGTGGCGACGCTCGGCTATTCGCGGCGGATCTTCGTGCAGGCGTTCCGGCACGAACGGCAGTCGGCGTGGCTCGACGGCCTCGAAGGAGCGTTCGCGCACTTCGGCGGCGTTCCGCAGGAGGCGCTCATCGACAACGCGCGGGCGCTGGTCGACGAGCATGACGCCGTGACCCGCGAGGTGCGGTTCAACGCGCGGTTCGCTCGCGTTCGCCCGCTACTGGGGCTTTCGTCCGCGCGCCTGCGCGCCGTACCGGGCGCGCACCAAAGGCAAGGACGAGCGCGGCGTCGGCTACGTGAAGAGGAACGCGATCGCCGGCCACCGCTTCGAGAGCTGGGCTGCGCTCGAAGCGCATATTTCGTGGTGAATGCGCGAGATCGCCGACGTGCGCGATCACGGCACGACCGAGGAGGCGCCGATCGAGCGGTTCCGGCGCGCGGAGGCCGCGGCGCTGCGCCCGCTCGACGGCCGCCCGCCGTTCCGGCAGGTTCGCGAGCTCAAGCGACCAGTGGCTCATGTCATTGGCGTTGACGGCATTGTGTGAATCTGTGCTGTCGCGATCGAGCGATGGAGATGATTCCTGGCCAGCAAAGAGGTTGGCGTCAAGAAATACGTGGTCGGGCTGAGCGGGGAGGAACGGGCTCGGCTCGAGGATTTGATCCGCAAGGGCGAGCGCGCCGGGCATGTGTTGACGCGAGCCCGCATTCTGGTGAAAGCGGACGTGTCGGAGGCGGGCGATGGATGGAGCGACAGCCGAATCGCCGAGGCGCTGGACACCAGCATCGCGACGATCGAGCGGACGCGACGGCAACTCGTCGAGGAAGGCTTCGAAGCCGTCTTGACCCGCAAGTCCAATCCCAATTCCGCCCCGCGACGGATTTTCGACGGCGCCATGGAAGCCAAGCTGATCGCTTTGGCTTGCGGGCCGGCCCCGGCCGGCCGCGCCAAATGGACCCTGCGTCTTTTGGAGGAGAAGGTGGTCGAACTGCAGATCGTCGAGAGCGCCAGCGACAACACGATCGGACGGACGCTCAAAAAAACATTCTCAAGCCCCATCTCAAGCAGCAATGGGTGATCGCGCCCGCGGCCAGCGCGGCCTTTGTCGCCAATATGGAAGACGTGCTGGAAGTCTACCAAAGGCCGCATGATCCCAAGCGACCCCTCGTCTGCCTCGATGAAACGTCGAAGCAACGCATCGTCGAGACGCGGGCGCCGATCGCCGCCAAGCCGGGACAACCGGCGCGTCACGACTACGAATACGAACGCCATGGCGTGGCCAATCTGTTCATGATGTTCGCTCCGCTGGAGGGCTGGCGCCACGTGAAAGTCACCGACCGTCGCGCGGCCGTCGATTACGCCCATGCGCTCAAGGACCTGTCCGACACGCATTTTCCCGACGCGGACAAAATCGTTCTGGTTCAGGACAATCTCAGCACGCACACCATGGCGTCGCTCTACGAAGCTTTCCCCGCCGTCGAAGCCCGTCGCCTCGTCGAACGGTTCGAATGGCATTACACGCCCAAGCACGGAAGCTGGCTCGACATGGCCGAGTCCGAACTCGCCGTCCTCTCGACCCAGTGCCTCGATCGCCGCATCCCCAACACGCCGAAACTGATCGCGGAAGTCGCCGCCTGGGAACAACACCGCAACAAACATCACGCCAAGGCCGACTGGCAATTCACAACCGCCGACGCCCGCGTTAGGCTCGCAAGGCTCTACCCTCAGTTCGTGTGACTCTCGCCACTAGTACTGCGCTTCCGTGGATCGACTCATATCATGCTGCTTCGTTGAGTCTGTAGGTCCAGGTGTGGACGACGGGGTCACGGTTGATGTCGTCGATGGCGGCCATGATTCGATCCTTCAATTCTTGTTTGGAGGCGACTCGGATGTGGCGCAGCACCGAGCGGGCAAGCTTGGAAAAGAAGCCTTCGACGAGATTGAGCCAAGAACCATGCTTGGGCGTGAAGACAAAGGCGAAACGCCCTTCCGGTTGGGCGGCGAGCCAAGCCCTGGTTTCCTTGGACACGTGTGCAGAGTGATTGTCGAGGATGAGCTTGATCGCCGTTGACGACGGATAGGCGGCGTCAAGTCTCTGCAGAAAGGCGACGAACTCGCGCGAACGATGTCTTTCCTCGACGCTGGCGTGGACCATGCCGCTCACAAGATCGATGCCGGCCAAGAGGCTCAAGGTTCCATGCCGGACGTATTCGTGATCGCGCGCCAGGCGCTCATGGCGCAAAGGGACGGGCGGCAAGTCCGGCGCGCTCGTTCCAATCGCCTGCACGCCCGGCTTCTCGTCGTAGGACACGATCGCAACCGCCGGCGTCGCGCCCTGTTGCGCGAGGGCCGATTGCTTCACCAGCTGAACCTCGCGATAGACGCACAAGACTTCGGCCATCTTGGCGTCGAATTCGGGATCGCGACGCTCGAGATAATAGCGCATCTTGTGCGGCTTGACCTCGTGCGCCGCGAGGATCTTGCACAACGTACCCTGAGCGAGCGTGGCGAGGCAGTCGTATCCCGCCTGTGGGCCGTGTTCGCGAATGTGCTTGGCAAGCAGCCGGGTCGTCCACAGCTCGTGGGGATAGCCGAGGTCCTTGGCCTTCCGGCACGCCAGATCGACAATGAAGGTCCGCGCTTCGGCGGTGATGACCGGCTCCCGTCCCGGCCGCGGGCTGTCATCGAGCGCCGCCAAAACACCCAGTCTTTCGGCTCGCCGCACGCAGCGCTCGACCGTCTGGTGCGTCACCCCGATGTCTCGTCCAACCGCGTAAAAGGACAGCGTCTCACGGTAGGCGAGCAGCATTCGCGCCCGCTCGACCCGGCTGGCCGGTTCTGTCCGCGACCGAGAAAGCCGCGCCAATTCCGCCGCCTCCTCGTCCGAAAACGCCAACTTAACCACCCGCCGAGGAGCCGCCATGATCCAAAAGCCTCGTTCAATGTATCCCTGAACGACGCTATAAACGTCAGCCTGTCTCGCTGGAATCCCTCGGATATGAGAGGTTCCAAAGAATCGGTCTACTAGTCCAGAGCGACTGCGCGATCGAGTTCGACACCAACCGCTATTCGGCGCCGTGGCGGCTGATCGGCGGAAGCGTCGAGGTCGTGGTCGCCGGCGACCGCGTCAGCATCCGACATGGCGGGCGCGAGGTCGCGGTTCACCCCGAGACGACCGGCCGGCGCCAGCGGGTGGCCGACCCGGCGCACCTTGCCGGCGTGGCCGGCGGGCCGCGCCCGGCGCCGCAGTCCTCAGGCTCTGAACCTGGGGTCGCTCCGCCCGAGCCGCCCGATCTCCTGCGGCCCCTGGCCGAGTACGAGCGGCTCGTCGGGGGAGGCAGGCGTAACCCCCGACCACGACACGCTCGTCGCCCGGCTGACCCGGCTCCAGCTGACCGCGATCCGCGACGGTCTCGACAGGCGCTCGACGAGGCGGCGCGGCGCGAGATGACCCTGCGCGAGACGCTCGCCTTCCTCGTCGAGCGCGAGGTCGCCCGCAAGGACGAGCGGCGGGTCGAGATGGCGATCAAGATCGCCCACTTCCCGACCGTGCGCGAGCGCGACGGCTTCGACTTCGCCGCCCAGCCCTCGCTCGACAAGGCCCAGGTCCGCGAGCTCTCCGCGTGCCGCTGGGTCGCCCACGGCGCCGCGCTTTTGTTGCTGGGCCCGCCCGGAGTCGGCAAGACCCATCTCGCCATCGCGCTCGGTCGCGAGGCGATCCGCGCAGGGATATTCGGTGCTGTTCGTCACCGCCCCGGCGCTGGTCGCCTCCCTGGTCAAGGCCCACGCCGACGGCCGGCTCGAGGAGCGGCTCGGCTTCTTCGCCAAGCCCAAGCTCCTGATCGTCGACGAACTCGGCTACCTGCCGTTCGAGCCGAACGCCGCGCATCTCTTCTTCCAGCTCGTCTCGCGCCGCTACGAGCGCGGCAGCATGCTGATCACCTCCAACCGCTCGGTCG
>CAWAIM010000029.1:0-62500 GCA_963781895.1 uncultured Alphaproteobacteria bacterium
GGCGCAGCCGGGCAGGATCTCGATCCTTCCGTCGTTGCGGCGGATGGAATTGCGGCCGAGTTCGCCGGGCTCGCCGCCCATCATGCCCGGGTTCGGGATCACGCGATGGCCGCTCAGGATCGCCAATTGCATCGGCCGAAGAAAGCGGATGCGCCGCAGCGTGCCGTCGCCCGCGCGCCAGCGGCCCTTGCCGCCGGAGCCGCGGCGGATGTGAAAATCCTCGAGCACGACCGGAAAGCGGCTCTCCAGCACTTCCGGGTCGGTCAGGCGCGAATTGGTCATGTGGGTGTGGACGGCGCTCGCGCCGTCGAAGCCCGGACCGGCCGGCGCGCCGGAGCAGATCGTCTCGTAATACTGATAGGTCGCGTCGCCGAAGGTCAGGTTGTTCATCGTGCCTTGCGCCGAGCCCAGCGCGCCAAGCGCGGCGAACAGCGTGTCGGTCACCGCCTGCGAGACCTCGACGTTGCCCGCCACCACCGCGGCCGGATAGCGGGGCGACAGCATCGAGCCTTCGGGCAGGATGACGCGGATCGGCCTCAGGCAGCCGGCGTTGATCGGGATGTCGTCGTCGACCATCACCCGGAACACATAGAGCACGGCCGCGCGCGTGACCGGCTCCGGCGCGTTGAAATTGGTCGGCTGCTGCGGCGACGTGCCGGTGAAATCGACCGTCGCCTCGCGCTTGGCCTTGTCGACGCTGATCCTGACCTTGATCGCCGCGCCGGAATCGGAAACGGACGAGGCCTCGCTGTCGGAGAGCCGGTCGATGACGCGGCGCACGCTTTCATCGGCGTTGTCCTGCACGTGGCCCATATAGGCCTCGACCGTGTCCAGTCCGAACATGTCGACCATGCGCTTGAGCTCGCGCGCGCCCTTTTCGTTGGCGGCGATCTGGGCCTTGAGGTCGTTGACGTTCTGCAGCGGATTGCGGGCCGGATAAGGGCCGCTCTCGAGCAGTTCGTAAATCTCGCGCTCGCGGAAGCGTCCGCGTTCGACCAGAAGGAAATTGTCGATATAGACGCCCTCCTCGAGGATCGAGGTGGCGAGCGGGCTCATCGATCCCGGCGCGATCCCGCCGATGTCGGCGTGATGGCCGCGCGAGGCGGTCCAGAACAGAATGGTTTTGGCCTCGTCGTCGAACACCGGCGTGCAGACGGTGATGTCGGGCAGATGCGTGCCGCCGTTGTAGGGCGCGTTGAGCGCGAACACGTCGCCGGGGCGGATGCGCCCCTGGTTGTCGTGGATGATCGTCTCGACCGAGCGGTCCATCGAGCCCAGATGCACCGGCATATGCGGCGCGTTGGCGACCAGGCGGCCGTGACGGTCGAACACCGCGCAGGAGAAGTCGAGCCGTTCCTTGATGTTGACCGAATAGGCGGTGTTCTGCAGCGTCACGCCCATCTGCTCGGCTATCGACATAAAGAGATTGTTGAAAATCTCGAGCATCACCGGGTCGGCCCTGGCGCCGATCGCCTGCCGCGGCGCCGGCGGCTCGACGCGGCGCATCAGCACATGGTTCTTGGCGGTGATTTCGGCGCGCCAGCCCTGTTCGACGACGATGGTCTGGTGCGGCTCGATGATCAGCGCCGGGCCGACGACGGCGCCGCCGGTCGGCAGCGCCTGGCGCCGATAGACGTTCGCCTCGCGCCACGCGCCGTGCGAGAAGAATCGCGTCGCGCGCTCGGGCGCCGCCGTCTTTGGGCCACCGACGGCGCGGCGCGTCCGTTCGGCAAAGCGCGCCGCGCCGCCGACGGCCTGGGCCGACACCGCCTCGATCACGATCGCCTTGGCGCGATCGACGAAGCCGAAGCGGGCCTTGTGGGCGCGCTCGAAGGCGCGCCGCATCGCGGCGGACGGAGCAAGGGCGACCTCGATCGTCGTGTCCGAACCCGCGTAGCGCAGATGCGCGCGGCGATGGACTTTGATCGCCTGAAGCGCGACGCCCTGCCCCTGGACTTCGGCCGAGGCCGCGTCGGCGAGCGCGTCGGCGATCGGGCCGACCCGGGCGGGCGCGCCGGCGTCGAGCGGCTCCTCGACCCCTTGCGCGCGCTCGGCGCTGATGTCGGCGAGCCCCATGCCGTAGGCCGACAGCAGCGACGACAGCGGATGAATGAGAACGGTCGTGATCGCCAGCGCGTCGGCGACGTCGCAGGCGTGCTGGCCGCCGGCGCCGCCGAAGCAATTGAGCGCATAGCGCGTCACGTCGTAGCCGCGCGCGACCGAGATGGTCTTGATCGCCTCGGTCATTTTGGCGACCGCGACGGCGAGAAATCCGTCGGCGACCGCCTCGGGCTCGCGGCCGTCGCCGATCGCGCGCGCGAGCGCGGCGAAACGCTCGCGCACGATCGTCTCGTCGAGCGGCTGATCGCCGGCGGGGCCGAACACTTTCGGGAAGAATTCCGCGATCAGCTTGCCGGTCATCACATTGGCGTCGGTGACCGCGAGCGGGCCGCCGCGCCGGTAGCAGGCGGGGCCGGGATCGGCGCCGGCGGAATCGGGGCCGACGCGAAAGCGCGCGCCGTCGAAATGCAGGATCGAGCCGCCGCCGGCCGCCACCGAGTGGATCTTCATCATCGGCGCGCGCATGCGCACGCCCGCGACTTCGGTCTCGAACGCGCGCTCGAACGCGCCGTCGAAATGCGCGACGTCGGTCGAGGTGCCGCCCATGTCGAAGCCGATCACGCGCTTGAACCCGGCGCTCGCGCCGGTGCGCGCCATCGCCACCACGCCGCCGGCGGGGCCCGACAGAATCGCGTCCTTGCCGGCAAACAAACGCGCCGACGTGAGGCCTCCCGACGACATCATGAACATCACGCGGGCGCCGCTGCGCGCGACGTCCAGTTCGCGCGCCACCTGCCCGACATAGCGGGCGAGAATCGGCGACAGGTAGGCGTCGACCACCGTCGTGTCGCCGCGCCCGACCAGCTTGATGAGCGCCGACGCGACGTGGCTTTCCGACACTTGCGCGAAGCCGAGCGCGCGCGCGATCGCGCCGACGAGGCGCTCATGCGCCGGATAGCGATAGGCGTGCATGAACACGATCGCGACCGCGGCGTAGCCTTGGCCCCTGGCCTCGGCGAGCGCGGCGCGCACGGCCCGCGGATCGGGCGCGGTCTCGACGGTTCCGTCCGCCAGCACCCGTTCGTCGATCTCGAGGACGCCCGCGTAGAGCTGTTCCGGCTTGTGGATCGCGCGGGCGAAGATGCGCGGGCGCGCCTGATAGCCGATCTCGAGCGCATCGCCAAAGCCGCGCGTCGTCACCAGCAGCGTGCGTTCGCCGCGCCGCTCGAGCAGCGCGTTGGTGGCGACCGTCGTTCCCATCTTGACGGCTCGAATCGCGCCGGTCGGGATCGGCGCGCCGGTCTCGACGCCGAGCAGCCGGCGGATCGCCTCGACCGCCGCGTCCGCGTAGGCCGGGCTTTCGGACAGAAGCTTCAGGGGATGCAGCCGTCCGCGCGGATCGCGCCCGATCACGTCGGTGAAGGTGCCCCCGCGATCGATCCAGAAGTCCCAGCCGCGGGCCGGCCCGGTCGCGGACGAACCGCGCTTGCCTGTCACGATCAATTGACCCCCTGCCCTTTCGCCCGCGGTTTGTCGCGAGCCTACGAAAGCTCCTATATTGGGCGCAACCGCAAGCGAAAGGCGTGAAGCATGGAAAGCGTGAAGTTCGGCAAGACGGGCCTGCAGGTGTCGAAGCTTTGCCTCGGCTGCATGACCTACGGCTCGACGACATGGCGCGAATGGGTGCTGGAGGAGGAGGCTTCCCGCCCCTTCATCCGCGAGGCCCTGGAGCGCGGGATCACATTCTTCGATACCGCGGACGTCTATTCGCAGGGGATGAGCGAGGAAATCCTGGGCCGCGCGCTCAAGGAATATTCCAAGCGGCACGAGGTCGTGATCGCGACCAAGGTGCACGGGGCGATGGGCGCGGGCGCCAACGCCAAGGGCCTGTCGCGCAAGCACATCATGGAGGCGATCGACGCCTCGCTGAAGCGCCTCGGCACCGATTACGTCGATCTCTATCAGATCCACCGCTTCGATCCGCTGACGCCGATGGAGGAGACGCTGGAAGCGCTCAACGACGTGGTGCGCGCCGGCAAGGCGCTCTATATCGGGGCCTCGTCGATGTACGCCTGGCAGTTCGCGCGCATGATCGACATCGCGCGCGGCAAAGGCCACGCGGAATTCGTCTCGATGCAGAACTACTACAACCTCGTCTATCGCGAGGAAGAGCGCGAGATGATGAAGTTCTGCGAGCAAGAGGGGATCGCCGTCATTCCCTGGTCGCCGATGGCGCGCGGTTACCTGGCGGGCGCGGGCGTCGGCGCGGGCGCGTCCACGGTCCGCGGGCGCACCGATCCGTTCAGCGTGACGCTCGGCCTCGGATCGCGCCAGGACGAGGCGATCCGCAAGCGTGTCCAGGAGACGGCGGAGAAGCTGGGGACGAAGCCGGCGGTGGTGGCGCTCGCCTGGGTGCTGTCGAAGCCTTATGTGACCGCGCCGATCATCGGCGCCTCGAAGCCGCATCACCTCGCTGACGCGGTCGCGGCGACGGAGCTCAGGCTCGACGCCCGCACCATCGCCAAACTCGAGGAGCCCTATCATCCCAAGGCGGTGGCGGGGCACGTGTAAGCGAGGCTGCGAGAGAGACGCGCATGTCGGCCGCGGAACGCGCATGACGGCCGCGGGGACCAAGGACCATCCGATCACGATTTCGCCGATCGCCGAGCGCGTTCGCGTGGTCTGGCGCGGGCGCGCGATCGGCGACAGCGCCAGGGCGCTGGAGCTGCGCGAAGCGGGCTATCCGCCGGTCGTCTATGTGCCGCGCGCCGACATGGACATGGGCGCGCTGGAGCGCACGCCTCGCGTCACCACCTGCCCTTACAAAGGGCAGGCGAACTACTATTCGATCACCGACGGCGAAGCTCGGGACGACAACGCGGTCTGGACCTACGAGTCGCCGAAGGCCGACGTCGCCGAGATCGCCGCCTGTCTCGCGTTCTACCCGGACAAGGTCGAGATCTTGCGCGGGCACTGACTCTTACGGCTGAAAAATATCGAGCCGCCGCGCTCTCGGGCCGGCGAGCGGTCATTGTCGCGCAATATCGCTCAGAGATCGTCGCAACTCGTCATGCGGCGCGACAAGGCCTTGACCTTTCGCTTGCCAACATTCTGTCATTGCGCTATCAGCCGCGGCGGGACACCTCTCCCCAACGAGAGGCGCCCATCTGAGAGGATGGCACAATATGACGACCAAGACGCCCGCTGTTCGGCCTGCGAACGCCTGCTTTTCTTCCGGCCCTTGCGCCAAGCGCCCCGGCTGGACCCCGTCAGTTCTCAGCGACGCCGCGCTGGGACGCTCGCATCGAGCCAAGATCGGCAAATCCAAGCTCAAACTCGCAATCGACCTCACGCGCGAAGTGCTCGGCGTTCCCGCTGATTATCGGATCGGCATTACGCCGGGGTCCGACACCGGCGCCTTCGAGATGGCGATGTGGTCTCTCCTCGGCGCGCGCGGCGTCGACGTGCTGGCGTGGGAAAGCTTTGGCGAAGGCTGGGTCACTGACGTCGTCAAGGAGCTCAAACTCAAGAACGTGCGCACGTTCAAGGCGCCCTATGGCGAATTGCCCGACCTGGCTCAGGTCAGCTTCGACAACGACGTCGTGTTCACATGGAACGGCACGACGTCCGGCGTGCGGACGCCCAATGCCGACTGGATCGCGGCCGATCGCAGCGGCCTGACAATTTGCGACGCCACATCGGCCGCGTTCGCGCAGGACCTCGACTGGCGACAAGCTCGACGTCACGACCTTCTCCTGGCAGAAGGCGCTGGGCGGCGAGGCGGCCCATGGCATGATCGTGCTCAGCCCGCGCGCCGCCGAACGCCTTCTGACCCACACGCCCGCATGGCCGCTGCCGAAGGTGTTTCGTCTCGCCAAAGGCGGCAAGCTGATCGAAGGCGTTTTCGAGGGCGAGACCATCAACACCCCTTCGATGCTTTGCGTGGAGGACTATATCGACGCACTGCGCTGGGCGAAATCGCTGGGCGGCGTCAGGGCGCTGTTTGCGCGAGCCGACGCCAACGCGAAAGCGCTCGCGGACTGGGTCGAGCGCACGCCGTGGGTCGATTTCCTCGCCCGCGTTCCTGCGACGCGATCGAACACCAGCGTCTGCTTGAAAGTGGTCGACCCGACGATCGCGGCGCTGCCCGCCGACGGCCAGGCGGCATTCGCCAAGGCTCTGGCGGGCGTTCTCGAAAGAGAAAAGGTCGCTTTCGACATCGGCTCGTACCGCGACGCCCCGCCCGGCCTGCGCATCTGGTGCGGCGCGACCGTCGAAACCGCGGATGTCGAAGCGCTGACCCAATGGCTCGACTACGCCTTCGCCTTGGAAAGGGGCAAGCTCGCCATAGCGGCTTGACCGTTTCGAGGCGGCTTCGCTGAATTCCCGCGAGGCGCCGCCCTCCGCAATCGGGGCGGACTCGTCGGCCGGCGCTCATCCGCTGACGACCCGCCCCAAACCATTGATCCGATGCGGCCCCCGCGCCGCTCGCCAACTCCGAGGCTTTCATGGCTCCCCGGGTTCTCATTTCCGACAAGCTTTCACCCGCCGCCGTCGCTATCTTCAAGGAGCGAGGAGTCGAGGTCGACGTCAAGCCCGGGCTCGACAAGGACGAGCTCGCCAGGATCATCGGCGACTACGACGGCCTCGCGATCCGCTCCGCGACAAAGGTCACCGCCAAGCTGCTCGAGCGGGCGACCAAGCTGAAGGTCGTCGGCCGCGCCGGGATCGGGGTCGATAATGTCGACATTCCGGCCGCGACGGCTCGCGGCGTCATCGTGATGAACACGCCGTTCGGCAACTCGATCACCACCGCCGAGCATGCGATCGCGCTCATGTTCGCCCTCGCCCGGCAGATCCCGGCCGCGGACGTTTCCACTCAATCGGGGAAGTGGGAAAAGAACCGCTTCATGGGCGTCGAGCTGACCGGCAAGACGCTGGGCGTCATTGGTTGCGGCAACATAGGATCGATCGCCGCTTCGCGCGGGATCGGCCTGAGAATGCGGGTGATCGCCTATGATCCGTTCCTGAGCGCTGAACGCGCCGCCGAGATTGGAGTCGAAAAGGTCGAATTGAACGATCTTCTCGCCCGCGCCGATTTCATCACCCTGCATACGCCGTTGACGGCGCAGACTCGCAACATCCTGTCCGCGGAAAATCTCGCCAAGACCAAGAAGGGCGTGCGTATCATCAATTGCGCGCGCGGCGGCCTCGTGGACGAAGCAGCGCTACGCGCCATGCTCGACAGCGGTCATGTCGCCGGCGCGGCCTTGGACGTATTCGCCGAGGAGCCGGCGACCGCCAATCCGCTGTTTGGCCATCCCGACTTCGTCGCGACGCCGCACCTCGGCGCGTCGACCAGCGAAGCGCAAGAGAACGTGGCGCTCCAGGTCGCGGAACAGATGTCGGACTATTTGACGCGCGGGGCGATTTCGAACGCCGTCAACTTCCCCTCGATCACCGCGGAGGAGGCCCCCAGACTGAAGCCGTTCATTGCGCTGGCCGAGGGGCTCGGCTCGTTCGCGGGCCAGCTCACCCAATCGCCGATCGAGAAGGTCACGATCACGTTCGAGGGCGCGGTCGCGGATCTCAAGATCAAGGCGCTGACGTCGGCGGCGATCGCAGGCCTGCTGCGGCCGTCGCTGGTCGACGTCAATGTGGTGTCCGCGCCGGCGATCGCCGCGCATCGCGGCGTCATCGTCGAGGAAATGACCCGGGCCTCGCAGGGCGACTACGAGAGCTTCATCACCCTGACCGTCGCGACAGCCGATCAGACCCGCTCGATCGGCGGAACCGTGTTCCATGACGGCAAGCCGCGCATCCTGTCGATCAAGGGCATCAAGATCGACACGGAATTCACGCCGTCGATGATTTATGTCACCAACGAGGACAAGCCAGGCTTCATCGGCCGTTTCGCGGGGCTCCTGGGAGACGCGGGCGTCAATATCGCGACGTTCGCGCTCGGGCGGGACGAACAAGGCGGTTCGGCCATCGCGCTGGTGTCCATCGATGGCCCGGCGCCACGCGAGGTTTTGGAGAAAGTCAGCAAACTCAAGGGTGTACGCCAGGCTACCGCGTTGCAGTTCTAGATTGAACGCCTCCGGCCGGAAGCAAGGCCGCGACGGCGACCGCCGCGCTTCCCGCCCGCCGGCAGTGGAAGTTTGCCAACCCGCTCCGGGCGCGAGACAATGAACGCCCGAGCCGATTGTGAAGACCGACCTTTGAGCAAAGACGCAGCAGCATCCGCGCCGCCAATCGAGCCCGACAAGCGCTCCAAGGTCGATCCGCGGCTGCTGGAGATTCTGGTATGCCCGGTGACACGAGCCGAGCTGATGTATGACGCCGCGCGGCAAGAGCTGGTTTCGCCTGCGGCGCGACTCGCCTACCCCATTCGCGACGGCGTGCCGATCATGTTGCCGGAGGAGGCGCGCCGGCTCGACGATTAGCGTCGCCGCCCGGCGATGAGCCGTTTGACCCGCTCGCGCGCGGCCGTCTTTGCCTGGCGCGCGGACTTCGACTTTGACCCGCTCCCCGCGGGCGGAAATCGACGCCGCGACTGAAGCGCGCGCGATTGAAATCATTCTTTCCGCGCGTGCGGCAATTCATCGACGGGTCGGGGGCGTCCGTCGTCGCCGATGGCGACGAAAGTGAAGGTCGCGTCGGTCACTTTCTCGCGATCATGGGTGTGAAAGCGCCGCGCCCAGGCTTCGACGTGTATCTTCAGCGAGGTCCGGCCAACATGATCGACCGCCGTGTAAACGCACAGGACGTCGCCGACCTTGACCGGCCGGATGAATGTCATTGCGTCGACGGCGATCGTGACCACGCGTCCCCGCGCTCGCTCGGCGGCCGCGATGCCGCCGGCCTGGTCCATCTGGCTCAACACCCAGCCGCCGAAGATGTCGCCGTTGGCGTTGGTGTCGCCGGGCATGGCGATCAAACGGACCGTCAGTTCGCCGCGAGGTTCAATGGACGACGCTGACCCGGTCACGACGATCTGCCCCCTCTTGATCCCGACGCCCTAAATCCGTCCGCGGAGATCGCGCCGCCAAGACACGCTCGACGCCGGATAGGTCTCTATGAGTCTCACAGTCGAGAAATCCCGCGTCTGTCGCGATTGCAAGCACGTCGGTCGCCTGGCCGGCGCCGATTTCGACCACGAGCGCGCCTCCTGCGGCGAGCAGCGGCGCCGACGCCGGCATGATCGCTCGATAGGCCGCAAGTCCGTCCGATCCGCCGTCGAGCCCGAGCAATGGATCAAAATCGCGGACCTCGCGCGGCAGGCCGGCGATATCGCCGCTCCGGACGTAGGGGGGGTTCGAGACGATCAAGTCAAAGGGACCGTCGAGATTCCTGGCCCAGTCGCCGACGCGAATTTCGGCCCGCTCCGCCAAGCCGCATGCTTCGATGTTGCCAAGGGCGACCTTCGCCGCGGAGGCGGAGAGGTCCGCCCCCAGCCCGCGCGCATTGTCAAACTCGGTCAACAGGGCGCACAACAAGGCGCCCGAGCCGACGCCGAGATCGAGGACTCGCAGCGCGTCCTTGCGGCGGCGGCGGAATATTCTGACCGCGGCGTCGACGATTGTTTCCGTCTCGGGCCGCGGATCCAGCACATCCGGCGTAATCGTGAGCGCCAGCCCCCAGAACTCCCGCTTGCCGACGATCCTCGACAGCGGCTCGCCGGCCGCGCGCCGGGCGGCGAAATTCGCCAGCCTGTCCGCCGCCGTTCCGAGCGGCTCTGCCGGCGCGACGACCATTGCGACAGGCGCAAACCCGCACGCCGCCCCTAGCGTCAGCCGCGCTTCGCGGCCAGCGTCCTCGATTCCAACGCGCCGAAATGAATCGGTCAGGCGAGCCAGCGCTTCGGCTCGCGACGTCGAAGGCCGGAAGGCGCCGGCTTCACTCATGCGACCTGACCATGGCAATGCTTGAATTTCTTCCCCGACCCGCAGGGGCACTGTTCGTTTCGGCCAACCCGCCCCCAGGTCGCAGGCTTGTCCGGATCGCGCTCCGCGACAGCAAGCCCGGAAGCTGCGGCAAGGAGGCCAACGCCGCCGGGCTCGGCGGTCGGCGCGAAGGAATACTCGTTCTCGCCCGTCGTCGGGTCGAGATGTTGAAACTGCATCGGCGGCGGCGGCTCGGGTTCCTGGAACCGAACTTCGATGCGCGACATCTGCGCGATGACCGCTTCATGCCATTGCGCGATCAGCTCCCGGAACAGATCGAACGCCTCGGACTTGTATTCGTTCAGCGGATCGCGCTGGGCCATTCCCCGCCAGCCGATGACCTGCCGGAGATGGTCGAGGGTCACGAGATGCTCACGCCAAAGATGGTCGAGCGATTGCAGGATCACCTGCTTCTCGACATAGCGCATCGCCTCGGGCGTGTTGCGCTCGACGCGCTGGGAATAGGCCTCCTCGGCGGCCTTGTGGAGCCGGGTCGCGACCTCTTCGTCGGCGATCCCCTCTTCCTTGGCCCATTGATCGACGGGCACGTCGAGATTGAGCTTGTTTGCGACCTCCTGCTTCAGACCGGCGATGTCCCACGCCTCGGGATATGCGTCGTGCGGAATGTGCTTGGCGACCAGGTCATCGATAACGCCGGTGCGCATATCTTCGATCGTCGGCTCCAACGATTCCGACGCCATCATCTTGCGCCGATCCTCGAAAATGACCTTGCGCTGGTCGTTCATCACATTGTCGAACTTGAGAATATTCTTGCGGATATCGAAGTTGCGCGCCTCGACCTTCTGCTGCGCCTTCTCCAGCGCCTTGTTGATCCACGGGTGGACGATCGCTTCGTCCTCCTTGAGCCCGAGGCGCTTCAGCATCGCGTCCATGCGCTCCGCGCCGAAAATGCGCATGAGATCATCCTGGAGCGACAGGAAGAATTTCGATCGGCCGGGGTCGCCCTGCCGGCCCGACCGCCCGCGCAACTGGTTGTCGATTCGGCGACTCTCGTGCCGCTCGGTGCCGATAATGTAGAGGCCGCCGGCGTCGAGCGCCTTCTGTTTGAAATCTGCGACTTCCGCCCGGATCGCCGCCTCGTGCGCCTCGCGGACATCCTGCGGAGCCGTGGGATCGATCTCCTGCTTGACCCGCATCTCGACGTTGCCGCCGAGCTGAATGTCGGTGCCGCGGCCGGCCATGTTGGTGGCGATGGTGATCGCCCCCGGAACGCCCGCCTCCGCGATGATGAACGCCTCCTGCTCATGGAACCGAGCATTGAGAATGGCGAAATTCTTCGATGGCCTGCCCGCGCGCGCCGCGGAATAAAGCGCCTTCAGGGCGTCCGGGCTGGAGAAGTCGATCTTCTTGTATCCTTGTCGTTCAAGCACTCCTCCCAGCAACTCGGATTTTTCGATCGACGTGGTGCCGACGAGCATCGGCTGCAGCTTGGCGTTGGCGGCTTCGATCTCGCGCACGACGGCGCGGATCTTCTCGTCCGTGGTGCGATAGACTTCGTCATCCTCGTCGAGACGATCGACCGGGCGATGGGTCGGGATCTCCACGACGACGAGTTTATAGATCTCCGCGAACTCGTCGGCCTCGGTCGAGGCCGTCCCGGTCATGCCCGCAAGCTTCCTGTAGAGGCGGAAGTAGTTCTGAAAGGTGATCGAGGCCAGCGTCACGTTCTCGGGTTGGACGGTAACCCCCTCCTTCGCCTCCAGCGCCTGATGAAGTCCCTCGGAGTAGCGCCGACCGGGCATCATGCGTCCGGTGAACTCGTCGACGATCACGACTTCGTCGTTGCGAACAATGTAGTCCTTGTCGAGCTGGAAGAGCTTATGAGCGCGCAAAGCTTGGTTGACATGGTGCACGAGCGTCGCATTGGCCGCCTCGTAAAGCGATCCCTCTTTCATCACGCCCGCCGACCGCAGAAGCGCCTCGGCATGCTCGTTGCCAACCTCCGTGAGATTGACGGTGCGCTGCTTCTCGTCGAGTTCAAAGTCCTCGCGCGTCAAGTGCGGAATGATCGCGTTGACCGCGACATAGAGGTTCGAACGGTCCTCCGACGGACCGGAGATGATCAGCGGCGTGCGCGCTTCGTCGACCAGAATCGAGTCGACCTCATCGACAATCGCGAACGCGTGGCCGCGTTGGACCATCTGCGCCATGTCGTACTTCATATTGTCGCGTAGATAGTCGAACCCGAACTCGTTGTTGGTGCCGTAGGTGACGTCGGCCGCGTAGGCGTTGCGGCGCTGGTCGTCGTCGAGCCCGTGCACGATGACCCCTACGGTCATGCCGAGGAAATGGTAGATCTGACCCATCCATTCGGCGTCGCGGCGGGCGAGATAGTCGTTGACGGTGACGACGTGGACGCCCTCCCCGGCGAGCGCATTGAGATAAACGGCGGTCGTTGCGACGAGAGTTTTGCCCTCTCCAGTGCGCATTTCCGCGATCGCGCCTTCATGCAGCACCAGGCCGCCGATCAGCTGAACGTCGAAATGGCGCTGCTTGAGCGTGCGTTTGGCGGCCTCGCGAACCGCCGCGAAGGCGGGTGCAGTCAGGTCTTCTATCGTTTTGCCCGCCGCGAGCTCGGCGCGAAATTCGGCGGTCTTTGCAAGCAATTGGTCATCGCTCAGCGCCTCGAACTGAGGTTCAAGCGCGTTGATCGCCTCGACCTTCGGGCGATAGCCCTTCAGTCGCCGATCGTTGGAGGAACCGAAGACCTTCTTGAGGACCGTGTCGAACTTCAGAGCCGTGCCGAGCATATTCGACCTTTCCGATGCCGCCGCGCCCTCACGGGTTGGTGGCGCGCCGCCGCGACGAACCTTGAGCGAAGCGGCGCGGCGGACGATGACGGCGACGACAAAAGGCGCGAAAAAGGCAGCGTGAATCCGCCGCTTTTCGCGCCCGCTGAACAGGGTTGCCGGTGAGATAGGAGGCGCTCGGCGCCTTGTCAATGACGACCGCCGGCGTCCGGCTCGCCCGAAGCGCTTCTACTTCTGGCAGATTGGACAGTAGAACGTCGAGCGGCCGGATTGGGCGATCCGCGCGATCACCCCGCGACAGCGGGGCCTCGGGCAAGGGAGCCCTTCGCGATCGTAGACGGAGAAAGCGTGCTGAAAATAGCCCAGCCCGCCGTCGGTAAGCCGATGATCGCGCAGAGTGGAGCCTCCCGCTTCAATCGCTTGCTCGAGGACGTCCCGGATCGCGACGGCCAGAGCTGCGGCGGCGCGCGTTGGAGCGCCACGGGCGTCCGCGAGGATGTTCGCCGGCCGCGACGGCGACAGGCGGGCGCGATATAGCGCCTCGCAAGCATAAATATTGCCCAGACCCGCAATGCGTTTTTGGTCGAGCAGTCCCGCCTTCAACGTTGTGCGCGCATCGACAAACCGCTTCGCCAAACGGCCAGCGTCGAATTCAGGGGCCAACGGCTCGTCGCCGAGCCCGCGCAGCCTCGGATGCGTCTCCAGCGCCTCGATTGCGGACAGATCCATGAAGCCGAAGCGGCGCGGATCATTATACGTAACGACATTGCCATTACTGAGATGAAGGACGACGTGGTCATGGTTGGGGTCTTTGGAGCGTTCGCGGTGGAACCGGCCCGGAGCCAATTCGCCCGCCGAAGGCCCCTGCCATTTCGACACGAAACGAGCCTGACATGCCCAAATGCGCGATCAGCGCTTCGTCGCTGTCCAGGTGGAACTGGAGATACTTCGCGCGGCGTCTCAAAGCGACAATTCGCCGTCCCTCCAGCCGCAGCTTAAAGCGCGCAGGAAATGGAAAACGGATATCCGACCGGCGGAGCTCGACCTTGTCGATCCGGGCGCCGAGCATCGCGGGTTCGAGGCCGCGTCGGACGGTTTCGACCTCCGGCAGTTCAGGCATCGGGATGGTCTCGAATCACGGCGAGAAAGGCCGCGCCATATTTTTTGAGCTTGACGTCGCCGACGCCGTGAATGCCGGAAAGCTCATCGAGCGTATGGGGGCGCTCCTTCGCCATTTCGATCAGCGTCCGATCCGGGAAAATGACATAGGCCGGTTGCTTCTGCGCCGCAGCGATCGCGCCCCGCAAAGCCTTCAGCGCGCCAAGCAGGCGAGCGTCCGCATCGGTCGGAGTGACCGCTGCTCGCCTCCCGTGGCGCGCTTTCGGATTGACGACATCCTCACGCAGGACGAACGGGTCTTCGCCGCGCAGAACGCGCCGACCCTCGTCGGTCAGCACCAGCCGCTCGCGGTCGTTTGGGTCCCGAACGATCAACCTCGCCGATTGCAGTTGCCGCAATACGCCCCGCCAATCGGCCGGCGTTCGGTCCTTGCCGACGCCAAAAGTCTTGAGTTGGTCGTGCCCGTGCCGCTCCACCGCTTCGGTCGATTTGCCTGAGAGGATATTCGCCAGATGGCCAAAAAAGAAGCGGCCCGAGGTGCGCAAAATCGCCGACAGGGCCTTCTGCGCGTCGACGCGCCCGTCGATCAAACGAACCCCGCCCTGGCAGACGTCGCAATGGCCGCAGGGGCGCGAGTCCTCGCCGAACATGCCGAGCAGCGTTTGCCGGCGGCATCGCGCTGTTTCGCACAGGGTCACGAGGTCGTCGAGTTTGGCCGTCTCGACGCGCTTGCGCGCGTCCGGCGCGCCGCTCTCCAGAATTTGCCTTCGCCGCAATTCGATGTCGCCGGCGCCGTAGAGCGTGAAGGCGTCGGCCGGCAATCCGTCGCGGCCCGCCCGGCCAATCTCCTGGTAATAGGCTTCGATCGATGACGGCATGTCGGCGTGAAAGACGAAACGGACGTCGGGTTTGTCGATGCCCATGCCGAAGGCGACGGTCGCGCACACGACGCAGTCATCCTCGCGCAGAAACGCGTCCTGGTTGGAGGCGCGCTACGGAGTGTTCGAGCCCGGCGTGGTAGGGCAACGCGCGACGGCCGACGCGAGCGAATTCCCTGGCCAGCTCTTCCGTGCGGCGCCGGGACGCGCAGTAGACGATGCCGCTTTCCCCACGATGGGCGTCCAGCCGCTCGATCAACTGACGCGTCGCATTCGATTTCGGCTGCATCGCTAGGAACAGATTCGGCCGATCGAACGAGCGCACGAAGATCCGGGGCCGGCGAACAAACAGCTTCGCCGTGATTTCCGCGCGGGTCGGAGCGTCCGCCGTCGCGGTCACGGCGATCGTCTGGACGCCGTCGAGCGCCTCGGCGACCTCGCGCAAGCGCAGGTATTCCGGCCGGAAGTCGTGGCCCCACTGCGAAACGCAATGCGCCTCGTCGATCGCCAAAAGATCGATCGACGCTTGCCTCAGGGCTCCCACGACATCGTCGCGCAGAAGCCGTTCCGGCGCGATATAGAGAAGCCGCAGCGAACGGTCGCGAAGGCCGAGCGCAACCCTGCGGCGCTCGTCGTCGTCGGAGGAGGAATTGAGACTCGCCGCCTCGACGCCAAGCTCCCGCAATTGCGCGACCTGATTGCGCATCAGCGCGATCAGCGGCGACACCACCAGGGTGAGGCCGTCGCGCACGATCGGCGGAAGCTGGAAGCACAACGACTTCCCGCTGCCGGTCGGCATGACTGCCAAGACATCCTCGCCCCCGAGCGTGGCTGCGAGGATCTCTTCCTGGCCTGGGCGGAAGGCGGAAAATCCATAGACGCCCGCCAGGGCTGCGCGCGCCTTCGCCATCAGCGGCGAGTCCGGCGTCACCGGCTCGCCTCGCCAGGATTGAAGACCGGGGTCCACTGCACGGCCTCGACCCGCTCAGCCCCGGTCGCCAGCATCACCAAACGATCGAGTCCGAGCGCCGCGCCGCTCGCGGCGGGCATCTGGGCGAGCGCGCCGAGAAAATCATCGTCGATCGGATAGGACGCCCCATAGATGCGCTGCTGCTCCGCCATGACGGCCGCGAATCGGCGCCGCTGCTCGACGGGATCAATCAACTCATTGAAGGCGTTGGCGAGTTCGACCGCGCAACAATAAAGTTCGAAGCGCTCCGCCACGCGCGGATCGTCGGGGCTGGCGCGCGCGAGCGCCGCTTCGCTGATGGGATAGGCATAGAGGAAGGTCGGCCGACCAACGCCCAGATTCGGTTCGATCCGTTCGCTGAGGAGGCGACTGAAGATGTCCGACCATGTGTCGTCGTCGGCGACGCGCAGTCCGGAGTCCTGTGCCTGTCGCTTGAGCGTCGCGGCGTCAGGGTCGCGTCCAGGCGCCAGACTGTCGTAAAGATCGACGCCGGCATAGCGCCGACAGGCCTCGCGCACGCTCAAGCGTTCGGGCGGCTCGAACGGATCGGCTTCCCGACCGCGAAACGCCAACGTCTTCGCTCCCGCGACCTGCGCGGCGAGCCGCATTAGCGCGGCGCAGTCGTCCATAATGCGCTCGAGCGGAGCGCCGACGCGGTACCATTCCAACATTGTGAATTCAGGCGCGTGCAGGGCCGTCCGCTCGCGGTTGCGGAACACGCGCGCCAGCGCAAAGATTTGGGTCTCTCCAGCCGCCAGCAGCTTCTTCATTGCGAACTCCGGCGACGTGTGGAGGTAGGCGTCGCTCGGCGATCCGTCCGGCTGAATGAGCGTCGTCCGAAACCCATGCAGATGCGTCTCGTTTCCAGGAGAGGCCTGGATCGCGGCCGGCTCCACTTCGAGGAACCCCTTGGCGTCGAACCAGCGGCGGATGAAACTCGTCACCCGCGCCCGCGCAACGAGACGGCCGCGCCGCTCTGCGTGGCGGTCTTTGTTCCAGAATGGCGGCGAAGCGGACGAACTCAACGGACCCCGAGAGCGAGAGGAAAGGATCGCGAATGCCCGCGACTGGCCTTTGACGCCAAAATCAGTATGGTGCGCGCCGCGATCGCCAAGCTGCGGCTTGAAAGGCGCGCGCCCCGCGCGCAAGAACCGACGCCCATAATTTCCGAGGACGAAGACGTGAAAGTTATCGCAAGCTCGATTCGCAAGGGCAACATTATTGAGCGAGACGACGGACAGCTTTGCGTCGTCCTCTCCGCCGAAAGCTTCCATCCGGGCAAGGGTACGCCAACGACGCAGATCGACATGCGGCGCCTTTCCGACGGCGTCAAGGTGACGGATCGCTTCAAGACGACCGAGCAGGTGGAGCGGGCCTTTGTCGAGGACAAGAACTTCGACTTTCTGTATGGCGACGCGAGCGGCTATCATTTTATGAACACGGATACCTACGACCAAATCCAGGTCCCCGCGGAGGTGATTGGCGACCAAGCGCAATGGCTCCAGGAAGGGATGAAGGTCATTCTGTCGATCTTCAATGAGACCCCAGTCGCAATTCAACTACCCCCGCGCGTTACTTTGGAAGTGACGGAAACCGAACCGGCCATGAAGGGCCAGACGGCTTCGTCGTCCTACAAGCCGGCCAAGCTCGCCAATGGCGCGCGCGTGATGGTTCCCCCGCATATCGCCGCCGGAACGCGCATCGTCATCCAGACCGAGGACGGCAGTTACGTCGAGCGGGCGAAGGACTGACGTCTTTCAAGTCTCCGTCAGCATCCTGCAGGCCTCGGCGAGTTGGTCAAAGTGCGAGATCACCCGGTCGGGGCCAAGTTCCGTCACCGGCACGTCGGTGTAGCCGAAATCCACCGCGATCACGCGGAGGCCCGCGGCGCGCGCGGTCTTGATGTCGGTGGCCGAATCTCCGACCATGATTGCGCGGTGGGGCGCGCCGCCGCACGCGGCGATCGTTTGCAAGAGCGGCTTCGGGTCCGGTTTGCCGACCCCGAAGGTGTCCTGTCCGCAGATGAAGGCGAACCTGACCGCGACGCCGAGCTTCTCGATCAAGAGCTTGGCCGAGCCCTCCATCTTGTTGGTGCAGATCGCCTGGCGCCACCCCGCGCGCGCGAAGACCTCCAAGGCGGTCTCAACGCCGGGGTAGAGTTGCGTGAGTTCAGCGATGTGGGCGTTGTAATGAGCGAGGAAGTCCCCGAAAAGCGCGTCGAGTTTGCGGGCGTCGAGTTCCCGCCCCGAGGCCGCGAAGCCGCGCTGAATCAGCGCGCGCCCGCCGGCGCCGAGCATGGAGCGCGCGTTCTCGACCGGCAGCGGCGCAAGGCCTTCGCTCACCAGAACCGCGTTGAGCGCGCCCATGAGGTCGCCAGCGGTGTCAGCAAGCGTGCCGTCGAGATCGTAGATGATGGTTGGGACGGTCATCGTTCCTCTAGGTCCAGAATTCGGGCGCGGCGGAATTGAGCAGGCCGCCAATTCGCACCGGGGCGATCGCCTGTGCGAACCCCTCGGCGCCGATCTCGACCGCGACGCCGCACAGGGTCGCCGGCCCCAGCGCCGGCTCGAATCGGCCGGAGGAAATCCGGCGGGTAAAGCGCCGAATCGGTTCGTCCTTCTCCATGCCGATCACTAAGTCATAGTCGCCCGTCATGCCCACGTCGGTGATGAAACCGGTGCCGCCGGCGAGAATGCGATGATCAGCGCTCGGCACATGGGTATGGGTGCCGACCACGAGACTCGCCCGACCGTCCGCGAAATGGCCGAGCGCCGATTTTTCGCTGGTCGCCTCGGCATGGACGTCAATGACGGCGGCGTCGCAGGCGCGGCCCAACGGGCAGGCGGCCAGTTCGCGCTCGATCGCGACGAAAGGATCATCGAGCGCCTCCATGAACAGGCGGCCGAGCACATTGACGATCAGCAGGCGCGCTCCCTTGGCGTTGCTGACGACCGTCGCGCCCCGTCCGGGCGTGCCGGCCGGATAATTCGCCGGCCGGATCAGGCGCGGCTGGCGCTCGATGAAGACTAGCGCCTCGCGCTGATCGAAGGCGTGATTGCCGAGCGTCACCGCGTCGACGCCGATGCTGAGGAAGTCGACGAGGATCGCCTCGGTGAGGCCGAAGCCGCCAGCCGCGTTCTCACCGTTGACAATGACGAAATCGAGATCCCAGCGCGCGCGCAGGAGAGGAACCTGCTCCATGACCGCGGCCCGCCCCGAACGCCCCACGACGTCGCCGACAAAAAGCAGCCGCATCAGCGCTCACTGACGAAGATGGTTTCCCGTTCGGTCACGATGGCGTCCAGGCTCTGGTCATGCGCCTCATACGGCACCGCGGCGACTTCGCAAACCCCAAAGCCGACCCCGGCCGCATGAATCGTCTTGGTCGCGCGCAACCGAGCAAGGCTGCGGTCGTAATAGCCGGCGCCGTATCCGATCCGGTGGCCGCGGCGATCGAAACAGGCGAGCGGCACAAAGAGGAGATCGGGCTCTACCGCCTCGGCCGTCGAAAGAGGTTCGGGAATCGCCATTGGCCCCGCGCGGGTCGGCTCGCCGGACCGCCAGAGGCGGAACGTCAAGGGCGCAGCGCGGTCGACAATGACGGGAAGAGCGGTCGCAAAGCCGGCGGCGGCGAGCGCGGCAAGCAGCGCGAGCGTATCGGGTTCGTCGCTAAGCGGATAAAAGGCGGAAATCACGCGGGGCCGCCACCGATGCGCTAGGGCAAGCCCTTCCCGCGCAAGCCGCTCGGCGAAGTTCGTCCGCACCTCGGCAGAAACGCCCTTACGCCGCGCGAGGGCGTCGCGCCGCAGGACCGGTTTGGGATCGGCGTCAGTCGAGGTCAATGCAAGTCGCCAATCCGTCTCAGAAAGCGCGGAGCCGAGAAGGCCGTCGGACGGTGATCCCGGGCGCCTACGTAAGTAGGTGGGCGCCGTGTGCCAAAGCCCACGGGCAAGGGCAGGGACAGCTCCCATAGGGATCGTACGGCCCCGAGGAATATTGTCCTGACGCGCCACCCAGCTCCGCCGATCCCATTTAGGCGCTCGCGAAGCAAATGGCTAGGGCCGGAAGCCAGGCAATTCCCTAACAGGAAGCGGACGTCCCTCTGTCGACCGCCGATAGAAGGCGGAAGGCGCCTAATAAGCAATTCGCGTGATGGTAGTTTCGCGGGTCGGCGCAAAAAAAAGCGGATCGGCTGGGAGGGGGCCCGCCGATCCGCTAGCCGTCGTTGGATGCCTTCGGTCCGTCTTCGCGCTCGGGGGCTGGGGGGCAAGAAAACCGAGCGCCGCGAACCGATCCTACGCGGCAGAATTCTAGTATGGAAGAACGTTGCGGCGCCCTCTTGACCGTAAGCTGGCCAAACTGAGGCGAGTTGAACAAAAAAGTTTTACCAATGCAGCGAAATAAACCGAGGTGCGGGAAACCGCTCCGAGAACGCACGCCATAACGCCCGTCTAGGGCGAGCGAGCCGCGGGCGTGTCGATTGGCGCGAACTTCTCACTCAGTCGGCTGCGGCGCCACGCTTATCCGTCTTTGTGCTCTTAGCCTTCACCGCCGTCGCCAGGGTCTTCTTTGGCCCCCTGCTCTGCGCCACGTGGCGTCGAACTGGCTTCCGCTCGCCCAGCGCCGATGGCGGCGTGCGCACGGCGCCTTGCAAAACGGCCGGCGCGCTCGCCGCCTCGCCGTCCGCAGCCGCGTCTCCGAGCGTTGTCGGTTTTTCGCTCGAGTAGGCCTTCGCGTCGCTCGGCAGCGCGGCGGTCGCGGCGCCCGGCAGGCGGGCGCCGAGAACCGGGACCCTTCCAACCGGCCACCGGACCGACGAAGACCGGCACCGGATTGAAAACCGGGCGCTCGTCTGAGATTTGCGTATGCGCTGGCCCGCCGAGCGCCGCGAACGGGTTGAGGGCGAAGCCCCGGCCAACAGAGGCCGTTTGAGCCGACCCGGCCAGGTTCTCCTCTTCGGCCGCGGCGATTGCAGCGGCGTTGCGGCGCAAGCAGACGTCGGCGCGCATGTTGGGGGCCACGCCGGAGCCGGAAGACGGCAGCGACTCCAATGTCCCGTTGCCGCCGCCCATCGCAAAGCCGCGATCGAACAGGTTGGCCGCCTCGAGGGTGCGCACTTTCGCGGTCGGCGATCCGAGAACCACCACGATCAGCCGCCGCCCGAGGCGATTCGCGGTCGCCACCACGTTGAAGCCCGCGGGACAGGTGAAGCCGGTCTTCATGCCGTCGGCGCCGGGATACCGGCCCAGCAGGCCGTTGTGGTTTCGAATGATCTGATTGCCGAGCTGCAGCGCCCCTATCCCGAAAAGATCGGCGTGCTCGGGGAACTCGCGCAAGAGCGCGCGGGCGATCATCGCCATGTCGCGCGCGGAGGACACGTGGTTGGGGTCGTGCAGGCCGTTCGGATTGACGAAATGCAATTCATGCAAGCCGAGGCGCCCAGCCGCGGCGTTCATGTCGCTGGCGAAGGCTTCCACCGACCCTGAAACGCCTTCTGCGACCATCACCGCGACGTCATTGGGCGACTTGACCATCAGCATTTTGAGCGCGTTGTCGAGCGTCACTTCCGTGCCGGGGCGAAACCCCATCTTGGACGGCGGCATTCTCGCGGCGCGCGCCGACATGACCAGCGGCGTATCGAGCGTCAGCTTGCCAGTTCGCACGGCGTCGAGGGCGACATAGACGGTCATCAGCTTGGTGAGCGAGGCGGGGTACCAGACGGCGGTCGCTTCGTTCTGGAGCAGCACCTGCCCGCTGTCGGCGTCAGCGACAAGGTAGGGCGTCGCCAGCGCCGGACTCGTTCCGATCGCGACCACCGCCACAAGAGCGGACACGACGCGCTGGCAGAGTGACCAAACGCCAAAAGGCATAGTTCCTCTCCTCGACGCCCCGACCGCAGGCACTCCTAGAGGAGAACGTCGACAAGCTCAAGCCGCCGCGCAAGTCCGGGGCCGCGATCTGATTGCGATGGCGACAATGCGGCCCAGGTTCCACAATGGCCGGCCGGCGTGCTAGCCTTTGCGCGGTTGGACCCGGAAAGGGCGAAACTAAAGGCGGCTTGCAAAGAGGAAGCGCATGCGACGACGCGACGTCCTCGGACTTCTTGCCGGCGCTGCTTTGCCATGGCCCAATCCCGCACGGGCGACTCAGGCTCTGCTCGACGAAACGGTCGGCTTTGCCGGAGAAATCCTGTTTCTCGCGGTCAAAGCGCCCGCGCTCATTTTCGGCGCGGTCCGGAACGGCCAGATCTCGATCCAGGGGTTCGGCCGCAGCGCGGGAGCGTCGAGCGAACCGCCAACCGCGGATACGCTGCTGAGAATCGGGTCGATCACCAAGGCGTTCACCGGACAGGTCCTGGCGAGCCTTGCCGCCGACGGCGTGGTCGGCCTGGCCGACCCCCTGACCAAGTACGCTCCCGAGTTCGTCGCGCCTCTGTCGGAGGGCGGGCGGCCGATCAGGCTGATCGACCTCGCCACCCATTCGGCCGGGCTGCCGCGCGAGGCCCCGCATGAGCCAGGGCCGCCGGACAATCCCTTCGTCAACATCACGCGCGAGGCTTTCGCCGGCTGGCTCAAGACCAATCCGCTGCTGTTCACACCCGGGACGTCGGTCCTCTACTCCAACTTCGGCTTCGATCTGCTCGCCGCCGCGCTCGCCGCGGCGGCGAGCCAATCGTATCCGGAACTTCTCAATTCCCGCGTGATCCGGCCGCTCGGGCTCGCGGACACGACCTTCAATCCCTCCGCCGACCAGGCGCAGCGCATCATGCCAGGGCACGATTTCAACGGTAAGGCGCTGCCGAATGCGGCGACCGCTCCCGCCATTGTCGGCTCCGGCGGCCTCTACTCGACCGCGCGCGATCTCCTCAAATGGCTGCAATGGCACCTCGATCGTTTCTCGAACGAGCGCGCGGCCGAGCGGCTCATCGATCACGCCGCCTACCTTTGGCGCGACGGCTTGGACGCCGTCTACGGGATGGACGAATCCGGGCATATGGATGCGATGGGCCTCGGCTGGGTCATCATGGAGCCGAAGGACGACCGCCCTCTCATCCTGCAGAAGGCGGGAGGGCTGCAGGGCTGCTTTTCCTACGTCGCGTTCGCGCCGGCGCGCGCCATCGGGGTATTCGCGGCCATCAACGCGTTCGATTTCGGCGCCGCGTCGGCCATGACGAAGGCCGCGAACCATCTCCTGGCCGAGCTTGCGCCGCGATAGGATCCGTCGGGAGTCGGGGGATCGCGAGCAGCCTCCGGGGCGCCGAAAGACGAGCTGCAAAGGACCGGGGCGAGGCGGCGGTCCAAGGCTGGCGGTCGCCGGGCCGCGCCGTTCAGAGGATATGGAACCGCTGGCGCTTCGGCGGCTCCGCCAGGGCGTCCGGAGGGAACGGTCCGGCGAGAAGGTCGCCGCACCGCGCCGCGAGGCCGACCAGCGCGGCCTCCGTCGCGCCGGCGGCAAGCGGCCCGAGCGCCGCGTCGACGGCGTCCTGCCATTGGTCGTGAGTGACGAGCCGCGCCGCCTCCTCGGCCGGGACAATGCGGATGTAATGCTCGGCCAGCGAGACATAGACGAGCACGCCGCATTGCGAGCGGTCGAGTCCGCGCGCGACGAATTGCGCCAGCGCGGCGCTGTGGGCGGCGGAGCGTTGGACGCGCTTCGGCGTCAGCGCCCGCCTGACCGGGGGCAGCGAACCCAGCACCCCCGCGAGGATGGCGACAAGCAGTTGCGCGATGTAGATGCGGTGCGCGGAAAGCTCAGTGAACACGAGCAACGGCAAGGGCGCGGCGAGGGCGATGACGCAGGCGCCGAGCAGGAATTCGGCGTCGCGGGAGGGAGAGGCGCTCGCCAGCACGCAGATGACCGGCGCGCGCGTCTTGAGTTGCGTTGCATCGAAGGCGGCCTCGACGCGCGCGCTCTCCGCCGGATCGAACAGCATCACCAGCCTCCCGAGGCGCCGCCGCCGCCCGAGGAGCCGCCGCCTCCCGAAAATCCGCCCCCTCCCCCGGAAAAGCCGCCGCCGCCGCCGAAGCCGCCGCGAAATCCGCCCCCCATCCCCATCGGAATGAAGACGACATTGCCGCCGCCGCGCCGGCCAACGCGCGACAGCACGAACATGATGAACAGAAAAATGAGGAACGGCGCGATGGCGTCGAGCAACGACGCCTGATGCTCGGCGCGCGTGTCGGCCGGCTTGGGCTTCCATTCGGCCGAGTCGGTCGTCAGGGCGGTGACGATGTCGTCGACGCCGCGGGTGACGCCGCCGTCGAAATCGCCGACCTTGAACCGCGGCGCGATCGCGTTGGCGATGATGACGCTCGAAACCGCGTCGGTCAGCGTGCCCTCGAGACCGTAGCCGACCTCGACGCGGATGCGATGCTCCTTCGGCGCGATGAGCAGGAGAACGCCGTTGTTCTTCTTGGCCTCGCCCAGCTTCCAGGCGCGGAACAGCGCATTGGCGTAGGGCTCGATCTCCTCGCCGCCGAGCGAGGGGACGGTCGCGACCACCAGCTGAATGCCGGATTTCCGCTCGAGATCGGCAAGCTTGCGTTCGAGGTCCGCGGCCGTGAGCGGGGACAGGATCCTCGCCTCGTCGACCACCCGCCCGGTGAGCGGGGGGAAATTCGCCGCCGCCAACGCCGCGGCGAGACTGAGCGCGGCGACCACGAAGACGAGCGCGCGCAGCCAGATCGCATGCATCCGGGCGCTTCCTCGCGGGCTAGAACTTCACTTTCGGCGCGGTCTGCGCTTCGGAATCGGCGGTGAAGGCGACCATCGGCTTGTTGCCGCGGAACACGGTCGAAGCCCACAGGACGCTCGGGAACGTCCTCAGCGTGGTGTTGTAGTCCTGCACCGCGGCGATGTAGTCGCGGCGGGCGACGGCGATCCGGTTTTCCGTCCCCTCGAGCTGGGATTGCAGGGCGAGGAAGTTCTGGTTGGATTTGAGGTCGGGGTAGTTCTCGCTGACCGCCAGCAGACGGCCGAGCGCGCCGGACAGCGCGTTTTGCGCGTCCTGGATCTGTTTGATCTTGGCCGGATCGGTCAGGTCGTTGGCGTCGACATGGATCGAGGTCGCCTTGGCCCGCGCCTCGGTGACGGCGGTCAAAACGTCCTTTTCCTGCTTGGCGTAGCCCTGGACGGTGGCGACCAGATTGGGAACCAGATCGGCGCGGCGCTGATACTGGTTCTGGACCTCGGCCCAGGCCGCCTTGGCGGCCTCTTCCTTGGTCGGGATGGTGTTGTAGCCGCAGGCGGACGCCGTGACCGCGATCAGGCGCGAGAACGACGATCGAGCGCAATCGAGCAAGCAATCCGGCCACCGCGCATCCCCCAAAGCCAGGCGCGCGCCAAAGCCCGCGTCCATCATGCTGATGATACAGGCCGGGTCTGCTCTCGCCAAGGGCGGCGCGGCGGAAACGCAAGGGGGCGGCGCGCTCGCGGTCCGGCTCGATCGTCGGACCGCGCGGTTTTGTCAACGCGCCAATGAATTCAGCCGGTTAACGGGGCAAATTCGCGGGCGCGCAACGCACAAGACAAAATGCTGCGTTAAGCAGCCAATCGCGAGCGGCCGACGCTCGGGCGGGATGGTCTCGGCTGTTGGCTGCTGCGTGCTGAGAGAATCGGGTGGGAATGAGGGGGAGTGGCCTCCGGGAAATTCTACTTATAATTCAATGGCTTGAATAACACTAAAATGACGGGCGTCGCATCGTCGGCTGCGACGCCGTGCCTCGTAACATATTGATTATGAAGAAGTTTTAGCAGGAGCGAACAGTTTTGAGATCGCCGAAATAATTTGACGGTATTTCTAACGGTCGCTTTTGAGACGCACACCTGCCGAAACGAAAAGACCGTCAGACCGGACGAATAGCGGTGACGATCTTTCCTGACTGGCGAGTTCTAAAAAGCGCACTGGAAGAGGTAAATTTTAGCCTGTTCGGTGCAGTTTTTATGACTGAAAGGGCGTTCGCCGAGCTCGTTGCCGCAATAGAGTCGCGCTCGGTTCAGCTCTTGAAATGGCCGGGCATTGGCCGTACATTGCCGCGGGAGAATTGCCATGGCAAACGTAGCCTCGAAATCGGCCCGCGGCCGCGCCCGCGCGCAGCGTCTTGAGACGCGGGTGACGGCGGAGCAGAAGACACTTATCGAACATGCCGCCGCCCTCCAGGGACGGACGGTCACAGACTTCGTGCTCACCAGCGTCCAGGATGCTGAGCGGCGAGCCATTGAGGAGCACCAGCAGATCGAACTGTCGGTGCGCGACAGTCAGGCGTTTGTCGATGCACTGCTGAATCCGAAGCCCGTCAACGACCGCCTGCGCGACACGGTGCGCCGGTATCGCGAAGCCACCGGCGTGTAGCCGGTGCCAGGCGCTCGTGAGGGATCGCTTCGGGTCGAGGCCATTGGTCCGCACCACGATCGCAACTCGTTCGCCAGAGGCGTCGAACCGCTCGATCGATATTTCCGAAGCCATGCCGGACAGGACGCCCGCAAGAACATGGCGGCGCCGTTCGTGCTTGTGCTGCCAGACGGCGCGATCGGCGGCTACTACACGCTTTCAGCGACGGGCGTGAAACTCTCCGAGTTTCCAGTCGAAATCACGCGCAAACTTCCCAGGTATCCGCTCGTTCCAGCGACGCTCTTAGGCCGTCTCGCTGTCGACCAAACCTATCAAGGACGAGGCTACGGCCGCTTCCTGCTTGCCGACGCTCTGTTTCGCGCAGTCCGCAGCGAGATCGCATCGTTCGCCATTATCGTCGACGCAAAGGACGAGGCAGCGCTCCGCTTCTATGAGCGCGAGAGCTTCTTGCCTCTTCCGGAGCAACCGCGCAAGTTGTTCCGGCCGATGGCGGATTTGGCGAAGTTGTTTAGGACGTAAAGAACGTCGGGGCTTGAGCCTCAAAGTGGGTGGATTACGGATGGCTGGTCCAATGTCACCGATCCATGCCTTCGGTCTCTTCTAGAAAGTTGACGAAATCAATTGGCTTCCCGGAACGGGGAAGAAGGGAATGATTCAGGGCTTCCGAGGGTATCCCGCGGCGTCCCAAATTGATTTTGGCGCATATCTCACTAAAGCGCTCGCTCGACTTGTATCCTTACGCTTTCGCGCCGCCCGTCGCGCCGTCACCCTGAAGGGGCGGACGACACGGGGCGTCTCGAAGCCCTGCCCTATTTCTCTTTCGGGTGAAGCGGAACGCTTGCGACAAAGCTCGATCCCTGGTTGACGCGGCTGGAGATCGTCAGCCTCCCGCGATGACGGGTCAGGATATGCTTGACGATGGCGAGTCCGAGCCCGGTGCCGTTCTTGGCGCGGCTCTGCCCGGCGTCGACGCGATAAAACCGCTCGGTCAGGCGAGGCAGATGCTCCGGCGCAATGCCGTAGCCGTAGTCGCGCACTCTGAGGCTGGCTTCCTTTTCCATCGCCGCGACTGCGACATCGACCATGCGGACGCCCTCGACGTCGGCGCGCACCCCGTACTTGATTGCGTTCTCGATCAGGTTTTCCGCGACGCGGAGGAGTTCGTCCTTATCGCCTATGACCAGAACGGGCTGCGTCGCCTCGACGCGAATCTCGACGCCAAGATCCGTGGCCATCGGGGTCAACGAATTGACGACGCTACGCGTTGTCAGGGCTAGATCGACGACTGTTTCGGGCCGCACGTGTTGCTTCTGTTCGATGCGCGACAGCGACAGCAGATCTTCGATGAGCCGCGCCATTCTCCGACCTTGTTCGCGCATGATCTCCAGAAAGCGATCGCGCGCCATCGCGTCGTCGCGCGCTGAGCCTTGCAGGGTCTCGATAAAGCCGAGCAGGGAGGCGAGCGGCGTGCGCAACTCGTGGCTGGCGTTGGCGATAAAATCAACGCGCATCCGCTCGACTCTCCGCACTTCCGTGAGATCGCGCAGAGTCAGAAGCGCCGCCACGACCTCTCCGTCCGAAGTGGCGAGCGGAGCGACGCATACGTCGAACAGCCGCTCCACCGGCACGCGCTCGCTCCACTGCACGGTCTCAGCGTCGCCGCTGGCCATCACCCGTCGATGCGCGTCGACGACGTCGGGCGCGCGCAGGGCCAACACGAGGGGATCGCCGACCTTGAGCCCGGACAGGAGCTCCAACGCCAGCCTGTTGGCCGCCGCCACGCGTCCGTCCGGCCCGACGATCAACGCCGGCTCCGGCATCGCGCCGACAAGCTGAGCCGCGAAAGGGGATCGGATGAGGTCCGCGAGTCCGAGGGCCTGAGCGTCGCTCATTTGAAGCCTCGCCTAATCGTCCGACGGGTTCGACATGGCTTCGCGCAGCGAACGCCAGCGGCGCGTCGCTTCCACGCCGCCCAGCAGCGCCATCGCGGCGATGAAAGGGATGATGTAATAGATGCCGCGAAAGAGCAGCAGGGATGCGAGTACGGCCTCTCCGGAGCCCCCGACGCCTTGCAAGATCGTCGCCTCGAACACGCCAAGGCCGCCGGGCGAGTGGCTGGCGATGCCGAGCATGGCGGCGAACGAATAGAGCGTCGCAAATGTGGGGAAGCCGATCCCCGCGCCTTTGGGCAGCAGAACATAGAGCGCGGCCGAAGCCGAGCAGATGTCAACCACGCCGAGCGCCATCTGCCCTAAGGTGAGAAACGGACCCGGCAGCCTGAAATTGGCGAACAGGGCCGCGCCGCGCCAACGCATGCGGCCGACCCATACGAGATAGACGAACACCACGCCGATGACGCTCAAGCCGATCGAGCGATTGACGGCTGGGTTGAAGTGGTTGATGTCGGCCACGGCGTCGGAAGCGGATATGAAGCCAATGCCGACGATGAAACCCATGCCGAGCCAGAAGGTGATCCCCGCCACGACGGTCAGAGTCGCGACCTTGCCGGCGGAAAGACCGGCCGGTCCATAGATCCAAAAACGAACCGCTCCGCCCGTCACCAACGGAAATCCCAACGTAAAGGACACCGCATAACTCGCGAACGACGCCAGGGCGGTCAGTCGATAGGGGACATCTATCCGAAGATGCCGGAGCGCAAGACCATCGTAGCCGGTCAGCGCGAGGTAGCTCAACGCTGTAAAGGCGAAGGCCAGCGCAATTTGATCCCCGTCGGTGGCCGCGATCGCCGCCTTGAATTTGTTGGGGTCGATGCGGATCAGCGTGCGGACGAAGATCGTCGCCGACACGGAGATGATCAAAAGGCTGGCGGCGACGCCAAGCCGCCGAAGCGTCTGCCGACGAGACGTCACCGCCCCGATCAGGCGGACTACCCGTGATGGCGGATCCGGGGGCGGCGCAGTGCCCGCGGCCCGGTTTGAAGCCGGGCGTTCCTGCGCGTGCGCCATGCATTGTTCCTGTTGGCCCGGCGCCGCCTATACGGCCTGCGTCCGGCGCGCGCAAGCGCTCAGCTTCGTGGTCCGAGACGCCAAAATCCTGCGACTGGTCAAGGGAGCGCCACTCGCTGCTTGGTTTGCCATGACCGAAAAGCCGCGTCGGCGAGGATATTGGCCTTAAGCCCGTCCTCGCCGTCGGGATGCGGCTTGACGCCTGCTTGCACGGCGCGAACGAACGCGTCGAGTTCGTTGCGATATGCGCTCTCGTAGCGCTCGAGAAAGAAGTTGAGCGCCCGATCGCTCGTATGGCCGTGCGCGCCGACCAATTCGACTGTCGTCTCGCGGACGTTCGCGGCGTGGATCATCCCCTTGTCCCCATGCGCCTCAACACGCTGATCGTAGCCATAGCTCGCCCGGCGCGAGTTGGAAATCTGCACGACTTTGCCCGACTTTGTCTCCATGATGACAACGGCGGTGTCGATGTCGCCGGCGTCTCCGATCGCCTTGTCAACGAGGGCCGATCCCATCGCGCTGATTGCGATGGGCTCCTCGCCGAGGATGAACCGCGCCATGTCGAAATCATGGATCATCATATCGCGGAACAGACCGCCTGAGCGCGCAATATAGGAGAGCGGCGGCGGCGAGGGATCGCGCGAGGTGATCGAGACGATTTCGAGCCCGCCGATTGCGCCTTCGGCGACGCGCTTCTGCAAGGACGCCAAACTCGGGTCGAACCGACGATTGAAGCCTATCATCAGAGTCGCATTGACTTGTTTGACGACCGCGAGGCAGGCGCGGATCCGATCGACGTCGAGGTCGATCGGCTTCTCGCAGAAGATCGCCTTCTTGGCGCGAGCGGAGCGTTCGATGAGATCGGCGTGGGTGTCGGTCGGCGAGCAGATAGCGACGGCTCCGACATTCTCGGAGGCGAGCATCTCGTCGATCGTGGCGACCTTCGCGCCCGTTGTCGCCGCGAGCGCGGCGGCGGCGTGCGAATCGGCGTCGGCGACACAAAGCACTTGGCAGTCGTTGCGCGCCGCGATGTTTGCGCCGTGAATCTTGCCTATACGCCCCGCGCCGATAATGCCGAATTTCATGAGTTCCTCCCTGACCAATGCGTCCAGTTCGTCCGGGGACGCAGCTTCGCAAAAAAAGAATATACGTTCCATATTGACTTGGGAATGGAATTTTTGTTTCATTCGTGCGTCAAGCTTCGAAGGCGGTCGGCCATTCGACACTGAAGGGAGAAACCGCCATGCCAGCAAAGTCCGCGTCCAAAGCCGCGGCGCGGACGCGCGAATCCTACCGTGGCCCGGCCAATCTCAGCGGCAAAATCACGGTCGTCACGGGTGGCACGCAAGGTCTGGGCGAGGCGATCGCGCGCCTCTTCGCCGAACGCGGCGCGGCCGGGATCGTCATCTGCGGCCGCAATTCGGACAACGGCGCGCGGGTGGCGAGGGAAATCTCCTCGACGGGTTGCCCTGCCGTCTTCGTCAAGGCGGACCTCGCCACGGTGGCCGACTGCCGCAAGGTCGTCGCCGAGGCGGACAATCAATTCGGCCGCGTCGACTCACTTGTCAACGCCGCCGCGCTGACGGACCGGGGCGACATCTTCGACACGACCGAGGAGCGCTACAACGAAATTTTTGACGTCAACGTGCGCGCGCCGTTTTTCCTTATCCAGGAGACCGTGCGCGTCATGCGCCGGGAGAAGATCGCCGGCAGCATCGTCAACATCCAGTCGATGTCGGCCCATGGCGGCCAGCCGTTCATCGCGGCCTATTGCGCCTCGAAGGGCGCTCTCGCCACCTTGACCCGCAACGTCGCCCATTCGTTGCTGAAGTTCCGTATCCGCGTCAACGGCCTCAACATCGGCTGGATGTCGACGCCGGGCGAAGACCGCATCCAGAAGACATTTCACGGCGCCGACGATGGATGGCTCGAGGCGAACGCCAAGGCCAAGCCGTTCGGCCGCCTCCTGGATCCCAAGGAAGTCGCGCGCGCTTGCGCGTTTCCGTGTTCCGACGAATCCGGATTGATGACGGGCGCAATCATCGACTTCGACCAGACCGTCGTCGGCGCTGGCGACGCGCCGATCGAGCCCTGAACCGGGAGCAGCATCTAGTGCCCCAACCCCGTCTCGACGTCATCACGATCGGCCGCTCGTCGGTCGACCTCTACGGCGTGCAGGTAGGCGGCCGCCTCGAAGATATGGCGACCTTCTCCAAGGCGGTCGGCGGCTGTCCAACGAACATAGCTATCGGCACGGCGCGCCTGGGGCTGAAAAGCGGCCTCGTGACCCGCGTCGGCGACGAGCACATGGGTCGTTTCATCCGCGAACAATGCGCGCGCGACGGCGTAGACGTCTCCGGCGTTCACACCGATCCGACGCGCCTCACGTCTCTGGTCGTGCTCGGCATCCGCGACGCAGAGACTTTCCCGCTGATCTTCTACCGCGACAATTGCGCCGACAGCGCACTCGACGAGAGCGACATCGACGCGGCCTATATTGAAAGCGCCGGAGCGATCGTGGTCACCGGCACCCATTTCGCGCGCGCCAACACGGCCGCCGCGCAAAACAAGGCGATGCGCATTGCGCGCGCCGCCGGGCGCAAAATCGTTTTCGACATCGACTACCGACCCAATCTCTGGGGACTTGCCGGCCATGGCGCAGGCGAGGAGCGTTACATCAAGTCCGGAGAGGTGACACACAGCCTGAGCGCGATCCTGCCTCAGTGCGATCTCATCGTTGGCACCGAGGAAGAGACGATGATCGCGGGCGGGGCGGACGAGCCGCTCGAGGCGCTGAGGGCCGTGCGCGCGGTCACCCACGCGACGCTGGTGCTCAAACGCGGTCCTATGGGCTGCGTGGTGTTTCCGGGGGCGATCCCCTCTACGCTCGAGGATGGCGTCAAGGGGCCGGGGTTTCCGGTCGAAGTCTATAACGTGCTTGGCGCCGGCGACGCATTCATGTCCGGCTTTCTGCGCGGTTGGCTGCGCGGCGAGCCGCTCGAGACATGCTGCGCGTTTGCTAACGCC
This sequence comes from uncultured Alphaproteobacteria bacterium, assembly GCA_963781895.1. Taxonomy (GTDB): domain Bacteria; phylum Pseudomonadota; class Alphaproteobacteria; order Rhizobiales; family Beijerinckiaceae; genus Roseiarcus. The sequence continues at coordinate 32,090 of CAWAIM010000029.1, forward strand.
AACGGCGCATTCGCAGTGTCGCGGCTGCTGTGCTCGGCCGAATATCCGACCTGGGCGGAACTCAGCCGGTTCCTCCAACGCGGTTCGCCCCACCGTGCGCTTCGCCGCGATGAGACTTTGAATCATATTCACTGGGCGACCACGCGCCGCCCGCAGCCGCCAACGATTATGGCGCTGGCGATCGATCACCGGGCCCAGCTCGAAAAAATCGCTGATGACGCGGGCGCGCCGCACGAGCGCATCGGCGCCTTCAAGCTGCTGGCGGTCGAGGCGGCGGCGAAGGTGGCCGCGGGCCGGCCGGGATACGGGATGCTGCTCGACGGCAAGTACGGGCGCGAGGCTCTGTTCCGGGCGCTGGATCACGACTTCTGGATCGGCCGGCCGGTCGAGGAGCCCGGTTCGCGACCGCTCGATTTCGAGTTCGGCGGTTCGCTGGGGGCCAAGCTTCAGGAATGGCCGCTCGCGCATACGATCAAATGCCTGTGCTTTTATCACCCCGACGATCCGCCGGAGCTGAAGTCGCGGCAGGAGCGCGAACTTCTTCGTCTGCATGACGCTGCGCGCACCCTCGGGCGCGAATTGTTGATCGAGATCATCGCGAGCAAGAATGGCCCGGTTCATGATGACACCGTCGCGCGCGTCCTTGAGCGGCTCTATGACATCGGCGTCAAACCCGATTGGTGGAAGCTCGAAGGCCAGGCGAGCGTGGCGGCGTGGGATAAGGTCGCGCGGGTGATCGAGGCGAACGATCCACTGTGCCGAGGCATTATGCTGCTCGGGCTGGAGGCGCCCGAGGAAGACCTTGCGCAGGCCTTCGGCATCGCGCGACACTGCGGCCTCGTCAGAGGCTTCGCGGTCGGGCGCACGATCTTTGTCGAGCCGGCGCTGGAATGGTTCGCCGGGCGGATCGATGATCGTCAGGCGATCGAGCGGATGGCGAGCGCTTTCGCCCGGCTTTGCGAGCTCTGGCGGGAGGCGGCGGGCGGAGACGCGTGATGCTCGAGGACAGCGATCTCGACGCGGCTGTCGCCGCCGGGCTCCTCGAGCCGGAGCTGCGCGCCGAGCTCGTCGCGTTTGCGGCTAAGCGGCGCCAGAGCGCAGGCCCGCTTGCCGCAGGGTCCGAGACGCCGGCGCCGAAATTCGACCCGGTCCACGTACTTTATTACGCCGGCGCCCTTCTGGTTATGGGCGCGATGGGATTGTTCGCCAACTCGGCGTTCGACACTCTGGGCGGGTGGGCGCTAACCGCCATTGCGATCGTCTACGCGGCAGGATTTTTGTGGCTGGGCCGCGCGCTCTGGGCGAGGCAGGAAACGCGCATGCCTGGCGGATTGTGCGTCGCAATCGCGGTCTCGATGACTCCCCTGGCGATTTACGGCGCGCAGGACGCGCTAAATCTCTGGTCGGCGGACAGACCCGGTGGCTATCACGAGTTCTATCCCTTAATCAACGGCAGTTGGGTGTTCATGGAACTTGGCGCGATCGTGGCGGCGACGCTTGCGCTGTATAAATTCCCATTTGCGTTCATCCTTTTGATCGCCGCTGTCGCGCTCTGGTTCCTATCGATGGATCTCGCCGCGCTCATCGCGCATCGTCGCCTGCCGGACTGGAGCAGGGACTGGGAACTGCGCCTTACCGTTTCGAGGATCGTCGGTCTCGCCATGATCGCCGTCGCCTGGGCGATCGATCTCAAATGGAGCGCGCTCGGAGATTTCGGCTTCTGGCTGCACCTGTTCGGCGCGATGACGCTTTGGGGCGCTATCACCTCCGGCGACGGGGGCGAATTCGGCAAGGCGGCTTATTGCGCCTTCAATATCGCGTTCATCGCTCTCGGGCTTTTCCTCGGCCGCCGCGTCTACGCGGTATTTGGCGCGATCGGCATAGCGTTGTATCTCGGCCATCTCGCTTTCGACGTCTTCAAGGACGTCATCGGCTTTTCTTTTGCCCTGTCGGCGATCGGCCTCGCCATCGTTTTCGCTGGCGTCTATCTGGAGCGCCGCCGCGCCGCCCTGAACGCCTATGTCGACGCCCATCTGCCTGAATTCTTCCGCGCATTGCGCCCGCTCCGCGCGCGACACGCGTGATCGATTGAAAGAGGGACGCCTGCGCCATGAAAACAGTCCGATTGACCGCCGCCCAAGCGATGGTCCGCTTCCTGAGCGCCCAGAAAGTCGAGGTCGACGGCCGCGAGCAGCGATTGTTCGAAGGCGTGTTCGCCATATTCGGCCACGGGAACGTAGCGGGGGTCGGCGAAGCGCTATACGCGGCGCGCGAGTCGCTGCCGACCTACCGCGCCCACAACGAGCAGGCGATGGCGCATGCCGCGATCGCGTTCGCCAAGGCGTCCCGCCGCAAGCGCATGATGGCCTGCACCACCTCGATCGGGCCCGGCGCGACCAATATGGTCACCGCCGCCGCGCTGGCGCATGTCAATCGCCTGCCGGTGCTGCTGATCCCGGGAGACGTCTTCGCCAGCCGCAGGCCCGATCCGGTTTTGCAACAGGTCGAGGACTTCGGCGACGGAACGGTGAGCGCCAACGATTGTTTCCGCCCGGTGTCGCGCTATTTCGACCGGATCATGCGTCCCGAGCAGATCGTGCCGGCGCTGACGCGAGCGATGGCCGTTCTGACCGATCCGGCCGAATGCGGGCCGGTCACGCTCGCCTTCTGCCAGGACGTGCAGACAGAGGCCTACGACTATCCCGCGACCTTTTTCGAGGGTCGCGTGCATCGCCAGCGGCGCATTGCGCCCGACCCGCGCGAAGTGGCCGAAGCCGCCGCGCTTTTGAGCAAGGCGAGAAGGCCGCTCGTGGTTTGCGGCGGCGGCGTTCTCTATTCCGACGCCGAACGCGAGCTGATCGATTTCTGCTCTCGCCGCGGGGTTCCCGTTGCGGAGACGCAAGCCGGCAAGTCCGCGACTCCGGTCGAACACCCGATGGCCATGGGAGCGATCGGCGTCACAGGCACCGGCGCCGCCAACGCGCTCGCCGCCGAGGCAGACGTGATCGTCGGCGCCGGCACGCGGTTTGCCGATTTCACGACCGGCTCTTGGGCCCTGTTCAAGAACCCCGATCGCAGGTTCATCAGCCTCAATGTCCAGCCTTTCGACGCCACGAAGCATCGCGCGGTCCCGGTGGTGGGAGACGCCCGGGTCGCACTGGCCGCGCTCGATGCGGCGCTGGAGGCGTGGAAGGCGCCGGGCGTGTGGACCAATGCCGCCGTCAAGGCTAAGGCAGACTGGGAAGCGACCGCCGCGCGCTACACCGGCCCATCCAACGCGCAATTGCCGACCGACGCCGAAGTGCTCGGCGCCCTGATGCGCGGGGGCGAGAAGACCGACATCGTCGTGTGCGCCGCGGGCGGATTGCCGGGCGAGTTGCACAAGCTGTGGCGGTCGGGAGCGCCGCTCGGCTATCACGTCGAGTACGGCTATTCCTGTATGGGTTACGAAATCGCCGGCGGCCTTGGGGTCAAAATGGCCCTGCCCGACCGGGAAGTGGTCGTCACCATTGGCGACGGCTCCTATCTGATGATGAATTCGGAGATCGCGACGTCGGTGATGCTGGGCAAGAAGCTCATCATTGTGGTCAACGACAATCGGGGGTTCGGCTGCATCAACCGGTTACAGAACGCGACCGGCGGCGCGCCGTTCAACAATCTTCTCGGCGACGCGAAGCACGTCATCCTGCCCGACGTCGACTTTGTGGCGCATGCACGCTCGATGGGCGCTCAGGCGGTAAAGGTGGCTTCGATCGCGGAACTCGAGGCCGCGTTCAGGACCGCGCGCGAGGCGAAATCGACGCAGGTCATCGTCATCGACACCGATCCCGCCGTCTCGACCGAGGCCGGCGGCTTCTGGTGGGACGTCGCCGTGCCGGCGGTCTCAAACCGCGCAGAGGTCGGCGCGGCACGCCGCGATTATGAGGATGCGCAAAAAATCCAGCGCCTCGGAGATTGACATGAGCATTCGTATCGGCGCCAATCCGATTGGCTGGACCAACGACGATCTTCAGGAAATTGGCGGCGACACGCCGCTCGAAACGTGCTTGGCGCAGGCTAAGGAGGCCGGGGTCGAGGGCATGGAGTTCGGCCATAAATTCCCGCGCGAAGGAGGAGCGATGAAGGCGAAGCTCGCCTCGTTCGGGATGGTCTTTGTCGGCGGTTGGTATTCGACCGAATTGCTGAAGCGCTCCGCACGCGAGGAATACGAGGCGGCCAAAGCGCACATCGCCATGACGAAGGGCGCGGGCGCGAGCGTCATGATCGCGGCGGAGACCTCGAATTGCATCCACGGCGACCGCGCCATGCCGCTTTCGCGGCGTCCGCGCCTGGAAAAGGCCGACTGGGCCGGCTACGGCGCCAAGATGACCGAGTTCGCCGAGCGTGTCGCCGACGAGGGCCTGAAGCTCTGCTATCATCATCATATGGGCACCATCATCCAGTCCGAACGGGACATTGACGCCTTCATGGCGCACACCAAGGCGCCCGTGCGCCTGCTGCTCGACACCGGCCATGCACGCTGGGGCGGTTCCGATCCGGCGGCGCTGGCGCGGGCCTACCGCGATCGCATCGGTCACGTGCACTGCAAGGACGTACGCGAGGCCAAGATGCGGGAGTCGAACGCCGGCGACTGGAGCTTCCTGGATTCCATCCTCGGCATGGGCGAGGAGCTCGGCGTCTATACGGTGCCGGGCGACGGCATGATCGACTATGTGGCGGTGTTCAAGGAGCTCAAAGGCTATTCCGGCTGGGTCGTGCTGGAGGCCGAACAGGACCCCAAAAAGGCGCCGGCGCTGCCTTACGCCAAAAAGGGCGTCGCGCACATTCGCGCGTCGCTGAAGGAAGCAGGGCTGAGTTAACCCAGTCCTCCCAATCTCCGCTCGCGGGCGAAAGGCAAGTCGCTTCTCCTGCTTGCGGGAGAAGGCGCCGGGCGGATGAAAATGCCAAACTGACTCAGGAGGCCGCAATCATGGCGCAATCGCAACTGCTCGTTCATCCCAGCCGGGCCGCCGACGGCGTCGGCCATCATATCACCCCGGCCAGCGCCGGATGGAGCTACGTCGGATTTGAGACGCGGACGATGAAGCACGGCGCGCAGTCCAAGCTCGAGACGGCGGGAAACGAAGTCTGCGTCGTTCTCCTCTCGGGAAAAGCTCGGGTGACCGCCGACGGTTTCGATTCCGGGACGATCGGCGAGCGCGCGAGCGTGTTCGACGGCCTGCCATGGTCGGTCTATTTGCCGCCCCATAGCGCGGCGATAATCGAAGCGGCGTCCGATTGCGAGCTGGCGTTGTGCTCGGCGCCGGCGAGCGGACGACTGAAGGCGCGCGTCATCGCGCCGAGCGACGTCGGCACGCTGACCCGCGGAGCCGGCACGAACGCGCGCCACGTCCGCAACATCCTGCCCGAGGACGCGGAGGCCGAGAGCCTGCTGGTCGTCGAGGTGATCACGCCCGGCGGCAACTGGTCGAGCTATCCGCCGCACAAGCACGACCGAGACGCGCTGCCTGACGAATCGTATCTCGAGGAGACATACTATCACCGCCTGTCGCCTCCGCAGGGGTTCGCCTTCCAGCGCATATATACGGATGACCGCTCGCTCGACGAAACTTTGACAGTCACGGACGGAGACGTCGTGCTGGTGCCGCGGGGCTATCATCCTGTCGGCGCGCCGCACGGCTATGACCTGTTCTATCTCAATGTGATGGCAGGGCCGAAGCGGGTCTGGCGCTTTCACAACGACCCGGCGCACGAGTGGCTGATGAAATAGCGTCGGCTTCGGTCCGTCGCATTCGCTCGCCAAAGAGAGGCGCGCTGGACGTAACTCGCGGCGCGCCTTTTTGGGTCGCGGATTGCGTCTTTTCAATCGCTTGCGGCGCCATTTGGCGCCGACCCGACGCGCCGTGCATGCAATTCAGGCGGCTTGGGGTTCACGCAGCTGACGCGATGCTCCGCGCCGTTTCGCTGCGGGGCGAGGGCTTCGCGGCGGAGGCGTCGCGGGGCCGCAAACGCGACCGCTCCCGACCCGCGAGGCGGTTGGCCCCGCTTCCCGCCGCCGTTGAGCGCGAACGTCCGTCGGCGTGTCGCTCAGGCCTGTTCTGGCCGGTCATCGACCCGTATCGACAACAGAGCCAAGATACCACACTTTCCGATATTCGGAAATACAAATTTAGAAGTAATGGATATTATTATATGAATTGTCACCGGTCGCGCCGCGGCGCACCGTCTCCGGCGGGTCGCGCTCGATGATCGGCGGAGTCTCCGGCGCGCGGGCGTAAGCCGCGGGCGCTCACGCCGCGCGCGTCGCTCTCATCAGATGCGGCGGCTGGTCGGACTCGCGGCCTCGCCGTCGCGCCGTGCGTCGGCCCGGCCGAATCCGGCGAAAGTCGTGCGAATTCGCCGTTTATTTCTGTTAGAGGGAGTCGCCCACCGCGGATCGATCCTCGCGCCCCGTCTAGACCGTCCGCGTCACCTTCAGAAGATGCGGCGGCTGATCGGGATCGCGGCCGCGCCGTCGCGCCGTCGCCTCCGCCAGGCGATAGAAGGCGTGCAGCGCGGCGATCGGCGTCAAGAGCGGATGGCCGGCGTCCGGCGCGACGAGGGTCGGCCAGCGCGGATGCGGCTCGACGTCGACAAGGAGCGGCGCGGCCCCGAACGAGGCAAGACGCTCGACGCTGTCAAAAAACCCCGTCCGCGCGGCGTCAGCGGGCGCGAAGGCGACAATCGGAAACCCGGGGCCGATGACGGCCGCCGGCCCGTGCAGCACTTCGGCGGACGAGAACGCTTCGGCGTGAATCGCCGAAGTTTCCTTGAGCTTGAGCGCGGCCTCGGCGGCTACGGCGAAGGTCGCGCCGCGACCGATCACGAACAGCGACGCGGAATTGGCCAGCGCCTCGACGGCCCGCTCTGGCGGTGGGGCGCGCGACGCGTCGAGAATGGAAGGCAGCTTGTCGAGCGCGGCTGCGAGTGCGGCGTCCTCGCACCAATGCGCCACCAGCGACACGCCGGCGACGAGCGCGGCGATCATCGATTTCGTCGCCGCGACAGAGTGTTCCTGGCCGGCGCAGAGCGGCAACAGCGCGTCCGCGTCATGCGCGACCGGCAATTCTCAAGTCATTGACGAGCGCAATCGTCATCGCGCCAGAGGCCTTCGCCGCGCGCTGCATGGCGATGATGTCCGGACTGCGACCCGATTGTGAAATGGTGATGGCGGCCGCGCCGTCGAGCAGAAGCGGCGCGCGATAGAGCGAAGCGATCGATGGTCCCAGCGAGGCGCAGGCGAGAGCGATTCTGATCTCGACGAGGTGCTTAACGAACAGACCCGCGTGATCGGAGCTCCCGCGCGCGATCGTCGCGACGAAGGAGGGCCTGCGCGCCCGCAGCAGCTCGGCCAGTTCAATCGTCGCGCGCGAATTGGCGGCCAATTGACGGCGTGCGACGGCGCCGCACTCGGCGATCTCCGCCGCCATGAAGGTTTCGCTCATGGCGCTCCTCGGTCCGGACGCGGGCGCGCGCCCGACGACAGGGTCAGTCCGGCGACAGATTCATGAGTTTTCGAGCGTCCGTCCGACCGAAAAACTCCGTGATCGCCGAGACCGATGTCGAGCATCATCGATTCTTGCCGGGTCGCCGACGCCGGCGTTCCCGAATACACGGGCGCCGTTCCGGGTTTCGAGCCTGTCGGGAGGCGCTACTGGCCAGCGGGCTTCTCGAGGTGGCCTCCGAACTCGTAACGCAATGCCGAAAGAATCTTGTCCTGGAATTCGGCCTCGCCGCGCGAACTGAAGCGCTCGTAGAGAGCGGTCGTCAGCACGGGAACGGGCACTCCCTCGTCGATCGCCGCCTTGATCGTCCACCGGCCTTCCCCCGAATCCGATACCCGCCCCGAATATTTCGCGAGCTGCGGGTCCTGGATCAGCGCCGCCGCCGCCAGATCGAGCAGCCACGAGGCGATCACGCTGCCGCGGCGCCAAACCTCCGCGACGTCGGGCAAATCAAGGTCATATTGATAGAGCTCGGGGTCGGCCAGCGGAGTCGTCTCGGCGTCGCTCTCGTGGGCTCGTTTCCCGATGTTGGCGGAGTGAAGAACGGCGAGCCCTTCCGCATAAGAGGCCATGATTCCATATTCGATGCCGTTATGGACCATCTTGACGAAGTGACCGGCGCCGTTCGGACCGCAGTGCAGATAACCATTCTCCGACGTTCCCTTGATCTTGTCCCGCCCTGGCGTTCGCTCGATGTGGCCGAGGCCCGGCGCCAGCGTGGCGAAAATCGGATCGAGATGGCTTCACTGCGGCTTCATCGCCGCCGATCATCATGCAGAAGCCTCGCTCGAGGCCCCAGACGCCGCCGCTCGTTCCGACGTCCACGTATTGAACGCCCTTGGCCGCCAGCGCCTTGGCGCGCCGGATGTCATCGACGTAGTACGAGTTCCCGCCGTCGATGAGGATGTCTCCCGGCTCGAGATGCGGTAAGACGCCGGCGATGGCGCTGTCCACCACCGCAGCCGGCACCATCAGCCAAACCGCCCTGGGCTTCTGGAGCTTTGCCGCCAGATCCTGGAGCGAAGCCGCGCCTGTGGCGCCACGCTTGGCGACCTCCTCGACCGCCTTCGGCGACATGTCATAGGCGACGCAATCGTGACCGCCGGCAATCAGCCGGCGAACCATGTTGGCGCCCATGCGGCCTAAACCAACCATTCCCAGTTGCATGGCGATCTCTCAGTGATTGGCTGGGCCCATTCGGGCCGGTTGGGCGCTGGCTCGAATATTGGCTCATTCGGGCGCATCGATGATACTCGCACAACGCGCGGCCGTTCGAAACTATCGACGACATCGCGCGACGGCTTCACGGTCCGCGGCGCTACATTCCCCGGCCGCCGCAATGGTGTGGCCAAAAAGCGTCTCCTTTGACACAATTTAACCTGATTGGCGGATTCTGCGTCCGGCATAACCCCGGAGGTATTGCGCGACCCTCCCATATCACCATAATTTGAATTGCAGGCGCTTGCGGCGGGGGGAGTGCGGAGCGTCGAATTGCGTTGTTCGTCGAAGCACATCGCCAAAATTGGGGGAGCACATGGTTCGATCCCTGATCCGCGCCGCCGTCCTGGCCGGCCTGATTATGAGCGCAAGTTCGGCGCCTCTGTTCGCCAGCGCTCTGGACTCGCAGTTGCAACCGTTCGCTTCGCCGATCCCACGCCAGACCGTCAACTTCAACGGCAGGGAAGCTCCTGGGACGATCATCATCCGCACCGGAGAGCGGCGGCTCTATTTCATCCTGCCATACCATCAGGCGCTCAGATATGGCGTCGGGGTTGGGCGGCCCGGCTTCACCTGGGCGGGCGTGACGCGTATCGGCAACAAACGGGAATGGCCGGACTGGACGCCGCCGCCGCAGATGCTGAGGCGTCGTCCTGACCTTCCGCGGCATATGGAGGGCGGTCTCGACAATCCGCTCGGGGCGCGAGCGATGTACCTTGCCGGCACGCTCTATCGCATCCATGGGTCGAACGAGCCCGACACGATCGGGCAGGCGGTCTCGTCCGGCTGCATCCGCATGACCAATGACGACGTCGTCGATCTATACAGCCGCGCCAGAATCGGCGCCCGGGTGATCGTGACCCGCTGAGGAGGCTCGCCGCCGGCCGTCTTCCGCCGGCGGGCGCCTTCCCTTCCGGCAATTGCGCGACTATGTTGTGGCGATGGATGTTGACGCGCCCCTGTCCGCGCCGCCGCTGGTCGATCCGTTCGGCCGCGCGATCGCTTATGTGCGGGTTTCGGTGACGGACCGCTGCGACTATCGGTGCGTCTACTGCATGTCCGAGGACATGAGTTTCCTGCCCAAGCGCGACGTGCTGTCGCTCGAGGAGCTGGATCGTTTGTGCTCGGCTTTCGTGGGTCTTGGGGCGCGCAAGATCCGCGTCACCGGAGGCGAACCGCTGGTCAGGCGCAACGTGATGTCGCTGTTTGGCGGCCTGTCGCGACATCTGGCGAACGGGTCGCTCGACGAAGTGACGCTGACGACGAACGGCTCGCAACTCGCACGCTTCGCCCGCGAACTCGTCGATTGCGGCGTCAAACGCGTCAACGTCTCGCTCGACACGCTCGACCCGGACAAGTTCCGAACCGTCACGCGTTGGGGCGATCTGAAGGTCGTTCTGGGCGGCGTCGACGCCGCGGCCGGGGCGGGACTCAAGATCAAGATCAACACCGTCGCGCTGAAGGGCTTCAACGACCGCGAGGCGCCAGTTCTGGTCGAGTGGGCGCACCGGCGCGGCTTTGACATCAGCTTCATCGAGGTCATGCCGCTTGGCGCGATGGAGCGCGATCGCGCCGACCAGTTCATGCCATTGACGGAGCTGCGCGCCGATTTCGAGCGCTCGTGGACCCTGACGCCATCCGCCTACGCGACCGGCGGCCCGGCGCGCTACTACGACGTCAAAGAGACCGGCGGCCGCGTCGGCTTCATCACTCCGCTCACGCACAATTTCTGCGAGAGCTGCAATCGCGTGCGAGTCACCTGCACCGGCACGCTCTATATGTGCCTCGGGCAGGAGGACGCGGCGAATTTGCGCGAGCCGTTGCGCCGCTCTCAATCCGACGAGCCGCTTGTCGCCGCGATCCGCGCGGCGATCGCGCGCAAGCCCAAGGGTCATGACTTCGTCATCGCCCGCGCGGCGGCGCCGGCGACGAAGCGGCATATGAGCGCGACCGGCGGCTGATCGCGCGTCATATTTTTGCCTTACGCCCCGCTGGCGACGCGCGCGGTTAAGCTCTATATCAGTCATTGATGATGGGCGGGACCTTGACTCTCCGCTCCCAAAAGGACCAACGCCATGTCGGATGCTCGCGAACGAATCGAGAAAGTGATTTCGGAAAACCCGGTCGTGCTGTTCATGAAGGGCACGCCGCAGTTTCCGCAATGCGGTTTCTCGGGCCAAGTCATTCAGATCCTGGACTATCTCGGCGCGCCAGTGGTCGGCGTCAACGTGCTCGAGGACGCGGATATCCGTCAGGGCATCAAGGAATACGCCAACTGGCCGACAATTCCGCAGCTCTACGTCAAGGGTGAATTTGTCGGCGGCTGCGACATCGCGCGCGAGATGTTCCAGTCGGGCGAACTGGCCGCCATGCTTGCCGATGCCGGGATTCCGCTGAAGACACAAGCCGGGATCTGATCCCTCCCGCCGATATGAGTCTCCAACTCGTCGTCGCGGACGTCACCACCTCGACATCGATGGGATCTTCAACGCCGACCTCTCGACGCGGGCGAAATGCGGCCCGGTCGAAGCAGCCGATCCGCCGCGTCTCGTGCCCAAGGCTTCCTGATGCTGATGCCGCGATCGGCGCCTGTCCAACCGGCGAGGCTCGCTTGACGACGGGCTTTCATGCCGCGCCGGGGTTTGAATGCGCAAAGCCTGGCGGACGTTCTCCACAGACAATTCGAGGCTCGCGTCATCGAAACGTCATTAGCCTTTATACTCAATTGAAATGTTTCGATGCGAACGATAGGCTGACATGTTACGCGGCCCGTTCGCCGCGCCTCTGGCGATCCGTGGACTGACACATGGCTCAAAGCTATCAGTATCAACTCTATGAGATTGCGCATGCTGCGCTGGCGCCGGCGCGCGCCGTCTCCGACGCGGCGCATCTCGTTTTCCGCAATCCGTGGAACCCGCTCGCCCACACGCCCCTGGGCCGGAACATCTCGGCCGGCACCGAATTGTTCGAGCGCGTGACGCGCCGTTACGGCAAGCCGACGTTCGGGCTCGACGAGATCAAGATTGACGGAGTCGTCTATCCGGTTCTCGAGGAGATCATGTGGAGCCGGCCGTTCTGCAATCTGCTGCGGTTCGTGCGCCCCGACCTGGCCGGCGCCGGCAAGCAGCCCAAGCTGCTGATCGTCGCGCCGATGTCGGGCCACTACGCGACCTTGCTGCGCGGCACTGTCGAGGCGTTTCTGCCGGATTTCGACGTCTACATCACCGACTGGGTGGACGCGCGCGCGGTTCCCCTGGCGGTCGGGGCCTTCGATCTCGATGACTACATCGACTATCTGCGCGAAATGCTCGATTTTCTCGGGCCCGGCGTTCACACGATCGGCGTTTGTCAGCCGGCCGTGCCGCTGCTGGCGACCGTCGCTCTGATGGAGGCGAGCGGCGACCTCGCCGCGCCCTCGAGCATGACCCTGATCGGCGGCCCGATCGACACCAGACGCAGCCCGACCGAAGTCAACAAGCTCGCCGAAAAACGCGGCGTCGAATGGTTCCGCCGCCATTGCCTGCATACCGTGCCGTTCCCCTATCCGGGATTTGGCCGGGCGGTCTATCCCGGCTTCTTGCAACTGTCCGGATTCATGGCGATGAACCTCAACCGCCATGTCAATGCTCACTTCGAGATGTTCAACCATCTGGTCACCGGCGACGGCGACTCGGCCGAGAAGCACCGGGAATTCTACGACGAGTATATGGCCGTGATGGATTTGACCGCCGAATACTACATGCAGACGATCGAGACGGTATTCGTGCGCCACGCCCTGCCGAAAGGCGAGATGAGGCACCGCGGGCGGGCGGTCGATCCGACCGCGATCCGCAAGTGCGGCTTGATGACGATCGAAGGCGAGAAGGACGACATCTCCGGCGTCGGCCAGACCTACGCGGCGAATGAATTGTGCGTCAATATCCCGAGGCGAAGAAGCAGCACTACCTGGCGGTGGGGGTCGGCCATTACGGCGTCTTCAACGGCTCGCGTTTCCGCGCCGAGGTTGCTCCGCGCATCCGCGCCTTCGCCGCCGACATCGACGCGCTGGCCAGGCCGCGCCGATCGAACGGGGCGGGACGAGGGACCCACTAAGGACCGTCTCGCGCCGAGCCCCGCCCGCCCGCGCCAAGCCGGCGTTTGTTTACCTCACGCCGCGGTTTGCCGCGTCTGCGCGCTCGACAGATGCTAGTCTGGCCGCAGGGCGTGCGGAGGCAAGCAGGGTGGTCGCATCGGCCAAGACGACGGTCGCGGCAGCGCTGGCGCTGCTCGGCGCGCTGGGGGCGGAGCCCGCCGCGGCGGGACGGGTGGTCGGCTACGAGTTCGGCTATCCTTCCGGCGCCATCGTCATCAGCCAGACCGCCAGGACGCTCTATCTGATCGTCGGTCCGCGAACGGCGATCGCCTATCCGGTCGCCGTCGCCAAACACGGCAAGGAGTGGAGCGGGCTCGCCCACGTCGAGCGCAAATATGTCGAGCCCGCGTGGTCGCCGCCGGACTCGGTGAAACGCGACCATCCCGAATTGCCGGACGTCATTGCCGGCGGCTCGCCGCACAACCCGATGGGGGCGCGCGCGATCACGCTCGACCGCGACGAAATCGCCATCCACGGCACCACCCGGGCGATGCGGGCCTCGGTCGGCTCCGCGGCCTCCTACGGCTGCATTCGCATGTATAATGAAGACGTGATCGACCTCTACGATCGCGTGGCCGTCGGCGCGCCGGTGATGATGGAGCGCTGAGGCGTCAGAAGTCGCTGGCCAGGCCCTTCACCTCCCAGTCGCCGTAGCGGACCGGGTCGGGACCGCCGCGGCCGTCGAACTCGCGCGGAAGCGCCGGCGCCGGTCGCGCGCGCCGCTCCGCCGCCTCGGCAAGCGCCCGTCGCGCCGCCGGCGGCAGATCGCGCTTAGCGTCGGCGCGCAAGTCCGGGCCGGAGCCCGCGCCCGGATCGTCGCTGTTCGTCGTCATCGCCGCCTCACCCTCGATCCCCGTTCCCGGGCGCCTTGCACTTATGTCAGCGACTCAAGCTTTTCAGGGTCTTGGGCGCCATTTTCTGCAACTCGGGACGCAAAGCGCGCCGGGCGGACGGCGCCCCTTGCCCGAGCGCGTGGGCAATCCCGCCTATGGCGCCGACCCCCGAGCCAAATCAGCAGGCGGCTGACCCGTTCGCCGCCCCCGCGGCCGGGTCCCGCCTTCGCCCGGCGCGATCAAGACCCACAATAGCACGATTTCTGAATTTCGCAAGAAAATGTCGGGCTCTTATAGCGTTAACTGTTTGTCGGCCGCAATCGCTCGCACGCCTTCGGTCCCCTGTCGTCATGCGGAGCCTGGCCGGCCCGCCCCGTTTGCGCGCCTTGCGCGGCAGATCAGACCACCGGCCCTTGAAGGATTCAAGGATGAAGGTTTCGTCCGCCTCGACGATTCCGCTCAGCTTTCTCAGGCTTGTCGGCGGCCGGAGCGCCCAGAAACCGATGCCGCCAGCGAAACGCCGTCGTCGGATGCACCCCGCAAAGCTCGGCCGTCTTGGCCAGGCTTTTGCCTTCGATCATCGCCCGAGCGTGGTCGAACCAACGCTCCCTTTTGTGCAGATGCGCCATCGCCGTCTTGGTGAGCGCATTGAAGGTGCGCCCGCAGCTCTTGCAACGGAACCGCGAAAGCCCATGCGAGCGTCCCCAGGCGACGATCGCTCGTCCTGCGCAATGCGGACAGCCTTGGCTCGCCACTCGCTCATGGCCGCTCGTCCCCAAAGCATCCGGACGACGACCCCGCTTCGCGCCTCTGTCCGTCGCCCCGCCGGCCGCGGAGGTCTCCGTCTCTCCCGCCCGAAATGTCGGCTCTTTTCGCGTCAACTGTTGGCGGCGATAGGCGCGGGGCCAAAATCCGCAGAAGCATTCGCATGTCATGGCTGGGCTTGACCCGGCCATCTGGGCAGACGACCGGCGACGCTTGAGGCAATTTCGAAAAGGCCAGTCATTCCAATAGATTGCGGTGGTCGAGTTCTGAACTCGAGCAGTTCCGCAGGGCATGATCGTGGATAACCGGGTCGAGCCCGGCCATGACGGCAAGGGGGTCTAGGGCGCAAATGGTGAGAGGCCCGACGACAGCAAACGCGACAGGAGCCAATTGTCGACAGCTTCCGGACCCGATCGTCCTCGGCCCGCCGCAAGCCAAGCGCAATGTTGGGGTATAAGCTTGGCGCGTTCGAGCGACATTGCTGATTCGGGCTGAGGCGCGTTTGGCTGGACAACCGCAGGGATTCCACGGCGGGCGGCATCAAAGGCCGGACCCGCCGGAGCCGCCGCCGCCGGGCCTGGCGGCGCGGGTCGCGGCGGCGCGCGCCGTCGCCGAGGCGCTGACCATGGCGCGCCCCCTGGACGAGCGCCTCGCCGCCGACCTTTCCTTGCGCGCCGGCGCCGTCGACGCGCGCGATCCGGCGCTCGCGCGCTCGATCGCGACGGTCGCGCTGCGCCGGCTCGGCACGATCCGCAAAGCGCTCGCCCGGCGGCTCGACAAGGGCATCCCCAAGCGCAGCGGCATGCTGGAATGGACGCTGGTCGTCGCGGCGGCGCAGATTCTTTTCCTTGACGCGCCCGACCACGCCGCCGTCGATCTCGCCGTCAAGGCGACGCGGGCCGAGGCGGCGAGCGCGCCGTTCGCGGCGCTCGCCAATGCCGTGCTGCGCACGATCGCGCGCGAGCGCGACTCCATCCTCGCCGCCTCCGACCCGCTCGACGACGACACGCCGGCCTGGCTCGCGGCGCGCTGGCGCGCCGCTTACGGCGAGGACACGGCGCGCGCCATCGCCGCCGCGAACCGCTGCGAACCGACGCTCGACATCAGCGTCAAAAGCGACGCCGCCGGCTGGGCGCGGCGGCTCGGCGGCCTGGCGTTGCCGACCGGCTCGGTGCGGCTCGACACGCATCAGGCGATCGCCGAACTCGAAGGCTATGCCGACGGCGAGTGGTGGGTGCAGGACGCCGCCGCCGCCCTGCCGGCGCGCCTCTTCGGCGCCCATCCCGGCATGCGCGTCGTCGACCTTTGCGCCGCGCCCGGAGGGAAGAGCGCGGAGCTGGCCGCCGCCGGCGCCGCCGTGACCACGGTCGACCGCTCCGCCGAGCGGCTGAAACTGCTGGCCGCCAATTTCGAGCGCCTGCGCCTGCATTCGGAGATCGTGGTCGCCGACGCGCTCTCGTTCGAGGCCCCGCCCTTCGACGCCGTGCTGCTGGACGCCCCCTGCACCGCGACCGGCACCATCCGCCGCCATCCCGACGTCGCCTGGACCAAGCGCCCCGGCGATCTCGGGCCGCTGGTCAAGTTGCAGGTCCAACTCATCGACAAGGCGATCGCGCTGACGCGGCCGGGCGGCGTGATCGTCTATTGCGTGTGCTCGCTCGAGCCCGAGGAGGGCGAGGCCCAGATCGCCTCGGTTCTTCGCCGCAATCCCGACGTGCGGCGCGCGCCGATCGCGCCCCACGAGATCGGCGGCCTCGCCGAATGCCTGACGCCGTCCGGCGATCTGCGCACCTTGCCCTGTCATCTTTGGGGCGACGACCCGCGGCGCTCCGGCCTCGACGGCTTCTTCGCCGCGAGGCTCACGAAGGCGACGTAAGCGCGGAAAATCCGACGCTTGGGGCGCGGCTCTCGCCGCCTGATTTTCAGGGGATGCCGGCCGCAATTCGACGATCCGCGGCCGACGCCCGGCGTCGCCGGGCCGAGCCTCGCGCCGCGCCCAAGACATCAAGGCCAGTCACCCGATCTCCGCCAGCAGGGCGCGGGCGCCGCGCACATCCCTCATGGTCTCGCCGCCCTCGATTTGCGCCAGCATCGGCTCCAATAGCAGGCCAGGATCGTTGGACGAACCCGTGTCGCGCCACAGACGGGCGAGATCGGTCGCGGCGCGCAGTTCGAGCAGGCGGGCTTCTTGGCCGCGGGCGATCTCGATCGCCTCGAGGAAACATGCTTGCGCCCGCGACCGCTCCGGCTGCGGCTGCTCGAGCGCGATCCGTCCGTCGAGGCGATGCAGATCGGAAAGCAAGAAGCGCTCCCCGGACAGTTCGGAAAATTTGAAGGCCTCTTGCAACGCCGATTCAGCGCCAATGACATCGCCCGCCGCCACTAAGGCTTCGGCGAGGCCGGACAGGATCATGGAGTCCAATATACGGGCGCCGGATCGGTGATGGGCGTCGCGCGCGGCGCGAAAGGCCTCGATATTTTCGCGCGGTCGAATGGCGCACCGCCCGAGCGCAAGTGTGGGTGACGACGCCATACAAGCGAAACTGCTCCACCTTTCTTTCAATGCAATAGGCGACCAGTTCAGCGCTATGACGTTCGCAGGATTCGAGATCGCCAAACAGAAGTTCGGGCCAAATCGTCGTGAAAAACCGGCAAAGCGCCACCGTCGGCGCATGATAGTGGTCCGCGGCCTCGATGCGCACTTGGTCGCTGACGCGCGCCGCCTGTTCGGGGAGGCCGAGCATGAAGAGCGTCATGGCCTCGTAGCAAAGGACGCTGAGGCCGGGATCGTATCCGAAGCGGTAGCTGAACTGCTTCTGCCGCGCGGGATCGCGATATCGTTCCGCCTGTCGTAGGCTTTCCAAGGCTTCGCGATTTCGCCCCATGAAGAATTGCACCGTGCCGAGCAGGCGGCGCCCGACAACTCGGCAGGTCGGATCGTCCTGCCGGTCGGCAAGGTCCACGAATTGTCGGGCGAGAGCCCGCGCGGGCTCCAATTCCGAGGCGACGTATCTGGCCGCGCACAGGCCATAGAGCACCGAGAAATGCTGCAAGTCGTCGCCGACGCCGGCGTCGAGGAGCCGCTTCGCCGCGCTCAACGCCGCGACCGTTTCCGGCGTGCTATAGCCTTTGAGCGGCAGCAGCGCGTTGGCCTTGGCCACCAGGAACGCCAGTTCGAGAGATTGCCGATCCTGCCCTTCCGGCATCCGCGACGCCACTGCGAGACCGGCGTCGACATGCCGGTCGGCCTCCACGGCGGCGGAGCGCGAAAGCGCGAGTTCCGCGGCCGCGAGCCAGTGGCGCGCCGCCGGTTCGTAAAGGCCTGCCTCGGTGTAATGATGCGCGATCACGGCTCGCGCCGAATCGACCTGGTCGAGGAACCTTTCGACCAAGGCCTTGGCGATGTCGGCATGGATGCGCTGGCGACGACTGCGCAGCAGCGAGGCGTAGGCCGTGTCCTGCACCAGCGCGTGCTTGAACACATAGGTCGCTTCCGGCGGCGCGCCGCGACCGTGGATCAGCTCCGCCGCCATGAGCTGGGCGAGCGCGTCCTGCAAAGCCTGACCGTGGATCGGCGCGACCGCTTCCAGCAGGCGATAGGAGATCTCACGCCCGATCGCCGCCCCGATCTGCGCGATCTCCTTCACCGGCGCGAGACGATCCAGGCGCGCCATCAGCGAGTCCTGCAATGTCGAAGGGATCGCCAGCGGGGTCAGCGCCGAGGCGAGAACGTAAGCCCCGTCCTCCTCCCGCAACAGACCGGACTCCAGCACCGCCTTGGTCAGTTCCTCCACGAACAGCGGCACGCCGTCGGTCTTGGCGACGATCTCTTCCAGCACCTCGTCCGGCAGCGCCTTGCCGCCGGCGACGCGATCGACCATCGCCAGCGCATGCCGGCGCCCAAAGCGACCGAGAGACAGCGAGGCCGAATGCGCGCGGCCCGCCCAGGGCGCGGCGAATTCGGGCCGGGCGGTGACGACCAGGAGCGCCGGCAAATCGGGCAGGCGCTCGACCAGTCTGCCGAACACGTCGAGCGACGTCGGGTCGATCCAGTGCGCGTCCTCCAATAGCGCCAGGACGGGGCCGTCCTTTGTCAGTCCCTCGAACAACGCCAAGAGCGCCGCGATCGTTCGCTCCTTCCGTTCGCTCGGGGCCATGTCGAGCGCGGGATATCGCCCCTCCGAGGGGATCGACAGAAGCGAAGCGAGCAAGGGCGCGCTTTCGCCCGCCTTCAATTTCGACCGCGCGATCATCGCCTCCAGCTTGTCGAGCCGCGCGGCCGCCGGCTCGCCGCCGACGAAGCCGGCGGCATGCCACATCTGGCTTGTGATCGGGTGGAAGGCGTCGTTGACGTGGTGCGGCGAGCATTGATAGCGCACGGTCACATGCGCCTCGTTGGCGATCCGCTCGCGCAGCGTCGCCACGACGCGCGACTTGCCGATGCCGGCTTCGCCCGACAACACCACCACCTGGCCTTCGCCCTCGGCGGCGCCGCGCCAGCGGCCCAGCAGCAGGGCCGCTTCATGCTCGCGCCCGACGAACGGCGTCAAACGTTGCGAGCGCGACGCTTCGAACCGGCTGACGTTCTCCGCCTCGCGCACCACCGTCCAGGCCGGCACCGGGGCTTCGAAACCCTTGAGCGCCTGAGGGCCAAGCGGCTTCAACTCGAACGCGCCGCCCAGCAGCCGCCGCGTCGACTCCGCGATCACGACCCCGCCCGGCTCCGCCAATCCCTGCAATCGCGCCGCCAGATTGGGGGTTTCGCCGACGACCGCCTGTTCTTGCGCCGAGCCTTGGCCGACGACGTCGCCGACCACGACAATTCCGGTGGCGACGCCGATCCGGACCTTCAGACTCTCCTTCGCCCGGGTGTCGAGCTTCGCGACGACGGCGGCGATGTCCAGACCGGCTCGAACCGCCCGTTCGGCGTCTTCCTCATGGGCGCGGGGAAAGCCGAAATACGCCAGCACCCCGTCGCCCATGAACTTGGCGACGAACCCGTCATAGCGCGCGACCGCGCCCGAACAGGCGTCCTGGTAGGCGCGAATGACCTCGCGCATGTCCTCGGGATCGAGCCGCGCCGACATCGCGGTCGAGCCGATGAGATCGCAAAACATCACCGTGAGCTGGCGGCGCTCGGCGGCGTTCTCGTGAGGAAGCGGCGCGGGCGGCGGTCCCCGTGGCTGCGGCAGCGTCCGCGCCGCGCCCAGATTGGCGATCGCCTTGAGCAGGCGCTTGCGGTCCCCCAATGTGACGCCAAGCTTTTCGAGGTCGCTGTCCGTCAAATCGGGCAGAACGTCAGGGCCGATCTCCGCCTCGCGAAACACGGCCTCAAATCGACCGAAACCGAGGCCCCGCAGCCAGTCCCCGACGTCCATTTGCGCACCCGCACGCCGTTCGACCCGGATGATGGACCCCGGCCGACGGCGAGTCCAGGATTGAAAGACTGGCCCGCCGCTCTGGGTTGCGAGGGTCCGTTCCTTCGTTCGACCTATCCGGGCAATCCCGCCTTCAACAGGCCTTCGCCGACATGTTCGGCATCGGCCGGTTGACGGTAGTGAAGCGTCTCCAGAAAGGCCTTTACGCTGAACGTCGGCTCCCTTTCGAGCACCTCGCGCGCATGGGCGGCGGCGGCGGTGCGGTTCCCCAGTTGGGCGGACGACGCCGCGAGAAAGGCGTGATGCGCGTAGTCCGGCGCGGTCAGCTTGCTGAACGAGGCGATGGCGTCGGCATAGGCCCGCGCCGTATATTGCGCGCGGCCGAGATGACTCCAGAAGCGCTCGGGATGATAGGGATTGAGCCGCATCGCCCGCCGAACCCAATCGATCCCCTCCTCGGGACGGCCGAGCCAGGTCAGCACCTCCCCCTGCTGCACGACGATGAGATCGCTGTTCGGATTGAGGGATAAGGCGCGCTCCTGATGATAGAGCGCCTTGTCGTGCTCGTTGAAGTTGAGCTTGATGGCGGCGAGGATCCGGTGCACGTCCGCGTCGTTGTCGTCGAGCGCCAGCGCCGTCCCCAATTCGTCCAAGATCAACTGCTCGCTCGCGCGCCGATCCGCGCACCAATCATGCAGCCAGGCCTGGCCCAGCACGCACGCCTTCCAAGCATGAGCATGCGCATAGTTCGGGTCGAGCTCGATGGCCCGGTTCAGGGCGCCGAGCGCTTCGGCGTTGGCCTCGCGTTTCGACCGATGATGCAAGATCTTGCCGGTCAGCACGCACTCGTACGCGGCCATGTTGGCGGTGATTTTTCGTTGGACGCGGTCGTGCCTGGCGGCCTCGACGCGGCCGAAAAGAGTGGCGGCGATCGACGAGGTGACTTCGTCCTGGATGGCGAAAATGTCCTCGAGCTTGCGATCGTAACGTTCCGCCCAGATGTGCGTCTCCGTTTCGCCGTCGATCAGCTGAACGGTCACTCTGACGCGATCCGCCGCCTTGCGCACGCTTCCTTCAGCGATGTAGTCCACCCCGAATTCGCGCGCGATCTGCTGCGCCTTGATCGGTTTTCCCTTATGGACGAACACGGCGTTGCGCGAGATCACCAGGAGCTGTCGGAAGCGCGACAGTTCGGTGATGATGTCCTCGGTGAGCCCGTCGGCGAAAAACTCCTGCTCCGGGTCGCCGCTCATGTTGACGAACGGCAGGACCGCGATCGACGGTCTGCGGGCGCTCGCCTGAAGCGGCGCCGACCCGTCCGAGCCGGCCTGGCCGTCGATCGCGGATTGGCGCCCTGACAGAACCTTGAATACGCGAATCGGCCGGTTGATGTTCTTGACCTGCTGCTCGCCCAGATCGGCGTATTCGACGTCCAGCCGGTCGCCGACCTGGTCGCGCACCGCCCCCGAGATGCAGATTCCGCCCGGCTCGGCGATCGACTCGAGACGCGCCGCGACATTGACGCCGTCGCCGAAGATGTCGCTTTCCTCGACGATGACGTCGCCCAAATTGATGCCGATGCGGTAAAGCAGGGCGCGCGACGACGGCATATCTCGATTTCGCCGCGCCATCCGCTCTTGAAAATCGACCGCGCAACGGAGCGCCTCCGTGACGCTCTGGAATTCCACCAACAGCCCGTCGCCGGTCGTCTTGATGATACGACCCTTGCACTTGGCGATCGCCGGGTCGATCAGCTCCAGCCGCACCGTCTTCAGTCGAGCCAGCGTTCCCGCCTCATCGACTTCCATCAGACGGCTATAGCCGACCACGTCCGCCGCAACAATTGCAGCGAGGCGGCGCTCTACATTGCCCGTTTCCATCGTACAATGGCCTATTTACAAACCTAGGATTGCGAGTCCAAATGATTCAGCCTGGCAACATGCATGGCGGCGCTCGATCCAATCCAAATTCAAAGAACGTCCAACACTTCGCGTCTTCGCACCGCCGATGAACAATACCACATTGACAGGAAGCATCCAAAGTCCCGGCCGGACCGTTATTCCTTCCCGAGACGCCAGCATTGAATTCGAGTCGGAAACTTACCCCGCACATGCCTGTGGCGCTCGGGAACGACCTTAGTTCGCCCTCGACCGCCCGCTCCCGGATTCGACCTTCGCAGGCGTTCCGGCGCGGCGCGATGCGTGCTATTGCGCCGCGGCAAAGCGATGCGCAACGGCTTGAGGAGCAATGAGCCAATGGCCACGGATATCGTCAACGTCGGTCGAGCGCTGATCTCTGTTTCCGACAAGGCGGGTCTGGTCGATCTCGCCCGCGCGCTCGAGGCGCGCGGCGTCGAGTTGCTCTCGACCGGCGGCACCGGCGCGGCCTTGAGCGCCGCCGGGCTCGCCGTCGTCGACGTCGCGCAGGTCACCGGCTTCACCGAGATGATGGACGGGCGGGTCAAGACCCTCCACCCGCGCGTGCACGGCGGGCTGCTGGCGATCCGCTCCGACCCGGCCCATCAGGCGGCGATGATCGCCAACGACATCGCGCCGATCGATCTCCTCGTCGTCAACCTCTATCCGTTCGAGGCGACGCTGCGCGGCGACGCGTCGTTCGAGGATCGAATCGAAAATATCGACATCGGCGGCCCGGCGATGATCCGCGGCGCAGCCAAGAACCACGATGACGTCGTCGTCATCGTCGATGTCGGCGACTATGGCGCGCTGCTCGAGGAACTGGAGCGCCATGACGGGGCGACGAGTCTCGCCTTCCGCCGCAAAATGGCGCAAAAAGCCTTTGCCCGCACGGCGGTCTACGACGCGGCGATCTCCAACTGGCTCGCCGACGAGATACGCGAGGCGGCGCCGAAGTGGCGCGCCTTCGGCGGGGTTCTG
Source organism: uncultured Alphaproteobacteria bacterium (assembly GCA_963781895.1). Taxonomy (GTDB): domain Bacteria; phylum Pseudomonadota; class Alphaproteobacteria; order Rhizobiales; family Beijerinckiaceae; genus Roseiarcus. Next base: position 54,857 of record CAWAIM010000029.1, read on the forward strand.
CACGACGGATTTGGCGCGCTGCGCTATGGCGAGAATCCACATCAACGCGCGGGGCTGTACCTGACCGCCGACAAGCGTCCCGGAGTCGCGTCGGCGCGCCAGATCCAGGGCAAGGAACTGTCGTACAACAACATCAACGACGCCGATGCGGCCTACGAGCTGGTCGCCGAATTCGACCCCGACCGAAGCGCCGCGGTCGCGATCATCAAGCACGCCAACCCTTGTGGCGTCGCGATCGGCGGGACGCTCACGGAGGCCTACGAAAGGGCCTTGGCCTGCGATCCGGTCTCGGCCTACGGCGGCGTCGTCGCGCTGAACCGGCGCCTCGACGCCGAGGCCGCGCGCAGAATCGTCGAAATCTTCACCGAAGTGATCATCGCCCCGGAGGCGGACGACGAGGCGTTGGCGATCCTGGCGTCGAAGCTGAACCTGCGCCTCCTCATCGCCGACGCGCTTCCCGACCCGCGCGCGCCGACGCTCACCGTGCGCTCGGTCGCGGGCGCGCTCCTGGTTCAGGACCGCGACAACGGCGCGCTCGACGAGGCGGACCTGAAGGTGGTGACCAAACGCGCGCCGAGCCCGAGCGAAATGGCCGACATGCTGATGGCCTGGCGGGTCGCCAAGCACGTGAAGTCGAACGCGATCGTCTATGTCAGGGACGGCGCGACGGCCGGCGTCGGCGCGGGGCAGATGTCGCGGGTCGATTCCGCCCGCGTCGCCGCCCGCAAGGCGGTCGAGGCGGCGGCGGCGGCCGGTTGGGCGGAGCCGCGCACGAAGGGCTCCGCCGTCGCCTCCGACGCGTTCTTCCCGTTCGCGGACGGTCTCGTTTCGGCGATCGAGGCCGGCGCCACCGCCGTCATTCAGCCCGGCGGCTCACTGCGCGACGCCAGCGTCATCGCCGCCGCCGACGAGGCCGGAATCGCCATGGCGTTCACCGGAATGCGGCACTTCCGGCACTGACGCCGATCATGTCAGGTCAAGGACGCGGGCTCATTCGTCGGACGAGACAATGGCCGAGATTTCGTCGTTCTTCACGCCGCTGAACTGAATCGTGATCGGCCGCGGCGGCAAGTCGAACTTGACGCTCTTGCGCGCGCCTTCGCAGGAGGTCGCGCCCGAGACCCCGACAGGACGCAAATACTTGCCGCCGTCGACGACGTCGAGCCAGCCTGTCCGCCGAGATGGTGATCTTGTGGACGCCCGGATGCGCGGGAGCGGGAAGCGTGAAATGACCCGCGAATGACCGCGGCGATTTCGGCGCCCGTTCGGGCGCCATCGGCAATCCGCCCTCGGCGAGCGGCGCGAGTTTCAAGGTGACCGCGACATCGTAGGCAAAAGCGCCTCCGTTCGCGACCGCGGGCTTGTCGGGACGGATCAGCGCCGCGCGCTCGTGATCGAGCGGCCATTTGAACGCGTCGCAGCCCGACGGCTCTTCCGCCGCCGCCCAACCCGGCGCCGCCGCCAGCGCCGCGCCCAGAATCAACCGCGCGAAAGTCACTGCGACGTGGTCACCGCCGGCCCAGGGCTCCTCAGCGTATCGGGCTTGGCGCCATGCAACAGGCCGACCGCCGCCAGCAGCTGCGTGTCCTTGTCGTGCTCGGGCGGCACATAAGCGTCGGAGCCCTTTTCCTCTTCGGTTCCGTTCTTGAGATGGCCGACCAGCGAAGCCTCGCCCAGACTCGACACCTTGCCCTTGAGGTCGTCCGGAATGTTCTCGAGCACCTTGATGTCCGGCTCGATGCCCCTGGCCTGAATCGAACGACCGGACGGGGTGTAGTAGCGCGCGGTCGTCAACTTGAGCGCGCCATTGTCGCCGAGCGGCAGGATCGTCTGGACGGAGCCCTTGCCGAACGAGCGCGTGCCGATCAGCGTCGCCCGCTTCAGATCCTGCAATGCGCCCGAGACGATTTCCGAGGCCGAAGCCGAACCGCCGTTGATCAGAACGACGACTGGCTTGCCCTGCGACAGGTTCACGCCGGGGCGCGCGCCGTAACGTTGTTCCTGCCCGGCGTTTCGGCCCCGCGTCGAAACGATCTCGCCGCTGTCGACGAAGGCGTTGGCGATCTCGACCGCCTGATTGAGCAATCCGCCGGGATTGTTGCGCAGATCGAGGATGTAGCCCTTCAGCTTGGCGGAGCCAGGATCGGTCCTGAATCGATCAAAGGCCTTGCGCACGCCGTCATAGGCTTCCTGGTTGAACTGCGTAACGCGGATATAGCCGATGTCGCCGCTCTCGAGATGCGAACGGACGGACTGCACATGGATGATCTCGCGGACAATCGTGAATTCCTTCAAATCCTTGTTCGATCCGCGCTCAACCGTGAGCCTCACACTCGATTTCGCCGGCCCGCGCATGCGATCGACCGCCTCCTTCAGCGTCAGGCCCTTGACCGCCGTGTCGTCGATGCGGGTGACCAGATCTCCGGTCATCAGTCCGGCGCGGGCGGCCGGGGTGTCGTCGATTGGGCTCACGACCTTGACCAGGCCGCCTTCCATCATGACTTCGAGCCCCAGTCCGCCGAACTCCTCGCCTTTCATGCTGGTCTGGAAATCCTGCAGCGCCTTGGGATCGAAATAGTTCGAATGCGGATCGAGCGAAGCGAGCATGCCGTCGATCGCCGACTTGACCATCTTCTCGTCGTCGGGCTTCTCGACGTAGTTGTCGCGCACCTTGTTGAAGACCTCGGCGAACACGGCGAGCCTGTCGTTCGCGCTCGCCCCGGCCGCCTGCAACGCGCCCTCGAACGCGCCGGCGAGCGCCACGCCGACCACAAGTCCATAAGCAAGGTTAGACAGACCCTTAGCCATCGAACGTCCCGGCTCCTCGACCTCGGCTCTGCGTCATCAATTCGGCTTGGCCGCCCCCGGTTGGCCGGCGGCGGACGGCGCCGGGGCCGCCGTTTGCTGGTCGCTCTTGGGCGCGGCCGCGTCCGCCTTGACCGAGGCCGCCTCGGCAGGCTTGATTCCATGCAAGAGATCGATGGCGGCCGCCAGCTGCTTGTCGTTTTTCTCGTCCGGCGGCACATAGGCCTGAGACGCCGAAGTATCCTCGATCGCCGTTCGCCAGGTGGCCTTTGAGGGAGGCCTCGCCCTTCATGTCGTCCTTGCCCTTGAGGTCGTCTGGAACGTCCTCCAACACTTTGATGTCGGGCTCGATGCCCTTGGCCTGAATAGAACGGCCAGAAGGCGTGTAATAGCGCGCGGTCGTCAGCCGCAGGGCGCCGTCCTGGCCGAGCGGCATGATCGTCTGCACGGAGCCCTTGCCGAACGAGCGCGTGCCGATCAGCGTCGCCCGCTTGTGATCCTGCAGCGCGCCGGACACGATCTCGGACGCCGAGGCCGAACCGCCGTTGATGAGGACGACGAGCGGTTTGCCGCCCGACAGGTCGCCGCCCGGCCGCGCGTCGAATCGTTGGGTTTCGTCGGGGGTGCGGCCGCGCGTCGACACGATCTCGCCCCGGTCGATGAAAGCATTGACGACGTCGATCGATTGGTCGAGCAGTCCGCCGGGGTTGTTGCGCAGATCGAGGATGTAGCCCTTGAATTTGTCGGCGGGAATTTCGCTGTGGAGCTTCTCGATCGCCGCCTTCAGGCCGTCGGCGGTCTGTTCGGTGAATTGAGTGATGCGGATATAGCCGATGTCGCCGTCCTCGACCCGCGAGCGCACCGACTGGACCTTGATCAGATCGCGGACCACGGTGAACTCTTTGGCCTCCTTCTTGGGGCCGCGCAGGATCTTGAGCTTGACCGGCGAGTTCACGGACCCGCGCATCTTTTCGACCGCTTGATCGAGCGTCATCCCCTGTGTCGGGGTGTCGTCGATGGCCGCGATGATGTCGCCGGACAGGATGCCGGCCTTTGCCGCGGGCGTATCGTCGATCGGAGTGACCACCTTGATGATGCCGTCCTCCTGAGTGACTTCGATGCCCAGGCCGCCGAATTCGCCCTTCGTCTGCACCTGCATGTCGCGGAACGCGCTGGCGTTCATGTAGCTCGAATGAGGGTCGAGAGAAGCGAGCATGCCGTTGATCGCGGCCTCGATCAGCTTCGCCTCGTCCGGCTTTTCGACGTACTCGTTGCGGATCTTGTCGAACACGTCGCCGAACAGATTGAGCTCTCGATACGTGTCGGCGGCCGCGGCATAGGCGGCGGGGCTGACGAAAAGCAGCGCTTGCGGCGCCGCGACGGTCGCGGCCGCTCCCAAAACGACGCCCAGTCCGAGATAGCTAGCTTTCCGATTCATCCTCGCGCCTTTTCGATGTCTGACTTCGCCCACCACGGCCCCGGATCGATCGCCGTGCCGTCCTTGCGCAGTTCGATGTAGAGAACGGGTTCAGCCGCGCCAACTGCGGCGGCGGCAGCCATCCGGACCGACCCATCGCCCATGGCGCCAACGGGTTCTCCCGCGAGAACGAACTCGCCGGGCAATACGCTAATTCGGTCCATTCCTGCAAGCAGGATATAATAGCCCCCGCCGGCATTGATGATCAAGAGCTGTCCATAGCTCCGATAGGGCCCGCAAAACAGGACCGAACCGTCCGCCGGGGCGGAAACGGTCGCGCCGGCGAGCGTCGCCACCATGACGCCTCGCTCCACGCCGCCCAGACCGTCCGAAGAGCCGAAAGTCTTCAGGATCGTGCCCGCGGCGGGCAGCGGGACGCGTCCCTTGGCGTCGCTGAAAGCGATTTCAGGCTTGAGCCGCGCGGAATCGGCGCCGCGCGCGACCTCGGCTTTCACTTCGATCTGCTGCGCCGCCGCGGCGTCGGCCGCATGCGCCGCGTCCGCCGCCGCCTTGCGCTCGGCTTCCTCGGCGTCAAGTCTGGAAATCAGATCCTTGAGCGACGTCGCCTGTTTGGCCAGCTCCGCAGCGCGGCGCTGCTGCGACCCGAGCGCGTCCTGAGCCGAAGCAAGCGAGCTCTGGCGCGCTTCGACGAGCACGGAAAGGCGTGCTTTCTCGAGCGCCAGCGACGCGCCCGCCTGCGCCAACGCATCGCGCTCATGAGCGATCGATTCCCTGGTCCTGGCGAGCGCATCGATGTCGCGGCCGAGCGCCTCGGTCTCTGATTTCAAGGCCGGTATCGCTGAACCGAGGAGCGTCGCCGCGCGCACCGCATCCGCCATGTCGTGGGGCTTGACGAGAATCGCCGGCGGCGGATGAGCGCCCATCCGCTGGAGCGCAGCCAACACTTCCGTAATCATCGCCCGGCGGCTTTCGAGCGAACCGGCGAGCGTATCGGCCTTTGCGTTGAGGCTCGCCAATCTGTCGTTGGCGGCGGCGACGCTGCGCTCGGTGTTCTGCACCTTCGTGGTGGTCTCGATCAGCGCCGCGGCAAGTCGCGCCCGGTCGGCGCGGATCGACTCGATTTGCGATTCAATGTCGCGTCGTTGCGCGTCGGAGGCGCGAATGGTGTCTTCGACGCCCTGCAGCTCGATTTCCTTCTCCGACCTCTGTTGATCCGCCGCGGCCGCCGGCGGAGGAACGTCCGGGTCGGCGAGCGCTTGCAACGGACAGCCGAACGCCGCCGCGAGCGCGGCGGCGCCGAGCCTCACTCGCATCGATCTTATTCGGATATTCGACATCGGCGAGCACAACCACGAAATCTGGCCAATATCGCGGCGATCATGCGCGATGGTAGGGATGGCCGGAAAGAATCGATATCGCCCGGTAGAGCTGCTCTGCCGCCATCACGCGGACGAGCTGATGCGGCCAGGTCATCGAGCCAAAAGCGATCACGCGGTGCGCGCCTTGCCGCAGCGCCGCCGCCAGACCGTCGGGTCCGCCGATCACGACCGCGTAAGCGGGTCGCGACGCGTCGCGCGCCCGGCCAATGTCGGACGCCCATTCCTCGCTGCTCGGCGACCCGCCGTGTTGGTCGAGCGCGACCAGCACGCTGCCGGAGGGAATGGCCGCTCGAATCGCGTCGGCTTCCTGAGCCCGGCGGTCTTCGGGCCGCGCGGCGCGGGATTCGTCGATCTGGCGAAGATCGACGCCGGCGACCCCGACGCGGCGCACGCCTTCCCTCAATCGCTTCAGGTAGCGTTCGAACAGCTCGCGTTCCGGTCCGGCCTTGAGCCCGCCCACGCAAACCAACGCGATGCGCATTCTTATCTATTTCTTTCGCGCTTCGCCGGGACGGTCGGCGCTCCACATCTTTTCGAGATTGTAGAATTGGCGGACGTCGGGACGGAAGACATGCACGATCGTGTCCCTGGCGTCGATGAGGACCCAGTCGCAAAGCGGCATCCCCTCGACCTTCGGGGTCGGATAGCCGGCGTCGCGGCAGGCCTTGACGACCCGGTCGGCGATCGCGCCGACATGAACGCTAGAGCGGCCCGTGGCGACGATCATCCAATCGGCGAGCGTCGTCTTTCCCGCCAGCTCGATCGCGACGATGTCTTCGGCCTTGGCGTCCTCGAGCGCGCCGACGATGATTTGCGAGAGCGGGTCGGTCGTCTTGTCACGAACACCCAAATCGCGGCGCTTCGACGCCGCGGCTACGTCGGAATGAGGCGTCAGTGTCAGCTTAGCGTCCCTCTCGGCGCCGAATCGATTCGATCCCGCTCGCCAGACAAGATGTGGCGTCCGCCCGCGCTTTTCAAGCCTGCCGTCCGGCCGAGCCCGTTGCGCCTTTTCGGTCCAATCACGGGGTAAGCACGATTTTGCCGATATGGGCGCTGCTCTCGATTCGTTCGTGCGCCTTCGAGGCGTCGGCCAGCGGGAAGACCGAATCGATGACCGGCTTGCAGCGCCCGGCTTCGATCAGCGGCCAGACTTTCGCCCGCAGCGCCCTGGCGATGACCGCTTTTTCCGCCGCCGAGCGCGGCCGAAGCGTCGAGCCGGTGTGGATGAGACGCTTGGTCATGAGCGGCCTCAGATCGATCGTCGCCTGCTGGCCGTGCAAATAGGCGATCTGCACGATGCGCCCGTCCGTCGCCGCGGCCGCCTGGTTGCGGGCGACGTAATCGCCACCGACCATGTCGAGAATGACGTCCGCGCCCCGGCCTTCCGTAGCGGCCAACGTCGCGCGCGACGAAGTCGTCTTTCCGGTAGTTGACGCCGAGGTCGGCCCCCAGCCGCTCGCATTGCGCGGCCTTTTCGTCCGAGCCGGCCGTCGCCACGACCCGGGCGCCGAACGCCTTGGCGAGGGCGATCGCCGTCGTGCCGATGCCGGACGTCCCGCCATGCACCAGCAGCGTTTCGCCGGCTTTGAGCGCGCCCCGATCGAACACATTGGTCCAGACGGTGAAGTAGGTTTCGGGGATCGCGGCCGCCTCGATCGCAGTCAGACCGTTCGGGACCGGCAGCGCATTGGTTTCATGCGCGACGCAATATTCGGCATAGCCGCCGCCTGGAACAAGCGCCGTCACGCTTGCGCCTTCGGCGTGAAGCGTAGCCTTCGCTCCCCGCGCCACGACTTCGCCCGCGACTTCGAGTCCGAGCACGTCGCTTGCGCCAGGCGGGGGCTGATAATTGCCCTGACGCTGCAGGACGTCGGGCCGGTTGACGCCCGCGGCCCGGACTTTGATGAGGATTTCGCCTTCGCCCGGAAGCGGCCGCGGGCGCATTTGCAGCTCGAGCACGTCCGGGCCGCCCGGCCGGGCGGCGATGATTGCGCGCATCGTCTCGATCTCATCGGCCATGTC
>CAWAIM010000030.1:0-107427 GCA_963781895.1 uncultured Alphaproteobacteria bacterium
TCGGCTCGAACCCTAATCTCACGCGGGCGCCGGAGCCGTCCGCATAGGCACGGCTCAAAAGCGACCAAAAGCCTTCCGCCCCGCCTCTCAGCGGTTGGGAGGTTTGATCGGTGATATCCGCTTGCCCGACGACCAACCCGCCGCGAAACCCCGGCGCCACCGTCAGTGGGGTCGGTATAGGGAACTCAGAATTCTGCTGTCAAACTCTTTTTTTGAAAATTGTCACATTGGTTCGAAGAAGCAGGGGGCCGACAATTCAAACCTGCCGCGGATTCGCCATTGTTGCGGGCGATACGCGCAGGTTCAATGCTCGGCCCTCCGGCGGTGAGCTTGCCGGGGCGTGACATCGGCGCTAATCAGTGTGAACGCCCGCTACCTTGGCGGCGGCGGAAAAGCGAGCGAAACGACAGCCTTGACCACATTGGCCGCTGCTTTTCCCCGTCTTGGCTCTCGCGCTGACCGCGCGAATGTCGGCCTGGAGTTGGGTGTCGAGCCGCCGATACGCATAGACGATGATCGGGTTGACGGCAGCGAGCGTCGCCGCACGTCGCTCCGGTGGCTCGCCGGCGCAGCCCTGACCGGGCTTTGCGGAGTGACGCTCATCGGCGCGGCCCTATACTTCGATCTCGACAGCCAGTATGACTTCGCCGAAGAGCCCGAATATGCGACTGCCTCGGGCCCCACGGATTCGGCGAATGAAGCCGTCAGTCCCGGCAGGGGCGACCGACTGTTGCGCCCGGTGGACATCGTCTCGGATAAGCAGACGTACACGGTTCCCACGACGATCAAGATCGGCGACCGGGAAGTGGTGAAGGCGCGCGCATTCACGCGCCTTCAGACCACACTGACGACGACTCCGACCGGCTTTTCGGACGCAGTGCCACCGTTCAACCCACTCAAACTGATGAGCAAAGGGGCTGACGTCCCCGATACCGCCCCCGATCCGGGTCCGGTGCAGGACGACGCCGAAGTGACGTTTCGCACCCAAGACCTTAGCCCTGCGGACGCAGCGCAGGCGTCGGGCGAATTGTCCCAGGCCGAGGCGCACGCTCAGGTCGTCGAGACGATGAAAGCGCCGCCGGACGCGCCGAAGGCGCCGGCCCAGCCGCTGCCGCCGCAGATTCTGCTTATGCGCACCAGCCAAGCGGGCGCCGACCCGATCGGCGCGGCGTCATCTTACGCGACGGTCGGAAGCGTGAGCTCGAGCGCGCCGTTCGCCTCGATCGAAGTCCGGATGATTCCTGAGAATGTGACGAACGTGTCGAAATCGACCGGACCGGACGACGCCTCGCCAAACGAAAAACTCGTTCGGCTGCGCCACGGCGAAAGCTTCGAGGATGTGCTGAATGCCAATGGCGCGAGTCCCGAGGACGCCGCGGCGATATTGGCGAGCTTCGGCGTGAGGCACGGCGAGTCGCCGGTCGGCGAAGGACAGAAGATCATTCTCCTGCCCGAGGAGCAGGCCGTCCACGGCGCCAAGCCGAGGATTGCCCGCATCTCGGTCTATGCCGACGATCAGCTCAAGGCCATGGTCGCGATCAACGACAGGGGCGCGTATGCGCCGGTTTCGCTGCGCTCGGCGCAGGTCTCGAAAAAGTCCAAGGCCTCGGAAGAAGGCGATTTGCGCGGCATGAGCCTTTACCAGAGTCTTTACGAAACGTCGCTCAAGCAGGGTTTGCCCAAAGCGCTGATCGAGGTCCTGGCCCGGGTCTTCGCCAATGACGTCGATTTCCAGCGCGCTACCGCTCCAGGCGACGCGATTGAGGCGTTCTATTCCGACCCTGACGAAATCGATCCGCGCCCGGAGCTTCTCTATGCGACAATGACGGTCCGTGATCAGACTTTCAAATACTATCGATTTCAAACGCCGGACGACCACATGGTCGACTATTACGACGAGAACGGCCGCTCGACACGCAAGTTCCTGCTTCGAAAGCCGATCGCCGAAGGCGAATTGCGATCCCCCTTCGGCATGCGCTATCACCCCATTCTGCATTTCACCCGGATGCACACTGGCGTCGACTGGGGCGCGCCGATCGGCACGCCAATCTTCGCCGCGGGCAATGGCGTCGTGATCGAAGCCCAGTGGGACGCCGGTTACGGACGGCGGGTCGAAGTCCAGCACGCCAACGGCTACGAGACCACGTACAATCACATGTCCGGCTTCGGCCGCGGCATCGCCCCTGGCGTCCGCGTCACCCAAGGCCAGATCATCGGCTATCTCGGCGACTCGGGGCTATCGACCGGGCCGCACCTGCACTATGAAGTGATCATTAACGGCAATTTCGTCGATCCGATGGCGATCAAGCTCGCCCGCACGCGCGAGTTCGATGGCAAGATGCTCGCGTTGTTCAAGCGCGAACGCGAACGCGTCGACCAGCTGATGGCGCAAGCCCCGTCCGCCGCCGCAATGGCGGCCGAGAAGGCTGCCCCGACTTCGGTCGGAGCGACCGCGAAACTCAACTAAGCGCGACTACCAGGCCGCCGGCCCCACCGTCGCCGAACCCGAGCGCCGCGCGAATTTCGCCTGGAGTGACGCCTCGTTCGCGCAACGCGCCGATCGACGGCGATCGACGGCTCTTCGACAACTTGGCCCCCGTTTCGTCGAGAACGAGGCGGTGGTGGCGATAGCGCGGCGTGAAGAGGCCGAGCAGTTCCTGCAGCAACCGATGGACCGAGGTCGCGACGAGGAGATCGCGGCCGCGCACGACGTCGGTGACGCGTTGCAATGCGTCGTCGACCGCAACCGCCAGATGATAGCTTGCGGCCAGATCGCGGCCGCGAAGAATGACATCGCCCCACGGCCCCGGCTCGGCCGCGCGCTCGACGGCAATCGCGCCTTCGCCGAATTCGAGCCACACGAGCCGCGCCGGCGCGGCATTCAGCGCGCGCCGCATGTCGAGCCGCCAGGCGGCTGGCTCGCCGCGCGCGAGGCGCTCGCGCGTCTCCTCGGGCGGGAGACCGCGGCAGCTTCCGCCATAAAGCGGCGCTCCGTCCGGATCGCGCCGGCCCCTCGAGGCCCGCTCGACTTCGGTCCGGCTGCAAAAACACGGATAGACCAGCTGTTGTTCGGTTAGGCGCGCCAGCGCCGCGCGGTAGTCGTCGCCATGCTCGCTCTGCCGGCGCATCGGCCCGTCGAAGCTGAGGCCGAGCCAGTCGAGGTCGTCGAGAATCGCCGCCTCGTATTGCGCCTTGCAACGCGTGCGGTCCAAGTCTTCAATGCGCAGCAGCAGGCGCCCGTTCGATTCGGCGGCGAATCGCTGGTTGCGGAGCGCCGAATAGGCGTGACCCAGATGCAGCGCGCCGTTCGGCGAGGGCGCGAAGCGCAATATGGGCGAAGGGTCGGGGACTTCGGAGCGCATGACGGCAAAACGCATGCACAAGCAGAACGCCCGCGCAAGCAGACCCAAGCGCCGGGCGTCGATGGCCTATCATCCCGGCCCGCTGATCGCGGACGAGATCGTCCTGCGCGACGCCGCCGAGCTGCTGCGCGCCAAAGACCCTGAGATCGTGGAGACGCTGATCGCGATCGGCGGACATCCGCCCCTGCGCCGCCGCGAGCCGGGCTTCGCCGGACTCGCCGCGATCATCGTGTCGCAGCAGGTGTCGGTCGCCAGCGCCAGCGCGATTTTCGGCCGGCTGGAATCGCGCATCGCCCCGCTCGAGGCCGCGCGCCTGGCTGAAGCGACGGAGGAGGACCTGCGCGCCTGCGGGCTCTCGACCCCCAAGATCCGCGCCTTGCGCGCGCTCGCGCACGCGGTCGCCGAGGGCGGGCTCGATCTGGCGGGCCTCGCCGCGCTCGCCGCCGAGGACGCGCACAAGGCGCTGGTCGCGGTCAAAGGCGTCGGCCCCTGGACGGCCGACATTTTCCTGCTGTTCTGCCTCGGCCATCCCGACGCCTTCCCTGCCGGGGATCTCGCCTTGCAGGAGGCGGCCAAGCTCGCTCTCAAGCTCAGGCGCCGGCCGGACGCGGCGCGTCTGGAGCGGATCGCCGAGCGCTGGCGGCCGTGGCGCGGCGTCGCCGCGCGGATGCTGTGGGCCTATTACCGGGGCGTCAAGCAGCGTTCGGGGATGGCTCTCGCGGATGGTTCGGGTTAAGGCAGTGGCCTGATCGGCCCGGAGACCCCTTCATGAGCGCTGCGTTGGACGGTCCCCGCCTGCCCGCGGGCAATGGCCGCGCGAACGGGCTGGTAGTGTTCCTGCATGGGTATGGGGCGGACGGAAACGATCTGATCGAACTGGGGCGGCAATGGCGCGCGCTGCTGCCCGAGGCCGCGTTCGTGTCGCCGCACGCCCCCGAACGGTGCGGGGCCGCGCCGACGGGCCGGCAGTGGTTCGCGCTCAGCAGCGCCTCGCCCGACGATCCGGCCGGCGCCGCGGAGCGATGGCAAGGCGCGGTCCGGGCCCGCGGCGCGATCGACGCTTTTCTCGACGCCGAACTGCAACGCCTCGGCCTCGACGATTCACGGCTGGCGCTGGTCGGCTTCAGCCAGGGCTCGATGATGGCGATGCACGCGGGCTTGCGGCGCCGCCGCGCCCCGGCGGCGATCCTGGGCTTTTCCGGCATGCTGGTCGGGCCCGATCGGCTCGGCGAGGCGACGGCGCGGGACGCGCGCGGCGCGCCGCCGCCGGTCCTGCTGGTCCATGGCGATCAGGACCCGCTGATTCCCATCGAGGCGATGTTCATGGCCGCCGAGGCGTTGGCCGAGGCTTCGATCCCGGCGCAATGGCACGTCTCGATCGGGGTCGGGCATGGCATCGACGCCGGCGGGCTGCGTCACGGCGGCCTGTTCCTCGCCAAGGCCCTGGCGGGAAAGCGGCGGTGAATGGGGCGCGGCGCGTCACTTCTGTCGCTGGCCCAATCTTTTCAATCGCTTGGGCGCCATTTTCTGCAACGGCGTTGCGATCTGGCCGGCGCGCGGGCGGCGGGACGAAGCCGCGAAGGCGGGGAAGGCGCGCGAGCGCAAGCTTGCCGCGCATCAACACCGACTTTTACCATAGCACGTATTCCGATTATTCGAAAGCAAAATTTTTAGACTATTGAAATCATTGCATTATCCGGCGCGGCCGATCGGCGCGGGGACACTGGAGGGCGTGAAAAAAGGAGGCCGCCACAAGGGCGGCCTGAAGTCTAGGGAGGAAACGCCCAAGGAGGGCATGCGCGGTACATCGTACCGCACCGCAACAAATTAATTGTGCGCCGCCAGAAAAGCAAGAACTTTTTTTCGATATCCACAGGAATCCTCGCGCCAATGTTTTGGGCGGTTATACAGACCGCCAAAGCCGACGGTAAAATTGACGGGGACCGCCCGCCGGGAGCTTGAGACTCGGACGGGTCAGCGAGTCGTCTCGTGAGGAAGCTTTCTCGCGGCGCAGCAGCGCATGGCTGCCCCAAAAGGCTCACTCAGAAGTCTCTAATCTAGAACTTCCTGGTCACATCCGACACCGTGTTGCGTGCTACAGGACGTCTCGGTCCTGTCAACAGCGTAACGACTTCGATTTGTCAGGCGTTCCATGAAAAACCATGCGGGACGTGCGTCTTGATGACAGAAAATTCGGCTTTCCTCGGCGTGCGGCGATGAGCCGGCGCGCGCCGAAGCATATCTACAAGCCACGGCGGCGTCTCAACAAGTTTTCAGGCTTGTCAAAGTAGCGCTATGCGCGCATTCTGCACGCCGTCGGCGCTGTCATTTGACAAATTTCGGCTAAAAAAAGGCTGAGACTTTATTTCGACGCAGTTACAGGCCCGCTTTGTTCGAGGCCGAAGTCAGATAGACTGACGAACATCTGGCGCAGGTTCGTATCCATGCGCTGTATATTCTGCGCCGATTTTGTGAGTAGTGATTTTCAAAGAGGAATTTCAAGATGGCCACGCAAACGACTGTTGAAAAAGACCCCGTTGCGACTCCGGCGACTGTCGGGTGCTGCCCGCAGCTCGAACCGTGCGAGGTCTGCGATGTGCTCAACTTCACCTACCGGCTTCCGTTTCGTCCTGTTGTCGCAGCCGGGGACCAGCGGCAGGTGGTGCCTGTCGAGGTGACGCTTCACTACCGGCTGACGCGCTGCCAAGGTCCGCTTTCGTTGGGGGACCTCGCCTATAGCACGACGCTTTTGCCGGGTGAGAAAGTGCGGCTCTCGTCAAGCGACCGGCACACCCGGTTCAGTTTCGACAGCGAGTCGAAGCTGTCGTACCTCAATGAGACGACGTCGGAGGAATCGTATTACGCGGCGGGCATGGCGTACGGGATGAGCAATCTCAACCTGCTCGACACCACAAGCGCCAGTTCTTCCTTTAGCTCTTCGTCGGTGAGCGGCGGCGGGGGGCTCGGAATCGACCTCGGCTTTTTCAGCATCGGCGGCGGAGCCTCGGGCAGCTCCTATGACGCGAATTCCGCCAGCTCGGTGGCCCGTTCCCTGAGCCAGCACGCGGAATCGCTCCAACAGCACGTGGAGGTGAGTACGCGGGCTGCGGCCTCGACCTCTTTCGGCGAGGTGGCCACGCGCAATCATCAACAGGGCGAATCCGACGACCAGTACGAGTTGGCCTCGCGCACTTTCTCGAACCCCAACCACTGTCACGCCTTGACCTTCCTCTTTTATCGCATCAACAAGTGCCAAACGGTGAAGTTTGAAATCGTGAGCATCGACCGCCGGGTCGACGATCCTTTCGCGCCCACGGGGGTCGTGCTGAACCCTCCCAAGCCGGTGACGGGAGTCGCGGTGCGCTCGAACGCGGTGCTGGCGACGGGTTCGAACCGCCTGGACGTGGCGCAGCGAGCGCTCGCAAGCGTCGTTGTGGAACAGGGGGCTACCGCCGCTGCGGGGACCCTGTTCACCAGGTCGCTTGCAACTTTCGGCCAGCAGGGGCCAATCCCGGTGAACCTCCGGCAGGCGGCCCTGCAACAAGTGGATCAGGATCTCGTCAAGGAAGGTCTGCTGGATAAGGTGGGCGGTCAAGTGTCCCAGGCCGCCAAGCAGTCGCTCGGCTTTGAAAAAACCATGGCCCTGCCGACCCCGGGAGTGCTGGTCAAGGGGTGCCTGGACGATTGTGACATCTGCGAGCCGGAACTGAAGACGCTGATGGATCTCGAGGCCACGCGCAAAGACTTAGAGAATCAGCTGCTCAAAAAGCAGATCGATCTGCTGGAGAAATCGCAGCAGTATCGCTGCTGCCCGGCGGGCGAAGTGGAAGAGCAGTAGTTTCAACAGAGCTGGCGCAGGCCCTTCTCCCGAGCCTGCGCCAGCTCGAAAGCATCCAGCCCGGCAGTTGAATTTAACCGCTCGAGCGCATCGCGCCGACCGGGCGATGGCCGTCGGCCGCGGGCGCGTCGCCGGCCGGGCGCCCGAGCCGATAGGCCTTTAGGCGCCTTCGGCGTGAGGCGAGACGAAAACCAATTGAGAGCGCTCGCCGCTCCGCGGAAAAATGGAGCGACGGCGGCGTTTCGAGCGCGCGCCCGCAATCAGCCCGAGCGCGGCCGCTTCACACTTTCACGTTGTGGCCGTAGTCCGACATCTTCTCCATCACGGTCCCGATCTCTTGCGACGACAGCAGCGGCGGATCGCCGAGCTGCAGACAATTGACGTATTGGCGCGCCAGGGTCTCGACTTCGACCGCGAGCCACATCGCGTTGGCGAGGGACGCTCCGACAGCGATCATGCCGTGATGGGCGAGCAGACAGGCCTTGCGGCCCTTCAGCGCCTCGACGGCGTTGGCGGACAGTTCCGCGGTGCCGAAAGTCGCGTAAGGGGCGCAGCGGATGCTGTCGCCCCCGGCGGCGGCGATCATGTAATGGATCGGCGGAATGCCGCGCTCCATGATCGCCAGCGTCGTGCAATAGTTGGGGTGGGCATGGACGACCGCGTTGACGTCCGGCCGCTCGCGCAGAATGTCGAGGTGAAATCGCCATTCGCTCGACGGCCGCCCCGCGCCGACGACGCCGCCGTCGAGCCGCATCTCGACGATATCGGCGGGTTTCATCAGGTCATACGGCATGCTGGTCGGCGTGATCAGCAGGCCGTCGCCTTCGCGCAGGCTGATGTTGCCCGACGTGCCCTGATTGATGCCGAGCGCGTTCATGGCGCGGCAGGCGTCGATGATGCTCTGACGTTTCTGCACCGAGGCTCGCGACGGCATGGCGCATTCCGGAAGCGGGAGTCCGCCCAGCGGATCGCCAGCGGATCGCCGCGACTTGTAGACCATCTCGCGGCGTGATGGAATCGGCGTCGAATTGTTTTGGCGAAAGTCGGCGCGGGCGCGCGGGAGCGGTCCATCGGATTGATCGCGACACGGCCCACCCTCCCAAGGGCTCATCGCCAGTGGGCCGCGCCCTCGCTCGCGCGAAGTGCAAAAGAGAGCGGCTTTGCGCCGCTCGGCGTTTCGTTCGGCTATCGATGGGGAGCGCGAACCAGCCTGCGATTGAGGGAGCGCATCTTCTCATGCGAAAATCCGAGCGCTCGAGCGGCGCTCGGAGGGCGGCGGTCCAGGCCGGCAGGCCGGTCGCGGGAACCGGCCTGCCGCAAGGTCTGGCGTCGAGGAGGTACGAACGCGGCCTCGCCGCCGGACCAAGCGGGTCTGACTTAAGAGACGGCCTCGGTCGACAGGGCGACGAACCGCGTGCTGTCCTGCGACTTGAGGCGCATCAAGACGGCCTTTTTGCCCTCGGCCTTGGCGGCGTCGATCGCGGCGCTGACGTCCGCGGGACGCGAGACCGGCTTGCCCGCGACGTCGAGAATGACGTCGCCGGTCTGGATGCCCTTCTGCGCCGCGGCGCCGTCGGGATCGACGTCGGCGACGACAACGCCGACCTTGCCGGCGCCGTCGACATTGGCGGCGGGCTGGAGCGTCATGCCGTATTTCGCCATGGCGGTCTTCGATTGCTCGCCGGAAACGTCGGCCTTGGCCTGCTTGTCGTCCGGCAGAGCGCCGAGCGTCAGCTTGATGGTCTGCGGCGACCCGTTGCGGATGATCGCCACCTCGACGGCCTTGTTCGGACCGAGATCGGCGACCTTGCGGGCAAGATCATGCGCGTCGGCGACCGCCTCGCCGTTGACCGACGTGATCACGTCGCCGTCCTTGACGCCGGCCGCGAAGGCGGGAGAATCCTTTTGCGTCTTGGCCACCAGCGCGCCTTTGGCGTCCTTGAGGCCCAGGCTGTCGGCGATGTCCTGGGTCACCGGCTGGATTTCCACGCCGAGCCAGCCGCGCGCGACCTTTCCGTTGTCCTCGAGCTGCTGCACGACATTCTTGGCGACGTCGCTGGCGATGGCGAAGCCGATGCCGACGCTGCCGCCCGACGGCGAGAAGATGGCGGTGTTGACGCCGACCACCTGGCCCTCGGAATTGAAGGTCGGGCCGCCCGAATTGCCGTGATTGACCGGGGCGTCGATCTGCAGGAAGTCGTCATAGGGCCCGGAGCCGATGTCGCGTCCGCGCGCCGAGACGATGCCCGCGGTCACGGTGCCGCCGAGGCCGAACGGATTGCCGACCGCGATCACCCAATCGCCGACCCGCGGCGGCTGGGAAGCGAAGGAGACGTAAGGATAGTTGGAGCCTTCCTTGACCTTCAGCAGCGCCAGGTCGGTCTTCGGATCCGTGCCGACGACGCGGGCGGGAATCGTCTTGCCGTCGGAGGTGGTGATGGTCACATCCTTGGCGTGTTCGACGACATGATTGTTGGTGACGATGTAGCCGTCGGAGGAAATGAAGAAGCCGGAGCCCAGCGCCATGCCCTGACGCGGCCTTTCGCGATCCGGCCCGTTGCGCTCGCCGAACTGGCGGAAGAAATGCTCGAACGGCGTGCCCTTGAAGTCGGGCGTCGCCTGCATCGAGCCGTCGTCCGACGCGTTCACCACGTCGAGCTTGACCTTGACCGAGACGACCGCGCCTTTGACGTGATCGACGACATCGGCGAACGACATGGGAGCGGCGGAAGCGACGCTGGCGGCGGCAAGGGCGGGATTGGACGCGAGCGGCAGCGCCTCGAACGTCACGGCGCCGACGGTCGCGATGGCCGCCGCGCCGAGCAACGCTGCGCGGAGCGACTTTGCCGGGCTCCGGCGGGGCGTGGATGTGTTGAACACGTCTTCTTCTCCATATTGAGAGATTCGCCGGCGCGAAAAGTCGTCCGACGCGATGGAGCCTTTATGCCGGCGCCGCCGTTACCCTGCGATGGCTGGGATGTGAAAGCTTGGTAAGCTCGAGCTTGCGCCGCCGCCGAGGGCGCCCGCGCCGGCTGAGATCGCGGCTGTGCTGTTCCGGCCGTGCGGCAAAGCGCCGCAGACCGCAATCGCGCCGGGCGGCCCTTCGAGCCGCTCAGCCCGCGAGCAACAACTCCTCGAGCCGCTCCCGCCAGCTCGCCGCGTCCCGCGCCGGAGCGCGGAACTGCGCGCGCGCGGCGCGGCCGCCGGCGGCCAGATCCAGGCCTTCGGCGTCGAGGCCGATCGCGCGCCACACCCGGCGCCCCGCGTGCTTCTTGCTTCCCGCCAATCGCGCGATCGTCGCATCGCCGCGGGCGTTGACCTCATCGATCAGGCGCGGCTCCGCCTCGGCGAGCTCGGCCTCCGCCTCGCGGGAGGCCAGGATGTCGGCAGGGGTCAGCGCATTGGCGCGGCCGAAGCCGCCGTTGAAGTGGACATTGTCGATCTTCAGCCGAAAATGCGCGAAATCGGCGAAACTCGGCGTAGAGCGCGGCCTTGGGATTGCGCTGCAGATAGCGCAGCCGCGCCCGCGGGTCGGCGCAACGTTCGATCCGGCCGCCGAGCGTCAGGCGCGGGTGGTTGAGGGGATCGCCGCGCTCGGGCGATTCGGCGAGCAGCAGCGACGCGCGAGGGTCGCCGGCGAGGTTCCGGGTGTGGCGGGACAGCGTCGACATCAGGAACAGCGGCGCGCCGTCGAAATCGCTCGCCACGCCGACCAGGGTCGTCAGCGGCGCGCCGCCGTCCGGCTCCAGCGTCGCCAAGGCGGCGGTGCGGGCGAGGCGCATCAGCCGTTTGGCGTCGGCGACGGCCCGATCATCGGCGCTTTGCAGGTCGGCGGGAGCTTTCACCATCGCGAACTCGGGCTTGGGGCAGGGCGCGCCGGCGGACGTGGGGCGTCGGCAAGGACGCCCCTCCTTCGACGGGCTACGCCCGGCCGGGCGGAAGCGTCAAGCGCCGGCGCGATCCCGCATCGACAGGCCCGCTTGGACAGGCCCCCTGGCCAATCGATCCAACTTCAGGGTAAACTTGCAAAAAATGCCCGCCGGACCCATGTGACTCCCGTCCGCGAAGCCGGACCCGCCGGCCCGAACACATTTTGGCCGCGAACGCTTATGATGGTCAGCTCCGGCGTCCCGGCGCGCGAGCGGGGCCGGACTCGATGAAACGGGAGCCTCATGCCCACGATTGCCCTGGTCGACGACGACCGCAACATCCTCACTTCCGTCTCTCTGTCCCTCGAGGCGGAGGGCTACCGGGTGCAGACCTACACCGACGGCGCCAGCGCGCTCGAAGGCCTGAAGGCCACCCCGCCCGATCTCGCGATCGTCGACATCAAGATGCCGCGCATGGACGGAATGGAGCTGTTGCGGCGCCTTCGGCAGAAGTCGGACCTGCCGGTCATCTTCCTCACCTCCAAGGACGAGGAGATCGACGAATTGTTCGGCCTCAAGATGGGCGCCGACGATTTCATCCGCAAGCCGTTTTCGCAGCGCCTGCTGGTCGAACGGGTCAAGGCCATCCTGCGCCGCTCCAATCCGAAGGACGCGGCGACGCAGAAGGAGAGCGAGGCCAAGATTCTCGAACGGGGCCGGTTGAAGATGGACCCCGAGCGCCACACCTGCACCTGGGACGAAACGCCCGTCACCCTGACCGTGACCGAGTTCCTGATCCTGCAGGCTCTGGCGACCCGCCCGGGCGTGGTCAAGAGCCGCAACGCCCTCATGGACGCGGCCTACGACGATCAGGTCTACGTCGACGACCGCACCATCGACAGTCACATCAAGCGGCTGCGCAAGAAGTTCAAGGTGGTCGAGCCGGAATTCGAGATGATCGAAACGCTGTACGGCGTCGGCTACCGGTTCAAGGAAGGATAAGCGGCTCGGTCGAGCCGATGCCATGAGCGCTGAAGCACGTCGCGACCGCATCGTCGACTCCGCGATCTCGCGGCGCCGCCGGCTGTGGCTCCGCGCGCGCACGGCGTTCGCCTGGCGTTTTGTGACGGCCCGCTTTTCGTCCTCGCTCACGCGCCGGATCGTGGTCCTCAATCTCGGCGGCCTCGTGGTCCTGGTGATCGGCTTCCTTGTTCTCAACCAGTTCCGAGCCGACATCATCGCCGCCCGGGTGCAAAGTCTGACGACCCAGGCCAACATCATCTCCGCCGCGATCGCGGCGTCCGCGGCGGTCGACACCGATACGATCACGGTCGATCCGGACAAGCTGCTCCAGCTTGCGCCGGGCGAAAGCGCGGCGCCGTCGCCGAGCGACGAGGACGCAATTCAGTTTTCGATCAATCCCGAGCGCATCGGACCGGTGCTGCATCGCCTCGTCACTCCGACGCACACGCGGGCGCGCATTTACGATCGCGATGGACGGCTGTTGCTCGATTCGCGTTCCCTCACCATGCGCGGAGCCGTCATTCGCTCGGATCTGCCCGAATCGGCCGAGCGGCGCGGCCTCTTGGACTGGGCGAGCAATGCGCTGCGGAGATTCTTCTATGCGCCGGCCAATCATCATGACGTGGACCCTTGGCTCGCGGACAGCAAGTCGATGCCGGAAGTCGCCGACGCGCTGGAGGGCAAGACGAAGTCGGTCGTACGCGTCAACGAGGAGGGCGAAACGATCGTCTCGGTCGCCGTGCCGATCCAGCGCATGACGGCGACGCGCGGAGCGCTTCAGCTTTCGACCCAGGGCGGCGCGATCGACAACGTGATCGCCTCCGAGCGCTGGGCGCTGCTGCGCTTCTTCCTCGTGCTCGCGGCGGTCATGCTGATCCTCTCGCTGTCGCTCGCCAACACGATCGCTGAGCCGGTTCGTCGGCTCGCCGAAGCAGCCGAGCGGGTGCGGCGCGGCATCCGATCGCGACAGCAAATTCCCGATTTCACGTCGCGGTCCGACGAGATCGGCCATCTGTCGCGCGCTTTGCGCGGAATGACCCAGGCGCTCTACAATCGCCTCGATGCGATCGAGAGCTTCGCGGCCGATGTCGCTCATGAACTGAAAAATCCGCTGACATCGCTGCGCAGCGCCCTTGAAACGCTGCCCCGGGTCGACGCCGGCCAATCGCGCGACCGGCTCATCGCCGTCATGCAGCACGACGTGCGTCGGCTCGACCGGCTGATTTCGGACATCTCCAACGCCTCGCGCCTCGACGCCGAACTGGCCCGCGACGATGCGGGCCCCGTCGACGTCGCGGCGCTGCTGCGGGCGGTGGTGGCGATGGCGCAGGAGTCGCCGCGCAGCAATGGCGCGCGGATCGAGCTTTCGATCCCGGTGCGGCGCGGCAAGCACGCGGTAGGCGACTACTTCGTCCTCGGGCACGATTCCCGTTTGGCCCAGGTCGTCACCAATCTCATCGACAACGCCTGCTCGTTTTCTGAGCCGGGCGGCGTGGTCCGTGTCGCGCTCGGGCGAACCAGCGCGTCGCCGGGAGCCGAAGAGGGGGCGCGCGAGGATCGTCTCGTCATCACGGTCGATGATGACGGCCCGGGCATTCCCCCGCACGCGCTGGAGAGAATCTTCGAGCGGTTCTATACCGACAGACCGAATCAGGGTTTTGGGCAGAATTCCGGCTTAGGACTGTCGATTTCGCGCCAAATCGTCGAGGCGCATGGCGGGCGGATCTGGGCTGCAAACCGGCCGGCGGATCCGAAGTCCGTTCGGATCGCCGAGCCGGTCCATGAACAGCGCGACGAACCCGCCAGCCACGGCGGCGGCGCGCGTTTCGTGATCGAGCTGCCGGCGTTCATGGCATGAGCGCCAAGCCCGCGGCTCGAGCGACTGGCCTCCACGCGACGGCTGTTATTTACGGCGAAAGCGGAGTGCTGATCCTGGGACCGGCGGGTTCGGGCAAGAGCGCGCTGGCGCTGGCGTTGCTGGCGCGCGCGCGCGGCGCCGACGCGTTCGGCGCGCTGGTGGGGGACGATCGCGTTTATGTCCGTCAGGCGGGGGGGCGGCTGGTCGCGTCAGGGGCTGTCCATATGGCCGGAATCGTCGAGCGAAGGACGGCCGGCTTGATTGCCGTCGGCCACGAACCCGCGGCCGTCGCCAGGCTGGCGGTTGAACTCAGCGGACGCGGTCGGACTTGGCCGCGGTTGCCGGACGCGCCAGACACTCTGGCGATCGAGGGCGTCAGAGTGCCCCGGCTTGCCCTCGAGTCCGGGCTGAGCGCCGCCGATCAGGCGCTCGCTGTCGACGAACGTCTAAAGACTTTGGCGGCAGACAACTCCGAACTTCCCCGAATTTCACTTGAACATTGCGCCGCAGTGCACAAAAATGAGGGTTCTGTGACTTCGCCACCCGCTTGATCGGCGCTGGACGGGTGAGCCGATCGACTGATGGAAAATTAATGATTGGAATGGTCCTCGTGACCCACGGCCAGCTCGCTGCTGGTTTTCGGGCAGCTCTAGAGCACGTCGTGGGACCGCAGTCTCAACTCGAGACGATCACTATCGGTCCCGACGACGACATGGAACAGCGGCGTTCCGATATCCTCAACGCCGCGGCGCGCGTTCAGGACGGCGGCGGCGTGGTGATTCTGACCGACATGTTCGGCGGCACGCCGTCGAATCTTGCGATTTCCGTCATGGACGGAGGCCGCATCGAGGTGATCTGCGGCGTCAATCTGCCGATGTTGATCAAGCTCGCGACAATGCGTGACACCGTCGACCTCGACCACGCCGTCCTGGAGGCCCGAGACGCGGGACGAAAATACATCACGATCGCCAGCAAGGTCCTGGCCGGACAATGAGCCGGCCCGCCTTCGAAGACGACTGCCCGCCGCCGCCGGAATTTCCCGGGGCGGTGTCGCGCGACCTGCAGATCGTCAACCGCAAAGGGCTGCACGCTCGCGCGACCGCGAAGTTCGTTCAATGCGTCGACCGCTTCAACGCCACGATCAAGGTCACCCGCTGCGGCGAGACGGTCGGCGGCGATTCGATCATGGGCATCCTGACTCTCGGCGCGGGCCTCGGATCGACGATCACCGTCTCCGCCTCGGGCGTCGAGGCGCGAGCGGCGCTGGACGCGCTCGACGAACTCGTCTCCAGCCGATTCGGCGAGGACGAATGAGGCCCGGCCGTCGCTCGCCAGCTTCGGCGCCGATCCGCTTTATCGACTACATGCGGAAGTCTTCGCCCAGATAGAACCGCCGAACGTCGGGGTGGGCGATGATCGCTTCCGGCGGGCCTTCAGTCAGCACGTGCCCGGTGTGGATGATATAGGCGCGGTCGATCAGCCCGAGCGTCTCGCGCACGTTGTGGTCGGTGATCAGCACGCCGATTCCGCGCTGCTTGAGGTGGCGCACCAGATCCTGAATATCGCCGACCGCGATCGGGTCGATGCCCGCGAAAGGTTCGTCGAGCAGCATGAAAGACGGTTTGCACGCCAGCGCGCGCGCGATCTCGCAGCGTCGCCGCTCGCCGCCCGACAATGAGATCGAGGGCGCCCTTCGCACGCGCGCGATGTCGAATTCGGCGAGCAGAGATTCCAGCGTGGCCTTGCGCGCCTCGCGGTCGGGCTCGTTGACCTCGAGTACGGCGCGAATATTGTCCTCGACGTTGAGACCGCGGAAGATCGAGGCCTCTTGCGGCAGATAGCCGACCCCGAGCCGGGCTCTCTGAAACATCGGCAGGCTGGTCACGTCGTGGCCGTCGAGTTCGATCTCGCCCTTGTCGGGTTTCACCAGGCCGGTGATCATGTAGAAGACGGTGGTCTTGCCCGCCCCGTTGGGCCCGAGCAGTCCGACCGCTTCGCCGCGCCGCACCGAAATGCTGACATCCTGCACGACCATGCGGCCGCGGTAGCCCTTGCCGAGATGATGCACCGCCAGAACGCCCGGACCGCCGGCAACGCTCGATGACGCGGCCGGGATCTGTCGAGCGCGGCCGGCGGCGAACCATTTTCGCCACCCTTCCGGCGCGCCGACGTTCTCGCGAAGCAATTCCTCGCTCACGGGCAAGCGCTTGTGTCGGCTGGATCGGACGGCGCGCGAAAGCTCGACAACGCGGCGGCTCCTACTTTCGGCTTGGGCTGGTCGCCGCCCGACGGGATGAATTGCCCGTGAACCCGTCCCGACTTGGCGTTGGTGTCGATCGTCGCCTGGCTGGTCTTCAGGTCGTAGGTCAGTTTGTCGCCCTTCGTCACGTTTTGTCCGTCGCTGAGGGTGACGTGTCCGATCAGCAGCACCCTGTTCTCCGCCTTGTCGTAGATGGCGCTGTCGCCGGTGGCGACCTGGGTCTTGGAGACGACGGTGACCGGCCCCGCGGCCTCGAGGCGCTTGACGCCAGAATTGGTCGGGGCCTCCCCCGAAGCGTCCTTGGCCTCGGCAGTCCCCTGCGCCGGCGAACGGTCGAGATAGACGGTCATGACCGAGCAGGTCATTTTGGTGTCGCCCTGAATGACCACGACATTGCCAGTATAAACCGCCTTCCGCTCCTTGTCGTAATAGACAAGCTTGTCGGCGTCGATCGAGATCGGCTCCTTCGAGCTCGTTCCAGGGAGGATTTGGATCGGGCTGGCGGAACTCTGGCTCGCGGACCCCTGAGTGGCGGAACTCTGGCGAGCGGGCTTGGATTCGGCCCACGCGCCATTGACGGCGACAATCAGCGCAAGCGCCAGCAGGGCCGACCCGAGGGAACCGATCGCGGCCTTTGTCATGGATTGTTCCTGTTTGCGTCGCTGTCTGGCGCGGCGTCGGCCTTGGGGATGATTTGCGTCCTAACGTGGCCCTCGAAGATCAACTCCTGGCCGTTGTTGCGCGCCGTGGCGCGATCGCCGGTGATGGTCGTCCCATCGCCGACGTGAACCTCGACAGGTTCGCTACTTTGATAGACTCCGGTCTTAAAGTCGATGTCGGCGCTTCGCAGCCGCACTTCGAAACGCGCATTGCTGATTCGCACGTTCTTTGACAGACTCATGTGCTCGCGCACGCTGTCATAGACCCCGGCGTCGGCGCTGAGATGCGTCGATTCCCCCTGCGCCTTGCCGATTTCCCCGTCGAGCTTCTGCAGTTCCATAGTGGTCGGATTCGCGATGTCTTGAAGCGCGCGCTCGGCGGTCAACTCGTAGGGCTGTCCGTCGCTGCGAAAACCGGCGAGCTTTGGCCGGACCATCGTGATCTTGGTGCCTTCGACCGTGAGGTTGGAGAAGCTGAGCGCGCCCAGCTTGGTCGCAAACGGATTGAAGATCGCGATCCCGATCATCGCCGCCACCGATCCCAGTCCGCCCACGAGGATCGCCACGCGCAGGAACCGCACCCGCGCCGAGCGCCGTCTGGCTTTGGCGAAGGCCCGCTCGCGATCAGGCGGCGGCGCGATGGCGAGGCGAGGCGCGCCGGCGCGCACGGCCAGCGCCGCCGCCCGCCCCACACCGTTGACGCCAGCCGTCATCGCGCCGCCCCGTAACGCCGCCATCGAATTCCGTTCGTGTGCCACAGCTTGCGGAGGAAACCGAAATGGATGGCGAAGTTAGGGCCGGTAACCACAGAAGGCAAAGGCAATTCGAGCCGGACGCGCTTTATGAATCGTCCGCGGGAGAGGCCTGCCGAAGCCTGGGAGAGGCCTGCGGAAGCTCAATCTATTCACAAACTCAGGCCGTTGAGTTGAAACGCTGTTCAGATCCGCTCCGGCCCGATCCGCCTTTCAAGCGCCTCGTACAGAGGATTGCGGGCGTCGAACACCTGCTCCAGCGCGGTGACGGTGACGCGTTCGGCGCCTTGGGCGAGGAGCCAGGCGGCGAGTTCGGCGACTTTCGCGCGCGCGCAATGCAGGGCGACGCAGCCTTGCGGGTCGACGTCCTCGCCGGCGGCCGGGACCGCCGCGAAGCGCTCGCAGGCCGCCATCACGAACGGCTGAATCGGACCGGGAAGCCGCGCGCGAACCTCGCGCGAGTGGCGCGCTTCCTCGCTCGCGGCGATGCGGTCGAGAATGGCGCGGGCGCTGGCCCGGGCGCCCGGCCCCCACGCCGCCGCCAGCGACGCGACCAGCATCGCCTGCGAACGCAAGATGACGCCATCGTCGAGCGTCTTCAGCGCGTTGGCGGCCAGCGTCGCGCCGGTCGTCGTGATGTCGACGATCAGTTCGGCGGCGCCGGCGGCCGGCGCGCCTTCCGTCGCCCCGAGGCTCTCGACGATGCGGTAATCGGCGACGCCATGCTCGGCGAAGAAGCGGCGGGTCAGGTTGACATATTTGGTCGCGACCCGCATCCGCTCTCCGCGCCTGGCGCGGTAGGCCGAGGCGACATCCTCGAGATCGGCCATGGAGCGCACGTCGATCCAGGCCTGCGGGGCCGCCACGACGACATTGGCGTGGCCGAAGCCGAGCGGGGCGAGCAGCTCGAGGCGCGCATCGGCGTCGTGAACCTTTTCGCGCACCAGATCCTCGCCGCAGACGCCGAAATGCGCCGCGCCCGCGGCGATCTGGCCGACGATCTCGGAGGACGAGAGATAGGCGACCTCCACGCCAGGGAGGCCGGCCAGCACGCCGCGATAGTCCCGGGCGCCGCGCGCCTGCACCAGTTCGAGCCCGGCCCGCGCGAAGAAGGCGGCCGCGCTTTCCTGCAGGCGGCCCTTGGAGGGCACGCCAAGGACGAAGGGCGCCTCGGCCGATCTCGCGACTTCCAACGCGGTCACAGCGTTCCCCAGTTCGGGAGTCGATCGATGGCGATCGCGGCGCCGACGGCTGGAATATCCTCTTTTGCCCCAAGGCGCCTTGCCAGCCCATCGTAGCGTCCGCCCGCCAGGACGGGCTTCGAGTCGGGCATGGAGGGATCGCGCGCTTCAAACACGAAGCCGGTGTAGTATTCGAAGTCGCGCACGAAGGCGGCGCTGAACCGGGCTTTCTCGATCGCGACGCCCCGCGCGGCGATGAAGCCGTTTCGCCGCTCAAAAGCGTCCAGCGCCGCGCCAAGGTCGAGCCTGGCCGAATCCGCCAGCCGCCGCAGCTTCTGCGCGGCTTCGTCGGGATCGCCTGAAATGGAGAGGAAGGCCTCCAGAACCTGGCGCTTATCCGCGCCAATCGGCTCGCCCGACCGCAGCGCGGCCTGCTCGAGGAACCGGTCGGCGATTTCGCCCGCGGTGCGTCCGCCGACCGCCTCGACGCCGGCGATCGCCAGCAAATCCTGGACCAGCGCCTTGGCGCCCGCGTGGTCGGCGCTTTCCATCGCCGCCAGCACGCCTGGCTGCGCCAACGCGCTCTGGCCGTGTCCATCGAGAATGGCCGAAAGGCCGCGTCCATGCGCGACGCCCCGGCGCAGCCGTCGGCGCCACAAGTCCGGAAGAGCGAGCGAATCGAGCGCGCTGTCGAACAGACGCGCGTCGCCCAGCCGCGCGGCGAGCGCGCCGCCTGCCGCTGTGGCGGCCTCCAGCGATAGAGCGAATATCTCCGCGTCGGCGGCTTCCGCGTCCTTTCGGCCGAAGCTCTCGAGCCCGGTCTGGGCGCGTTCGCCGCCCTGGCCTGCTTGAGCGCGGAACACCGGACCGAGATAGGAATATTCGGCTATGCCGCCCGCCTTGGCCGAGGCGAGATAGGAAAGGCAGACCGGGATTGTGTATTCGGGCCTTAGACAGAGCTCCTCGCCCGCGGCCCCCGACGTCAGGAAAAGCCGGCCGCGGATTTCCTCGCCCGACATGTCGAGAAAGATCGCGGCGGGGTGAAGGATCGCCGGCTCCGTCCGCTCGAAGCCCGCGGCCAGGAAGCAGTCGAGCGCGCGTTCGCCCACATTTTCGGGGGCTTTGACCGACAGCCTCGATCGGGATCGCAATCAAGAGATTTTCCTCAAATTCGCGTCTTGCTTTAACAAAGCCGCACGAGCGGCGCAGCCCTTTTCCTCTTTGAAGGTGAACACGGGCCTGCGACCCTTTTGAGGTTGCGGTTGCCGCCACCGCTCGGCCATGGTCGGATGCGAGGGGGAGTCCGCTGTTGAATCACTGCTTGGCTTTATAGTCCACGATGAAGCGTCAGTCCGCTTTGCGAGCTTTGCGCTGGGTCTTTCTCGCCTTCGCCGTCTCGGCGCTGGGACCGGCCGCGGCCGACGAATCGCGCCCGCTCGACCTCGAGGCGACGCGCGCGGCGCTGAGCGACATCGAAACGGCGCTGAAGGACCCGAACCTTTCCGACACGGAACTGCAGCATTTGCGCGCCGAGATCGACCCGCTGGGCGTCGCCTTGCAAGCGGCCATCGCCGATCTGACGCCGCGACTCGCGGCTTCCGCCAAACGCCTGGCGGAACTCACGCCCAAATCAAAAGAATCCGCGCCCGCGACCGACGCCGCGACCGTCGAGCTCGCCAGTGAGAAAAAGAAACACGACGCACTCGACGCCAATCTGCGCGCGGCGCGCGCCATGCTGCTGGAGGTCGACGACAACGCCACCCGGATCAGCGCCGCCCGACGCGATCTGTTTGCGCGGGAGACCTTCGCCAGATCCTCCAGCGTTCTCAATCCGCAACTGTGGCTGAGCGTCTGGCGCGAGGCGCCGCTCGACGCCGCGGCGATGAGGCTGCAGATCGCCAACTGGCTCGCCGGCGTCAACGACCGCCTCACGCTCGCGCAGAAACTCGGAATCACGGCGATCGCGGCGTTTCTGGCGCTGATCGCCGTCCCCATTCAATGGGTCGCCCGGCGGGTCGTCTATCGCGATCCCGAGGCCGCGCCGCCCAGCCGACTGCGCCGCGCGATCGCCGCGGCCTGGACGATCCTCGTTCTCGCGGTGCTGCCCTTGCTCGGGCTCGGCGCGCTGGCGATCGCGCTCGACGCGTTTGACGTCTCCGAACCGCGAATGCAGGGCGAAATCGACGCGGTTTTCGACGCCGCGCGGGTGCTGATCATCTACAACGCCCTCGGCCGCGGCATGCTGTCGCCGAGCGCCAGGGCTTGGCGCCTGATCGCGATCAGCGACCGTTCCGCGGCGCTGATCTTTCGCGGCGGCATGGCGATCGCGGCGATCTGGGCGGTCGAACGCCTGATCGAACCGGTGGCCGACTCGGTCGCTTCGCTCAACATCGCGGTCGCCGGCCGCGCGCTCGGGGCGACCCTGATCGGGCTGGTGATGGCCGGCACGTTGCGGCGCGTCAGTGGGCCGCTGGCCGGCGCGGGAGCCTCGCCCCCGGGCGAAGTCTGGGCGCCGTTGCGAACGCTCGCCTGGGCAGTGACGCTGCTCGTTTTGGCGGCGACGCTCGGCGGCTACATCGCATTCGCCACCTTCCTGGTGAAACAGGCGGTTGTCCTGACCGTCCTCGCGAGTTCGCTCTATCTTTTCGACGTTATCGTCCAGGACGGAACCGAGGCGCTTATTCGGCCTGACGCACCGGTCAGCGCCCGGATTGTGGCCATGCTCGGCCTGCGCCGAACCTTGCTCGCGCAGATTGCGGTGATCGTTCAGGGCGTGGCGCGGCTGGCGATCCTGGTCATGGCGACGGCGGCGGTGCTGAGACCTTGGCGTCTGCAGTCGCAGGACCCATGGAGCACGTTGCGCGCGGCTTATTTCGGCATTCGCCGTCGGCGGCGTCACCCTGTCGCTATCCTCGATGGTCGCGGCCGCAGCGGTCTTCGCGATTGCGGTCATCGCGACGCGGGTCATCCAGAACTGGCTCGGGTCGCGCCTGTTGCCGCAAACGCGCCTCGACGCGGGCGTCAGCAATTCGATCAGTACAATCTTCGGCTATGTCGGCTATGTCATCGCCGTCATCCTCTGCGTGTCGCAGATCGGCCTGGATATCCAAAAGGTCGCCATCGTCGCCGGCGCGCTGTCGGTCGGCATTGGTTTCGGCCTGCAGACGATCGCCAATAATTTCGTTTCCGGCCTGATACTGCTTTGGGAGCGCGGCATCCGTGTCGGCGATTGGGTGGTGGTCGGAACGGAGCAGGGCTTCGTACGCCGCATCAACGCCCGTTCGACAGAGATCGAGACGTTCGATCGCGCGACGTTGATCGTGCCGAACTCCAATCTGGTCACCGGAATCGTCAAGAATTGGTTCCACGACGATCGTATCGGCCGGATCGTCATCGCGATCAACGTCGCCTATGAGACCGACGTCGAGCAAATCCGCGAAATGCTGATCGCCGCCGCGAAAGCGCAGGACCTTGTGCTCGCAATCCCGGCTCCGACCGTGCTGTTCGGCGAATTCGGCGACTGGGTGCTCAAGTTCCAACTCGTCTGCTTCGTCGACGACATCGAGATGGCCGAACGGATCAAGAGCGAAATGAATTTCGACATCCTGCGCCGAATGAGGGAGGCCAATGTGCGCATCCCCTATCCGAAGTGAGGACAGCCAGCGCCGAACGAACTCGGCGGCGCGCGTCAGGCGACGCCGCCGGTTCGCCCCGCTTCCCAACCGATAATCGCCTGTTTGCGGACCAGACCCCAGTGGTAGCCGGTCAGCGCGCCCGAGCGGCCCAGTACGCGATGACACGGCACGACGAAGGATATTGGATTGCGGCCGACCGCGGCGCCGACCGCGCGCGCCGCCCTTGGCTTTCCGATCTTGCGCGCGATGTCCGAATAGGTCGTCGCCCGGCCCATCGGCACGCAAAGTAGCGTCTCCCAGACACGCACTTCGAAATCCGTGCCAATCATCACCACGCGAAGCGGCGTATCCGAACGCCAAAGCGACGGATCGAAGGCGCGAACGGCATATTGGCTGGTCGCCCGTGCATCCTCGACGAAGCGCGCGCGCGGCCAGCGCCGAACCATATCGGCGAGCGCGGCCTCACGGTCGCCATCATCGACGAAGCCGAGCCCTGCCATGCCCCGTTGCGCCGCGACCACGATCGCCTCGCCGAATGGCGAAGGATGGAAGCCGAAGCTCAGAGTCAGGTCGTCGCGACGATAGTCGCCCGGCGTTAGCGCCTCGTGGGTGACGAACAGATCGTGCAGACGGCTCGGTCCCGAGAGGCCGACGTCATAGGCCGCGTCAAGGACGCTCGAGGAATCGCGCAGCAGCTCGCGCGCCCGCTCGATCGTGATCGCCTGCAGAAACGCTTTGGGCGTCAACCCCGCCCAACGCTTGAAGAGGTGCTGGAAGTGCGATGCGGATAGGCCGACATGCTCGGCGACGACCTCGACCGAAGGCTGGTCGCGCCACTGAGTGGAGATGAACTCGATCGCGCGCCTGATGGTGGCGTAATCCGCGCTGGCGGCTGGAACGGTGGGCATGTCGAGCATGGCGGCAGTCTCTGGTTGATCTCGCGGGAAGGTTCGTTGCGTCCGTGCGGCGGGCGCGACCACGCGTTCGAATGTGAACACTCGCGCATTCGCGCCCGCTCCGCCACCCGAAAACGATGGCGCATTGCAACGCCGTTTTCGTTCAGGACCGGGCCGGAGCCGATTGACTTCGTTCGTCTCGGCGCGTGGATTGCCGAAATCCATGAGTGAGGCGAGCGACGAGCCGGCCATGCCAGTCGAAGGTCTCATCACGTTAGCGAGCCGGCACGGTCCGGAAGAGACCATGGATCGTCTCATCGGATCGTCTCATCGCCGCGGTGACGACTCGCGGGGGCGACGATCCTTTCCCGCATCGATCGCGCCGCCGCCGCGGCGTCGGCCGGGCTGCGGTTGCGGCCGACGGAGGTAGTCGTATTCGGCAATCCTCGCACCGGAACGCCTCTGATGCGAACGGCCCAGACCATGGGCGTCGACTTGCCCCTCCGCGCGCTCGTTTGGCAGGACGAGGCCGGAACGACCCAGCTTTCCTTCAACGATCCAAGCCGGCTCGCCGAACGGCATGGCGCCGAGGGGAGCAATCAAGCGGTCTTGCGCGCCATGGCGGATTTTCTCGCGACCGTCTCGCGAGAGGCGGCGAACCGAGCGGCTCATATGCGCGGGGCGAAGCCGCTAGGCGTCGTCGAACATGCCTGTCGGCAGACCATCGATGCTGAACGCGTTCTTTTCACGACGATAGGCTTCGAGCCCGTCTTCGCCCTTGGAGCGGGCCCAATTGTCCAGTGACGGCCGCTCGCCGCGGTAGTCGAACAGCGGTGTCCCGTAGCCGCAGGAAGTCTGAACGCGATCGACGCGCAGCCGAACGATCTGGCGCGCGCCAAGCGGCTCGACGCCGGCGAAAGCAGTCGCCAGCGCATCGGCATAGGCCCGACTTCCGCGACGCAGGACTTCGCCCCGCCCATAGAGTCTTAAGATGTTCGGCGGCCCATCAAACGCGCAGAACATCAGCGTCAGGCGTCCGTCAACCTTGAGATGGGCGGCGGTCTCATTGCCGCTGCCGGTCTTGTCGAGAAAGATCACGGTGCGCTCGTCGAGGATCGCGAATGCGTCGGTTCCGCGAGGCGATATATTGACCCGCGCCTCGGGCGCGGCGGAAGCCGCAAAAAATATGCGCTGCCGGCTGATGAATTCTCTGCAGCTCGAGTCGACGCCGGGAAGCTGTTTGGCCATGACTGGCGACCCTATCGCGAATCGACCAGCGCATTCCAGCCCCACGCGAGGAGCGGCAACGAATCCGAGGCGAATGCGCAGAAGTCGTCGACCAGCGTCGGCTGGCCGATCATCGCCTCCGTGACCGGACGCCGGCAAATCATGTTCTTCAGCCGCGTCGCCTTGGCGATCTCAGGATCGTCGACGTCCTCGAAGCCGCGCGGCGGGCGCTTCAGCGCGGCTTCGTCGGAAAGCGCCAGTTCCGCCCGCGTCAGTTTCGCCGTCATCTGCTTGAACGTTTTGGGCGCCCGCGCCGCGGCGGTCCGCAGTCGGCCGAGTTGTTCTGGGTCAGGCCGATAAAAACCGGCGGCGAAGAAGCATCCGTCGGGCGAAAGGTGAAAATACACCAAGCCGGGATCATTCTTGGAGCCGCTCCGCGTCATGACCAGGCCGGCGTTGGTCTTGTATGGATCCTTGTTGTTGGAGAACCGCACGTCGCGATGCAGGCGAAACAGCGACGACTTGCGATCGCCCTTGATCGGGATTTTGGCCTTGGCCAGACGCGCCGCCGCATCCTCCACCAGATCGCCTATCGGCCCCTTGACGGCGCTGTCGTAGGTTTCGCGATTGTCGTCGAACCACTCCTTGGTCTGGTGAAACGCAAGAGCCCTGAAAAAAGGCAGCGCCTGAGGGCCGAAGCCTTGAAACGTCATGATCCGCTCCCCTGAGTCGATGCGATCGAGCCGCAGCGGCGAGGAATCCGTCAAGCCAGCGCGCCAGGCGCAGGTCCGCCGCTCGCCCAGTCCAGGAGCTCGACGACATGCACGACGGGGGTCGTGGTTCCCGACCCGATCTGCGCGATGCAGCCGATATTGCCGGCGGCGATCACGTCCGGCTTGACCCGAGCGATGTTGGCGACCTTGCGATCTCGGAGCGCGTTGGCGATTTCGGGTTGCAGGATGTTGTAAGTTCCCGCTGACCCGCAGCACAGATGCGCTTCGGGGACGGAGCGCGCGTCATAGCCGGCGCGCCGGAGGAGAGTCTTCGGCAGATCGACGATCTTCTGGGCGTGCTGCAGCGAGCAGGCGGCGTGATAGGCGACGACGAGCGGCCGCGTCGGCGCGAAATCGAGATCGAGCCCGCCGACAACCTCGCAGACGTCTTTCGCCAGGGCCGCGACCGCCTTGGCCTTTTCCGCGTATGCCGGATCATCGCGCAGCATATGGCCGTAGTCCTTGATCGTCGCTCCGCACCCAGAGGCGGTCACGACAATCGCCTCGAGCCCGCCGCGCTCCATCTCGCGCGTCCAGGCGTCGATGTCGGCACGCGCCTGATCCAGCGCCCGTTTTTCCGAACCCATGTGATGGGCGAGCGAACCGCAGCAGCCTTCGCCTTTGGGGACGACGACTTCAATCCCGGCGCGGTTGAGCAGGCGGATCGCCGCGGCGTTGATTCCCGGCGCCAACACGCTCTGCGCGCAGCCGCTGAGGAGCGCCATGCGACGTCCACCGCCGTCCGGCGCGCTCGACGGAAAGACGCCGGGTCCCGCGCCGGGCGCTCGCGCGGGGATGGCCCGAGGGGCCAAAGCCAGCATCGCGTCAAGCCTCGGTCCAACCCTTGGCAGGCGCGCCACGATTGGGCGGAAGACGCGTCCGATCGAGGCAAGCCGCAGGGCTGCGCGAAATCCCCCGCGCGACGGAAGCAATCGCACGAGGACGGCGCGCAGCAAGGCGTCGGCGAATGGGCGACGATAGGTTTTCTCGATCCGGACCCGCGTCGCGTCGACGAGACGCCGATAGTCGACGCCGGAGGG
This sequence comes from uncultured Alphaproteobacteria bacterium, assembly GCA_963781895.1. Classification (GTDB taxonomy): domain Bacteria; phylum Pseudomonadota; class Alphaproteobacteria; order Rhizobiales; family Beijerinckiaceae; genus Roseiarcus. The sequence goes on from CAWAIM010000030.1 coordinate 26,374, forward strand.
GCAGGTCGTCATGCAAGAGAGGCATGACAGACAATGATCGATCGGCCAGACGTCCTCGGCGGTCATCTTTCGGCCGCTCTCGAGCAGACCCTTGATCAGATAGATGCGCCCGCGTGGGCTGTCGCGCTCATCGCCCAGCGTGACATAGGTCGGGCAGGTCGCGGTACAGAGACCGCAATGCACACAGGAGCGCAAAATGCCTTCCAGCTCGCGCGTATGCGGATCGGCGAGCGCCTCGACTGAGAACTGGGTCTGCACTGATCCTCACACTCCGGCGTACATGCGGCCGAAATTCAGCACGCCGCCCGGATCAAAACTCGATTTTACGCCGCGGCCGAGCCGCAGCTCCAGTTCGGAAGGGGGCTGAAAAACCGCCACGGCCGCCCGCAGCTCGTTCGGCGCCCGCAACAGAGTCGCATGGCCGCCGGCAGGGGCCAGAGCGCGGCGAACGGCGAGCGCGGCCGGCTCGCTTGCCGCGGTGGCGACCCACACCAGGCCGCCGCCCCAATCATAGCAATGGGCCAGCGCCGTTTCCCCGAGGCGGGCGACGAAGGACGCCGCCCGCGAAGGCGCGACGCTGATCCGCCAGATTGCCCGATCGCGGGGCTCGGCGATGAACTCGGCGTCTCGAATCGAGCGCCACAGCCGGGAAGACTCCTCGCCGGTCAACGCATCCACTTGCCCGAACTTTGCGAGGAGGGCGGTCAACCGCGCGGCGCGATAGGCGATTGAATCCTCGAAACCTTCCAGCCGCAAGACCGCGCGCGCGAGATTATGCCCCATGCCAGCGGCGATCCATGCCGCGCCGCTGACGCCAAACGGAGATCCGAGCGCGCGGGTCATGGCTTCGATCGCCAGTTCGTCGCCGAGGCCGGGAATGACGAGCGTGGTCTCGACCTCAGGCCTCGGGGCGAGCTTGATCGTCGCTTCGACGAGGAAACCGAGCGTGCCGTGAGCGCCGCAATTCAGTTTGGTCAGATCGAGGCCGGTGACGTTCTTCATGACCCGGCCGCCGCACTGAATCGCCTGGCCGAGGCCGTTGACGAGCCGCAAGCCGAGCACGCAATCGCGCACGGCGCCGGCGCTCAAACGACGCGGCCCTGACAGGTTGGTCGCCACCGTCCCGCCGAGCGTCGGCTCGCCGTTGGAGCCCCAGAGCCTCTGCGGACGCATCGGTTCGAACGGCAGGATCTGGTTGTGCTCCCCGATCGCGGCTTCGATCGTTTCGATCGGCGTCCCGGCTTTCGCGCAAAGCGTCATCTCCGCCGGCGCATAAAAGACGACGCCCGACAGCTTGGCGCTCGACAGCTTCATCGCGGCCGCCCGCGGGCGCCCCAATCCCGAGCGCGTTTCGCCGCCGATAATGTCGAGCCTGACCCCGTCGAGGCACGCCGCCCGGACGGCTTCCTGGACTTCCGATTCGCGCTCGGGCTTGAGAATGTCGCTCATGCGGCGCGATCGCCGAGCGGGAACACCTTCGCCGGATTGAGCCTCCCGTCGGGATCGAATACGGCGCGCACACGCTTCTGCTGGTCGAGGTCGACCTCGGTGAACTGGCGCGTCATCAGCTCGCGCTTCTCGATCCCGACGCCGTGCTCGCCGGTCAGACAGCCGCCGAGATCGACGCACATGGAGAGAATGGCGGCGCCGGCGGCTTCCGCCTTCAGGCCCTCTTCGGCATCGTTGACGTTGTACAGAATCAGCGGATGCATGTTGCCGTCGCCGGCATGGAAGACGTTTGCGACGCGCAATCCGAACGACGCGCAGATTTCGCCGGTGCGTTTGAGCGCCTCCGGCAGCTGGCCGGTCGGCACCGTGCCGTCCATGCAAATGTAATCGGCGATTCGACCCGTCGCGCCGAAGGCGGATTTTCGCCCTTTCCAGATTTGGGCGCTTTCCATCGCCGACATCGATTCGCGCACGGTGCGCACGTTGTGCGCCTTGGCGATGGCCCCGATCTTGGCGAGCAGCGACTGCATCTCGGCTTCGCTGCCCTCGACCTCGATGATCAGCATCGCCTCGACGTCGAGCGGATATCCGGCGTGGGCGAAGTTCTCGCAGATATGGATGGCGGCTTTGTCCATATATTCCATCGCGACCGGCAGTACGCCCGCGCCGATGATCGCGGCGACGCATTGGCTCGCATCCTCGACCGAATCGAAGCCGAAAAGAACTGGGCGCGCGCCTTCCGGCGACCGGGTGAGGCGCACGGTCGCCTCTGTCACGATCCCGAGCTGACCTTCGGACCCGCAGATCAGCCCGAGCAAATCATAGCCGGCCGGGTCCATCGCCGGACCGCCGATTTCGAGAATCTCGCCGTCGAAGGTGACGAATCGGACTCCAAGAAGATTGTTCGTCGTGACGCCGTATTTAAGGCAATGTGCGCCGCCGGAATTCATCGCGACGTTGCCGCCGATGGTGCAGGCGAGCTGCGACGAGGGATCGGGCGCATAGAAATAGCCCTCGGCCCCGACGGCCTCGGAGATCGCGAGATTTGTCACGCCCGCCTCGACGCGCGCGAAACGGTCGCAGAGGTTGACCTCGAGGATGTGGCTCATCTTGGTCAGCGCGACGACGATTGCGTCTTCCTGCGGTATTGCGCCGCCAGACAGCGACGTGCCGGCGCCGCGCGGCACGACGTTGATCTTCTGATCTCGACAGAAGCGCATGACGCGCGCGACCTCTTCGGTCGAGCGCGGCAGCGCCACGGCGAGCGGCAGGCGCCGATAGGCTGTCAGCGCGTCCGTCTCGAAAGCGCGCCGGCCCGATTCGTCGGATATCAGGCAGTCGGGCGGCAGGATCGCCGCGAGCCCCTCGAGAATCGACTCGCGACGCGCCAGAATCTTTTCGTCGAGGCGTGGAAAAGCGATTAGCGACACGGCGCCCTCCGGAGATTGGGCGGCCCCGCCGTCGGCGACAGGATTGAGACGTTGGGGCCAGACTGATAAATCAAATTCTACACCAATAAGCGGCGACACGCAGCACGAAACGACTGAGTGTGGGCAGCGCGCGAAACGACCGAGCTTGCGCCTCCCCTGCGCCGTCCGAATGGCGCCTTTCGCCGCGACTCAAACTGTGACGGGCTGTTTCGACATCCCTGCCACGCCGAAAATACGCCGATAGCGCTCGACCTCGTCAGGTGGTCCGAGCGCTTTATTGGGATTGTCGGAAAGTTTGACCGCCGGACGCCCATCAGCCTCCGCGACCTTGCAGACCAGGGAGATCGCCTTGAGCTGTCCGTCCGCGTCCGCGGGCGAGCAGCCGATGAAGTCGTTCGTCAGATTTGTTCCCCAGCCGATCGAAAGATTGACCTGTCCTCGTAACGCCCGTACCGACTCCTCGATCGAATCAATGTCCATCGCGTCTGACAACACGACCAGTTTTTCGCTCGGATCGCGGCCTCTTTCCCTCCACCATTCGATGAGTTCGCGCGCGCCGCAAATGGGGAGCTTGGAATCGGGCCGCGCGCCCTTCCAGTCGGCCACCCAGTCGGGAGCATTTTTAAGGAATGAAGTCGACCCGAAGCAGTCCGGCAGAACAACCAGCAGATTGCCGCCATACATCCGCGCCCAGTCCTTAAGGACATTGTAAGGCGCCTCGCGCAGCTCTTCCTCGTCCTTGGCGACCGCCGCATAGACCATGGGCAGTTCGTGCGCGTTGGTTCCAATCGCCTCGAGGCCCGTGTCCATGGCGTGTTTGACATTGGAAGTGCCGATGAAGCTGTCGCCAAGGCCCTCCTGCATCGCCTCCACGCACCATTGCTGCCAAAGAAAGCCGTGGCGACGGCGGGTCCCGAAATCGGAAATCTTCAATGGCCCGTCGCGCTCGAGTATGCGCAGACGCTCGACCTTGGACCACAGCTTGGCTTTGGCCCGCGCGTAGAGCACGTCGAGGTCGAATCGGCTCATGCCGCGCATCGCCGCGCGCGCCCTGAGCTCGTTGATGATGGCGAGCGCCGGGATCTCCCACATCGTCGTGCCCGTCCAAGGCCCGGCGAAACGAAGCTCATATTGCCCATCGCGCCGCGTCAGTTCGTATTCGGGAAGCTGGAATGTGCTGAGCCACTCCATGAACTTCGGCTCGAAGATATGCCGGGTTCCATAGAACGTGTTGCCCGCCAGCCAGATCAATTCGTTCTTGGCGAGTCGCAACGTGCGTGCGTAATCGAGCTGGTCGGTCAGTTCGCGCTCTTCGACGATGTCAGCGAGCCGAACTTCGGGGGTTCGATTGACGAGCTGGAAGGTCACCTGCCGTTCGCGATGCATTTTCCAGATCATCTGGAGCATCAAAAGCTTGTAAAAGTCCGTATCGAGCAGCGTACGAACCGCCGGGTCGATGCGAAACGTGTGATTATAGACGCGGGTTGCGATGTCCGTGGCCATAATGCAAGCTTATGAAGCCGCGGGCGAGGCGACAAGGGCGGCCAGCGGCTTGACGGGGATTCGGTAAAACACCATGGACGAGACCGAGGCTGCCGGAGCGCCAGCGCCAAAATCTCAGCTTCGCATCGGGCTTTTTGTCACGTGTCTCGTCGACATCATGCGCCCGAGCGTCGGCTTGGCCGCGGTGAAGCTTCTGGAGGACGCCGGATGCAGGGTGATCGTGCCGAGCCAGACCTGCTGCGGCCAGCCAGCGTATAATTCCGGCGATCGGATGACTGCCAAGAAGCTCGCGCTTCAGGCGATCGACGCCTTCGAGGATTGCGACTATGTCGTCGCGCCTAGCGGCTCCTGCGGCGGCATGCTCGCCAGGCATTATCCCGATCTTTTCGCCGGCGAACCCGACCTGTCGGCAAAGGCCGAGCGCTTCGCCGAAAAGTCGCATGAACTGGTCAGCTTCCTCGTCGACGTGCTCGGCGTCGAATCGGTCGCGGCGCGCTACGACGGGACGGTCGCATATCACGATTCCTGCGCCGGCTTGCGCGAACTCGGCGTCAAGACGCAGCCTCGGCGGCTGCTGGCCAGCGTCGAGGGCCTGCAACTCGTCGAACTCGACGAAGCCGAGACTTGCTGCGGATTCGGCGGCTTATTCGCGACCAAATACGGCGAGCTCTCCAACGCCATCGTCACGCGCAAGGCCGTGGACATTCGCAGAGCGAATGTCGATACCCTGCTCGCCGGAGATCTCGGCTGCCTCATGAACATGGTCGGGAAGCTTCAGCGCGAAGGATCGGCGGTCAAGGCGCGGCATGTCGCCGAAGTCCTGGCCGACATGGCGGACGGCCCGGCCATCGGCGAGAGCCAACGAGGGCCGGGCCGATGACTTCGATCGCGACCTCCTCGCAATTCAAGAGCAATGCCCACGAGGCGCTGGCTGACTCGCGCCTCCAGGGCGCGCTCGGCCATGCACGCAATTTCGTCCAGCGTCGCGCCGCCGCCGCCGAGCGGCTGCCGGAATTCGACGCCCTGCGCGACAGCGCCCGCGCGATCAAGGACCATACGCTCGCCCATCTCGACCTCTATCTCGACGCCTACGAGCGCAAAGTCAGCGAGAGCGGCGGTCAGGCGCACTACGCGCAGGATGGGCAAGAAGCCTGCAAAATCATCGTCGACCTCTGCAAGTCGCTCGGCGCAAAAATCGCGACCAAGGGCAAGTCGATGATCGCCGAAGAGATCGGGCTCAATCACGCCTTGGAAGCGGCGGGTATCGAGGCGGTCGAGACGGACCTCGGCGAGTACATCATCCAGCTGCGGGGCGAAGCGCCATCGCACATCATCGCGCCGGCAATCCATCTCACGAAGCAGGACATCGAGCAGGACTTTCGCAAGGCCCATCGCGACCTGCCTCCCGATCGCGATCTCTCCAGGCCCGAGGAATTGCTCGCCGAGGCTCGCAGCGTGCTGCGCGCCAAGTTCTTGGCCGCCGATGTTGGCATAACCGGGGCGAATTTCCTCATTGCCGAAACGGGCACGTCGATCATCGTGACAAACGAAGGCAACGGCGATCTGACGCAGATCCTTCCCAAGACGCATATTGTCATCGCCTCGATTGAAAAGATCGTCCCGACGCTCGAGGACGCCGCCCAATTGCTGCGCGTGTTGTCACGCTCGGCGACCGGCCAGGACGCGACAGTCTACACGACGCTATCGACCGGCCCCCGCCGCCCGGACGACCCCGACGGCCCGATCGCCTATCACGTCGTACTGCTCGACAATGGCCGCTCGTCAATGCTGGGCGGCGAATTCGAGGACATGTTGCGCTGCATTCGTTGCGGCGCGTGCATGAACCATTGTCCGGTCTATCAGGCGGTCGGCGGGCATGCCTACGGATGGGTCTATCCCGGACCGATGGGCGCGGTGTTGACGCCGTCCCTGATCGGCGTCGCCGAGGGTGGGCAATTGCCGAATGCGTCGACCTTCTGCGGGCGCTGCGAAGCGGTCTGCCCGGTGCGCATTCCCCTGCCCAAAATGATGCGCCATTGGCGCGAGCGCGAATTCGAACGGCGCCTGTCGCCCGCGCCACTGCGCTACGGCCTCGGCTTGTGGGCGTTCTTCGCGCGCCGGCCGACGCTCTATCGCCTTGCCACCGATCTCGCGGCCCGAGCGATGCATGTCGCCGGCCGTGGCAAGGGCCGGTTCTCCTGGGCGCCTCTGGCGGGCGGCTGGACGCGGTATCGCGATCTCTCAGCGCCGCAGGGCGCGACGTTCCAAAGCCAGTGGCGCGCCAAGAGCGGAGCCGTCAATTGAGCGCGCGCGAGGCGATTCTCGCCAATATCCGGCGCTCGCTTGGCGTTACAGGCGCAGAGGCCCCGCGCAAACTCGACGTCGAGACACGCCTCGCTCTGACGCCTCCGGGAGTCGTGCCGCGCCGCGGACACGGGGACATCGAGACCCGGGTCGCGATGTTCAAGGCCGAAGCCGCGCGCGCGCAAGCGAGTCTCGCCCAGGCCGCGACACTGGCCGAGGTTCCCGAGGAGGCCGCGCGTTTCCTGCGCGACAACAATTGCCCCGCCAACCTGCGCATGGGCGCCGACGAGCGGCTGGCAGCGATGCCGTGGGGCGCGACGCCGCTCGAGATTCTGCATGGCCCGTCCGACGGCGCCGATCTCAACGCCGTCTCGATTGCTTTCGCGGGAATCGCCGAGACCGGGACGCTCGTCCTTGTCTCGGGCGCGGACAATCCGACGACACTCAACTTCCTCCCCGACAATCATATCGTCGTGCTGCGGCGCGACGAGATCGTGGCCGACTTTGAAAGCGTGTTCGTCAAGCTGCGCGCAACCTACGGCAAAGGGACCGCGCCGCGCACGCTCAACTTCATCACCGGCCCGTCTCGCTCGGCCGATATTGAACAGACGCTGCTGCTCGGGGCCCACGGGCCGCGGCGGCTCCATGTCATCGTCGCCGGAGTCTGAGCCAGCCGTCGGCGCGAACTTTGTCATTCGTAACCACGCCATCCGCTGCGGAGCAGCGTGCCGGGAACAATAACTCCATCGCCGCGACCGCTTCGACGCGCGAGATTCGGCGTATCGATTGTGACGCCCCCGCGACGTCCCTCCGCCGCAAGAAAGCCGCGGTGCGAATTTAGTAACCAACACACGCTTAATAAGGAATAGCCGCGCGCGCCTCGGTTGTTGGTGCGTCGGCGCGTGTGGATTGGTCTCATGCGGTTTCGCGATGTACTTAAACGGGCGTCAGCCGGTCTGCTCCTGATAGCATCGGGCGCGCTGGCGCAGACGCCGCCGCAACCGTTCATGCCGGGCTCGGCGCCCGCCGCCGATGACGCGTCCAACGCGCCGCTTTCGTCGAAGGGCATGGCCCCGCCGGTTCCCGCCGCCCAGAAGCCTGTTTTCGCATCGCCATCGCCCGCCACGGTCCCGGCCGCCCCCGCCGCGTTGACGCCGGCGCTCCCATCCCCCACAGCCGCCACTCCACCGACGATCGGGGGCGCTCCGCCGGCTGACAATTCCGCGACCGCCGGCGGCCCCGCCCCGGTCCGGACGCCAGCCGCGCTCAAGCCGAAAAAGGCGGCCCCGCCGCCGCCGCGTGAGTCCGCATTGTCGGACGATCCGCGGCCGACCTTACAAAGCAACACCTTCTTCGCTACCGCAAAGGCGTCGGAACGCTATGGGGCGATCGTCGATGCCGGGGGCTGGCCGACCAACATCATCGCTCTTCGGCCGGGTGCGAATGGTTCGGCGGTCGCGCAGTTGCGCAAGCGTTTGTCGATTGAGGGCTATCTCGACCCGAGCGGGGCCAATGGCGAGGCATGGGACGCCGCGCTCACCGCCGCCGTGAAGCGCTTCCAGTCGCATATGGGATTGCGCCAGACCGGGGTCGTGGCCGGAGCGACCCTGAAGGCGATCAATGTTTCGGCGAGGGTGCGGTTCAAACAACTCGCTTCGAGCGCCGATCGTCTGGCCGGAATCAATTTCCCGTTCGGCGACCGTTACGTGGTCGTCAATTTACCTTCGACAACGGTAGAAGCGGTCGAGAACGACCGCGTCGTGCACCGCTATGTCGCAATCGTCGGCGATCCCGGACATCCGTCGCCCGAAATCGCGGCGCAAATTCAGGTCATCAACATCAATCCGACCTGGACGGTCCCGAGTTCGATCATCAAGAAAGAAATCATTCCCAGAATGCAGCGTGATCCCGGATATCTGACGCGCGCCAAGATCCGCATTCTGGACGGTTCGGGCAAGGAAATTGATCCGAAGGCGGTCAATTGGAGCACCGAACGGGCGGCCGATTATACGTTGAGGCAAGATTCGGGCGTGAACAATTCGCTGGGTTCGATTCGCATCGGCATGCCCAACAAGCTCGCCGTCTACATGCACGACACCCCCTCAAAGCGGCTGTTCGGCGCGGATTATCGGTTCCTGAGCCATGGCTGCGTGCGCGTGCAGGGAGTCTTTGATTACGCCGAGTGGCTTTTGCAGGGAACGAGCGGCGGTCCGAACGGCGTCTGGGACAAGGCTGCGCTGGAAGCCAAGGTTAAGGAAGGTTTGCGTGAGGACATCAGGCTTGCGAAAGCCGTTCCGGTGATATGGGTCTATCTTACCGGCTGGTCGAACGACGACGGCCCGGCGAATTTCCGCGACGATGTCTACAGCGTCGACGCGGTCGGCGACGCGCAAGCGAGCGTCCAACCATCGCGAGCGATGGCGCAGTGAGCCCATTCGAACGAATAGATCCGGGCTTCGGGCGAATTCGACGGCGGGTCCTGGTCGCAATTTTCGCGATTTGGCCGCTGTTCGAGCGCCGTAGCTGAGACTCGAGCGTTTGGCTGTCCAGTTCCGACCGTGAACCGACCGACCACGAAGTGCCACGCCACTCGACTTAGGGCCGAAAATGGTTGGAGGCCGCCGACCGCTGCAAAATCGCGTGGATCCGTTCGGTGAGTTTCACGCCGTCGCCGATCGCGGCGGGCTGATGGGAAACCGCGGCGGCAGGCTCCATCGCGACGACCAATCTCTGGGCGGGCGGCGCTGGACCTCGAAGCGCTGGATCGTCTGTACCCGCGCTTTCAAGGGCCGGCGGCGAAGCGTCTGGGCCGCCGGTTACACCGAACTTTTCTTTCTGGACGAGCCGACGGCCCTCGCCGCTGGACACCGTCCGTGTTTCGAGTGCCGGCGCGAGGCCGCGAAGGCGTTCCTTTCGGCCTTTCCGCTGGGGCCGAACCTCGGCGCAGACGGCATCGACGAGGTTCTGCACATCGAGCGCGTCAAGGACGGCCACAAACGCTTGTGGCAGGCGCGGCTCGGCGACCTGCCCGATGGCGCGATGATCGCGCGGCGCGCGCGGCCATATGCGGTGCGCGGCGGGTCGCTTGCGCCTTGGAGTTTCAGCGGATATGGCGCGCCTTTGGCGCTCGAGCCGGCCGCCTTGGTCGACGTTCTGACGCCGCCCTCGACGATCGCCGCGCTCGCGGGCGGGTTTCGGCCGATGTGGGCGCAAGCGAACCGGTAGCGCATCGCCTTGACGGCAATCATCGTCAGGCTCCTAATGGGCAAATCTTGGAGTTTCATTTCTCGGAGGAGGGGAAGATGTCGCCGGCGCTGGTCCTGAGTGCCGCGATTCTGACCGCAACGGCCTCGGCGGCCGCGGCTGGTGACGTGAAGGGCGAGTGGGCGCGAGACGACGGCAAGACGAAAGTGCGCTTTGTCAGTTGTGGCGGCGAGGCGGTCTGCGGCTCGATCGCGTGGCTGCGCGACCCAAAAGGCCCCGCCAAGCTCGGGCAACAGGTGTTCTTCGACATGACGCCGAACGGCGACAACGCTTGGGCCGGCACGGCGTTCAATCCGGATGACGGCAAAACCTACGCCGGCAAAATGACGTTGTCCGGCGATCATCTCGTCACCGCCGGCTGCGTGCTCGGCGGCCTGATCTGCAAGTCGTTCAACTGGACGCGAGCCCGGTGAGGCGCGGGGCGCAGTCCGACGAACAGCACGCGCTCTTCCTCAGCCATCACACGGCGGCGGAATGACAGACTGCCTCGATGTTATTGCCGTCGGGATCGAACACGAAGGCGGCGTAGTAGTTCTGGTGATATTGAGGCCGCAAACCCGGTGGACCGTTGTCGCGGCCGCCAGCGGCGATCGCCGCCCTATGGAAGGCGTCGACTTCGGCGTGCGTGCCCGCGACAAACGCCACATGCGCGCCGCCTTTGGGATTGGCGCCTGTACCGATCCAGAAGAACGGTTTGCCCTCGGCGCCGAAGCCGGTATGCGCCTCGCCGCCTGTGTCTTCTGCCGTGACTTCCATGACGACGGCGATCCCGAGCGGATTCAGCGCGCTCTGGTAGAACGCCCTCGCACGCTCCATGTCGGCGACCGCGACGCCGATATGGTCGATCATGACTTGGCTCGTGGGTTTGCAACTGACATTTTGACCAGGATAGACTAAACTTGAGCGAAGACAAAACCTATCGTCTTGGCTTACGAGGCAAAAACTCGTCGGTGCGCCGACCATCTGATGGGTGGAACGTCGGAGCGGGAACTACAAAGGGCCGCAGGGCCCTTGGGAGCGGGCGCGACTCCGGACCGAGTTCGTGGTATGGTGACTTCGGTCCAAAATATTGGCGAATGACAATCAAACGTTCACGCCTTTGCCGCGCATGCGGCAGGAAGGGCCCCCGTCGATGAATCCCATCCACGCCATGCAGAGTCGCGCGGGGCATTCGGCCCAGGCGGCTTACGGCCGTTGGGCGCCCGTCTATGACCTCGTTTTCGATCTTCCGTTCCATCAGGGTCGGGCGGCGGCCGCGCGCGCCGCGGCGCTGGCCGCAGGGCCGGGCGGAGAGGTTCTGGTCATTGGGGTGGGGACCGGGCTCGAATTGCCATTGCTGCCGGGAAATGTGCTGGTGACGGGTATCGACATCAGCGCGCCGATGCTGCGCGCGGCGCGCGCACGCGTCGAACGCAAACGGCTGGCGCAGGTCAAGGGCCTGCATATCATGGACGCCGTCGCGCTCGAATTTCCCGACGCCGCGTTCGACGTCGCTCTCGCGCCCTATGTGATGAGCGTCGTGCCCCACCCGCAAGACGCTCTCGACGAGGCGTGGCGGGTGTTGCGGCCGGGCGGCAGTCTGATCGTCATGAATCATTTCGCCGCCCCTGGGGGTCTGCGCGCGACGATTGAACGTCGAATGGAGAAAGGCGCCGCCTGGCTCGGCTGGCATCCCAACTTCCCGTACTGCCGCCATCGGCGATTGGATCGCGTCGCGCGGCGACGCGCGCGTGGTTGAGCGGAGCGAACTCGCGCCGATGAAACTGTTCACTCTGCTGCGGATCGAGAAAACGGGCGGGCGCTAGCACAACCCGCGAGGGCGGCGACCGCGGCTACGATAGCGCGAGCTTCAATTTCGAGCAGAACAGGCAGCCTTAGAGAGTCGTTCGCTTGTATCCGGAGCCGTCGCCGATTAGCTATAGGCGGTCGATGCGAGCCCGATCCTGTGCCCAAACGCCCTGTCGCCAAACGCGCCGTCCCTTCCGCGGCCGAAAGTCAGCGTCGCGCGAGTTCCCTTCCCTCGCGCGAGGAACTCATCGCCTTCATTGGCGGGGCGACAGCGCGCGTCACCAAGCGCGACATCGCCCGCGCTTTCGGCGTGAGGGGCGACGGGAAGACTGAGCTGAAGCTGCTGGTCAAGGAGCTACAGGCCGACGGTGTGATCGCGCGCGGGCGCAAGGCGCTGCACGCTCGTGGGCGCCTGCCGTCGATCGTCGTCGCCGATATCGCCGAGCGGGACCGCGACGGCGAGCTGATCGCCAGCCCTGCCGAATGGAGCGAAGACGGGCCGCCGCCGCGCATTGTGGTGCGCAGGTCGCGCGGCCGTCGCGAAAGTGCGCCAGCCCCGGGAATGGGCGCGCGGGTGCTGATGCGCGTCGAATTCGATCCCGACGCCGGTCCGAAGGAGCCTGCCTATTCGGGCCGTGTGATCAAGATTCTCGACAGGATGAGGCCGCGCCTGTATGCCGTCTTCCGCCAGTCGGATCACGGCGGCGGCCGCGCGTTGCCGGTTGAGAAGCGGTCCGCCGGGCGAGAATATTTGGTGCCGATCGGCATGGCGGGCGAAGCCGAGGACGGCGATCTCGTCGCCATCGAGCCCTTGCGCGAGGCGGGGCGCCTCGGAGCCCCTGCCGCGCGCATCGTCGAGTCGCTCGGTTCGGTCAAGTCCGAGCGCGCGGTGAGCCTCATCGCTCTGGCCGCGCATCACATTCCCCATGTCTTTTCGGCCGCCGCGCTGGCCGAGGCCGAGGCGGCCCGTCCAGCCCGTCTGGCGCCGCCGCGCGAGGACTGGCGCAAGCTGCCGCTGGTCACGATCGATCCTCCCGACGCCAAGGATCACGACGACGCCGTCCATGCGGCGCCCGATCCCGACCCGGCGAATGCCGGCGGCTTCATCCTCACCGTCGCCATCGCCGATGTGGCGGCCTATGTCCGACCCGGCGCGGCGCTCGACCGCGAGGCTCTGGAGCGCGGCAATTCGGTCTATTTCCCCGACCGGGTCGTGCCGATGCTGCCCGAGCGCATCTCGAACGATCTCTGCTCGCTGCGCGCGATGGAAGACCGTCCGGCGCTCGCCGTTCGCATGGTCCTGGGCGCCGACGGGCGCAAGCACGCGCATACGTTCCACCGCATCATGATGCGTTCCGTCGCCGGGCTCGCCTACGAACAGGCGCAGCGCGCCATCGACGGAACGCCGGACGAGGCGACGGCGCCGCTCGTCGAAAGCGTGCTGAAGCCGCTGTACGCCGCCCACGCCGCGATCAAACTCGAGCGCGGGCGCCGTGACCCGCTCGATCTCGACCTGCCCGAACGCAAGCTGGTGCTCGACAAGCAGGGACGGCTGATCGACGTGCGCTGGCCCGAGCGGCTGGAGGCGCATCGCCTGATCGAGGAGTTCATGATCCTGGCCAATGTCGCCGCGGCCGAAACTCTGGAGTCCGCCCATTCGCCCTTGCTCTATCGCGCTCATGACGCGCCGAGCGTCGAGAAGCTCAACGACCTCGTCGAATTCCTGGCGAGCATCGGCGTCAAGCTCGCCAAGGGCGAGCGGGTTCGCCCTTCCCATTTCAACGACGTCTTGGGCCGGGTGCGCGGGCAGGCGGTCGAGGCGCTGGTTAACGAGGTCGTGTTGCGCGCGCAGGCGCAGGCCGAATACAGCCACGAGAACTACGGCCATTTCGGGCTCAATTTGCGCCGCTACGCGCATTTCACCTCGCCGATCCGCCGGTACGCCGATCTCATCGTCCATCGCGCGCTGATTCGCGCGCTGAACCTTGGCGAAGGCGGCCTCGGCGACATGCGCGGCGGCGAGCTGGCGCAGGTCGCCGAACATATCTCGGCGGCGGAGCGGCGCGCGATGGCGGCGGAGCGTGAGACGGTCGACCGCCTCGTGGCTACGCATCTGGCCGACCGCGTCGGCGCCGTGTTTCCGGCGCGCATTGCCGGCGTCACCCGGGTCGGCCTGTTCGTGAAGCTGGTCGAGAATGGCGCTGACGGATTCGTGCCCGCCGCGACGCTCGGCGACGACTACTTCCGTTTCGAGGAGAAGTCTCGCGCGCTCGTGGGGACCCGAACGCGCCGGACCTTCCGCCTGGGCGATGCGGTCGAGGCGCGTCTCGTCGAGGCGGCGCCGTTCGCAGGCGCATTGCGTTTCGAGATCGTCGCCGGCGGCGGATCGCGCGAGCGGCCGGGTCGCAAGGAGACGCGCGCGCGCGCCGACGCGCCCAAGCGCAAAGAAAGCCGCAAAGGCATACGCCGATGAACGACATGTCCCGTTTCCGGGACTTTCCGATGCCGAGGGGCGAGCGCCCGCTCGGGGAGGCGATCCGTCGCGGCTTTATGGGACGCTGTCCGGCCTGCGGCAGGGGCCGCCTGTTCCGCGGCTATCTCAAGGTCGTCACGTCCTGCCAAATATGCGGCGAGGACCTCAGCCATCACCGCGCCGACGACGCGCCGGCCTATCTGACGATGCTGATCGTCGGCCATGTGGTCGGCGGCGGCGTCCTGTTCTCCGAGGAGCAATGGCCGCATTCGTCGCTTGTCCTCGACGCTCTGTTCTGGCTGACGGCGACCATCGTCATGAGCCTCCTCATCCTGCCGCGCGCCAAGGGCGCGGTCGTTGGCCAGCAATGGGCGATGTGCCTGCATGGCTTCGGGGCCGGAGGCGACTGAGCATGAATGGGACCGAACGACGCGCTCGGACGCCGCGCCCGCGCGACGCGGCGACGCTCATCGTCGTGGAAGGCGCCGGGCGCGCAACGCGGGTGCTGATGGGCAAGCGCCACCACGGGCACACGTTCATGCCGGGAAAATTCGTCTTCCCCGGCGGCCGGATCGAGGCCGAGGACCGGCGGATGAGCGCCGCCGGCGCGCTCGATCCGAACGTCGAGGAAAAGCTCAACGCCCGCGTGCGCCGTCCCTCGCCGGGTTTCGCACGGTCGATCGCGCTGGCGGCGATCCGCGAGACCTTCGAGGAAACGGGCCTGGCCATCGGCGTCAGCGACTACGGCGCGCCGCACAATCCGCCGCCCGGCGCCTGGACCCGGTTCGCGGCGACCGGCGTCTATCCGGCGCTCGACGCGATCGACTTCCTCGCCCGCGCGATCACGCCTCCGGGGCGCCCGAGGCGCTTCGACGCGCGTTTTCTCATCGTCGACGCGCGCCTCATCGTCAAGCGCGTCGAGGGCGTCGTTCATCCGCAAGCGGAACTGGTCGAACTGGTCTGGACGCCGCTGGACCAGGCGCGCGAACTCGATCTTCCCGAAATCACCCGGCACGCGCTCGACGACCTCGCGCGGGCGCTCGAAGGCGGCCTCGACAAACGCCGGCGGCGGCCGTTCTATCGTCAGGAGCGCGGCAGGCGGCTGCGAGACGAGCTGTAGACCGCTTTGCCGTCGATCCGCAGCCCGATCGTCATTGCGAGCAAGGCAAAGCCATCCAGGCGACGGCCGCCACTTTCGGCCTCGGATTCCATTGTTTCAAAGGCTTGCGGCGCCATTCAGGGCCGACCCGCAGCGCCGAGCCGACCGGTCTCAGGCGCGCAAGCGGGGCCCCGTAAGTCCAGCGCCATCCCTTTTTGAAGGCATTCTTACAGTCTACATTTGTCTATTCTATCTTACCAAGAATTCTGGTTTTCAGCAAGGCTTTGTTGCGAAGGGACGGACGACGCCTTCTCATTGCGCCGCCACGCCGGCCTTCAGCAGCCGGTAGGCGATCGCGTCGACCAGCGCCTGGAACGAGGCGTCGATGATGTTGCCGGACACCCCGACCGTCGACCAGGTGTCGCCGCTTTTGTCGCCGAATTCGATCAGCACGCGGGTCACCGCGTCGGTGCCGCCCTGGAACACGCGCACGCGGTAGTCGCGCAGCTCGAGGTCCTCGATGTGCCTCTGGTAGACGCCGAGGTCCTTGCGCAGCGCGAGATCGAGGGCGTTGACGGGGCCGTTGCCCTCGGCGGCCGAGATCAGCCGTTCCTCGCCGATGCGGATTTTGACCACCGCCTGCGAGGCCGAATAGGTGACGCCGGGCGCGACCAGCTTGCGCTCGACGCCGACATGAAAGCTCTCGACGGCGAAGAACTCCGGCACGCCGCCGAGGACGCTGCGCGCCAAAAGCTCGAACGAGGCGTCGGCGGCCTCGTAGGAATAGCCCTGCGCCTCGCGCTCCTTGACCGTGTCGAGGAGCCGCTGCAGGCGCGGATCGTCCGGCCTGGCTTCGACGCCGAGACGATTGAGCTCGGAGAGAAGATTCGAACGTCCGGCCTGATCGGAGATGAGAATGGCGCGCTGGTTGCCGACGCTCTCCGGCGCCACGTGCTCGTAAGTGCGCGGGTCTTTCGCCAGAGCCGAGGCGTGGATGCCGGCCTTGGTGGCGAAGGCCGAGGCGCCGACATAGGGCGCGTGGCGATTGGGCGCGCGGTTGAGCAGCTCGTCGAACGCGCGCGAGACGCCGGTGATCTGCCTGAGCGCCTCTGGAGTGACGCCGGTCTCGAAGCGCTCGGCGAGCTCGGGTTTCAGCGCCAGCGTCGGGATGAGCGTGACCAGATTGGCGTTGCCGCAGCGCTCGCCGAGGCCGTTCAGCGCGCCTTGCACCTGTCGCGCGCCGGCGCGGATGGCGGCAAGCGAATTGGCGACCGCGTTGCCGGTGTCGTTGTGGGCGTGGATGCCCAGCCGATCGCCGGGAATGGCGCGCGCGACCTCGGCGACGATGCGCTCGACTTCGTCGGGAAGCGAGCCGCCGTTGGTGTCGCACAACACCGCCCAGCGCGCGCCGGCGTCGATCGCCGCGGCGGCGCAGGCGAGCGCATATTTCGGATTGGCCTTGTAGCCGTCGAAGAAATGCTCGCAATCGACCATCGCCTCGCGGCCCGAGGCGACCGCCGCCTTCACGCTCTCGGCGATGCTGTCGAGGTTTTCCTCGAGCGTGCAGCCGAGCGCGACATGGACGTGATAGTCCCAGGATTTGGCGACGAACACGATCGCGTCCGAATCGGAGGCCAGGAGCCCCGCCAGCCCCGGATCGTTGCCGGCCGAGCGGCCGGGCCGCTTGGTCATGCCGAAGGCGCAAAAGCGCGCGCGTTTCGTCGGCTTGCGCCTGAAGAATTCGGTGTCGAGCGGATTGGCGCCGGGATAGCCGCCCTCGACATAGTCGACGCCGAGCCGGTCGAGCATCGCGGCGACGTGACGCTTGTCGTCGAGCGAGAAATCGACGCCGGTGGTCAGCGCGCCGTCGCGCAACGTGGTGTCGAAGAGATAGAGCCGTTCGCGGGACATGGGGGTCATGGTCATCAAACTTTGGTCGTCGGGGCGGCGTCGAGCGCCTTGGTCATGGTGGTGTTGGCGAGCCATTCGTCGCCGACGCGCACCAGATTGCGCTTCTGCGCGGTGAAGCCCTGGCGCTCGAACAGCGGCCGCGCGACTTCGCTCGCTTCGGCGGTCAGACGCTTGGCGCCGCGCGCCCGGGCGAGCTTGGTCAGCGCGTCGACGATCGCGCCGCCGGCGCCGCGGCGGGCGAATTCGGGATCGACATAGAGCATGTCGATTTCCTCGCCGCCCTTCAGGCCGCCGAAGCCGGCGACCGCGCCGTCGATCACCGCGATCAGCGTGAGTTCGCCGGCCAGCCGGTCGCCGAACGCGTCCTCGTCGTCGGCGGTCGAGGCCCAGGCTTCGCGCTGGTCGGCGCTGTAGTCCTCGGCCGCGAGCTCCTCGATGCTGGCGCGAAAAATCTCCGCGCAACGCTTAAGGTCGGCGGCGACATAGGGGCGCAATGCGACGGCGCTCATCGTTTGGGCTCCCAGGTTGTCGTGCCGTCCTTGTTGTCCTTGACGGCGACGCCGAGCGCGGCGAGCTCGTCGCGCAGACGGTCGGACTCGGCCAAGTCCTTTGCGGCGCGAGCGCGCCTTGCGACGCTGCGATCCGAGGTCGTCGATTTGCTTCGATGTCGCAGCGGGTCGTTGCCGAGTACGTTCCGTCGCCTCTCGGGACTGAACATCGGCGCGAGATCCGTCACGCTCGATTTGCCGCGCATTCGTCGGAACCAGGCGAACCGTTGCGACGGCGGCGCGAAGCTTCAGACGTCCTACGTGTTCGTGAGCCTTGCGTTCGATGCGGCCAGATCCAGAAGAATCCCGCTAAATCCCTCGTGAAATATCCGGGCTTGTCCAATCGCCTGAAACCAAGGAACCAGCGGACGCGACGCTAGCCGCGCCGGTTTCGCCTGCTCGAGCGCGCGTAAGCAAATCCCGGAGATGTGCGCGCCGAGGCGTATTCAGATCGTCACGCAGGCATCCAAGAGACCGCAGGTCGACTTGGCCTCCGGCTCGCTCAAAGTCCACCTCAACGTCGAACTGCTGGACAACGCACTCGTACCACTCATCGAGGTCTGTCATGCGCTCGTTCGCAGCTGCCTTCACGGTCCAGTCGATCGGCTGACGATAGTGCGTGCGCAGCATCGCCAGCCGCAAACATCTCCCGGCCATGTGCTGTTTCCGAACTTCCCGGTCTGCAGCAAGTTCGCGGATGGTGACGAAATTGCCGAGGCTCTTCGACATCTTCTCGCCCTCGACCTGCAGGAAGCCGTTGTGCATCCAGACATTGGCCATGCGCTTGGAGCCGAAGGCGCAGCAGGATTGCGCGATCTCGTTCTCGTGATGGGGAAAGACGAGATCGATGCCGCCGCCGTGAATGTCGAACACGTTGCGGTCCGGGTCGTCGCAGGTCAGCCCGCCGCCAAACGGCTCGAGCAGCGTCGCCATCGACATCGCCGAGCATTCGATATGCCAGCCGGGGCGCCCCGGCGCCCGGATCCCGGCCGGGCTCGGCCAGCTCGGCTCGTTCGGCCTGGACGGTTTCCACAGCACGAAATCCATCGGATCGCGCTTATAGGGCGCGACCTCGACGCGCGCGCCCGCGATCATCTCGTCGAGGGAGCGGCGCGCCAGCGCGCCGTAGCGCGGCGCGCCGGGCAGCGCATCCATCGCCGACGGCGAAAACAGCACGTGGTCGTCGGCGACATAGGCGACGCCGCGCGCGATGAGCCGTTCGATCATGGCCCGCATCGTGTCGATGAATCGAGTGGCGCGCGGCTCATGGGTCGGGTCGAGGCAGCCGAGCGCCCGCACATCCTCGTGGAACTGCCGCTCGGTCGCCTCGGTCACTTTGGCGATCGCCTCATTGAACGGCAGGTTCGGATAGTCGCGCTCGGCGCGGGCGTTGATCTTGTCTTCGACGTCGGTGATGTTGCGGGTATAGATCACATGATCGGCGCCATAGAGATGACGCAACAGGCGGAACAGCACGTCGAACACGATCACCGGCCGCGCGTTGCCGATATGGGCGTCGTCATAGACCGTCGGGCCGCAGACATAGAGCCGGACGGCGCTCCGGTCGATCGGCGCGAATTCCTCCTTGCGGCGGGTCAGCGTGTTGTAAAGGCGAAGCGTCACCGTCGTCGTCTTTCCGGGCGCGGGCGCGGGGGCGAATGGAAGGGGCGGTCTGCGGGCGTCATCGCAATGTCTCGTCGGCGTCGTCTTTTGGGCGGCGGCGCGACAGGGCGCCGTCCGGGATTGGCCGGATGATCGCTTCTCGATGGCTTCAGGAATAAAGAGACGCGAACCAGCCAGCTTGGAGCTAGCGGCGAATCATGCAAATCCGGCGGATGCGGGGCGCGTGCGTCATGCCGGCATCCATCGGGCAGGCGGGGACGGATGTCAAGGCTTCGCCGAGAGCGGAAGCGTCAAAATCGGGTCGGCGTCGATGACGTCCGAACAACAACAAGGGGGGCTGATCTTGCATGCGAGCGCCGCGGCCGAGCCGAGTCTCGGCGGAGAAAAGGAGCGATCGTCGCGCCGGGGAATCACGATCCTCGGCGTGCCGGTCGAAGCGGGCGCGGGCGTCCCCGGATGCGCGATGGGGCCGGCGATGCTGCGCACGGCGGGCATTGCGCAAACGCTCGCCGAGCTCGGCCATGACGTCGAGGATCGCGGCGACCTCGCGCTCGCGCAACCTCTGCCGCAAACCCCGCCCCCGGTCGGCAACGCGCGCCATTTCGCCGAAATCTCGGCCTGGACGCGCCTGCTCGCCAAGGAGACCTACGCCGTCATGCGCGAGGGGCGACTGCCGCTGGCGCTCGGCGGCGACCATAGTCTGGCGATGGGCTCGATCGGCGGCGTCGCGCGATTCGCGGCCGAGGCGGAGCGCGAATTGTTCGTCCTGTGGCTCGACGCGCACTCGGACTACAACACGCCGATCACTTCGCCCTCGGGCAACATGCATGGGATGTCGGCGGCGATGCTGTGCCGCGAACCTGGTCTTGACGGGGTGTTCGGCGACGAACCGCACGGATGGCTCGATCCCGGCCGGCTGCATCTGTTCGGCATCCGGTCGATCGACACCGATGAGCGCCTGCTGCTGCACGCCCGCGGCGTCGACGTCGTCGACATGCGCACGCTCGACGAACATGGCTTCGCCGTATCGATCCGACGCATCATCGATCGCGTTCGCCGGCGCGAAGGACTCCTGCACGTCAGCCTCGACGTCGATTTCCTCGACCCCGCGATCGCGCCGGGCGTCGGGACGGCGGTTCCGGGCGGAGCGACCTATCGCGAGGCGCATCTGGTGATGGAGCTTTTGTACGAATTGGGTCTGGAGCCGTCGCTCGATCTCGTCGAACTCAACCCGTTCCTCGACGAACGCGGCAAGAGCGCCCTGCTGCTGGTGGACCTGACGGCGAGCCTGTTCGGCCGACAGGTCTATTGAACCGACGGCGCCGGAATGCGGACATGGGCTCAAACGTTATCGCTTAGGCGTCCGCCGGCCAGCATGTTGCAAATTACAAAAAATGATATCTGAAACAGCAAAAATCCCCGTCGCGCATGCCGCCCCGCACGTCGCGTTGATATTTAAGCGATTGATGTTTAAATACAATCCTGGTCCCGGTCGCCGCGGACGAACGATTTTGGATGGCGCACGCCTAAAGTTCGGCTTGATCCCGTTGGACGATCGGATGATAGCACGCGCCCGAGCCTCTCATAGCGCCGCGCGACATCGTCCTGACGTAATGGGCGGATCAATGTGTAGACCTGTTGCGGATTTGTAAGAGCGGAAGAAATCCCATGGCGCGCAAGAAGATTGCATTGATCGGGGCCGGCCAGATCGGCGGCACGCTGGCTCATTTGGCGGCGCTGAAGGAACTGGGCGACATCGTGCTGTTCGACATCATCGACGGCGTTCCGCAGGGTAAGGCGCTCGACCTCGCCCAGTCCGGTCCGATCGAGGGATTCAATGCGCGCCTTACCGGCGCGAGCGATTACGCGGCGATCGCGGACGCGGACGTCGTCATCGTCACCGCCGGCGTCCCGCGCAAGCCGGGCATGAGCCGCGACGACCTGCTCGGCATCAATCTGAAAGTGATGGCTTCGGTCGGCGCCGGCCTCAAGGCGCATGCCCCGAACGCCTTCGTCATCTGCATCACCAACCCGCTCGATGCGATGGTGTGGGCGCTGCAGAAGACGTGCGGCCTGCCGCCGAACAAGGTCGTCGGCATGGCCGGCGTCCTCGATTCGGCGCGCTTCCGCTATTTTCTCTCCGAGGAATTCAAAGTCTCGGTCGAGGACGTGACCGCTTTCGTGCTCGGCGGGCACGGCGACGACATGGTGCCCTCGGTCCGGTACTCGACGGTCGCCGGCATTCCATTGCCGGACCTGGTCAAGATGGGCTGGACGACGCAAGCCAGGCTGGACGCGATCGTGGAGCGCACCCGCAAGGGCGGCGGCGAGATCGTCAATCTGCTCAAGACCGGCTCGGCCTTTTACGCGCCGGCCGCCTCTGCGATTGCGATGGCCGAGTCGTATCTGAAGGATCAGCGCCGGGTGCTGCCATGCGCGGCCCATCTCAGCGGCCAGTACGGCGTCAAGAATACTTACGTCGGCGTTCCGGTGGTGATCGGCGCCGGCGGCGTCGAGCGCGTGATCGAGATCGCCCTCGACGAGACCGAGAAAGCGATGTTCGCCAAATCGGTCGCCGCGGTTCACACATTGATGGAAGCCTGCAAGGGGATCAACCCCGCGCTCGCCGGCTGATGGTGTTTGAAACGCCCGCGAATCGACGGGCGTTCGCTTCTTTCCGGGTAGTCGTCGCATGAACATTCATGAATATCAGGCCAAAGCGGTGCTGCGCGCGTTCGGCGTTCCGCTCGCCGGCGGATATCCGGCCTTCACGCCCGACGAAGCGGTCGACGGCGCCAGGAAGCTCGGCGGGCCGCTGTGGGTGGTCAAAAGCCAGATTCACGCCGGCGGCCGCGGCAAAGGGCGATTCAAAGAGCCGGCCGCGGGCGAAAAGGGCGGCGTGCGGCTCGCGCGTTCGATTGAAGACGTGCGCGCGTTCGCCGGGGAGATGCTGGGCGCGACCCTCGTGACCGTGCAGACCGGCCCCGCCGGCAAGCAGGTCAACCGCCTCTATATCGAGGACGGCGCGAATATCGACAAGGAACTCTATCTCTCGGCGCTGGTCGACCGGCGGACGAGCCGGGTTTCGTTCGTCCTCTCGACCGAGGGCGGCGTCAACATCGAGGACGTCGCCCATGACGCGCCGGAAAAGATTCACAGCTTCTCGGTCGATCCAGCGACTGGAATCATGCCCCACCACGGCCGCGCCGCGGCGCGCGCGCTCGGACTCACCGGCGATCTGACCAAGCAGATCGAGAGCCTGGTCACGAAGCTCTATACGGCTTTCGTCGCCAAGGACATGTCGATGCTGGAGATCAATCCGCTGATCGTCATGACGAACGGCCAGCTGCGCGTGCTCGACGCCAAGGTTTCCTTCGACGACAACGCCCTCTACCGCCATCCCGATATTGTCGCCCTGCGCGACGAAAGCGAGGAGGACGCCAAGGAGATCGAGGCCTCCAAGCACGATCTCAACTATGTCGCGCTCGAAGGCTCGATCGGCTGCATGGTCAATGGCGCCGGCCTCGCCATGGCGACCATGGACATCATCAAACTCTATGGCGAGAGCCCGGCGAACTTCCTCGACGTCGGCGGCGGGGCCTCGAAGGACAAGGTCACCGCCGCGTTCAAGATCATTACCGCCGACCCGAACGTCAAAGGGATTCTGGTCAACATCTTCGGCGGCATCATGCGCTGCGACGTCATCGCCGAAGGCGTCATCGCCGCGGTGAAGGAGGTCGGCCTCAAGGTTCCGCTGGTCGTGCGCCTCGAGGGCACGAACGTGGACCTCGGCAAGAAGATCATTCGCGAGTCCGGGCTGAACGTCATTTCGGCCGACGATCTCGACGATGCGGCGCAGAAGATCGTCGCGGCGGTGAAGAAGAATCGGGCGACCTGACGCCCGGCGCGGCGCGACGCGCTGTCCAACCCCATTCGAGTTCGCAACGCCCGTCAAGGCCGAAAGTCCGAAATGTCCATCCTCGTCAACGCAAACACCAAGGTCATTACCCAGGGCTTCACCGGCAAGAACGGCACGTTTCATTCCGAGCAGGCGATGGCGTATGGCACGAAGCTCGTCGGAGGAACCTCGCCGGGCAAGGGCGGTTCGCTGCATCTGGGACTGCCGGTCTTCGATACGGTCGCCGAGGCGCGCGAGGAGACGGGCGCCGACGCCAGCGTCATTTACGTGCCCCCGCCGGGCGCCGCGGACGCGATCTGCGAGGCGATCGACGCGGAGATGCCGCTGATCGTTTGCATCACCGAGGGCATTCCGGTCCTCGACATGAGCAGGGTCAAGCGCGCGCTGCAGGGCTCGAAGTCGATTCTGGTGGGCCCCAATTGTCCGGGCGTCATGACGGCGGGCGAGTGCAAGATCGGCATCATGCCGGGCAACATCTTCCTGCGCGGCAGCGTCGGCGTCGTCTCCCGCTCCGGCACTCTGACCTATGAGGCCGTTTTTCAGACGACGCGGGAGGGCCTCGGCCAGACGACCGCGGTCGGCATCGGGGGCGACCCGATCACGGGCCTCGAGTTCGTCGAAGCGCTCGAAATGTTCCTCGCCGACCGCCACACCAAGTCGATCGTGATGATCGGCGAGATCGGTGGTCAGGCCGAGGAGGACGCGGCGCAGCTGCTGAAGGACGAAGCCAGGAAGGGACGTTCGAAGCCGGTGGTCGGATTTATCGCTGGCCGCACCGCGCCCAAGGGACGGCGCATGGGACACGCCGGGGCGATCATCGCCGGCGGCAAAGGCGGCGCCGAGGACAAGATCGCGGCGCTGGAATCGGCGGGCGTCCGCGTTTCTCCTTCGCCCGCCCGTCTCGGCAAGACGTTGGTCGATCTTTTGAACGGCAAGTAGGAGCGCGCTCCATGACACGCCAGGACATCAATCAGGCGCTGCTGCAAACCTCGTTTCTGTATGGCGCCAACAGCGCATATATCGAGGCCTTGCAGGCGAAATACGAGAACGACCCGCTGTCGGTCGAACCCGGCTGGCGCGACTTTTTCGCCGCGCTCGGCGACGATCCGGCGAGCGTCGTCAAGACGGCGGGCGGAGCCTCGTGGCGCAAGCCCCATTGGCCGGCGACCCCGAAGAACGACCTCGTCAACGCGCTCGACGGCGATTGGCCGGCGACGGAACAGGCGGTCGCCGAAAAGCTGCGCGCCAAGGCGCTTGCCGCCGAGCCGCAGGCGCCGCCGAGCGAAGACGCGATCCGCCGCGCAACGCGCGAATCCGTTCGCGCGCTGATGATGATCCGCGCCTTTCGCATGCGCGGCCATCTGCATGCCAATCTCGACCCCCTCGGCCTCGAGCCGCAAAGGGATCACGAAGAGCTGCATCCCTCGACCTACGGCTTCCACGAATCCGACTACGACCGCAAAATCTTCATCGATCACGTGCTCGGGCTCGAATTCGCGACCGTGCGCGAGATGCTGGCGATCCTGCGGCGCACCTATTGCGGCACGATCGGCTTCGAGTTCGTCCACATCTCCGACCCGGCCGAGAAAGCCTGGATTCAGGAGCGCGTCGAAGGGCCGGACAAGGAAATCCAGTTCACCAAGGAGGGCAAACGCGCCATCCTCGGCAAGCTGGTCGAGGCCGAGGGTTTCGAGAACTTCTTCGACGTAAAATACACCGGCGCCAAGCGCTTCGGGCTCGACGGCGCCGAGGCCATGATTCCGGCGCTCGAGCAGATCATCAAGCGCGGCGGCCAGCTGGGCTTACGCGAAATCGCGCTCGGCATGGCTCATCGCGGGCGGCTCAACGTGCTGAGCCAGGTGATGGGCAAGCCGCACCGCGTCATCTTCCACGAGTTCAAGGGCGGGTCGGACTCGCCGGATCAGGTCGACGGCTCCGGGGACGTCAAATATCATCTCGGCGCGTCTTCGGACCGCGAATTCGACGGCAACAGCGTCCACTTGTCGCTGACCGCCAATCCGTCCCACCTCGAGATCGTCGACCCGGTCGTGCTCGGCAAAGTGCGCGCCAAGCAGGATCAGCTCGGCGACTACATCGAGCGCACGAAGGCGTTGGCGTTGCTGATCCATGGCGACGCGGCCTTTGCCGGCCAAGGCGTCGTGGCCGAATGTTTCGGCCTCTCGGGCCTGCGCGGCCACCGCACCGGCGGCACCCTGCATTTCATCGTCAACAACCAGATCGGATTCACGACCTATCCGCGGTATTCGCGGTCCTCGCCCTATCCCTCGGACGTCGCCAAGCTCGTCGAGGCGCCGATCTTCCACGTCAACGGCGACGATCCGGAGGCCGTCGTATTCTGCGCCAAGGTGGCGACCGAATACCGGCAGAAATTCCACAAGCCGGTGGTCATCGACATGTTCTGCTATCGGCGTTTCGGTCACAACGAGGGCGACGAACCCTCGTTCACTCAGCCGATCATGTACCGGCTCATCCGTTCGCACCCCACGACGCTGCAAATCTACGCCGACAAGCTCATTTCCGAAGGCATCATCACCCAGGGCGAGGTCGACAAGATGCGGGCCGACTGGCGTCACCGCCTCGAAGCGGAATTCGAGGCCGGCCAGGCCTATTTGCCCAACAAGGCCGATTGGCTCGACAAGCGCTGGTCGGGCTTCAAGGCGGCCAAGGACGTCGCCGACGACGATCGCCGCGGCGAGACCGGGGTTTCTCTCGATCGGCTCCGCCTGATCGGCGAGCGGATCACCACGACGCCGGAAGGCTTCAACGCCCATAAGACGATCCTGCGTTTCCTCGAGAACCGTCGCAACGCGATCATGAGCGGCGAGGGGATCGACTGGTCGACCGCGGAAGCGCTCGCTTTCGGCTCGCTGCTCGACGAAGGCCTGCCGGTCCGTCTCTCGGGCCAGGACAGCGAGCGCGGCACGTTCTCGCAGCGCCATTCAGTGCTGATCGATCAGCAGAACGAGGCGCGCTACATCCCGCTCAACCATATTCGCGACGGCCAGGCGCGCTACGAGGTCATCAACTCGATGCTGTCGGAAGAGGCGGTGCTGGGCTTCGAATACGGCTATTCGCTCGCCGAGCCCAACGCGCTGACCTTATGGGAAGCGCAGTTCGGCGACTTCGCCAATGGCGCGCAGGTGGTGTTCGACCAGTTCATCTCCGCCGGGGAGCGCAAATGGCTGCGCATGTCAGGTCTCGTCTGCCTGCTTCCGCACGGCTACGAGGGCCAGGGGCCGGAACACTCGTCGGCCCGCCTCGAGCGCTTTCTGCAGCTTTGCGGCGAGGACAACATGCAGGTCGTCAATTGCACGACGCCGGCCAACTTTTTCCATGCGCTGCGCCGTCAGCTCAAACGCGAGTTCCGCAAGCCGCTGATCGTGATGACGCCGAAGTCGATGCTCCGCAACAAGCGCGCGGTGTCGGCGCTGGAAGCGTTCGCGCCCGGGACGAGCTTCCATCGGCTGCTGTGGGATCACACGGAGACGCACAAGGGCGAGAAGATCAAGCTCGTCAAGGACGACAAGATCCGCCGCGTCGTGCTTTGCTCGGGCAAGGTCTACTACGACCTTTACGACGAGCGCGAGAAGCGCGGGGTCGACGACGTTTACCTTCTGCGCGTCGAGCAGCTCTATCCGTTCCCGCTGAAGGCGCTGGTCAAGGAGCTGTCGCGCTTCAAGAAGGCCGAGATCGTCTGGTGCCAGGAGGAGCCGAAGAACATGGGCGCCTGGAGTTTCGTCGAGCCCTATCTCGAATGGGTGCTCGGTCAGGTGGCGGGCAGGCCGAAGCGCGCCCGCTACGCTGGTCGTCCAGCGGCCGCGGCGACCGCGACCGGCCTCATGTCGAAGCATCTCGCCCAACTCAAGGCCTTCCTCGACGAGTGCTTCGCCTGAGCAAAGGACGATCCCGAGCGGAACGACCCGAACCATGCAGCACTTTTTTTGCAAGTTGAAGCCGCCCAGGCCGACCTTTGTCACGGACATGACGTCCGAAGAAATGCGGCTGATGCGCGCCCATCGCGAATACTGGGTCCCGAGCGTCGAAACGGGCGTCGTCGTGGCGATGGGTCCGGTCGCCGACCCGGCCGGAGGCTATGGCGTCGCGATCATCCAGGCCGCCTCGCAGGCTGCGCTCGAGGCGATGCAGGCGTCTGATCCCGTCATCGCCGCCGGATGCGGCTTCGTCTATGAAAACTGCCTCATGCCGACGATCGCGGTGCGCCCCAGCATGCCGCTCGCTCCGATCACTTCCGTCACTCCTTAGCAAAGAAGGGCGCCTCACGGCGCGATTGCAATGGCGATTGAAATTCGTGTTCCGGCCCTCGGCGAATCGATCAGCGAGGCGACCGTCGGCAAATGGTTCAAAAAGGCCGGCGAGCCCGTGCGGGCCGACGAGCCGCTGGTCGAACTGGAAACGGACAAGGTGACGCTCGAAGTCAACGCGCCGAGCGCCGGCGTGCTGAGCGAGATCGCGGCCCCGACCGGCCAGACGGTTGCGATCGGCGCGCTTCTCGGCCAGCTTTCCGGCGCCGCAGCCCCGGCCTCCTCGAGCGCGCCCGCGGTCCCCGGAGCCAAAAACGAGGCGCCTGCGGCGAAAACCGCTGCTGCTCCCGCCGCGACCGCGATGCCGCCCTCGCCCTCGGCGGCGAAGATCGCCGCCGAAAACAGGATCGATCTCGAAACCGTCGCCGGCAGCGGCAAGCGCGGGCAGGTGCTGAAGGGCGACGTTCTCGCGGCTGTGGCCGGCGCGCCCACCGCGTCTGCGGCCTCCGCTCTGGCTCTCGCCGGCTCCCGCGCCCGCTCCGGCCATCGCTCGGGCGCCCGCGCCCATTTCAGTTCCCGCACCGCGAGCCCCGACGCCCGACGACAGCGGTCGCGAAGAGCGCGTGCGCATGACCAAGCTGCGCCAGACTATCGCCCGCCGCCTCAAGGACGCGCAGAACACCGCCGCGATGTTGACGACCTTCAATGAGGTCGACATGAGCGAAGTGATGGCGATGCGCGCGCGCTACAAGGACGCATTCGAGAAGAAGCACGGCGCCAAGCTCGGCTTCATGGGCTTCTTCGTGAAGGCTTGCGTGCAGGCGCTGAAGGAGATTCCGGCAGTCAACGGCGAGATCGACGGCGCCGATCTCGTCTATAAGAACTATTACCATCTCGGCATCGCGGTCGGCACCGACAAGGGACTGATCGTGCCGGTCGTGCGCGACGCCGACAAGCTCTCGGTGGCCGGGATCGAGAAGACGATCGCCGACCTGGGAAAACGCGCGCGCGACGGGCAGCTCAAACTCGAGGAGCTGCAGGGCGGCACATTCACCATCACCAACGGCGGCATCTATGGATCGCTGATGTCGACGCCGATCCTCAATGCGCCCCAATCGGGCATTCTGGGCATGCACAAAATCCAGGAACGCCCGATCGCCGTCGGCGGCAAGATCGAGATTCGCCCGATGATGTATCTGGCGCTGAGCTACGACCATCGGATCGTCGACGGCAAGGAGGCGGTGACCTTCCTGGTCCGGGTCAAGGAAGCGCTCGAGGACCCGGCGCGGCTGGTGTTGGACATTTGAAAGCGCGCATGAACCAATCGCGCGAAACGAGGGGAGAGTCAGATGAGCGAACTCACATGCCTGGAACTCAGCGTGTTGTTGTGGTTGGCGCATGTTCTCGCGCAAGCATTGACCGCGCGAGCCGAATTTGGCGACGCGTACCTGTTCACGCCTCGCGACACGCAGCCGAGGGCCAAGGGCCTCGCCTGCGGCCGGGCGACGCGCGCGCTCAATAATTATGTCGAGAATCTCGGCCCGTTCGTCGCCATGGCTCTGGCGCTGATCGCAACCGGGCATGCGGGCGGCCTCGGCGCGACGGTCTGGATTCTCGCCCGGATTCTCTATTTGCCGGTCTACATGATGGGCACGCTCTACATCCGCACGGCGCTGTGGGCCATTTCGGTGATCGGCCTCTTAATGATGCTGGCGCGTCTGGCTGGATTGTGAACGGTTCGGCGCGTGGGCGCCGTGCGCCAGCCCAGTCGTCGCCCCAGGCGAGAGAGAAGCAGAATGAGTTATGACGTTGTGGTGATCGGCTCTGGCCCGGGCGGCTACGTGTGCGCGATCCGCGCGGCCCAGCTCGGGATGACGGTGGCGGTGGTCGAAAGGATGAAGACGCTCGGCGGAACCTGCCTCAACATCGGCTGCATTCCCTCGAAGGCGCTCCTCTACGCTTCCGAGATGTTCGACGAGGCGGCGCATGGCCTCGGCGCCCTCGGCGTGGTCGTCGGCCCGCCGAAGCTCGATCTCGCCGCCATGATGAAGCACAAGGACGACACCGTCGCCGCCAACGTCAATGGCGTCGCCTTCCTGTTCAAGAAAAACAAGATCGAGACCGTGTTTGGAGAGGGCCGGATCGCGGCGCCCGGCAAGGTCATCGTCAAGGGCGCCGACGGCAAGGAGACGACGCTGGAAGCCAAGGCGATCGTCATCGCCACCGGCTCCGAGGTCGCGCGCCTGCCAGGCGTTGCAATCGACGAGAAGGCGATCGTGTCCTCGACCGGCGCCCTCCTTTTGCCCGCGCCGCCGAAGAAGCTGGTCGTGGTCGGCGCCGGCGTCATTGGGCTGGAGCTCGGGTCGGTGTGGCGTCGCCTCGGCGCTGAAGTCATTGTGGTCGAGTTCCTCGACCGGATCCTGCCCGGCATGGACAGCGAGGTCGCGAGGCAATTCCAGCGCATGCTCGAAAGGCAGGGCATCACGTTCCATCTCGCCCACAAGGTGGTGAAAGTCGAAAAGGCCGGCGCTGGCGTCAAGGCGACAATCGAGCCGACCGCCGGCGGCGAGACCCAGACCATCGAGGCGGACATCGTCCTGGTCGCGATCGGCCGTCGCCCCTATGTCGATGGCCTCGGGCTGAAGGAACTGGGCGTCGCCCTGGACCGCGGCCAGATCGTCGTCGACGGCCATTTCGCCACCAACGTGCCGGGCGTGTTTGCGATCGGCGACGTGATCCGCGGGCCAATGCTCGCCCACAAGGCGGAAGATGAAGGCGTGGCCCTCGCTGAAATGCTCGCGGGCCAGGCGGGCCACGTGAACTACGGGGTCATTCCGAACGTCGTATATACGAGCCCGGAAATCGCCATGGTCGGCAAGACCGAGGACGAATTGAAGGCCGAAGGCGTCGCCTACGCCGTCGGCAAGTTTCCCTTCACCGCCAAC
Source organism: uncultured Alphaproteobacteria bacterium (assembly GCA_963781895.1). Lineage (GTDB taxonomy): Bacteria > Pseudomonadota > Alphaproteobacteria > Rhizobiales > Beijerinckiaceae > Roseiarcus. The sequence continues at coordinate 56,913 of CAWAIM010000030.1, forward strand.
GGGCGCGCCCGCGCGATGCGCCACACGGAGGGCTTTGTGAAAATCCTCGCCGACGCCGCGACGGATCGCGTTCTCGGAGCGCATATCGTCGGCTTCGGCGCCGGCGAAATGATCCACGAAGTTGTGATGTTGATGGAATTCGGCGGCTCGGCCGAGGACCTCGCCCGCGCGTGCCACGCCCACCCGACAATGTCGGAAGCCGTCAAGGAAGCGGCGATGGGTGTGGCCAAGCGCGCGATTCACATCTGATGGGCGGGCGCGCCGGCGTTTGACGGACTTCAGGGACAGAACGGATCGATGACCGTGTTGGATCGCTGGCGGGTCCTTCCAATCGTTGTCTGCGCCGCGATGGTCCTTGCGGCGCAAATGGCCCGCGCCGGTCCGCTGGCGCTGTGGCATATTGTCCACGAGCAATGCGTCATTCATCAAGAGGCCGGCGAAGGGCCGACGCCTTGCGAGAGCGTCGACTTGAGCGAGGGCGAGGCGGAGGGTGTCGCCATCCTCAAGGACCTGCGGGGCGTCGCTCAGATGCTCGCCATTCCGACGCGGCGCATCACTGGGATCGAAGACCCGCAAATGCTGGCGCCGGACGCGCCGAACGTCTTTGCCGCCGCCTGGAAGGCGAAAGCGCTGGTCGACGCCCGCCTGCCGCATCCTTTGCCGCGCCAGGATATCGCGATCGCGATTAATTCGACATGGCGACGCAGTCAGAACCAGTTCCATCTTCACGTCGACTGCCTGGCCGAGAATGTCGCCGCCGCGCTTGCCGCCTACCGGGCGCCGCTCGACCAGAATTGGCGCAGGATGACGGTCCCGCTCGACGGACGCGTCTATCTCGCACGCCGGCTCGAGTTCGGCCGATCTCAGCGACGCCCAGCCGCTGCGTCTGCTTGCCGACGGCGTCGAGGGAGCAGGGGAGCACATGGACACGTACAGTCTCGCCGCGGTCGGCGCGACCTTCGACGGCAAGCCCGGATTCATCCTGCTCGCCGACCGACTATCACCCGAAGGAGGCGGCCACGCCGAGGATCTGCAGGATCACACTTGCGCGATCGCGCAATCGGCGCCGTGAACTGAAGCGGTTTCATTTTGCCGCAAGAATGGCGCGATCTTTGCTTTCCTTCGTCCGCCGACCGCGCCATTGCGCCAATTTGGCGCACGCGGGCTCTGGGCGGAGAGCGTTGCAGGCATGCGTATCCTATTGAAACTCTTCCTTGCGCTCGGCGTCATGTTTGCGACGCAGAACCAGGCCTGCGCGTTCGTGCATGTCGACGTCGACCTGTCGTCGCAGATCATGAGCGTCCGCTCCGATTCGGGTGAAGCTCTCCTTTGGCCCATATCCTCTGGAAAGAAGGGTCACGAGACGCCGCGCGGCGTCTTCCGGCCGCGGGCGTTGTACGTCATGGTGCATTCGTACAAGTACGCCAATGCGCCGATGCCGCACGCCATTTTCTTCTACGGACAATTCGCAATTCACGGCACGAACGCGGTGGGCTCTCTTGGCCGTCCGGCCTCGCACGGATGCATCCGGCTTGCGCCGCGAAACGCCGCGCTTCTTTTTGCGCTGGTCAAGTCGCAAGGCGCACAAATCCGCATCGTCGGCTCGCCCGACAGCCGGATGACGCGCAGCCGTCCTCGTTCGGTTTCCGCGCTCTCCTACGCGCCGATCCGGCGCTCCGTAGCGCTGCGTCAATGGGCGCGAAATCCGGCCGGGCGCTGAACGGGAGGACCCATGGTCCGGAGTTCACGCTTTTATTCGTCCCCCCGGTGTCGCGTTTTCGGTCTGACTAGGATATCAGGCCGCCTAGGTTCGGATCGGCGAATCCCGTTTGAGGAGGCCTTGGGTGCAAAGACGTCAATTTCTGGCTGGCGCGGCCGGGCTCATCGGGAGCGCAATGGCGCCGCGCTTTGCGATGGCGAACGTCCCGACGCCGTTCACATTCGACATGGCGCCGCCGATGGACAATCGCGAGACATTCGTGGCCTGGGGCGTGGCGCAGCGTGGCGAGGACCCCAAGTTCCTCGGCGAGAGATTTGACCGCTTCGGCGCGATGGTGCGCAACGAGGATCTGCTCAACGACCGTCATAAGCACGCATTCCTGCTGACGCCGCGCGAAAAATTCGTGCTGAAGCAGAACTTGGGCCGCGCCTACGACCATGCCTTTCTCGACATCGGCTACGGCGTCACGATTTCCGGGCCCCACATCGTCGGCCGGATGACGTCGAACATCGATCCCAGGCTCGGCGAGAAGGTGCTGGAGATCGGCACCGGGTCGGGATACCAATCCGCCTATCTGGCGCACCTGACCGACCAGGTCCACACGATCGAAATCATCAAGCCGCTCGCCGAGCGCACGCGCGGAATCTATGACCAACTCGTCAAGGACGGCTACACGGAGTTCGAGGTCATCAAGAGCAAGGCGGCCGATGGCTATTACGGCTGGGAAGAGGCCGCGCCGTTCGACAAGATCATCGTCACCTGCGGCATCGACCACGTGCCTCCGCCGCTGCTCCAGCAATTGAAGCCGGGCGGAATCATGGTCATTCCGGTCGGTCCGCCTGGCGCGCAGCGCGTCCTCAAGGTCGTCAAGACCGAGGGCGCTGACGGCCAGATGACGGTCTCGCGCTCCGACATCTACGGCGGACGCATCGTTCCATTCGTGCCCTTCACCAAGCTCGAGGGCGATCAGATCGTCGGCACCCATAACAACTAGAAGCCGGCGGACGCCCCCGTCCTCATCCTTTGCGGCGCTTCCGATCGCAAGAGCGTCAGGGGTCGGCCATGGCAGTTGCACCTAGGGCTCCATGAACGAATCCAGCGCCATTTCCGCCCGAGACGCGACTGCCGAGGACGCGAACGGCGACGCCGTGCTCGACGCTCGCGCTCGCGCCGGGCTCTACGTCGCGGTCAGCCTCGCCGCTGGCGCGGTGATCGCGCTGCAGATCGACATCATGCGCGTCTTCTCGGTCGGCAGCTGGGCGCACTTCGGTTCCCTGGTCGTCAGTCTGGCGATGCTCGGCTTTGGTCTGACGAGTGTCGTGATGATCGTCGCCAAGGACTGGTTCTCCAGGAACTGGCGGGGCGCGGCGACGGTATCGCTCGGTCTCTTCGGGCCGCTCGCGGTCGGCGCAAATCTTTACGTACAACAGCTGGGGTTCAACGCGATCTTTCTCGTCTCCGACCCCGCCCAGAAGTGGAAGCTCCTTCAGATCTACCTGGCGGAGTTGGCGCCGTTCCTGAGCGGCGCCGTGTTCCTGGGCTGTGTCTTTCTCAAAAGCAATCGCACGTTCGGACGGGTTTATTTCGCTGATCTCGCCGGCTCAGGACTGTGCGGCTTCGTGTTCCTGTTGTCGATGTATTGGTTCGCGCCCGCGAATCTGGTCGCGACGCCCCTGGCGTTGTGGCTCGCCGCATGCGTGGCCTGGGCGCTCGGTCCCGGCGGGCGCGGCGCGCTCATTCCCTATCTCATGGCCGGCGGCTTGGCATTCGCCGGACATTTTGTCATCGCGCCCGCTTTCGGCCTGAAGACGCTCGCCGTCAACGATTACAAGGGCGTCTCCTACGCACGCAAATTCCCGGACGCGAAGAGGGTATACGCGAGCGCCTCGCCGTTCGGCTATCTGGAGGTCTACTCGAGTTCCTACCTGCACTTCGCGCCGGGGCTGTCCGACAATGCCGGATTCACCCTCCCCACGATGCCCGCCAACGCCTATCTCGGACTTTATATCGACAGCGACGGTCCGATCGGCATCATGCGCGATCTGACGGACAAGGAAACGGCATATTTCCGCTTTCTGCCGATGGTCTACCCCTATGTGATCAAGTCGGCGCCCAAAACTTTCATTGTGCAGTTTGCCGGCGGCATCTCGACCGAGGTCGCGCTCCATTCGGGCGCCACCGACGTGACGGTCGCCGAGGGCAATCGGGCGGTCCTCGAGGCGTTCCACAGCGACGTGATCCGAAACTTCACCGGCGACATCCTGTCCAAGGTGCGAGTCATCCCCTATGAGGGCCGCTATTTCCTCGCCCACACGGACGAGCGATTCGACGTCATCGATTTGAGCCTCGCGGATTCAGTCGGCCTTTCCAATCCCGGCGGCTTCGCCATCGTGGAGAAATTCGCCTACACGAAGCAATCGATGGAAACTTACATGCGCGCCCTTGCTCCGGGCGGCGTGCTTTCGGTCACGCTATGGAACAAGGAGGAGCCGCCGAAGTCGGTGTTGAAGCTCTACGCGACCATGGCGGCGGCGGGGCGTGAGGTCGATCCCGCCCATCTCGCCAATTCCTTCTTCGTCGTCTCGTCCTATCTCTCCACCGCGACCGTGCTCTACAAGAACGGAGGTTTTTCGCCCGACGAGATCGAGAAGCTGCGCGCCCACACGCATGCGATGTCGTTCGACGAAATTTACTCGCCCGGTTTCTTCTACGATTCCTCGCAGACCCAAAGCACCCTCGACGGCTACGTCGAGCAGATTTTCGCCGGCGCCGCCGGTGGGCCGCCCGCGCCCGATTCCGCTGAAAGCGCTGACGCCGCCGCGCCGGCCGACCAGAGCGGCGACGCCGCTCCCCCGTCTGGAAAATCCGACGATGGCGTGCTGCCGGCGACTGTAATGGGGCGGCTCGCCTGGCATGCGCTCGTCGCCGGCCAATGGCCCGAAATCGCGTCGCGCTATGTGTTCGACACCCGCGCGCTCACCAACGACGCGCCGTATTTCGCCGCCTACGTCAAGACCGCCGACCTTCCGCGCGTCCTGGATCGGCTCGAGTTGCTTCAGGACGAGTGGGGCTATCTGCTGATTTGGGCGACGCTCGGCGTCGCCTGTCTGACGGGGGCAGTGCTGCTCGTGATCCCCGTCATTTGGGGCTGGCGGACGATCTTCTCGCGTTCGCGCGGCAAGGCGCTGACCGTACTCTATTTCGCCTGTCTTGGCGCCGGCTACATCATGGTCGAGGTCGGGCTCATCGCGCACTTCGTGATGGCGTTGGGCAACCCGACCATTTCGGCCTCGGTGCTCATCACGGGCATGCTCTTGTTTTCAGGTCTCGGCGCGCTGACCTCGGAGCGCATTTTGCCCCGGATGCGCGTCGTGATGCCGGCCCTGTTCCTTGCGATTGCGGCGCTGCTGAACCTTTATGCGCTGTTCATCAATCAGGCGCTTGAAGGAATGGGCGCCCTTCCCTATGGCGCGCGTCTCATCCTTTGCTTCGTCATTATCGCGCCGCCCGCTTTTCTGATGGGCTTTCCGATGCCGACCGCAATGACGACTCTCGGGCGCCTCGGCAAGGATCACATGTTCATCTGGGCATGGGGCGTCAACGGAAGCTTTTCGGTGATCGGCGCTGCGGCCGCGCCTGTCATCGCGACCAATTTTGGTCTCGGAGCGGTCATCGAAATTGCGAGTGTGGCCTATCTCCTGGCGCTCCCGGCCTTCTTCGGGGTCATCGCGGCCGAGCGACGCAAAGCGCTGGCTTGACTAGATTTTCGCCCGCCCCGGGTTGGACGGCGGGCGCCTCGGAGACTCCACCTAGGGTTGTGGAGCAACGTGTAACATCTCTGCGACAAATTGGCGACGCTGGTTGCATTCACAAATCGAACACAAAAAATTCATAATTAACAGTACCTTATTTGGCAAGCGTTCCATATTTCGCCACGATGAGGCGACCGGTCGCCACAATTGGAGCCGACCCAGCAAGCGCCGGTGATGGAGAATTCCCGCAGTCGGTTGCAATCTCATCGCAATCTTTGCCCTCAAATCAAGCCTTTGCATTAGGGCCTCAACAACGCGTACAAATTCAGGGAAGGCAAGCCTTTCATCATCGCGATTCCGCACCCCGCGCCAAGGTTGCCTATGCGCCTCACACGTGTCATAGTTCTTGCAGCCTTAAGCAACAACCGAGAATAAAGCTGCCAAACTCTAGAATAACTAAGTAGACATGAGTAATAATTTGGAAGCGTTGACCTCTCGCAAACGATGAAGAGGAAACCATCGTTTATGGGCTGGATAAGGTTCACGGGACCGATTCTCATATAGACGCCCCGTTTCGCAGCATCAATCGGATCTATCGGACGTCCGTGGCGCGGGCTACGGAGGGAGAGGCCATGTCTTATCAAAATGTTGCCGGCTACGCGGGAGACCTGCTTGCGGTCGACGCCTACGGGCTACTTGCCAGTGATGCGGCGTCGATTTTGATCGACGTGCGAACCCAAGCGGAGTGGGCCTACGTTGGCGCTCCGGATGTCAAAGCGCTGGGCAAGACCCCGTTCTTTTTGGAATGGCAAAGCTATCCGTCGATGCGAGTCGATGAACTATTCGCCGCGCGCCTTGGAACGATGCTGGAGTCCGCCGGCGTCGAACGCGGCGCAGCGCTCGTATTTTTGTGCCGATCGGGCGCCCGATCGCGCCACGCCGCCGTCGCGATGACTGACGCGGGCTGGGCGCCCTGCTTCAATGTGTCGGATGGTTTCGAAGGCCCGCTGGATCGATCGGGCCGGAGAGGGGGCGTGGGCGGATGGAAGGCGGGTGGGTTGCCTTGGATGCAAACCTAACATCGCGAACGCCTCCGGTTTTCGAGTTTCCGCCGTGTATCCCGCTACCCGCCTCGCGCCCGAGCCCACGTCCATGGACATGTATGACCAACCCTGCGCAAATCCCATGCATCGAGGCGGGTTGAGCGCTCCGCCGCTGACAAACTCGTGGCGGCGCTGCTGCGACAGGCTGCGGGCCGAACTTGGCGACGATATCTTCAACAGCTGGTTCGGACGCATAGCGTTGGAGTCCGTTTCGAGCGGGCAAGCGCGCCTTTCTGTGCCGACACGCTTCCTGAAGAGCTGGATCGATACCCATTACGCGGGACACATCGGAGCGGCGCTGACCGCCGAAGTCGGTCCCACGGCGCGCATCAACGTTTTCGTGCGGTCTTCGATGCGCCCGGAGCCGCCGGCCACGCCGCCGTCGAGCGCTCCCGCGGCGTCCGTCAAGCCGCCTGCGGAGACTTCGCGCGAGCCTGATCGCTCAACGCCCTTGGTCCGCCGCGCGGCGACGCGAGCGTCCGCCACGCTGGCGGGCAGCGACGCCCTGCTGGGATCGCCGCTCGATCGCCGTCTGACGTTTTCGACCTTTCAGGTCGGACGATCGAACCAGCTGGCGTTTTCCGCAGCCCAACGCGTCGCCGACCATAGCGGGGGCAAAACGCCGGCCTTCTGCCCGCTATACGTCCATTCCGCGGTCGGCCTGGGCAAGACCCACCTCTTGCAGGCCGTCGCGCATACCGCTGTTCAGCAGGGCCGGTCGGCCATTTATCTGACGGCCGAGAAGTTCATGTACGGATTCGTCGCGGCGCTTCAGGCGCAAACCTCGATTGCTTTCAAAGAGCGGTTGCGCACGATCGATCTTCTCATTTTCGATGACGCCCAGTTCCTGCAGGGCAAGTCGATCCAGGCCGAATTCGGCCATGCGCTGAACGCGCTGCTCGACGCGGGGCGCGAGGTGATCGTCGCCGCCGACCGGCCGCCGAACGATCTGGAGGCGCTCGACGAGCGCGTTCGCTCGCGCCTCGGCGTCGGCCTCTGCGTCGAGATCGGCGCTCTTGATGAGCCGTTGCGGGTCAAGATCCTGGAGGCGCGCGTCGCGGCGGCGCGCGCTCTCCAGCCCAATTTCGAGATTTCGCCCGCCGTTCTCGCCTTTGTCGCGCACTCGATTCGCTCCAACGGCCGCGACCTCGAAGGCGCCGTCAATCGGCTGCTCGCCCACACGACCCTGACGGGCGCTCCGCTGACCGTCGAGGCGGCGGAGATCGCCATCCGCGACCTCATCCGCGCCCACGAGCCCAAGCGGGTCAAGATCGAGGACATCCAGAAGCTGGTCGCGAGCCACTACAGCGTCTCGCGCGCCGATATTCTGTCCTCGCGTCGAACCGCGGTCGTCGTCAGACCGCGCCAGGTCGCCATGTTCCTCGCCAAGACGCTGACCATGCGCTCGCTGCCGGAAATCGGTCGGCGCTTCGGCGGACGCGACCACACCACCGTGCTGCACGCGGTCCGCAAGATCGACGCCTTGTCCGCGAATGACGGGACGCTACGCGACGAGATCGAGCTCCTGAAGCGGATGTTGCAGGAGTGAACGGATCAGGGATCCTGAGGGGCCGCAGGCGGCCTTCAGGCGCGCAACGCCCGGAACGCGAGGGCCGCGCCGGCCCATGACTCTGATCTTCAAAATCGTCGCGACCGAGGACTGGCGCGCGGCCCAAACGGCGGGCGCGTTCCTGGGCGCGTCCGTCGATCGCGCCGATGGTTACATCCATTTCTCCACCGCGAGCCAAGCGCCGGAAACCGCGTCGAAATGGTTCCAGGGCCGCAATGATTTGACCCTGGTCGCCGTCGACGCCGAGACGCTGGGCGCCGATCTGCGCTGGGAGCCGTCGCGCGGGGGCGCGCTGTTTCCCCATCTCTACGCGCCGCTGTCGATGAGCGCGGTCGTCTGGTCTCGGCCGCTGCCGCTCGGACCGGACGAGCGCCACGTGTTCGGAATCTTGAGCGCGTGAGGCTCGCCGATCTCGCGCTGCCCGTCCTCAAGCTTTTGCCGGCGGAGACGGCGCATCGGGCCGCGATCAACGCAATGAAAATAGCGCCGCTGGCGCGGGCCGCGCCTTGCGATCCGCGCCTCGACGTCGCAATTCTCGGGCTCGATTTCCCCAACCCCGTCGGCCTCGCCGCCGGCTTCGACAAGAACGCCGAAGTTCCGGGCCCGATGCTGGCGCTCGGCTTCGGCTTCGTCGAGGTCGGGACCCTGACGCCGCGACCTCAACCCGGCAACGCCCGACCGCGCCTGTTTCGCCTGCCCGAGGACGGCGCCGTCATCAACCGCTTCGGCTTCAACAACCAGGGATTCGCGAGGGCGCAAAGCCGCCTGGCGCGCCGGCCGGCCGGCCTGATCGGCGTCAATGTCGGGGCCAACAAGGACTCGGCCGACCGGGTCGCGGATTACGTGCTCGGCGTCAGGACCTTCGCGCCGCTCGCCGACTATCTCGCCATCAACGTCTCCTCGCCCAACACGCCGGGCTTGCGCGACCTGCAGCGGCGCGAGGCCCTCGACGATCTCGTCGCCCGGGTCGTGGCCGCGCGCGACGACAGCGAGCCGCGCCGCCCGCTGCTGGTCAAGATCGCGCCCGATCTCGACCCGCACGGCCTCGAGGACATCGTCGCGGTGGCGCTGGCGCGTCGCATCGACGGCCTGATCGTCGCCAACACCACGGTCGCGCGGCCCGCCTCGCTGCGCTCACTGCGCCGCGTCGAGGCTGGCGGCCTCTCCGGCCGTCCGCTGTTCGAGCCTTCGACCAGGCTTCTGGCGCGCGCCTATCTCGCCCTCGGCGGGGCGATGCCGCTGATCGGCTGCGGCGGAGTCGAGGACGCCGCGACCGCGCTCGTCAAGATCGAGGCGGGCGCGACCCTGGTGCAGCTCTACACCAGCCTCGCGCTGAAAGGGGTCGGGGTCGTGGAGGAGATCCTCGCGGGTCTGACGCGCGCGGTCGAAGCGCGCGGCGCCGCCGGCATTGGCGCGCTGGTCGGGAGTGAGGCCAGGGCTTGGGCCGAGCGGGACCCGTCGAGAGCGGACTGAGGCGCGCCGGACACCTGTATAGCAAGTCGGATAAGGTAATTTCTGGCGGGATCAGGTGAATAACCGTCGCTCGCGTCAGGCGTCCGCCTGTAAACACATAATAAACATGTATTCAGTCGAAACGACCCAAATTATTCCAAAGCAATCCAAACCAGACCAAGTCAGACCAAGCCAAACCAAGAAAAACCAAGAAAGAAATCCTTGGATTTCCTTGGATTCCTTCGTCCGAATTGGGCCTTTTCAACGGGTTGCGCGGACCATAGGCAAAAAAATCTCTCGTGAACAACGTCAAGGCTCCGTCATAAGCGACCGCACGCCAAGCGGCCAGCGTCCCGCCGGATCGCCGCGCGCACTTTTTGCTCTGGTCATGCGCCGTCAATAAAATCGTACCACGACCCTTGCTTCTGACGAAGAAATTGTCGGCGGCGGGCCGCAAAATTTCGGGCGCGGCGGCATGCCGCGCCGTCCTCGGCCGCCGCGCCATTTGTCCCGGACCCGAGACCCGCTCACCGCGATTGCCCGTTTCATCGAATTTCGACCCGCGGCGTCGGGCGCAGACGCCGTCGTGCGAGGATCATGCCGTGGTCAAGGAGCCGGAGAAGCGGTCAAGGTCTTGGGTTCGAACGGGCAAAGGTCGACGAGGACGCACGCGCCGCACAGGGGCTTGCGCGCCTTGCAGACATAGCGCCCGTGCAGAATCAGCCAGTGATGGGCGTGGCGCAGGAAGCGCTCCGGGATCACGCGCATGAGTTCGTCCTCGACCTCGCGCGGCGTCCTGCCCGGCGCGATGGCGAGCCGGTTGGCGACGCGAAACACGTGCGTATCGACGGCCAGCGTGGGCTCGCCGAACGCGGTGTTCAAGACCACGTTCGCCGTCTTGCGCCCGACCCCGGGCAGCGCCTCCAGCGCCTCGCGAGTCCGCGGCGTCTCGCCGCCGTGCCGGTCGATGATCGCCTGCGACAGCGCGATCACGTTGCGCGCCTTGGCGCGATAGAGGCCGATGGTCTTGATCAGGTCGGTAAGGCGTTCCACGCCGAGCGCCGCCATCTTTTGCGGCGTGTCGGCGATCGCGAACAGGCCGCGCGTCGCCTTGTTGACGCCGGCGTCGGTCGCCTGCGCCGACAGCACCACCGCCACCAGCAGGGTGAAGGGATTGACGGATTCGAGCTCCCCTTTCGGCTCTGGATTGGCCGCCGCCAGCCGCTCGAAGATCGCTTCGGCCCGCGTCGCCCGCGCCCGCCGGGACTTTCCCTGTGTCATTCTGGTCTTATAGGGGCGGGGGGTCGGCGCGCCAAGCGGCCTCGGGGGCGCCGCGCGCCTTGCCTCTCGCGCCCGCGCCAAGCATTATGGGGCGAAGGCATTGGCGATCGACCGCCAATTCGCCAATTCGACAGGGAGGAATGATCAGGTGAAAACTTTCCATAGGATGTTGACGCTTGCGGGCGCGCTCAGCGTGTCGCTGGCGGCGGGCGCGGCCTGCGCGGCCGCGGACAAGGTCGTGATCGGCGACATCGACGATATGTCGGGACCATACGCCGACGTCATCGGCGCCGGCGGCATCGAGGCGATCAAGATGGCGATCGCCGATTTCGGCGGCACGGCCCTCGGCCAGCCGATCGAGATCTTGACCGCCGACCACCAGAACAAGCCTGACGCCGCCGTGCAGAAACTCCGCGAATGGGCCGACACCAAGGGCCTGACGATGCAACTCGGCGGCTCCAACACCGGCGTCAGCCTGGCGATGTCGGTCGCGTCCAAGGAGAAAAAGATTCCGTTCTTCGCCATCGGCGCCGCCGGCGCCTCGCTGACCGGCAAGGACTGCACGCCCTATATGATTCACTACGGCTACGATACGACCGCGCTCGCCAACGGCACCGCCAAGACCATCCTCGAACAAGGCGGCAAGACCTGGTTCTTCCTCACCGCCGACTACGCCTTCGGGACGCAATTGGAGAAGGGCGCGGCCGATGTCGTCAAGGCGGGCGGCGGCAAGGTGGTGGGCGACGTTCGCGTGCCGCTCGGCACATCCGACTTCGCTTCCTATCTGCTGCAGGCGCAGGGCTCCGGGGCGCAGGTGCTCGGTCTCGCCAACGCCGGCGCCGACACGTCCAATTCCCTGAAGGCCGCGGCCGAATTCGGGCTCACCAAGACGATGAAGCCGGCCGCCTTGCTGGTGTTTCTTTCGGATGTGCACGCCATCGGACTCGACATCGCGCAGGGTCTCGAGTTGACCACCGCCTGGTACTGGAATCTCAACGACACGACGCGGGCGTTCGCCAAACGTTTTTATGACAAGACCAAGAAAATGCCGACGTTCCCCCAGGCGGCGTATTATTCCGCGACCCTCACCTATCTCAACGCCGTCAAGGCGGTCGGGACGACCGACCCCGACAAGGTGCTGGAGCAAGTGCACAAGACCAAGGTCAACGACGTCTTCGTGACCGACGGCGTGATCCGCCCAGACGGCCTGCTCGAGCACGAAATGTATATCATGGAGGTGAAAAAGCCGTCCGAATCGAAGGGCGATTGGGACTTCTACAAGCTGGTCAAGACGATGAGCGGCGAAGAGGCGTTCGGGAAACTCGCCGATTCGGCCTGCCCGCTGGTCAAGAAGTGAGTTGACGCCGCGCTTGGTCCAAGCGCGGCGCCAGCTTGGCGCTCACAGGCGGCGCGCTCGGCCCGAGCGCGCCGCTTGCCGAATCCGATCCCGTCTCGTCGCTCGACGGCCCGCGCCTGTTCACGCCGCCGTTTGCGCCGGCGCTCGCGTCAGCAGCCTGCACAGCCGGGCGAGCGTTTCCCGCAGTTGCGGCCGCGGGACGACCATGTCGATCATGCCATGAACGCGCAGATATTCGGCGCGCTGGAAGCCGTCCGGCAACCGCTCCCGGATCGTCTGCTCGATCACGCGCGCGCCGGCGAAGCCGATCACCGCGCCAGGCTCGGCGACATGCACGTCGCCGAGCATCGCGTAGGACGCCGTCACCCCGCCCGTGGTCGGATTGGTGAGGACGACGATATAGGGCAGCCTGGCGGCGCGCAGGCGCTGAACCGCGATGGTCGTGCGCGGCATTTGCATCAGCGCGAACATGCCTTCCTGCATGCGGGCGCCGCCCGACGCGGTGAAGATGATGAACGGCGTCCGCCGCTCGACCGCCATCGTCATGCCGGCGATGATCGCCTCGCCGGCGGCCATCCCGAGCGTTCCGCCCTGAAAGGCGAAATCCTGCACCGCCGCCATGACGTCCTCGCCCTCGAGCCTGCCGAAAGCGAGCGTGATCGCGTCCGGCGCGCCGGTCTTGGCCCGATTCTCCTTCAGGCGGTCGGCATAGCGCTTGACGTCGCGAAACTTCAGCGGGTCGGAGGGCGTCTCAGGCGTGGCGATCTCCTCGTACTCGCCGCCGTCGAACAAAGAGGCGAGCCGAGCCTTGGCGCCGATCGCCATGTGATAGCCGGAGCCCGGCACCACCATGAGATTGGCTTCCAGATCCTTATGGAAGACGAGCTGACCGCTCTCCGGGCATTTCACCCAGAGATTTTCAGGGGTGTCGCGGCGCAGCAGCGAACGAATCTTCGGCGGAACGACGTTGGAGATCCAGTTCATGCCATGTCTCTCGAATGTTGCGCCAAACCCCGGCCGTTCAGGGTCAGGACTTTACGACCCCACGGACGCCCCGCGCGAGTTTTTCGACCAGCCCGGCCACCGCCGCGACCGTCGCGGGGGTGGCCGCCCCCTTGTCCAACGAAAGCCTGACCGCCTCGACAAGCGCCGAACCGACGGCCACGCCGTCGGCGCCCGCGGCCATCGCGGCCGCGCTTTCGGCGTCCCTGACGCCGAAGCCGACCGCCACCGGCAGCGGCGTATGCTTTTTGATCCGCGTCACCGCTTCACCCGCGGCCTTCGGATCCGGCGCCGCCGACCCGGTGACGCCGGTGATGGAGACGTAATAGATAAATCCGGAGGCGTTGGCGAGAACCGCGGGCAGACGGGCGGCGTCGGTGGTCGGCGTCGCCAAGCGGATGAAGGCGAGGCCGGCCCGACGGGCCGGAAGGCAAAGTTCGTCGTCTTCTTCCGGGGGACAGTCGACCACGATCAGCCCGTCGACCCCCGCCGCTATCGCGTCGCGCAGAAACGACTCGACGCCATATACGTAGATCGGATTGAAGTAGCCCATCAGGATAACGGGGGTCTCCGGGTCCTTGGCGCGAAACGTGGCGACCATCGCCAGCGTGGCGCGCAATGTTTGGCCGGCCTCGAGCGCTCTCAATCCCGCCGCCTGGACGGCGGGGCCATCCGCCATCGGGTCGGTGAACGGCATGCCGAGCTCGATGACGTCCGCGCCGGCGGAGGGCAACGCCTCGAGAATGGCGAGCGACGTCCCAGCGTCGGGATCTCCGGCCATGACGTACGTGACAAGCGCGGCCCGTCGCTCGGCCGCGACGCGCTGGAATCGGAGATCGATGCGTTTTGTCATGCGCCGCTCGTTAGCACGCCGCGCCGCACTGCGGGAAACCAGGCGCTGGAGCGCGGTTAGGCGGACCAAGCCTCTCGACCACAACGCCGATATTGGCTATGCGCAGTCAAGACGGAGAATCGGCTACGCGACGAACGCGCCGCGGTCGTGCAGGGAGGAAAGATGAAACTGCTTCTCTTGCTCGTCCCCTGTGTCGTCGCCCTGTGGGTTCCCCTCTACAACTCGACCATCCCGCCCCTGTTCGGCGTCCCGTTCTTTTTCTGGTTCCAATTGCTGCTGGTTCCGGTGTCCGCGCTGGCGATTTTCGCCGCTGACCGGATCGGGAAGCGCTGATCATGTTCACGCATCTCAACGTCGTCGCGGCGAGCGTTTTCATATTCTTCTTTGCGCTGGTGACGGTGCTCGGCTTCGTCGCCGCGCACTGGAAGGCCGGCGATCTCGGCCATATCCACGAATGGGGCCTCGGCGGCGGGCGCTTCGGCCCATGGATCACCTGGTTCCTGCTCGGAGGCGATCTCTATACCGCCTATACGGTGATCGCCGTCCCGGCGCTGGTGTTCGCCGTCGGCGCTTTCGGCTTCTTCGCCGTGCCCTACACGATCATCATCTATCCGTTCCTTTATCTGACGATGCCGCGGCTTTGGGCGGTGTCGCACCGGCACGGCTACATGACCGCTGGCGATTTCGTGCTCGGCCGCTACGGGAATCGCTGGCTCGAGCTGGCGGTCGCGCTGACCGGCATCCTCGCCACCATGCCCTATATCGCGCTGCAGCTGATCGGAATGGAGAAGGTCATCGCCGCGCTGGGCTTTTCGGGCCAGGGGCTCATGCAACACGCGCCGATCACCATCGCGTTCGTGATTCTCGCCTTGTACACGTACCGGAGCGGCCTGCGCGCGCCGGCGATGATCGCCTTCGTCAAGGATACGATGATCTATATTTTCGTCGTCGCGGCGGTGGTTGTCATTCCTTACGAACTCGGCGGTTTCGCAAAGATATTCGAGGCGGCGCAAGCCTCCTTCGCCGCGAAGCTGGCCGCCAAGGCGGTTCCGGCCGCCGGCGTCACGCTGATGCCCGGGCAAATCGGTCCGTACGTCACATTGGCGATCGGTTCGGCGATGGCGCTGTTCATGTACCCGCATGCGCTGACCGGCGTGCTCGCCGCCTCGAGCGCCAGGGCGATCCGCTTCAATACGATGACGCTGCCGGCCTATTCCATTGCTCTCGGACTTATCGCTCTGCTCGGATTGATGGCGATCGCCGCCGGCGTCAACGTCAGCAACCCGCAGGACGCCGTGCCGGAGCTGGTGCTGTGGGCGTTCCCCGACTGGTTCGCCGGCTTTTGCTTCGCCGCCATCGCCCTCGGCGCGCTGGTGCCGGCGGCCGTCATGTCGATCGGCGCCGCCAACACCTTCACCCGCAATGTGTGGAAGCCCTTCGTTCATCGCGCAAATGACGCCAGGCGAGGAAGCGGTCCTGGCCAAGCTGGTGTCGTTGATCGTCAAGATCGGCGCGCTGCTGGTGATCTTTTTCATGCCGACGAAATTCGCGCTCGACCTGCAATTGCTGGGCGGGGTCTGGATGGTGCAGATTTTTCCGGCGATGATTTTCGGCCTCTATACGCGCTGGTTCAGCGGCGCGGCGCTGCTGATCGGCTGGGCGGTCGGCATGATCGCGGGCACCTGGCTCGCCTGGGGGCCGACCGCGTGGACGCCCGTGCACGCGTTGAAGTGGGACATCCCGCTGATCGGCCAGTTCGACAGCGGCCTCGGATTCGCGGCCTACAACGGCCTGACGGCGGTGGTCGCCAACGTTGTCGTGGCGTGCGCGCTGTCCCTGGTTCTGCGCTCGAACGCCGTCGATGAAACGTCGCCGGCGGATTTTGACGACCGCGCGGTCGCCTGAGCGCGCGCGTCCGGACGGGGTTCGAGGCGCTCAGCCTCTGGCGCGCCGCTCGCGGATCATGAAATTGTCGAACGAATATTCCTCCACCTGCCACCACAGATATTCGTCGGCGCGAAACGCCATGTAGGAGTTGGCGACTTTCTTGAATTGCGGATTTTCGGCGGCAAGCTGAGCGTAGAGGGTGTTGGCGGTTTTGTAACAGGCCTCCAGCGCATCCTGGGGGAAGAGCCGCAGCTGCGCGCCGCCAATCACCAGGCGCTTCAGCGCGCCCGGATTGGCCGCGTCGTAATTCATCAGCACCGAGCCGTTGGCGATCGCGGCCGCGGCCCGCAGCGAAGTCTGGTAGGATTTGGGCAGCGCCGCGAACTTGTCCTTGGCGACCGCCAGATGCAGCTGCAGGTTTCCTTTCCACCACCCTGGATAGTAATAATACGGCGCGACCTTGGAAATTTCTTGCCTGACGCCGTCCTTCAGCTCGCCGAATTTTTCATCGTCGTAAGGGCCTACCCACTCGAAGGCGTCCAGCGATCCGTCCTTGAGCGCGTCGAGGATCCCGTCCTTCGGGACGGCGACCGGCGTCGCGCCTTGTGTCTGGAGCACCTTGCCGGCGAAGCCGCCGATCCGGACTTTGAGCCCGTTGAAATCAGAGGCGCGGCGGATCTCTTTGCGAAACCAGCCCGCCATTTGGCCCCCGGTCTCGCCCAGGGGAAGAGCCGCGAGATTGCGCTCGGACAGCAACTCGTCGATGAGAGCGCCGCCGCCGCCGTTCTGCAGCCACGCCGCGTGCTGCCGGGCGTTCATCCCGAAGGGCGCCCCGGACCCAAAGACATAGGCCGGATGTGTGTTCCAGGAATAGGACAGCGCGGTATGGGCGCATTCGGCCTTGCCGTCGGCGACCGCGTCCAGCGCCTCCAGCGCCGGCGCGATTTCACCCGCGGGGGAAATGGCGACGGTGAAGCGACCGTCCGTGATGTCGGACAGCGCCTGGGCGAAGGTCTGAGCGCCGCCGAAAATGAAATCGAGATCGGGTTGAAACGCAGACGTCATGCGCCAGCGCACGTCGGGGGCCGGATCGGCCAAAGCGGGACCGGCCGCCAGCGCCCCCGCCGCCGCCACGCCGAGCCCGCCCATGAATTGTCGCCTTGCAACGCGCATTTCCAGTTCCTTCACGCCGCGCCGATCGACTGCGCTCAGTTCGCGGCCGCCGCCGCCTATAGCACGACTTCGAGCAAAATTGCGTCCGTGGCGCGGAATGAGGCGCCGTCGAGCGGCGCCGTCGAGACCCGATTCGCCTCTTTCCTGGGCGATCGCCCTCGCTCTCAAATCCCGAGTTCACGAGCCAGAGCCCGCATGTCGGCCCAGGCGAGCCGCTTCTGCCCGGGCTGACGCAGCAAATAGGCCGGATGCAACATGGCGAATGCGCGCAGGTCGCGGCCGCTTTCGCATCGATAGGTGAACCAGGAGCCGCGCGCCCGCGTTATCCCGCCCTTGACGCCTAGAAGCGTCTGGGCGGCCGAACCTCCGAGGCAGACCAGGATCTCAGGATTGGCGAGCTCGATCTGTCGTTTGATGAACGGCAGGCAGATCTGGGTTTCCTGCAAGGTGGGCGTCCGGTTGCCCGGGGGCCGCCAGGGAACGACGTTGGCGATGTAGACATGGCCGCGGTCGAGTCCGATGGCGTTCAACATGCGGTCGAGCAATTGTCCGGCCCGACCGACGAACGGCCGGCCGACGCGATCTTCGTCGCCGCCGGGAGCTTCGCCGACGAACATGACCCGGGAGCCTGGCGCGCCGTCGGCAAACACGAGCTGGGTCGCGGTTCTCTTCAGCGCGCAGCCTTCGAACGCGTCCATCCTGGAGCGCAGCGTCGCCAAATCGGGCGAGGTCGCGGCGAGGTCCCGGGCCGCGGCCTCCGCCGCGTCGGGCGGCGCGATGTCGCCGGCGGCGCGGCCGACGACGGTCGCATTGACCGCCGACGTCGCCGGCGGCGGCTCGCGGGCGGCCCTCGGCGCCCCTTCGGCCGACTGCGGGTTCAGCGCCGCGCCGCTCCCGAAGCGGTCATGGGGCGTTTCGTCGACGGCGGATTCGACGCCGCTTTCCAGCCACCACCGCAACGCCCTCGCCGCTTCCTCAGCGCCAAAATGAGCCGCAGTCGCCACTTTGGTCGGGATCGTCATCGGTCCTCGCGGCGCCCGCGCCCTTGCGCGCCGGCATGAAGGCAAACTAGCATGTCGAGGGCCTTGGCGCACCCAACGCGGACCGCGGAATCATGACCGACCAAACAGGCCTTCCTCCTCGCGAATCGATGAGCTACGACGTCGTCATCGTCGGCGCGGGGCCTGCGGGCCTGTCCGCGGCCATTCGGCTGAAATCGCTGGACCCGGATATTTCGGTGGTCGTCGTGGAAAAGGGATCGACCGTCGGCGCGCATATCCTCTCTGGCGCAGTGATCGACCCGATCGGCCTCGACCGTCTGGCGCCCGATTGGCGCTCCGATCCGGAATGTCCGCTGAAGACGCAGGTTTCCGCCGACCAGTTCTATTTTCTGGGAAAAACCGGAAGCGTCGCGCCTGCCCAATTGGTCGATGCCGAGATTGATGGGCAATCACGGCAACTTCATCGGCTCGCTCGGCGCGGTCACGCGCTGGCTGGGCGCGCGCGCCGAGGGACTGGGGGTTGAAATCTACCCGGGTTTCGCCGCGACGGAGCTTCTGTTCGGCGGCAACGGCGAAGTCGAGGGCGTCGCGACCGGCGACATGGGCGTTGGCCGGGACGGCAAGCCGAAGGCGAACTTTGCGCGCGGCATGGAGCTTCGCGGCAAGTATCTCCTGCTGGCGGAAGGGGCGCGCGGCTCTCTTTCCAAGCAAGCGATCGCGCGTTACGGACTTGATTCACAAAGCGGACCGCAAAAGTACGGGATCGGGCTCAAGGAACTATGGCAGGTCTCCGCCGATCGATTTTCGCCCGGTCTCGTTCAGCATACTTTCGGTTGGCCGCTTTCGGGCGGCGCAACCGGCGGCTCGTTTACCTATCATTATGACGACCGTCTGGTTTCGGTTGGATTTGTGGTCCATCTCAGCTACGAAAATCCGACCCTGTCCCCGTTCGACGAGTTCCAGAGATTCAAAACCCATCCGCTTGTGCGCGAAACCTTCGCGACCGGCAAACGCCTTGCCTATGGCGCGCGCGTCATCGCGTCGGGCGGCTGGCAGTCCGTGCCCAAGCTGGCGTTTCCTGGCGGAGCCCTCATCGGCTGCGCGGCGGGATTCGTGAATTTCGCCCGGATCAAGGGCTCTCACAACGCCATTCTCTCTGGAATGTTGGCCGCCGACAAGGCGCACGAAGCGTTGGCCGCAGGCCGGGCCAACGACGAATTGACCGCCTACGAGGAGTCGTGGCGGGCTTCGGATATCGGGCGGGACCTCTATAAAGTGCGCAACGTGAAGCCTCTGTGGTCACGATTCGGTCTGGTCGCCGGCATTGGGCTCGGCGGCGCCGACATGTGGACCAACGAGCTGTTCAATCGGTCCATATTTGGCACGCTGAAGCATGGAAAGCCCGATAGCGCGACGCTGAAGCCGATCAGCGAAGTCACGCCGATCGCCTACCCGAAGCCTGACGGAATTGTCAGTTTTGACAAGAGTTCGTCCGTATTTCTGTCGAACACGAACCACGAAGAAGATCAGCCGGTTCACTTGCGCTTACACGACCCGGCGATACCGGTTCGTGATAATCTGCCGCGCTACGGCGAGCCCGCGCGGCTCTATTGTCCGGCAGGAGTGTATGAAATCGTCTATGCGGACGAGGCGCGTCGCACAGAGCCTCGTTTTGTCATCAACGCTCAAAATTGTGTACACTGCAAAACCTGCGACATTAAGGATCCGGCGCGAAACATCGAATGGACTCCGCCGGAAGGGGGAGGCGGTCCGAACTATCCGGACATGTAACGCTCGAAACCGGCGCAAATTCGCCGTTTTTTGCTGCGAGCAGGGTCGGAGGCAGAGCGTCAAGAGTTCCGCGGGTCAGCCAAGCGCGCCGCATCATCCAGAACACTTGCGCCACGCGACAGCAAGGGTTCGTTGCCGTTCTCAATACCGGCGGGCATGGAGAAGCACAGGACGTGAAAAGACGAATCACATATCGGGCTCTGGCGGCAGGCCTTTTCGCCTCGGGATTGTTCGCCGGGCCGGCGGCGGCCGCAACCCCGTCGCCCGCGTCAAGCGCGCAATCGCCGGAACTCGCCGCCAGCCAGCCCGGAAATTATCTCGCCGCCCTCATCGCCGCCGACGACCGCGATACGGCGTCGGCTGAAGCCTTTTACCGCGCGGCGCTCAGAGTCGATCCTCGCAACCCCGATCTGCTGGAGCGCGCGTTCGCGGCCACGCTCTCCAAC
This sequence comes from uncultured Alphaproteobacteria bacterium, assembly GCA_963781895.1. Taxonomy (GTDB): domain Bacteria; phylum Pseudomonadota; class Alphaproteobacteria; order Rhizobiales; family Beijerinckiaceae; genus Roseiarcus. The sequence goes on from CAWAIM010000030.1 coordinate 77,301, forward strand.
GGCGACGAAGCCGACGCGAACGCGCTCGCCGAGCGGCTTGTCGCGCGCGATCCCAACAACAGCATGGCGCATCTGGCGATTGCGGTTCACGCCATCCAGCAGGGTCAGTACGGAGCGGCGCGCGCCCAGCTGATGATCGGCGACTCGCGGTCGCGAGACGTGACGACGGCGCTGCTCGCCGCCTGGTGCTACGCGGGCCAGGGGGACCTGCGCCACGCGCTCGACGCAATCGACCGGGTTCGCGATCCGTCGGTGGCGGCGTTTCGCGACTATCACGCCGGCCTCATGTCCGATCTGCTCGGCAACGCTGTCGAAGCGCGGCGCAGACTGAAGGCCGCCTACGACGCCGACAAGAACAGCCTTCGCTTCGTCGACGCCTACGCCCGATTTTTGGCGGCGCACGGCGATTCGGACGGCGCGAAAAAGATCTACAACGCCTTTTCCGTTCTGGTCCCGCACCACCCGATCGTCGAGCGGGCGCTCGCGAACCTCGACGCAAAGCAGTCATTGGATCCGATCGTCCACGACGCGAAAGAGGGCGCCGCCGAAGTGCTCTACGGATTGGGGGGAGCGGGCAGCCGCCAACAGGGCGACGAACTGCCGGCCCTCATTTATCTTCGCTTGTCGTTGTACCTGCGGCCGTCCAACGACCTGGCCGCTGTGACGCTCGCCAATCTGTTCGACCAGCTCAAGCAGCCCGAACAGGCCATCGCCGCCTACCGTTTGGTGCCGGCGACGTCGCCTCTGCGAGAGGGGGCCGAAATTCAAAGCGCGCTCGAGCTCGAAGTGCTGGGCAAATCCGACGAAGCCATGCGGCGCATGACGGAAATCGTCGCTGAACGGCCGCACGATGTCGACGCATTGAGCTCGCTCGCCGGGTTGCAAAGGGCGGCCAAGAAGTATGCTGAAGCGGCGGAGACTTACGACAGGGCGATCGCCGCGGTGGGAATTCCTGAGCGGGAGAATTGGACGTTGTTCTACTTTCGAGGCATTTGTTTCGAGCGGGACAAGCAATGGCCGAAAGCGGAGTCCGATTTCAAGCGCGCGCTGGAACTTGTTCCTGATCAACCGCTGGTCCTGAACTATCTCGGATACACATGGGTCGACCGGGGCGTCAATCTGGAAGAGGCGTTCAAAATGCTTCGCCGGGCGGTCGAACTGCGGCCCGATGACGGCTATATCGTCGACAGCCTGGGCTGGGCTCATTTCAAGCTCGGACAGTTTGCCGAAGCGGCCGAGACCCTGGAGAGGGCGATCAATCTGAAGCCGGCCGATCCGGTTCTGAACGACCACCTCGGCGACGCCTACTGGCGGGTCAACCGCCGGATCGAAGCCCGTTTTCAGTGGAATCATGCCCGCGATATGGGTCCAGAGCCCGACGATCTGCCGGGGATCTTGAAAAAGATCAAGGACGGCCTTCCGGACGTCACGTCCACTCCGCCAGCGCCGAGCGCGGCCTCTCAACAGCATGGCGGCGGCTAAGTCCGTCGCTGACGGTCGTGCGTTGGCGCCGCGCCCCGGCCAAGATCAACTTGACGTTGCGGGTGATCCGGCGTCGCGCCGACGGTTGGCATGACATCGAGAGTCTCGTGGCGTTCGGCGGGACGTGCGACTGGCTGGGGTTCGAGCCGGGTCCCGGTCTAACCCTCGAAGTCGAGGGACCGAGCGCCGCCGAGGCTGGACCGGTCCGCGACAATCTTGTTTTGCGCGCCGCGCGTTCGCTCGCCGCCCGGGTCCCCGGAATGACGCTGGGCCGCTTCCGATTGATCAAGCGATTGCCGGTCGCGGCTGGTCTCGGGGGAGGGTCGTCGGACGCCGCCGCGGCTTTGCGGGCGCTGGCCGACGCCAACGGCTTATCCCCCGACGACGAGCGCCTGCGCGCCGCGGCGATCGAGACGGGTGCGGACGTCCCGGTCTGCCTGTGTCCTCGAGCCCGGATGATGACCGGCATCGGCGATCAGCTCGGCCCTGCGATTTCCCTGCCAAGAATTTTCGCCGTATTGGTCAATCCGCGGATCGCGGCGCCAACGCCGCAAGTCTTTGCCGCGCTTGGGCTCAAACCGGGGTCCGGCTTCAGTTTCCCCGTTCCGCCCGACGCCGAGACCATTTCGAAAGCGCCGTTCGTTCTCGATTCCCTTGTCGGGCGCGGCAACGATCTTGAAGCCGGGGCCCGGCAAGTCGTCCCGGCGATCGGCGCGGTTCTCGACCTATTGTCGCGCTCGCCGGGGGCCAGGCTAGCGCGCATGTCGGGCTCGGGCGCGACCTGCTTCGCCCTGTTCGACGACCGCCGCAGCGCCGCGACGGCTCGGAGAGCGGTCTCAGCGGAGAGGGCGGACTGGTGGGTGGCGGCGACGTGTCTTCGCTAGCCCGCCTCACGACGCGGCGCGGAGCGCGTCGAGAGGAAAGGCGATTGCGCCCCGGGCGTCGAGACGCCGGTCCCGGGCCTGGCGCTGTTTGAGGTCCGCCCTATAGTTGACGCTCATTTTTTGGATGACCTCAGCGAGGAGATGGAATTGAGCAAAGTCGCTTTCCTGGGACTTGGCGTCATGGGGTTTCCGATGGCGGGGCATTTGAAAAGCCGCGGCGGCGACGATGTCGTCGTCTACAATCGAACCGCAGCCGTTGCGTCCAGGTGGGTCGACAAATTCGGCGGATCGAGCGCGCCGACGCCGGGTGAGGCCGCGGCGGATTGCGATTTCGTGTTCGCCTGCGTTGGCGACGACGATGACTTGCGATCGGTGGCGCTGGGGGAAACTGGCGCATTCGCCGGCATGCGGCCGGGCGCAATCTTCATCGATCACACCACGGCGTCGGCCAATGTCGCTCGCGAACTCGATCGCGAAGCGAGGCGGCGAGGATTGGCGTTCATTGACGCGCCCGTTTCCGGCGGCCAGGCGGGAGCGGAAAACGCCCAGCTGACCGTGATGTGCGGCGGCGACGAAGCCGACTTCGCAAAAGCGGAGCCGGTCATTGCCGCCTACGCCCGCTTGTGCCGCCTCATGGGACCCGCCGGCGCCGGACAATTGACCAAGATGGTCAACCAGATTTGCATCGCCGGACTGGTTCAGTCGCTGTCCGAAGGACTACGGTTCGCGGAAGCGGCGGGCCTCGACCAACAGTCGGTGATCGACGTAATCTCGAAAGGGGCGGCTCAATCCTGGCAAATGGACAATCGGCATAAGACCATGATCGCCAAGCAATTCGAGTTCGGCTTCGCGGTGGACTGGATGCGCAAGGATCTGGCCATTTGTCTCGATGAAGCGCGACACAACGGAGCTTCGCTTCCTGTGGCGGCGCTTGTCGATCAGTTTTACGGCGAGGTTCAGACCAAGGGCGGCGGACGCTGGGACACGTCAAGCCTGATCGCGCGCCTGTAGCGAAGGACGCCGGCGAACGGCTGAAGGCGGACAGGACGAGGCGCGAACCATGCGCGGCCAACGCGATCCGCGCCATTGGCAGCACGGCGCGGGTCGGCTAAGGAACGTGTCGCTTGGGACTTCGCGGACGCGAAGTGGGCGGCTCGTCGCGCTCCGCCGCGCGAGTCTAGGAATGCGATATGATTGACGGGAAATCGATGTCCGTCGACGAAGCGGCGTCGGCCGGACAGTTGCAAGAGCCCCAGGACTTTTCCAACGTTCAGGGTTTCCAGGTCGTCGGCGCGGGGGTTCGGGCCGACAGCGACGCCGAGCAACGCGACGACGTGTGGCGGGACGCGCTGAGACTGGAATTGGAAGCTCGCGCCGCGCGCTTCCATCAATCTGTCGACGCCTCCGTCGTTCTTGCCAATGACGGCATTATTCGCTGGCTGGGCGATCCAATCGCGAAGCTGACGTCCGGTCCGGACTTGCTCACGCCACGCGCGGTCATTCTCACGGATGATGCATTGCCGGAAGGGGCGCGCGAAATCATCGCCGCCCGCCTGGAGCTTTGGCTGGCGGCGACGACACGGCGTCTTCTCGGGCCGCTCTTTGCGCTCCAGGTCCTGCAAGATGAGTCGGACGCGGTTCGCGACGTGGCCGGGAAGCTCGTGCAGTCGCTCGGAATCCTGGATCGCGAACCGATCCGCAATCAGATCAAAGGGCTGGATCAGAATGCGCGAGCGACGCTGAGGAAACACAGCGTTCGGTTTGGCGCGTATTATATTTACATACCAGCAGTGCTCAAGCCGGCGGCCAGGGTCTTGGCGGTCCAGTTGTGGGGTCTGCAGGCCCCAGGCGTCAACGCCGACGCGCTGGCGCAGACGCTCGCTCCCCTGGCGTCATCCGGCAGAACCTCGCTGCCTCACGATCATTTGATCGCACGGGAAAATTATCGCGTCGCTGGATTCCGTCCTTGTGGCGATCGAATTGTGCGCGTCGACATCGTTGAACGTCTTGCCGATATGATCCGTGCGGCCTTCGTCGAGCGCTCCGCCAAAGACGCCTCAGGACAAGGCGGCCGAATCGCCGCGCGCGGATTCGTCGTCAATGGCCAGATGACGTCGTTGACCGGATGTTCTGGCGAACATTTCGCCTCGATTCTGCGTTCGCTGGGCTTCGAGTGCGTCGAGATGAAGCGGTCGGACTTCATCGGCCATTCGCCGGCGGTCGAGTCGCAGCCGTTGGGCGGCCTATCCGCCCCAAGCGAAGTCTCGGAACAGCCTGAGCCGCCGAGGCAAGAGGAGGGGCTGTCCGCGGCGCGCGAACAGGCGGTTGACCCGCCCGCGGATTCGGTTTCGGGGCTGGAAGCGCCGGAACGAGCCGAACTGGTCGCCGAAACCGCGCCTCAAGAGAAACCGGGGGGAGAGAGCCGCTCCGATGAACCCGAAGCGGAATCTCCGACGGAAGCGGCTCTTTCGCCCACGGCGATCGGGCCCTCCGCGGCGGCTGCGACCGTCGACGAGGGGTCGATCCCGGCCGACACGATCGCCGTGTGGCGGCCGGCGCCGAAAGCGCGTCCGCACGGTCGAAAGGGGCGACATGTTCGCCAGACCCCGAACGATTCTCTCGCAAGGGCGTCTTCAAACGCGCCGCCGCAGGACCACGATCGAAGGCGTGCAGGCGGCGATTCGAATCGCGGCGAACTTGTCGGCAAGCGCGGCGTCTCGCAGCCCGCGCCGACCGGCGTCGCCGCCGCGCCTCCAACGGCCGAACAGTCAAGCAGCCCGCCCGCGGGCGAAAAGCGTCGCCAACCGGCGGCCAATCGTGGTATGCTTCATTTCCGTTCAAATTCCGGACCGCAGGAGAGGACGACCGTCGACCCCAATTCTCCATTCGCCAAGCTCGCTGAGCTTCGATCGCTGCTTGAAGCGCAGAGCAAAAAGCGCTCGTAGGGCGCCGCTGCCGACGAGGTATGCTTAAAGGCGACGTAGAAATTTGCCGGGTGCTCTGGCGGGAGGCTGTTCGGCAATTTCGCGGCCCTATTCATTCAAAAAGAATCAGAGGAACTCTTAATGACCTATGTGGTTGTCGATAACTGCATAAAGTGCAAGTATATGGATTGCGTGGAAGTCTGTCCGGTCGATTGCTTCTATGAAGGCGAAAACATGCTCGTCATCCATCCTGACGAGTGCATCGACTGCGGCGTTTGCGAGCCGGAGTGCCCCGCGGAAGCCATCAAGCCGGATACCGAACCGGATCTGGTTTCCTGGCTCAAACTGAACGCGGAATACGCCAAAGTCTGGCCAAACATTACGGTCAAACGAGAGCCGCCGGCCGACGCCAAGGAATTTGACGGGCGTCCGGGCAAGCTCGCCGAGTTCTTTTCGCCCGAGCCAGGGGAAGGCGACTGACGGCAGCCGGGTGGCGGCTGACCGGGCGAAGCGCTAACCAAACGGCAACGAGGCGTTGTCCACAGCGCTATCCTCTTTGATTTGTGGACAATTTTGTGCTAAACAACAAATTAACAGGAAAACGACCGATGCCGACCGGTGCGGCGGAGCGCGCAGGCAAGTTCGGCTTTCGAGGCGTATTCGTCGATTAGAAGACGGGCGAGGGCGCGGCGGTTCGGAAAGCAGCGCCGGAAGTCGGTTGTGCGTGGAGTATTTAACAATGGCGGCGCGTAAGAAGTCGACAGGCAAGACAAGAAAATCGACGCCGACGAAAGCGAAGCGTGCGTCTTCTGCTGCAAAATCAGCGCGAAAGCGCGTTACGGGACCTGCATCCGCCGCCAGCCTCAAAAAGCGGGGAGCTGCAACCAAGACGGCGACAACCGCGCGAGGGACGCGAAAAGTCGCGACCGCGGCGAAAACAGGGAAAAAACCTCCCGACTCAAAGCGTAAGCGGCAGGCCGCCGGCACGAGCGCGTCCGCCAACGCAAAAAAGAGTCGAGCGAAGGTTGTGGGACGGAAAGCGGCCAAGCCGAGGACTTTGAGCAAGTCCAAGAAATCTGCGAGCCGCTCGAAAGTCACGAGAACGACGGCAGTGAAAGCGCTCGCGAAACAAGTGGAAGCGAAATTGCAAGTGAAGGATAGTAGAAAAGACAAGAGGCCGCAAACGCCAGCGCAGCATGCGCCGACGGCGGTTCCTGTATCGAAGGCTGTTCCATTGTCGAAGGCTGCTCATCCGTTGAAGGCTACGCCGGCCGAACCGCAAGCGAGTGAGACAGGGCCTGCGGCTATCGCGTCGGTCGGCCTGCCGCCGACTGCGAAATCGGCGCCCGTAGCGAAGGCGACCAAGCCCGCCACACGCGACGACGCGCCGGCGGCCGCCAAGCCGGCGAAAGTCGCGGGGCAGCGCCAGGGATTCAAGCTCAACGAATTCGTCGTCTATCCGGCTCACGGGGTCGGCCAGATCGTTGCGCTCGAAGAACAGGAAGTCGCGGGCTTTAAGCTCGAGCTGTTCGTCATCAGTTTCGCAAAGGACAAGATGACGTTGCGGGTCCCGACTTCAAAAGTCACGGGCGTCGGCATGCGCAAGATATCGGACGCCGATACGGCGAGGCGCTCGCTGGAGATTTTGACTGGCCGCGCCCGTGTGAAGCGCACCATGTGGTCCCGCAGAGCGCAGGAATACGAGAGCAAAATCAACTCCGGGGATATCAACGCGATCGCCGAGGTGGTGCGAGACCTCTACCGTTCGGAAGCGCAACCGGAGCAGTCATATTCCGAGCGGCAATTGTACGAGGCCGCTCTCGATCGGATGGTGCGGGAAATCGCCGCGGTTCAGAAGTCGAATGAACTCGAGGCGCTGAGGACCGTCGAGACGCAGCTTCAGAAGGGGCAGAACCGCGGCCCCAAATCAGCCGGAGCGCAAAGCGAGGCGGGCGAGACCGAGATCGAGGAAGCCGCCTGAGGGGCGGAGCCCCCGGTCGCGTGAGCGCGGCCGGGTCTTGGAATCGTCGCTTCGTTTACTGTCCGTCTCGGTCGCGCAGCGCGCCGCCGACCGTCCGCCAGGCAGGCGAGCGCGCCGGCTCGCGCTGCGCTACGGTTGGGGACGCGCTGCTCTTCGGAGCCGGTTTCGGCGCTTTCTCGGGCTTGTTCGAATTCCAGCAGTCGTACAACACCTTCCACGCGCCATTCTCGCGCTTCCAGACCACGAGGTATTTGGCGCTCGCGTCGCCTCCGAACGACACGCTGCCAAAATCGACGGCGATGTCCCCGCCGCAGGCGATGTCGATCCGCTCCGGCTCGAAGGTCAATGAAAGCTTGGGATCGGCCTTATAGGCTTTCTCCCAGGCGGTGCGGATCGCCTTGGTTCCGTGACGCGCCTTCTGATCGGGCCACACGACCGAGCCCTTGCTCGAATAGAAGGCCACGACGCTTTCAACGTCCTTCGATTTTTGCCGCTTTGCTCCATGCCGCATCGAGCTTGGCGATGGCTTTTTGTTCCGGCGTCTTGATCTTGGACGACATAAGCTTGCTCCCGGTCAGATTTCTGTCTTGCACCTTGTCGAGGTCTTCACGCGTAAACCGGCTTGCGCAGTTCGGCGATCAGCTGGCGGGCTTCTTTCAGGTCCTTGGTGTCGAAGCCCTCGGTGAACCAATCGTAGATCGGCCTCAGCAGCGCCAGGGCGTCGTTCCGCCTCCCGCGGTCTCGCGAGGAGGCGAGCGAGCGTGAGAGAAGCGCGAAGCTCCCATGATCTGGCGTGCTGACGGCGGGCGACCTCGATGGCTTTGCGCAGACCCGCCTCGGCGTCTTCCGGCTTGCCGTGAAGCATCAAGATCCAGCCCTTCAGACGCAGCGTCTCGGCATAGTGCGCTCGCTCTTCGCCCGCCTCGATCCGCGCCACGCTCTCCTCGATCAGAGTCCATGCTCGGTCGAGGTCGCCAGTCTGGGCCAGGCCTTCGGCCTGCAAAGCCCGCAAGTACCAGATCCAGATGCGGTGGCCGGTGAGGGTCAGGCGAGCGATGCTCTCATCGAGTTGGGCGATGCTGTCGCTGACCCGTCCCCCTCGCAGCCAGGCCACTCCGCGACTGATCTCGGCCATGATCTCGCCGAACAGAGGAATGCCGCGCTCATGGCCGATCCGCTCCGCCTCCTCCGAGCGCCGCAACAGCGCCTCGGGGTCGCAAAGGAAATCGAACAGTTGCGCTCCGAGCGTCAACGCGAACGCCAGGTCGAAGGGATGGCCCCTTCGGCGCGCATTGGCTTCCATCGCCTGGCTCGCGGCCAGCGCCTGGTCAGGGTAACCCATCATCCACAGGAACTGTGAGCGATAGATGCCCTCTCCGGTGAAAGGATCGAGATTGGTCGCCAGCGCCACGCGCCAGTGACGCTCGGCGTCGTAGAGACTGTGGACGAGATCGCCCGAACGGCGCGCGCCGACAAAATCGCCGAGCCAGTAGAGATTGGCGGACATCGCGCGATGCCCGACGATCTCGAGGTTGTCGTCGCCGATGTCCGCGCCGGATTTCAGCATCCGCTCAGCCCAGCGAACGAACTCGGCCAGCCGATCGACGCACATGTAGTGCACGGCGAGCGTGTTGAGGATCGGCAAGTAGGCCGCTTTTTGCTCGAGGGGCTGGGCGAGCCTCCACGCCGGTTCAAGCGTTTGGCTGACCCCCTCGTGCCCCCAGCCGCGGTGCGCGGAAAGGGCCGGACCCAACGCAGTCCTGAGCGAGAGCTCCAACTGATCGCGGTCTCTGGACGGCGGAAGGTTGGACGTCGCCGACATTCCGGCTCGCAAATGCGAAATCGCTTCCGGCAAGGCAAACCGTTGGACCGCGATTTGTCCGGCCCTGAGCCATAGCGGCGCTGCAAGGTGGTGATGCTCCGCCGCCGTGTAATGATGAGCGAGCAGTTCCGGCGCGGTCTCGCGGGTCTCCCGCCAGCGTTCCTCCAAAAGGCGAGCGACATCGCCGTGCAGCTGCTTGCGTCGGCTCTTCAGCAGCGAGTCGTAAGCGGCGTCCTGAACCAGCGCGTGCGAGAAAGTGTAAACGGCGTCAGGGATCTCTCCGTGGCTGGTCGCAAGCCCGGACGCGGTCAAGAGCCGGAGCGGCCTGTCGAGCTTGTCCAGGCTCATCAGTTCGAGTCCGGCGATCACCTCGTAGCTGAACTCGCGGCCGATTACCGATCCGACCTGGGCGATTTCTTTGCTTTCTGGAACGCGGTCGAGACGCGCCATCAGCGAATCGCGAAGGGTTTCCGGGATCGTGACGTTGGCTGAGGACCCTTTGTAAGCGTAGCGGTCGCCTTCGACAATCAGATCGCCCGATTCGAGGATGGTTTTGGTCAACTCCTGAACAAATAACGGCACTCCGCCGGCGCGCGCGATGATTTGGTCCGCCAGGCCGGGCGGCAGGGCCTTGCCGCCGAGGATTTCATCGATGAGCGAACCGCTGTGCGCGGGAGTGAGTTTGCCAAGGTCGATAGCGACAACATCGCCGCGCTCCTTCCAAGGCGGGGCGAATTCGGGACGCGCCGTCAACACCAGAAGCGCGGCCGCGCCCGTAAGCCGATCCACGAGGCGTCCGAGCCAGTCGAGCGTCGTCGGGTCGGCCCAATGAACATCCTCGAACAGCATGAGGATCGGTTGCACGCGCGCCTCCGCCCGGACGATGTCGACCAGAACGCGCATGGTGGATTCTTTGGCAAGCTTCGGCGCGATCGTGATCGCGCCATAGCGCTCCTCAAATGGTATCGACAGCAGAGCGGCGATGAAGGGGAGATCGTCCTTCGGCAGCCCCAGGCGTTCGAGGAGGAACGCCTCGAGCTTCGCGAGCCGCGATCCGGGGTCGTCGTCGCGGCCAAGTCCAAGCGTCCGTTCGAACCACGATCTGATCGGATAAAAGGCGCTGTTGACGTAGAAGGGCGAGCACTGAAACAAAAAGGTCCGGCTCGATTGATTCTCCACGCGCTCGCGCAGCGCGCTGATGATTCGGCTCTTGCCGATGCCGGGATCGCCAGAAACCAGAACAGCTCGACCGCTGTTGGTTTCGCGCACGCGACGCCAGAGCTCGAGGAGCAGGGCGATCTCCTCCTCGCGGCCCACAATCGACGCCACGCCGCGATCCGCCGCGGCTTCGAAGCGGCTCTCCGCCTTGCTGACGCCCAGGACGCGATAAAGGCGAATGAGGCCGCTGATCCCCTTCAGCGCGACCTCTCCGAGATCCTCATATTCAAACTGGCCGCCGGCCAATCGGCGCGACGTTTCGCTGACGACCACGGTTCCCGGCTGCGCGGCCGACTGCAGGCGGGAGGCGAAGTTCATCGTTTCGCCGACGGCGTGGCCGTCGCCGGACGCGACCACGACCATTCCCGTGGCGATCCCGATGCGAACCTGGAGCCGCCCGGCGCCGGGAAAGTCGAACCCGGCCATCGCCTCGACGATGTCGAGCCCAGCCCGGATGGCGCGCTCGGCCTCCCCTTCATGCGCCAGCGGAAATCCAAAAAAGGCGAGGACGCCGTCGCCCAGAAGGGTGAAAACATAGCCTTCGTAGCGAACGACGCAGTCCGTGCAGATTTCTTCATAGGCGCGAACGACGACCTGGAGCGCTTCGGGGTCGAGTTTTTGGGCGAGTTCGGTGAAGCCGACCATGTCGCAAAACAGCGCGGTCAACTGGCGTCGTTCGCCGACCGGCTCCCCTACGGCAGCCGTGGCGGAAGCGGACCTTTCGGGCTTCCGGGCTTCGCTCAGCAGATTTAAGATCCGCTTGCGCGGTCCGAACGGCAGGCCGATCTCCTTCAGATCGTCATCCGTCAGCACGATAAGCGTCGCCAGATCGATTTCATGTTGTTCGAACACGGGCGCAAATCGCTCGAGGCCGTTGGCCTCGAGCCATTCGGAGATGGACCCTGTCGACATCACCGCATTTCGCCTTGGTTCGCCGCTGCGACCAAAACGCCATGATTGAACAGCCAGGCGACGATTGCCAAGCCAGATTGAACCGGCACTTGGTCAGACCATGACTGGGCGATTTGCAGCGGCGTTCTCCCCGGAAGCGCCGTTCGAACCAACGGCGCCAGTTCCCATCCGTTAAGATATACCACAGGGCTGGCGAGCCTGGGATGACTCAATGCCCAACCCAGATTGACGAACTCGCCCTCCAGACGGGGCGTGCGGACGAAATCGAGCTCGTTGCGACAGCTCCACCGGCAGGGTCGCGATCGCGCTGGCGTCCAAAGCCCGTGTTGGAGATGGGGTCGCGAGCGCGGACTGAGCCGAACGGTCGGCCCAAAATGGGTGGTCGTTTTGAACAGCGACCGTACGGTAGTGTCCGGCGGCCCAGCGCCGATGACGTTCCGACGTTTCGGCCAATTGCGCATGGTGGAAATTGACGGCCGTATCGCTCCATTCCGGCTTGCGTATGAGCGTATTGGCCACGATCGCGCCAGATAACGCGCTCTGGATGGCCTTTTGAACGCCGCTCGAGGAAATCGGGTCAATGCCGAGGGCGGCGTCTCCGACTCGGATGGCGCGAGGCGTCGCGCATTCGCGTTCGAGATACGGAGTCGCGTCGATCGCCCGCACCGATCCGACCAGCTCGAACGCTCCGCGGTTTTCCAACAGGCTCGAAAGATCGAGGAGTTCGAGAAAGCGCTGTGACGCGGACGACCCGGGCGCTGAACGGAATCGCTTCGGATCGATGAAGACGAGCGTATTGTACGTGCCATCCGGCAAAGGCACGCCCCAATACCAAGCCTCGCGACCGGCTTCGATTCGCGGCGTTCGCGGCAAGCCTCGCCCCCGCCAGTAGGCGTAGACCGCCAGGGTCGGCGCTCCGGTCCGTCTTTGGCGTGGACCGGCCGCGCCGCGTCTGCCGCGCGCGTCCGCCACAAAATCGACGTCCAGCGCCGCGAGACCCCCCGGCGCTTCGAAGCGGATCCGCCATTTCGATCCCTCCAGCGTGCAGTCCAGGACCCGCGCCGGCTGGTGGACGCGCACGCCCAGGGATCGAGCGCGGGTCAGCAGGCGCAGGTCGAAATCCCCCCGGTCCACCAGCAGGCCTTGTTCGCGCGGGTCTTCGCGCCATCGCGGCGGCGCTCCCCATTTCACCCAGACTGCGCGAATTCGCGGAAAGGCCGCCGCCTCGACCTCCTCGTGCAAATCGGCCGCTCGGAGCATCGGCATCACCCCGGGGCTCAGCGATTCGCCGAGATGGCGCCGCGGGAAGCGTTCGCGCTCGACCACATGGACATCGTGCCCGAGCTGGGCCATTCGCGCCGCGAACACGCACCCGGCGGGCCCCGCCCCCAGGACGCAGACCTCAGCCATAGGGCGCCGACTCGAGCCCGACCTCCCCCAATCCGGGAGAAAGCCTCAGATACGCTTCGAGGCAATAGTGCAGCCAGCCCCGGATATAGTCGCAGGCCGGCCGGCCCCGGCGCAAAACCTCATGATGACAGCCGCCGCCGCAGAGATAGCGCGCCCAGCATGATCGGCAGGGTTCCTGCCGGTGCACGTGCCTCGCGCTGAGCCACTCGGCCTGGCGGGTCAGGTCGACCCCGGCCGCGAGCGAACCCATGGCCCCCTCCTCGTCGCCGACGAAACGATGGCAGGCGGACAGTTCCCCGTCGGCGGAAACGCCGAGATAGCCGGCGCCGGCGCCGCAAGGATAGGGTCGGTGGGCGCCGCGATGGATCTCGCGCATGGCGTTCGTCATGTTGGCGAAGGGGTAGCGCTCGCCGAGGCGCGAGCGCCGCTCGAACTCTCGCCCGCAGTCGATCATCTCGCCCAGCATCACTTCGAGGTTGTCCGGCTGCATTTCGCCCTCGCCCGCGGGCGCGCTCAGCATCGGCGAGAAGCCGACGCTGTGGAAGCCCGCGTCGATCAAGGAATCCAGCGCGCGGCGCAGCGCGAGATTTCTCGGCGTGACCGTGACGCGCGCGGAAACCTGCATGCGCCGCTGAAAGGTCAACAGCGGCGCGACGCGTCGCATCACGGATTCGTAGCTGCCGCCGCCGCCCTTGTACGGCCGCAACGCGTCGTGGTCCGCCTTCAATCCATCGATGCTGACGGTGACCGCAAAACCGTGATCTTCGAAGAAGCGCCCGTCGTCCTCGGTCAGCAATGTGCCGTTGGTTGTGATCGAGAAGGCGATCTTGGCGCCGCGATCCCTGGCCAGTTCGACGGCCCGCGTCGTCGCCGCCCGCAGCGCCTTGCGATTGACCAGCGGCTCGCCGCCGAGAAAGGCCAGATTCAGGCGCGCGCCCGGCTCCGCGGCGCCGACCAGCAATTCGACGGCGCTCAGCGCATCGCTCAGCGACATGTTCTTCGCGGCGCCGCCGAATTCGCCCTGCTGGGCGTAGCAATAGGCGCAGCCGAGATTGCACTTCTGGGCGATGGCCAGCGAAAGAGCGCGGATCGGCGGCGGCGGCAGCGGAACATCGTCGATGAACGCGCGGCCGTTCAGTCCGGCGCGCGCCATCAGGCCCTCGAGCTCCGCTTCGTCGCCGCCGGCCATCGCCGAGTCGAACGCGGCGAACAGGCTGGCGTCGGCGTCGAACAACCGGCTGCCGTCGGCGACGAAAAGGTGCTGGCTGCAACCGCTGTCGATCAAATGCGCCTGCGGCGCCCGGGGCGCCGACATGCTCATATAGCGGCGCGCGTCGGCGAGGCTCACGCTTCGCGATCCGAGGTTCCGTCCGGCGGCGGGTCATGCAAATCCAGGCCGCGGATCTGAAACTTGAGCAGTTCCTCCCATTTGGCGAACAGATCGTCGTACATGATCAGGCGCGTGTCTTCGTAATCGTCGGCGACATAAGAGCCGGTGCGAGCTTTTTGCATCCAGTTGTCGCCCTTGCTCAACCCGTCCGCCGCGGTCTCGACATTGACGAAGTCGGGTCGCGCGGAGGCCCAATAATAGCAGGAGCATTCCCGATAATCGTTCTGCCACGGCGAGCACAGCCCCTGGGTCAGTTCGCCGGCGTCGGCGAGGGCCTTGGCGATGACCGCGGTGTCCGTTTCAAAGAAGGGCCGCACCTCGAATTCGAAACTCACATGGTTATTGGGCTCGTCCAGCCACGGTTGCTGCTGCTCTTCGGGATTCTTCGGCGCTGAAGTCGCAGATGACGCGACCGTGCTTGTGTTGGACGACCTGGCCAATGCGTTCGACCATTCCAGCGGCGCCAGGCCGCTCGGATTCATATTCGTGGTCAGAACGATATAGCCTTCCGGGTCCGAGGACGCCGGTCCCCTCATTTCCGTCATGACCGGAACGACGGCGTCCGCCTCCCCGCTTTTTCGGCCGGGAAGGACGATGCGCAGCAGCCGATGGCCCTTGAGGTCGCTGGGCTTCAGCTTGTTGTTCTGGCCGACCGGAACGACAAATCGGTCGCAATCCGGGTCCACCTCCACCACCAGATTGTCGTATTCGCGCAGCACGATTCCCCGGAACATCCGCCGCCAGACGGCGCGAAAATCCATTTCGAGTCCTGGACAGCAGTTGGCGACCGAGGTGACCGGACGCGAATTGATCGGATTTCCCTCGGCCACATAATTGATTTGCGCCGACAAATTGCGCGGCGAGAGCAGCGGCCGTCCGGCGGCGGCGGGCTTTTTCTTCGAAGCTGACGTCAGCGAGTCGAGCGCGGCCTTTCTGATGGTGTCGATCTGGCGCCAGGTGAGCGCGAGATAGTTGTTGTCGGCGCCGCACATCAGCGCCGGCATCTTGCGTCGCCCGCGGTCGGTGAAGTCGGCGACCTCATCGGGCTTGCGCAGCAGCGGCAAGAACCACGGAGCAACCCCGCCCTGCAATGCCGCGTAGGCCTGCTGGTGCAGCGTCATGATGGCGAAAGTGTCCACCGTGCCCGGCGCCATCACCGGGCGAATGGCGCGCTGGGTGTCGGCGGCTTCCTCCTCGGGCATGGAGTCCAGCGACAGCGCGGAACGGCCCTTGAAATCGTTGCCGTTCATGACCGCCACGTTCATGAATCGGACGGTCTCGAAGGCGCGCCGAACAATATCCTGAGCTCTGGCGCGCGTTTCGGCTCGCCGGTTCGTCGGGCGATACGTTCGGGCCGTGGACGACCTGTTCGAGATCGTCAGCCAGGCAGCGAACGAACAGAGAGTTCGGGCGCCAGCGCCGGCGGCGCCGCGCAAATTCGCGCGGTCGCCGTCAGTTCATTTCCGTCCTTCAGCCGCAGGCGCACCTCGACCGTGCCGTCGCACGCGTCGTCGAGATATCCCCGGCTGACCGCCTTGTTGTCATTGAGCCAGGATGGAGCGGGCGGGTCGATAGCGAATAGCGAGGGCGGCAGCGTTTCGTTGTAAAACTCACCCTTGTCTTCAAAGCGCGCGGCGTCGAAGCCCTTCCAGCCCTTGTTCGGATCGTAGATGGCTTGCTCGATCGGGACGTGAAAGCCTGACTTCTTCTTCGCGTGGCCCTCTTTCGGCTTAGGCCCATAGATCAGGCCCTTGGCGGGCGTGAAACGCAGACGAATTTCCGGGAACGCTTTGTTCGGCCTGATGAAGCGCACCCGGCCGAAATCGACGAAGTCCTTCTCGGAGACGAAATTCGCACAGTGGCCTTCGAGCGTATGGACGGCGTGATCCTTGATCTTGACCTTCGCGTGGACGAGGTCTTTCGGGTCATTGGTCCGGCGCACGACTTTGCGGTTGGCGACGCACACCCGCCAGGAAATGTCTTGGACATTCAGACCGTGGTCGTCGAGCAACCCTACGGTCAAAGGCTCGAGTTCGTCGCGATCGGTGAGCGCGAACACCTCCAAAAACGGCGCAACCGGCCGAATTCTTCCATCCTTTTTGAAAGTCAGGTCCGGCCGCGGAGGGATGGCCTTGATCTTGCCGGAACGCTCGTTGACGACCAGCGTCCGCTCCGGGATGATCCTGCGGTAGCCGAGCGGCTGATCGGGATCGAGATCGATCGTGTAATTGTCCATCGGCTCATCGGCCGAACCGAGTCGCCCGATCGCGAGCGGCGGCAGAATTCGCAAACTCTTGATCGTCAACGCTCCGCCCTTTCGTTCACGCCTGCCCCGCGAGGATGTCTTCGATCCAGTCCGCGGCCTGGCTGTCGAGATGCAACAGAAGTCCTCACGTAATCCTCGCCGCCGCACTCCCTGAGCTGATGCTTGACGGTCGAATCCGCGTCGTCGAGCAATCTCTCGCAGGTCGATTTCACGCCATCGAGCAGGTCCAGATGTCGGCGCCAGACGTCTTTTGCCGATTCTGGCAGGATCAGCGTATAGGGCATTTCGAACGGAGGCGCGGCGCAGCCGCCTTTCCCATCATCCTTGAGCGGCAATCGAACCAGCAGGCCGGCGATCGTCTTGAGGTTGTACATCTCCCCGAACACGCGGTGCATGACCATCGAGCGCAAGCTCGGCCGATCGGGCGGATGAATGCGGGCGAGTTGGAAACTCTGCGCGAGATAGGTCAGCATCATGCGATAGCGCTGATTGAACAAATCCGCGAAATATCTGGCGCATTTCGCCTCGATGATCGTGTAATGCGGTTGCTTCTCGTGCGTTTCCGTCTTCGGCTTGCTGCTCGCATCGTCTCCCATCCGGGGCTTGACGAAATCGACCCGGGTGGTCGGATTGGTCGGAACGTCGCGCGCCGGTTTCCAGCCCGGATCCCCTAGCCCGGTGAACTCTTCGTAGATTTGCACGAACCGCTCGAAGTGAGACGGCTCCCCGGACTCGTCCTCGCTGAGATGCGGCGCCTCCCCCTGGCCGGAAAGCGCTTTCAAGGCCTTGACGGCCTCAGCGCGGGTCGCCATGCGTTCGACCATCACATGGGCATGACGGTCGCTCGGCTTGACATGTTCGAATTGATTCGGCGGAACAGGGATGAGATTGCCTTCGGCGTCGAGAGCCCGCGGCCCGGACTTGTAGCCCCGGCCCCAGTCGTCCCAGGACGCCTGCATCGAGTAAGTCGTCTCGTCGAACGACGACTCCGGGATGCGGTCGACGTCCGAAATCAATTCGATGATCTCATCGTAAAGTTCGCCGACGGTGTGGGGCGTGATCTTGGGAAATAGCTTCTGCACACGTTCCGTCACCTCGGCGATGATCTCCTCCTGCCGAGTTTGGCCCACCTGGCTTCGATACTTTTTGGCGCGCAGCCTTCCTCGAGGTTCCTTGCCAAGCTCCTCCGGAGGCGGCATCTCGGCGTAAATGTAGCAGCTCAAGGCATTCGATCGAGAACGGCCGCAGCGAAGGGGGAAACGGATTGTATTTCGTGTCATAGGGAAAATCCCGACGGTAGAGATTGATCGGCGACCCGAGCAGGGTCAGCACGTTCTGCACCGTCAGCAGATGCCCCATCTCCTCCTTGGCGACCGACAGAATGCTCGAGCGCCAGCCTTGGACCATCTTGCGGTGTTCTTTTGGAATCTGATCTCCGCCGATTGAATAGGCCGCGTAGAGATACTGCACCATCAGGGCGTGTTCTATCGCCGCGCCAAAATACAACAGCATCAACAGATGATCGCGCCAGGTCATCTCTGGCCGTCTATTGGATTCGTTGTCAGAGACTTTCTTGGCTGCGGCCGTCGCCGCGTCGGCGCCGTTTGGGTCCGAGCCTTCAGCTTCGATCCCTGCAGGTTTCCGTTTCGCGCGCCGTGCCATTGTGCGCCTCGCCCGCGGAACCACTGACCGCAATGCGACGCGCAGCCATCATTCGTTCAAAAAATCGTAGGTTTGCGGTTCGATGCTGTCAAGGACAGGACCAGACTCCCGCGAAGCGACGAACAGCCTGTCATGAAAGCGCTGGCGCGGCGCGCGGCGCCGCCGACGGCGCGCGCAAATCCGTTTCCGGCTTGTCAACGCGCACCGGAGCGGTCTATTCACTTGACGTTGTGGAACGCGAGGCGACCGCCAGCGGCCTTTCCGGAAAAGAAGGGGTATTCCTATGAAGAACATCACACGCCGCAGTCTGATCGTTTCCGGCGCCGCTCTGGCGACGGGATCGCTTTTGTCGCCGGCCGAGGCCGCGACGGGATCGATCGCGATGCATATCTTCAGCGCAGGGTTCATCTTCGGGGTCAGCGGGGGAAGCGGCGTCTTGACCTTTAGAGGCCACCAATATCCTCTGACGATCGGCGGAATAAGCGCGGGCGCCACGATCGGCGCGTCGGGCACCGACCTGGTCGGAACCGCGTCTCACATGCATAATCCTGGCGATATCGAGGGCATCTATTCGGCGCTCGGGGCCGGAATGTCGGTCGCCGGCGGCCGATCGGCCGCGCAACTTACCAACGCGCGCGGCGTGATTCTGCGGCTTCGCGGCAGACAGGTCGGCTTCATGTTCTCGCTCGACCTCAGCGGCATGAATATTTCGCTCAGATCATAGACGCTTCGCAACGCTGCGCCCGGGGCCGCTCACGCGGCCCCTTTCGTTTGCCGTCGCGTGCGGCGGACCGTCGCGCCTGGGTAAACACGCGCCTTATAGGCCGGCGGCCTGGCCGTAATAGGCGCCAGCCCCGTGCTTGCGTTTGAAATGCTTGTTGAGGAGCTCCTTCTCGATCGGTTCGAGGCCGGGCTCCAGTTGCAGCGACATCAGGGCCATGTGGGCGATGCATTCGACCGCGACCGCGGTCTCCACCGCCTTGGCGACGCTCGGCCCCCAGGCGAACGGCGCGTGCCGATTGACCAAAACTCCCGGAAAGTCCTCCGGATCGCAGGTCTGCATCCGTTCCACGATCACGTTGCCTGTTTCCCATTCATAGGCCGAGGCGATCTCCTCGGGCGTCATCTTGCGCGTGATCGGCACTTCGCCGTTGAAGTAGTCGGCGTGCGTGGTGCCGAAGATCGGGATCGGCCGGCCGGCTTGCGCGAACGCTGTCGCGCAGGACGAATGGGTGTGCACGACGCCGCCGACGCTCGGGAAGGCCAGAAACAGCCTGCGATGCGTGGGCGTGTCCGACGACGGATTGAGCCGCCCTTCGACCTTGCGTCCGTCCATGTCCACGATCACGATCTCGTCGGGCGAGAGCGCGGCATAGTCGACGCCGCTCGGTTTGATCGCGAACACGCCCCTCGAACGATCGATCGCGCTCGCATTGCCGAAGGTGAGATTGATGAGGCCATGCCGCGGCAGGGCGAGATTGGCCTCATAGGCTTCGCGCTTGAGTTCCTTGAACATGACCTCGTCCTACTGTGGCGGCGCGCGCATCATGGCTTGCCCGGCGGCGCGGCGTGGCGCGCCGTCAGGCGCGAAAGCCCTGCGCGAGGGAATAGTAGACGTCATTGTTGCGCAGATCCTGCTTCAAGGCGGCGAGCGTGGTCTCCTCGCCGATCGCGACCATCTCGATGCCGGCGATGGTCGCGAAATCCTCGAGCATCTCGCTGGTCACGCTATAGCTGAATCCGGTGTGGTGCGCCCCGCCGGCCAGGATCCAGGCGGCGCAGGCGGTCTTGAAATCGGGCTTGCATTCCCACACCGCGCGGGCGACCGGCAGTTTGGGCAGCGCGGGATGTTCGACCGCCGTCACTTCGTTCACCAACAGGCGGAAGCGCGCGCCGAGGTCGATCAGGCTGGCGTTGAGCGCGGGACCGGGCGGGGCGTCGAACACCAGGCGAACCGGGTCTTCCTTGCCGCCGATCGACAGCGGATGAATTTCCAGCGACGGCCTGGCCGAAGCGATCGTCTCGCAGACTTCGAGCATGTGCGCGCCCAGCACCTGATGTCCGCCGGGCGCCAAATGGTAGGTGTAGTCTTCCATGAACGAGGTTCCGCCGCTCAGCCCCTCGCCCATGACCTTCATCGCGCGCACCAGGGCGGCGGTCTTCCAATCGCCCTCGGCGCCGAAGCCGTAGCCGTCGGCCATCAGGCGCTGCGGCCCGAGGCCCGGAAGCTGCCTCAGCCCGTGCAGGTCTTCGAACGTGGTCGTGAAGCCCTTGAAGCCGCCCTCTCCGAGGAAGGCGCGCAGGCCCAGTTCGAGCCGGACCCCGTACAGCAGCGATTCATGGCGCTCGCCGCCTTTGCGAAGCTCCGGGACGACGGCGTAGCGCTGCTCGTATTCGCTGGCCAAGGCCTTGGCTTGCGCGTCCGAGACGGCGTTCACGGCCGCCGCGAGTTCGCCCACGCCGTAGCCGTTGGTCGAGAAACCGAACGTCATCTCGGCCGCGACCTTATCGCCCTCGGTGACCGCCACCTGCCGCATGTTGTCGCCGAAGCGGCAGAATTTCGCGCCCTGCCAATCATGCCAGGCGCGCGCGGCGCGCATCCATGCGCCAATCCGATCCTGAACTTCCGGGTCGGACCAGTGGCCGACGACGACCTTGCGGGCGAGGCGCATGCGGGTGTGGATGAAACCCGCCTCCCGGTCGCCGTGCGCCGACTGGTTCAGGTTCATGAAATCCATGTCGATCGCGCCCCACGGCAGGTCGCGATTGAACTGGGTGTGGAGATGCGCGAACGGCTTCTGCAACACGTTCAGTCCGCGAATCCACATCTTCGAGGGCGAGAACGTGTGCATCCAAAGGATCAGGCCGGCGCAATTCGGATCGGAATTCGCGTCGAGGCAGAGTTTGGCGATCTCGTCCGGCGTCGTCAGCAACGCCTTGAAAACGGTCTTCAGCGGCAGCTTGGGCGAGGCGGCGAGCGCTCCCGCGATCTCCTGCGCGTCGGCGGCCACCTTGCCCAGGGGTCCGGGACCATAGAGATGCTGGGAGCCGCAAACGAACCAGATTTCAGGGGCGGCAAGATTGATCATGACAGTCTCGAGTGTTCCTGGTTGACAGTCCGGACGACGCCGCGAGGGATGTCTCCCGGCGCTCGCCCGCTCGGGTTAACCTTCATCCGCGCTGCGCGTATTTGATGTCGAGCAGGCTCTTCATCACCAGCGACAGGTCCGCGGACTTGCGCAGGCCCCCGAAGCTGTCGTGCAGATCGCGATACAGCGCATAAAGCCGGTCGTAAACCGGCCGGTTCTCGGCCAACGGCGCATATTGCGTCGGCTTCAGGGAGGTCATCGCCGCTTGCGCGGACGCGAAGTCCGGATGGGCGCCAGCCAGAACGGCGGCCGCGATGGCGGAGCCGAGCGCGCAGGTCTGGCTCGAGCCGGCGACATGCATGACGCAGCCCGTGACGTCGGCGTAGATCTGCATCAGCAACGGATTCTTCTCCGCGATGCCGCCGGTGCACACGACCTGATCGGTTCGCACGCCGTATTCTTGAATGCGCTCGATGATGGCGCGCGCCCCGAACGCGGTCGCCTCGATCAGCGCGCGGTAGATGTCCGCTCGCGTCGTATAGAGGTCATGGCCAATCAGCAGCCCGGACAGCCGCTGATCGACGAGAATGGTCCGATTGCCGTTGTTCCAGTCGAGCGCCAACAGCCCGGCCTGCCCGGGCCGCTGCTTCGCGGCCTCCGCCGACAGCTGCGCATGCAGCGCGGCGTCGCCGCCGCACACACCCTCGACCCACCATTTGAAGATGTCGCCGACCGCCGACTGGCCAGCTTCGATCCCGAAGAAACCGGGCAGGATGGCGCCCTTCACGATGCCGCAGATGCCCGGAATGTCGGCTATCGGCCTGTCGGCGGACACGACCGCGCAATCGCAGGTCGACGTTCCGATCACCTTGACCAGCGTGCCCTCGCGCACGCCGCAGCCGATCGCGCCGTAATGCACGTCGAATTCGCCGATCGCTATCGGAATTCCGGCGGCGAGCCCGAGCTTCGCCGCCCATTCAGGAGAAAGCGAACCGGCGGGCTCGGTCGCGTCATAGGCCTTTTCGTAGAGGCGGTCGCGAAGCGCGGCGAGACGGGGGTCGAGCGCCTCGAGGAAATCCTTGTCCGGCAGGCCGCCCCACTCGTCGGAATAGAGCGCCTTGTGCCCGGCGGCGCAAACCCCGCGCTTGATCAACCGCGGGTCGGCGACGCCGGCCAGCACGGAGGGCGCCCAGTCCGCCAGTTCGACCCAGGAATAGGCCGCGTCGAACGCCTGAGGATCGACGTTCAGGCAATGCCAGAGTTTGGCCCAAAACCATTCCGACGAATAGACGCCGCCGCATTTGGCGATGTACTGAGGTCGAAGCCTGGCGCTCAGCTCCGTTATCTTCGCGGCCTCGCGCCAGCTGGTGTGATCTTTCCACAGCCAGCATTGCGCGGCGAGATTGTCTTTCCACCGCTCGCTCAGCGCCAGCGGACGGTTGCCGGCGTCAACGGGAATCGGACTCGATCCGGTCGTGTCGACGCCGATCCCGACGACTTTCGAGGCGTCGAAATCGGGCTTGCGCGAGGCTTCGGCGAGCGCGCCCTTGATGCTCTCCTCGAGGCCGAACAGGTAGTCGCCGGGATATTGGCGAGCCAAATGGCCGTCGATCGGATCGAGCAGAACGCCTTCGGCGCCGGACGGGTAATCGACGACGCGACTGCCGTACTCGGCGCCGTCCGAACAGCGGACGACGAGCGCGCGCACCGAGTTGGTCCCGAAATCGACGCCTAGGGCAAACATGAATGCTCCCGTGCTGGAGGTCTTGATGGCGCACGCGCCGGACTAAGTCATTTGCGTCGGGGACTCGGGACGCCGCCAAGCCCGCGACGCGCTCGCCGCCAGGCCTCGTCGCCGTCCATTTGATCCAACGGAGAGGCGCGCCAGATGAGCAGGCGCCGGAGGAAAACCGCCGGCGCCTTTCTGGCCGCGGAACCGACTCAGCGGATGCCCGCGTCGATCAGCTTGACCAGCCCGCCGATCGTTTCCGGCGTGACGACGCCCGCGCCGGTGTTGAGCGTCAGTCCCGGCATCTTGTACTTGGCGGACATCACGCATTGCGTGACCGGCATGAAGCCCTGCAAGTACAGCAACTGGTCGAGCGTCGCGGTGATGTAGCCGGACTTCAACCCGTCGATGGTGGCCGGGGCGAGGTCGATGCCGCCGACGACAATGTCGCCGGGCTTCTTGCCCGCTTTCTTCAGCACCTCCTCCATGACGCCGGTGACGCCGCCGTGCTGGGTGCCGATCGCCTTCAGGTTGGGATGCGCCTGAATGTAGGCGACGAGAATCGGCACGCCGAGCGACGTGTCGCTGTTGACTTCCTGGGTGATCTCGAGCCGGTCGACCTTGAGGCCGGCCTTCTCCAGCGTGTCGGCGAGCCCCTTCTCCGACTGTCCGCGTTCGGCCTGGCTGAACACGCCGTAGACCATGGCCTGGTCGCCCGATTTCAGGCCCTTGGCCAGCATGGCTTTGGCGGTCAGCGAGCCGCCCGCGTAGAGGTCGACGCCGGCGTAGCCGAAGCCTTTGGTCCCGAATTCGGTCTGCAGATCGGTCAGAGGCGAATTGCCGTCGGTGACCACGATGCCCTCGTCGGTCGCCTGCTTGACGAGATCGTGGAACGCGGCGCTGCCCGGATGGCCCATGATCGCGATGCAGTTCGGTTTGGCCGCCATCGCCTCCTTGAACTGGGCGATCATCTTCTCGGGCGCCCAGGCCGAGAACTGCGATTTCACCTCCACGCCCAAGGCGGCGGCGGCCTGGGCCGCTCCGGTCTGACGGGCGAGCGTCGCGCCGTCGCCGGGGTTGCCGCCCATCTGCATATACATCACCAGCCCCT
Source organism: uncultured Alphaproteobacteria bacterium (assembly GCA_963781895.1). Classification (GTDB taxonomy): domain Bacteria; phylum Pseudomonadota; class Alphaproteobacteria; order Rhizobiales; family Beijerinckiaceae; genus Roseiarcus. Next base: position 101,181 of record CAWAIM010000030.1, read on the forward strand.
TGCCGATCGGATCGGCGGCCGACAGCGGGACCTGCGATCGCTATCACCGCGCACGCCGCGACTCCGGCCAAAAGAATTTTGCACACACGCATGTTCGTTTCTCCCTGTTGGCTTCTGGCGGCGCCGAAGGCGGAACCGCCCCTATTCGGAAGTACGCCTACCGCCGAATTCCCGAAGCGACCGCACACTGGCGAAAAGGGACTGCCGGCGCTGCGGTTCGTCCGCATACATGTAAAAGATGATCGCGATCAGGAAAATGAGCCCTTGCACCGTTCTCACCCAGGCGCCGGTGAGGCCCGAGGCGACAAGCCCGGCTTCGATCATGCCGATGATGAAGCATCCGAACACCGTTCCCAGGATCGTCGCCTGTCCGCCGAAGATCGACGTGCCGCCGATCAGCACCGAGGCGATCGCGGTCAGCAGATATCCCTGCCCCTGATTGCCGAAGAAGTTCTTGTTCTCCAGCGTCAGCATGATGGCCGCGCAAGCCGCCAATCCGCCCATCAAGGTGAAGATCTTGATCTTCTCGCGATCGACGTCGATGCCGACGACACGAGAGACGTCGTTGGAATCGCCGATGAACAACGTGTGTTCGCCGAACCGGTGACGGTTGAGGACAAGCCAGAGAACGCCGACGATGATCGCCGTCCAGAGCGCCTGGATCGACACCTGCTGGAGCCAGTCGATGTTCGTCGTCGCCGCGAACGGGCGGCCGACGATCCATCGCCACACCGAGCTCTCCTCGGCGCCGCGCAGCGCATAGGACTTGCCGCCCGACAGCACCGTCGCCATGCCGGCCCAAAAAAACTGGGTCGCAAGCGTCGTCATGAACGATGGAACGCCCACCTTGGCCACGATCACGCCATTGACGAAACCGACGAAAAGTCCGGAAGCCAGGCCGGCGACGACAGCGATCCAGCCGAGTTCGTATTCCTTGAACAGCACCGCGAAGACGAAGCCGGAAAACGCGATGATCGCGGGAAAGCTGAGGTCGATCTCGCCGGCGCCGATGACGAACGTCAGGCCGACGGCCAGCAGCACGAGCGGCGGCAGGGTCGAGAGAAAGGTGGTGTAGATGTAGGGCCTGAGGAAAACCTCCGGCGCCTCGTACATGAACAGAGCGAGCAGAAGGGCGAAGACGATGATGATCGGGAGCGCCTCGAAGCGCTGCAGGATCGATGCTTCCGACCGCTGAACCATCCCTCCGCGTCCCCTTGCCCCTAATGCTGCAGGCCGATCAGATACTCGGTCAGTTCCGGCACCGACATCGTCTTCGGAACGATCTCGGCGACGACCCGCCCCCGGTCGAGCACGACCAGCCGGTCCGCGACTTCGTGCACGTGGGCCAAATTGTGCTCGATGTAGATGCAGGCGCGGCCCGAGCGTTTGATGCGGCGAACGAAGTCGATGACTTTGCGCACCTCCGCGACCCCCAGCGCGGCGGTCGGCTCGTCGAGCACGATGAGGTCGGCGTTGTAATGCATCGCCCTGCCGATCGCGATGCCCTGCCGTTCGCCGCCTGACAGATTGGCGACAGTGGAATCGACGGTGATTCCGACCCCCCTGAAGCCGATGACGTCGATCAGGATCTGCTGGGCGATCTGCTTCTGGCGTTTGATGTCGATGAAGCCCAGCCGATTGGTGATCTGCCTTCCGACGAAGAAGTTGCGCCACAGCGGCTGCTTTTCCGCGAGCGACTTGTCCTGGTAGACGGTCTCGATCGAAAGATCGTGCGCCATGCGGACCGAATATTCGCCGGGCGCGACTTCGCGGTCGCGGACGAAAATCCTGCCCGAGGTCGGCGCCAGAACGCCGGTCATGACCTTGATCAGCGTCGACTTGCCTGCGCCGTTGTCGCCGATCAGCCCGACGATCTCATTGCGTCCGACGGCGATGTCGATGTCGCGAAGCGCATGCACCGCGCCGAAATGCTTCTGCACGCCTTCGAGGCGAACGATGGACGCGAAATCGCCAGCCGCGGGCGCCATTGCGTTCCCCTCCTCCCCCCTCCGGAATTCCGCCGTGATAAGGCAGATAGGCCGATCTCGACCCGCTTGACAATCCTGCCTGCGGTCGGCGCCAGAACGCCGGTCATGACCTTGATCAGCGTCGACTTGCCGGCGCCGTTGTCGCCGATCAGCCCGACGATCTCATTGCGTCCGACGACGATATCGATGTCTCGAAGCGCGTGCACCGCGCCGAAATACTTCTGCACGCCTTCGAGGCGAACGATGGACGCGAAATCGCCAGCCGCGGGCGCCATTGCGTTCCCTCCCCCTTCCGGATTTCCGCCGTGATAAGGCAAATAGGCCGATCTCGACCCGCTTGACAATAGGGCGGGACCGGGGGCGGCGCCAGGCGCGGCGGCCTTTCGTCCGGGCCGAACGTTGGCGTGGCTCTCATCGCGTTAGTTGTTGGTCGGCCGCGGTCGCTCGCATGCTTTCGATCCCCGTCGTCATGGCCGGTCTCGACCCGGCCATCCGGCGCCGGGCTGCTGCAAAGCCCTACGAACTCGAGGCGTTTCGCCACCGCCGGTCTTTCGTGCGCTCGGCGCGCCCGATCGCGTGGATGACCGGCGCAAGTCGGGCCATGACGCGTCGTCGCCTCGCAGGATGTTCGGCCCCAACGGCCCGATGTTCTGGTGGCCAACAGGTAGCGCAATAAGCGCCTTGGCAGTTGTTCATTTCCGTGCGTCGCCGGCTCGACCTTGTCGGGTCAGGGCTGAGCGACGGAGGGCGGGCCTTTGCGTTCGATGGCCGTTGGCGAGGAATCCGAAGCGGCGGATGGATGGGACCCGGCCGGCGAGACGTGGAGCAGGAAGCGCCGGATGACCTTGCCCGGCGTCAACCGCATGGTGCTGGCGGCGCCGAGCGACGAACCGATCAACGGCCGCTCGATCGCCGGTCCGCCCTGGTCTTGTGATGGCGCGGCCCCTTCGTCTGGCCCGCCGCATGCTCCAGACGGTTCATAGTCTCCGAACTCATGCGGACGAATTCGGTCGTCACCTCAAAGCAAATTTCGTCAACATTTGTGCTCTTATAGCGTTATCTGTTGGTACGGTCCGTTTCCGATCGCGCCGCGGATCCATTTTGGCGGGTCGACTTGGTGGCCCCAGGCTTCGAGGGCGCGTCGCCAGCCGAGGTAGCTGGGCAGGTTCTTGGTGGCGACGCCGTTGAAGCGGGTCAGCCATTGTTTGAGGCGGCTGTGGTAGGCGTTGACGTTATTGATGTGCAGGTGCGGCGCCTCGGGGGTCGGCTTTCCCGGCGAAGGCACGGCGTGAAAGGGAATTTTGGCCTTGCGCGCAAAGGCGGCCAGCGGCTTGCCGCCATCGCCGACGAGGTGATTTCCGGGGTAACGACCCCCGTCAGCGCGGCGGCGATCGAGGCGCCGTCGTCCTGCGGCAGAACGGCGTCGAAGGTCGCGCCCTTCCGGTCGCGGGCGACGAGGACGGGAATATTGTCCTGATAGGAACCCGGATGCCGGGCCGTTCCGCCCCGCTTGCGCGCCTGTCGCGGCAGATCGGACCAGCGGCCCTTGAAGGATTCGAGGATGAAGGTCTCATCCGCCTCGACAATTCCGCTCAACGTTCGAGGCTTGTCGTCGGCGGGCGCGCGCAGAAACCGATGCCGCCAGCGGAAGGCGGTCGTCGGATGGACGCCGCACAGTTCCGCGGTCTTCGGCCAGGCTCTTGCCCTCGATCATCGCCTGGGCGTGATCGAGCCACTTCTCCTTCTTGCGCAGATGCGCCATCGGCGTTTTGGTCAGCGCGTTGAACGTGCGGCCGCAACTCTTGCAGCGGAACCGCAACAGCCCGTCCGAACGGCCCCAGCCGACGATCTCGCGGCCCGCGCAATGCGGACAACCCTGACGCTCGACCCGCTCAACGCCGGTCGTTCCCAGCGCGTCCTCCCGCCGGCCGCGCCTGCCGCCTTTTCGCAGACGGCCCGCCGCTTCGGCCGCGCACGCCTGCCTTCTCAAGCGCCGCCAACGCCTCCGCGCCGCTGCCCCGCGCTCATCCCCGACAATCGCCGACAGCCAAGCCGAAAAATCCTCAGACCTCATCGAATCGCTCCTCGATCCGGCCCAGTCTGAACCAAATCAATAGATAACGCTATAAGAGCCCAAATGTTGGCTCTTATAGCGTTAACTGTTGGTCGACCGCAATCGCTCGCTCGCCTTCGATCCCCTCGTCATGGCGGGCTTGACCCGGCCATGACGACAAGGGGCGCAACCCGCGAAAGGTTTAACAACAGCAATCGCTATAAGAGCCAAATTTCTGAGGCCGATGATGACCAGCCAATCCGACAGCGCGCGATTTCCCGCTTGCGCGCGCGTCGAATTAGACATAAAGATATGTTTATGTCTCAAGAGCTATCCATCGAGTCCGCCGCGCCGCTCGCCTTTCCCGTCATGCTGGCCGACCTCGAGGCCGCCGGCGAGGTGACGCGGCTGCGGATTCTCGGCCTGCTCGACGAGGCCGAGCTGACGGTCAGCGAGCTGGTGGCCATTCTCGGCCAGTCGCAGCCGAGCGTCTCGCGCCATCTCAAGCTGCTGGTCGATGCGGGCCTCGCGGCCCGGCAGCGCGAGGGCGCCTGGGCGTTCTTCCGTCTCGCCGACGAGGGCGGCGCGTTCGCGCGCGATCTGGTGCGCCGCGTCGATCCCGTCGATCCGGTTTTGAGCGCCGACCGGGCCGGCTCGAGGTCGCGCGAGAGACGCGGCGCAAGCAGGCGGCGGCCTATTTCGCCGAGCGGGCGGCGGATTGGGACCGGATCCGCGCCCTGCACGCGCCCGACGAGCGGGTCGAGGCGACGATTCTGTCGATGATCGGCGACAGGCCCTGTCGCAGTCTGCTCGATCTCGGCACCGGCACCGGCCGGATGCTCGAACTGCTCGCGCCCGCGCGCGGCCCGCGCGGTCGGCGTCGACCAGAGCCCAGCGATGCTGACGCTCGCCCGCAGCCGGATCGATCAGGCGGGACTGCGTCATGTGTCGCTGCGTCAGGGCGACATCTACGCCGCGCCGATCGAGCGCGATGCTTATGATCTCGTCGTCATCCATCAGGTGCTGCACTTCCTCGACGATCCCGGCCGCGCGCTGGGCGAGGCGGCGCGCGCGCTTCGGCCGGGCGGGCGGCTCATCGTCGTCGATTTCGCCGCGCACGACCAGGAATTCCTGCGCGAGGATTTCGCCCATCGCCGGCTCGGCTTCAGCGGCGAGGAGATCGAGCCTATCTCGCGGCGGCCGGCCTCGTCGACGCCGCTCGAAGCTGGTTCGCCTGACGCCGCGAGACCGGCAAGCTGACCGTCGCCGTCTGGCTCGCCGCGATCCTCGCTTCATTTCCGACGTCTTCGCAACGTGACGGGAGTTCGCGTGATGCTGCCCGCCAATCCGTGCCGAGCCGTTCGGGCTCGCCGATCCGCGCCTCGTTCGAGTTCTTCCCGCCGAAGTCGCAGGAGATGGAGACGAACCTTGTGGGAGGCGATCGAGCGGCTGGAGCCGCTGAGCCCGGATTTCGTCTCCGTCACCTATGGCGCGGGTGGCTCGACGCGCGCCCGCACCCACTCGACCGTGGAGCGAATCGTCGCGCGAACGCGATTGACGCCCGGCCGCGCATCTGACCTGCGTCGGCGCCTCGAAGGGCGAGGTCGACGACGTGATCCGCGAATATTGGGACGCGGGCGTGCGCCATATCGTGGCTTTGCGCGGCGATTCGCCGGGCGGCGTCGATGCGCCTTACGGCCCCGATCCGCAGGGCTATCAGCGCGACCGAGGATCTGGTCGCCGCGATCAAGCGCATCGGCGATTTCGAGGTCTCCGTCTCGGCCTATCCCGAGAAACATCCGCAGAGCCCTACGCTGCTGCACGACATCGACATGCTCAAGCGCAAGGTGGACGCGGGCGCCGACCGCGCTATCACACAATTCTTTTTTGACAATTCGTCTGTTTCTACGCTACCTTGATGTTGCCGCGGCGGCGGGTATAACGATACCTTTAGTGCCGGGGATCGTTCCGGTGCAGAACTTCAAGCAGACCGCCGGGTTCGCAAAGCGCGCCGGCGCGAGTGTTCCGGCTTGGCTCGCCGATAGATTCGAGGGGCTCGAAAACGACGTGACGACGCGCCGGCTGGTGGCCGCCGCGGTCTGCGCCGAGCAGGTGATCGACCTGATCGACCGCGGGATCGCGCAGTTCCACTTCTACACGATGAACCGCGCCGACCTCGTCTACGCGATCTGCCATCTGATCGGGC
>CAWAIM010000031.1:0-228122 GCA_963781895.1 uncultured Alphaproteobacteria bacterium
GACGCATCGCTGATTCGGTCAGCCGCGAGGATATCGAAGGCTCGGTCAAGGCTGGGGTCGATGTGTTCCTGAAGGCGTACTGGAGCTTGAAGTATCCGCAAAAGTCCGAACTGCGGAATGCTAGGCAATCGCCTGTTTAGGCGAAGTTCATAATGTGCCTATCCGGTTAAGACTGATATCTACTACATATAGATGAGCCGGAGTGCCGCACCGACGTCCCCAGAGGGCCGGAGTTGGCCGAGAGGAGAGCGGCGGCTCCGGGGATGCGCGGGGAGCTGAAGCAGACATTCATCGTCGATAGACGCTCGGTCGCTGCCGACCCTTTGCAGACGTTGCCGTTGGTGCAGAAATCAAGCAGACCGTGCGAAGACTACGCGCCACATTCAGCGGCGGCCAATTTTTTGCGGCCGAAGAACGCCAATCGCGAAGCCGGTACGATTGAACTTATGCGACAGGTTGAACATGAGGGAGTCGATAGACGATATCGTGGCGGGCCTCTGGGCGAATGGTCGCGACTCGATCACTCATGCCCTTAACCACTTCAGCGAGCGAGATCGTGACCGTTCTGATCGGCAGCACCATGACAAATGGATAGTGATGAGCGTTCACCATGCCGCCGAGTGTGTCTGTAATATGCAACTCCTCGAACTTGACCCATCTTGCTTTTCAAGAAAGGGGGCATTGTGGTTCCCGTCTCTTTCGACAGCGATCAAACAGCTCCAGCTGCCCGTTAACTCGGGACGGCTCAGCCCTGCTGAGCACTGCCTCTTTCGGTTGCTTAACGAGCTTCCGGATATCAGGCATCAATTCATGCACAGGATAGCTCCAAAAGAGCTAGCCCGCATTTCTCACGCCGTCGTTCAGTGAGGCGTTGGTTTGGGTGGGATATTGAGCGCGGTTGCGGATGGAGCGCGGCTTTGCTTTGCGCGGGATGCGCTGGGGAGTTCGAGCTGAGTTGGGAAACTGTCTCCGGTGGGCCTTGGGGTTTGCCGCCGATGGTCGCGCGGGGCCGGCGCGTGTCAGGCCGGCGAGCCGCGGGCGAGGGCGAGCCGGGCGGCGGCCAGACGCCACTCGTCGGCCGATGGACAGGCGGAGGCGAAAGCGATCTTCACCCGCCGGGCGCTGACCTTGACCAGCGCGCCGAGCTTCAGCAGCTTCAGGCGGATCGTGCCGCAGGTCGCGTTGGCCAGCGGCGTATGGGCGAGCCCGATGCGGCGCAGCGCGCAGATGAGAACGTAGGCCATCGAAGCGAACCAGAGCCGCAGCTGATTGGCCCGCATCGTCGCCGTCGAGGTGCGGTCGGCGAACAGGTCGCCCTGACATTCCTTGATGCGGTTCTCCATCTCGCCGCGGGCGCAATAGAGTTTTTCGTAAAGCGGTCTGGCCCGCCAGGCGTCGGCTTTGAGCGAGGTCACGACAAAGCGCGGATTGGCCTCGCCACGCGCCCATTCCGCCTTGCCGATCACCCGCCGCCGGCGCGACCAGCTGTCCCTGGTCGACCATTCGAAGTCGCGAAACGCCCGCGCCGGCTGGCCGGCGTTCGCCAGCGACTGGAGCCGCGCCTGGTCCAACGCGTCGGCGATGCGTTCCTCCAGCCGCGCGTTGCGCGCCAGTCCGAAAACGTAATCCACCTTGTTGGCCTCGCACCACGCCATCAAGGCCTCGCGCGCGAAGCCGGAATCGGCGCGCAGCACGATCTTCACACGAGGCCAGCGCTCTCGGATCCGAGCTGCGATGCGATCCATCTCCTCGACCGCCCCGGCGCTGCCGTCGATGTCGGAGCGCCTGAGCTTGGCGGCGATGAGATGCCGGCCGCAGAATACATAGAGCGGCAGGTAGCAGTAGCAGTCGTAATAGCCGTGAAAGAACCGACCTTCCTGATCGCCGTGCAGCGGGTCGTCGGTGGCGTCCAGATCGAGCACGATCTGGCGCGGCGCTCTTTGATGCGCGTCGAGAAACAAGTCGACGAACAGCCGCTCGATCGCCGGTCCGTCGTGGCCGATCTTGTGATAGCGCGGCGTCTTGCCCGCCCCCGGCGCATGCTCCAGGCGGTTGAGCGTGCTCTTGCCCGCCAGCGGCGCCGGCGCCTCGGCGGCGCGCTCGAGCTTGCCGAGCAGCACGCCCAGAACCGGATCGCCGCGCAGCTCATCGTGGTCGATCAGGTCCTCGTAGCCCAGCGCCAGGCCGAAGACCCGCTGCGCGACCAGAGCCTTCAGCGGATGGACGGTCAAAAGCGGGCTGCGGCGGTCGCCAAAGCAAGCCGAAAACCGATCCGTCAACCCGATCGCCTTGTCCGTCTCGCTCAGCAACAGCGCCCCGGCGTCGGACGAAACCATCCCGCCATCGAAATCCGCCACAACTCGACGCCCGCCGGCCCTTCCAAACACCATCTCCCTCGGCCTACACTGCGTCCGCATCGGGGCGTTCCTTCGAATCAGCCTAACTCGTTGATCGCAAAACAAGTTTAGCTGATTCTAGGCCCCGATGCGCCTACATTTGTGAGAAATGCGGGCTAGACGTTTCGATCGCGGCGATGTGCATGATCGGCATTCTCAAATATATCGAACGCCTCAAAGGGGAGTCCGCTTCGGACATTATAGAGCAGAGCCCACCCATTGAGGGCGATGTTGTCGCCGCAATTCGCTATACACGCCTAGAAGAGTACAACAAATTTGTTGCACTCTTTTTGCACGAAAAATATCCCAACAAATGGCTTCCGCAATGTCCGTCGTGCGGTGTCCAAGCGGTCGTTTCGTCGAAATGCGAAGCCTGCTTTTCCGAACTTGACTTTATAAGATGCTCGGGCTGTGACGAAGAAATATACGTCATGGCTTGGGAGCGAAAGCACGGTGATGGCGTGGTTGAATGCCAAGACTGCGGTTTGAAACAGGCTCTATAGGCTCATCACCACGGAACGCGAAAAATGACGCCGAACCTGAAAAAACTGCTTCTCGTAGCGGAGGTCTCAGCCGCGAGTGCTTTGCTGTCCTCCTCAGCGCACGCGCGTGGACTGGCGGACTGGCTAAACGATCCGACGACGTACTGCAGCGCCAACGCGGACGGCAGCGAGACATGCGACCCGGATGCGGTCGCCAAAGCCCTGCGGGCCCTCAGCCTGCGGCATCCGACCGACGATGCCGACGAACGCGACTTTCTGAGCACCTGCGAGGGCGCGGCGTTGGCGTTGAAGGCGGTCTGGAGCATGGTAGCAACGGACGCGAAAGAGCTGGAATGCTTCCGCGCGACCATCCGACCGATGACGAGAAGCGTGAAAACCTGCGGACGGCCGAACGGGGAATGCGCCATGCGGAGGCGTATTTGGACAGCCTTACCAGCATGGCGGCGAGCTGGTGTCCGAATGTCTCCGCGTATCGAGACGCCATACCCGAGGTCGAGCGCGATCTCAGCCGCTTTAAGTTGGTGGTCGAGCCTGCGCATGCCTACGACATGCAGGCATGTACGGAACAGCTCTCGGCGATAGGCACGGCGATAGCCGTATTCTCGCCCGAAGCGCCGTTTTTGGTCGATGCGGGCACTGACGACTACGTTCACTGGCGCGCGCTTGGGAAATATTACATGACTGCCGAGATCATGACGCACGTTGACCGCGCGTTGGACGCTATGACGAAAATGGGCGACGCGGGGCAGTATCTCCTCGATCACAATTGTCCACTCGACAACCGCGAGGCGTACGCCGCACAGGTTTCCAAATGGAAGGCAACTGTGCAGGAGCTGCGGGATATGAAGGCCAACATCCTCGCGCACAATAGATGAACAGTGCGGCGCGCGGCTCATCGCACCGCCGGCAACCTCATGCGGCCTGTCAATGTTGCCTCAGGAAGCCCAGGGCAGGCGAAACTCTCCCGCGCCGTTCTCGATCGCGCGTATCAAGCCTCGTCCCAAACCCTACCCGCCGCACCAACTAGCCGTGGAGCTGGGGCCGCACGGCATTCAGGTAGACGCGGTCATTCCCCGTCGAAACCTGCCATTCGGCCAATTTCCGCTATCCGCCCAATGCAGTCGAACCGGCCTGTCGCCTGAACGTCTGCTTCAGAGTTGCGGCGACCATCGGCTGAACGGCTATGCTGCGCGCATTGCTGACGCAAAATGAGGCGTAACGCAGCCTCTATATGTAGTGAGTGTCTGCCTTAACCGGATAGGCACGGTTCATAAATCGCTGCCATAGGTCCGGCCTGTCTTACTGTGCGTGCAGCCGGCCGCTTGGCGTCATTTTTATTTGTGGCGATCTGTAAATGATTGGCGACAATCCGGTTTAGTATTGTATAGGTTTGTTGGCGACAGTGACATGAGTGGTATTTGAATACTTTATCGCCCGCCTGGTTATTGTAACCGCAGGTCGTTTCGTCGTTTGAACATTCGGCGCCGCGTCGATTTCCTAAAGCCTTCTTGCCATTGCGCCTATCGGAGCGGATGTCGATCCGCGCGCCCGCAACAGCCGCGACGGCGGCGGGGCGGCGGTAAAATGCTCGCAAGTCATTGAAAAATAACGGGCGAATTGTTCGAGCGGCGGTAAACGGCGATAAACCGGGCAACCAGGAGCCGACGTGACCGGCTCCACGCTTGCCTGCGGCGCCCGCCTCCCCTATAAGCCAGCGCTTCGCGCCGGTTCCGACACCCCTGGAGGCAGGGCGCGCATCAACTCAAAGGACATCATCATGGCAGCGATCAAGCAACTCGCGGCCGTGACGCGCAGCGGGACTGGCAAGGGGGCCGCCCGCTCCGTTCGTCGCGAAGGCCGCGTTCCCGCCGTCATCTATGGCGGCGGTCAGAAGCCCGAACCGATCTCGGTCGACTTCAAGGACGTCAACAAGCACATCTTCGCCGGGCATTTCCTGACCACCATTTTCGAGCTCGAGATGGAGGGGCGCAAGGAGCGCGTGCTGCCGCGCGACTGCCAGTTCGACGTGGTCACCGACCGGCCGGTGCATGTCGACTTTCTGCGTTTGGCGCCCGGCTCGCGGGTGCGCATCGGCGTGCCGGTCCATGTCGTCAATCGCGAAGCCTCGCCGGGCTTGAAGAAGGGCGGGGCGGTCAATCTGGTGCTGCACTCGGTCGAGGTCATGGCCCCGGCCGAGGCCATTCCGGAGGCGATCACGATCGACCTCACCGATCTCGATTTCCACGACTCGGTGCATGTGTCCGCGATCAAGATGCCGGAGGGCTGCAAGCCGGTGCACTCCAACTCCGACCTGACGGTCGTCACCATCGTCCCGCCGACGGTCATGGTCGAGGAGACGCCCGCCGCGGCGCCCGCCGCGACCACCGCCGCCGCGCCCGCGGCCGCCGCGGCGGCGACCCCGGCGGCCAAGGCCGAGCCGGCCAAGGCCGCCGCCCCGGCGGCCTCGGCCAAGCCTTCCGCCAAGAAGTAAGGCCGACCGCCGCCGCAAGACGACGATCCGCGGCCGCGCCGGAGGGCGCGGCCTGCCTCGGTCGCGGCGAGGCCCGCTCAAGCCGATCGAACGGGGACCCATGCTCGTCATCGCGGGACTCGGCAATCCGGGCGCGCGCCATGCGCGCAACCGCCACAACATCGGCTTCATGGCGATCGCGGCGATCGCCGCCGCCCATCGCATCGGGCCGTTCCGCGCCCGGCATCAGGGTCTGGCCGCCGAGGGCCTGATCGGCGGCGAGCGGGTGATGCTGCTGGCGCCGCAGACCTTCATGAACGACTCCGGACGCAGCGTCGGCGAGGCGCTGCGCTTTCACAAGCTCGATACCGGCGCGCTGATCGTCATCCACGACGAACTCGACCTCGCGCCGGCCAAGGTCAGGGTCAAGACCGGCGGCGGCAACGCCGGCCACAATGGACTGCGCTCGATCAGCGCCCATGTCGGCAACGACTATCGGCGCGTGCGCCTCGGCATCGGCCACCCCGGCGACAAGGCGCTCGTCCACAATTTCGTGCTGAGCGACTTCGCCAAGGCGGATGCGGGCTGGGTCGAGGCCGTCTGCCGGGCGGTCGCGGACGCCGCGCCGCTGCTGGTCGAAGGCCAGGACGCAAGCTTCCAGAACCGGGTGCATCTGGCGATCGAGGCCGCCGGCTTCGGCGAGAAGACCGGCGACTGAGCCCCGGCACAGTCCCGCCGTCGGCGGCGCCCGGCTTGCCTTCAGGCCGCGCGCGCCGGATCCGGCCATCGGCCGCGAAAGCGGAACTTGCGCCTGCGCGGCGTCTCGGGCGGCGCGTCGGGGTCGAGCGCCGCCAGCGCGTCCATCACGCGCTCGGGCGGGAAGATGACGACCGCTTCCGTTCCCTGGCGGATCTCCGAAGTCAGGCGGAAGTGGCCGCCGTGCATCTCGACCAGTCCCTTGACGATCGGCAAGCCGAGCCCGGTTCCCTCTTCCGCGTTCTTGTGCGCGAGCGAGCCGCGGCCGAACGACGACAGCACGATCGGAATTTCGTCGGAGGGAATGCCGGGGCCGGTGTCGCGGATCGAGACATATTGTCCGCCGCTGCTGGTCCAGCCGACCTTGACGACGATCGAGCCGCCCTGGGGAGTGAACTTGATCGCGTTGGTCAGCAGGTTGAGCGTGACCTGACGCACCGCCCGCTCGTCCGCCCAGATGCGCGGCAATCCGCTGTCGAGCGCTTCGGTGATGACGAGATTCCGGCTCTTGGCGCGCATCGACAGCAGGCGCCGGCATTCCTCGACCACCTCCGGCAGCGACACCGGCTCCTCCTTCAACTCGTAGCGGCCGGCCTCGACCCGCGACAGGTCGAGGATCTCGTTGATCAGCATCAGAAGATGCTGGCCGCTCGCATGAATGTCGCTGGAATATTCCTTGTAGGCGCTGACGCCGTGCGGGCCGAACAGTTCGCCCTTCATCACTTCCGAGAATCCAAGAATGGCGTTGAGGGGAGTGCGCAGTTCATGGCTCATCGTCGCCAGAAACCGCGATTTCGCCAGATTGGCGCTTTCGGCCCGGCGGCGCGCCTCGTCCGAATTGAGCTTGGCCTGTTCGAGCTCGGCGATCAGCGAGTCCTTTTCGGCCTGAAACGAGATGTTGCGGGACGCCGCCTCGTGCAGGCGATGGACGACGACGAGGAAATAGCCGATGACGCCGACAGCCAGCGCCGCGGCCGGCAACGTGGCCCCGTGCAAACGGGGGGCGTAGAGAATGATCGCGCCGATGATCATCGGCAGCATCCCGGCCACGAACGCCGCCGGTATGGCCGCGGCCAGAAGCGACATCACGGTCGAGATGAGAAGCATGACGACGACGGCGAAGGCCTGCGCGTCGGGCTCGTTCGACTGGAGAAGCGCGACGACGAGATAGGCCCAGGCCGCGCCGCAAAAGCCGGTCGCGAGCACGAATTTGCGCCGCCATGCCGCCGCGTCCTTCTCCCCGTCGCCGCTGTCGAGGAACGCGATCGGCAGTCCATAGACGATCGCGATCGCGCACACGATGAAGGTCGCCCACGTCGCCAACGGACCGGCGCGGAGCCAGGTCAGCGCCGTCCCGCAGACACCCAGCGCGATGACGCCCATCATTGGCGCGGCGCTGCGGTTGATTTCGGCGAACAGCCGAACCATCGCGGCCGAATGCGTGGGGATGGCGTTGGCGTCGGTGAGGGATTGGCGGGTCTGCCGAAGCCGGACGGTCATCTTGCGGCGACGCGCGGCAGCCTCGGGGTCGCTCTTGCCCCCGGCTTCCGTCACATGCGCCTTGACTTCACTCATGACCGTTCGACACGCAACGCCCGACAACCTGCCTTGATCTTGGGGTTCAATGATTAACGGGCGGCTGACGCCCGCGCGCGAATTGAGAATTTGTTGAGGATAAAATACGCTTAACGTTCGCGGGACGGCCGCGGACTGTGGGGCAGGGAGGTCCGCGTGAAGCTCTACAACTCGAATTTTGCCCCGAACCCCCGCCGGGTGCGCATATTCCTCGCCGAGAAAGGCGTCTCGATCCCGAAAATCGAGGTCGACCTCGGCAAACTCGAGCACAAGACCACGGAATTCTCCTCGCTCAATCCCTTTCAGACCATCCCCGCGCTCGAACTCGACGACGGGACGGTGATCGGCGAGTCGATCGCCATCTGCCGTTACGTCGAGGAGCTTCACCCCGAACCAAACCTGTTCGGCGCCACGGCGCTGGAGCGGGCTACGATCGAGATGTGGCAGCGCCGGGTGGAGTGGCGTCTGCTGTTGCCGATCGCCCAAGTGTTCCGCCACACCCACCCGCACATGAGGCTGATGGAGGAGCCGCAGATCGCCGACTGGGCGGCGGCCAACCGGCCGCGGGCGCTTCAATCGATGGCGATTTTCGACCAGATCCTGCGCGACCGGCCCTTCGTCGCCGGGGACCGGTTCACGGTCGCCGACATCACCGGACTGGTCGCGCTGGATTTCACCAGACAGGCGCGAATCGCGATTCCGCCCGAACTCGCCAGTCTCAACCGCTGGCGCGAGACGCTCGCGGCGCGACCGAGCGCCGCCGCGTAAATCGACCGCCGCGATCGAACCGCTCGCCTGACGACCAGCCCGGAAGTTCGCCGCGCCCGCCATCGCTCAGGCTCTATGGCCGTCGCCCTCGCTCAGAGCGCGCGTCGGCGGATCAGCCGCAGACCCGAACGCCGCCGCGCCACCAGCAGCGGCGGCCATAGGGGTGGGCATAGGGATGGTAATAGCCGTAACCATAGGCGGGATGGACCATGGGCGCGCCGTAGCCCATCGGATGACAATGTCCGTAGGGTCCCCGAGTCCATCCGGGGCCGCAGCCCATCGCGGCAAGGGTGATACCCGTCGACGCGCCCGGCGGCGGGGCAAACGGCATCGCGTTCGCTGGGAGAGCGCTCAAACCCAAAAGCATAATCGCCGACGCCAAAAAAGCGCTTCGCATCGTCTTGACCTCCGAATCACAATGCCCAACCAGCAGAAACTAACGCGATTGCGGCTATTGCGATAGGCCGCCGACGAAGCGGCGACGCCCGGTCGCCGATTGCTGTCAACGCTTGCGCGGCTGGCGGTTGGGCCATTTGACGATTCGGGCAGGCCAAAGCTCGGGCGCGAGGTCGTCCTCGCTGGCGCTGACCCGACCCCGAACCGAAACGCCAGCCTCGTGCACACTGTCGCGGGAACCCGAGACGAGCGGATGCCAATTCGGCAGATCGCGCCCTTCGGCGACCAAGCGGTAAGCGCAGGTGACCGGCAGCCAGCTCAGCGCGCGCACGGTCGTCGGCGTCAGTTTCACGCAGTCCGGAACGCGGCGGCGGCGGCGGCTGTAATCGCGACAGCGGCAGCCTTTGGCGTCCAATAACGTGCAGCCGATGTTGGTAAAATGAATGTCGCCGGTGTCTTCGTCCTCGAGCTTGATCAGGCAGCACCGCGCGCAGCCGTCGCACAGGCTTTCCCACTCGGCTATGTTCATCTCGTCGAGCGATTTGCGGCGCCAGAACGGCTCGGTCTCCGCGTCCTTAATCGTCATTTCGTCATTTTGAGCCACTGCTCCAGGCCCCCAGCCTCAAAGCTGCTTAGGCCGGGCTCAACTTTATGTTAAGTCAGTTCCACGTTTTGGGCCACCTTTGGCCGCTAGTCGAGGGCGTTGGTGTCGAAGGCGCGTTTCAGTAGGCTGTTGAACGCCGTGTCGCGAGCCCTGCTCGCTTTCGACGCGTTGGTCGACTCGTCGATGTTCAGCGCCCGCCGCACGGTTCAGGGCGCTCTGCGCACGATCGACGCCGCGTCCGATCGTCTGCACGTGTCTGGCGCCCCTCGCGTTCTCATAGACCTAGCTTGCGAAGGATTGACCCTCGGCCTGGTCGGCCTGGTGGTCGCGCTGACGCTGGCCATTCCGGCGTTTCAAGAAACGGCGAACGAGGATTGGCTCAAGCGCGGAGACTTGGCGGTCACTTTCCTTGACCGCTACGGCGTTGAAGTCGGCAAGCGCGGCATCAAGCATGACGACGCCATTCCCTTCGAGGAATTGCCGGATTTCTTCATCAAGGCCGTTCTCGCCACCGAGGACCGGCGCTTCTTCAGCCATTTCGGCATCGACGTCGTGGGCACGATTCGCGCGCTCACCGTCAACGCCAAGGCGGCCGGCGTCGTCCAGGGCGGCTCGTCGATCACTCAGCAATTGGCCAAGAACCTGTTCCTGACCAACGAACGGTCGATTGAGCGCAAGATCAATGAGGCTTATCTGGCGCTGTGGCTCGAGCATCATCTGACGAAGAAGGAAATTCTCAAGCTCTACCTCGATCGCGCTTACATGGGCGCGGGAGCTTTCGGCGTGCAGGCGGCGGCGCAGACGTATTTCGGCAAGTCGGCGCGCGACATCAACCTGGCCGAAGCCGCGATGCTCGCAGGCTTGTTCAAGGCCCCGACCAAATACTCGCCGATCGTCAACCTGCCGGCGGCGCGCGCGCGCGCCAACGACGTCCTGAGCAATCTTGTCGACGCCGGATTCATGACCGAGGGGCAAGTCTACGCCGCCCGTCGCAATCCCGCGACGCCGATCGACCAGAACGGCCACATCAGCGCCGATTGGTATCTCGACTTCGCGTATGGCGAGGTGAAGGCGCTCGCCGACGCCGGGAAGCTCGGCGACAATCGTATTCTGGTGGTGCGCACAGGCCTCGACGGCGCGCTTCAGACCAAGGCCGAGACGGCGATCGAAACCATGCTGCGCGACAAGGCCCCCGCCTATCACGCCCATCAGGCCGCGACCGTGATCGCGACCACCGACGGCCTTGTGCGCGCGATGGTCGGCGGGCGCGACTACGGCGCGAGCCAGTTCAACCGCGCGACCGAGGCGGCGCGCCAGCCGGGCTCGTCGTTCAAGATCTTCGTCTACATGACCGCGCTTCTGACCGGGAAGTACCACGCCAACACGCCGGTCGACGCCTCGAGCGTCTGCATCGGCGACTATTGCGTGCACAATTACCACGGCGAGAGCGGGGGAACCATGCCCCTCTATCGAGCCTTGGCGGAATCGTTCAACACCGCGGCGATCCGGATGTCGAT
The DNA here is from genome assembly GCA_963781895.1 of uncultured Alphaproteobacteria bacterium. Taxonomy (GTDB): domain Bacteria; phylum Pseudomonadota; class Alphaproteobacteria; order Rhizobiales; family Beijerinckiaceae; genus Roseiarcus. The sequence continues at coordinate 10,986 of CAWAIM010000031.1, forward strand.
CAAGATCGGCGAGTTCTATTGGCCGCCCAAGCAAAGCTACCACTTGGCCAAGATCGCGGCCCTGGGCCGCGCCAAGATCGTCCAGACGGCGCGGGCGATGGGCCTGACGACGCCGCTCGTCGACACGGTGTCGCTGCCGGTCGGCGCCGACGAAGTGAAGATGATCGACATGATCGCCGCCAACGCGACGCTCGCCAGCGGCGGAGTGCGCGTGACGCCTTACGCCGCGATCGAGATCCGCAGCTCCGGCGGCAAGCTGATTTATACGCATGCGGCCGACAGCCGGCCGCCGATCCGCGCCCTGCCCGCGGACAAAGTCGCCGAAATGAACAACATCATGACGCACGTCGTGACCGAGGGCACCGGCCGCGCGGCGCAGATTCCCGGCCTCGTCATCTCCGGCAAGACCGGCACGACCAACAACTCGACCAACGCCTGGTTCAACGCCTTCACCGGCAACCTGGTCGGCAGCGTCTGGTTCGGCAACGATGACAATTCGCCCTGTGGGAACATGACCGGCGGGACGCTGCCGGCTCAGACCTGGCGCGAGATCATGGCCTTCGCCCACCAGGGCCTCGAAGCAAAGCCGCCGTTCGGCGTCGTCGCGCCGGCGCCCGTTCCGGGTGCCCCGGCGGCCGTCGCGGTCGGCGCGACCACGCCCGGCAGCGCCGAGGCGTCGCCGCCGGTCGTCGCCCTTTCGCCGCGGGCGACGAAGGCCATTCTCGACATCGGCGATCTGGCGAGGCAAGCGCAGAAGAGCAGTCAGGCGTTGGTCGTTCCCGCGGCGCGGCCCGCGGAGGACGCAGGCGGCGTCAGCATGATGCGCGCGGGCGTGGCCTCGCCCTGAGCCGACCGGCGGCCGACGCGGAGCGCGGGCGTCAACGGGCGCTTGACTTCATGCGCGGGGCTCGGGCTTATCGGCTCGCTGGGCGGGCGGGAAGCGTTGTCGCGTGACCATTTTTGTGAAGGCCTTTCTGGCTTGCGCGATCGGTGTGGCCGTCGGCCTCGCGGCGAGCGCCTATGCGCTGTCCGGCGCCAGTCCGTTCGACCGCGTGCGGCTGGGCCCGTGGGAAATCGAGGCTCATGCAGGCTCGTTGGACGCCGACCCCTACACGCGCGCGAGCGTGGAGCGCAGCGGCGAAATCCCGCTGGCGGTCGGCGAAGGCCTTCAACTGATCGCGCGCGACGACGACGACGGACGCCCGCTCGACGCGCGTTGCGTTTACCGAGTCGGTCCGCGCGTGCCGGCGGCGCGCTACTGGACGCTCGGCGTCGTCGATCCCGAAGGCTGGCCGATCGAAAACGCGGCGCAGCGCTACGGCTTCCGTTCGTCTGAAATCCTGCGCGCCGCCAATGGCGATTTCGCTATCACGATCTCCAGCGAAGCCGCTCCGGGCAATTGGCTCCCGGTCGGCGCGCCCGGGCCGTTCGCGCTCGCGCTCAGGCTCTACGACACGCCTCTCGGCGCGACGGCCGGCGGCATCGAGAAGTCCGCCACGCCGCATGTCGCCCGGATCGGTTGCGCATGGTGAGACGCTTTGGCTTCGGCGAGGCGGCTGTCTATATCGCCGCGACGGTGATCGTCGCCGCGCTCGTTCATCTCGTCGTGGTGCTCGTCCTGCCCATCGTCGCAACGCGGGACGCCTTCGCCCGGCTGGCTCCGCTCGGACCGCTGGGTCTAGACTCTCGCGCTGCCGCGCGCAAGCCCGACCGAGAAGACGCTGCCTTACGCCGATCCGGCCCTCGCCTTGGCCTTCTGCCGCTATGATCTGGCCTCCGGCCCCATTCGCGTGACCGCGCCGGTCGGTCGCGCCTTCGCCTCAATCTCGTTTCACACCCGTCGCGGCCTGGTGTTCTATGCCCTTACCGACAAGGCCGCGACCCACGGCGTCATCGATGCGGTGCTGGCGACGCCCAACGACATCCGGGCGCTGGAGGCGCATGACGATGAGGACGATCCTTCGCGCGATTTGCGCATCGCCGCTCCCGCGCCCGAGGGCTATGTGGTGATGCGGGTCTTCAGCGAGCTGCCCAGCCTCTATCCCGAGGCCGAGGCGCAGGCCAAACAACTGGTCTGCAAACCAGAGCCAATTCCGCAGTGAGCGGGCATGATCAATGGACTTTCCCGCGCATCGGCGCGAGACTGCCGCCGAGGGGCAAGCGCTCGGCCACGCAGGACGTCGACCATTGACCACGCTGCTGATCAGCCACCCGGATTGCCTGGCGCATGACATGGGCGAGGGACATCCCGAGCGGCCCGACCGACTGCGGGCGATCGAGCGGGCCTTGGAGAGCGAGTCATTCCAGATGCTGGCGCGCGACGCCGCCCCGCGCGCGGACATTTCGGCGATCGCCCGGGTTCATCCGCTCGACTATATCGAGGCGATCCGCGCGGCGGCGCCGAAGCAGGGTCTGACCGCGATCGACCAGGACACTTTCCTGTCGCCCGGCTCATTCGAAGCCGCTCTTCGCGCGGCCGGCGGCGCGATATTCGCTGTCGACGAGGTGATGACCGGCAAGACCACAAACGCATTCGTCGCCACGCGGCCGCCCGGCCACCATGCCGAAGTCGCAACGCCGATGGGCTTCTGCTTCTTCAACAATGCCGCGATCGCCGCGCGCCAGGCGCAGGCGGTCCACGGCGCCGAGCGCGTCGCGATCGTCGATTTCGACGTCCATCACGGCAACGGCACCCAACATATCTTCTGGGACGATCGAACCGTCACCTACGCCTCGACGCACGAGATGCCGCACTATCCCGGCACGGGGTCGATCGGCGAGCGCGGCGAGCACAGTCAGATCGTCAATGCTCCCTTACGCGCCGGCGACGCCGGCGAACAATTCCGCGAGGCGATGGATGTCGCGATCCTGCCGCGGATCGAAGCCTTCTCCCCCGATCTCATCATCATCTCGGCCGGCTTCGACGCCCATCAGCGCGATCCGCTCGGCAATATCAACCTAGTCGAGGCGGACTATGTCTGGATAACCAGACGCCTGATGGAGATTGCGCGGCGAAGTTGCGGCGGCCGCGTGGTCTCGGTGCTGGAAGGCGGCTACGACCTCAACAGCCTCGCCCGCTCGGTCGCCGCGCATGTCGGCGCGCTGATGGAGGGGTGAGCGCGCGCTCCCGTCCTCACCCGTCGATCGGCTCCACCGCGGCGATCTCGATGCCGAAACCCGCGAGGCCGACGTAACTGCGCGGATTGTCGGTGCGCAACCGGATCGACGAGACGCCGAGGTCGCGAAGGATCTGGGCGCCGAGGCCGATTTCGCGCCATTCCTTGGCCCGCGCGCCATCCGACTCGGTCGCCTCGGCGCCGGCGAGGTTGGCCGGCACGCCCGCGGCGCCGTCGCGCAAATAGATCAGGGCGCCGCGTCCCTCCGCCTTGAAACGCCTGAGGACACGGTCGACCACTCCGCCGCCGAAAATGTCGCCGATAATGTCGGCTCGATGAAGGCGCGCCGGCACGTCGCGGCCGTCGCCGATCGATCCGTGGACGAAGGCAAAATGCAGGACCGGATCGAATCGCGTGCGATAGGCGTAACCCGTCAGCTCGCCGATCGGGGTCTTGACAGGGAAGGCGGCGACGCGTTCGACCAGCTTCTCGCGCGCCTGCCGGTAGGCGATGAGATCGGCGACCGAAATATGCTTCACCTTATGCCGTTCGGCGAAGGCCTCGATCTGCGGCCCGACCATCACCGTGCCGTCGTCGTTGGCGAGTTCGCAGATCACCGCGACCGGCGGCAGGCCGGCGAGTTTGCACAGGTCGACCGCGGCCTCGGTGTGGCCTGAACGCATCAGCACGCCGCCGTCCTTGGCGACCAGCGGGAACACGTGGCCCGGCCGCACGAAGTCGCTCGCGCCCATGTTGCCGTTGGCGAGCGCGCGCACGGTGTTGGCGCGCTGCTCGGCGGAAATGCCGGTGGTCAAGCCGTGCTTGACGTCGACCGAGACGGTGAAGGCGGTGCCGAGCGGCGCGTCGTTGATCGCCACCATCGGCGAAAGGTGGAGGCGGCGCGCGTCGTCGGCGGTCAGCGGCGCGCAGACGATGCCGCAGCAATTGCGGATGATGAACGCCATCTTCTCGGTCGTGCACAGCGAGGCCGCGACAATGAGGTCGCCCTCATTCTCGCGATCGTCGTCGTCGGTGACGGCGACGATCTCGCCGCGCCCGAACGCCTCGATGGCGGCTGTGACGGTGTCGTGCATGTCGTGCCCCTTGTCCGACTTCGGCGCGCGCAGCAGAAAATCGTTCGGCGTGACCGCGCCCCGCGTCTCGGCGACGACCCGCTCGGCCGTCTCGCGCGACAGCCAGGCGCCGTCCTCGCGGCAGATCAGCGTCACCGCGCCGGGCGACACCCCGATGCGGCGCGCGAAATCCGCCCGCGTGATCCTGTTGCGCTTGAGCCAGGCGCCGAGTTTCATGACGCTAAAGTAGGCGCCCAAGGTGTTTTGCGCAACTCAACAGGCTCGGTAAATCGCCGCGCCTGCCGCGGCGCGGGACCAAGCTCGTTGAGCGCAACTCAATGTATCCGGATCAGCATCTTGCCGAAGTTCCCGCCATGCAGCAGGTCGACCAGCGCCTGCGGCGCGTTTTCGAGGCCGTCGCGAATCGTCTCGCGCCAGATCAGCCGCCTGGCCGCGACATGACCGACGAGTTCGCCGATCGCCTGCGGCCACAGATTCAAGTGATCCGAGACGATGAAGCCCTCGATCTTGATGCGCTTGACGAGAATGATGCCCATGTCGGGCAGCGCCGTCGGCGCGCCCTCGTAGGAAGCGATGAGGCCGCAAATCGCGGCGCGGGCAAAATCGTTGAGCCGCCGCAACGCCTGCTGGAACGGCTCGCCGCCGACGTTCTCGAACAGCCCGTCGACGCCATTGGGCAGCGCCGCCTTCAGCTCCTGGGCGAATTGCGGCGACTTGTGATCGGCGCAGGCCGCGTAGCCCAGCTCCTTGACCGCATAGGCGCATTTCTCCTTTCCCCCGGCGATGCCGACCGCCCGCGCGCCAGCGTGACGGGCAAGCTGGCCGACCACCGAGCCGACCGCGCCGGTCGCGGCCGAGACCAGCACCGTCTCGCCGGCCTTGGGCGCGATGATCTTGTTGAGGCCGTACCAGGCGGTGACGCCCGGCATCCCGACCGGCCCGAGATAGGCCTGGATCGGGATCGCCTTGGCGTCGACCACGTTGAAGCCGCTCCCGTCGCTGACCGAATAGAGCTGCCAGCCGCCCGGGCCGACGACCGCGTCGCCCGGCTTGAAGCGCGGGTTGTTGGACGCCTCGACGATCCCGACCGCGCCGCCGCCCATCACCGCGCCGACCTCCTGCGGCTTGGCGTAGGACTTCGCGTCGCTGAGCCGCCCGCGCATGTAGGGGTCGAGCGACAGAAATTCGTGGCGCACCAGAACCTGGCCTGCCCCGAGCGCCGGAACCGGCGTCTCGACGAGGCGGAAATTGGCCGGCGAAACCTTGTCGGCCGGGCGGTGGTCGAGCACAACTTGCGAATTCATCGGCATGGGGGCGTCTCCTGAGGCGAGCGTTCTGGCGCGGCTTTGCGCGCGAGCTTAAAGCATGCCGGCGCTGGAGGGAAAAGCGCGCGTGTCGCTCCCGCGCTCGCGCCGCCCCGCCCGGCGCCAACGACCAGGCGGACACGACGCCGACGCCAGGCGGAGACGGCGCCTCAGCGACACGACAGCGGCGCCAGCACGTCATTCATGCCAACTTAGCGGAATAGACGCCCATCGCCGTTTTCAGCCTTTTCAACGGCTTGGCCGGTCACGGCCGCGTTTTCCGTCCCCCGCGCTGTTCCGGGGCGGCGTGCGGCGGGGGCAAGATCACAATCGTCAATTTCTGTCAATCAGAACAATGATAGCACAGTTTCTGAAATTTGGAAACAGACGAGGCGAAAGATATTTCGGCCGCGCCCGATGAGGCCTCGACCCTGGGCGCCATTCCGACGTTAAGCGCACGGGAGGGCCGAAGCGGCTGCCGGGCATGGGACGCGGAGCGAAGTTTGGATTCACGACCCGAGCGTCCGCTCGACTTTCCCCGCCGTTTCGACGATGATCCCGGCAGCCTCTGCGAAGGAGGACGCGCCGTGGACGTGGGCGAGTGGCTGAAGGGTCTCGGCCTCGACCAATACGAAGCGACTTTTCGCGCCCACGAAATCGACGCCGACGTCCTCACCGACCTCACCGAAGCGGACCTCGAGAAAATCGGCCTTCCGCTCGGGGCGCGCAAGCGCCTGATGAAGGCGATCGCCGGCCTCGCCGCGAACGCGCCGCCGCCGCAGGGAAAACTCGCGCCGGCTCCCGAACCGTCCGGACGAGCGAAGTCGCCGCAAGCGGATTTCGCCGAGCGCCGCCCGATCACGGTGATGTTTTGCGATCTCGTCGGCTCGACGGGCCTGGCGGCGCGGCTCGACGCCGAGGATTGGCGCAATCTCGTCAACGCCTATCTCGACCAGGCCTCCGCGGCGGTGACGGGCTTGAGCGGCCACGTGCTGAAGAAGCTCGGCGACGGGCTGATGGCGCTGTTCGGCTATCCGCAGGCGCAGGAGAACGACGCCGAGCGGGCCGTGCGGGCGGCGCTCGCGATCCAGCGGGCGCTGGCCGAGCTCAACGCCAGGAACGCCCGGTCCGGCCTGCCCGAGCTTTCCGCCCGCATCGGCCTCGAATCCGGTTCCGTCGTCGTCGACGCGACCGGCGAAGTGTTCGGCGAGGCGCCGAATGTCGCGGCGCGCGTGCAGGCCGCCGCCGAGCCGGGGACCGTGCTGGTCACCGCGACCGTGCAGCGGCAGACGGCCGGGCTGTTCGTCGCCGAAGACAAGGGCGCGCATGACCTCAAGGGCGTGGCCAAGCCGGTGACGCTCTATCGCATCGTGCGGGCGAGCGGCGGCGGCCGGCGCGGCGGCGCCCGCGCGCTGACCCCGTTCGTCGGCCGGGAGGACGAGCTTGCGCTCATGATGCGGCGCTGGGAGCGGGCGCAAGGCCGGCGAGGGCCAGTTCGTCCAGATCGTCGGCGAGCCGGGCCTGGGCAAGTCGCGGCTCATGGACGAGTTCCATGCCCGGCTCGGCGAGACGCCGCACAGCTGGGTCGAATGGTCGTCGTCGCAGCTCCTGCAGAACACGCCGCTGCACCCGATCGCCGAATGGGGGCGAATTCGTTTCGGCGGCCCGGAAGTCGCGCCGGAACGGCGCCTCGCCGAGCTCGAAGCCGCGCTCGCGCAGGTGAAGCTCGACGCGGGGGAGCTTGCGCCTCTGCTCGCGCCTTTGCTCGAAATCCCCGTGTCCGAGGACCGCGCGCCGAAGCTCGCGCCGGAGGAGCTGAGGCGCCGCCAGCTCGCGGCGCTGGTCGGGTGGCTTCTCGCCGGGGCGCGCGCACAGCCGGTCGTGCTCGCGTTCGAGGATCTGCACTGGGCGGACCCGACCTCGCTCGATCTGATGAAGACGCTGGCCGAGCGCGGCGCGGCGGCGCCCCTGTTCATCGTCGCCACCACGCGCCCGGAGTTCCGCGCGCCATGGGCGACGCGCTCCCATCACGGAATGGTGTCTCTGGTCCCGCTCGACCGCGCGCAGATCCGCGAGATGGTGGGGACGATCGCCGAGCGTCACGCGCTGTCGCGAGAGGCGGTCGAGGGGGTCGCCAACCGCACCGGCGGCGTGCCGCTGTTCGTCGAGGAGGTGACGCGGCTCTTGCTCGAGGGCGGGGCTCAGACGATTCCGCCGACCCTGCAGCAGTCGCTCGCCGCGCGGCTCGACCGGCTGGGAGAGGCGCGCGAGGTCGCGCAGATCGGCGCGGTGCTGGGGCGCGAATTCTCTTACGCGCTGCTGCACGCGGTCGCCGCGGGTCGATGACCGCGGCTCGCCCCCTCCACCGCGCCATGGCCCGTCGAATGACGGGCGTCTTTCGACGCCCTATGCCGCGGTCCTCCCTCGCTTCGCTCGGGACAGGCTCTCCCCCGCTCCGCGGGGGAGGATACGTCAAACGGCGCCGCCTCTTTCCTCCCCCGCATCGCGGGGGAGGGGGACCATGCGAAGCATGGTGGAGGGGGCGTGTCCCCGCTCGGTGACCGCGGCTACAGCGACCCCGCCCTGCAATCCGCCCTCGAACGTCTCGCCGACGCCGATCTCCTGTTCGTCGAGGGCGCGCCTCCGCCCGGCGACCTACCGTTTCAAGCACGCGCTGATCCAGGACGCGGCCTACGACAGCCTGCTGAGAAGCCGCCGTCAGGCGCTGCATCGGCGCGCGGCGGAGGCGTTGCGTGACGCGAACGCCGAGCCGGAGGCGATCGCCCATCACTTCACCGAGGCAGGCCTCGACGATCTCGCGATCGAATGGTGGGGCAAGGCGGGCGACCAGGCGCTTGCGCCGCTCGGCCTTCCAGGAGGCGATCGCCCATCTCGGCAAGGCGATCGCCATGGCGGACAGGGCGGGCGGCAGTGACAGCGGCGAGCGACTCCGGAAGTCAGCGACTGAGATTGCAAGCCGACTACGGCAAGCGCTGATCGTGGTCAAAAGGCTTCGCTGCCGATGGAAACGACGGAAGCGTTTGCTCGCGTAGCACGAACTGGCTCAAGTCGGAGCAAGGACGCGCCCGAGCGACTTGAGCCGCCGACTAGCGGACTGTGAACAGAAGCTTCATGACGGGGCGAGCATGCGCGCAGCGCGAACGAGCGGCCAAGTCGCTTCTTGCAGGCAAGCCGAGGAGGCGAAAGACACCAAATCGCCGAGGCTGGCCGCACGGCGCAATGCTCGGCACCACATACGCTTCTCCAGGGTGACCTTAAGGCGGCGCAGAGCCAACTCGAACGTGCGCTCGACGCTAGTTCGAGCCGAGCGCGCGGACGACGTATGGCCTTCGCTTCGGCAAGATCCGCGAGTGACACGGCCGCGTGGCTTGGCGCTGGCGAGCTGGCATCTCGGCGAGGTCGATCGGGCGCGGGCGCTCGTCGATCGAGCGATCGCGTCGCGGACGAAACGGGCAACACCGCATGATCGCCCACGCGCGACTTATTGAGGCTATGATAGAAATTCGTCGTGACGATGCGGCGGCGGCGCTTCGCGCTGCGGATATTGCCTATGGGCTCGCGTCGGCAGCATGACATGGCTTTGTATCGTCGCTATGAGCGAGTTCGTCGCCAACTGGGCGCGCGGCCGGTTGTTCGATCCCATGAGTGCGTCCGGCGCTTTGCGGAAGGTGCTGAGCGCACTTGCTTGAAAACAGCAATAGGATCATCGCGCCCTTGGCGCACGGTTTGCTCGCGGAACTCGAAGCTGAGGGTGGACGGTGTCGATCGCGCCCTGACCCGGATTGACCAAGGCTTGGCGATAGGCGAGCGAGACAGGCGAGCGTTTTACAGACCCGTACCTCCACCGCCTTCGCGGCGAAATCCTGCTGAAGCGCGATCCGGCAAACCCCGCGCCCGCCGAGGAAGCCTTCCAGACCGCCATCGCCATCGCGAAGCGGCAAGGCGCGCGCAGCTTCGACCTGCTCGCCTCCCTTTCGCTCGCCAAGCTTTACCAATCGACCGCCCGCCCCGTCGACGCCCACGCCGTCCTCGCGCCCGCGCTCGAAGGCTTTGCGCCGACGCCGGAAATGCCGGAGATCGCGGAGGCGCAGGCGCTGCTGGCGGCGCTGGCGGAAACGGACGCGGTCAAGGTCGAGGCGGCGCAGCGGCGGCGACTGACGCAGTCTGCAGGTGGCCTACGGCAACGCGCTCATCGCCGCGCGCGGCTTCGGCGCGCCGGAAACGACCGAGGCTTTCGCCAGAGCCAGCGCGTCGGCGACCGGCGACAAGGACGCGCCGGAGCGGCTGGCGGCCGACTACGGTCTGTGGGCCGGCAACTTCGTGCGCGGCGAGCTGTCGGCGATGAGGGCCCACGCTGCGGCCTTCCTCGGCGACGTCGAGGCGAGACCCGATTCGCCCGAGGCCGGCGTCGCTCATCGCGCGGTCGGAATCACGCATTGGTTCGCCGGAGAGTACCGCGAAGCGCGGGATCATCTTGAACGGGCTCTCGCCTTGTTCCAACCCGGCGCGACGACGATTTGGCCTTTCGCTTCGGACCGGACCCCGGCGTCCTGGCGATGCATTACCTCGCGCTCACGTTGTGGCCGCTGGGCGACATCGGACGCGCGGTTTCCCTCGTCGGCCGCGCTGCAGGCGCGGATCGCGAACCTCACCCATGTCGGCACGCTCGCGCCTGGAAGAATGCACGCGGCCATGTTCGAACTGATGCGCGGCGACCGCGCGCGCGTCGCGCCGAACGCCTTCGAACTCGCCCGCCTCGCGCGCGAGCATGATCTGAACCATGTTTCGCGCGTTCGGCGTGTTTCTCGAGGGTTGGGCGACCGCTGCAAGCGGCGCGAGCGGCAGCGGGCTCGAGGACATGCGCCGCGGCGTCGAGCTGCTGCGCGAGCAGAACGTTCTGATGTTCGACGGGCTATTGAAGATCGCGCTGGCCGAGGCCGAAGCCCGGGCGGGCGATCCCGACCGCGCCGTCGCGATCCTCGATGAAGCGCTGGCGACGTCCGACCGCACCGGCTATCGCGCGTTCGAAGCGGAACTGCATCGGGCGCGCGGCGAAATCCTGCTGAAGCGCGATCCCGCCAACCCCGCGCCGGCGGAAGAAGCGTTCCAGACCGCCATCGCCGTCGCGAAGCGGCAGGGCACGCGCAGCTTCGAACTGCGCGCCGCGCTCTCGCTCGCCAAGCTCTACCAATCGACCGGCCGCCCCGCCGACGCCCACGCCGTCCTCGCGCCCGCGCTCGAAGGCTTTGCGCCGACGCCGGAAATGCCGGAGATCGCCGAGGCTGAGGCGCTGCTGGCGGCGCTGGCGCGAGCGTGACGGGATTGGCGATCCCGCCTACAGCGTCCCGAGCAGCGCGTTGAGGCCGCGCTTGTCGCGCTGTCCGGTCCGGCCGCCGCCGGGGTTGGGGATCGAAGCGGGCGGAATCGGCGCGGAGCCGGCGGCCGGGGCCGGCGCGCCGCGCGGGGCGGGAGCGGGCGGCGGCGCGAAATTGACCGGCGCCGAGGACGACACCGGCGCCGATGACGTCACGGGCGCAAGGCCGCCCCGGCCGCCCGAGCGCGGCGCCGGCGCCTGCGCGCCGTTCAGATCGAGCGGCGGCAGCAGCGGGGCGAAGGGGTTCGGCGCCTCGGCGCTGCGCCACGTCCCGAGCGGCAGGCCGGCGACCGGCACGCCCTGGTGCGCCGCCTTCATGAACCGGCTCCAGATCTCCACCGGCAGATTGCCGCCGGAGACTTTCCGGGTCGGGCTTGCGTCGTCGTTGCCGAGCCAGACCGCGGCGATGAGATAGCTGGTGTAGCCGACGAACCAGGCGTCGCGCCAATCCTGGCTGGTGCCGGTCTTGCCGGCGGCCTGCCAGCCCGGCAATTCCGCCTTGCGGGCGGTGCCGGTCAGCAGCGTCTCCTCCATCATCTGGTTCATCATCGCCACATATTGCGGATCGATGACGCGGCCGAAACTGGCGTTGCGCCGGACATAGAGCTGCTTGCCGCCCGCGGTGCGCACGCGTGCGATCACATGCGGCTGCACGCCGACGCCGCCGTTGGCGAACGCGGCGTAGGCCGTGACCATCTCGAGCGGCGTCACCTCGGACGAGCCGAGCGCGATCGAGGGGACGGGGTCGAGCTCGGAGGCGATGCCGAGCCGATGCGCGACCGCGACCACCGCCTTCGGCCCGACCTCGAGACCGAGCCTGACCGCGACGGTGTTGAGCGACAGCGACAGCGCCTTGGTCAGCGTGACGGGACCGAAATATTCGCGGCTGTAGTTCTCCGGCTTCCAGCCCTTGACCGAAATCGGCGCGTCCTCGCGCACGGTGTCCGGGGTCAGGCCCTTCTCCAGCGCCGCCAGATAGACGAACGGCTTGAACGAGGAGCCCGGCTGGCGCTTGGCGGAGACGGCGCGGTTGAACTGGCTGTCGGCGTAGTTCCGGCCGCCGATCATCGCCTTGACCGCGCCGCTGGGGTCGATCGCGACCAGCGCGCCCTGTCCGACGCCGAACCTGGCGCCCTTGGCGGCGAGCTCGTCGGTCAGCGCCCGCTCGGCCTCGTTCTGCATCTTGAGGTCGATCGTGGTCGTCACCACGATGTCCTGGTCGATCGCGCCGATCGTATCGTCGAGCGCGTCCATGACGTAGTCGGCCACGTAATTGATCGAGCCCGCGGTGGTGTCGCGCCGCACCTGCGCCGGGTTGGCGAGCGCGAGCTTGGCCATCGCCTCGGTGATGTGGCCCTGCTCGGCCATCGCCGCGATGACCTGAGCGGCGCGCTCGTTGGCCCCGGCGAGGTTGTGATTGGGCGCGAGCCTGGTCGGCGACTTCATCAGCCCGGCGAGCAGCGCCGCCTCCGACAGCGTGACGTAGCGGGCGCTCTTGCCGAAGTATTTCTGCGCCGCGGCCTCGACGCCATAGGCCCCGGAGCCGAAGTATACGCGGTTGAGATAGAGCTCGAGGATCTGATCCTTGGAATATCTGCGCTCGAGCCACAGGGCCAGGATCGCCTCCTGGATCTTGCGCGAGAGCGTGCGCTCCTGGGTCAGGAACAGGTTCTTGGCCAGCTGCTGGGTAATCGTCGAGCCGCCCTCGATCGCGCCCTTGCCGGTGACGTCGCGCAGGATCGCGCGCGAAACGCCGACCGGATCGATGCCGAGATGCGAATAGAAGCGCCGGTCCTCGATCGCGACGAACGCCTTGGGCAGATAGGGCGGCAGGTCGATGAGCCTGACCGCCGCGCCGCCGGTGTCGCCGCGGTTGGCGATCAGCGAGCCGTCGTCCGCCAGGATGGCGATGTTGGGCGGGCGTCTGGGCACCGCGAGCTGGTCGATCGGCGGCAGCTGGCTGGCGTAATAGGCGATAAGCCCGGCCAATCCGATGACGCCCCAGACGCCGAGCACGAAAGTCCAGTAGACGAACGCTCCCGAGCCCCGAGCGGCTCCGCCTGCTTTTGCCGGCGGCGCGGCGGGCCGATTTCGTCGAGGCCTTCTTGGACTTGCGGCTCGAGGGCGGGCGGTCGGCGGGGTCGGCGCGCAGATCGAAGCGGGCGCTCTGGTCCCGCCGGTCGAGGCGCGGCTCGATCCGCGTCCGGTTTCTCTTGCCGCCTCGGCCGAACATCAATGATCCCGCTCCCGGGCGGCGCCCCCTTAGGCGCCTGGGGTGAAACGCGCCCCGCCGGGAGGAGCACCTTAAAGGCGGGCGATTTAAGGGCCGGTAAAGCTTTCGCCAAATTTGACCGAAACGTGAAAATCCGGGAGGAAACGTCCGATCGGCGCCCGCGCCCTTGCGCTGGGGCGCCCGCCTTGGCAAAGTCCGCGCCCCCGATCGAGGGCTCGTCGGGCGTCGAGATTGCCGGGATTCATGCGATGAAGGTCACCGTCGAGCGTTCGGTCCTGCTCAAGGCTCTCGGGCACGTGCATCGCATCGTCGAGAAGCGCAACACCATTCCGATTCTCGCCAACGTGCTGATCGAAGCCGCCGACGGCAGGCTGGCGCTGAAAAGCACCGACCTCGATCTGGAGGCGAGCGAATCGGTGGCCGCCGACGTCGCCCAGGCGGGCGCGACCACCGTGCCGGCGCATGTGATCTACGACATCGTGCGCAAGCTGGCGGAAGGCGCGCAGGCGAGCCTCGAATCCGTGGGCGAGACGGGGCAGCTTCTGCTGCGCTCGGGCCGCTCGCGCTTCTACCTTCAGGCTCTGCCGGCTTCCGATTTCCCCGACCTGACCTCGGGCGAGTTCTCCCACAGCTTCACGCTGCCGGCGGTGGAGCTGAAGCGGCTGATCGACAACACCCAGTTCGCCATCTCGACCGAGGAGACGCGCTACTATCTCAACGGCATTTTCCTGCACACGGTCGATGTCGGCGGGACGACGATGCTGCGCGCGGTCGCCACCGACGGCCACCGTCTGGCGCGCGTCGAAACGCCGGCGCCCGAGGGCTCGGTCGGCATGCCCGGCGTGATCGCGCCGCGCAAGGCGGTCAACGAAGTGCTGAAGCTGCTGGAGGACATGACGCAGGACGTCCGGATCGAGATCTCGACCGCCAAGGCGCGCTTTCGCTTCGGCGACGTCGTTCTGACGACCAAGCTGATCGACGGCACGTTCCCGGACTACCAGCGCGTCATCCCGACCGGCAACGACAAGCGGCTCGTCGTCGACAAGGACCCGTTCGAGAAGGCGGTCGACCGGGTGTCGACGCTGTCCTCGGAGCGCGGCCGCGCGATCAAGCTGGCCATCGCCGACGGCAAGATGACGCTGTCGGTCAACAACCCCGATTCGGGCTCGGCGAGCGAGGAGATCGAGGTCGATTACGACTCGGCCCCGATCGACATCGGGTTCAACGCCCGCTATCTGCTCGATATCGTCGGGCAGCTGTCGAGCGACACGGCGCTCATCCGTCTCGCCGATCCCGGTTCGCCGACCCTGATCCAGGACCGCGACGGCGCCTCGGCGCTCTACGTGCTGATGCCGCTGAGGGTTTGAGCGCGGGGCGCGCGCTGCCGGCAGGGACAGCCGCGCCCGAGCATTGACGAACGCGAGCGGAACTTGACTCGAAGACTCCTCGTTCTGCTGGCGCTCGCCGCGATCATCGTCGTCGTCGGCTGGGTGCTGCTTCGCCCGCGCCCGCCTCGACCTGTCGCATGGCAGGGCTACGCCGAGGCGGATTTCGTCAAGGTCGGGCCGACGCAACAGGGCCTCATCACCGACGTCCGCGTCCAGCGCGGCGATCGGGTCGTCAAAGGGCAGCCGCTGTTCGAGCAGGACGACGCCGACGACCGGGCCGCGGTCGATCAGGCGCGCCGGCTGCTGCAGCAGGCGCAGGACCAGCTCGCCAACCTCAAGTCGCCGGCCAAACCGACCGAGATCTCCCAGGCTCAAGCGAATCTCGGCGACGCCGAGGCGGCGCGCGACCGGGCGCAGGAGGATCTGCGGCGCAGCGCCACGCTCTTGCAGTCGGGTTCGGTGACCCAGAAGCTCGTCGACCAGCAAGAAACCGACCTGCGCTCGGCGCAGGCCAAGGTCGCGGCCGCGACGGCCGCGCTCGCCACGGCTCAGGGACCGTTCGGCCGGCCGGCTGAAATCGAGGCGCAGACGTCGTTGGTCGATTCGCTTCAGGCCGCGCTCAAACGGGCGCAGTGGCGCCTCGCCCAACGCTCGGTCGTCTCGCCGGTCAGCGGCGTCGTCGCCGACGTTGTCGCATTGCCGGGCGAAACGCTGGCCGCGGGCGCGCCGGTGGTTTCGCTGCTGCCGCCGGAAAACATCTTCGTGCGCTTTTTCATTCCCGAGCCCGAGCTCGCGCGCGCCCATGTCGGCGACAAAGTCTCGTTCCTGTGCGACAATTGTCCCGAAGGCCTCAATGGCGCGATCTCCTTCATCGCGCCGCAGGCGGAATACACGCCCCCTTTCATCTACTCGGAACAGACCCGCGCCAAATTCGTCTTCCTCGCCGAGGCGCGTCCGCCCAAGACGCAGGCCGCGCTTCTCAATCCCGGCCAGCCGGTGACGGTGCGACCGCAAGCCGACCAAAAATGAGTCAATACGTCATCGACGTCCGAGACCTGCGCAAGAGTTTCGGCGACCTGAAAGTCGTCGAGGGCCTGAGTCTGCAAGTCGCCGAAGGCGAGATTTGCGGGTTCCTCGGGGCCAACGGCAGCGGCAAGACGACCACCATCCGCATGCTGTGCGGTCTGCTCAAACCAGACGGCGGCTCGGGGCGATGTCTCGGCTACGACATCATCCGGCAGCCGCACGAGATTCGCCGCCAGGTCGGCTACATGACGCAGCGTTTCAGTCTCTACGAAGACCTGACCGTGTTCGAGAATCTCGATTTCGTCGCGCGCGTCTACGAGATGGCCAACCGGCGCGAGGCGGTCAAGGCGATCCTGGAGCGCATGGGGCTCGACAACCGCCGCGACCAGTTGGCCGGCCAACTGTCGGGCGGCTGGAAGCAGCGTCTCGCGCTCGCCGCCTGCGTCCTGCATCAGCCCAGGCTGCTGCTGCTCGACGAGCCGACCGCGGGCGTCGACGCCAGGGCGCGGCGCGAGTTCTGGGACCTCATTCACGACATGGCGGTCGACGGGCTGACGACGCTGGTCTCGACCCACTACATGGACGAGGCCGAGCGCTGCAAGCGCATCGTCTATCTCGCGCAGGGGCGCATCGTCGTGCAGGGCGGGGCGGCGGCCGTGGTCGAGCAGTCCGGTCTCGTCGCCTTCGAGGGGACCGGCGAGGACGTCGACCGCGCCGCGGTTGCGCTGCGCCATACGCCGGGCGTCGAGGCCGCCGCGGTGTTCGGCCGCGCGCTGCGCGTCGCGAGCCTCGATCGCGAGGCGCTGGAGCGCGCGATCGAGGCCAAGGGGGGCGGCCTCGTTTGGCGGCAGGTCGAGCCACGGCTGGACGACGTGTTCATCCATATGCTGAGCGTGCAGGAGGCGCCGAAATGAACGCTTTTTCCTTCGCCCGGCTCATCGCCTTGCTGCGCAAGGAATCGATCGAGATCCTGCGCGACACCATGACGCTGCGCATCATCATCGCCATCCCGATCATGCAGTTGTTCCTGTTCGGCTACGCCATCAATTCCGATCCCAAGCATCTGCCGGCCGGCCTGCTGTCGCCCGAGAACTCCAAATACACCCGATCGATCGCGGCCGCGCTCGTCAATTCCGGCTATTACGACCTTCGCGTCCTCAGGAGCGAAGCCGAGGCGGAGGCGGGGCTGGCGCGCGGCGACCTGATCTTCGTCATCCAGATGCCGCCCGGCTTCGATCGCGCGGTCGATCGAGGCGAATCGCCCGGCGTCCTGGTCGACGCCGACGCGACCGATCCCACCGCGATCGGCAACGCGGTCGCGGCGCTCGGGCAGGTGGTCGCCGACCTCAACCGCGATCTTCCTCCGATCCGTCAGGCGCAGCCGCAGACGCCGCCGTTCCAGTTCGTCGTCCACGCGCGCTACAATCCCGAGCAGCTCACGGTGCTCAACGTCGTGCCGGGCCTCATCTGCATCGTGCTGATGTTCTCGACGCTGTTCGTCACGACGCTCGCGATCACGCGCGAGCGCGAACGCGGCACAATGGAGAATCTGCTGGCCATGCCGGTCCGGCCGATCGAGGTGATGATCGCCAAGATCGCGCCCTACGTCGTGATCGGATACATTCAGGTGTTGCTGATCCTCGCCGCGGCGTCGTTCTTCTTCGCCTTGCCGATCCGCGGATCGGTGCCCCTCCTGCTGGCTGCGCTCGGCCTGTTCATCGCCAGCAATCTTGCGCTCGGCGTCACCTTCTCGACCGTGTCGGCCAATCAGATGCAGGCCGTGCAGCTGGCGCAGTTCACGCTGATGCCGTCATTCCTGCTGTCGGGATTCATGTTTCCGTTCCGCGGCATGCCGGTTTGGGCGCAAGCGCTCGGCAATATCTTCCCGGCGACCCACGCCATGCGGATCGTGCGCGGCATCTTGCTCAAGGGGACCGGCTGGAGCGAGATCGCGCCGCAGCTTTGGCCGATGGCCGCATTCGCCGTCGCGGCGATCGCCTTCGCGACGTTCGCCTATCGCGAGACTCTGGATTGATCGCCCGCGCTGTTCCTCAATTCGGCGCGGCGATCTCCTCCAGTCCAAGGCCGCCCACCCACACGCCCGCGACCTCGAGCCGATCCGTCAGATGCACGAGATCGGCGCGCAAGCCCGGCGCGAGACGGCCGATCCGGTCGTCAAGTCCCATCAGGAGCGCCGGGGTCAGCGTCGCCATGGTCAGCGCATCGGCGAGGGGCAGGCCGAGCACGCTCACGACATAGGCGACCGCGTCGCGCATCGTGATCGTCGCGCCGGCGAGCGTGCCGTTCTCGTCGGTGAGCTTGCGGCCGACCCGGGTCACGCGGCGCCCTTGCAGCTCGAATTCGGCAGGCCCGCCCGCGGCCGACGGCATGGCGTCGGAGATCAGCGCCACGCCGCGCGCGCCCTTGGCGGCGATGGCGGCGCGGCAGGCCGCCGGATGGGCGTGTTCGCCGTCGGCGATGAGCCCGCAAACGACGCGCGGATCGGCGAGCGCGGCGCCGACGACGCCGGGCGCGCGCGAGCCGAGCTGGCTCATGGCGTTGAAGAGATGGGTCACCGCCCTGGCGCCGGCGTCGAACACCGCCTCGGCCTCCTCGGCGCTGGCGTCCGAGTGCCCGAGGCTGACGACGATTCCGGTCCCGGCCAGCCGCGCGATCCGCTCCAGCGAAACGGAGGCCGGGGCGAGCGTGACGACCATCACGCCCGCGCGTCCCGCGATCAGCGCCTGCGCGTCCTCGTCGCGCATGCGGCGGATGAATTCGGCCGGGTGCACGCCCTTGCGGCGCGGATCGATGAACGGCCCCTCGACATGCACGCCGAGCGCGCCGGGAACGCGGCCCTGCGCCGCCCGCGCCGCGGCCAGAGCCGCGGCCAGCACCCGCGGCGCGTCGGTGACGACGGTCGGCAGAAAGCCGGTGACGCCCTCGCGCCGATGCGCGGCGGCGATTTTCGCGATTCCTTCCACTGTCGGCTCGGCGTTGAACAGCACGCCGCCGCCGCCGTTGATCTGCCAATCGACGAACCCGGGAGCCAGGATTCCGCCGCCGAGGTCGACATGCTCGGCGCCGCGCGGGCGGTCTTCGAAACTCGCCAGCGCGCGGATCGAGCCGCCATCGACGACCAGCGCGCGATCGTCGTGAAACCGTTCGCCGTCGAACAGACGCGCCCCGTACAGAACCTTCATTGCGCCGCCGCCTTTCCGGTTGCGATGATCCCGCCGGCCAGCAGAATCGCGCCGTCGGTCGGGTCGTGAAGCGGGTGGACGAGCAGAGCCGCGATTTCAGGCTCGAGATAGGGACGCAGGGCCTCGCCCGCTCCGCCGACCATCGCCACGCTGCGCGCGCCCAGCGCGACGACGCCTCGCGCCAGCGCGGCGATCCCGCGCGCGGCGGCGGCGACGATGTCGAGCGCGATTCGATCGCCCTCGCCGGCGCGCCTGAACACCAGCGGCGCGAAGGCGCCGAAATCCCCGGGCTTGGCCGCGCGCGCCCAGCGCAGCATCGCGATCACGTCGTCGCCGAATTCGCTCAAGATCTCGCGAGTGAGCGGGCTGGCCGGCCCCAGCCCGTCATAGGCGCGGGTCGCGGCGCGCAGCGCGTCGAGACCGATGTGCGATCCCGATCCGTCGTCGCCGAGCGTGAAACCGCGTCCGCCGATGATGGTCTCCTTGCCGCCGACGCGGGCGATCGCCGCCGATCCGGTGCCGGCGATCACCAGCCCGCCGTCGGCCCCGGCATGGGCGCCGACGCAGGCGGCCGTCGCGTCGTTGGCCGCGCGGACCAGCGCATAGCCGGGAAACGCGTCGACGACCCGGGCCGCGTCGCCCGCGTCGTTGAGACCCGCGATCCCGAACCCGATCGCGGTCAGCGCATGATCGGCGGCGCCGAGCCGCGCCGCGCCCAGGACCTCGCCGACGATCGCGCGCATGGAGGCGATCGCCGCCGGAAAGTCGACATGGATATTGGCGGCGCCGCCGGTCGCCTCGGCGAGCGCGCGCCCTTGCTTGTCCCGCAGCCGCGCCCGGCAGCGGGTCGCGCCGCCGTCGACGCCGACATGCCAGAGCGGCGCCTTCGTCACCCGCCGCCCCGCCCGGCGCCGCGCGCGACAACCAGCCCCGCCATCTTGTGGTCTCCGATCGAATCCGCCCCTTGGGCCGTAGTCTCAATCCGTCGTTTTGACAAATGGCCGGTCGGTCAGTCGCCGACCAGCGCCGCCGCCGCCGCCTCGAGCGCGCGCGCCGCGTCGTCGGACGCGAGCCTGCGACCGGCCGCCCGCGCCGGCGTCTGCTCGGGCGTCGCCGGCAGATGCAGGAAAATCGCCCGCGTCGCCGGCGCCTCGGCGCGCAAGTAGGACAGCGCGCCGTAATAGAGATGATTGCAGACATAGCCGCCGGCGTTGGTCGAGGTCCGCGCCTCGAAGCCCGCTTGCCGAAGCGCGCGCGCCACAGCGCTTGCCGGCGCGGTCGCTTCGAGCCGTTCGGGGGCGTTGGCGACCGAGGCGACGCCCGTGCGCCGGACGCCGCGATTGTCGGCCGCGAGCGCGTTGTCGACATTGCGGGCGATTCGCTCGACATGGATGATGTCCGCGCCGCGCGGCCTGGCCGGTCATCAGCGCGGCCTCCGGCCGCAGCGCCTCGAAGGCGCGCACGAATTCGGCGACCGCGGCGTCATAGGCGCAGGGCAGGAGCCGCGCGACCGCGACCCGCCCGCCGCAGCGCCAGCCGTCCAGCCGGCGCGCCGCTTCCCACGAGCAATTGATCGTCTCGCCGCCGAACGGCTCGAAACCGGTGACGAGAATCCTCCGCGGACCGCTCAATCGCGTCTCATGCGAACAGGCTGCCCCGATCGGCGAGGCGGCGCACGTGGACGTCCGCGTCGCCGTAGGCGGCGTCGATCATGGTCAGGCGCTTGAACAGATGGCCGACCTTGTATTCGTAGGTCATCGCGATGCCGCCGCCCAGTTGCACCGCCTGCTGGCCGATGAAGCGGCCCGAGCGGCCGATCTGGGTCTTGGCCGCCGAGATCGCCTTGGCGCGCTCGTTGGCGTCGTCCTCGCCCGCCATCATGGTCGCCAGATACATCATGCTGCGCCCCTGTTCGAGCGCGACAACCATGTCGGAGGCGCGGTGCTGCAGAGCCTGGAACGAGCCGATCGGCACGCCGAACTGCTTGCGCGTCTTCATGTAGTCGACGGTCATGGTCAGCGCCTCGCTCATCGCGCCGACCGCCTCGGCGGCGAGCGCCGCGATCGCCTCGTCGACCGCGCGCTCGATATGCCCCAGCGCTCCCTCCGGATCGCCGAGGACGTCGTCCGCCCCGACGCGCACGTCGGCGAGCGTGACGTCGGCGGCGCGCTGGCCGTCCTGGGTCGGATAGCCGCGCCGCGTCACCCCGGGCGCGCCGGCGTCGACGAGATAGAGGCCGATGCCGCCGCGATCGCGCCGTCCGCCGGCAAGGCGGCCAGAGACGATCAGCTTGTCGGCGCTGTCGCCCTGGCCGACCAGCACCTTCTCGCCGTTGAGCACGAACGCGCCGCCGTCCTTGCGCGCGCTCACCCCCACGTCGTTGAGGTCGAAGCCCGATTGCCGCTCGGCATGGGCGAAGCTCAGGCGCAGATCGCCGGCGGCGATCGCGGCGACGAGCTCGGCCCGCCGCCCGGCGCCGGCCGCATGCCGCAGCAGCGCGCCGCACAGAACCACGGTCTGAAGATAGGGCTCGAGCGCCAGCGCCCTGCCGAATTCCTCCATCACGATCATCGTCTCGACCGCGCCGCCGCCGAAGCCGCCGTCGTCTTCCGAAAACGGCGCGCCGAGCAGGCCCATGTCGGCGTATTCGCGCCACAGCTTGTCGCTCCAGCCGTGCGCGCTCGCCTGATAGGCCTTGCGGTCCTCGAAGCCGTACCGGCTTTTCATCAGCCGCGCGACATTGTCGCGCAGTTGCTCCTGTTCGCCGCTGAGATCGAAGTCCATGGCGCTAAAGTCCCAGAATCGCCTTGGCGATGATGCCGCGCTGGATTTCGTTCGACCCGCCGTAGATCGAGACCTTGCGCGTGTTGAAATAGGCCGGCGCGAGCGGCCCGGCCCAGTCCGGGCCGACCGGCGGTTCGTTCGCGCGCTCGTCCGGGTCGTCGTAGGGCAGGGCGTAGGGGCCGACCACCTCCATCAAGAGCTCCGTCGTCGCCTGCTGGATTTCCGAGCCCTTGATCTTGAGCACCGAGGAGGCGGGATCGGGCTTGCCCGAGTTGGAGCGGTTGGAGATGACGCGCATCTGGGTCATTTCGAGCGCCTTCAGCTCCACCTCGACCGCGGCCAGCTTGGCGCGGAAGAACGGATCGTCGATCTTCGGCCCCGAGCCGTAGACGCGAGAGCGCGGCGAGTTCGCGCACCCGGTCGAGCCGCGCCTTCGACAGGCCGACGCGGGCGATGCCGTTGCGCTCGTTGGCGAGCAGGAATTTGGCGTAGTCCCAGCCCTTGTTCTCCTCGCCGACGATCGCGTCGAGCGGAATGCGCACGTCGTCGAAAAACACCTCGTTGACCTCATGGCCGCCGTCGATGGTCTGAATCGGCCTGACCGTGATGCCCTTCGACTTCATGTCGGCGAGGAAGAACGAGATGCCCTGCTGCTTTTTCGCCTGCGGGTCGGTGCGCGCGAGCACGAAAATCCAGTCGGCGTATTGGGCCATGGTGGTCCAGGTCTTCTGGCCGGAGATCACCCAGGAATCGCCGTCGCGCCGCGCGGTCGTGCGCAGGCTCGCCAGATCCGATCCGGCGCCGGGCTCGGAGAAGCCCTGGCACCACCATTCGCGCAAATCGGCGATCGGCGGCAGGAACCGCTCCTTCTGCGCCTGCGAGCCGAACGTGTAGATGACCGGGCCGACCATGCTGACGCCGAAGGCGATCGCCTCCGGCGCGTTGGCGCGCTGCATCTCGTCGAGAAAGATCGACAGCTTGACCGCGCTCCAGCCCGTGCCGCCCCATTCCTTCGGCCAGTGCGGGACCGACCAGCCCTTGGCGGCCAGAATGCGCGTCCAGCGCACGTAATCGTCCTTGGCGAGCTTGCGCCCGGCGACGCCCTTGTCGCGGATCGAGGCCGGCAGGTTGTCGCGCACGAACGCGCGCACCTCGGCGCGAAACGCCAGCTCGTCCTCGGTCAGTCTGAGGTCCATGGGGCTCCTCCCAGGATGGTCGCGCCTTGGCGCTTCTACCCGCTAGTGTCGGGCCTCGGCGCGGCGGCGTCAACTTGGGGAGGCGCTCGCTCGGGATTCCGTCGGCCCGCGGCCCCATTGACGTAATCATTTTCTGCGTTGCTCTACGAGAAAATGCGCGCTAGAACAAACAAGGAACGAACGGCGCGCCTTCGCGCTTGCAATTGGCGACGCTCGCCATAGAGCTTAAGCGGCGGCCTCGGGGATGGCGGAGGGGATGACCAACAAGCTCTACTACGGCGACAATCTCGGCGTGCTGCGCGCCAGCATCGCCAGCGAAAGCGTCGATCTCGTCTATCTCGATCCGCCGTTCAACTCGAACGCCTCCTACAACGTGCTGTTCAAGGCACCGAGCGGCGCGCAGTCGCAGGCGCAGATCGAGGCGTTCGACGACACCTGGCACTGGAACGAATTCGGCCGAGCGCGCCTTCGACGAAGTGTTGACCGGCGGCCATTCCGACGCGGCGATCATGCTGAAGGCGATGCGCTCGGCGCTCGGCGACAACGACATGATGGCCTATCTGGCGATGATGGCGGTGCGACTGATCGAATTGCACCGCGTGCTGAAGCCGACGGGATCGCTCTATCTGCACTGCGATCCGACCGCGAGTCACTATTTGAAGATTTTGCTCGATGCGATCTTCGGGGCGGACGAATTCCACAACGAAATTATCTGGAAGCGAACGACGACACACAGCGACCGCAAGAGCATGGAGCCGGGTCACGACGATACTATTCTGTTTTACACGAAGAGGCGATCACGCATATTTGGAATACGCCATGTGATCCGCACTACGACGAAGAATACGTCGCCGATAAATATACGAATTCGATGACAGTGACGGCCGTCGTTACATGCTTGACAATTTGACCAGCGCCGGACCCGCGACCGAGACATGGTCGTACGAATGGTAAGGGTTTAACCTTACCGCGAAGGGTTGGCGCTACTCGCACGGAAACATGATCGAAGCTCGATAGAGGCCGACGGATGCGAGCAAAGCACGGCCGCACAAGACGGCAAGTGCCTCAGGCTAAAGACGGTATCTTGGACGAAATGCGGGGCATGCCAATGGGGGACGATCTGGACGGATATTCCTCCGATTAACTCCCAGGCCCAGGAGCGTCTCGGCTACCCAACGCAAAAACCGCTCGCGCTCTTGGAACGCATCATCTCCGCCTCGTCGAACGAAGGCGACGTCGTGCTCGATCCTTTCTGCGGCTGCGGCACGACCATTCATGCGGCACAGAAGCTCAAGCGCATGTGGATCGGCATCGACGTGACGCATCTGGCGATCGCCTTGATCGAACGACGCCTGAAAGAGGCGTTTCCTGGCATCGCCTACGACGTCCACGGCGTGCCGAAGGACGCGGACGCGGCGCGCGACCTCGCCGAGCGCGACAAGCATGAATTTCAAAAGTGGATCGTCGCGACCATCGGCGGCCAGCCCTACAAGGGCGGCAAGAAAGGGATGGATCGCGGCATCGACGGCTACCTGCATTTCCGCGACGCGCACAACAAGCCGCAGCTCGCGGTCATTTCGGTCAAGGGCGGCGGCATCAAATCCGGCGACATTCGCGACCTCAAGGGGACGATGGAGCGCGAGGGCGCGGCGCTCGGCGTCTTTCTGACGCTCAACCCGCCGACGCGCGAGATGGAAAAGGAGGCGGCGTCGGCCGGCCTTTACGACAGCGGAGGAGGGAAGATCGCGCGGCTGCAAATCTTCACCGCCGCGCAGGTGATCGACGGCAAACGGCCGCAGGTGCCGTTCGGCCACACTGAGAGCCTCAAGAAGGCGAGCCGGGAAATCGATGAGACGCAGGGGCGACTGCTATAGAGCGGAGAAATCGGCGGGCTTGAAAAGCGCCTATTCTGAATGCAAGAAACTAGTTTATGCAAGGGGTGCGGGCAAAACGTGGCGGAGCTGGACCAAGAAACCCGAAAGCAACGGGAGGCACTGGTTGTGGACCAGTATGGCGGGATTTACCCTGTTTACGAGGCCTTTTACATTCACTCGATTATCTACGCAGCTGAGCGTTCAGAGGCCGCATTTCAACGGTTTGACCAGACGGCTTCTAAAGCTAAAGCGCCGGTGCTGGTCGTTGCGACCATCCAAGAGGCGCTGACCCATGCCGGTGCACTTTCCCGGTTCTTCTGGCCGGTGAAGCGGGATAACCAACTCACTACAACCCGAGGTAGGCGATTGCGCGAAGCATTCGCTCTCGATGATACTTCCCCATTGAAGCGGCGGAGGTTGCGGAACGCCTTCGAACACTTTGATGAAGACCTAGATCGGTTTCTCCTTGAGGACGTGAGTGGATGTATCTTTCCCGGTCCAATGGTCGGTGATCACGAGCCTGCTGACGATGCCATCGGCCACATATTTAAGTTGGTAGACCCTAAACACGGAATTTGCGTGCTCTTAGGCGAGAGGTTCGAATTCCGACCTATCCGACAAGAGGTTAAGCGAATACTAGCCAAGGCGTTGGAGATGGATAATCTTGGCGCTCGATTGTGACCAAGATAGAGGAGCGTTTCGCTAGAATCATCCCCTCTTGCCGGTGCGGGCGTCGGCGAGCGTCTCACTGGCCCTCGCGCTGATCGAACGCCGTCTGAACGAGGCGGTTCCCGGCAGACCGGTTCAATTTTAATAGGACACTTGAGGTCTCGAAATTTGGGCGTTTGGGTCGACGCAATACTTTCTTGAATTTCCTACCAAAGATCGCGCGAAGTTGACTGAGGCTTCGTCGCGGCGTAGCCGTCCATTGCTGGGGCGCGGTTTCTGATATACTTCTGTTCCGCCGTGGAGGAGGGAACTGTCATGAAAGAATTCCTTAGATCGGTCGCATTTGCCGCGCTCGTGTTTGCGTTATCAAACTCGGCGCAGGCGCAACAGGTGGTTACCGCGGATCAACTCGTTGGCGTTTGGAAACTGCAGTCGCAGGTCATTCACAACGCAACAACTACCGGAAAGGACATTGTCGGTCCTCTTACAATTGGATATCTAACGTTTGTGCGGGATGGAAAAAAACTCCGCGCCTCGGTAAATTTCGCCGCAGCAGACAGGAAACAAGCCAGCGGATATGCTAGCGACGACGAGGCCCTTCAGTTGTTCAGGTCGTATTCTGCATACTCCGGGATCGTAGAACTAGATTCGACATCCACGGCAGAAGGAACGCCAGCCACAACAACTATTGATGTTGACTTAGACCCGCATGGGATTGGCCCGCACCCTCGAATTTACATCCTTGACGGAACCAAACTTACGATTATTTCTAAACTCATGACTACCACCACCACGACGTCGTTTGAGAAAGTGCAATGAAATTCGCTATT
The DNA here is from genome assembly GCA_963781895.1 of uncultured Alphaproteobacteria bacterium. Taxonomy (GTDB): domain Bacteria; phylum Pseudomonadota; class Alphaproteobacteria; order Rhizobiales; family Beijerinckiaceae; genus Roseiarcus. Next base: position 37,098 of record CAWAIM010000031.1, read on the forward strand.
GCCTTTTGCTTGGCACCTTCGCCTCGCTTTTTTTGATTTTCGTGCAAAGGTCACTAGCGATTCCGGTGAGAGGATATCCTCGGGAAACCTTACGTGACAAGTTACGAGCCGATGCCAGACACTTCGAAGAACGTGAGTAGAATTTACTTGGTGGGTTGTATGAAATAGCTCGGCTATCGGTTCGGGAAGGCGCTTCGCCGTAGAGCCCGATTTAGACGCGCCTTGCGGCGGAAGGCGTCCAAGGAGGCGCGTATGTTAAACAAACTTGAGCCCTTGTCACTCGATCGTCGCGAAGTCGTCTGCGGGGCCGGTGCGACCACCTTTGGCGCGCTCGCAGGTTGGCTGATCGCCGGCTCCTCGCCCGTTCGCGCCGAGCCGTTTGCCCGAGACGCGCCAGAGATCGATCGACTGACGCTGAGTACCGTAATTGATAGCTACCAAATCGCGGTCGCGCCCGATGCGAAGATCGGCAACGTAACAATCAAACGCTTCGGCTTCGCACTTAGTGATCAGCCGCCAGGCAAAGCCCTAGCGAGCGAATTTGGCCTTTCCTTGCATGCAACGTCGCAGGCAGGATCGGAGTCGCGCAACGTTCTTATTGATTTTGGTTATACGCCGGAGGCCTTGAACAACAACATGGCGTTGCTGACTTTAGATCCCGGCAAAATCGACGCGCTTGTCCTCTCGCACGGCCATTACGATCATTTCGGCGGGCTTGTGGGGTTTCTCAGTCAAAACAAGGGCAAGCTGAAAGCGAAATTGCCAATCTTTCTCGGCGGCGAGGAATGCTTCTGCTCACGCCAATGGCTAGCGCCGCCTATGAAGGGAGACTTTGGCGCGCTAGATCGAATTGCGATGCAAGACGCTGATCTCGCGATAATGTTCTCAGAAGGGCCGGCGCTTGTCGCCGATCAAGCCTTTACGACGGGCAGAGTTGATCTCAAGAGTTTTGAGAAGGTGCTGTCTCCAAGCACGATGAAGATTGGTCGCGTCGGGAACTTTGGCTGCTATCCCGAAGCCTTTACCGCCGAGGAGCGGGAGAAGGGCAGCATTCCCGATCAGTTCCGCCATGAGATCGGAACGGCATTCAATCTGAAGCGGCGAGGTCTTATCGTGCTGTCGTCCTGCTCGCATCGCGGTATCGTCAACATAGTGAAGCAGGCGCAAATCGTCTCGGGCGTCTCAAAAGTCCACGCCATCATCGGAGGCTTTCACCTCGCCCCGTTCAAGGACGATTATGTGCGCGACGTTGTAAGCGAAATAAGGCAAATTGATCCCGACTATGTCGTTCCCATGCATTGTAGCGGCGAGCCGTTCTACGAAATTATGAAAGTGGAGATGCCGACGAAGCTCCTGCGCTCCTTCACCGGCTCTCAATTCATATTCGAATCGTAACCACGCACGAGTAGCGTTTGTCAGCATAAGACGAATGGGTCGATAGCGAAAATTCAGTCTGAGACGCGTCCTTCACTGCGTCGCCAGGCGTTGCGTCGGCGCGGTCGAAGGTCCAAGGGAAAAAGGCCCCGCGCCCGCCGGACACCCCATGCCGAAATTCTCCGCCAACCTGGGCTTTCTGTTCACCGAACGGCCGTTTCTCGACCGCTTCGCCGCCGCGGCCAGGGCGGGGTTTGCGGGCGTCGAATTCGCCTCGCCCTACGAGCATGAGCCGAACGAGATCGCGCGCCGCCTCGCCGATTGCGGCCTGACGCAGGCCTTGTTCAACCTGCCGGCGGGGGATTTGGAGGCCGGCGAGCGCGGGCTCGCCATTCTCCCCGGGCGGGAGCGGGAGTTTCGCGACGGGGTCGCCCGGGCGCTCGACATGGCGCAGGCGCTCGGCTGCGAGCGGCTCAACTGTCTTGCCGGAATCGCGCCGCCGGACGCCGATCGACAGGCGCTCGAGTCGATTTTCCTCGACAATCTCGCCTTCGCCGCCGACGCGGCGCAGCGTCGCGGCGTCAGGCTGATGATCGAGCCGATCAACGATCGCGACATGCCGGGCTTCTTCCTCGACCGTTCCGACGAGGCCCTGCGGCTGATCGGGCGCGTGAACTCCGGCAATCTCTATCTGCAGGCCGACGTCTATCACATGCAGGTGATGGAGGGCGACCTCGCCCGCCGGATCGAGGCCGCGCTGCCGCGGATCGGCCATATCCAGATCGCCGACAATCCCGGACGCCACGAGCCCGGCACGGGCGAGATCAACTATTCCTTCCTCATCCCGCTGATCGACCGCCTCGGCTACCAGGGCTGGGTCGGATGCGAATACCGGCCGCTCGGCGAAACCGAGGCGGGGTTGGGCTGGATGAAGCCGTACCGGCGGGACTGAGCCGCCGCCGTCGAAATCCGATTGCGCTCTAAATCCAGGCGAGCTCCGGCCCCAGCGGCACGATCTGTGATGGGGTTGAGGGCCTTGATCGAATAATACCCGCGCTTGATGTGGTCGATGCTGAGCGTCTCGCGGAACGCCGGAACGGCGGCGAGCCGGGCGAGATAGGCGCTCAGATTCGCATAGTCGGCGATGCGGCGCAGATTGCACTTGAAAATTCCGTGATAAGCGGCGTCGAAGCGCGCCAGGGTCACGAACACGCGCACGTCCGCTTCCGTCAGCCTGCCGCCGACCAGGAAGGGGCCGGCGGCGAGCCTGCGCTCCAGCGCGTCGAGCATGGCGAACACCCCGGCGAACGCCTCCTCGTAGGCGCCCTGGGTGGTGGCGAAACCGGCGCGGTACACGCCGTTGTTGAGCGCGGGATAGACCTCGGCGTTGAGCGCGTCGATCTCGCCGCGCAGATCCTCCGGGTAGAGGTCGATCGCGGCGTCGGCGAGCGCGCCGAAGCCGGAATTGAACATGCGCAGGATGTCGCTCGAACTCGTTGTTGACGATGGTGCGGCGCTGCTTGTCCCACAGAACCGGCACGGTCGCGCGGCCGGTGAAACGCGGGTCGGCGCGGACATAGACCTCATGCAGGTAGGTCGCGCCGTTGACCGTGTCCCGGTCCGCGCCGGGATAATCGCCGAAACGCCAGCCCTGATCCGTCATCGCCGGCTCGACGATCGACACCGAGACCGCGCTGTCGAGCCGCTTGAGCTTGCGGGCGATCAGCGTGCGGGTCGCCCACGGGCAGATCAGCGCGGCGTACAGGTGATAGCGCCCCGGCTCGGCGCGAAAGCCGCCTTCGCCGGTCGGGCCCGCGGCGCCGTCGGGCGTGACCCAATGGCGAAAGCTGGAGACCTGGCGAACGAAGCCGCCTTTGGCGTCCGTCGACTGGACCGGCTGCCAGGCGTCAGACCACTTTCCGTCGACAAGCATGGCGCGAACTCCTTGGCGGGCAGGGCGCGTTCCGCGCGGGGCGGGCCTCGCGCGCGCAATGGAGGCGCTGGTTCAACGCGGGATCGAAGCGCGGGTCAAGCCGGCCGCAGCCGGTCCCGGCGCCTGGGCGCTCAGGCCGCCGCGGGCAGCGGCGCGGCGGAGGCCGCGACCTGGTTGCGTCCGGCGCGCTTGGCTTCGTAGAGCGCGGCGTCGGCCTTGGCCAGCAGGGCGGAGACGGTTCGCTCGCGCTCCGAACTCGCCGCGAATCCGATGCTGAGCGTGATCGTCGCCGACGCGCCGTTCCAGGCGAAGGCGTGGGCGGCGAAAGTCCTTCGAATCCCCTCCGCCAGGACCAGGGCCTCGCCCCCGCCGCAATCGCCCAGAACGGCGACGAATTCCTCGCCGCCGAGACGGGCGAGAAAGACATGGTCCCGATCGACCGTCTGGCGCAGCAGGTCGGCGGCGCTCCTGAGCACCGCGTCGCCGAACTCATGACCGAACGCGTCGTTGACCTCCTTGAAATGATCGAGGTCGCACATCAGGACCGCGGCGGGACGCCCGCGCGCGCTCAGCGCATCGACCGCGCGCGCGGCGACGCTCTCGAATCCGCGCCGGTTGAGCAGGCCGGTCAGAGGGTCGGTGCAGGCGAGCCGGATCAGTTCGTCGCGCGCCAGATTGAGCTCGCGCAGCGTCCTGACGCTGCGGATGGCCACCACCGGCGTGAACACCAGCGTCTCCACCAGCGCCACCGCCATGCTGAAGATCAGGATCGTGTGGCCGTCCAGCTTGCGGCTCAAATCGCCGCCGTAGACCCAGAGCGTCGAAAGCAGGGTCGCCGGCACGACGCAGCACAGCGCAAACAGCGTCTGGGCCGCCATCCATCGGACCATTTGCGCGTTCGTACGAAGGGCCGGGGCCAATTCCAGCGTCCAACAGATCAGCTCATAAAGGAGCTAAGGTATAAGTCCAAAGATATAGTGAAGCGCGGCGAGGATATTCGCAGCATTCGCGGCCGCGCGCGCCTATTCGTCGTTGCTGGCGTTCAGGTCTTCGAAAGCGATGGTTTGCGCCGGGGGGCCGGCGCGCAGTCTCACCCCGACTCCGCCGCCGTTCTCGGGGATGAATTCGACCCCCGCCGCTTCGAGGGCCGCGCGCGCCCTGGCCGCCGCCCGCGAAGGGCCCCCGGCGACGCGCGCCGCCTCGAGACGCTTGACGGTCGACAACGACACGCCGGCCGTCTCGGCGAGCTTCGATCGCGACCATCCGATCAGGCCGCGCGCCGCCCGCACCTGCGAGCCCACGACAAAGTTCCAGGGCGAGGCGGAGGGTGGGGTCATGATCGATTGCGCGCCGCCGCCCGAAGCCGCTGCCGGCCGCGAGGCCCGAAGCCTCCGGGCCGAAAGCGTCCGGCCCCGGTCGGCGTCAACGCGCCTCGGGCGCCGAGACCGCGGCGACGGGAACGCGCTTGTTGTCGCGAATGAGGTTCTCGACCTTCATGCGCGCGAGCGCCCCTTCGCTGCCGTTGGTCGCGTGGTAGAGATCGAGCGCCTCGAATTCGTCGGCGCGCGGCTCGGCGATGGCGAGGTCGGTGTAGGCGTAACGGTCCGGCGCCTCCAGCGCCTCTTTCAGGGAGCGGCGCGTCGGGCTGACGAACTTCCAGTATCGCCAGGCCTTGACCAGCGTTTCGCCGACATAGCGCGGATAGAACACGAACGGCGATTCGATCGGCAGGCCGTGCCGGCGGTCGCGCCGGGATTTGAGCCTGAGCGCCCCGCCTTCGAGCGGATGGACGCCTTCGTGGTCGATCATCAGCTTGAACCACATGATCGTGCTGGCGATCTGCTTCGGCCGGCCGTTCTTGATCGCCGCGGCGCGGCGCAGGATGGTGTGGATGTGCTCCGGGGTATAGAACGCCTGCCACGCGGCCCGGTAGGCCTCCTCCCACTCGGCGTCGGTCATTTTCGCATGATGCGACACCCGGTGGTTGAGGTCGTATTTGTTGATGTCGGGGTCCATCCACACGCCCTTCTTCAGCATGACCTTGTGGTCTTCCGAGCCGGGCAGGGGGGTGAGGAAAAAGAATTCGAGGATGTCGAGCGGCAATTCGCGCTTGATGATCTCGATGTCGCGCAGGATCGACTCCTTGGTGTCGGCGGGAAAGCCAAGGATGTAGCCGGCGTAGGTCATCGCGCCGTGGGCGCGCCATTTCTGCAGCATCAAGCGGTATTCGGTGATCTTGTTCTGGCGCTTCTTGGCGGCGATCAGATTGTCCGGATTGATGTTCTCGAGGCCGATGAACACCCGCCGCACGCCGGCTTTGGTCGCCTTCTCGATGAAATTGGGAATCTTGTGGCAGAGCGTGTCGACCTGGATGGTGAAGCCGCAGGTGATCCCTTCGCGCTCCCTGAGCTCGATCACGCGGTCGAGCAGGATTTCCCAATCGGTGTTGCGGGCGAAATTGTCGTCGGTGATGAAGAACCGGTCGATGCCCTGCGCCTTGTTGGCGCGGATGATCTGTTCGAGATCGTCGGGCGTGCGGAACCGGCTCTTGCGGCCCTGGACGTTGATGATGGTGCAGAACGAGCATTGATACGGGCAGCCGCGCCCGAGATCGATGCTGGAATAGGTGCCGGAGGTGCGCAGGACATGCTTGCGCGGCAGGATCGGCGCCGGTTCGCCCTCCAGCGAGGGCAGATCGTTCATGAAATTGTAGAGCGGCTTCAGTTCGCCGCGCCAGGCGTCGAGGAGCACCTCGTCGAGCCGCGAATTCTCCGCCTCGCCGGCGAACAGCGACACGCCCATCGCCTGCGCCTCCTTGAGCTCGGCCGGCATTTCCGGCAGCATGGCGAGGCAGCCCGAGACATGGAAGCCGCCGATGCAGACCTGAAGGCCCGCGGCGCGGAATTGCCGGGCAAGGTCGACCGAGCGCGGAAACTGGTTCGACTGCACGCCGACCAGTCCGATCAGGGCTCGTCCGCCCTGGCGCTTGAGGTCGCGAATGATCCGGCTCGGCACGACGCGGCGGTTGGTCTCGTCATAGGTGTCGATGGCGATCGACACCCCGGGGCCCAGCACCTCGCGCCGGCGCGCGTCTTCGGCCAGGCTGTTCATGCAGGCCAGCGTGTTGGACGGCAAGGCCGAGCGGAACCATTGGATCGGATAGCCGTCGTCGTCGTAATGGGTCGGCTTGATCAGGACGAAGGTGAACGACGAATCGCGCCCGGCGGGGACCGGCGCGGCCTTGGATGGACTCAAACTCATGGGCTGGGGCATGGCTCAACGATCAAATGAACGAATGCGCCACCGCTAACACGGGCGGCCCGATCCGGCAAATTCCCAATCGCGAGTCTGGGAGCCGAACGCGCGCGGTCCGGCGCCTCACATCGGCGGCACGAGCCCGTCCTTGCCGATCAGAACGAAGGCGGCCTCGACCGAGCCGTCGTCCTGCCTGACGCCGCGCGCGATCATCGCCGCGCCGGGCTTGAGGTCGCTCCGGGCGGCGGGCTCGAAGGCGACGATCGGGGTCGTTCGGGCCGACGACGATCGTCTGCTGGCCGCCCTTGTAGCTGACCGTGAGCTTCGGCCCAGCGGCGCCCTCGACGCGCGCGGCGATCGCGCCGTTGGTCATGGTGCTGCGGGGCGCGAGATCGAACGGGCGGAAGCCCTCGCCCGTCCCGCGCATCGCCTCGGGAAAGATATGCACCTCCATCGCCTCGAGTTCGCCGCCTTCGCCCGGCAGCGCCGCGACGCCGATGAACGCGCCCGGCTTCACGTCGGCGAGCGTCGCCGGGACGACGAAGGTGATGCGGGTCTTCGGGCCGAGGCGGATCGTCCGGTCTTCGCCCGCGCGCGTGCGCACGGCGACGCTCGCCCCGTCGGCGCCGACGCTCTCGATGGTCGCGCGCACCATCGTTGACGGCGGGTTCTGGGCCAGGACGGGCGCGGCCGAGAAGACGATTGCGGCGATGAGCGCGGTTCGAAGCGACGCCATGGCGACCTCCAGGCGCAGGACTTTGGGGCGCGGCAGACTAGGCCGTCGATTTGCTGGCGCGCAACCACATTCGCATTGAAGCGGGTTCGAACAACGCCGGATCGATGGCGGCGGGTTCGTCGCATCGGGGTGCGACAGGCGCGCCAAGCCTGTGCTAACCGTCAGGCGCCGCCCGGAAAAAGACACCGGGGCGTGGAAAAGCGGCCAATGGACGGCTCGACTGTCGGACCTGCGGCAGAACGGGCTTAGCCTTGCAAGGAGGAACGCATGACTCAATCCCTGAAAGCGGCGGCGGACGCCGTCCTCAACAAAGCGGTCAATTCGACTCCCGGCGTGCCGGGCGTGGTGGCGGTCGCGACCGATCGCAACGGCGACATCTACGAGGGCGCCGCGGGAAAGCGCGCGCTCGGCGGCAGCGAAGCGATGACCGCGGACACCGTGTTTGCGATCTTTTCGACCACCAAGGCCCTCACCGGCACGGCCTGCCTGCAGCTGGTCGAAGAGGGAAAGCTCGACCTCGACGCGCCGGCGAAGACTTACGCCCCGGAGATCGGCAAGCTGCAGGTGATCGACGGGTTCGACGACGCCGGCAAGCCCAGGCTTCGCGCGCCAAAGCGGGACGTGACCACCAGGATGCTGCTGCTCCACACCGCCGGCTTCGCCTACGATTTCTTCAACGAGACCTACAATCGGCTGGCGCAGAAGCACGGTCAGCCGAGCGTGATCACGGCCTCGCACGCCTCGCTCCGCACGCCGCTGCTGTTCGATCCGGGCGAGAGGTGGGAATACGGGACCAACATGGACTGGGCGGGCCAGGTGGTCGAAGGCGTGACGGGCAAACGCCTCGGCGAAGTGCTGAAGGAACGCGTCTTCAAGCCGCTCGGCATGGAGGACACGGCGTTCTCGATGAACGAGTCGATGCGCAAGCGCATGGCGATCATGCACCAGCGCGACGAGACCGGAAAACTGATGGCCCTCGCCGATTTCACGCTGCCGCAGGATCCCGAGGTTCATATGGGCGGACACGGCCTCTACTCGACGGCGCTCGACTACGCGAAATTCATCCGGATGTGGCTGAACGACGGCCAGGGACCGGGCGGACGCGTGCTGAAGAAAGAGACGGTCGAAATGGCGGCCAAGAACAATTTGCCGGGCGACATGAAAATCAAGGGCCTGCCCGGCGTGATCCCGAGCCTTTCGAACTACGCCGAGTTCTTCCCCGGCATGCCGAAGAGCTGGGCGATCACCTTCATGATCAACGATCGGGACGCGCCGACCGGCCGTCCGGCGGGGTCTCTCGCCTGGGCGGGCCTCGCCAACCTCTATTACTGGATCGACCGCAAGAACGGCGTCGGCGGCTTTTGGGCGACGCAGATCCTGCCCTTCGTCGATCCCCCCTCGGTCGGCGGCTACCTGGAGTTCGAAACCGCCGTCTACGCCAACGCCGTCAAGGCCGCCGCGTGACCTGAATGACGACGCCCTGCGGCGGCGATGTCGCCGCGGGGCGAGCCTCGAGCCGCCGAATTCGGCTCTGACGAGGCGAAGCGCCGCGCAAGGCGGCGTCGACGCGCGGCATGGAACGCGTCGGAGCGCCGCCGAAAATAGGCTGTCATCGCGTTTGCCGTTAGGCCTTTCGCCGGTTGCGCCGCCTTGCCGTCATGGCCGGGCCCGACCCGGCCATACGGCCGACACTGCGCCGCTGCAAAGCCCGCGTCGGCGACTCTGAGAGCTTTGTTCGCCGACCGCTGGTCTTCCGGACGCTCGACGCGCCCAGCCGCGGTTCGATGGCCGGCGCGGCATGCCCTTGTGCTGACGAGCTCATGAGCGCGAACAGTCTTTAAGCGGCATATTCGGTTCCAAGACGTACCGGCAGATGCGAAGCGATAGCCGTCTGGAGAGCATTTTCGCACTGCCAATGCCATTTGCGCGGAGTCATAACGGCGGATTGCGCAGCGCGGACAAGAACGCCTTCGGCCATCGGCGCGCGACGAAATACGCCCTGCAAATTCATCGCTAACGGCGATTTTCAGGAATCGCCCTCGACATAATCTTCCATAAATCAGAAATTCATGCTATCGTCATTTTCAGAACCTCCGAGCCGTTCGGCGTTCAGCCATCGAAGGGCGACGAGCCTCGGACGGACAACGTCGGGCGAACCTCGACAATAACCATGAGTTCATTCGTTTAATTGATGCGGCCAGCGCGGGACGCGTTGACCGGGATCGACTGCAGCGCGTCGTGCATGAGCCGCCCGCTCGGCCCGAAATGGCGCCGCAAGTCCATTGAAAGAATGGATTCAGCGACCGGAAATGGCGCGCCGTCCGCGCTCCGCGGCGTCATCGCGGGCTTGACCCGGCATGACATTGAAGGCGGCGGCCGGAAATCCGCCTCAGTTTCCGCCAACCCCTTGAAAAGGCTCAAAACGGCGATGGGCGGCACTTCCGCCAAGTTCACATGAATGCCGCTCCGGCGCCGCTCCCGCTTCGCGCCGGCGCCGCTCCCGCTTCACGCCGGCGCCGTGTCGGCGCGCCGGCTATGGCCTTGCCTGGCTCTCGGCGCGGAACGGATGGGCCGGATAGACGCCGAGGATGCGCACCTCCCGGGAGAAGAATTCGAGTTCTTCGAGCGCGCGCTTGAGCGGCGGGTCGTCGGGATGGCCGTCGACGTCGGACAGGAACTGGGTGGCGGAGAACTCGCCGTCTTCCATGTAGCTCTCGAGCTTGGTCATGTTGACGCCGTTGGTGGCGAAGCCCCCGAGCGCCTTGTAGAGCGCGGCCGGCACATTGCGCACCCGGAACACGAAGGTCGTCACCACCGGCCCTCCTCCGGCCGGCGCCCAGCGCGCGTCCTTCGACAGCACGACGAAGCGGGTGGTGTTGTGTTCTTCGTCCTCGACGTCGGAAACCAGGGTCTGAAGCCCGTAGATCTGTCCGGCGAGCTGGGTGGCGAGCGAGGCGCGGCTCTTGTCCGCCCATTCCGCGACCTCGCGCGCCGAGCCCGCGGTGTCGCTGGCGACCATCGGCTTCAGCCGGTGGCGGCGGATGATGTTGCGGCACTGGCCGAGCGCGTGGACGTGGCTGTAGACGGTCTCGAGGTCCTCGATCCGGGCCCCCGGAACCGCGAGCAGCTGAAAGTGGATCGGCAGAAACGTCTCGCCGACGATGTTGAGCCCGGAAGCCGGCAGCAGCGTGTGGATGTCGGCCACCCGCCCGGCGATCGAGTTCTCGATCGGGATCATGCCGAGGTCGGCCGAGCCGTCCTGCAGGGCGGCGAAGGCGTCCTCGAAGGTCGCGCAGGGCAGCGGCGTCAGATCGGGAAAATTCTCGACGCAGGCGATATGCGAATTGGCCCCGGGCTCGCCCTGATAGGCGATCGAGCGCGTTCCAGTCATCGGTCTTTCCTCGGCGCGAGCATCAACCGCGCGCGCTCCAAATCTTCCGCCGTGTCGACGCCGAGCGGGGCCGTGTCGACGAGCGCGACGTCGACTCGCATCCCCGCCTCGAGCGCCCGCAATTGCTCGAGCTTCTCGCGCCGTTCGAGGGGCGACGGCGGGGCTGCGACGAATCGCCCGAGCGCCTCGCGGCGATAGGCGTAGAGTCCGATGTGGTGCAGGAGCTGGCCCTCGCCCCACGGCGCCCGCGCGCGGGTGAAATAGAGCGCCCTCAGACGTCCCGGCGCGAGCTCGGCGCCGATGACCTTGACGACATTGGGATCGTCGCCCTCCTGCGCGCGGGTGATCGGCGTCGCCAGCGTCGCGATGTCGACCGCCTCGTCGGCGAGCGGCGCGAGGCAGGCGCGCACCGCCCAGCGCTCGATCGTCGGCAGATCGCCCTGAAGGTTGACCACGATATCGTGCGCTTCGCCGGGGTCGACGGCGGCCAGAGCCTCAAAAATGCGGTCGGAGCCGGACGTGTGGTCCGCGCGGGTCAGGACGGCCCTGCCTCCGGCGTCGCGCACCGCGTCGGCGATCCGGGCGTCGTCCGCCGCGATCCAGACCGGCCCGACGTCGGCCTCGATCGCCCGCCGCCAGACGTGCACGATCATCGGCTCGCCGTGGATGTCGGCGAGCGGCTTGCCCGGCAACCTGGTCGAAGCCATGCGCGCGGGGATGAGAACGACGGGATTGGCCATGAGCTTTAGGGGAAGAACGCGTGAGAGCGTGGGCTTATACGTGTTGCCAAGCGCGGCGCAAAGCGGCTAATCAAGGGCCGCTGGGCGTCGCGGCGCCCGCAGTCGTTCAACTTCGCCGAGGAAAGCCGAGCCTCCCATGGATCCTATGGAATACGCACCCAAGAACTCGGTCGCGCTCGCTGTGCTGGGGTCCATTCTGTTTTGGATCCTCCTCGTCGCCTTCAGCAATCTGGTTTTCGCGCCGCGCCCTCCCAAGACGCCCGGCTTCGTCCTGCCGAGCGGCGCCGAAACGGCGGCCGCGCCCGCCGCGCCCGCCGCCCCCGAGACGCCATTGCCGGTGCTGCTCGCCAAGGCCGACGTCGCCAAGGGCAAGCAGGACGCCAAGATCTGCACCACCTGCCACAATTTCGACAAGGGGTCCGGGGCCAAGATCGGGCCGGACCTTTGGGGCGTGGTCGGTCGTCCGGTCGCCTCGGTCGCAGGCTTCGACTATTCCAGTTCGCTCAAATCCATGGGTGGAGACTGGACCTACGAGGCGCTGAACAAGTGGATCGCCGATCCGAAAGCGATGGCCTCCGGAACCAAGATGGCCTTCGCCGGCGAAACGGAACCGCAGAAGCGCGCCGACATCCTGGCCTATCTTCAGTCGCTCTCGGACGCGCCGGTCCCATTTCCCGAAGTGAGCCGGCCCCGCTTCAGGGCCGCGATTGAAACGTGACAGGAGAGGGCCGGCTTCGCGCCCGGCGCGGTTCAAGATTCCTGTTGCTGTCCCAATCGACCACGGCGGTTTCGCAGTTGCTGGGGGCTCTGTGCGACGCGTGCGCGGAGGCGATCCGGGAATGCGACGGCCTTCCCGACATGATCATGGGCGACGCCGACACGGCGATATTCAATTTCCCGATCGTGCAGGTCGCAGGATCGAAACCCGGCGACAGCCAGCCGCAGGACCACCGGCTCGAGGGGTTCGGCGCGCCAACCAGACTCTGCTAGGCCGCAGAGCCGGGCGACGCGGAGCAGGCGCGGATTTGGCCGTCGAAATCGCCGTGCGAGATCGACGGCGCTCTTCTCCGCTTGCCGCGCTTCGATTTTCAGCGTCAAATCGCTCCGACAACTGCAAGGGAGGGACATGTGGATCTCGGCGTCACTGACAAAGTCCGTCCGCTCATCGCCGCCGTTCGGGCGATGGTGCGCGACGAGATTATGCCGCTGGAAGAGGAGTACGAGGCGGAGGTCGGACGCGAGGGCGACCGATTCAAACAGACAGCGCGCATGATCGAGATCCGCGAATCTCTCAAGGCCAAGGCGCGCGCCCAGGGCCTGTGGAACTTCTGGCTGACCGGCTCCGACAAGGGCTACGGCCTGACGACGGTCGAATACGCCTACCTCGCCGAGGAAATGGGCTGGTCGCCGCTCGCTTCCGAGATTTTCAACTGCTCCGCTCCGGACACGGGCAACATGGAGGTGATCGAGCGATTCGGCACCGAGGAACAGAAGGCGCGCTGGCTGCCCGATCTTCTCGAAGGGCGCGCCCGCTCTGCCTATCTGATGACCGAGCCCGCCGTCGCCTCGTCCGACGCGACCAACATCGCGATGGACGCGCGCCTGGAAGGCGACGAATGGGTGCTCAACGGCGAGAAATGGTGGTCGTCGGGCGCGGGCGACTCGCGCTGCTCGCTCTACATCACGATGACGCTGACCGACCCCGAGGCCGCGCCGCACGCGCGTCATTCCATGCTGCTCGTCCCGGCTGCGAGCAAGGGCGTAGAGGTCATCAGACCGCTGACGGTTTATGGCGCCGACGACGCGCCGCACGGCCACATGCACATCCGCTTCGCCGACGTGCGGGTTCCGAAGGACATGATCATTCTGGGGCGCGGGCGCGGATTCGAGATCGCGCAGGGGCGGCTCGGCCCAGGGCGCATCCACCACTGCATGCGCGCGATCGGCCAGGCCGAGCGAGCGCTGGAGGCGATGTGCCGGCGCGCCAGCGCCCGTTCCGCCTTTGGCCAGAAGCTCGCGCGGCTCGGCGCCAATCCCGATATCATCGCCGAGGCGCGCATGAGCATCGAGATGGCGCGGCTTCTTTGCCTCAAGGCGGCCTGGGCGATGGACACCCAGGGCGCGCGCGCCGCGGCGCCGCTGATTTCGCAGATCAAGGTGATCGCGCCGCGCGTGGCGCTCGAGGTGATCGATCAGGCGGTGCAGTTGCACGGCGGCGCGGGCGTCAGCCAGGATTTCCCGCTCGCGCGCATGTGGACGCACGTCCGCACGCTGCGCCTGGCCGACGGACCCGACGCCGTGCACCGTCGGGTGATCGCCAAGGCCGAGATGAAGCGCTACACGAACGAAACGGGGACGCGGTGATCGCCGCCTTCCCCGAGGACGCGAGCAAGCTCGACGCCTGGCTAAGCGCGCATGTCGAGGGCTTTCGCGGCCCGAGCGCGGCGACCAAATTCGCCACCGGCCAGTCGAACCCGACCTACCTCATCGAGACCCCCGGGGGCCGCTATGTTCTGCGCCGCAAGCCCCCGGGCAAGCTCCTGAAGAGCGCGCACATGATCGAGCGCGAATTCCGCGTCCTGAAGGCGCTCGAGGGCGCGGGGTTCCCGGCGCCGCGGGCGCTCGCGCTTTGCGAGGACGAGAGCGTCGTCGGGACGGCCTTCTACCTCATGGCCCACGTCGAGGGCCGCATTTTCTGGGATCCCGCCCTGCCTGAACTCGGGCGCGAGGAGCGCGGGCCGATTTTCGACGCGATGAACGAGGGGCTGGCGAAGCTCCACGCGATCGACGTCGCCGCGGCCGGACTTTCCGACTTTGGCAAGCCCGGCAGCTATTTCTCGCGCCAGCTGCGGCGCTGGACCGAGCAGTACCGCGCGAGCGAGACGGACACGATCGAGGACATGGAGCGTCTCGTCGCCTGGCTCGCCGACCACGTCCCGGCGGACGACGGGCGCGTCGCGCTGGTGCACGGCGACTGGCGGATCGACAACATGATCTTCGACGCCCGGTCGCCGCGTCTCCTCGCCGTGCTCGACTGGGAGCTGTCGACGCTCGGCCATCCGTTCGCCGATCTCGCCTACCAGTGCATGCAGTGGCGCATGCCGAACGCAGGCCTCATGCGCGGCCTCGGCGGCCTCGACAGCGCCGCGCTCGGCATTCCGACCGAGGCCGACTATGTCGCGGCATATTGCCGGCGCGCGGGGCTCGAGGGCGTGCCGAACTGGACTTTCCTGATCGCCTTCAGCTTCTTCCGCATCATCGCGATCTGCCAGGGCGTCTACAAACGCTCGCTCGACGGCAATGCGTCGGACCCCGAGCGCGCGCGACAGATGGGCGAGAGGGTGCCGGTGATGGCGCGATTGGCGATGGAGGCGATCGAGTCAGGCGCCTGATTCTTTGCCCAAAGGTCCGCCGCCGTCGACGCGCGCACGCCTGGAGCGCAAGCCTTGCGAGCGGCGGGCGGCCATGCTAAGCGCCGCCCCGACCTGGCGGCAGGGTTCGCGCCTTGCGCCGTCGGCCCGGGAGAGGTGGCAGAGTGGTCGATCGCGCCGCACTCGAAATGCGGAGTACGCGCAAGCGTACCGGGGGTTCGAATCCCTCCCTCTCCGCCACGAATTGATTATTTGATATTGCACCTGACCTAGATTTACGCCGGGTCGAATTCCGGCTTCTTTCCCGAGTTTTGGGGCGGATGCATTTTGGCCTCGCCTCGCAGAGTCGATTTCTCGGCCGTTCTCCTCCGTTTTGAGCGCCAAAGCGTCAAAGTCGGATTTCGGTGGTACGGACGCCACTGCTGCGTGGCCGCCGGCATCGACTCCGTTGGAACACGCGGTTGGAGCGAGCGACGGTGTTTGGACCGGGGCTTGGGCTCTCGGCGTCAGGCCGGACGTTCTTGGTCAAGGGTATTCATACCGTTCCGCCGCATCGCGGACAGGCGGCCGGGTGGCAGGCGCGGCAGAAGGGCCTGGCGCAGTCAGGACACGGATCCTGGCCGGCGGGCTCCGTGAGATGCAGGCGTTCATCACAGATCATGCGTGTGGACTTCAAACCCAGTCCCCAGTCGCAGGGCGGCGGCTCGGCCAAGCGAACGAGCGGATGCCAATCGAGATAGATCGCGCGCTCGCCTTTGCGGCGCCGGATCAGCACCTCCAGGCGCTGAACGGGGACGAACAATTCCAGGGTTTGGATCCAATCGACGGTGACTCGAAGGGCGTAGTTATGTCGGAGATCAGCAAGTTTGGCCCGGTACTCGCGCTCAATGGCCGCAATGCGATGGTTTTCCCGTTGGCGGTCGGCGTCAGCCTTAGGCCCCTGGACACCTTCGAGCGCAAGGAGACGCGTTAAGGATTCCCGGCGCAAATCGTCATGGTAGCCGTGCAGGCGAGTGTGGTCGCGCGCCAGACGACGCTGCATCGAATGGAGAAACGGCGCTAATTCCGCACGCACGCTTGCGTCTAGCGCCGGTCGAACTCGGGCCTCCAGAGTGTCGGCGTCCCAGCCTGGTCCCGTCGCCTCTCTGACCGCCGGCTCAGGCGTCCGCCAGGTTTGGTCGCCGCCCAAGAATGACCGCAGCCGCCGCTGTACATCACCCAAGGCAGCGCCGGTGCCAGTATTGAACCCCATCCACAGGATGTTTTCGCGTTTCTCGTCGGAAACCGCCGTGGTGCGAAAGGCGATCAGGAGGCAGCGGCTCCACGTCGACCGCTGCTTTTGAAACCGCCAGACTGCGTTAGGCAAATCAAGGATATGGCGAAGCAGGCGCTCTGGATCGCCCAGCGTTGGCGGCTCGTCGCGAGCGATCTGACGCTCGGCATACCGTCCGCGGCCCGCAAGCAATGCTCCGAAGCGCTCCAGCCATTCGCCTTCAATGCCAATGCGCTGGGCGCCGACCGGCAACTCCACGCCAAAGCCCAGCCGAGCCAGTTCCGGCCAGCCGAACGCCGAGCGAACCTCGGACGGCGCGATCACCGCTAGGCCGTCGGGCTCCAGGGTCTCGACCGCCGCGCCCTCGCGCTCCATCAATTCGGCGACGAAGTCGCGCAGGGCGGTCACCGTCTGGTCTCCCTCGGCTACGCGGTTTCGAATTCTTCGCCGAACAAGGCATCATCGAGCGCCTTGGCGTCGCTGTATAGGGTCTGCGCCTCGTCAAGCCGACGGCCAAGCGCATCGAAGGCCTCGGCTTGACCGACCGCGGTCGTCTCCAACCACGCGTCCAAAACCAAATCGGCGAAGTTTCGCTCCTCTTCCAACTCCCCCAGAATCGCGCCGGCCTCGCCGACCACCAGCTCAAACATGTTGATCTTTTCGTCGAGCAACCGCAGCACCTGCTCCTCGACCGTTCCGCGGGCGACCAAATTGAACACAAACACGTCGCGACTCTGACCGATGCGGTCGATGCGTCCGATGCGCTGTTCGATGGCCATGGGATTCCAGGGGATATCAAAGTTGATCAGCGTGTTGCAGAATTGGATGTTGCGGCCCTCGCCCCCGGATTCAGTGCATAAGAGCACCGGAACCCGCTCGCGGAAATCGGCGATCGCCGCGTCCTTGTCGGGGCCGCTGAGGCCGCCCTCGAAACGAGCGAATTTGATGCCGTTCCGGGCGAGCAAGTCCCCCAGGCTGGACATCGTCTCTCGGTGATGGACGAAAACGAGCTTCTTCTCATCGGGATTGCGAGCGAGCAATTCAAGCAGCGCCAATTCTTTGCCGCCGGCGCCAAGGGCAGCCCAGCGGTCCGCCAACGCCTGCCAGGTCGGACGATTGGCATGCCGGGTGGCAAAACGAGCAATGGCTGCGAATGCGGCAGCGGGCGAGGACCCGGCGGCGCTCAGCAAGTGGTGCGCTACGAGGCGATGGCGGCTCTCCTTATCGTCAGCGACTAGAGCACGGATCTGCCCCGCCAACTCCTGATAGGCCGCCTGCTCCCCAGGCGTGGGATCGACGGCGCGGGTGGAGGCGTGGCGACGCGGCAGTTTCAGCGCCACAACCGCCCTCGTGTTGCGGATCATCGCGTCGCGCATCAGATTACGCAGTCGCTCCGAATTCGCCGGCTGACGCGGCTTGCCCGCGGTCATATAGGCTGAGCGAAACTCCTTCTGCGTCTTGAAAATGCCGGGCTTGAGCAGGGTCAACAGATTGTAGAGCTCAATGAGGTTGTTCTGCACGGGCGTAGCGGAAAGCAACAGCAGGAAACGCTTGGTCAGACTGTCGACCAGCTTGTAACTCTGGCTGGCGCGGTCGCGCAGATGATGGGCTTCATCGACGATCACAAGATCGAACGACTGTGCAAGGAGACGCTCGACGTGCTCGCGCCGTCTGGCCAGCGCGAGCGAAGCGATGATCCGCGGCGCCGCCCAGAAACGCTGCGGATCCTCACGAAGCAGCGGGTCATAGGTGGTGACGCACGAAATATCGAATTTGGTCTCCAATTCCTCGCGCCACTGTCCCACCAGCGAGGCGGGAACGAGCACCAACACTCGCTCAACCATGCCGCGAAGCAAATACTCTTTGAGCGCCATGCCTGCTTCGACGGTCTTGCCAAGGCCGACCTCGTCGGCCAGCAGCACACGACCGCGGAACTGCTTCAACACCTTGCGCACCGTCTCGGTCTGATACCAAAAGGTCTCGATGCCCTTGAGGTGAGGCACACAGAGCAGTTCGTCGAAGCCCTCGGCCAAGCCGAGGTGGGCGAAACGCTCGCGCAAGATGAACCAACCGCCTTCACTCTCGGCTTGACCGGTTGCGGCGGCAAGCAGCCGCCTCAGGTCCGAATTCGACGACTAAGGGAATATCGACCTGCAGCCGCTCCAAGGTCGGTATTGCCGGCTGAGCCGCCGGCCGTGCTTGTGATGGCGGTGGTGCGGCGGATTTGGTCGACAAAAGACTCTCGGGGCGGCCCTGCACGGGAGCGGGCTTGACCTCGGGCCTGGGCGTGCGTGTCGGACGGTCGCGGCCCATAATGGCGTTGAGCCTCTCGGCGAGCCAGCGTCGCCGCTCCCAGCCGCCCGGGAACGAGCCCATCGCCACGCGCCAATCCGTCAAATCGTGGCGCTCGAGCATCGCACGCGCCGCGATCAGCTTCTTCTGGTTCGCGAGAGCGAGCGCCGACAAGAGGTAGTAAGGTTTTATCGCCGCGTAACGTTTGCTGTAGCGTTTGAGGTAAAGCTGCGCCTTGTCGGGCCGGCGGTCGAGCAAAGCGGCTGTCGCCGCCTGACAAAGAATGATCGGATCCCCCGGGCAAGCTCTCTCCGCCTTTTCGGCCTCAGCAAGAAAGCCTTCCGTCCGGGCCGAATTGGCGAAAACTTGGGCGAGAGTCTTGGCCCACGTATCCGGATCGGCCAGCGGATCGGGGGTGTCCACCAGCATCTGGGCGGGATGGAACGGCATAGAGGCCCTGCACGGTGGCGACATTCTCTCGTCGCGATTCTCGGACAGTAGCCAGCGCCGGAGGAACTCGCCAGAGCGCATTCTCGGGACGCGGCGTCATATTACGCGCGTCAACAAGTTTCTTTGCGCACCCCTGAGACAATCGCTTCGGGCCGACTATTAGGGGGTTGAATTCTGGCCTCGATCCCGAGGGTTGCGCAGCCGAATTTGGAAGCCCGTCGTCATGTACGTACAGTTTGCGGGGAAAATGCGAACCAACATATCGCGATTGGGCGTTTGCGGACTGCGGCGTCATCCAGTTTCCTGCATGAAATCGTCTCTCTCGCTAAATCCGCGACAAGCCGCCTCGCTCGCCGCGATGGCCGCCAGTCTCGAATCCCCTCGAGTCCGCAGGTAGTCTGCACGAGCGACGACGGTTTCCGCGGTTCCAAGATCGTTCAATATTATAAAGGGTTAGAGTGACCGGTTCGGTCTTCGGCGGCTTTTTTGCGGGGTTGTCTGCCGTTTACGGTCGAATGCGGCCGAAAGTCTCTGGCCGCTCGCCGCGACTTGAGGCTAGCGTCGACGTGCAACTCACATCTGGCCAGACGAGCGCCGCGTGCCTTGAGGCGCGCGTTCTGAAAAGCCGACATTTTCTTGCCAGGCGGGCTGGCCCGTGGTTTCCTGATCGAGGCCGCGAGGCGAGCGGGCCGCCGCATGGCGGGGAAGGGAGCGGGAAAACACCTATGGGCCTGGACCGGGAGGGGCGGAAATCGCCGGGCGGGAGGCGCGGGGGCCTCGGGCGTCGCGGCTGGCGCCGTTCCGGCGCCGCCAAGGGCTTGAAAAGGCTCAAAACGGCGATGGGCGGCTATTCCGCCAAGGCAACTCGAATGACGCCCCGGCGCCGCTTCCTTGCCGTCTCGGCGCCGCCCGGGCGCGGGGTCGGCGCCTCAGGGGGTCGGCGAACGCTCGCGCGCGCAATCCGCCCCGCCCCTGCGCCGGGCCCGGATCTCACCAAGCAGGGCGCCCCGGGCGGGTGCGAGCGATTTCACAAGACCTTTCACCATGCCCCGGCGTCAGCCAATCCAAGCCTGCCCGAGATTTTGCTTCTGTTGCTTGGAATCGTCGTAACTCATTGAAAAGTAATGATTTATATGAAGAATTCCAAGGGAATCCGAAGCTTTTTTCCTTGGGTTTCCGGTCCTGTTCGGTGTGTCTTGGTGCGATTTGGAAAAATTTGGACTGACGCGGCTCAGCTTATCGTTTGACAGTGTCGGCGAATGTTCGAATAGAAGCGCCTGACCACCTTCACGGCGACCCGCCATGACCTCGTTCGCCGACTTCACTCTCGGAACCCGCGGCTCGCCGCTGGCGCTGGCGCAGGCGAACGAGACACGGCGGCTTTTGGCGCAGGCGCGTGGCTGGCCGATCGAGGGGATTCGACTAAAGATCATCCGCACCAGCGGCGACGCGATCCAGGATCGCCCGCTGGCCGAAGCGGGCGGCAAGGGTCTGTTCACCAGGGAGATCGACGCCGCGCTCATTGCCGGCGAGATCGACGCCGCGGTCCATTCGGCCAAGGACCTGCCGGCTCTGCTGCCGGAGGGCGTCGCGCTCGCGGGATTCCTGCCGCGCGAGGACGTTCGCGACGCGCTCGTCTCGGCCGTCTCCGACACGATTCAAGGCCTGCCGATCGGGTCGACGTTCGGCGCTGCTTCCCTGCGCCGTCAGGCCCAAGCTCTGCGCCTGCGGCCCGACCTAAAGTTCGAGCTCCTGCGCGGCAATGTCGAGACGCGGCTGCGCAAGGCCGAGTCCGGAGCGATCGGCGCGACGCTGCTCGCTGTAGCCGGATTGAAGCGGCTCGGCCTCGTCCATCGCGCCCGGGCCGTCCTCGACCTCGAAGCCTTTCTGCCCGCCGCCGGCCAAGGCGCCATTGCGCTGACCGTCCGCAGGGCGGATATTCGGGCGATCGAAGCGCTGGCTCCGATCGCCGACGAGGAGACCTTCGTGGCGCTCACAGCCGAGCGCGCGTTTCTCGCCGAGCTGGAAGGCTCCTGTCGCACGCCGATCGCAGCGCTCGCCCGCCTGGTGGCCGGGCGGCTCAACTTCAAGGGCCAAGTGCTGCGCCTGGACGGCTCCGAAAGCTTCGAGGTCGTCGGTGAGGGCGCGCGCGCCGACGCTCAGTGGATCGGGCAGGAGGCCGGTCGCGATCTCGCCCGGCGTCTGCCGGCGGGAGTCCTGCCGAAAGGCGGCTGAGCGAGACGGCGAAGGGGACGCGCCACAGGCTCGGCAAGGCCGCTGACCGCTTCCGCTTCGGTCGAAGCAGCATTAACGCGCGAGGCGCGAAAAAAGCGCTGCGCCTCGCGCTGGTCCCGCCTGCGCTTGCGCCCCCCGCGCCCTTCCTTTAATCGCGATCCCCATGGAATTCGTCGATTCGCGCGCTGGCCGGCGCCTGTGAGCGGCGCCCTGAGGCCCGTCGCCATCATCATGGGCAGCCAGTCGGACTGGGCGGTGATGCGCCGCGCGGCCGAGACGCTCGACGCGCTCGGCGTCGGCTATGACGCGCGCATCGTCTCAGCTCATCGCACGCCCGACCGGCTCGTCGCCTTCGCCAAGAGCGCGAAGAGCGAAGGGTTTAAGGTGGTCATCGCCGGGGCGGGTGGGGCGGCCCATCTGCCCGGCATGACGGCGGCCTTCACCACGCTTCCCGTGTTCGGCGTGCCGATCGCGTCCAAGGCGCTGTCGGGTGAGGACAGCCTCTTTTCCATCGTGCAGATGCCGGCCGGCGTCCCAGTCGGCACGCTGGCGATCGGCGAAGCGGGCGCGGTCAACGCGGCGCTCATCGCCTCAGCGGTGCTGGCGCTCGCCGATCCGGCCATTGGCGAGCGGCTCGAGGCTTGGCGCGCCGACCGCACCGCTGAAGTCGCTGAACGTCCCCTCGAAGAGGGAGCGGCCCCATGATCCTCAGTCCCGGGGGGACGATCGGCATTCTTGGCGCCGGCCAGCTCGGGCGCATGCTCGCGATCGCCGCGCTGAAGGTCGGTTTGAGAACCCATATCTATGCCCCCGAAAGCGTCGCGCCCGCCTACGACGCGGCGGCCGCGCGAACCATCGCCGACTTCGACGACAAGGACGCGCTCACCCGTTTCGCCGAAGCCGTGGACGTCGTTACATTCGAATTTGAGAACGTGCCGACCGCAACTGTCGAATTCCTGGCCGAGCGGGTTCCGGTTCGCCCCGGCGCGCGCGCGCTGGCGCTAACCCAGGATCGGATGACGGAAAAGACGTTCCTGCGCGATATTGGGCTCAAAACCGCACCCTTCGTCGGGGTCGAGGATGCGGGCGCGCTCGCGCGCGCGGTCGCCGAGCTCGGCCGTCCCGCCGTACTGAAGACCCGCCGCTTCGGCTATGACGGCAAGGGCCAGTCGCTGATCCGCGAAGGCTCCAACGTCGGCGCGGTCCACCGCGCGCTCGGCTCGGCGCCGATGATCCTGGAGGGTTTCGTCGCTTTCGAGCGCGAGATCTCGGTCGTGGCCGCCCGCAGCATGGAGGGCGCAATCGCCGCCTACGACGTCAACGAAAACGAACACGAACGCCACATTCTGGCGAGGACCCGTGCGCCGGCGCGCGTGACGCCGGAAACGGAACTCGATGCTAAGCGGATCGCGAGCGTCGTGCTCGAAGCGCTCGATTACGTCGGCGTGCTGGCGGTCGAGATGTTTGTGACCCGCGATCGGCAGGGTCGCGAGGGTCTGATCGTTAATGAGGTCGCGCCCCGGGTCCACAATTCGGGCCACTGGACCCTCGACGGCGCGCAGACCTCGCAGTTCGAGCAGCATATCCGCGCCATCGCAGGCTGGCCGCTCGGCGCGCCAACGCGGCGCGGCCAGGCCGAGATGCACAATTTGATCGGCGAAGACGCCGAGGAATGGCGCGACATCCTGGCCCAGCCCGACCTTTGCTTGCACCTCTACGGCAAGCTCGAAATCCGCCCGGACCGAAAAATGGGCCATGTCACCCGGATCTTTCCCGAGACTCCTGGGCAGGGGTGAGAGGAGCGCCATCCGCGCCTTGACAGCCTTGTCCGCCCGTCATTATACCGCGCGGCGCTTGTGGGGCTAGACGCCCGGCAAACCACGCGGCGGGATAGCTCAGCTGGTTAGAGCGGCGGAATCATAATCCGTAGGTCCCCGGTTCGAGTCCGGGTCCCGCTACCATGGATCTCAGGCCCGTCG
Organism: uncultured Alphaproteobacteria bacterium; assembly: GCA_963781895.1. Lineage (GTDB taxonomy): Bacteria > Pseudomonadota > Alphaproteobacteria > Rhizobiales > Beijerinckiaceae > Roseiarcus. The sequence goes on from CAWAIM010000031.1 coordinate 60,127, forward strand.
CCGCCGAGATGGCGCGTAGCCGCGACTGCGAGCGCCAAATCAGCGCGTCAGAGGTCGCGGCGCGTTTCGCCGCGCACGACTTTCGCAAGGCTGACCGGCGGCACGGAATCTTCCGGCACAAAGAAATCCAGCGCGAGATCGACGCTCGGGTCGACGCGATATTGATCGAAATCACTGACCCCGTTCTCGAACAGGAAAGTATCGTCAATCAGAAAATTTCCGCTGAAGGTTCTGGCGTCCCTGAGGAAGATCATGTGCGCCGCGTCGGCGAGAATTTCGGGCGTGCGCGAGGCGCGCATGATCGCATCGCCCCCGAGCAGGTTCTTGATTGCCGAGGTCGCGATTGTCGTGCGCGGCCACAGCGCGTTGACGGCGACGCCTTTGCCGCGCAACTCCCCCGCGAGGCCGAGTACGACCAGGCTCATGCCGTATTTCGCGATCGAATAGGCGGTGCTGCCGGAAAACCACTTCTCCTTCAGATCGAGCGGCGGCGAGAGCATGAGGATGTGCGGATTAGCCGACTTCTCCAGGAACGGGACCGCGAATTTCGACACCATGAACGTCCCGCGTACATTGATCTGATGCATCAGGTCGAAGCGCTTCATGTCGGTCGCCTGGGAGTTCGTCAGCGAAATCGCGCTGGCGTTGTTGACGACGACGTCGATCCCTCCGAATGTTGCGACGGTCTTGTCGAGCGCGGCGCGCACCTGCTCCTCATCGCGAACGTCAACGGTCAAGGGCAACGCCTTGCCGCCGGCCTTCTCGATCTCCTGTGCCGCGGAATGGACCGTGCCGGGAAGCTTCGGATTGGGCTCCGCCGTCTTGGCGGCGACGGCCACGTTCGCGCCGTCGCGCGCGGCCTTGAGCCCGATTGCGAGCCCGATGCCGCGCGACGCACCGGTGATGAACAGCGTCTTGCCGGAGAGGGTTGGTGCCATTGGCGCGGTCCCGCGATTGTCGATCAACAATTCATGGCGTCTTCAAGCGCGTCGCGCAAGCGCAAGGATTTTCATGCCGAGTAGCGGCCGCGATCGCGTTGACATCGTCGACGCCGCTTGCTGTTCGGCCGGCGTCGAGGCCGGGATCAGCCGATTCGATCGCCGCCGTCCTTGTCGAACAGATGGACGGCGCCTTCGCGGAAATCGACTCCGATGGCTTCGCCGTCGCGAAGCGTGAAGTTCTTGTCCGCCTTGACCGTGACTGTTTCGTCGCGAATGCGGCACGTGACGAGGGAGTGATCGCCCATCAATTCGTTCGCGTAAACCTCGCCGGCGAACCTTCCCGCGCCAGGCTCCGTCACCCTGCAGTCCTCCGGCCTCACGCCGGCGACGACGGCGGCGCGTGAGGCGCGGCTGGGCGTGCCGAAACTGCCCGCGGGGCCGGAAAACTTACCGTCGTTCAGCGCGCCTTCGAGAAAATTCATCGGCGGCGAGCCGATGAAGCCAGCCACGAACAGGTTGGCCGGGGTATTGTAAATGTTGCCTGGCGTGTCGAGCTGCTGCAGCACGCCTTTCTCCAGCAGCGCCACACGATGGGCCAGCGTCATCGCCTCGATCTGGTCATGGGTGACATAGATGGTGGTGATGCCGAGCCGGTGCTGCATATGCTTGAGCTCGGTGCGCATGTAGCCGCGCAGCTTGGCGTCGAGATTCGAAAGCGGTTCATCCATGAGGAAGGCGGCCGGGCGGCGGATCATCGCCCGCGCGAGCGCGACCCGCTGACGCTGGCCGCCGGAGAGCTGGCGGGGATAACGATCGAGAAGCGTATCGAGCTGGACCTGGCGGGCGACATCCTTGACGCCGGCTTCGATCTCGGCGCGCGGGAGCTTACGGACGGCGAGCGGATAAGCGATGTTCGCGAACACCGTCATGTGCGGATAGAGCGCGTAGGACTGAAACACCATCGCCACGTCGCGGTATTTCGGCAACACGTCGGTCACGTCGCGGTCCCCGATCAGCACGCGGCCGGACGTCACGGTTTCAAGGCCCGCGATCATGCGAAGCGCGGTCGTCTTGCCCGAGCCGGACGCGCCGAGCAGCACCAGGAATTCGCCGTCCTCGACCTCGAGATCGAGTCCCTTGACCACATCGACCGCGCCAAAGGACTTGTGGATGTTCCGCATCGTCACGCGCACGCGTCGGCCCCTAACCTTTGACCGCGCCGACCAACAGGCCGCGCGCGATGTGCTTTTGCAATAACGCGGCGATCATTATCACGGGCGCGATCATGATCACGATCAGCACCGACATGTACCACCATTGGGGCCCGCGCGTGGTGTTCTGCGCCGCCACCAGCACCGGCATGGTCTGGGCGTTGGCGTTCGACAGGAACAAGGCGAGGAGGAACTCGTTCCAAGTTAGGATCAGCACCAGCATGAAGGTCGCGGCGAGCCCGGAGCGGACCAGCGGCAACGCGATGGTGAAGAACACCCGGAACCTCGAAGCGCCGTCGATTTCCGCGCTTTCTTCGAGGTCCAGCGGAATGCCGGCGAAAAAGTCGCGAGTCAGCCATACCACGATCGGCAGATTGACCCCGGTGTAGGTGGAGATCAGCGCCACCCGGGTATCCAATAGCCCCAGATGCTGGAACATTACGTAAATGGGCAGCACGGCGACGATGGGCGGCATAATCCGGTTGGAGATCATCCAGAACTCGATGTCGCTGTTGCCGACGGCGGCCTGAAAACGGCGAACGAACGTGCTGAGAGCCAGCAAAAACAGCGCGATCGCCGCCGCTACGGCGACCGACCAGGGCACGCCAAGCGCGGCGACCGCGACGATTACGCCGACAAGCAGGACGATGAAAGTCAGCACGGCCGCGAGCTTGACCTGGAAGCGGATGCGCACCAGCGCATAGGCGGCAAGCGCGCCGATCAGCAGCGCAAGCAGGGTGCTGGCCAGCGAAACGATGATCGAATTGAGGTAGGGTCCGAGCGTGTTGTTCTGAAGCAGCATGAAATTCCAGGCGTCGAGCGTCGGCTTGAAATCGACGAACGGCAAATAGTACGGACCGCTGTCGACCTGGACCTCGATCTTGAACGAGGTGACCAGCACCCAATAGAGAGGGAACAGAACGACGAGCGTCCACAGGCCGAGCATGAGGTAGGTCGCGACCTTCGGCGCAATCGCGATCTCCTCGAGGCGTTTGGGCTCGAACAGGCGCTGCGTCCAAGTTCGGGTTTCGGCGCTTTGCGTCACTGGTGTCTCCGCGTCCAACGGACCACGTAGTTGAAGAAGGAGACACAAGTGATCGTCGACACGACCAAGAGGAGGTAGCCGACGGCCGCAGAGCCGCCGAGGTCCTGGGTCCGCCAAGCGATGAACGAATGCAGGGTCAGCGACTCGGTCGCCAGCCCGGGGCCGCCGGCGGTCAAAACGTTGGGGATGTCAATGATTTTGAACGCCTCGATGAGCCGGATCAACACCACGGTCGCGGCGATCGGAGCGATCGCCGGCCAGGTGATGTCGCGAAAAATCTGAAAATTGCCGGCGCCGTCCAAGCGCGCCGCCTCGAGCTGATCGCGCGGCTGATTTTCCACCGCCGCGAGCAGCACGATGAACATGAACGGAGTCCACTGCCAGGTGTCGCCGATGAGGACCATCAGGCGCGCCGACCACGCATGCGTCGCCCACGACCAGGCGCTGACCCCAAGTATCGCGGCGACCGGCGCGAATGGCCCCTTCTCCATGTCGGCGAGCATGCGGAACATGTAAGCGACGCCGACCGGCGTCACCATCAACGGGATGAAGAACACGACTCGGAAGAAGTTGCGGGCGCGAATCGGCTGTGCGCACAGCAGCGCCAGGCCGAGGCCGATCAGAAACTGCACCAGGACGCCGACCAGCACGTAGAAGCAGGTCGTCAGCAGCGTCCCCCCATAGGCGCCAGCGGGCGCGGTGGCGAGGGCGGCCATAACCAGGCCGGTCGCAAGACTGGCGGAGATCAATCGCCCGATGAAGCCCAAAACGGTAAACCCGGTCGCGACATAGCGGCCGAGCCAATACAGGACGATCACGGCGTAGGCCGCGAACGCGATCCATTCGGGCCACCCCAGCGGCTTCAGCGTGCCGAGGAAATGATATTGCTGCGCGCCGAACAGCAGGCGGCGGTAATTGTAGAGGCCGATGAATGTCAGGGTAAAACTGCCGCCGGCCAGCGCGAAACGGCACAGCGAGAGATAGACAGAGATGATCAGAGGAAAAATTGCGAAGGCCAGCAGGATGATCACCGCCGGCAACACCATGATCCGGCCGGAGTGCCGGTCGATCCACTCGTCGCGGGTCTCGCGTGCGGTCGTCTCGGCGGATGCGGCGTGAGCTCGGGTCATTCGTCTGACGATCTTCCGGCTCGCGCGGCGTGGCCGCCGACGCCGGGGAAACAGTCCGGGGAAGGCCAACCCCGGCGCGAGCCTCGCGCCGGGGCGGTCGGTCTCTGCGCGGCCTACCGCTGTATTCCGAGCGAGCCTTTATAGAATTTCAGCTGACTCGCCACGCCGATCTGTTCGTTGAGGTCGTTCCAGCCGTCGTAGACCGCCTTGACCGTCGCTTCCTTGTCGATTTCGCCGGCGAGGAAGCGCGAGATCGCCTCGTCGAGCACGACCTGCTGATACTTCTGGTTCTGCGGAATACGCAGGTCGAGGATCATGTTCGGGCTGTTGAGGCTCGCTTTGATGGCGCCGAGATAGCTGTCGCCCGCCACCTTGCTCATGCCGGCTTTCTTCCAGGTGTCGTTGTAAGTGAACTGAGACAACCGATAGGGGTTGAAGCCGGTCTTGCCGATGGTGACGTCCTCGTCAGATTGAGCCGGCTGCCCCATATAGGACAGGAACGCGTAAGCGGCGTCCTTGACCTTGTCCTTCGCCTTGACATTGATGCCGCCGCTCCAGCCGCCGAATGCCGCGTAGGGCGCGTGGTTGACGCCGTCGATGGCGTAGGGACAGTTCTCCTTGGTGCAGGCCTCGAGCTTGCCCGTCGACCAATTCAGCACTTCCTTTGAGCCGGGCGTGATCACTGATCCCGTCTTGTCGATCACCTTCGAGCTCTTCGGGTCGATCGCCAGCACGCCGACGTCGCCCCAATCGAGGTTGAGCGCGCATTTGCCGGAGACGAACAGCGGACGCGTGTCGCTCACGTCCATGTTGAGTTCGTCCGGCGGGCCGTACTTACCGGACTCCTTGAGGAAATCGAGCGCCTTGCGGAACGCCTCGTTGTCGATCAGGGGCTTCATGTCCTTGGTGTCGAAGAAAGTCCCTTGGGCGGTTCCCTTCGATTGCACCATCGACCCCGTGATGTCGGTGACGAACCAGTAGCTCTGAGCGTTGCGCTTCTTGGCGATGCAGGAGCCGTAGCCCTTCGTGCCATCGCCGTTGAAATCCTTGCCGTTGAGCGCTTTCGCGTCGGCCAGGTATTCATCCCAGGTCGTCGGCGGCTTCAGCCCGGCCTTCTCGAACACGTCGGTGCGGTAATAGAGCATGTGGAAGTCGCCATCGAGCGGAACGAGATAGGTCTTGCCTTCGAAGTTGGCCGAGAAGTTGCGGAAGAACGGCGCGATCTGATCCCACTGGAGGGCTTTGTCCTTGGCGATCCGGGGGCCGAGATCCTCCAGATAGCCGCCGGAGACGTAATCGACCATCCACTGCGGCGCGAACACCGCGGCGTCGACTGAATTGGTGCCGCTCGCCCAGTCGGTGAGCACCTTCTGGTAAAGGTCGGAGAACGGAACCGCGATGATGTTGATCTTGGCGCCGGTCATCTTCTCGAAATGCGGGCGCGCGCCGCTGCAGCGGCTCCTGGATCGCGCCGGTCTGCGTCATGATGTTGACGGTCACTCCGTCGAACTCTCCCGCCTGGGCCGGCAGCGTCGCGCCGGCGAGCGCGGCCGCGCCCGCCACGGCCGAGAGCCATCCCCATGTCTTGGTGTTCATCAGTGTCCTCCCGTTCATGTAGAGCAGGCGAAGCGCCGATTTCCCGCCGGAAAATCCGTCGCTCACGTAATTGGGCGGACGCCGGTTTTGCGCTTGAGCCTGCCGTCGATCGATTGGTCAATCGACCCGAGCATTAGATTGAACCGCGCGTGAACCGTCAAGCCGCCGAGTTCCGCGAAATCCGGCGCTTCAGTCGGCGTAATTCGGGTTCGCCACCACCGCCGGCCGGCCGTCGCGCTCGATCGCGCGCTGGCGCATCCCGCGCGCGGCGATCTCGCCGTAGTCGTGGCCGGCGTCGATCGTGCACATCCACACGAAGACCAGCGGCGCGGCGCCGGTGTTGACCGAGCGATGCGCCCATTCCGGCGGGATGAACGCGCAAACGCCAGGCCGCATCTCGACGACGCGCGCCTCGCCGGAGCGGGAATGGAGCAACAGCAGCCCCTCCCCCGACTGGGTGTAGTAGGCTTCGCCGCGATCCGGCCTGGCGTGGTAATGCCCGCGGGTGAGGAAATACTCGTCGCCGATCTTGCCCGGCGCCATGATGGTGGTTCCAAAGCAGATGTCGCTGCCGTCGGGGCGGTATTCGATCACCTCGTAGGCGTCCACGTCGCCGTGCTCGGCGATGAACGCGTCGACCAGCGACGGGGCCGCATAGAGGCCGCGCAGCGCCGACAGCTTCTTGACATACCTGCCGGTCGCCGGCGTGACCGCGCCGGTCGTCCCGTCGATCGCAACGCCTTCGGGGAACAGCATCGACGTCTCCCATGGATTGGCTTTGCGGTCGATCTCAACAGTGGTCCAGAAGCTTGTCAATGACACGGCTGGGCGATGGGTCGAAGGCGTGGCAGATTGACGGTCCGTCGCATGTCGCCCGAAGCGAGAGCGCCTGAGCCCATGACCCTGTCGCAACGTTATGACGTCGTCGCGCTCGGCGAGTTGGTCATCGACTTGGTTCCCGCGCGCACCGCGGAGGGGGCGCCGTGTTTCGTCCCCAAGCCCGGCGGCGCGCCGGGCAACGTCGCGGTGGGCGTGGCACGGCTCGGCGGTCGCGCGGCGATGCTGAGCAAGGTCGGCGAAGAGGCGTTCGGGCGCCTCCTGATCGACACGCTGAGGGGCTACGGCGTGGCCACGAACGGCGTGCTGACGACCAGAGAGGGCGCCACCTCGCTCGCCTTCGTCGCCGTCGCGCCGGACGGCGAGCGGGATTTCATGCTCTATCGCCACGGCTGCGCCGATTTCGACCTATCGTCCCGCGGACGTGGACGAGGACGCGATCCGGGGAGCCCGCGTGCTGCATGTCGGCAGCCTGATCCTCGGCCAGCCCGACCTCCGCCGCCGCGCAACGGCGGGCGATCCGGGTCGCCCGGGAGGCCGGCGCGCTGGTTTCGGTCGATGTCAATCTGCGCGCTTCCTTGTGGCCGAATCCGGACCGGATGCGCGCCGCGGCGCAGGAGGCGGCCGAGAGCGCCGACGTCCTGAAGGTCAGCCTGGACGAGCTCGGGTTCCTGACCGGCGAGGCGGACCCCGCCGCGGGAATCGCCAAGCTGTGGCGGCCCGGCTTGCGCGCGATCGCCGTGACGCTGGGCCGGGCCGGGGCGATTGTGGCGACGCCGCAATGGCGCGCCGAGGGGCCGGGATTCCCCGTTCCGGTGGTCGACACGGTCGGCTGCGGCGACGCGTTCATGGCGAGCCTGTTGACCGATCTGGCGGCGTCGGACGCCGCGCTCGGCTCGACGGCCGGGCTGGAGCGGCTGGCGCGGCGCGCCTGCGCGGCCGGCGCCCTGGCCGCCGGCGTCGCCGGGGCGATGGAAGCGATGCCGACCGCGGAGCGGCGCGACGCGTTCCTGGCCAGCGTCGGCGGCTAAGAGCGCTTGGCGTCGGCCCCGGCGGCAAAGACACAAATCAAAAATGTGCTATGTGGGCCCGCCAAATTATTCCAAGCCAAACCAAGCCGGACCAAACAGAACCAAGAAAAACCAAGGAAAACCAAGGAAAAAATGCTTGGATTTCCTTGGATTCCTTCGTCCGAATCGGGACTTTTCAATGGGTTACGGCGATTCCGAAGCAAAAAATTCCATCGCTCGCCACTCGTAATAACGTATTATAACTGCTATATATGCACGCTCGCCTCGCACCGGCGGCGGCCGACGAGAGCGTCGCTTCAAGACGAGGGGGCACAGTACCACGATTTGTGATTTTCAGCAAAGAATTGTTCGGCGCGACGCCGGCTCCGTTTCCGTCTGAATGACGGATGCTCCAGAGCGGACGAGAAAAAGAGGACGCCGGCTTTTTTACGAAAATCCCGCGTTGTCTGGGAGTCTGGTGGTCAAACTCCAACATGTGGCGCCCGCCACAATAACGCGAACTCGATCCAACGCGGCCATTGGTCGCGAGGGATTGAACGTCGCGGACCGACGTAGAGCAGCGGTTGGGCATCGGGGCGATTGAGGTCGCGGGCCGATGGAGGTCGCGGGTGGGCGGACTCCTTCCCTTCCCTGGCGACGCCAGCGGGGTCGGAGACCGCCCAGAGCGGGCGCCGATCGGGTGCGGCGACGCGCCGCACGCGTGGACAAGCTGGTCCCGAATGAGACGCGCGCCCGCGAGCAGTCGCCCGTCCAGAATTTCAGCGACGATCGCATCGTAAACAAGTTTGACGAGCTCGCGGCGGGTCGACGCCTTGGACCCTGTTTGTCTGGCGCGCTTTTCCCCGATGATCCAGAAACGCCAAACGCGAATTTGACGCCCGGTTGCATGGCGCATGATATGCAGACCTGTCGCCCCGATACGCGGCGTCGCGCAGCGCTTTGCGAATCGGAACAGCGTCGACAAGAGACATCGGCTTTGGAGAAACACCATGGTCAATGCTTGGCGCGACCCGTCGAACCGGCTGATGGGCCGCGCGCCGAATGTTCGGAACGTTCGAACGACCAGCGGCGATAGGGCGTCGTCCCGTTCTGCATTTTTGCGGCGCGGGGACTGGGCGCCGGAAGCGCGGCCATGAAAGACCTTCTCACCCTCGGCCAGATGCTGACCGCGCACGCCCGCCTCTGTCCGGAACGGACGGGCGCTCGCGACCTCGCACGCAGCATGACCTTTCGCGAGTGGAACGAGCGCGCGCGCCGGCTGGCGAACGGGCTTCTGGGGCTGGGTCTCACAAAGGGCGATCGCGTCGCGGTCCTCGCCTACAATGCGATCGAGTGGGCGGAGATCTACGTCGCCGTGGCCAAGGCGGGACTCGTGGCGGTGCCGCTGAACTTCCGACTGGTCGGGCCGGAGATCCGATACATTGTGGAGGATTCGGAGGCCGCGGCCTTCATTGTCCAGGACGAGCTTCTGGGCGCAGTGGAGGACATCGGACAGGATCTGTCTGTCCCTCCGAAGCGGCGAATCTGGTTCGGCGCGGGACGGCGCCCGGCGGGCTATGTCTCCTACGAAGACCTGATCGCAGCCGCACGAGACGCCGAGCCTGACGTCTCCATCGCGCCCGACGATCCGTGGATGCTGATGTACACGTCCGGCACGACCGGGAATCCGAAGGGAGCGATTCGCAACCACCGCGCTGGCGCGATGCTGTCTCTGGTGACCGAAATCGAACTCGGCATGAACCGCAATGACGGCGCCCTGCTCGTCATGCCGATGTGCCATGCCAATTCGCTCTATTTCTTCGGGGCTTTCGCGTATTGTGGAGCGACGACCACAGTCTACAACCGCAGCAGTTTCGACCCTGAGCATTGCGCGCGCGTGCTGGGCGAAGGCCTGGCGACCTTCACTTCGCTGGTGCCGACCCACTACGCCATGATGCTGGCTCTCCCCGGGCCGACGCGCGCGCAGCTCAGGCTCGACCGCGTCGCCAAGCTCATGATCTCCTCGGCGCCTGCGCGGCCGGACGCCAAGCGCGCCATCATGGAGATGTTCCCGAACGCCGGCCTGTTCGAGCTCTACGGTTCGACCGAGACCGGCTGGGCGACCATGCTTCATCCCGAAGAGCAGTTCGACAAGCTCGGGTCCGTCGGGCGCGAGTGCGTCGGGTCGGCGCCGATCAGGCTTCTGGACCCCGACGGCGAGGAGGTCGCGGACGGGGAGGTCGGCGAGCTCTACGCCAGCAACCCTTACCTGTTCGACGGTTACTGGAAGCTGCCGGAAAAAACGCGCGAGGCCTTCCGCGACGACTATTGCACGGTCGGCGACCTCGCCCGGCGCGACGCCGACGGGTTCATCCATTTGGTCGACCGGAAGAGCAATATGATCATCACTGGCGGCGAGAATGTGTATCCATCCGATGTGGAGTTCGTGATCTGCAGCCATCCGTCGGTGCGCGACGTGGCGGTGATCGGCGTGCCTGACGAAAAATGGGGCGAACGGGTCCATGCGGTCGTCGTTCTGCGCGAGGGCGCCCCGCGGGACGAACCGAGCCTGCATGAATGGTGCAAAGCGCGCCTGGCCGGGTATAAGCGTCCGCGTTCGTTTTCGTTCATGCGGGACGAGGACATGCCGCGCACCGCCACCGGCAAGAACCTGCACCGCAAGCTCAAGGCGATGATCCTCAGTCGAGGCTGACGGCGCGGCGCGCGCCGATATGCTGAGACGTTTCAGGGAGGAACGAGATGGCGACGACCGTCCATGACCTCAACGCCGACCACGGGTCCTGCGCCGCTTGGATCGCCCGCTTTCTCAAAGCGCGCGGAGTCGAGCGGATTTTCGGACTTCAAGGCGGCCACATCCAGCCGATCTGGGACCATGCCGCACAGCTCGGCATCCGCATAGTCGACGTTCGTCACGAGGCCGCGGCGGTGCACATGGCGCATGCTCACGCCGAACTGACAGGCCAACTCGGCGTCGCCATGGTGACGGCGGGCCCGGGGGTGACCAACACGGTGACCGCGGTGGCGAATGCGTCGCTGGCGCGCGCGCCGGTTCTGGTGATCGGCGGCTGCACCTCCCGCGCGCAGGTCAATCTCGGGCCGCTCCAGGACATCCCGCACGTCGACATCATGCGGCCCGTGACGCGGCAGTCGCGCACGCTTCGAGTCCCCGACCAGGTCATCCGCGAGTTCGACGAAGGCGTCAGCCGGGCGTTCGGGGACCTCGGCGAGCCTGGACCGGTTTACCTCGAGGCGCCGCCCGACGTGCTGCGCGCGCATGTCGCGCCCCACCTTGTCCTCGACGAATGGATGCAGCCGAAGAAATCGAGGGTCATCCAGCCCGATAAGGCGACGATTGAGAGGGCGGCGGACGTGCTTTGGTCAGCGAAGCGCCCGCTCGTCGTGACGGGCCGCGGCGCGCGCCAGGCGGCCCCGCAGATTGTGCGCCTGCTCGACGCCCTGGGAGCCGTATACCTCGACACGCAGGAAAGTCGGGGCCTCGTGCCCAGCGACCATCCAGCGACTGTCGGGGCCATGCGGGCCGCCGCGATGACCGAGGCGGACACCGTGCTCGTGATCGGCCGCAAGCTCGACTACCAGCTCGGATACGGGTCGCCCGCCGTATTTCCCAACGCGAGATTCGTGCGTCTCGCCGATACGCCCGGCGAGCTCGTCGACAACCGCCGCGGCGATCCGGAAATCTTCGCCACGCCGGCCCTGGCGCTGGAGGCCATCGTGGCCGCGGCCGGAAACCGGATACCTTCGGTGGACAAGGGGTGGACTGAAGGCCTGCGCAAGCGTCACAACGATCGAAGCGCAAAGGCCGGGCCGCGCTACACGACCGGTTCGGACGGCGGCGTCGATCCGCGCGCCATCTTTCAGGCTCTGCGCGACAAGACAAATGCGGATTACATCGCCATTGCCGACGGCGGCGACCTTCTGAGCTTCGCGCGGGTCGGCATCGAGGCGCGCGTCTATATGGACGCCGGCGCCTTTGGCTGCCTCGGCGTTGGCGTGCCGTTCGCGGTGGCGGCCTCCCTCGCCCATCCCGACCGGCAGGTGGTGTGCGTCACGGGCGACGGCGCCTTCGGACTGAACGCGATGGAGATCGACACCGCCGTGCGCCACGGCGCGAAGATCGTGGTGATCGTGTCCAACAACGCGGCTTGGAACATCGAGCGTTACGACCAGGAATCGAACTATGGCGGCCGGGTCGTCGGGACTTTGCTCGCACATTCGGACTATGCCGCGATGGCCCGCGCCCTCGGCGCGCACGGCGAACGCGTGGAGAAGCCGGAGGACTTGCCGGGGGCCATCGAACGCGCGCTCGCCAACGCGCCGGCGCTCGTCGATGTCGTCACGTCCCAGACAGTCGTGTCGTCCGATGCGACGAAGGGGTTGGGCTTCGTGCCGGAATTCCAGCCGTTGACGGCCTGGGACGATCTCGAGCGCAAGCGTCGCGGTCTTTTGTAACTGGCGAGACCATCGAGGCGGCGCCTGCCGCTACGAACCGATAGCGCCGGAAACAATCGTCGGATTTTCACCGCTGGAGCATGATGCGATTCCGCCAGATCGTGTCTCTAGCAGCCCGGCAACGCGTCCAGCCGGTCCCACAGGGCGGGGGCGGCGGCATAGAGCGCGTCGAACGCTTCGGCCTGGCGGAGATAAAGGTCGCGCCACTCCGGGCGGGGCGCGATCTCCGCTTCGAAAGCGACAAAGCGGACGCGCGCGTCGTCCCAGTCGGCGACCGCCCCGCCCGCGCGGGCGGCGATCATCGCGCAGCCGGTCACGCCCGCTTCCGGCTCCGCCGGCGCCACGATCGGACGATCGTAGACGCTCGCCTTGATCTCCAGCCACAGCCGGGTTCGCGCGCCGCCGCCAGCCGCGACGATGCTGTCGATCCGGCCGCTCTGCGCCTCCAGGACCCGGAGGTTGCGCTTCGACGCGAAAGCGACGCCCTCCATCACCGCGCGGTGAAGGTGACCCGCCCCATGGCCGCTGGTCAGGCCGAACAATTGCGCGCGCGCGTTGGCCGCGCCGCCCAGCCGCTCGCCGTTCAGATAGGGCAGGAACAGCAGGCGATCGGCGCCGGGCGGCGCGGTCGCGGCCAAGGCCACGACGTCGTCGTAACTCGCCTCATTGCGATGCAGCACCCGTCGCGCCCAGCGCATCGCGTCGCCGCCGGCGTCGAGAATGGTGAACGCCGCCCAGGCGCCGTCGGCGGTGCGCATGTTGGTGACGACCGCGTCCCGCACCGGCCGCGCCGCGTAGGCGGTGATCAGCGTGGAGGTGCCGGTGATGTCGGAGCCGCGACGGCGCGGCGACACGCCGGCGCCGAGCAGCGTCGCGGCGAAGTCGCTGGAGCCGGCGGCGACTGGCGTGCCGGCGCGCAGCCCGGTCGCGGCGGCGGCGGCCGGCGTCACCGCGCCCAGGAGTTCGTGCGCCTGGCGGACCGGCGGCAACAGCGCCGGATCGACCCCGAGGCGTTCGGCGAGCAGCGGGCTCCAGGCGTTGGCGCGCGCGTCGAAGAGATAGGTGCAGGAGGCGTCGGATTCGTCCATCCCGCGCTCGCCGGTCAGCCGGAAGTTGATGTAGTCCTTCGGCATCAGCAGCGTCGCGGCCGCGGCGAGCGCCTCGGGCTGATGGCGGGCGATCCATTGCAATTTGAACCCGGGCCAGGCGACCGAGGGCGGATTGGCCGTCAGAGGCCACAGCGCGTCGACGTCGTTGGCGGCGGCGAAGGCCGCGACTTCGGCGGCGGGGCGCTTGTCGTTCCACAATTGCACCGAGTTCGAGCGCCAGGCCGCCGGCCGCGTCGAGCAGCACCGCGCCATGCATCTGGCCGCAGGCCGCGATGGCCAGGACGCGTTGGGCGCCGTTGTCCGCCGCCGCCAGGACCGCGCGGATGCTTTCGACGGCCCCCTCCCACCATGCGGCGGGGCGTTGCTCCGCCCAGCCGAACGACGGCACGATCTGCTCGTGCTCGCGGGCGTGCAGCGCGACGATTCGTCCGCGCAAGTCGACCAAGCGCCGCCCGCACGCTGCCGGTGCCGACGTCGACGGCGAGCAGAAGATCCTTGCGTTCCAACCGCGTCACGAGTCCTCCGGGGTCGCGCCCCATGAAACCCGTCGCGGGCTTGCGAGGCAAGCCGGCGCGGGCCGCTTGACGCGGGGCGGCGCGGCGGCGCTTGATGCGCTGACCGGCGCCCGGAGGAAAGCCCCACAGCATGCAACCGTTGCGCGCGGCGACACGCCCGACGATGCACTTCATCGGCGTGACCACCGGCCGCTCCGCCATCATGCGCGTGTTCCCGCGCTGGGCGGAGGCGCTCGGCCTCGGCGATTGCGAGCTGCGCGGGATCGACCTTCCGCCGCGCGCGCCGGCCGGCGACTTTCGCGCGGTCGTCGATTTCATCAAGCGCGACCCGCTGTCGCTCGGCGCTCTGGTGACGACGCACAAGCTCGATCTGGTCGCCGCCGCCGGCGACCTGATCGATGAGCTCGAGCCGCGCGCGCAGGCGCTGCGGGAGGTCAGTTGTCTGGCCAAATCGGGCGGGCGCCTGATCGGCCATGCTCTGGACCCGCTTTCCAGCGCGCTCGCGTTGGCGGCGCTGTTGCCGAACGGGCATTGGCGACAAACCGGCGCGGCCTGCTTCATCATCGGCGCCGGCGGCGCGGCGCTGGCCATCGCCAGCAGCCTCGCCGAGGCGGCGCGAGGCGCGGACCGGCCATCGCGTCTCATCGTCTCGGACCGCGACCCGGAGCGGCTCGAGCACTTCGCCGACGCGCTTCGCCGCCTCGGCGGCGCCATGCCCGCGAATTACGTCCACGCGGCCGCCGCCGCCGACAACGCGGCGGCGCTGGCGGAGCTGCCGGCCTCCTCGCTGGTGGTCAACGCGAGCGGTCTCGGCAAGGACGCGCCCGGTTCGCCGCTGCCGGACACGGCCATATTTCCGCCGCACGGCGTCGCCTGGGATCTGAACTATCGCGGCGAGTTGCGCTTCCTCGATCAGGCGCGGCGCCAGGCGGCGGCGCGGGATCTGCGTGTCGAGGACGGCTGGCTGTATTTTCTGCATGGCTGGACGCGCGCCATCGCCGAGGTTTTTCACACCGACATCCCGACGAGCGGCCCGGCGCTGGATCGGCTGTCGCGGCTTGCGGAGGCGGCGAGGGGCTGAGCCGTCGGCAGGGCCGCGGGACAAGGCGAGGCGATCCGCAGCGCCCTCGTCACGACGTTCGGGTCTCCCGCTTCAAGAACTCCGCGACGGCCGCGCGGAACTCCGCGACATGACGCGCCCTGTCGGGAGACTTGGGCGCGATCTCGACAAAGCGCGCGTCGGGAATCGCGGCGGCGAGCCGGCGGGCCAGCGCGAGCGGATGAAGGCGATCGATCAGTATTGCCGAGGACCAGGGTCGGAACACGGATGCGCCGCGCGTCGTCTTCCGAAACGCCGGGGCCGTCGGCGGCGATCGCCGCCAGCAGGCGCGAACGGATCGCCCGATCGGGCCGATCGAAGGACGCCAGCAACGAGGAAAGATTGTCGGGCGCGTGGCGGGCGAGGTCCAGCGCCACGTCCGAGCGCTCGAAGTCCTCGCGCGCGCCGCGCGCGACATAGGAAGCAAGCGTCGCGATCGGCTGCAGATTGGCGGGCGCGGCGCCCCAGGCCCAGGCCGGGCGGGCGAGGATGAGCCCGCCGACGCGATCCGGAGTCTTGATCGCGATGCGCAGGCTCAGGGCGGCGCCCATCGAGACGCCGCCGACGACGAAGCGTTCGAGCCCGCGCGCGTCCGCGAAAGCCAGAATATCGTCGGCGAAAGTCGCGAGCGAGAAATTCGCGGGATCTCCGGCGTCCGATCCGCCCTGCGCCCGGCACTCGAGCGTGAGACGCCGAAAGGCTCCATCGGGGAAGACCTCCGCGACCTGCGCCTCGTCGCCGCCAAGCCCATGCTGAAACACGACGGCCGGACCTTGGCCGCGATCGACGCCGTTCAGTCTCGCGCCGTCACGAACGATTGTGCATGAACGCATCGTCGAGCGCTCCTTTCAGGAAGCGCGCGACCTCCGGCGCCTCGGCCTCCGCAAGGCCGTGGGCGATGAGCGGCCCGTCGAAGCCGCCGGCGCGAAGCGTGCGAATGAAATGCGGAAAGTCGATCACGCCTCGCCCGGCGGCGACGAATCCGCCGCGGGGGTCGCGATCCTTGGCGTGCGCGATGGAGATCCGATCGGCCAGAAGATCGACGGCGCGCTCGATCAGCGCTCGCCTCTCAGCGTCCGGCGCGTACCTCGACGAGGTTGGCGGGGTCGAGCACGACGCGCAGGCGCGGCGAAGCAATCTCGTCGATGAGCCGCCGCGCCGCCGCCGCGGAATCGATCACATTGGCCAGTTCGGGCTCGATGCCGAGGTCAACGCTGTTGGCGTGCGCGAGCGCGACCGCTTTCAGCATTTCCGTCCGCAGGTCTCGCCAGGCTTCCTCGGTCGCATTGCCGGGGTGGCGGCGCCACATGTCTTCGCCGTCGCGCGTTCCCGTGCACAAGGTCACCAGCGGCGCGCCGAATTTGGCGCGCCGCCGCCAGCAGGACCGCCAGCCGACGCAGACCCGACTCGCGCAGTCGAGCGTCCGGATGGATCATGTTGTAGGTGCCGGAGACCGCCGGCACGGCGACGCCGGTCTCGCGGCTCGCCTCGGCGATGCTCTCGATCGCCGCCTCGGGGATAGCGTCAGGCATGGACGGCATGCCGAGACAGGCCATGTTGAACTGCGCCGCCGAGAAGCCCGAGGCGCGCACGGCGCTGAGCGAGGCCAGAGCGCCTTTGGCCGCGAAAGTCTTCGCGAACACGCCGACGCGCATCAGATCGGCCCGCTGGCGTCGGCGAGGCGGACCGGCGCTCCGCTGCGCACCGATTGCGCGATCGCCGCCATGGCGCGCACCGAGGCGACGCCGTCGACAATGTCCGCGCCCTGCATCGGCGCTCCTGACAGGATCGCGTCCGCGAATCCTTCGAGCTGCCGCCGAAAGAAATGACCGTCGGCGCCGAGCGGGCGATGGTATGTCGCGTCACGCTCGTCGAATATATCGACGTCGGAGGATTTGAAATACCAAGGATTGTAGGTCTTCGCGAGAACGCTGCCGTGTTCGCCATAGAGGGTCAGACCCTCATGCCAGTCCATGCGCACGGCGACGGTGAGGTCGAGATGGCCCATGCAGCCGTTCGCGAACGCGACGTCGACGAACCACGAATAGGCCCCGAAGCGTTCATTGAGCCGGGCCTGGACTTCCAAGATGTCGCCGCAGAAGTAGCGAGCGGTGTCGACGAGATGGCTTCCGTGGGCGAGCATATAATAGCGGCGAAGATCGGCCTTCGGATTCTCGGCCGGTCTCCTCGCGTTGGCGCTGACGATCGGCAACGGCTGAATCGCATCGGTCATCTCGTAGCGATGGGTGGAGTCGCAGTACCAGGCCTTGAGCGCCAGCTGCGCGCCCATCGCTTGCTGGGCGAAGGCGCGGCCCGCCTGCAAACCCGCGTCGAAACGCTTCATGTGGCCGACCTGCAGGATCCTGCCGGAGGCCTCGACCGCCCGTTGCAGCGTCTCGACGTCTTCGACCGTGGTGGCGAGCGGCTTTTCGCACAGGACATGTTTGCCCGCCCGCAACGCGCGCATCGCCGCCGACGCGTGGAAGCCGTCGGAGGTGGCGACGATCACCGCCTCGACATCCCCGTCGCTCAGCATCGCGTCATAGTCGAGATAGCGGCGCGAGGGACGATAAGCATCGCCCATCCGCTGAACCAGATCCTCCGCGACGTCGCAGATGGCGTGGAGATCGGCGTTGCGCGCCTTGATCGCCGATTCGAAATGGGCGAATTGGGCGATTGGGCCGCAGCCAAGGATTCCAACGCGCAGCCGTCGGTCCTGTTTCTTCAACGCTCGCCTCTCGACGATGGATCTTCAGAGATCGCTCCGGCGCCGGCCCCGTCCGCGGCGCGTTGCGGCGGTCTCCCCCCGAGGCGGCAGTCTCATGAATTTTCGGCGCAATAACAAGGGCGGCCCTGCGAGCGGCGCCAACCGAGGGACAAGGCTTCGCCAGCCTATGATCGAACCATTTCGCCCGCGCGCTCTGATCGCGGGCGCGGAATACGGTCGCCCGGTTCGCGACGATCACGAAAACGTGCTTGCGCCGGCGCTCCCCCGGGCATAGCGAAAAAAGCGGCGACCCGAGCGTCGTCTGGAGGGCGGACGGATCATGAAACTCATCATCGCGATCATCAAGCCGTTCAAACTGGACGAGGTGCGGGCGGCGCTCGAGCGCTCGGGCGTTCACGGCATGACGGTCGCCGAGGTCAGCGGTTACGGCAGGCAGAAAGGCCGCACCGAAATCTATCGCGGCACCGAATACGAGATCGCATTCCTGCCGAAGCTGCGCCTCGAGATCGCGGTCAGCGACGAGCGCCTCGATGAGACCGTCGAGGCGATCAGCGCTTCGGCGCGCACCGGCCAGATCGGAGACGGCAAGATCTTCGTCACCCCGCTGGAACGGGCGGTGCGGGTGCGCACAGGCGAAGTCGGCGACGAGGCGCTATGACGAACCGCAAAGAGGGGCGCCAACGCCGCAGAAAGTGGCGCGACTCGGCGTTTGCTGGCATAAGGGTGCGATGATTCGGGACGAGATTGCGCGCGTAACGCGCCAGACGCGCCGCGCGGCCGCGGAGCCCGACCCCGGGTTCGGGGTCTATGTGCACTGGCCATTCTGCCTGTCGAAATGTCCCTATTGCGACTTCAACAGCCACGTCCGTGGCGCGCCTATCGACGAGGAGCGCTATCTTGCGGCTTTCCGGACCGAGATCGCCCATCGCGCGTCGATGGCGCCAGGTCGGGTGGTCGGTTCGATCTTTCTCGGCGGCGGCACGCCTTCGCTGATGCAGCCGCAGACGGTCGAGGGCATCATCGACGCGATCGCCGCGAAATGGCGGCTCGACCGGAAAGCCGAGATCACGCTCGAGGCCAACCCGACCAGCGTCGAGGCCGGCCGGTTTCGCGGCTACCGGGCCGCAGGCGTCAACCGGCTGTCGATCGGGGTGCAGGCGCTGAACGACGCTGACCTGAGGTCGCTCGGGCGCCGGCACACGGTCGAAGAGGCGCTCGCGGCGGTCAAGCTGGCCGCCTCGATGTTCGAACGCTTCAGCTTCGACCTCATCTATGGCCGGCCGGGACAGAGTGAGGCCGACTGGCGCGCCGAACTCGCGCGCGGGCTCGACTATGTCGGCGACCACGTCTCACTCTATCAGCTGACCATCGAGCCCGACACCATCTTCGAGCGGCTGCGCGACACCGGCAAATTGCGGCTTCCCGACGAGGAGCTCAGCCTCGCCATGTTCGCGGCGACGCGGGAATTGACCGAGGCGCGCGGGCTTCCCGCCTATGAAGTTTCGAATCACGCCCGCCCCGGCGGCGAGAGCCGCCACAATCTGGTCTATTGGCGCTACGGCGAATACGCCGGCGTCGGGCCGGGCGCGCACGGGCGGCTCGTGACCCCGCAGGGGCGGCTCGCCCAGGAGGCCGAGCGCCATCCGGAGATGTGGCTGACCCAGGTCGAGAGCGAAGGCCACGGCCTGGTGGAAACGATTGCGCTGAGCCGCGAAGAACAGGGCGACGAGTTCCTGCTGATGGGAATGAGACTGCGCGAAGGCGTCGATCCGAAGCGCTACGCCAGCTTGAGCGGGCGCGAGATCGATCGGGACCGGATCAGAAGCCTGGTGGAAGACGGGTTCGTCGAAGTCGACAAGCGCGGCCGACTTCGCGTGACCCCGACGGGCGCGCCGTTGCTCGATTCGGTCGTCGCCGACGTCGCGGCGTGACGAAATGCCCCGACCGGGCCATTTTGGAGCCGGAATCCTTTCATCTCAGGCGGTTGCGGCGCCATTCTGGGCCGGCCGACAGGGGACGCTCGGCGTCCGCGCTCGACCGGCGCTCGTTCCGCTCCTCCACGAACCATGGGGCAAGCGCGGCGCAACGGAAGGGCCCAGGAAGGCGCAGTCCCTAGTCTAAGTCATCTCCAGTATCACCTGTGCGTCCCTGAATTTCCTCATGAGCATTCGGATCAACCTTGCATTTCTCGAATTCAACGTCACGCTGATTGCCTTTTAGGCCCTTCATCACCACCGCGTTATGACAAATAATTCGCGCTTGCCTTGCTTTACAATAGGCTCCACAGACGTCTGAATAAGAAGACTTGGAATTGAACACCGTAATGCCAAACGCGCACGTTACGATGATTATTACGCGAATTGCCTTCTGAAGGTCGATTTCCCTAACCATTGTCGCCCTCTTAACTGCATTCGTCTAGGTCTTAATTTAGAATTTATAGTTGCGCAATCCGGCAAATTTATGAAAGACGCCTCAGCCGGGCGATCAGAGCTGATCGGCGCCCGCCTCATCGTCGAGGAGAAGGCGCCTTGGGTGCGCGGGCGCCCGCGAGCGCTGTCCGCGCGCGGTCGACACGCCAGAGGAAACGAATTGGGATCAATCGCCGCACGTCGGCCTGCGGCGGGTCGCGGCCCGTCGAGCGCGCCAAGCCGCTTCGCCGGGCGCAAGCCGGCGGCGCGAGGGGAGCCGCCGTTCCGTAGCTGGAATTGAAAATCAAAGGGATTGACGGAACGATTTGTCACACCATTTTGAGAAGCGCGGGTCGCTTGGAGGACGTCGGCGGATTGACTTGGCCATTTTTCTGACCCATCTGTATGCGTCCGCCGAGCACAGGCTCCGAGCGGAATTTTTGTGTGCGCCCAAGGGTGGGCGCGCGCCCCACGCAAGCACAGGAGAGTGGCCATTCGTCGTCCCATGAAGGTAAACGCGGCGCCGGAGAAGGGCGGGCCGCGCATCAATCGCGACATCCGCGCCGTTCAAGTCCAACTTATTGACGCCGAGGGGCACAATCACGGCGTCGTCGATCTGGCCGAAGCCCAGCAGCGCGCCGACGATGCGGCGCTCGATCTGGTCGAAATCGTCCCGAACGCGACCCCGCCGGTCTGCAAAATCCTCGATTTCGGCAAGTTTCGCTTCCTCGAGCAGAAGAAGTCGGCGGAGGCGCGCAAGCGTCAGAAGGTGGTCGAGATCAAGGAGATCAAGCTGCGCCCCGGCATCGACGACCACGATTACGAAGTGAAGATGCGCTCGGTGCGCCGGTTCTTCGACGAAGGCGACAAGGTCAAGGTGACGCTGCGTTTCCGCGGCCGCGAAATGGCGCATCAGGATATCGGATTCAGGCTCCTGCAGCGCGTCAGGACCGAAACGGCGCCGATCGCCAAGGTCGAGGCCGAGCCCTCGATGGAAGGCCGTCAGATGATCATGGTGCTGGCGCCTAAGTAAGGCTCCAGCGTGTTGAATTCGGCAGCGCGGGCGGCCGTTCGGCCGCCGCGCCGCATATGTTGCCGCCAGCTTGCCGGGGCCGCGCGCCTGACGGCTTAGGGGTCGATCGTGAGCACAGCGCCGACATACGCCGCCGACGTCGCCGAGAAGCGCAGGTCCGCGGAGGCCGCCACCGTCGGCGTCTTGATCGCGCTCAGCGCCTCGCACATGCTCAACGACGTGATGCAGTCGCTGGCGCCGGCGCTCTATCCGGTCTTCCGCCAGCAGTTTGCGCTGACCTTCTTCCAGATCGGCCTCATTACCTTCGTCTTCCAGCTCACCGCCTCCTTCCTTCAGCCGGCGATCGGAATGAGCCTGGACAAGCGGCCGCTGAACTGGATCCTGCCGGTCGGCATGGCCTTTACGCTGGTCGGCCTGGTGCTGCTCGCTTTCGCCAGTTCCTATCTGCTGATCCTGTCGTCCGTGGCGGTCGTCGGCGTCGGCAGCGCGGTGTTCCATCCGGAGGCGTCGCGCGTGGCCCGCGCGGCCTCGGGCGGCCGGCACGGCTTTGCGCAGAGCCTGTTCCAGGTCGGCGGGAACTTTGGGCAGTCGCTGGGCCCGCTTTTGGCGGCTTTCATCGTGGTGCCCTTCGGGCAACACTCGGTGCTGGCCTTCACGCTGCTCGCGGTTGCGGCGGTGGTCCTTTTGACCGGCGTGAGCCGCTGGTATGCGGCCCATCGCGCCGAGCGCCGCAAGGCGCCGTCGGCCGCGGCGCCGACCCATCCGCGCCGGATCGTGGCGCGCACGCTCATCGTGCTGGTCGTGATGCTGTTCTCGAAGGTCGTCTACCTTGCGAGCCTCAACAGCTACTACACTTTCTATCTGATCCAGACTTTTGGCGTGTCGATTCAATCCGCGCAGGTGCTGTTGTTCGTGTTCCTCGCCGCGGTCGCCGCCGGCACGTTCCTTGGCGGGCCGCTGGTCGACCGGTTTGGGGCCAAGTACGTGATCTGGGGCTCAATCCTTGGCGTTTTGCCCTTCACCCTGCTGCTTCCGCATCTCGGGCTCGTCGGCACCGTGATCAATTCGATTGCGATCGGGCTCATCATCTCGTCGGCCTTTTCGGCGATGGTCGTCTATGCCCAGGAATTGACGCCCGGCAATGTCGGGGCGGTGGCGGGATTGTTTTTCGGCCTGAGCTTCGGCCTCGGCGGCGTCGGCGCGGCGCTGCTCGGCATGCTCGCCGACAAGACGAGCCTCGCCTTCGTCTATCAGGTCTGCGCCTTCCTGCCGGCCATCGGGCTGCTCGGGGCGTTCCTGCCCAACCCGCGCGCGAAGCCGATCTGATCCGCCGACCGACAACTTGACGCCACATTTTGGGCGTTTGAGAATGAACGTTCATTCTCAAAGGTTCGACATGTCGGTGATGTCTTTATCCGCGGCCCGGCGGCGATCGGACGACGAACGCCGCGAGCGCATTCTGGAAGCGGCGGAGCAGGCTTTCGCCGCGCACGGCTTTCACGCCGCCACGATGCAGCATGTGGCGGAAGCCGCCGGCATGAGCGCCGGCAATCTCTACCGCACCTTTCCCTCCAAGGAGGCGATCGTCGAGGGTCTGTGCTCCCGCGACCAGCAGGAGCGGGCCGCCAGTTTCGCCAAAGCGGCCGAAGCGGCGAGCATATTTGCGGCGTTCGCCGCCGGCCTGCGCCAGCACATCGCGCTGCGTCCGCGGCAGAAGGCGACGCTGATCGTCGAAATCTGGGCGGAGGGCGCGCGCAATCCGGCGATCGCCGCGATGTCGCGCGCCGTCGACGCCGACATTCTCGCTCAGCTCGAGCGCATGATCGACATCGCCAAGGCGAGGGGCGAGGCCGCGGCGTCGGTCGACTCGGCCGCGGTCGCGCGCTTCCTCTTCACCTATGTCGGGGGCCTTTTGAAACGCCTGGCCTGCGAGCCGGGCTTCGAAGCCGAG
Source organism: uncultured Alphaproteobacteria bacterium (assembly GCA_963781895.1). Lineage (GTDB taxonomy): Bacteria > Pseudomonadota > Alphaproteobacteria > Rhizobiales > Beijerinckiaceae > Roseiarcus. Next base: position 83,231 of record CAWAIM010000031.1, read on the forward strand.
GCGGAAGCCGAACAGGCGTTCCTTCTGTTCAAGGCGTTGTGCGAGGGGGCGCTCGCCCCGCTCGGAATGGAGGCTCGACGATGAGACGCATCCTCGGCGCGCTCGTCCTCGTCGTCGCCGTGGTCGGCGGCGCGTGGGGCTATGCCGCGCTTCGGCCTTGCGCGGGTCCGGTGGTCGCGGCGCGCGCCCTCGGCCTGCCGGTCGGCGCTCCGGTCTGCGCCGCGGATGTCGCGGAAGCCGCCGAGCCGGTCGCCGAGCCCGCGCCGCCGGCGATCAGCGTCGCGACCCTGACGCGGCGCCCGTTCGTCGATCGGTTGTTCGTCTCGGGAACGCTGGTCGCGCGCGACGAAGCGCAGGTGGCCGCGCGCATCGACGGGCTGTCGATCGTCGAAATCGATGCGGAGGACGGCGATCGCGTGACCGCCGGCCAGGTTCTGGCCCGCCTGGACCGGACGCAGCTCGACGCCCTTCTGGCGCAGAACGACGCGGCCACCAGGCGCGCCGACGCGTCGATCGCCCAGGCGCGCAGCCTGATCGCCCAGGCGCAGGCGCAGGTGACCTGGACGAGCGACGATTTCGATCGCGCGCGCAAGCTCGGCGAAGGCGTGATGTCGGTCTCGACCATCCAACAGCGCGAGACCGCGCTCAAGACCGCGCAGGCCCAGCTCGCCTCCGCCAACAACGCGCTCGAGCGTCGCCGAAGCCGATCGCAAGAGCCGCGACGCGGAGCGGCAGGAGCTCGAAGTGCGCATCTCGCGGACGGACGTGAAGGCGCCGGTCTCGGGATTGATCAGCCGCCGCTCGGCCAAGCTCGGCGCATCCGCGTCCAGCGCCGGCGAGCCGCTGTTCCGCATCATCGAAGACGGCGCGATCGATCTCGAGGCCGACGCGCCCGAGCAATCGCTGGCGCGCTTCGCCGTCGGCATGCCGGCGACGATTCGTCTGCCGGGCGTGGCGGCGCCGGTCAAGGGGCGGGTGCGCCTCATCTCGCAGGAAGTCGACAAGGCGAGCCGCACCGGCAAGGTGCGAATCGCGCTCGACGACGTCTCGCACGCCCGGATCGGCGCTTTCGCCTCGGGCGAGGTCGAACTCGCGCGCCGCGACGGCGTCGGCGCTCCCGCCGCGTCGCTGCTGCGCGATGGCGACACGGCGCGTCTGCTGGTGGTGCGCGACGGGCGGGTCGAGGAGCGGCGGGTGACGCCCGGCATCGTCGAGGGCGACGCGGTCGAGATCAAGGACGGCGCCGCCGAGGGCGAGAGCGTGGTCGCGCGCGCCGGCGCGTTCCTGCGGCCCGGCGACCGCGTGCGCGCGATACCGGCGCCGGCCGCGGCCGGCGGCTAGGAAGGCGAACCATGCGGCTCAACGTCTCGGCCTGGTCCATCCGCCGACCGATCCCGGCGGTGGTCGCGTTCGCGGTCCTCACCATTCTCGGCCTCGTCAGCTTCCGGACGATGTCGATCACACGCTTCCCCAACATCGACATTCCGATCGTGCAGGTGCTCATCACCCAGTCGGGCGCGGCGCCGTCGGAACTCGAATCGCAGGTCACGAAAAAGGTCGAGGACGCGGTCGCCAGCCTCAACGGCGTCTGGCATATCATTTCGACCGTCACCGACGGATCCTCGTCGACCATCGTGCAGTTCAATGTCGGCTCGGTCGACATCGACCGCGCGCTCAACGACGTGAAGGATCAGATCGCCAAGATTCGCGGCGATCTGCCGCGCACCATCGATGAACCGATCGTCAGCCGAGTCGACATCGAAGGCCTGCCGATCGTCACCTACGCCGCGTCCGCGCCGGGAATGTCGGTCGAGCAATTGTCGTGGTTCATCGACGATTCGGTCGCCCGCGATCTGCAGAGCATCCGCGGCGTCGGCGAAGTCAAGCGCTCCGGCGGCGTCGACCGCGAGATCCGCGTCTCGCTCGATCCGGAAAAGCTGCTGGCGCTCGGCGTCACCGCGGCGACCGTCAATGAGCAGGTGCGCGCCGACAACGTCGATCTCGGCGGCGGACGCGGCGAGGTCGCGGGGCAGGAACAGGCGATCCGCACGCTGGCCGGAGCGCGCAGCGTCGCCGATCTCGCCGCGTTGCCGATCGCGCTCCCGGGCGGGCGCAAGGTCAGGCTCGACGAACTCGGGACGGTCGTCGACGGCGCCGCCGAGCCGCGCACGTTCGCGCGCCTGTTCGACGAACCGATCGTCGCCTTCGGCGTCACGCGCGCCAAGGGCGCCAGCGACGTGACCGTCGATGCGCTGATCGAGAAACGGCTCGAGCGCATCCATGCCGATCATCCCGAGGTGACGTTCACCAAAGTCGACACCCAGGTCGACAACGAACTCGGCAACTATCATGCGACGATGGAGACGCTGATCGAGGGGGCGCTGCTGGCGGTCGTCGTCGTGTTCGTGTTCCTGCGGGATATTCGCGCCACCATCATCACCGCCGTCGCGCTGCCCCTGTCGATCATTCCGACCTTCTGGGCGATGGACGCGATCGGCTTCTCGCTCAACCTGGTCAGCCTGCTGGCGATCACGCTGGTCACCGGCATTCTCGTCGACGACGCGATCGTCGAGATCGAGAACATCGTGCGCCACATGCGCATGGGCAAATCGGCCTATCGCGCCTCGCTCGAGGCGGCCGACGAGATCGGCCTCGCGGTCATCGCCATCTCATTGTCGATCGCGGCGATCTTCTCGCCGGTCAGTTTCATGGGCGGCATCGCCGGCCAGTATTTCCGCCAGTTCGGCCTGACGGTCGCGATCGCCGTGCTGTTCTCGCTGATGGTGGCGCGCTTCGTCACGCCGGTGATCGCCGCCTACTTCCTGCGCGCGCCGCGCGGCGCGGAGCACGGCGAGGGCGCGATCATGCGCGGCTACACCCGCCTCGTGCGCGCTTCCGTCCGTCACCGCTGGCTGACCCTGATTTTCGGCGCGATGATCTTCGCCGCCTCGCTGTGGTCGACGCGGCTCTTGCCCTCGGGTTTCATTCCAGCCGACGACGTCGGCCGGGTTCTCCTGGCGGTCGAACTGCCGCCCGGCTCGCGGCTCGACGACACCGACCGCGTGACGCGCGCGATCTCGGACAAGTTGCGCGCCATGCCCGAGGTCCGCTCGGCGCTGATCTTCGGCGGCCAGATTCTCGGCGCCGGCGCCGAGCCGCGCAAGGCGACCTTCGTCATCAATTTCGTTCACAAGTCCGAGCGCGAGGCGACGCAGAAGGATCTGCAACTCAAGATCGGCGCGATGCTCGCCGATCAGCCCGACATCCGGTTCTGGTTCCTGAAGGACAACGGCCAGCGAGACCTGTCGCTGATCGTCGCCGGTCCCGACATCGACGTCATCAACGACACCGCGAACCAGATCGCCAGCGAGATGCGGGCGATCCCGACAATCGAGAATCCGATGTCGACCGCCGAACTCGACCGGCCGGAATTGCGCATCGTGCCCAAGCGTCAGGTCGCCGCCGACCTCGGCGTCTCGACCGAGGCGCTGTCCGAGACCATCCGGGTCGCGACGCTCGGCGACATCGACGCCAATCTCGCCAAGTTCAACGCCGGCGACCGGCTGGTGCCGATCCGGGTCGAACTCGACCATGCGGCGCGGGCGCGCGTCGGCCTGCTGAAGGAATTGCGGGTGGCGACCGGGGGCGGCGCGACGACGCCGCTGTCGGTGGTGGCGGATTTCTCGATCAGCCACGGACCGACCGCGATCAACCGCTACGATCGCTCGCGGCGGGTGACGATCGAGGGCGACCTGCGCGGCGATTCCGCGCTCGGCGACGCGGTCCAGGCGATCCATGCCCTGCCGACCGCGCGGCGTCTGCCGCCGGGCGTCGAGATTCGCGAGACCGGCGACGTCGAGGTGATGAGCGAGGTGTTCGCCTCCTTCGCCGCCGCGATGGGCGCGGGCCTGATGATGGTCTACGGGCTGCTGGTGCTGCTGTTCGGCAGCTTCCTGCAGCCGATCACCATTCTGATCTCGCTGCCCCTGTCGATCGGCGGCGCGATCATCGCGCTGCTGATCACGCACAAGGCGATGTCGATGCCGGTGGTGATCGGCATCCTGATGCTGATGGGGATCGTGACCAAGAACGCGATCATGCTGGTCGACTTCGCGGTCGAGGAGATCGGCCGCGGCACGCCGCGCACGCAGGCGCTGGTCGAGGCGGGCCGCAAGCGCGCGCGTCCGATCGTGATGACCACGATCGCGATGGCGGCGGGAATGTTCCCCTCCGCGCTCGGCCATGGCGACGGCGGCGGCTTCCGTTCGCCGATGGCGATCGCCGTGATCGGCGGCCTCATCATGTCGACGCTGCTGTCGCTGGTGTTCGTGCCGGCCGTGTTCACGGTGATGGACGATCTGGGCCGGGCGACGTGGCGCCTGTTCAGCCGCTTCGTCGGCGAGGCGGACGAACCGGCGGCCTCGGGACATGCGCCGCGCGCACCGACGCCGAAAGCGCGGCCCGCCAAGGACGTTTCGGTGGCGGCGGAATAGGCCGCCCCGCGGCCGGCCATCCCGGACCGCGCTTTTCAGGGGCGGGTCAGCGGCGCCCGCTTGGCGCCGGCTTCGGCCGGCGCCGACGGCTGTGGCGGGCGCGTTTCAATCAGCGCGGCGAGGAACCTCAACGCCGGGTCGAACACCAGCCCCATGACGCTGTGCGGGTCATGCCGATGGTCCGAGGCGCCGTAGGCGAGGCGCGGCGACTCGGCCGGCGGCATGCGCAGGCTGCCCGCCAGCCAGTCCCAGAGCGCCAGGCTCGCGCCCATGTTGCAATTGTAATGGGCCGGGTCGGCGGAATGATGCAATTGATGATGCGCCGGGCTCATGAACACGCGGCCCCAGATTCCGGTGAACGGGATCCAGATCTGCGAGTGCTGAAGCTGCGCCGTAATATAGATGTACAACAGCATGAGGACGTTGGTGTCGAACAGCGTGAACGACACCGCCTGTTTGCCGAGCGCATATTGCGCCGCGCCGCCGATCACGCCGATGAACAGCGACAGATTGTTGGCCAGGATCAGCGAATCGAGCGGATGAACGCGGAAGTTGACGAGCGGCGTCAGGACTTCCGCCGAATGATGCGCCTTGTGCAGCTCCCACAAAGCGGGAATGCGGTGCTTGAGCGTGTGATCGAAGAAGAAGCCGAGTTCGTAGGCGACGAACAGCGCGAGGGTGCGGGCCGCGTTCAGCGCCAGATCGGGCGCCTGCGGTTGCGCGCGCGCTCCGAGGCGGCTGGCCAGAAACGCGGCGACGCCGTCGCTGATCCACGACGTCGAAACGACCGCCCAGCCGAGGATCGCGCCGAGGGTCGCAAGGCTGAAAATGCAAAAGGCGACGTCAGCGAGCGTCGATCGGTGGAATAGGACCCGGCGGGACAAGACGGCGCGGATCAGCGTGCCGATGCGTATGCGTCTGTTCCGACGCCTGCGCCGGTAGGCGAGCCAGGCGAAAGCGATCAGGAGCGCGGCGGCGAGCGAATAGATCGAGCAGATCGAAGACGGCGACAGGAAGGTCGCCGCTGTCGGCCGCAGCGGGGAGAGTAGCGTTTGAACAATCGTCATCGGCGCAGCGTCTTCTAGGGCCGTCGAACCAGGGCGGCGGATGATGAACTTTTGCCAAAACGTTAAGGACCAACGTTTAAGGATTGGTGGTTTCGATTCGCGACTGCGGCCGTTCGCCGCATCGGGCATTCGAATCCGCCGGGATTTCCGCGCGTAAGACGGCGTGATCGGGTTCGGCCGGCGGCGGCCGGCGCCATGCCTGTGGGTAATTTGGCATGACGCTTGCGAGAGTATTTGCGTGCGCCTCGTTCCGCGCCGCGGATATAGAGTGATCGGCGCGGCATGATGCGCGCCTGCGTGGTCGTTCAGCGTCCATGTCGGGGCAGCGCAATGGCCCCGAAAAACATCCAAAAGATACAGCTCAGCTAAGAGGAGGCCGCAATGTCCGGCTATTCTATTGCTATTTTGATTTGCTCCACCGCGCTTTCGCATTCGGACTGCCAGCCGAAGACCGCGATCGACGTGTTGCGTGGGCCGCAAGTCGACAATGTGGTGATGTGCTCAATGAATGCGCAAACGATGATGGCGCGCACAGATTTGGTGCAAGGCGATCGGGCGCAATACATGAAGATCGTGTGCAAGCCCTCCAAGGACATCGACCAATGGATGGCCGAGATCGAGGCGCGCAAGGCGGCGGTGCTGCAGTGATCCGACTCTCGGCCGACCGGTCGCGGATGGCGCCGAGCCGGCTGAGTGCGCCTGCGTCGCAGATCGTGTGATCCAGATCACAGCGCGGCCGCCGTGATCGAGCCAGCCTATGGTTGGGCGGTTGCATAATCGAATCGGGTGAACGGGACGATCTTGGCGTTTTGGGCCGGATCGGGTTCGGCAGCCTCGACGACGATCAGTTTCGTCCTTGTCCGTCGCCGAGGGGAGGGCCGAGGCCTCGGGCGGCAAAAGGGGTCAAAAGGCGTAAGAGCGAAGAAGGGGGCTCGCGATGTCTGGCTATTCCATCGTTATCTTGATCTGCTCCACCGTGCTTTCCAATGCCGACTGTCAGCCGGAAAGCGCGGTCGATGTCGTGCGCGGGCCGCAGGTCGACAATGTCGTCATGTGCTCGCTCAACGCCCAGACGATGATGTCGCGCACCGATCTCGTGCGCGGCGGCGGTTCGCAATACATGAAGGTCGTCTGCGCGCCGTCCATGAGCGCTGATCGATGGCAGGCCGAGATCGAGCGGCGCAAGTCCGCCCTATTGCAGTAAGTCGATTTCTGCCGCTTCGGCGTCGCGACCGATCACGCCCGGTCGGGCGATAACTTGTTGAACGCTTGGTTGATGATACCCACCTGGGACGGGTCGGTCGCAAGCTTGCCAGCGAAGCCGTCGCGCCGGGCCGTCTCGGCCTCGGTGCGTAGGCCTTCGACGTCGCGCACGTCGGCGAAGATCGCGTCGATCGCCGCCACGCCCGCCGCGGCCGCGGCGACGAGGGTCAGGTCGCGCGCGAGACGAAAGGGGCCGGCATAGGCGCCGGACGCCTCGCGGTAAGCCTCCGCCCGCAGCTCGGCGCCCAAACTCTCCATGCCCCAGGCCAGGCCGATCAGCCTCGCGCTGGCGCCGCGATAGCTCGCCATGCCGAACAGCGCCTGAGCCGTCTCGGTCGCCAGCGCCAGAATGCGCGTCGAGCCGTCGGCGATGCCGCACATGGCCTCCCGCACCGCGAGCTTGGCCGACAGCTGCTGAACGCTTGCTGCGCCCAGACTCCCCGGCAACATGACCGCGTCGGGCGCGCCCGGCATGACCGCATCGAGATCGAGATCCGTCTCGCCCCCGGAGAGCGGGCTGACTCTGACGATGAGCGCCGGCGCCCCGGCGCGGGTCCGCGCTTCTTCAAGAAAACGCGCCGCCATCGCCCGCGCCGCCGCTTTGACGCCGGGCGGGCCCGGCCTCTCGAGATCGACCACCAGCGCGTCGGCGCCGCTCGACAGCGCCGCGGCGAGCTCCTGCCTCGTCGTCGGCTGGCGCGATCAGGAGCGAGCGCACGACGGTCAGACCGAGACGATCTCGGGCGCGCGGCGGCGCATGAAGGCGGTGCGGCGACATTCGGCGACCAGCGTTCCGTCCTGCTTGAACGCCCGGTGCCTGAATTCGACGAGGCCCGCGTCGGGCCGCGATCTGGAGCTTCGCACCCCGATCACTTCCGTTTCCGCGCGCACCGTGTCGCCTTCGAACAGCGGCGCCGGAAAGGCGACTTCGCTCATGCCGAGATTGGCGATGGTCGTGCCGACGGTGGTGTCGTTGACCGATATGCCGATCATCAATCCGAGGGTGAACAGGGAATTCATCAGCGGCCGGCCCCATTCGGTCTCGGTGGCGCAGAAATGCGCGTCGATGTGCAGCGGCTGCGGATTGAGCGTCATGTTGGAAAACAGCATGTTGTCCATTTGCGTGACGGTGCGGGTGAGGCGGTGGCGGAAGACCTGGCCGGGCGAAAAATCCTCGAAATAAAGGCCTCCGCGCGGATGGGGAACGGTCGCTTTTTCCATGGGTTTCTCAGCTTTTCGAGCAACTTTAAGTTGTTGTTTACCATGTAGATGCAATTTGAGCGGGTATCGTCCCGGCCATCAGCCGCACGGGAGGGCGACCTGAAATTGAACCCGCCACCGGCCTGTCGCCAACCGACGCCCCCCTGCGCCGCGACAGACATAGTGCGCCGATTTCTTGCCTGGGCGCAACGCGTCGACGCCGAGGACCGGGCGGAAGCGGCGAGCGCGCTCGCGCGAGCCTACCTTCATTCCGATCTGAGCCCGTCGGTGCGCGCCGAGGCCGAGGTGGCGATGACCGCGCTGCTGGACGACCCTTCCGTGCTGGTGCGTCGCGCGCTCGCGGACGCCTTGGCGAGCGTCAATGACGCGCCGCGTCACCTGACGCTGGCGCTGGCGAACGACCAGGCGGAGGTCGCGGCGGTGGTGCTGGCGCGTTCGCCGGTTCTCACCGACGCCGAACTCGTCGACTGCGCCGCCATCGGCGACGCCATCGCCCAGTGCGCGATCGCGCGCCGGCCGAAGCTCGGCGCCGGCCCGTCAGCGGCCTTGGCCGAGATCGGCCAGCGCGACGCGGCGATCGCCCTCATCGGCAATCTGGAAGCCGATCTGCCGGCCAGCGCGCTGCATCGGCTGTTCGCGCGCTTCGGCGACGACGCGGAAGCGCGCGAGGCCCTGCTTGCGCGCCCGTCTCTGCCCGCGAGCCTGATCGTGGATATCGCGATGGCGACGGCGAAAGCCTTGAGCGATTCCGCGACCGCATGGCTCGGCCGGGGTCGCGCCGACCGCATTGCTCGCGAGGCGCGTGAACAAACGATCGTCGCGATCGCCGCATCTTGCCCAGGCGAGGAGCGGGCGGAACTCGCGCGCAGTTTGCGTGAGCGCGGCGCGCTGACGCTGGCGCTGCTCCTGCGCTCGCTGCTCTGCGGGGAGAGCGCGCTGTTCGCCGCCGCGCTGGCCGAACTCGCGCCCATGCCCCATTCCCGAGTCGCGGCCTTCATCCGCAATCCGAGCGGGGAGGGCTTCGCCGCGCTCGCGCTCAAGGCGGGGCTGCCGCGCCACAGTTTGACCGTGTTTCGCGCCGCTTTGGGCGCGCTCGCGACTTATCGCGGCGCACGCGGCGAAGGGCTCAAGTCGCCGCTGGTCGAGAAGGTCATCGCCGCCTGCGAGGCGCGCAAAGATCCCGCCCTCGCCAAAATCCTTGCGCTTCTCTGGCGGTTCGCCGCCGAGGCCGCGAGAGCCGAAGCGCGGAGTTTCGTGCGCCATGCGGCCGTCGACGCCCGCGCCCCGCGCCTGCCCAAGAACCTGGACTTTTCCCCCGCGGCCAACGACCAACGCGGCCAGCCGTCATTGCTGTCTGTCGTCCAGGTTTCGCCGGGCGCAGGCCCGGCTCCCCGCGTCGAGCTGCCGATCGACCTGATCGCCACATTCTCGGAGGCGGCCAACGATGGCGACGGCAAGTCGCCATATTTGACCGCCGTCCCTGATTCGACTCGGCGCCAACGCGCAGGCGCTCGATGCGCCGGACGGCGACGCCGCGCCAAACGTCGAACTCTCGATCGACTTCATTGCGGCGGCCCAGGGGGCGGACGCCGACGAGCACGTCGAGGCGCCGTCGTTGTCCCTCGGCTTTGAGCAGACCGGCGCGACCGCGGAAGCGCTCGACTTGAGCGCCATGCCCGATCAGAGCGACGAGGGCGCGTCGCCATCCGCCGAACCGGCGGTCGACGTCATCGCCGGACTGGAAGAAGCAGCGTGAGAGGCCCTGAGGCGGCGCGCCGTTATGCGGCCCGCGCTTCCTTCATCGCCTGCCGCGCCTGCGCCATCGCCCGCCGCAGGAGGGAAGCGTCCTGCGCGCCCGGCACGGCGAGGCGACCTGCGAATATGAAGAACGGCACGCCGCTGACGCCGATCGCCTGCGCCTCGGCGATCTCCTGGCGCACCGCGTCGATGTCGGCTCCCTCGGCGAACAGTTTTTCGACGACGCCGGCGTCGAGGCCGCAGCTGGCGGCGACGTCGATCAGCACGTCGCGGTCGCCGATATCTCGCCCGTCGACGAAATAAGCGCCAAACAGGCGGTCGACGACCTTGCCCTGCACGCCCGTTGAGCCGCCCCAGCGGATGAGGCGGTGAGCGTCGAGCGTATTGGGCGCGCGCTCGATCTTGTCAAAGGCGAAGGGAACGCCAACTTCGGCGCCGAGGCGCACGAGATTGTCGTGGATGGTCCGAAGCCGTCCGTCTCTGCCGAATTTTCTGGCCATATACTCGGCGCGGTCGAGTCCTCCCTCCGGGATCGTCGGGTCGAGCTGGTAGGGGCGCCAGCGCACCGCAACCGGCCGCGGCTCTTCAGCCAGCGCGGCTTCGAGCCGTTTCTCGCCGAGATAGCACCAGGGACAGACGACGTCGCTCACAACGTCGATGGTCAGGGTTTCGTCCGTTTCGCTCTGGCTCATGCCGTTGTTCCGCCTTTGTCGTCAAGCGAGGCCAGGCCCGGTGTCGTCGCCTCGCCGCCGCCGCGCCGCTGCAAGAGAGCATGGGCGCGGGGATTTTTCCCGCGCTCAGCGCGCCGAGAGCTTATCGCGCGGTCGGCGCAGCGGCAACGACCGCGCTCCCGCCGAATTGCCGCGCCTTGTCGTCGGCGCGCGGCGGCCGCACCGCGTCCGGATTTGCGCGCGCGGCCTCGCGCGACGCGCGTCGATTCGCCACGCTCGAACGTCAAGGAGGGCCGGAATTCATGGCTCGCGCCTCCACCAGGCCGCAAGGTCGACGCCAAACAGCGGCGTCGTTTCTGGGCGGCCGAGCTTGGCCGAATAGGCGATCCATTGATCGGGGGCGTAGTAGAGCGGGGCGATGTAGAAGCCGGAGATCAGCAGGCGATCGAGCGCGCGGACCGCGGCGATGAAGTCCTCCTTGCTCCTGGCCGCCAGAAGCGCGGCGATCATCGCATCGACGGCGGGCGAAGCGACGCCGCAAATATTGTAGGCGCCTTCGGCGTTGGCCGACGCCGAGCCCCAGCGCGCGCGCTCCTCGTTGCCCGGCGAGGGCGAGGCGGTCCACGTTCCGAGCATCACGTCGAAGTCGAAGCGGGTGCGCCGCCGCTGGAACTGGACCTCGTCGACGAGCCGCACGTTCGCCGCGACCCCGATGCGCGCCAGATTGCGCGCATAGGCGAGGGCAAGACGCTCCTCCTGGCGATTTTTGACCGTTATCTCGAACGCGAGCGGGGTTCCATGTCCGTCGACCAGGCTTCCCTCGCGCAGGGAATAGCCGGCGCTCTCCAGAAGATCGATGGCTCGACGCGCGATCGTCCGATCGCGTCCCGTGCCGTCGGAAACCGGGGCTCGCCAGCGGCCCTCCATCACGTCGTCGCGCACGGCGCCCGGAAAGGGCGCCAAAAGCGCGCGCTCACGTTCGCTCGCCGGGCGGCCGATCGAAGACAATTCGCTGTCGTCGAAAAATCCCTCGGAGCGCTTGTAGGCGCCGGCGTAAAGGTTGGCGTTGATCCATTCGAAATCGAACATCGAAGCGAGCGCTTCGCGAACGCGAGGGTCGGCAAACAGCGGGCGGCGGGTATTGAAGGCGAAGCCGGAGACGCCCTTCGGCAGGCGGTTCGGGATCGTGGCCTTGATGATGCGCCCGTCTTTCACGGCGGGAAAATCATACTCTGAGCGCCAACGGGTCGTGTCGTCTTCGACCCGGTAGTCGATGAGCCCGGCCTTGAACGCTTCGAACATCGCGGTCGCGTCACGAAAATAGTCGATGCGGATCGTGTCGAAGTTGTAAAGGCCGCGGGAGACCGGCAGGTCACGGCCCCAGTAATTGGGGTCGCGCTGCAACACGAGCCGCTCGCCAGGCGTGACCTCCGTGACGCGATACGGCCCCGAGGCGACCGGAATCTGCAAGGTCTGATCGTCGAAACCCTCCGAATCAGTGTGCGCGCGGGACAGCACCGGCATCAACGCCAGCGTCAGGGGCAGCTCACGATCATTGGCGCCGGCAAGATCGAAGCGCACCGTCAGATCGTCTGGCGCCTCGACGCTTTTGACCAGACTGTAGGCGGCGCGCTGCTGCGGCCGGCCTTTCGCCTTCAACAGGTTGAAGGTGAAGAGGACGTCCGCGGACGTGATGGGCGCGCCGTCCGAGAAGTGAGCCGCCGGATCGAGATGGAAAACCAGCAGGTCACGCGCGTCGTTGGTCTCGAGGCTTTTCGCGATCAGGCCATAGAGCGTAAACGGCTCGTCGTTCGAGCGGACCATGAGTGATTGATAGACATTGCCGATGAGGCCCTGCGCGGTCGACAAGGCCTTGACGTTATACGGGTTGAGGCTGTCGAAGGCGCCCAGATAGGCGAGGTCGAGCCGACCGCCTTTGGGCGCCTCGGGATTGACATCGGGCAGGTGGTCGAAGGTCGGGGGCAGGGCCGGCTCGCCATGCATCGCGATTGCGCCGACCGGCTGGCCCACGTCGCCGGCGCGCGCGAACGCGTTCGCGGAGGCGACGATGAGCGCGACGCCCACCGCGAGGCGAATCGTGAGATCAATCATCTTGACATGTTAGCACCGGGATTCGCCAATTCCTCCGTGTTCTGCCGCCTTTTTTTGACGAGCGCTCGCCTCGCCTTGGGCTCGCTCGGGAGCGAAGGCGGTTTCGCCAGCGGCTCGCCCGCCGCCCGCGACAGTTCCAGCGCCCGTCGCGGGTCGCTCGTAAATAGCGGAGGCTTCGCTTCCGGGCGGTCTTCAGACGCCGAAGGCTCGCTTTGCGCTCCGGGCTGGCGAAATTGTTGTTGGATTGTCGCGCCGGATGTGGAAAGAGGGCGCGCAACCGGGCTGCGCGCCGACGGCGCCGCAACGTCGCCCGACGGCTCGCCGATGTCGGACCACGGCGCCGCCGGGCGGCGCCAAACGGTCCGGCCGGGCGTAGCGATCATTTGCTCACGGTTTGAAAGGACGATTGATGAGTTTTCATGTCACGCGCTTGGGCGCTGCGGCGCTCGCTGCGAGCCTCGCGTTGGGAGCGGGCGCCGCCGTTGCGCAGAACCCGACGGCCAAGCCCGCCGCGCCGCCGGCCGCTCCCGCCGCGCCGGCGCAGGGCGCGCAAGGCCAGCAGCCTGCGCCTGCGCCGCCCTCGAAAGTGGACCTGGTGTCGCCCGAGCCGCAATGGGCCAAGTTCTGCTCCAAGGAGCCCACGTCCGGCCGCGAAGCCTGCGCCACCATGCGCGACTTCGCGACGTCTTCCGATCAACCGCCGATGATCAGCGTCAATGTCTTCGAGGTGAAGGGCGACGAAAGGCGCAAGCTGCGCCTTTTGATCCTGCCGATCGGCATGTTGCTGAAGCCCGGGTTTCGCGTCGTCATCGACAAGGGCGAGCCGATCGACGGCAAGTACGACATGTGCTTCCAGAACGCCTGCTCGGCTGAAATCGACATCGGGGCGAAGACGCTCGAAGCCCTCAAGAAAGGGCAGACAATGAGCGTCATCATGCGCGTGCCTGGCGCGGGCGAACCCTCGGGCCGGGAATTGACGTTCAACCTTCCATTGAAGGATCTGGGTCCAGCGTACGACGGCAAGCCGACCGACCCGAAATTGCTCGAACAGCAGCGCCAGGAGTTGCAGCAGCAGCTCCAGAAAAAGGCGGAAGAGCAGCGCAAGCGCCTTGAGCAACAGAATGGGCCCGCCGTCCCTGTCGGACCTGCCTCGCCTGTCGGGCCTGCCACGCCCGCGCCATTGCCCGCCGCCCCGGCGACGGCGCCCGCCGCGCCGGCCAAGTAGGCCGTCAGCACATAGAACGTCGCCCGCCTGCCCGGGCAGGCGGCGGCGTCCAATACGAACCAGGGCGCGCGCCGGGACGCCGGGCGCGCTTTGTTTCGTTTGGGTCTTTTCAGAGTCCTCTCGATCTCGTTCGCTTCAGCTCGCGAGCGGTTTGCTTCGCGATCGATAGTTGCCGTCGGGAGTCCGCTCGAAGGCTTCATGGACCCGCGGATGACGCACCGGCTCCCCGGAATCGTCGGGCAGAAGATTCTGCTCCGAGACATAGGCGATGTATTGGCTGTCCGCGTTCTCGGCGTAGAGATGATAGAACGGCTGGTCTTTGGACGGGCGGACGTCGGCCGGGATCGAGCGCCACCATTCTTCGGTGTTGGCGAAGGTCGGATCGACGTCGTAGATGACCCCGCGGAACGGATAGATGCGGTGTTTGACCACCTGTCCGATGCCGAATTTGGCGGTGCGCGTATTCATGACAAGGGCTTAGACCGCGCCCGGAATGGCGTCAATTCGTTGACATCAGAACTGATAAAGCTCTGCATATTCCGTGTCCTTGGCGGCGACCTGTTTAGCGAGGTCGACGATGACGCGCGCCTGCTTCCAGGTGGCGTCGTCCTGCATCTTGCCGTCGATCATCACCGCGCCCGATCCATCCGGCATGGCGGCCAGAATCTTGCGGGCGAAGGCGACCTCTGCCGGATCGGGTGAGAAGACCCGCTTGGCGATCGCGATCTGGCTCGGATGCAGGGTCCATGCGCCGGCGCAGCCGAGCAAGAACGCGTTTCGGAACTGCGCCTCGCAGGCGGCCCCGTCAGAAAAATCGCCGAACGGCCCATAGAACGGCTTGATTCCGTTGGCGGCGCAGGCGTCGACCATGCGCGCGACCGTATAGTGCCATGGATCCTGCTGTGCGCTGAGGCGCTGAGCGCCGGGTTCGGCCGCGTCGGCCAGCACCCGGTAACCGGGATGGCCGCCGCCGACACGCGTCGTCTTCATCGCGCGTGAGGCTGCGAGATCCGCGGGGCCAAGGCTGAGCCCATGCATGCGCGGCGACGCGGCGGCGATGGCCTCGACATTGTTGACGCCCTGCGCGGTCTCCAGGATCGCGTGCGCAAGGATCGGTCTTTTGAGGCCGTGGCGGGCCTCGAGCAGCGCCAGATACTGGTCGAAGAAGTGGATGTCCCAGTCGCCCTCGACCTTGGGAAGCATCACAACGTCGATCTTGTCGCCGATCTCGCCGACCAGCCGGGTCATGTCGTCGAGGAACCATGGCGAATTGAGCGCGTTGACTCGCACCCAAAGGCCCGTGGACCCGAAATCGGTCGCCTTCGCCATCGCGATCACGCCCTCGCGCGCCGCCTCCTTGGATTCGACCGGAATCGCGTCCTCGAGATTGCCGAGCACGACGTCCACCTGACGCACGAGTTCGCCCGCCTTCGCGCGCACCTTCTCGATGTGCGGCGGCACGAAGTGAATCATGCGCTCGAGCCGCGACGGCAGGTCGAGGAGGGGGCGCGGCGCGCCGATCGCGAGCGGATCGAAATACTTGCGCGGGGCTTTCATGTGGCTTTCATGGCGGGCGCGACCTTCGGCGCTGTGGAATTGTGCAATGCAATAAGACCATTTCAGGCGGACCGCAACAGGACGACGCGACGTCCCGACAGATCAGTCGAGGGGCCTCCCGCGCGACGCTTTTTCTTACTGATCTTCGCCGGACTCCAATTTCGGTCTGGCGTCCCGAAGTATTGAGCACAAGGTCATCGCGATCAAATCATTAAAAAATTCAATTATTTGCAAATCCGAGTCTAGAATAGCGGTCAGAAAAACTTAGCCATTCCGTCAATTGGAGCCGCCGCGTTAGACTTGCGTCAACCAAACCTCGGTTTGATCGTCGAAGTGTACCACTCGGGGCTCGCGATCTCCACCAAGGTCCAAGGCCTCAATAACATCGAGCGCGCCAATGTCGAAATTCGCCCTTGACCGTCTATTGCGAGATCGCGGCGGCAACGTCGCCATGATGTACGCAATCGTAGCCCCCGTGCTTTTATTTGGCGGGGGCGCCGCGATTGACTATGGCCGGGCGGCGCAGATTCACACCAAGCTCAACGCCGCAGCCGACGCCGCCGCGCTCGCGGCGCTGACGCCGAATATGCTCCAGCAGAGCGCCTCGGTCGCCGAGGCCGCGGCGACCGCCCTGTTCAACGGCCTCACGGCCGGGATATCGGGGCTGACGCCAGGGGCCACGCAAGTGACGGTCACGATCACCAACGGCCCGACCGGGCTCGTGCGCAACGTGTCGGTCAGCTACACGAGTTCCGTCAACACGCTCTTCGCCCAGGTTCTCGGCAAAAACACGCTGCCTGAATCGGGCAGCGCGCAGGCGAGCGCGCAAATGCCGCCGAACATCGATTTCTACGTTCTGCTCGACAATTCCCCGTCGATGGCCCTGCCGGCGACGCAGGCAGGCATCACCCAGATGCAGAACCTGACGCTGAAAGAGGATACCGGCGGCTGCGCCTTCGCCTGTCATCAGGCCAGCACCGGCAATGGCGACACCGTGGGCAACCCGTGCGCCGACGGCACGATGCCGACGCTGAGCAGCGCGCCCTACTGCGACGTAAAAAAGCACGGCGCGCAAATCGACAACTACGCGCTCGCGCGGAAAAACAACATCACGTTGCGCCTCGACGAATTGAACGCCGGCGTCTCGACCCTGCTGCAGACGGCCTCGACCACGGCCCAGTCGTCGCAATTCTCGGCCCCGCCGCAGTACCGCTTCTCGATCTACTCCATGGATTCGCTGTGGTCGATCGGCCTCACCCAGCTGATGCCGCTGACCAGCAGCTACACTTCGAATTGGACCTCCGCATCGGCCAGTTTCGGCGTGATGGAGATGTATTCCAACAACAACGACTGCGCGAACTCGGCCTGCTCGTCGGGCACGAGCTCTCCCGGCGGCGACGTCGGCACCAACTACGACGATTCGCTCGGCAAGCTCAGCCAGTCGAGCTACATCCCCAACCCCGGCAACGGCACCAATCAGACCGGCGATACGCCGCAAAAGGTCCTGTTCATCGTCACCGACGGGGTCGAGGACGAGAAGAACGGCAGCCGCCTCCAGCAGGCGATCAACGATCTGGGCAATGCTCCGGGCGGGAATTCGAACGGCACCAACTGGTGCACGGCCATCAAGAACCGCGGCGTCAAGATCGCGATCCTCTACACCGACTATCTGCCGGTGCCGGCCAACAGCTGGTACGCGCAATATATCGCGCCGATCCAGTCGGACATCGGCCCGGCCCTTCAGGCCTGCGCGACTCCCGGCCTGTTCTATGACGCGTCGATCGGCGCCGACCTCGGACAGGCGCTGGCCGCCCTGTTCGCGGCGGTGACGCAGACCGGGCATCTGACCAACTGATGGAATCTCGGACGGCATGGGCCGCGGCCCATGCATCGCCGGGCCAACGCCTGTTCTTGCCGAGCGCGACCTGTCGCGCTCGGCGGATTCCTCCGATCTCGGGATTGAGCCCGCGCGGGCGCGCTCCAAAAAAAGTCTCGCCGATCGGCTCCTCACCATCCGCGCTATTGGTCGGCGCGATCCTCGTATATCTCCGAAGCCACCGCCGTTGCGACCGCATCGTTGTCGCGCCGCTCGACAATGGCGTCATGAAGGGCGGAAGGGTCACGCCGCCTCGCGCGCCAACGCGGCAAGTTTGCCCGTCCAACAGTGGGCCGCAAGCTTTCTCGCCGATGCGCCCTCGCGCTCAAGGGCATGAAGCGGAAAATGGTTCTTGGGTAACCCGGCGCCGATTCTGACAAGTCTTCTTCGCCGACGTCTCCCCCTTTGGCGCCTTCCGGCCTCGCTGTTTTGTCGCCGGACGCCGTTTGGGCGGGGCCGTCCACACGATCGTCGCGATCGAAGACCGCCCTCCGGGGACTCGTTCCGAGCCGGTGATAAAGGCGCATCGACGCTCGGAGAAAGACGATCGCGCCTGAGCGCTCTGACGGACGAGAAGACCGGGGCCGATTGATCGAGATTTGGCGCCGGTCCTCCGGACGTTTGTCTGGCGCCGCAATCTCGTTCAGCAGTTCGGCGAGGAAACGCGGTCGTTCATTGAACGGTGATCTGGGCCGCCGTTCGCGGGATCATCATGACCGAATCGTGGAGCGTGGTCGCTCCGATCGAGTAATAGATTCCCGTCGGCTGAAACGGATATTGCACTTCGCCCAGGACGACATAGCTGGTGGCCGCGCCGGTGAAGGCCGCGGCGATCGACGAATCGACCGGCATTTGCTGACCGATCGGCCGCGCCGTGCCGTTGGCGTTCGGCCAACTGCCGACGACCGTCCCCGTGGTCTTGCCGTTTGCGGTGGTCACCGACAATTGCGACACCACCACCTGGACCTTGCTTGCGTCATATGGATAGAGGATCAGGCTCGGGTAGCTGAGGATTTGATTGAGTTCCGCGGCCGTGATGGTGGCCGACCCGTTGTTGTTGGCTTGAGCGAATATATTGGCCACCGTGGTCGCGCCGAGCGTCACTTTGCGCTGCACGCCGAAGATCTGGCCGCCATAGACGATCAGGCTCATCAGCAGCAAGGCGACCGGCAGGATCAGCGACATCTCGACGGCAGCCAAGCCGCTGGCGTCGACCAGGACGGCGCGCGACGCGCGACGCGCCGCCAACAGCTTGACGCCTATCCTTCCGCGCATCAGAGCGGCTCGATTCGGAAGATCTGCGTCGACGCCATCAGCATCGCGCCATTCCCCATGTTGGAGAAATTGAGGCCGAGCGGGCCGCCGTAGACGGGCCAGGGATACATGACGACCAGAAGCATGTCGGTTCCCGCCGCGCCGGCGTTGGCGCCGACGTCGACTGGAGGCGTGCCGACGAGGTTTCCCTTGGAGTTGAATTGCGGCAGCAACGAAGAGAGATTGGTGGTGCCCGTGGGCAACGGGGTCAGTTCGACCGTGACCTGCCCACAGTTGAAAAGCGCGGTCAGCTCGGCGCAAATCTGCGCCTTGAACTGAGCCGTGGTCATCGATTCGGTCTGATTGGTCAGAACGATCCTCGCGCCCGCTTCCGCCGCCGACTCGAAGAAGGCCTTGACGAGAAAGATCGTCGCGGCCTGCAGGGTGGCGAGGACAATGGCGAAAAACAATGGAGCGACGAGCGCGAACTCGACCGTGGGCGAAGCTTTCTCGTCCCGGGCGAAATATCGCCCGAGGCGGGACATGACGGCAAATGGCTTGCCCACGATCAGCATTGTGGCCTGATCCCAGCCGATACTAAAAGAGCATATGCAACAACAACCTTTAACCCGGTCTTATGCCCGACGCGGAATTTCGATTAATATTCAATTGATTGGGTCCATCGAACCCGAAGCATCGACTTCGCTATTCTTGTTGAAGCCGCGCTGCATTTGACAATACGTCAACGCGGCGGCTGAGCAGGTCGCTGACCGCCGACGCTTGGATCGCCTTCCGACGTCGCCTCGACATTCGACGCTCGGCACGCGCTAAACAGTTCCAAGCGTCGCGCCGCCGGAATGCAATGCAGGCCTTGGGAGGACGTGTAAAGGGAACTTTCCCGCGGAGTGAGTTGGATGGCGGCAGTAAGGTAAACCTACCCATCACGACCGATATTATCCAAATAAAGTAACGTTGATTGCCTTTTGACCTCAAATCGCCCACCCTCAAAAACGAACTTTTGACTGAATACTTAAAATTGTCGCAATTGACTTAGCTCCGCATTAACGCCTTGGTTGTTTCATCAGGGAAAGTTTGGCCATTGAACGCTACGACCCATGTCAGGGTCGCGGCGTTGAGTAAACCGCGAGCGGAACCCATGTCGATCCCTGCCTTCGGCCGCCTGCTTCGTAACCGCAACGGCAACATCACGACGATGTACGCGCTGATGGCGCCGGTCCTGATGTTCGGGGGCGCGGCGGCGATCGACTATGGCCGGGCGGCGCAGATTCACTCCAAGTTGAACGCCCTGGCCGACGCCGCGGCGCTCGCCGCGTTGACGCCCAACATGCTCCAGCAGAGCGACAGCGTCGCTCAGGCCGCGGCGACCTCCTTGTTCAACGGCCTCGCCGACGGCATAGCCGGTCTGGCGCCGGGCGTGACCCAGGTGACGGTCACCGTCGCCACCGGCAGCACTCCCCTGGCGCGCAACGTCACCGTTCACTACACGACCGCGGTCAATACGATATTCTCCGCGGTGCTCAAGAAGAACTCGCTCGGCATGTCGGGCAGTTCGACGGCGAGCGCGCAAATCCCGCCCAACATCGATTTCTACGTTCTGCTCGACAATTCCCCGTCGATGGCCTTGCCGGCGACGCAGGCGGGCATCACCCAGATGGAGAACCTGACTCCGAAGCAGGACAGCGGCCACAGCTGCGCCTTCGCCTGCCATCAGGCCAGCACCGGCAATGGCGACACCGTGGGCAACCCATGCGCCGACGGCACGGCGCCGACGCTGAGCAGCGCGCCCTACTGCAATGTCTCCCAACACGGCGCGCAAATCGACAATTACGCGCTCGCGCGGAAAAACAAGATCACGTTGCGCCTCGACGAATTGAACGCCGGCGTCTCGACCCTGCTGCAGACGGCCTCGACGACGGCCCAGTCGTCGCAATTCTCGGCCCCGCCGCAGTACCGCTTCTCGATCTACTCCATGGATTCGCTGTGGTCGATCGGCCTCACCCAGCTGATGCCGCTGACCAGCAGCTACACTTCGAATTGGACCACCGCATCGGCCAATTTCGGCGTGATGGAGATGTATTCCAACAACAACGACTGCGCGAACTCGGCCTGCTCGTCGGGCACGACCTCTCCCGGCGGCGACGTCGGCACCAACTACGACGATTCGCTCGGCAAGCTCAGCCAGTCGAGCTACATCCCCAACCCCGGCAACGGCACCAATCAGACCGGCGATACGCCGCAAAAGGTCCTGTTCATCGTCACCGACGGGGTCGAGGACGAGAAGAACGGCGGCCGCCTCCAGCAGGCGATCAACGACCTGGGCAATGCTCCGGGCGGGAATTCCAACAGCACCAACTGGTGCACGGCGATCAAGAACCGCGGCGTCAAGATCGCGATCCTTTACACCGACTATCTGCCGGTGCCGGCCAATAGCTGGTACGCGCAATATATCGCGCCGATCCAGTCGGACATCGGCCCGGCCCTTCAGGCCTGCGCGACCCCCGGCCTGTTCTATGACGCGGCGATCGGCGCCGACCTCGGACAGGCGCTGGCCGCCCTGTTCGCGGCGGTGACGCAGACCGGGCATCTGACCAACTGACGGTCCCTCGGCCGAGCGCGACGCAGCGCGCTCGGCGCATTTAAGCTCACAACTCCCAGTGCGTGTGCGTCCAAACCCGCGGCCGTTTCCGCCCTCGATTCGTTGACTCGATATCTCGGCCTGGCGCAGGTGGGGATCTGGCTGTGGGCCGACTTTTCGCTCCAGCGCGCGGTGGACGTCGCCTCGCGTTGCGCGGCGATCCTGACCTCGACCTGCGGCACGACGGACCAGATTCAGACTTACGCCGCGACCAATGTCATCGGACTGACCGTGCCGTCGAGCACGTTCTCGGTGACAACCGCGACCTGCGGCGCCCGGGTGAGCGCCGCCTATGCCGTGCCAAGCTTCACCGCCGCTCTGGGGCTGCCGGACATCACTGTTCACGTGAGCGCCTGCTACCCGACTTGAGGCCGTCCGGTCCCGGGCCGCTCATCGTGATCGCGGGGCGCATCGTTCGTTGACATGCCTTCGCTGGACGCCCAAGGCGGCTTGGTCGAGCCTGTCCATCGCGCCGCCCTTGCGAACAAAGCACGAAACATGGTTGCGTTGCGCCATGTCGCTCGCCCTGATTCGCTCAGCGCCCGTCGTCGAGCTCAACCCGGCCCAAATGCTCGCGGTCGAGCACGGGATCGGCGATCCGTCCGGTCCCGGGCCGCTGCTCGTGATCGCCGGGGCGGGGTCGGGCAAGACGGCGATGCTCGCGCACCGGGTCGCCGCGCTCATCCTCGCCGGCGCCGATCCGAAGCGGATCATGCTGGCGACGTTCTCGCGTCGCGCGGCGGCGGAGCTCGGCCGGCGCGTCGAGCGGTTGCTGGCGCGGCGTCTTGCTCCGGAGGCCGCGGCCGCGGCGGCGCCGGCCTATTCGGGCACTTTCCACGCCATCGGCGCGCGGCTGTTGCGCGAGTATGCGGCGCGGCTCGGGCTTGATCCGCAATTCACCATTCACGACCGCGAGGATTCGGCCGATCTGATGAACTGGGCCCGGCATGAGGCGGGGCTGTCTGACCGGCACGAGCGCTTCCCCGCCAAGTCGACCTGCCTCGCCATCTATTCGCGGGTCGTCAACGCGCGCGGCGAGCTTGGGCCGACGCTCGGCAAATGGTTTCCCTGGGTCGCGGCGCACGAGGGCGCCTTGCGCGAACTGTTCGCCGCTTACGTCGACGCCAAGCAGCGGCAGAACGTGCTCGACTACGACGATCTTCTTCTCTATTTCGCGCAGATGCTGGCCGAGCCGGCGATCGCGGCCGAGGTCGCCGCCCGATTCGATCATCTGCTGGTCGACGAATACCAGGACACCAACGCTCTCCAGGGCGAAATCGTGCTGGCGCTCAGACCGCGCGGAAGGGGCCTGACCGTCGTCGGCGACGACGCGCAGTCGATCTATTCGTTTCGCGCCGCCACGGTGCGCAACATCCTTGATTTTCCCCGCGCCTTCGATCCGCCCGCCCGCATGGTCACGCTCGACCGCAACTACCGCTCCACGGGCGCCATCCTCCGCGCCGCCAACGCCGTCATCGCGCTTGCGCCCGAGCGCTTCGTCAAGGACCTTTGGACCGATCGCGCTGTCTGGCCCGCAGCCGGCGCTCGTCACCGTCGCGGACGAAGCCGGTCAGGCCCGCTATGTCGCGACCTGCGCGCTGGCCAATCGCGAGGCGGGGGCGCCCCTGAAGGCGCAGGCGGTGCTGTTTCGCGCCTCGCACCACAGCGCCCCGCTCGAACTCGAGCTGACCCGCCGCAATGTGCCGTTCGTCAAGTTCGGCGGCCTCAAATTTCTCGACGCCGCGCATGTGAAGGACACGCTCGCGCTGATGCGCTTCGCCGAAAATCCGCGCGACCGGGTGGCGGGCTTTCGCGTCGCGCAGCTTCTGCCGGGCGTCGGCCCGAAGATCGCCGAGACGATCGTTCGCGCGGCGGCGGCCGACGACGGCTTTCAGGCGATGTCGGCATTGTCGCTGCCGGCGAAAGCGCGCGCCGGGTTCGCCGCCTTCGCCGAGTTGCTTCGCCGTCTCGCCGCGCGCGCCGCGCCCTGGCCGGCGGAAATCGCCGACGCCGTCGCCTGGCTCGGCCCGCAGCTCGAGACGCGCTACGACGACGCGGCGACGCGGGCAGGCGACCTGGAGGCGCTGGAGCGCATCGCCGCGTCTTTCGCCTCGCGCGAGCGTTTCTTGAGCGAGCTGACGCTCGATCCGCCCGACGCGACCAGCGACGAGGCCGGGCCGCCGCTGCGCGACGAGGATTATCTGATCCTCTCGACCATCCATTCGGCCAAGGGCCAGGAATGGCGCTCGGTCTTCGTGCTCAATTGCGTCGACGGCTGCATTCCCTCCGATCTGGCGACCGGATCGTCGGAAGAAATCGAGGAGGAGCGCCGGCTGCTCTATGTCGCGATGACGCGCGCGCGCGACGAACTGACGCTCGTCGTCCCGCAGCGGTTCTATGTCCACGGCCAGCCGAAGAACGGCGACCGCAGCGTGTTCGCCGGCCGCACCCGCTTCATCCCGCCGCCGCTGCTCAAACACTTCGATCGCCAGACCTGGCCGCAAGCCGACGCTGGGCCGGCCCCGGTCGCCGCGGCCGGCCCTCGCGTCGATCTTGCGGCGCGCATGCGGGCGATGTGGCGGTGAAGAGGACGTTCGCGTCGAAGACCGGACGCCGCAATCGTATTCAAGGAGCGTCGATGATGGATCGACCGTTCGATCCTTCGTCCGGGCGACGCCGATTGGCAGACGTAACTCGGCGCTGCGCAAGGGAAAACGGACTTTTTTTGAGCTTGCGCCCCGCTCCGATCTGAACCAAACTGACATGCCAGAACAATCGGCCGACGAGCGTCGCCTCGGGAGCGAGTTGTTAGGCAAAAAGGCGGGAGGAAGCCGGATTGCCGATTCTTGAATTGCAATCGGTGTCGAAGCATTTCGGCGCCATTCACGCGCTCAATGAGGTCGACATGACGCTCGAAGAGGGCGAGGTGCTCGGCCTCATGGGCGATAACGGCGCGGGCAAGTCGACCCTGGTCAAGGTCATCGCCGGCAATTTTCCCCCGACCCATGGCGAGATCCGCATCGCCGGCGAGCCGGTCCATTTTCATAAGCCCGTCGAAGCGCGCCAGAAGGGGGTCGAGGTCGTCTACCAGGACCTTGCGCTCTGCAACAATCTGACCGCCTCGGCCAATGTCTTTCTCGGCCGCGAGATCAAGCGCGGCGCCGGACCCTTCCGCTGGCTCGACCACAAGGCGATGGCGAAACGCGCCGGCGAATTGTTCGGCGAGCTCAAGTCCGAGACGAGGCCCCGCGACCTCGTGCGGCAGATGTCGGGCGGGCAGCGTCAGGCGGTCGCGATCGCGCGCACGCGCCTGTCGGAGGCGCGCATGGTGCTGATGGACGAGCCGACCGCCGCGATCTCGGTCAGGCAGGTCGCCGAGGTTCTCGACCTGATCCGGCGTCTCAAGGATCACGGCATGGCGATCATCCTCATCAGCCACCGCATGCCCGACGTGTTCGCTGTCTGCGACCGGGTCATGGTGATGCGGCGGGGCAACAAAGTCGCCGACAAGCCGATTCAAGGCGACGAGCCCCGAAGAAGTGACCGGGCTCATCACCGGCGCCATCCACACGGCTTGAGGGGCGATCCATGGCAAGCGAGACGCCTCACGCCAACGTCTCAATCGAATCGGTGCTTGACGTCCAGCAGCACAATTTGTGGCAGCGGGTCGCCAGCGCGCAGTCGTTCTGGGTGACGATCGCGCTCGTCATCATCTGCATCGTGATGAGCTTTCTACAGCCGGCCTCGTTCGCGACGCCGGAGAACTTTTACAACATCACGCGCAATTTCTCGTTCATCGGCATCATGGCGCTGGGCATGACGGCGGTGATCGCGACCGGCGGCATCGACCTTTCTGTCGGATCGATCATGGGACTTGTCGCGGTCGCGAGCGGGCTTACGCTGGAGGCGGGCTATCCCTGGTGGGCCGCCGTGGCCGTCGGTCTCTTGTCGGGATTTGTCGTGGGCCTCATCAACGGGCTCATCATCGCCTATCTCGATCTGTCGCCGTTCGTCACCACGCTCGGGATGCTCGCGATCGCGCGATCATGCGCGGTGGTGCTGTCGGGCAATCGCATGCTTTACAAGTTCGGCCCGGGCGGCCCGGCGTTCAAGACGCTCGGGCGGAGGCGAACTCTTTCTCGGCCATTCGTTTTCGCTGTCCTACCCGCTTCTGTTCCTGATCGCGCTCACGGCGATCCTTGCGGTTGTCTACAAGATGACGAGCTGGGGCCGCCACGTGCTGGCGATCGGCGGCAACGAGCACGCCGCGCTCCTCACGGGCGTGCCGGTCAATCGGGTGAAGGTGCAGGTCTATGTCGTCTCTGGCCTCACCGCGGCGGTGGCGGCGATTCTGGCAACGTCGGCTGGTCCGGTTCCGCCATCAACGCGCTCGGCACGAGCTACGAACTGCTCGCGATTTCAGCCGCCGTGATCGGCGGCGCCAATCTGATGGGCGGCGAGGCGAGCGCCTACGGCGCCTTCATCGGCGCGGCTCTGATCTTCGTTATCCGCAATTCGCTTCTGATGGCGGGCGTCGATTCGAACTGGCAGGGCACTTTCGTCGGCCTGTTCCTGATTGCAGCGGTTTACCTCGGGAAGATCCGGGGCGCGAAACGCGAGTGACCTCATTGTGAGGCCGCGTCTAACTGGCCCCGTGCGGGCAGTGTCCAACTGGGAGGAGTGAAATGTTGAAGCTCATACTGACCGGCGCCGTCGCGGCGTCGGCGTTGCTCGCCGTTTCGGCGTCGGCGCGCGCCGCCGAGCCCTATACGTTTGCGCTCGTGCCGAAGAACACCAACAATCCGTTCTTCGATCAGGCGCTCGCCGGATGCAAGAAGGCGGAAGCCGAACTCAAGGGCGCGGTCAAGTGCCTCTATATCGGGCCCGGCGAGCACGGCGGCGGCGACGAAGAAGCGCAGATCGTGGCCGACCTCATGACCAAAAAGGTCGACGGCATCGCGGTCTCGCCCGCCAATGCGCCGGCCATGGCCAACGCGTTGAAGGACGCGGCCGAAGAACCAGATCCCGGTCCTGACCTGGGACTCGGATCTTCTGCCGCAGGACAAGGGACTGCGCGCCGCTTATGTCGGCACGCACAATTATGACATCGGCGTCAACATCGCCAAGCTCGTCATGCAGATCAAGCCCAAGGGCGGCACGATCTGCATCCAGTCGGGCGGCGCGGCGGCGGCCAATCACAACGAGCGCATGCAGGGCATCCGCGACACGCTGTCGGGGGTGAAGAGCGCCGAGTCGCCCGGCGTTCGCCTGACCGGGCAGAACGGCTGGAAGGAACCGGATGGCTGCCCGCTCTATACGGACGACGACTTCGCCCGCGCCAACCAGCAGATGGAGGATATTCTCGCCAAATATCCAAACCTCGACGCGTTTACGCCGACCGGGGGCTTCCCGCAGTTCCTGCCGGACGCCTACGAGAGGATCGCCAGCAAGTATAAGGACAAGATCGCGTCTGGACAGCTCGCTCTGGTCGTCGCGGATACGCTGCCGATCCAGATCGACGCGATGAAGAAGGGTCTTTCCGCCGGACAGGTCGGCCAGCGGCCGTTCGAGATGGGATACAAGGCGATGTACTTCCTCAAGGACATGAAGGACGGCAAGGCGCCGCCCGGCCGACCCGACTTACACCGGTCTCGACGTGTGCACGCCAAAGAACTGCTGACACCTGCGTCGGCGGCGGAAGCTGATCTCGCAGGCGAGAGTTTGCGGAACAGACGGGGGCCGGCCTCGCGCCGGCCCTCGTGTGAGACGCAACCCTGGCCGGTCCGGCCGTCGCCTCGTTCCATCCGCCGTCGCTCCAACGCTCAATCGCCGGCCGCGGCGGAAAAGTGAGGCCGAGCGCCGCGCGCCGCCGCCGCGAAACGCATTCGCGCGTAAGCATTTCGAGATTGAAAAACACGGGCTGGCGATGAAAGCGTGGCGCCTGGAGCGGCTCGGAGGCCGCCTCGCGTTGGAGGACGTCCCCACACCCGAGCCGCGCCCGGGAAGCGTTCTGGCGCGGATCGAGGCGTCCGCGCTGATGTCGTACCTCAAGGCCTACGTCGAGGGACGACTCCTCCACTATAATCCGCCTCTCGGCCCGTTCACGATCGGGACCAACGCGATCGGAATCGTCGAAGCGGTCGGGCGCGATGTCTGGCGCATCAAGCCGGGGCAACGCGTCGTGCTGTCGTCGCATTTCGTGGCGCGCGAAAACGTCGAGGACCCGGCGCAAGTTCTCATCGGCCTGACGTCGGGCGCCGACGCGGGGCCGGTGCTCGCGGATTGGCCCGACGGAACGCTCGCCGAATACGCGCTGATGCCGGTCGAGGCGGTCACTCCGATCGAGGGATTCGACACGGTGGACGCGGCCAGGCTCGCGTGCGCCAGCCGCTTCGTCATTCCCTATGGCGGCCTGCTTCGCGGCCGCCTCGCGGCGGGCGAGACGCTGCTCGTCAACGGGGCGACGGGCGCCTACGGGACCGCCGCCGTCCTCACCGGCGTCGCGATGGGGGCGGCGCGCGTGATCGCGGCCGGCCGCAACCCGGCGGCGCTGCGATCGGTCGCCGCGGCCGCCGGCGCTCGCGTTTCGACGGTCGCGCTGACCGGCGACGTCGCGACTGACGCGGAGGCGATCCGGGCGGCGTCCGGCGGCGGGGCGCACATCGCCTTCGACATGGTCGGGAACGCCGGCGATCCCGGATCGACGCTCGCGGCGCTCACGAGTTTGAGGCGCGGGGGCCGGCTCGTGGCCATGGGCAGCATGACGGTCGATCTGCCCGTTCCCTACACGATGCTGATGCTGAACAATTGGGAGATCATCGGCCAGTTCATGTATCCGGCAGGCGCGTACAGGCGCCTTTTTGATCTGATCCGATGCGGGTTGCTCGACCTGAGCTCAATCAAGCCGCGCGTGTTTGCGCTATCCGCGCTTCCCGAGGCCATGGAGGCCGCGGCGTCCGCGGGCAATCTCGAATGCGTCGTGGTGCGGCCGTAGTCCCGCGGTCCGGCTCGGCCGTGGTCAGAATGTCTCGGCGATGATCGAGCCGATCTCCTTGTGGATCGCGTCGCGGGCCTCCATCGGCGCCGTCGACTCGGTGTAGTAGACGGCGGCCAGCAGCGGCGCCCTGTCCGGCGGCCAGAGGATCGCGATCGTGTTCGCCGTCCCATGATCGCCGCTGCCCGTCTTGTCGCCGATCCGCCAGGACGGCGGGAGCCCGGCGCGCAGTCTCTTGTCGCCGACCTTGTCCTCGATCAGCCAGGTCTCGAGCTGACGGCGGGAGCGATCGGACAGCACGCCGCCGAGAAGCGCCTTCTGCATGTCCCGCACCATCGCCCGCGGACTCGTGGTGTCCCGGTCGTCGCCGGGGATGGCGGCGTTCAAGCCGGGTTCGTTGCGGTCGAGCCTCGTGACGGAATCGCCGAGCTGGCGGGCGAATTGGGTGAAGCCCGAGGGTCCGCCGATGACGTCGAGGATGAGGTTGGCCGCGGTGTTGTCGCTCCAGTCGATGGCCGCCGCGCAGAGATCGGCGAGCGTCATGCCGCCTTCGGAGACATGGGTCTTGGCGATCGGCGCGTATGCGAGGAGATCGCCCGGCCCGAAGGCGATTTTTCTGTCGAGCCGCTCGCTTCCGGCGTCGACGAGTCTGAGCGCCGCGGCCGAGGCCAGAAGCTTGAACGTGCTGCACATCGGGAAGCGCTCGTCCGCCCGGCGCTCGATCTGCGTCCCGGTCTGCGTATCGAGGACCGCCACGCCGAGCCGGCCGCCTTCGCGTTTCTCGATCGCGGCGAGGCGCTGCTGCGCGAGCCCGACACGGTCCTGCTGCGAAGGACCAGCCGCCAGCGCGCGCGCGGTCGCGCCGGCCGCCGCGAGAGCGAGGACCAATGAACGTCGGCTGTAGATCGGCATCATTTCGCTGCTCGAAATTGAAGGCGCCGTCATCCGACCGATCGGAGAGGCGGGGAGAATGGTCATGATACCACGATCCATTCGATCGAAAGCGCCGGCGCGCGCAAACGCGCGCGAGTCGCGCGAACGCGGCGCCTGAGATATTGGAAGCGCCGGAACGTTCACGAAACCGCGCCTCCGGGCGAGAGTCCGGGCCTGTCGCGGCGACGATCAATGGATCCGGAGCTCTCCTCGCGGATCGCGGCGGGCGCGGCCGGCGAAGCCTACCCGTCAGCCCTCCACAGCATCGTGAGCGTCGGCAGTCCCGAAGCCGCGTTGACGCCGCGCCCGGCGACCGAGAATCCCTCGCGCTCGTAGAAGCGGCGCGCGCGCGCGTTGGCTTCGTTGACATCGAGTTCGACGACGCCCGGCGAGCGGCGCTTCGCCTCGTCGAGGAGCGCCGAGGCCAGCCCCGAGCCGCGCTCGGCCGGCGCGACGCACAGCTGGTCGAGACGGCCGGTCATTGGATCGACGACGACGAAGCCGGCGTGCAGCCCGCTCGCATCGACGCCGACGACAATCGTGTCGCCGTTCGCGCGCAGGGCGCGCAGGCGGCTCTCGATCCAGGGACGGCGCGCGCTGAAATCGATCGCAAACCCCGTCTCGTTCCAGGCCGCGACCCATAGGCCGATCAGGGCCGGCAGGTCCGCCTCGACGAAGGCGCGCAAAGCCCGGGCCGGAACGCTCACCGTTCCGTCAGCTTGAGCTCGATTCGCCGGTTGCGGGCGAGCGATTCCTCGTCCGTCCCCTGGTCGATCGGCTGGAATTCGCCGAAGCCGGCGGCGGCGAGCCGGTCCGGCTCGACGCCCTTGCTGATCAGATATTGCACCACCGAGACCGCGCGCGCGGCCGACAGTTCCCAGTTCGACTTGAACTGGCCGCCGCCGCTCACCGGGCGGTTGTCCGTATGCCCGTCGACCCGCAGGATCCAGGGAATGTCGGGCGGGATTTCGCGCTCGAGGTCGAGGACGGCCGAGGCCAGCGAATTGAGCGACTGCTTTCCAGCCGGGCTGATGTCGGCCTTGCCGACGTCGAACAGCACCGAGGATTGGAACACGAAGCGGTCGCCGACCACCCGGATGTCGGGCCGCGAGCCCAGAATTTGCCTCAGGCGGCCGAAGAAGTCCGAGCGATAGCGATTGAGTTCCTGGACCTTCTGGGCCAACGCCACGTTGAGCCGCGCGCCGAGATCGGCGATCTTCGACTGCGCTTCCTTGCCCGCCGTCTCGGAAGCCGCCAGAGCGTCCTCGATCGCCGCCAGTTGCCGGCGAAGCGCGGCGATCTGTTGGTTGAGCACTTCGACCTGTGCGAGCGCCCGGGCGGAAATCTGCTTCTGCGCGTCGAGCGCGGTCGCGGCCGCGGACGCCTTGCCGGTCGCGGAGTTGGCGTCGACTTCTCGTTGAGAGGCGGCGTCCGCGAGACGTTTCTGCTCCCGCTGCGCGTCCTCGAGCGTCGCCGTCAGGGTGGCGACCTTGGTCTCGTCGACGCTTTTTTGCGTGCGCTCCAGCGCCAACAGGTTGGTCAGCTCCTCGATCTGCCGATTGAGCCTGGCGAGCGCCGCATCCTTGCCGGTGACCTCCCGCGACAGGAAGAATTGCGCCAGCATGAACACCGACAGGAGAAAGATGATGACCAGCAGCATCGTCGACAGGGCGTCGACAAAACCCGGCCAGTAGTTCACGCCCTCGTACCGCCGCCCGCGCGACAACGCCATGCCTCAACTCCTCAATCCGCGCGCGGCTGGCCTGGTCAGCGCGTTTCCAGCTCCTCGAGGAGGCGGCGCAGCAGCTTGCCGATGTCCTCCTGCTGCACGGCCTGCGTTTCGACCCAGTCGCGAATCTGCTGCTGTTCGGTGCGCATATGGCCGACCAGCGCCTGAATGCCTTCGGCGAGGGTGGCGATCGCCGCGGCGTTGCGCTGATGTTCGATCGCCGGCTGAGCGACGACGGGCGCGGCCGGCGCCGCCTCGACAAGCGGCGTCGTCTGCACGTGGCTGGCCAGAAATTCCTCGAATTCGGAGTAGAAGCGATTTTGCGCCTGACCGGCCTGCAGGTCGAGGAAGCCCAGGACAAGGGAGCTGGCGAGGCCGAACAACGAGGAGGTGAAGGAAACGCTCATGCCCGCGATCGGCGCCGAAAGGCCGATTTTCAGCGCGTCGAACATCGTTGTCGTATCGGCGCCGGTCTTCATGCTGTCGATCACGCCGCTGATCGAATGCACCGTCTCCAGCAGGCCCCAGAACGTGCCGAGCAGGCCCAGGAACACCAGCAGGCCGACCAGGTAGCGGTTGAGCTCCCGACCTTCGTCGAGCCGGGTGCCGATCGAATTGAGGATGGCGCGGGTGGTCGTGGTCGAGAGGCCGCGCGCGCCCGCGCCGGCGTTGAGCATCGCCGCCATCGGCGCGAGCAAACGGGGCATGCGGGCATTCCCGGACGTTTGCGCGCCGGTCAAGGAATTGACCCAGCGAATCTCGCGAAAAAGCCGAATGACCTGGCGGAACGCGAACAGCGAACCGATCGCCAAAATGCCCAGGATCAATCCGTTGAGGCCCGGATTGGCGCTGTAGGCGAGCGCGATCTGCTTGTAGAGGATAAGGACGACGAAGCCGACGAGCACCAGAAAGGCGGCCATTCCGACGAGGAAAATTCGCGGAGACGTGAGCAGGCGGATATCCGAATCTGTCGCCATGGATCGCCGAATTGAGTCAAAAGAGAACGCGGATGGTCGCGTCGTGTGACTCTAGCAGATTTGTTCACGCGGTGGCGACAACACCGACGCCGAACGCCATCGCCTGGGGCTCGGGCGCCCCGCCTTCCGGGCGGGGCCCTCGCTGTCACGCCACCTTGAGCTTGGGCTTCAGCCAGCCTCGATTGGCGAGCGCCTCGGCGATCTGCACCGCGTTGAGCGCCGCGCCCTTGCGCAAATTGTCCGAGACCACCCACAGGTTGAGGCCGTTGTCGATCGTCGGGTCCTCGCGGATGCGGCTGATATAGGTCGCGTCCTCGCCGGCCGCCTCGTGCGGGGTGATGTAGCCGCCGGCCTCGCGCCGGTCGATGACCAGGCAGCCCGGCGCCGCGCGCAGAATCTCGCGCGCTTCGTCGGCGCTGATCGGCTTGGCAAACTCGATGTTGACGGCTTCCGAATGGCCGATGAACACCGGCACGCGCACGCAGGTCGCCGTCAGCTTGATCTTGGGGTCGAGGATCTTCTTGGTCTCGGCGACCATTTTCCATTCTTCCTTGGTCGATCCGTCTTCCATGAAGTCGTCGATATGCGGAATGACGTTGAAGGCGATGCGCTTGGAAAACTTCTTCGGCTCGACCGGATCGGAGACGAACACGGCGCGGGTCTGCGAGAACAGCTCGTCCATCGCGTCCTTTCCGGCGCCCGAGACCGACTGATAGGTCGCCACCACCACGCGCCTGATGGTGGCGCGGTCGTGCAGCGGCTTCAGCGCCACGACCAGCTGGGCGGTCGAGCAGTTGGGGTTGGCGATGATGTTCTTCTTGGCGAAGCCCTTGGCGGCGGCCGCATTGACCTCCGGCACGATCAGCGGCACGTCGGGGTCCATGCGCCAGGCGGAGGAATTGTCGATCACGAGGCAGCCCCTGGCCGCGATCCTGGGCGAGTACTCCTTCGACACGGCGCCGCCCGCCGACATCAGGCAGATGTCGGTATCGGAGAAGTCGTAATGCTCCAGCGCCTTGCACTTGAGCGTGCGGTCGCCGAACGAAACCTCCCGCCCGATCGAGGCCGGCGAGGCCAGCGCCACGACTTCGGACACCGGAAAACGGCGCTCGGCGAGGATCGACAGCATCTCGCGGCCGACATTGCCGGTGGCGCCGGCGACCGCGACCTTGAATCCTGGCATGGGGAGATTCCTTTTGGCTCTTTCAGCCTCCCCGAAACCAGTCCGCCTCGAGCGGACCCTTCAACCCCGGCGCCCCGCCGGGGGAGGAGCCGGAGCGGCGGGCGTGATCAGCCGTTCGTCCCGCCTTTGAGGGCGGAGCGCGTTGTCGTCGTCGGTTTGGCGAGACGCGGCATGGATGCGGTTCCGGCGTCAGGCGCGATCACGCGCCGACGAGCATTTCGAAAACCATGGCGCGAGCGGGTTGTCAATGCGGCTCCCCTCTCCCGCCTCGGGAGAGGGCTGGGGTAGGCGGCGACGCCGTGAAGCAGACAGGCCGCCCCTCGGAAGCGCGATCGAACTTGGCGCCGGAGGCTCTGGTCCCGTCAGCCAGACGGATCGCCGGGACGCTTCGTTCGGCGCCGCTCTTCTCGCCTGCGATTGGCTGGCCGCGCCGCCCATTGCGGCGCGATGCGACAGAATCGGAGGCTCGGGATGCGGTCGAACCCGGCGGGCCAGCGTACCGCTCGGCCATGACAGATTTCCGGACAATTGCTTTCAGAAAACCAGAAACCATGCTATCGTGCTTCCGTTCGTCGGATGAGGGACCGGCCCGCGCGCTGAGCCGGCGGCGAGGGCAAAGGGGCTTGGCCTCCCTTATGTCGGGATGAATTTCAAGGGGGCGCCCTCGGCGAGCGCGACAGGGCGCCGGCGCCGCCGCCGTTCAAGGTGCGGAAAATGGCGCCCAACACATTGAAATCGCTCGCGCGCTGAAAAAACGGCGCGGCCGGAAACCTCGGTTGTTCGAGGCTCGAAACGGGTAAACCCGGCGGACGGCTCGGCATCGGACGCTGAGCGGGCGAGGCAAGTAAACCACAACCGTCCGTAGGGGGCGGTCGCCGGTGAACTGGCCGGCCTCATGCGGGCCGTCGCCGGGCCGGCAGCGGGCGCCTTCCCCCGCCTATCGTCCGAGGACGTAAGAACCCGGCGCGTCATCCAATGCGGGGAAGCCTTCATCGTAGGCTCCAACATCCGGCGGAGCGACCTGCTTGCTCGAGCCGGCCGATCTGAGCCATGCCTCCCATGCCGGCCACCAGGACCCCTCGTGACGCGGCGCGACGGCGGACCAGGTCGGCGGAGCGACCTGCTTGCTCGAGCCGGCCGACCTGAGCCATGCCTCCCATGCCGGCCACCAGGACCCCTCGTGACGCGGCGCGACGGCGGACCAGGTCACCGGATCCATGTAGCGCTCGCCGTGTCGGCGGGTCATCAACTGGAAGCCGCCTTTCGCCTGCGACGGAGGATTGACGATGCCGACATTGTGGCCTCCGGACGCCAAAGCGAATGTCACGTCGGTATCCGAGAACAAGCTGACCTTGTAGACCGAGCGCCAGGGAGCGATGTGGTCGCGGGTCGTCCCGACGGCGAAGATCGGCGCGCGGATATCGCGCATCGCGATCACCCTGCCGTCCACGGCGTAGCGTCCGGCGGAGAGCCGGTTCTCGAGATAGAGGCCGTGCAGATACTGGCTGTGCATGCGGGCCGGCATGCGGGTCTGATCGGCGTTCCAGGCCATCAGCGCCGTCAGTTCGTCGCGTTCGCCCAGAACATATTGGCGGATCAACCGCGACCAGACGAGTTCGTCGGACCGCAGCGCCTGGAAGGCCCCCGCCATCTGCCGGCTGTCCAGATACCCCTGATCCCACATGAGGTCGTCGAGCAACATCACCTCGTGCTCGTCGAGGAACAGCATGAGTTCGCCCGCCTCCGCGAAGTCGGTTTGAGACGCGAGCAACGTGAGGCTGGCGATGCGATCGTCGTTGTCCCTCGCCATCGTCGCCGCGGCGATCGTCAGGATCGTGCCGCCGAGGCAATAGCCGCAGACATGCACCTTGCGCTTGGGCATGATCGCCGAGACCGCGTTCATCGCGTCCATCACGCCCTGTCGGCGATAGTCGTCGAGACCCAAATCGCGATCGCGCGCATCGGGATTCTTCCATGACGCCATGAACACGGTATGGCCGCGTTCGACGAGCCAGCGCACCAACGAACTCTCCGGCTCGAGATCGAGAATGTAATATTTCATGATCCAGGCGGGAATGATGAGGATGGGTTCGGGGAACACCTCGTCGGTCGTCGGCGCGTACTGGATCAACTCCATCAGATCGTTGCGGTAAACGACTTTTCCCGGCGTGATCGCGACGTTTCGGCCGACCTGGAACGCCTCCGCGCCGGCCGGGGGCTTGTGGGACAGCATGCGATCGAGATCGTCCAGCAGGTTGGTTGCGCCGCGGATCAAGTTATAGCCGCCCTCCTTCGCCGTTCTGCTGAGAACGACGGGGTTCAGCCACGGAATGTTGCTTGGCGCGAACACGTCGATGAGCGCCCGCATCATGAAGCCGACTTCGGCCTCGTGATCGCGCTCGAGGCCAGGCACTTGTCTTGTCGCCTCCAGCCACCAGTTCTCGGTCGCCAGATGGCTCTGGGCGATGACGTTGAAGGGCCACTGCGACCACGCTGGATCGGAGAATGTCTTGTCTCCGGCAGGAAGTTCAGCCGGGCCGACGTGCGTTGCGCCCGCGGCCGCATACGGCGCCCATAGCCCGAATCGCGTCATTGCCATGGCGGCGTTCTGAAAGAGTTCGAGCTGCTTGCCAGGCGCGGCCGCGAGATGGAGCGCCCAATCGGCCCATGCGTCGGCAACCGCTACAGGGGAGATCCCCTGGGTCGTCCGAGCGAGCAGGGCGCGGACCATGCGGTCCAGAGTTCGATAGGTCGGCGGCCCCGACACGCCCACCGCCTCGCCTACTGGCCTCGGAGCAACCGGGCGAGGCGGCGCCCGCCCCGCGCGCTGCGGCGTGCGCGCCGCCTCGATTGCGAGGGCGGTATGCGGACCTGGGTCATTGGTTATTCGGCTCATAGACGCTTCCCGATCTCGAATTTAGTCAGGCCTGAGTGAACCGCCCCGGGTTTGCCGGAGGCTGTTTCGTTTGAGTCACGCCGCCATGGCGGGTTGCTCCATCATGGCATGGTAGCGTTCCTCGGCTTCGGCCGGCGGGATATCGCCGATGGGCGCGGCGACGGCCTGACTCAGATGAACGTCGACAGCTAGGTGCGCGAAATGATCACCGGCTCTATCATCATTATCGCCGCGGCCGCGAGCAGCCTGGGGCGCGCGCGCGAAGGATAGGGAAATTACACATCTGGATTTCATGCCGATAGACGCTCTGGGCGTTGGTCTGTGTTTCATCGTCGAAGCGTGACCGCTCCCCGAATAGAGCGCGGGGCTGATGGACTGGAGGCCCTTTGACGCAGCCTTCGGCAGTCTTTACGCGAAGGCACGCTCTGTTCGCGACGAAGGGCGCAGCCGATGAGATCACGCCCCAGGCGACGGCGCGCCGCGGTGGGCGCCAACAGAAAATTGCCCCGGGCTTAGGCTAGGCCGTAGCTCGGCCGCGAGGCGTTCACGAGAAAAAGCCGCGCCTCGGCGACAAAGCGCGGAGCCACAGAAACAGCAGAGGGCCGGATAGACATACTCTCTCAGGTCTGCGCGGTCTTCTGCGCCGCCTCGATCTGCTTTTTCACTGGCTCGAAAGCGGCAGTGAACACGGCAGTGGTCAATTGAGCTATGTGACGGCTATCGGTGACAGCCAATTCAACGCCGTCCTTTATCAGCCTCTGTTGCAATTCTAAGAACTCTGCCGGGCTTTTCACGCCGGAAAGCGCCTGGATCGCAGCGGTCAGATTCTTGGCATTTTTTGTCGCCAATTCCTGATACGCCTTAGTCAGCTCTTCAACAGCGGCTCTCGAGGCGTTGCGGCTTTCGGTCAGAGCTTCGGCGCCGCCTTTGATGATCTTCTCTGCGGCTTGGCCGCTCTTGGTCAGTGCTTCGGCGGCGGCTTTAGGGATCTGCTCAACGATCGGCTTGGGCATGGCTGGAAATCCTCCGGAAATGAGCTCCGATTGTGACCTTACGCCGTAACCGGCGGCGAAATGGTGGCAACAGTCGGAAAATTTTTAAATCCAACTCGGGCTTTGGATGAGTAGAGGCGTCGCTGCAGCCATTTCAATGGTGACACAGCCGAATTTCGCCGACAGTTTCGTGTCGTCCATATCTGGCGTCGCCGCGAGCGGCAAGATGCAAGTCGACGCGGCCCACACCCCCAAGGGGAGACGACTGCGTCGAGCCACCCCGACCCAGCGCGATGCCCTGGATCGCAAACGCGCGAGCGTCCCCTTGAGAGGCGGCTGCGCTCGTCTAGGCTTTCGCCTTCGGAAGTCTTTCAGGGGCGCGCGGACGCCCGAGCACGGCTTGGCCGAATCGACGGCCTCGTCAATTGTGTGGCGATCGTCGTCCGCGCCGATCCACTCGAATTGTCCGAGGCGGTTTGGGAGAAGATTTTTCGCGTCAACCTCTTCTCCGCCTACGATGCCTCCCGCAGGTCCCCAAGTCGATGACCGACCTGGGCGCGCGACGCGCGATCGTCAGCGTCGCGCCGGACGCGGGCAAGAAGGGGCG
The DNA here is from genome assembly GCA_963781895.1 of uncultured Alphaproteobacteria bacterium. Taxonomy (GTDB): domain Bacteria; phylum Pseudomonadota; class Alphaproteobacteria; order Rhizobiales; family Beijerinckiaceae; genus Roseiarcus. Next base: position 120,695 of record CAWAIM010000031.1, read on the forward strand.
CATGGAGTCGCTCGCCTACGGCGCGAGCGAGGCGGCCTTGAACCGCATGACCCGGGTGCTGTCCACCGTGCTTGCACAGCACGGCACAAACGACAATTGCGTCTGCCGGCGGCGCGACCGACATGGCCTTCCCTCAACCCATCAGTTCGCGGTTGCAGAGGCGCATCAAACCCATCGAGGTTGCGCGCACGTTCTCCTTCCCTTTGAGCGACGAGACAATTATCATCCGCGGCCAAGCAGTCAGTGCGGACGGCGGCGACACGTCATACTAGCGTAGGGGAGCCCATGGGCCGTCGCCGAGATCAAGCTCAGCCGACAGCGCCCAGCCATGGAGATTGGGCAGCTCCTCCGAAATTCAGCCCAGAGGACGACCAGCCATGAAACGCGTCGCAGCGGTTACCTGCCTTCCCTTTGTGGCGTTCATCGCGACCGCGAGCTTCGCCGAAGATAAGCCGCTTTTCATCTACGTCTCGCCCAACCCGATCGGCGTCAACGACTTCCTCAAGCTCGGCAAGATCGGCACTGAGCGGGTCGCGCAGGAACTCGGCGGGCAGGCCAAGACCTACGAGAGCTCCGATCCTACGACGCAGCGCCAAAATCTCGAGGCGGCCGCCAAGGCGGGCGCCAAGGTCGTGATCGCGATTGGCTTTGAGTTCAACGACATGCTGCCGGCGGTGGCGACCTCTTATCCGAACGTCAAGTTCCTGCAGGTCGACAGCTGCCCGTTCGACAAGATGAAGCCGAACATCTACTGCTCGGTGTTCCGCGAATACGAGGCGAGCTTTCTCACTGGCGCTGAGGCGGCGCTGACCACCAAGACGGGCAAGGTCGGGGCGATCAGTGCGGTCGATATTCCTTTCCTGCATCGTTATACGGACGGCTTCATCGAAGGCGCCAAGCACGTCAAGGCGGACGTGCAGATTTCTCCGACGCTTTGGGTTGGCGGGAATAATCCATTCTCCGATCCGGCCCGCGGCCAGGAGCGCGGCGCGGCAATGATCGCGGACGGCGCGGATCGAATCCTCGCTGCCGGCGCCGGATCGAATGGTGGCATCTTCAAGGCCGTGCAGGACGGCTCCGGGGTCAATGCCTTCGGCGTGGACGTCAATCAGTGCCCGCAGGCGCCAGGGGCCGTCATGGACAACGTCGAGAAGAAGACGGACGTCGCGGTCGAACTCGCGGTCAGGGGCATCATGGCGGGTTCCCAGCCGCCGATCGCCGCGCTCGGCCTGAAAGAAGGCGGTATGTCGCTGACCGCGCTCGATCCCGAGCTCAAGGCCTCGAAGTGCACTATAGCCGATTACCCGGACGTCATTACCAAGATGAAGGCGCTGCGCGATGAGATCGTGAACGGTTCGATCAAGATCGCCGACCCAATGATGGCGAAGTAGAAGCCAGCGTCCCGTCTCGTGCCTGAGATCGAAGCGGTCGGCATCGTCAAGCGCTATGGCGGCCTTGTCGCGAACGACGGCGTCGACCTTTCGGTGGATCGTGGCGAGATTCATGGGGTGATGGGCGAAAACGGGGCCGGCAAGACAACCCTGATGAGCATCTTGTTCGGCCTGCAGACGCCGGACGCGGGCGAGATTCGCGTCCGCGGCGCGGCCGTCCGCTTGCGTTCACCGCTCGACGCTATGGCCGCCGGCATGGGTATGGTGCATCAGTCCTTCAAGCTCTTCGCCTCTCTGAACGTGTGGGAAAACATAGTCTACGGCGCAGAGCCCACGCGCGGGCTCTTCATCGATCGCCGCGCCGCGCGGGAGCGGGTCGCAGAGCTGGCCGAGCGCCATCGCCTCGCCGTCGACCCCGACGCCGCAGTCGGCGAATTGTCCGTGGGCGTGCGACAGCGCGTCGAGATTCTGAAGGCGCTCTATCGCGACGCGCGCGTCCTCATCCTCGACGAGCCGACTGCGGTGCTGACGCCCCCGGAGCGGGACGCCTTGTTCGGCGTGCTGCGGCGCCTCTCCGCCGAGGGCCGCACGGTACTGCTCGTCACCCACAAGCTGCACGAGGCGACTGCGATCACCGATCGGGTGACGATCCTACGCGACGGCCGCACGGTCGCGAACCTGCGAACGGCCGAAACCAGTCCGCGTGAAATCATCCGCGCAATGACTGGGCGCAACGTCAATCTGAGCGTCGAGAGGAGGCCGACGCACGTCGGCGCGCCGCGCCTGGCCGCCGTCGACCTGAGCGTCGCAGGCGTCGTGGGCAGACCGGCGGTCGACCGCGTCAGCTTGTCCGTTCGCGCTGGTGAAATCGTCGGGATCGCCGGCGTTGCGGGCAACGGCCAGAATGAACTTGCCGAGTCGTTGGTGGGCTTAAGGCGTCCGGACGGCGGCCGGGTCGAGATCTGCGGCGTCGATGTGAGCACGGCCGCTGTCGAGGCGCATCGCGCCGCCGGCCTCGCGTATATTCCGGAGGACCGCGCTGACGTCGGCTCAGCGCTCCCAGCCAGCGCCGTCGACAATCTTGCGATGGGCTTCCAGCGCGCCGCCCCCCTCTCGCTGGGAGGCCTCATAAATCCGTGGGCGATGGCCGAGCGGGCGCGTGCGCTCATTCGACGCTATGCAATCCGCATCCCTAGCGAACGCGTGGCCGTCGGAACCCTTTCGGGGGGCAACCTGCAGAAGGTCGTCGTTGCGCGCGAGCTATCGCACGAGGCGCCGGTGCTGATCGCCGAACAGCCGACTCGCGGCCTCGACGTCGGCGCAACGGAATACATCCATGAGCGGCTCATCGCCGAGCGCGACAACGGCCGCGCGGTGCTCCTCGTCTCGGCTGAGCTCGGCGAGATTCTCGCCCTCTCCGATCGGGTGCTTGTCATGTTCGAGGGACACATTCTCGCCGAGCTCAGCGCAGAGGAGGCCGACGAAGAGAGCGTGGGTCTCCTTATGGCGGGGCGGACGCCCGAGGCATGAGCGGCCGCCCGCGGTGGACGGCGATTGCGCTGCGCCTGCGGCCGCCCCCCGTCGCGCTCGCCGTCCTGTTCTCGGCGCTGGCTGGCGGGGCGCTCGTCCTCGTCTCCGGCCACGACCCGCTCCGCGCCTACGCCGAGATTCTCGAGGGCTCGCTGTCGCTCGACAGCCTGCCCGACACCCTTAACTGGGCGACGCCGCTGGTCGGGATGACGCTCGTCGCCGCGATTCCGCTGCGCGGCGGCATGGTCAACCTCGGCGGCGACGGGCAGCTCGTCATCGGTGGCCTCATCGGCGCGCTCGTGCCGCTCGTTCTGCCGGGTCCGGGCGCGCTCGTCTCCGCCGCGGCGCTTGTGGCAGCCGCCCTCGGCGCGGGCCTCTACGCCTCGCTCGCCGCTTGGGGCGAAACGCAGCACGGCATCCCGATGCTGATTTCGAGCCTACTGCTGAGCTATCCGGCGGTCGGCGTGACGTCCTATCTCGCGCGCTTTCCCTTTCGCGACGTGGCGACGGGGCTGCCGCAGACCGCGATGGTGCCCGCGGCGGCGCGGCTCTATACGCTGAGTGGGGCGCTCAACGCCGGAAGCCTTCTCATAGCGGCGATCGCGGTCGCCGTCGTCTTCGTCGATCGACGCACTGTTGAAGGCTACGAACTCCGCATGCGGGGGAACAACCTGCGCTTCGCTGGCTACGGCGGCGTCCGCCTCGAGCGGCAGGCGATACGGACGATGTTCGCCAGCGGCGCGATTGCGGGCCTCGTCGGCGCGATTGTCGTGCTCGGCTCGCAGTTTCGCTTCATCGACGGCGCGCTGCTGACGCCGGCCTACACTTGGTCGGGTCTGATGGCGGCGCTGCTCGTCAGTGGCGAGCCTGCAGGCGCGATCCTCGCCGGCCTCTTTTTCGCCGCGCTGCAGACCGGCGGCTTTGCAATGCAGCGCGAGACCTCGGTACCGCGCGTTTTGACCACTGTGTTGCAGGCGATCGTCATCCTTTTTCTGGCGATGCGACGGGGCGTCGGGCGGCGCGCTCTATGAGCGGCATTTTCACCCCGTTTCTGTTCCAGTCGGCGGTGCAGGCGATCACGCCGATCCTGCTCGCGTCGCTCGCTGGGGTGCTGTGCGGCCGGGTCGGGGTCTTCAACCTCGCGCTCGAGGGCCAGATGCTGGTCGGCGCCTTCTCGGCGATCGTCGGCAGCTATTTTACGCATAGCGCGCTCGGAGGCGTCGCGGCGGCCATTGCTGGCGCGGTCGCCTTTTCGCTCGTACTCGCCTATGGCGCGACGGTCTTTCGCGGCGATCCGGTCGTCATCGGCATCGGGTTGAACCTACTCGCGTCCGGCCTGACGGCCTATCTGCTGCGGGCGATGTTCGGGGTGAGCGGCACCTTCAGCGATTCGGGCATCCTTGGTCTCGGGCGGATCGCGATCCCTCCTCTCATCGGCGTGCCCATTCTCGGCTGGGCCTTCGGCCGGCAGTCGGCGCTGACGTGGATCGCGTGGGCGCTGACGGCGCTGGTCAGCGTCATATTGTTCAGGACGTCCGTGGGCCTGAGGTTGCGTGGCGTTGGCGAGCAGCCCGACGCAGCTGAGACGCTGGGCGTCGACGTCGCCCGCTATCGGGTCGTCACAGTACTCGTCGCGGGTGCGCTGACTGGGCTCGCGGGCGCACAGCTGTCGCTCGGCGCCGTCGCCGTCTTTGCCGAGGATATGAGCGCCGGTCGGGGGTGGATCGCGGTCGTCGCGGTGATGCTCGGGCGCAACAACCCCCTCTACGCCGCCGCAGCTTGCGTCCTTTTCGGCTTCGCCGACGCCATCAGCATCAATTTGCAGAGCCAGGGCCTGCCGAACCAGTTGACTGACATCTCGCCCTATCTCGCGACGCTCGCCGCACTTGTCATCAGCCACCGCCGACGAACCCGCGCCCCGCGGCCTCCCGCGGACGTCGCCGCGACGACGCCCGGCGAGACCGCTATGACGCGGCCGCAGGCGCGTTGACAGCCTCGATTGGCGGCCGGAGACTGCGGCTCCTTCAGCGCCGCAATCCAAAACGTTCAGCCTGCATAGGCCAGTCCAACATGACCGCCCATTGCAGAACTTGACGCACAGAACCATCGGCCTCGTTGAGGGCGACGGCCGGTTGGTGTCGATTCGTCAGAGACCAATCCGGGTTGGCGCGGGAGATTGGCGATCACCTGCGCGCCTGGTATGTCCCGATCAACGTCGCCTGAGCCAAGACGTGGCCGCGCATGGCTGTCTCAAGCTGAGCCTTTGTTGGCGCGCCCGCGAGGCGGAGTTTGTCATCAAGGGCGTAGAGCTTGAAGAAATAGCGGTGACGTCCGATCGGGGGAGCGGGACCGCCGTAGCCGGTGCGCTTCCAGTCGTTCAACCCTTCGCCGGTTCCTGCCGGAAGTGTTCTCACGCCTTCCGAAAGGCTCGTCGTGGAAGGCGGGATGTTGAAAAGCACCCAATGCACCCAGACCATCCTCGGCGCAGCCGGATCGGGGGCGTCGGGATCATCGACGATAAGGACGAGACTTTTCGTTCTCGATGGAAGGCCCGACCAGGCAAGCGGCGGCGACAAGTCTTGACCATCGCCAGTGCAGCGAATGGGGATTTCGGCGTCTGGCGCAAAGGCGGAAGACTCAATCTTGAACGCCATTGTCTCCTCCGACATCTCCTGGCTCCTTCAGCTCATCGCGCCGTTCTTGCCCTTGCGCAAGGTCTCGAAGGGCGTTGTCACGGCGTCCTGGGCTTGCCGTACTCTCGGCGGCGCGGTCGCTAAGCGGATGACGAAAATCAGCTACGCAAGATACCGGTTCCCTTCTGAGATCATTCACCAAGCAACGTGGCTCAAACTGGCGCCGCATTCCGATTCGCCCGGACCATTGTCGGCGGGCTATAGTTGAGGCCGCCTCCCGGGCCGACGGAGACCTGTCCATGCAGTTGAACGCCGATCGCTTTCGTGCCGCCGCGGTCGATAGCGCGACGCTCGCCTGGGTCGCTTCGCCCATGTCCGGGGTGGAGCGGCGCATGCTCGAGCGCGACGGCGACGAGGTCGCCCGCGCCACCTCGCTGGTGCGTTTCGCGCCGGGTTCGGTTTTCTCCCCCCACACCCACGGCGCTGGCGAGGAGTTCCTGGTGTTGGAGGGGGTGTTCTCCGACGAGACCGGCGATTTTCCGGCGGGGTTTTATGTCCGCAACCCGCCCGGCTCGCACCATACGCCCTCCAGCGCGCCGGGCGCAGTGATCCTCGTCAAACTCCGCCAGATGCCGCCCGAGGAAACCGCGTTAGTCCGGCTCGATACGCGCGATCCCGCGCTCTGGCGCGATCTTGGGCAGGGGCGGCGCGAGGCTGTGCTATTTGATGCGCCGTGGGAACGCGTGGTGATGCTGCGGCTTGCGCCCGGCCATGCCGGCAGCGCCGAGATCGAGCCGCGCGGCGCCGAGTTCTTCGTCGTCGAGGGCGATGTGGCGATGGACCAAGCCAGCTACCGTGCCGGCGCGTGGCTCCGGCTGCCGCCCGGCAGTAGCCTGACACTGGCAAGCCGCGGCGGCGCGCTGCTCTACCGCAAGACCGGCCATCTCGGCTGACGCGGATGCCTGATCTGATCGTCATCGGCGCCGGACTCTCCGGCCTCGCGCTGGCGCGGGCAGCGGCGCAGCGTGGGGCCGAGGTGACGGTGCTGGAGGCGCGCGCGCGCGTGGGCGGGCGGGTGCTGAGCCATCGCTCTGCAGCCGGCGCCTATGACCTCGGTCCCGCCTGGGTCTGGCCCAGCATCCAACCGCGCATCGCCCGGGCGGTGCAGGCGGCGGGGCTGTCGCTTCATGATCAGGCGGAGGCCGGCGGTTTTGTCTATCAGGATCGCACCGGGCGCACGCAGCGCCTGCCGCACGGATTCGCGCAGGAGCCGCCGAGCATGCGCGTCACTGGCGGCGTCGCGGCGCTGGTGGAAGCCGTCGCCGCCGGCGTTGCCCCAGGAGCGGTCCACCTGGAACACGTGGTCCGGCGCATCGCACTGACCGAAACAGGCGTCGCCGTCACCGCCGAAACCCAGTCCGGCCCGGTGGCGCTGCGTGCCGCGCGTGCGGCGCTCGCCCTGCCGCCACGGCTGATCGCCGAGATCGCGATCGTCCCCGCCCTGCCGCCTCCCGCGCAGGCAGCGCTCATGGGCGCGCCTGGCTGGATGGCGGGCCAGGCCAAGGCGCTCGCGCTCTTCGATCGTCCGGTATGGCGCAAAGCCGGCCTGTCGGGGAGCGCGTTCAGCCAAGAGGGACCGCTCGGCGAACTCCACGACGCGAGTCTCCCCGGCGCCGCCGAGGCCGCCCTGTTCGGCTTCTTCGCCTGGCCGCCCGCTTTGCGCGAGGCACGACGCGCGGCCTTGCCGGAATTGGTGGCGCGCCAGCTCGGCACGCTGTTCGGCGCCGACGCCGCTCGGCCGCGCGAGTTGATCATCCAGGACTGGGCAATCGAACCCTTCACCGCGACTGAGGCCGACCACGCCAACGGCAACGCGCATCCGGACTATCGCCCGATCGATCTGCCGTCGCCGTGGGGCGAGCGGATCACCCTCGCCGGAGCCGAGGTCGCTTCGGAGTTCGGCGGATATCTGGAGGGCGCGCTCGCTGCGGCCGAAGCCGCTCATCGCGCGTGACGTGCACAGGCCGCTCAGGCTCAGCGACGGATCGTGCATGCGTTTGCGCGCGGGGCGGGCCCAACCGTGTTTGGTCGGCTGACCAAACATGCGCTTTGTGCCGGTCAAGTCTGGCGAACGGCTGGCGGCGCAAGCGGTTCATCGGATTCGCAGTCGCCTGGTTGCCGATCGCGTCAGGCTCGTCAATCAAGTCCGCAGGCTTCTCGGAGAGCACCCCGGGCGCGAACCCAAGCCGGCGCGCTATGTGTCGAAATTTCTCGATATACCGTCTTGCCGCGCAGGACCGCGAAGGCGATGCGCGCCATCTTGCTGGCGAGCGCCACGGCTTCACGCTTGAAGGGCTTCTTGTCGTTCAAATTCTTGGCCCACATCCGCGGGTCGGTGTGGGGCTTACGGTGAAACAGCACCGCACGCGTCCACGACGAGCAGTTCGCGCAAGTTCCGATTGGCCATCTTCGAAATGCGCCCGAGCGTCTGCTTGCCAACGGAAGAGTTCAGTATGGGCGTCAGCCCGAGAACGGCGGCGAACTCGCGCGGGCCGGTGAAGCTGGATGTATCCTAAATCTTCGCCGCCCTCGCCGAGGCGGTGATGCCGAGACCGACGCCGCTCAAAATTCTCGTGCTCGCGCTCTGGGCCTGGCGGAAGCGCGCGAATTTCGGCGTAGCCGCCTAGGCGGTCGGCGGCGACATCGAATCGGCGCGCGCCGTGGCAGTGCCGACGCGCTTCGTCCGGTTCATGGACTATGTAATCGGCGGCGGCTGTTACGGGCTCGCCGGAGCCTTCATCAGCGCTCAAACTGGCTCGGCCGATCCGCTGATCGGCAACCTGTTGCTTGTACAGATGCTTGTCGCGGTCGTCATCGGCGGCAAGACGCTTGGCGGGGGCCGTGGTGGCCCGTTCGGGACGGTGTTCGGCGCCTTTTCTGGCCCTCAATGCGTCGGCCCATTATTCGACAGTGGTGGAGGGATCGATCTTGATCCTCGCGGTTCCTGCGGAAGGACTGCGGCGGGACGCGACGATCGCCAGCTGCATCCGGCATGTCGTCCTGCGACTCGGAGCACGCGCCGAAGGCCGTCTACCCTCGCAGCGCGAGGCCTAGGCCGGCTTGCTGCGCCTGCCGGTGCTTGCGAGGCCATTCCATTTTACCGCGAGCGCGACCTCCTGCGTTTTTTCGCTCGCAACGCCGATGCGCTGCGCTTTTCACTGCCGCCCTATGCCTGCTTCGCCGTCGTTGTCATCGCAACGCAGGTAAGCCTCGGCCACGCGCTGACGAGTTGGTCCTACTTCAACTCGCTGACCTCCTCAGCTCATTCCTGGCGGTGCTCGCGCTTGTACAGGGGACGGTGATCCTCACCGGCGGTCTCGACCTCTCGGCGCCGTGGGACCATCGGATTGTGCGGGATTCTGCTTGCCGGCATGGTCAACGGATCCGACGCGGCGCATGCTCAGCGCCGCGCTTCTGGTGTCGGCGTTGCAGACACTGCTTGCTGGCGCCACACTGCGGTACGCAACGCGAACGATCGTCTTCGGGCTCGTTGTTCTCGTCGCCGTCGAAGCGTCACGGGAAGAGCGCACGTGATTATTGGAGCGGCCCATGAGCGATCCCTCTGACGTCTTCGCCCTCGCTGAGGGTATGCGTGTTGTCGTCACCGCGGGCGCCTCGGGCATCGGCCGCGCAATCAGCGATCTCCTCATCGCCCGAGGCGCGCGCGTCCATATCTGCGACGTCTCCGACGAGTTCCTCGCCGACTACCGCTGGGCTCACCGCGGCGCGACGTGCACAAAGGCGGATGTCTCCTCAGAGGTGGAGGTTGCGCGGCTGTTCGCCGACGTCAAGGCTTCGTTTGGCGGGCTTGACGCCCTCATCAACAACGCCGGAATCGCTGGGCCGACCGGAGGAGTCGAAGACATCCTTCCGCAGGATTGGCGGCGCACCATCGAAGTTTGCCTCACCGGCCAGTTTCTTTGCGCGCATTATGGCGTGCCTATGCTGAAGGCCGCTGGCGGCGGCGCGATCGTCAATCTTTCCTCTGCGGCCGGGCGTTTCGGCTACGCGTTCCGCACGCCTTACTCGGCCGCCAAATGGGGCGTCATCGGCTTCACGCAAAGCCTGGCCAAGGAACTCGGCCCGGCAAACATCCGCGTCAACGCCATCTTGCCCGGCATCGTCGAGGGACCGCGCATGACGGGCGTCATCGCCGCGCGCGCCAAGCAGACCGGCGTCACTTACGAGGCGATGGAGAGGACCTATCTCGACCGGGTGTCTTTGCGTCGCATGGTGACCGCCGGCGACGTCGCCGCCACCGTCGCCTACCTCTTGTCGCCGGCCGGGCGCAACATTTCGGGGCAGTCGCTCGGGGTGGACGGCAACGTGGAGACTTTGTGAAGTCCGAGCAGACGCACATAAGCGAGCGGAGAGCAATATGAGCAAAGTGGCGATCGTCGGTTCGGGCTTCGTCGGCCGCGCCTGGGCGATCAGCTTCGCCCGCGCCGGATTCGACGTCTCGCTTTGGGACCAAGATCCGGCCGCCGCCGGGAAGGCCCTTGCCTACGCCGAGCGGCTGCTGCCCGATCTCGAACAGTACGACCTGCTCAACGGGGAGACCGCGAGAGCAGTCGGCGTGCGCATGCGACCCGTCGCGCGCCTGGAGGGGGCCCTCGAAGGTGCGGCGTACGTGCAGGAGAACACGCCCGAGGACGTCGAGGTCAAACGCCAGATGTTCGCTAGCCTCGACGCGCTGGCGGCGCCTCAGACCATCCTCGCTAGCTCTACATCGGCGATCTTGCCGTCAGCTTTCACGGAAGGGCTCAAGGGCCGGTCGCGATGCCTCGTCGTGCATCCGATCAATCCGCCATACCTCATTCCGGCGGCCGAGGTCGTGCCCGCCCCCTGGACCGACGCCGCAATCGTCGAGCGCGCCGCCGCGCTGCTGCGGGCCGCCGGACACGCGCCGATCGTGATGAGACGTGAGATCGACGGCTTCGTGATGAACCGCCTGCAGGGCGCGCTGCTCGAAGAGGCGTTTCGCCTCGTCGCGGACGGCTACGCAAGCATCGAAGACGTCGACGTCGGCATCCGCGACGGACTGGCGCTGCGCTGGTCGTTCATGGGCCCGTTCGAGACCATCGATCTCAATGCGCCGGCGGGCGTGCGCGACTATGCCGAGCGCTATCAGAAGATCTATTCCGGCATCTTCCCCTCGACGCAATGGCGCGTCGACTGGAGCGGGCCGGTGATGGACACGATCGAGGCCGAGCGGCGGGCGCGATTGCCGGCCGACAAGCTCGGCGAGCGCCAGTCCTGGCGCGATCGCCGCCTGATGGCTCTCGCCGCCCACAAGCGGCGCGCCGACAGGGACATCGGACGCTGAGGCAGGGACAAAGACAAGGAAGGGAGGGCCCATATGGCTTCGAGCAACAAGGTCATCATCACCTGCGCGGTCACGGGCGCAATCCATACGCCGTCGATGTCGCCTCACTTGCCGGTGACGGCCGACGAGATCGCCAACGCGGCGATCGGCGCGGCCGAGGCAGGCGCGGCGATCGTCCACTTGCACGCGCGCGACGAGCGCACTGGCCGTCCGGATCAGAGTCCGGAAGCCTTTGCGCGCTTCCTGCCGCGGATCAAGCAGGCGACCAAAGCGGTAGTCAATCTGACTACCGGCGGCGCGCCCTACATGACCGTGCAGGAACGAGTAAAGCCGGCCGAAGTTTTCAAGCCCGAGGTCGCCTCGCTCAACATGGGCTCGATGAATTTCGGCCTGTTCCCGATGCTCAACCGCTTCAAGACCTTCAAGCATGAGTGGGAACAGCAGGCGCTCGAGAATTCGCGCGATTTGGTGTTCCGCAACACTTACAAAGACATCGAGTTCGTGCTGCGCGCGCTCGGCGACGCGGGGACTCGCTTCGAGTTCGAGTGTTACGACACCGCCCATCTGTACAACCTTGCGCATTTCCTGGAACGCGGGCTCGTCAAGCCGCCGCTGTTCGTGCAGACGGTGTTCGGCATCCTCGGAGGGATAGGCCCGCATCCCGAGGACGTCCTGCATATGAAGCGCACGGCCGACCGCCTGTTCGGAGGACATTACAAATGGTCAGTGCTCGGCGCCGGTCGCAATCAATTGGCCATCGCCGCGCAGGCCGCCGCGATGGGTGGGAACGTGCGTGTCGGGCTCGAGGATTCGCTGTGGTCGGGACCGGGGCGGCTCGCGGGCAGCAATGCTGAGCAGGTGCGGGCGGCGCGCCAGATCATCGAGGGGCTCGGCCTTTCGGTCGCAAGCCCCGACGAAGCACGCGAAATCCTCGAACTCAAGGGCGGCGATCGAGTCGCCTTCTAACGCCGACCGTGAAGCCAAGAGAGCGCGAGGCGGGCGCGCTTTTTGCTGTTTTCGGTCTTGGCGCGCGCGGCCTGCCGGAGCTTCGTTTCTCTGGCTAAATCAATCGCTGAAGGAAGACGGTGGGAGGCTATGCAGATCGAAATTCTGATCGACGCGAAAACCATTCTGGACGAAGGGCCGCTGTGGGAAGTGGAGGAGCCGCGGCTCTATTTCATCGACAGTTTCGGTTGCAACGCATTCCACTGTACCGTCGACGGCCGGGAGGTGCGCGCCTGGGACGTGCCGGCCAAAATCGGCTCGATGGCCTTGCGCAAGAAGCGCGGCGCGGTGCTGTCGCTCGCCAGCAGCTTTCACTTTCTCGACCTCAAGACAGGCGAAGCGGAGCTCATCGTCGACCCCGCGGCGGACAAAGCGACAAACCGCGGTTGACAAGTAAAACTCGCCAACATGAAATTGTCGTTCAGCGGGATCTGGCGGAATTCGTGACCGAACCGTTTGGCAACGAGACCTTGGTGCTTGTCCCCTTCGGCGGCCGGGACAGGATCGCGCGCATGCTCAATACGACGGCGACGGGAAACTGAGATGGCGTGCATCGAACGAGTCGACCTTCGACTGGTCGACATTCCGCCGAAAGTCAAACGCACGGACGCGATCCAGAGCTTCGTGTCACAGGAAACGCCGATCGTCACCGTGACCGACAGCGACGGCGCGGCCGGGACCGGCTATAGCTACACCATCGGCACCGGCGGCTCGTCGGTGATGCGCCTGTTGGCGGATCATCTTGCGCCGAGGCTCGTCGGCAAGGACGCCGAGCGCATCGAGGCGATCTGGCGCGAGCTGGAATATGCGACGCACGCGACCACGATAGGCGCGATCTCGTCACTCGCGTTGGCGGCGATCGACACCGCACTCTGGGACCTGCGCGCGAAGCGGCGAGAATTGCCGCTGTGGATGGTCGCCGGCGGCGCCGCGGACCGGCGTCCTCTCTATACGACTGAGGGCGGCTGGCTGCATATCGAGGAGAGCGCGCTCATCGAGGACGCGCTCGCCGCCCGCGAAAAGGGGTTCACGGGCTCGAAGATCAAGATCGGACGCCCGCATGTCTCGGAAGACTATAGGCGTCTTGCCGCAGTGCGCACCGCGCTCGGGCCCGGTTACGAGATCATGACCGACGCGAACCAGGGTTTCACGCTCGACGAGGCGATCCGGCGCGCGGGTCGTCTCGCGGAGCTCGATCTCGCCTGGATCGAGGAGCCGCTGCCGGCCGACGACCTTGACGGTCATGTTCGGCTGGCCAGCGCAACCACGACGCCGATCGCAGTCGGCGAGTCGATATACTCGGTTCGGCATTTCCGTGAATATATGGCCAGTAGGGCCTGTTCGATCGTGCAGGTCGACGTCGCGCGCATCGGCGGGATAACGCCATGGCTCAAGGTAGCGCATATCGCCGAGGCGTTCGACATGCCTGTCGCACCGCATTTCCTGATGGAGTTGCACGTCAGTCTCGCCTGCGCGGTTCCGAACGGAAAATACGTCGAGTTCATTCCGCAGATCGACGAACTGACGACGTCGTCGCTGCGGATCGAGAACGGCATGGCGGTCGCGCCAATGACACCGGGCATTGGCGTCGACTGGGACCTCGACGCCGTGAAGGCCAAGAGCCTTCCAGAGTTCAGCCGCACCTTTCGATAGGGGGAACGCATGAAGCGCATGGGCATGGTGATCGGCGTCAAGTCGGACCAGATCGCCGAGTACAAGCGGATTCATGCGGCCGTCTGGCCGGAAATCCTGGCCAAGATTTCCGACTGCAACATCCGCAACTACACCATCTTCGTACGCGAGCCGGAGTGCCTGTTGTTCGCCTACTGGGAGTATCATGGCCAGGATTGGGCCGCTGACGCCGCCGAGATGAAAGCCGATCCGCGGATGCGGGACTGGTGGGCGATCACTGACCCGATGCAGGCGCCGCTCGCCAGCCGCAAGGCGGACGAATGGTGGGTGATGGCCGAAGAAGTGTTTCATCACGACTGAAACCAATCTCGATAATCAAAATGGAATGCCGATGTTCGAAAGCGCGAACGCGAGTCCGCTCCGATCCGCGAAATCTGCTGAGCGCAACGAGTCCCGCCTGCCAAGAACGAGCGTTGCAGGGCCGAGCCAATCGCGCGCGCTGCATTGTTCAGGAGGGTAGGGGCCGTATTCATCGACCGGACAGGGCATTGAGGGTTGGCCTGGCCGCACTCGCGGGCCGGGGCAATCAACTCGATACTGGGTCCGGCCAACCGGAGACCCCTCTCGCGGATCGAATGCCCGCAATGACGTTGGGCGGTCCAAGCGAGAGGGCGCCTCGGCGGACCCCGCGGGAGCGCCGCGCGAACGGGGGAAGGCGCGCATCGGACGACGGCAAGCGCGGTCTTTGTGAGCGCGGCCCAATCGACGTCGAGGCCATGAGGAAGCCGCTGTCCTGAGACCGAGCCCGGAATCCAACGGAAGGACTTCTAGAGCCGAAGAAGCGACCAAGAGCTCATTTCGCGTCAAGGGCGCGAAGAACCTCAATAATCATTGAGAGCGTAGGGTGGCGGTTCGCGTTCCTATTGTACGCTCAACCGTCGCCGCTGGCCTGACGAAAGAGTCTTGGCATTAGGCCGCGACGCGGTGAATATAGCCCATGATCGCCTGACTCATTGCGGCATAGTCGCGCGTGTTCACGATCTCGCCGGCGAGTCGATAATCGTTCATCACCACGATGCGGTCAGCGAGCGCAATCATCTCCGGCATGTCGGAGGTGATAAGCAGGATTGCGGCGCCGTCATCGGAGAGACCGCGCAGGAGGTCGTGCAGATAGGCCTTGGTCTTGATGTCGATGCCGACTGACGGCTCATCGACGATGAGGACGCCGACTTCGGCCGCCAGCCATTTGGCGACGCTGACCTTTTGCTGGTTGCCGCCGGAGAGGTGTCCGACGAGCTGGTCGAGGCTCGGGGCGCGCACCTCGAGGCGGCGCAAGTACGGCCCGATCTTGCCGCGAATAGCGGCGTCCGTGAGGAGGCGTCCGCGCCGTACAAGCCGCCGCCAGACGGTGATGCCGGCGTTCTCCAGCACCGAATGCATGAGGATGAGCCCCTCCTGCTTGCGGTCCTCGCTGACGTAGCCGACGCCATAGCGATGGACGGCGTCGGCAACCGAGCGGATGGAGGTCGGATTGCCGTCGACGAGCACGCGGCCCGAGGTGATCGGATGAAGGCCCATCACGCATTTGGCGAGTTCGGTGCGTCCGGCCCCGACGAGGCCATATAGGCCGACGATCTCGCCACGGCGCACGGTTAGGTTGACGTCGCGATGGCCGAGGCTGGTCGAGACATTCTCGAGAGAGAGCGCTGTCGGGGCGCCTTCGAAGCGCCGCGCGGGCCAATCTGCGATCCGCTCGCTCCGACCGATCATCAGCCGTACGACGTCCTGCCTTTCAAGCCCGGCGAGAGGGCGGCTGTCGCATGCGTTGCGGCCGTCGCGCAGGATGGTTACCTGATCGCAGAGCTCCTGCACTTCTTCAAGCTTGTGGCTGACGAACAGCATTCCGACGCCATCGTCGCGCAGGCGGCGCAGCACCTTGAACAATGTCACGGTCTCGTAAGGTGTGAGCGAGGCCGTTGGCTCATCGAGGAGGAGGATGCGCGATTTCAGCGCCAGCGCCTTGGCGATCTCGACGAGCTGCATCTTCGCGACGCTGAGCTCCCCGACCGGCGTCGCCGGATCGACGTCGAGGCCGAGCATGTCCAGCCACTGACGCGCCTCGACGTGGATGCGGCGATAGTCGATACGCCCGAGCGGGCGCTTGGCGAGTTGCTCGAGGAAGATGTTCTCGCCAATCGAGAAGCGCGGGATGAGGTTGCGCTCCTGATGCACGACGCCGATTCCGCGCGCGATCGCGTCGCGCGGGCCCGCGAACGTCACTGGCGCGCCGTCAAGCAGGAGTTCGCCCGCGTCCGGCCGATGGACGCCGGTAACCAGCTTGATCAGCGTCGACTTGCCTGCGCCGTTCTCGCCAAGCAGCGCATGGATCGAGCCGGCCTGCATGCTGAGCCGGACGCCCTGCAGCGCCTTCACGCCGGGAAAGCCCTTGCTGACGCCACGCGCCTCGAACAACAGTCGCGCCATGGTCACGCCCTCTTCATGGTGGCGGCGAGGCGCACTTCGCGCAGACGGTTAATCCCAACCGCCCAGAGAATGAGCACGCCGAGCACGACCTGCACCAGAAACGGGTCGATGTTGAAGGAGACGAGCGCCTGCGTGATGATGGCGACGATGACGACGCCGAGGGTGGTCGCCGAGACGCTGACGTGGCCGCCACTCAGCGCTGCGCCGCCGATCACCGGCGCGGCGAAGGAGAGAATAAGCCAGTCCTCGCCGATGGTCGGCTGGCCGATCTGTAAGCGCGCGACGAGAAGCAGGCCGGCGAGCGCCGCGATGAGGCCCGAGAGCGCGTGCGCGACGACGACAACGAAGCCGACCCGGATGCCCGAGAGTTCAGCGGCGTTGCGGTTGCCACCGACGGCCAGGACAAAGCGGCCGATCGCTTGGTGGTTCAGCATGTACCAGAGGCCGACCGCGACGAGGGCGGTCGGGATGATCAACCAGGGCAGCGGGCCGAGGAATGTCGTGGCGCCCGCTGCCTTGACGATCGCGGGCACGTTGTAGAACGGCTGCGCCTTGGTGATGCCGAGATTGATCCCCTTGAACACCGACAAGCTGGCAAGTGTGATGACGAAGGCGGAAATGCCCGTTGCGGCGATGAAGACGCCGTTGATCACGCCCGCGGCGAGGCCGATCAGGAGTGCGAGTAGGGCGGCGAGCGGCGCGGGCAATCCCCAGACTTCCATCATGCCGGCGAAGGAGATAGCGGCCAGGCCGCCAATGGCGCCGACCGAGAGATTCATTTGGCCGATGGCGATGATGATCATCTGTGAATAGGCGACGAGCGCATTGATCGCCACTGCAAGCAGAAGCACCTGAATGTTGAGCGGTGAAAAGAACGCCGGCCGCAACGCCCCAAAGAGGGTGACCGCGAGGACAGTGACCAGAGCGGGACCGAACCAGTCCGCGCGGCCGAGGCGGGACAGCGCCCCGATCACGCCATTCTCCGGCTGGTCAGGAAAACCCGCCGCGCCTGATCCATCAGGACGGCGGCAAGCAGGAGGAGCCCGAGGATCGCCTGAACCCAGAACTCGCCGACCTGCAGGAGGAGCAATCCGTTCGTGAGGATCGTGACGAGCAGCGCGCCGAGGAAGGCGCCGAGCGGCGAGGCCCGCCCTCCGGTCAGGAGCGTGCCGCCCAGCACAGGGCCTAGGAAGGCGGGCAGCAACCAGTCCTGCCCGAGCTGCCCCGCCATCGAGGGGATCGCCGCCCCGTTGCGCGCGACCAGCATCAGCGCCGCAATCGCGGCGAGCGCCCCGGTCAGCGCGTGGCAGATCACGATGATCCGCCCGACGCGCACGCCCGAGAGTTCGGCCGCCTGCGGACCCGCGCCGGCCGCCAGCATTTCCCGCCCGAGCGCGGTCAGGCGATAGAGTGCGGCTAGGCCGATCGTCACCAGGATGGCGATGATGAGGAGGGGCGACAGGAAGCCCCACAGCCGCATCGAGCCGAAAGTGGAGATGGCTTGCGGGATGCCGCGGTAGGATTCGGCGTGGGTCAGGAAGATCATCACGCCGAAGAAGATGCTCATGCTGGCGAGCGTGATGATGAAGGAGTGGAGGCCGGTGCGCACCACCGCCCAGCCGTTGACGAGCCCGAGCGCCGCGCCCATCGCGACCCCGCCCAGAAGCGCCAGCGGCCAGGGCAGGCCGACGACCTGGATAAGCCAGCCGCAGACCATGGCCGCCGAGACCCCGACGGCTCCGATCGAGAGATCGAGGCCGCCCGTGACGATCACGACCATCATCGCTTCGCCGACGACGATGTTGACCGCGGCCGCGCGGCCCATCGCAAAGAGGTTAAAGGGCGAGGCGAAGCCGGGCGTCGCGAGGCGGAAGGCGAGCGCGAAGATTGCGATGAGGACGACAAGACCGAATTCATTCGTCAGGAAAACACGCGTCCACGGAGCGGCGGGCGCATAGGGCGCGAAGTCCTCGGCGTCGTCAACCGGATCGGGCGCGGCGGCAGTCTTGGCGTCAAGCATCGGGCCTTGTGAGCGGCGGGCCGCTATTGCGTCCATTGGGAAAGAGCCGGGCGAGCGCAGCCTCGAGCAAGGCCGCGCCGCGCCGAACCTGCCTTACCTGGGGCAATCGAGATAGGTCTTTTCGAAGCTCGCGAAGATGGTCTTGGTGATCGACTGCATCTTCGGCACGTAGTCCTCGGCGTCGGCGGGGCCGGCGAAGACGGTGCCCGAATCGATGAAGCGCTTGGTCAGCGCATTCGACTTCCACGGCGCGTCGGCCTTGACCTTGCAGCCGTTGCGCAGCTTGTCCGCGGCGAAGGAGCCGATATAGCCCTGGCCGTAGGGGTTCTGTAGCATCGTGCCCATGACGAAGCCGTCCTTGATCGCTTGCAGCACCACCTTGTCGTGGTCGATGCCGACCATCTTGATGCGCTTGTCGCCGATCTTGCGCAGCGCGTTCGAGGCGACCACCGCCGGAATCCAGGCCGTGGTGATGATGCCGTCGACGTCGGCCGCGTGCGCGGCGAGATAGGCGTTGATCTTCTCTTCCGCCGGCCCGGGGGCGTCAATGTCGGCGATCGTCTGCACTACGGTCGCGCCGCCTTCCTGCGCCGCCTTGTTGACTGCGTCGATGCGCAGCTGCGTGTTCGGGTCGACGAGGAAGCCGGTCAGATGCAGGATTCGCTTCTTGGCGCCGTCGAGGCCCTTCAGCAACTCCTTGGTTCCGAGATAGGCGGAATTCCCGGTGTCCGTGCCGAAGCAGAAGGCGGCCTTCGACGGGTCCTTGAGGCAGCCTGCCAGCGCAATGACCGGCGCGCCGGAAGTCGGCGAGTTCGTTTGCGGTCGAAACCGAGCCGACCGGATCGCCGGGGAAGATGAGGAAGGCGTTGTAGCCCTGGGTCAGCAGGCTCTCGAGCAGGTTGTTCTGCTCGGTGAGCTCCCATTTCTGCGGCACCTTGTAGTCCGCGGCGGCAAGCTTGAAGTCGCGCACCGCGTCCTTGCCCGCCTGCTCCCAGGCGGCGAAGTAGGGATGCGGACCCCCGGGCACGAGCGCGACTCTTGTGCTGTCCGCCCGCGCCGCGCCTACCGCGCCGATCAGCGCTACAGTCGCACAGGTCAAGATTACCGACCGTATCGACATCTGTTTTTCCTCCCTCGAATTCGCCTTGAGGCTCGCTTGCGGCGTGCAGCCGATGCGACTTGCAAGGTCTCAGGTCAAAGTAGTATACAAGTATGCAACGCGCAAATGAAATCTGTTGCGACAGTACGTTGCGCGCGGGGGGAGGAGAGGGACCATCGAGCGGCGCGCGCCATGTCACTCGCGGTGAAAGGGCCTCAGGCGGCCACGGCGGGCCTTGCCTCGCTGACGCTGCGCATCGACCGGCGCAGGCCGGTGGCCGAACAGGTCTACGAAGCGCTGCGCGCGGCGATCGTCGCCGTGCAACTGGAACCTGGAGAGGCGATCAGCGAGAACGCGCTCGTGCGCCAGTTCGGCGTATCGCGCACGCCAATCCGCGCCGCCATCCAGCGGCTGTCCGAAGAGGGGCTCATCGATGTCTTCCCCCAGAAGGGCAGCTTTGTGGCGCCGGTGCGCTTGTCGGGCATCCGCGATAGCCATTTCGTCCGTCGCGCGCTCGAAGTCGTGCTGCTCAGGGAGGTCGCCGAGGTCTGGAGCGAGGAGAAGAGCCGGCAGGCGCGCTCCGTCGTCGCGCGTCAGGCGGCGATGATCGATGCCGGCGACGACGACGGCTTTCACGCCGCCGACGAGCGCTTTCATGCGCTCTTGGCCGAATTCGTCGACCGCCAAGGGGTGTGGGCGACGATCTTCGCCGCCAAGTCGAGGCTCACCCGATTGATCCGCCTCTCCGGCTCGCCGACCCGCCTGCCGCGCGTCGTCGCCGAGCATCTCGCCATCCTCGACGCGCTTGACGCCGGCGACGCGCCCGCCGCCGAAGCTGCGCTCGTTGACCATCTCGACAAGATTTTCACCATGATCGACGACCTGCCGCAGGAAGCCCGTCGCCAGGTGACCGACTGACCGCGCGGGGAGAAGGAACCGATGAAAGCCATTCTCTGCGACGAGCCTGGCCGCCTGACGCTAATCGACCGCCCCGAGCCCGTCCGCAGCGAAGGCGATGTCTTGATTCGCATCCGGCGCGTCGGCATGTGCGGCACCGACTACCACATCTATCACGGCGACCAGCCGTATCTCACTTATCCCCGTGTCATCGGCCACGAGCTTTCCGGCGAGGTCGTCGAGGCGCCGAAGGAGAGCGCTTTCACAGCAGGCGACCGTGTCGCCATCGAGCCTTACCTCTATTGCGGGCGATGCCGCGCCTGCGCGCGCGGCCTCACCAACTGCTGCCAGTTCCTGAGCGTGCTCGGCGTCCATCAGGACGGAGGCCTCTGCGAATTCGTGGGCGTTCCCGAGCGCAACGTCATCGCGGCCGGCGACCTCACGTTCGATCAGGCGGCGATGCTCGAGTTCCTGGCGATCGGCGCCCACGGCGTGCGGCGCGCTCGGGTCGGGCCGGAAAGCCGAATCCTCGTCGTCGGCGCAGGGCCGATCGGCGTCGCGGCGACGATCTTCGCCAAGGCTCGGGGCGCGGAGGTCCACGTCGCCGACCTCGATCTGCGCCGGCTTGCCTTCGTCGCCGAAGAGTTAGGCGTGCCGGCGACCCATCCGGGCGGCGTGGACCTCAATGACCGCCTCGCGGCTGCCACGGACGGCGACTTGTTCGACGCCGTCATCGACGCGACGGGCAGCCCCGCGGCGATGCAGGCGGGCTTCGCCCTCGTCGGCCACGGTGGAGCCTATCTCTTCCTGTCGATCGTACGCGGCCTCATCGCCTTCGACGATCCCGAGTTCCACAAGCGTGAGACAACGCTGCTCGCCAGTCGCAACGCGACCCGCGAAGACTTTGAGGTCGTCATCGACGCCTTGCGCTCAGGGGCTGTGCCCGACAAAGCGCTTGCCACGCATCGTGGCGCCATTGACGAGGCGGTAGGCGCGATCCCGATTTGGGCGCGCCCCGAATCTGGCGTCATAAAAGCGCTGATCGAGGTGTGAGGACTCGTGGCGCCGCGTAGCGCAATCGCGCTATTTGGCCCTGATGTGCCACCGGTTTGATTGATCGTCGCCGCGAGCCACATGGATTTTCGCGGGCTTCCGCCTCAACGGCGTCAACGCATTGGCGCAATCGTCTCGGCCCGGAGATCAGGCTCGGGAATTGACGGAGTGACCGCTTCGCCAACTTCCGTCCGAACGCGAACGCCGCGCTATGACGATCGAGACCTGGATCTGGGTCGCCCGGGGGGCCGCCAAAATGTTCGGCCCCACGAGGCTTCGGTTTTGCTGATATGGATCAAATGGGCGAAACCGGCAGTTAGAAAACGAACGGCTTTTGACGCCGGTCAATTGGGGTGTGCCGATTAGGGCTTAAATGCTCGGTTGGAGCGGACGGCTATGCTTCGAACTTATGCGATCGTCAAGGGGGAAGGTAAAAGTCGACGTGATCGAAACCCGCGAAGTGATCATCTCCCCACTTGGGCTTGGCGGGACCTTGAGCGTTCCACACGGCGCCTCCGCACTCGTGACCTTCGCGCACGGAAGCGGCTCGAGCCGCTTCAGTCCGCGCAACAGGATCGTCGCTGAGGCCCTCAACCAAAGAGGCATGGCGACTATGCTCTTCGATCTTCTGACGAGCGACGAAGCGACCGACCGCGCGAACGTCTTCGACATTCCGCTGCTCTCCGACCGGCTGGCTGGCGCCGTCCAATGGCTCGATCGGGACCCGAAATTCCATCGTATGGCGTTCGGATTGTTCGGGGCAAGCACCGGCGCCGCTGCGGCGCTCGTCGCAGCTTCGCGGCTCGGCCGACGTATCGGCGCGGTGGTGTCCCGAGGCGGACGGCCGGATCTTGCGGAGCCCGTTCTTGATCGAGTCGACACCCCGACGCTGCTGATCGTGGGGGGCGCCGATTACGGCGTGATCGAACTCAATGAGCGAGCATTGGCCAGGCTGAGCGGACCAAAGGCGCTCGAGATTGTTCCCGGCGCGAGCCATCTCTTTCCCGAACCGGGCGCGTTGGAAATGGTCATTGACCGAGCCGCGCGATGGCTCGAGCGCTACCTCGGGATGGATGCGAGCGCCGATGCGTCGCGATAAGCGTCATTGGGCGCGCTCCCAATCGAAATAGGCTGCAGTGACGGTCAAGAACACATTCCAGGCCCGAAAGAAGTTGATAAAGGCGCTCAAGCAATTATGGAGGCCAAAATCTGGTCATACTCGCACTGCCGCGCAGCGCTGGTCTCAGCCGTCGCCGCCCGCGTCGCGGGCGCCCGTCGATCTCGTCTTCGCGCGCAAAATCGGTGCGCCTATGCGGCCGGAATTGGCGATCGGCGGCGTCGTAGACGGCGCCGATCCGGGTCATTGTTTACAAAGAGGACATCATTTGACAGGCAGAGATCTAGGAAGCAGAACTGAAGCAAATTTGCGATCTGGAGTTCGCCGCAATCGAACGCGAGCGCCGGCGCTATCTCGATGATCGCGCGTATCGACGTCAAGGAACGCGTTACGATCATTATCGATGACGGTATCGCCAAAGACGCCACAACCCGAGCAGCTTTGCGCGCCATACGCATGCGCACGCCGAAACAGCGCATGCGCCCCCATGAGAAGTTTGCGCAAGTTTCGATTGCCGATCTTCGAAATACGAGCGCGCCTCTGCTTGAAGCCAGACCAAGCGAGAAGATCGTCGCCACCGCGACGGACGCCGCGGCGTCGGACTGGATCAACAAGCCGCCCCAAGCGCAATCTTCGCCTTGAACGCCGCGTCAAACTTGTTGCGTGACTTCGTCATTACTCGCTCGATCGGTTGCCACAGTGCAGGACATTTCACACCTTGGCCAATTATCACAAATCCGGGGTCCAGTTGATCCAGGCGTCCGAAACGTCTCCGAATAAGGCGGTTGACCCCGCCTACTTCTGCGCAAGAGCGCTCAACTACGCGGCGCGCGCATTCCGCCTTTCAAGCCAAAAGAAAAAGACCGCGCCCACCGCCGCCAACCCAAGCAGCCAGACGGGATCGGGTATGCCGGTCATGTCGGGCAGGCGGACCTTACCAAAGGCCCAAACGTTCAAGATGTGTGTCTTCACCCACTCGAACGTGAGCGCGTAAACGATTGCGCCCGAAATCATGCCAAAGGCGCCGATGAGCGCGTGTACGCTGCCGGTAGCAATTGAAGCGATCGCTGTGCCGGGACAGTAGCCGTAAAACACCAAGCCGGCCCCGAACAGCGCCGCACCGAGTATGACGGCCAACATATTGGCGTCCTTAATATAGTACTTCGCGTCGCCGAGGTTAAACAGCACGAGAACACCTAGGCCGCCCACTACGATCGCGGGGACCATGACCTTGAGCATCGTGAAGTCAGTCAGGCGAAATTGCCCCTCGATGACGTTGCAACTCGTCAATTTTCCCCGGTGCAAGAGCCATCCGAAGGCGAAGCCCATGACAAGGGCGAGAATGAGACTGGAGCTTCCCGTGAACATAGCCTCTCTCTCCGTCACTTGCGGAATACGAGAGAGGAAACGACGAGGCCGCTCGCGAACATGACAAGCAGGAACACCCAGCTCGACAATGCGAGCTGAAGTCCGCCGGAGAGGCCATGGCCGCTCGTGCATCCTCCAGCGAGCCGGGCGCCGTACATCATCACGGCGCCGCCTAGGAAGGCCGCGACGAAGCGCCGTGAGATGGATCCGCCGAAACGCTCCTTCCAGAAGCGAGGCATAAATTCGATTTGGAAGGTTCCCGTCATGAGCGACAACGCCAACGCGCCCGCCATTGTTCCCACCAGGAACAATACGCCGTAGTCCCAGGCGAACGGCATCGTACTCCAATAGCTATTTGTAGCGACAGCCTCGGCTCCGATCAGCGGCGACGCGATGGGCGCCGCGACGCGAGAGAGGGCGGTCGTGACGCCGAGAGGGTCTTTCGCGACGGCGAAGGCGATCCAGCTAAGGATCCCAAGCCCCACCCCGACCAGATAGGGCGTCCAATCGATCGGACGCGACCCGACGCGATCCGAGACGACGCGAACTGCATATGTGGACATCTCGTGTTGCTCCTGTGGTCTGGATTGGCCAACGGTATTGGCCTATTTGCCGTTTTCATCCGCGTTCGGGGCCGAAGCCGGATCGGACGCGGGGGTGATTCCGACTACGCGAGCCCGGCTAGTACCTCGAATCCGGCGGCTTGCCGCCGTTCGGCCAGTCTTTTGCCTTGTCGGGGAAATCTGGACGTGGCTGGTGCGTGAAGAATTCCGCGATATCGACCGCGTCCTGCTCAGAAAGTCCGCCTTGACCCTGCGGGAAATTCCGGCCGTGACCGATCGGCATTACGCTCTTGACGAATGACGCCCCGGTGTAGGTCCTGGCAATTCCGGCGCCGATGTTGAAGGAGGCGTCTCCCCAAACCGGCGGAAATATCCAACCTTCGTTCGCGGTCTTCAAACCTTCACCGCTCTCCCCGTGACATACGGCGCAGTTCGATTTGAAGAGAATTTGCCCCCTCGCGGCGTTCGGCTTGATCGCTCGGGAGACCTTGCCATACCCGCGCCCCTCGATTTTTTCGTTGGCCTTGGCGTCTCCCTTCATCCAGTTCATATAGGCCACCATCGCCCGCATTTCCTTCGAATCGTTCGCGAGCGCCGCCCCGTTCATCGAGCGAAGGAAACAACCGTTGATTCGGTCTTCGATCGAAATGACACGCCCAGATCTTGGTATATAGGTGGGGAAATTGGCCGTGAGGCCAACAAACGGCGAGGCGTTGGCGATTGTGCCGGCGCCGAGATGGCAAGAGGCGCAACTGAGAGCGTTGCCCACGTTGGCGGGCAGGAGATCGTTTGTATCCATCATGAGTCGCAAGCCGAGCACCAACTCGTCCGCGTCGCCGCTGGACAGCAACGCCGAGAGCCGTGGCGTCGCAAATCGCGGCGGAGCCGTCGAAGATGGGTCAAGTTCTGAACGCATCGCCTGAACTTGACTCGCGGTCACCGCTTTGCCGCGATTCCCCCAACTTGCCCGTACGAAACTCAATATGTCCGCCAGCTCGTCGTCGGACAGGGAACTGTATTCCGGCATGCTGAAGACACGGCTTCTTTGTCTGGTCTCCGCTTCGGTCCAGCCCGTCAAGGCGACATGGATTACCGAAGTCGGATCTTCCCCGAGTACCCCGCCGTTTTGCGCGAGTGGGGAAAGATGCCCGCGACCCCCCGGCCGTCGCGGCGATGACAAGTGGAGCAGAATTGAACGTAGCCCAGCCCGCCGCGCGTCGTAAACAAACCGTCCGCAGGTTCATGGGTGGCCCCGACGACGGGCGCGCCCGTCGAACTCCCAGCGGGTGCTGAAAGCGCTTGTAAATAGTGCGCGACGGCTTGCAGATCGTCTTCGGAAAAATATTGCGTGCTGTCGTGAACGACCTCTGTCATGACGCCGTACGCCGCCGCGTGACTGTTTGCGCCGGTCTTCAGAAATTCGACGATGTCGGGGTCCGGCCACAAATTGCGCAGGCTTGTGGCGCGCCACGAAGCGAGGGTCGCGCCGGCAAGGTAGTGCTGACCGTCGTCTTGCAGGGCCTTTTCCTGCATCGCGAAACCTCGTGGCGTATGGCAGGTCCCACAATGCCCGAGCCCTTCCACGATGTAAGCGCCGCGGTTCCAGCTTGGATCTTTGGCGGCGTCGGCGACGAAACGATGGTCGTCGAGAAAGAACATGTTCCACAGGGCGACGCCCCAACGAAACAGCGCGTCCCACAGAGGCGCCCACCACCGCATGCCGAACGGCCAGCGCAGAACAATTTCCCTATTAGGGTGATCGACAGGCGACACGCCTTTGATCATATAAGCATAGAGCGCTTGGACGTCCTCGTCGGAGATCTTGCTGAATGACGTGTAAGGCATCGCCGGGTAAAGATGGCGGCCATCCGCCGCGATCCCCCTTCTCAACGCCGCGCCGAATTGCGCGAGGCTGTAGCCGCCGATTCCCGTTTTCGCGTCCGGTGTAATATTTGTCGAATACACTGTCCCCGTCGGAACCTTGAACTCGACTCCACCCGCCATCGGCTTGCCGCCTTCGGCAGTATGGCAGGCGCCGCAATCGCCCAGTCGAGCCAAATATTCGCCGCGTTGAACCAACTCGGCATCCGTCGGAGACGCGGCGAATGCCG
The DNA here is from genome assembly GCA_963781895.1 of uncultured Alphaproteobacteria bacterium. Taxonomy (GTDB): domain Bacteria; phylum Pseudomonadota; class Alphaproteobacteria; order Rhizobiales; family Beijerinckiaceae; genus Roseiarcus. The sequence goes on from CAWAIM010000031.1 coordinate 146,984, forward strand.
AAACAGACGCCAAATATACGAACCCAAGCAGAGCGGAAGACAGTCTGGAGATGAGTCGGATCGTTGTCATCTCGCCACTCTACTCGCCTTCTCCAGTCCCGTTCGAGCGCCCATGGACTCCGCGGAGGGAGCGAGACCGTCGGGTCAGCCGTCCTTACCTTGGTAGGGTTTGAAGCCGTAGTGTTCGAATATCTTCAGGCCGTCCGGCGAGCGGATGAAATCGAGCCACATCTTCGCCGCCTCCGGATGCGGAGCGCCGGCCGCCACGGCTCCGGCGTAGATCGCGGTGCTGTTCATCGCTTCGGGTATGTCGACATGTTCGATGGGATGGCCGATTTCCTCTTGAAACAAAGCCTCGGACAGCCAGGTCACACCGGCGTCCGCCCGGCCTTGCATGAGAAATATCGGCGATTGGCGGTGATGAATGTGCGTAAGCAGGGCGCTGCCATCCTTGACCTTGGTCTCATAAATGGCATTCGTCAGCGCCTCTCCGCCGACGCGAGTGAGCGCCGCCTTGATCTGACGCGCAATGCCCTCGAATTTGGGATTGGGCATCACGAGGCGCACGCCGGGCTTGGCGAGGTCGGCAAGTCCGGTGATGTGCGCCGGGTTGCCCTTTGGCACCATGATCGTCAGCGTATTCGTGACATAGGGAACAGCAGGAGCGACAAGCATGCCCTCGCCAACATACTGCTTCACCTTCATGAGCCCGGCGAAGTACGCGTCCGGTTTCACGGTCCAGGTCATATTGCCCGATGTGATCGTACCGCCTGCCTGGATTTGCCTGGCGAGCAGGCCTGGCGGGATGGTCTCCCAATAGATCCTGCCCTTGAACTCCGGGTGAAGCTCCTCAAACTTCTTCACCAGCGGCGCCATCGCAAAAAAGTAATTGCCGCCAACGTAAAGCACGAGTTTCGGATCGGTGAGATCGCCATGGAAGTCGGCGAGATTGTCGGCGTCGGGTTCCGTGAACTCGAGGCCCTTGTTGGTGACGTCGGTATTGGCGCCATTTTGCCACGGCGGGAAGATATCCAGCTTCAGGGATGGGGCCGCGCCCTGGCTTGGCGTACCGGCGGTTTCCGCCGTTGCTCGCGCGTTGAAAGACAGCCCGGCGATGACCGCGAGAATTCCTATCGCAAGGTGCGGCCGCATCGGTCTCGCCTTACTTAGCGAACGAGAAACCGGCCGCGGCCAGCTCAGGCAACGTACCGACCGCGCCCGGCGAAAGCACCGCCTCGGGGATCAAATGATTCGTCAATTCGGCCGCCATGGCGTCGAGAGCCAGCTTATCCGGATTGACGTCGGCGGCGATCAGCTTTTCCGCCGTTTCCCAGATCGCGTTGTGGCAAGCCAAGAACACCACGCCGCGTCGTTGTAATGCGGGAATTGAGTTGTTGTGAGGAGAGAACACGCCATCGGGATTCTCGTAGTCCTTAGGATTGGCGGCGGCGCCCTTCTGCTCATTGAGGAACGTGTTGCGTTCGTACTTTCCGCCTATCAGTTTTGTGAGCTGGTATTTGTCCCACGTTGCCTGATCGAGCAGCGCCAGATGGGCGGTCGCGTGCGTCGCCGACACAACCAAGAAATTCGGATGTCGGAACGACCAAATCTGGGCGTTGAGCGCATTCCGCATGAGATTGAGCCATGGCCCCGCGATGTCGACGTTGTCCCAAACTTGCTTGGGTCCACCGCGATACGCGATCACTTCGGCGAGCGCCTGCTGATCCCATTGATCGGGCTCGGTGAGGATCATCGGCACGGTATTGAAATCGCGGCGCCGCGGAGCCTTGCTTAGGCGCGCGACGAGATCGGCCAAAGTGTCCGCGCCGGGAGGCAGCGTGGGGACCTGCGCGGTTGCCGCCGAAGCTCGCGCGAAGACACTCGCGCCGGCGGCGAGGCCAAGACCCATCGACCTAAGTGCGGCGCGCCGGCCAAATACGAATTTCATTTGAGTTCCTTCGCTACTGTCGGGGGAATTGGCTACAAAATTGGCGTCCGAGGAGGCGGCGCCGTATCAAAGCAAGCCGCATTGTCTGCGCCGTCGCACGCCATATTCAAGGCATTTGGCGCGCTGATCCGGACGTCGTGTTCGGCCACGAGTCTTCTCGCCAATGCGTCCGATTTGGTCAGTGATAACACGGCTCGTTCAGTTGTCGTTCGCCCCGATCGATACTTTCAGCAACTCGGCTCAGGCCGTCCGTTTGATCACGAACGTAAAGACTTTGCCGTCCTGCTTGGAGTCTATGAGTTCATTGCCCGTCGTCCGACAGAACGCCTGGAAGTCCGCGACCGCGCCGGGATCCGTCGCCAGAATTTGCAGTGTCTGCCCAGAGGCCATGTCTTTCAGAGCCTTTTTGGCTCTCAGAATGGGCAAGGGACAATTCAGTCCCTTCGCGTCGAGCGTTTGGTCGGCCATGGTGTCTCCCTGTCTACAGAATCAATTGCGAAGCGGCAACGCGGGGATATTAAATGTAAAGATTGATGTCGGACTTGAGCGCGCCTTCCATGTAAGTCGCGGCGCCGCCAAGAGTGGGACCCTCAATCATATCTTCGAGCTTGTATTCGAAGAGGTCCATCGTCATCTGACAGGCGATCATCTTCACGTCCGACTCGATGGCCGCCGCTCGCAGGTCCTCGATCGAGGCGACGCCCTTGCGCGCGATGAGGTTCTTCATCATCGTTGTAGCGCCCGCCGTAACCCCTGGCAGAACGCCCAAGAGATTTGGCATCGCCATATGCATGCCCATCATCGGCATTTTCATCGCCGGATTGCCCAGAGGCGTAACCTGCAGGTCCAGCTTCTTCAGGAGGAGGGGCAATCCATAAAATGTGAAGAACATCGTGACGTCGACGCCCATCGCCGCCGCCGTCGTCGCGAGAATGAAAGGCGGATAGGCCCAATCCAAACTGCCTTTGGTTACGATAATCGACATTCGCTTGGCATTCGAGGCCTGGCCATCGGAGTTTGACGACATGACGAACCCTCCCACATCGGCGTGCCGCCGATCATCGCGCTTTACTGTATTAGGGGAATTGAATATGCTCGCGCGGCTACTGTCAAGGGGAAGCTCGAATTATTCCGACCGCCAATCCCAGAGTTCAGGGCAATCCTGACAGGGCGTCGCCCATTTTCATTGGCAGCGACTTGTATCGGCGCTCCGCTTATGGATGCAATCACCCGCTGGCCATTGCTCGGGTCGAGTTGGCGGTGGACCTGTGCCGGAGTTTGGGCTGGCTCGACGGGGCTTGGCGCACGAGCTCTGCCGCGAGTTTGGACGAACTGGCCAAGTTTCATTGCTCCGACTATCTTGAGGCGCTGCGCCGTGCCGAGTCGAGCGGCGTAACGCCGATTCGGGATCGGCAGCGGTACCAAATCGGGGGCGCGGAGAACCCAATCTTTCCCGGTCTCTTCGAGCGCGCGGCGACTTCGGTAGGAGGATCGATCCTGGCGGCGAGGCTCGCGCTGGAAGGACGCGTAGCTTACCATCCCGCGGGAGGCACCCATCACGGCCAGCGCGACCGGGCGAGCGGCTTTTGCTATTTCAACGACCCGGTGTTCTCCATACTCACGTGCCTTGAATCGGGGCTCGAGCGTGTTCTTTATGTTGACCTTGACGCTCATCATGGCGATGGAGTTGAAGATGCGTTCGCCCATGATGAGCGTGTTGTTACGATGTCCATCCACGAGTTGGGTCGCTGGCCCTTCACAGGGCGATCTGACGACCGCCGCGAGGGGCGCGCGCACAATTTTGCGGTTCCGCGCCACATCAACGACAGCGAATTTTGCTACCTGATCGACGAATCTCTCCTTCCGTTGGCACGGCGTTTCATGCCGCAGGCCATGGTGCTGACCTGCGGGGCGGATTGCCTTCACGGGGATCCGCTTTCGACAATGGATCTGAGCAACGGCGCCCTATGGCGCGCAGCGTCCGCGTTTGCGGAGCTGGCCCCGGCCGCAGTCGTGCTCGGTGGGGGCGGATACAACCCATGGACGGTCGCGCGCGCCTGGACAGGCCTTTGGGGCCGTCTCTGCGGCAAGGCGATTCCAACGGAGCTTCCGGCGCCGGCTCGGACATTGCTGCGCGGGCTCGTCTGCGATCTCGTCGATGATGAGGATATTCGACCGGAGTGGCTAACGACGCTGAAGGATCCGCCAAACCCCGGCGGTATCAGAGACGAGATTCGGAATATGGCGCGCCAGGCCCTCGCCTAGGCGTCGGGTCGGCGATCGGCGAAAATACCATTTGAACTCTTCAGGAATTCGGGGCATTTTGTTTATTAGGAAACCCGCATAAGCGAGGGATCGATGGATTGGCTCGGCAAGCTCGGGCAGATCGAGGCGCTGGAGGACGCGGAGATCGACGCGTCATTGGTCGATCTGTTCGAACTGTCCGCATCTCTGAGGCCCGCGCGAATAATTCGATTCTCGACTCCTACCTTCAAGGAATATGCGTCCGAGGAGCTGGCGGGGTGTTCGAAGAACTCCTTTCCGGCGTTTTCCGTAACGGCGGGAGCATGCGCGCTGGATTGCGATCACTGTCAGGCGAAGATTCTGGAGCCGATGATTCCGGCGACGAATCCAGAAATGCTCGATCGCAAGGTTCGCGATCTCGTGCTGCTGCAGGACTTGCAGGGCTTCTTGTTGTCGGGCGGCTCGAACCGGCGCAATGAAATCAGGTATGAACGATATTACCCGGTAATAGAGAAGCTCAAGCGTGATTTTCCGTACCTCAAGGTCGCCATTCATTCGGCGTTGCTCGACGAGTCGCGCGCACGCCAAATGGCAAGCGCCGGCGTCGATACGGCGATGATGGACGTAATCGGCGCGCAGGATACGGTCAGAAATGTCTATCGCCTCGATCGCCGCGTGGAGGATTTCGAGGCGACCCTCGCGGCGCTTTGTTCGACTCGCATGCAAGTCGTCCCGCATATCGTGATCGGACTTCACTACGGACGCATCCTGGGTGAAGCCAACGCGATCGATATTGTCGCCCGACACGACGTCCATTCGCTCGTGCTTGTCGTGGTGATGCCGTTTTACGGGCGCGAAGGGATGTTCGCGACGCCGAGGACCGGAGACATCGGGCGAATATTTCATGCGGCGCGCGAGCGTCTGCCAGACCGCCCGGTTCTGCTGGGCTGTGCTCGCCCCGTCGGCATCCACAAGCGCGTCACGGACGCCTATGCCGTGATGGCGGGCCTTGACGGCATCGCTTTCCCCGCGGAGGGCGCGGTGGCCGTCGCCAAGGCCATCAATCGCCCGTTCAGTCAGCAGCATACGTGCTGCTCAATTAAGCTAGGCGACGATTCGCCCACGCTTGCTTCGTGCGCGGCATGACGGATTCACGGCGCGCCGACCTGATCGTTATAGGTCTCGGACCGGCGGGGGCGAGTGCGGCGATTCGCGCCGCCGGGGCTGGCTTGAGGGTCATTGCGGTGGATCACAAGCGCGCCGCCGGCTTGCCGGTGCAGTGTGCGGAGTTCGTGCCGGGGCCTCTAGCGAGTTCAGTCGCAAATCTGACGCGGCCGACGCGGCAGACGATAAGTCAGATGGTGACATACGTCAGCGCTGCGGCGCCCAACATAACGGATGATTTTCGCGGATCGATGATCGATCGCGCCACATTCGATGCAATGCTGGTCGCCGAGGCCGGACGGGCCGGCGCCGAGATTTGCTTCGGCTCCGGCGTCGCGGCTTTCGATGCGGGCGGCGTCCGCCTGAGCAATGGGCGGCGTCTTGAGGCTCCCATCGTGATCGGTGCAGACGGGCCTCGTTCGGTCGCCGGTCGGGCGATCGGCGCCCGAAACACGGAGTTTGTCGAAACCCGCCAGATAACAGTTCCACTTCGCGGCTCCCATTCGGCGACGGATATATTTCTTTATCCGGAATTTCGCGGCGGCTACGCTTGGCTGTTCCCGAAAGGCGACGTCGCTCACATCGGCCTTGGCGTGGAGCCGCCGTGCCGCAATAGGCTCAAGCCGCTGTTGGACCAATTGCATTCCCGATTGGTTCAGGAGGGCCGTGTTGGGCCAGAGCGGCTCGCCTTGACTGGCGGCGCGATTGCCGTCGGGGGTATGTTGCGGGCTCTCGGCGAGTGTGGCGGTTGTTCCGTGCTTCTGGCGGGAGACGCCGCGGGTCTTACGAACCCGGTCACGGGGGCCGGCATCGCTTCGGCCGTCCAATCCGGGGCGATGGCAGGCGCGGCTGCGGTCGCTCTGCACCGGGGCGCGAAGCACGCCGGTTCCGACTATGCGGACGAATTGAACGATCTGTTCGGGCCGTCGTTGGATCGGGCGGTCGCCCGCCGTCGGGAGCTCTTGGCTTGCAGCGCCAATTCCGCAATTCCGAACCTGAACGATATACGCCGGGGTTGGATCGCATTTCCCGAATATTGGGCGCCGCTCAGGGCGGACCGTATCGATACGACGAAGAGGCATTGCGCATGACTTGTCTCAAGCCGGAAGCGCGCCTTCCTCCCCTGACAAAGACCTCTGGGGCCGATTTCAATGCGCCGGCGATGATGGAGCCGCGGGCGCCTCTGCCGACGCCGAAAGACAGAAGGAATGGAGCGTCGGTCAAAGCGGGCGCCGTCGCTCCGAAAGGCGTTTATCGTCCAAATTACAATATTCAGACGCCACAAATGCGTTCGCCCGACTACGTGCAAATGTCGACGGCGGCAGCGATCACGCTGGGCGTCATGCAAGGCAAGATGCATCGATGCGGCTGTACGCGTTGCCTGAACCTTCTACTCACCTATCCCGAAGGGTGCCGCGCCAATTGTGCTTATTGCGGGTTGGCTCGTCATCGCGAGGCCGAACGAGACTACGCGGATCGCAATTTCATTCGCGTGGATTGGCCGGCTGTGCCTATGGCGGACATTATCGACAGGGTCGCGCGGGACGGCGCGAACAGCCCTTTCCACCGCATGTGCATTTCGATGATTACGCATCCCCGATCGGACGAAGACACCGTCGGAGTTCTCAAAGCCTGGACGGACCGGATCGACCCGAAGGCCATCCCGGTTTCGATTCTCTCGAACCCGACGACGATGCAGCGCGCCGATGTCGCGCGCCTGCGTGATCTGGGCGCCGATATCTTCACGGTTGCGCTCGACGCGGCGACCCCGGAGCTCTTCGATCGGACGCGCGGCAAGGGCGTCGACTCGCCGCACTCCTGGCGCAAATATTGGGAAATTCTCAATGACGCCCACGACATTTTTGGTCCACAGAAATTCGGCGCGCATATCATCGTCGGCATGGGCGAGACCGAATATGACGTTCTGACGCTGGTGCAGCGTCTCGTCGACATGGGCGGCCACAGCCACATGTTCTGCTTTTTCCCGGAAAAGGGCTCGCTGATGGACCATCTGCCGGCGACGCCGAGGGACCAATGGCGCCGAGTGCAGCTCGGGCGCTACATCATCGACTACGCCGGAGGGCGGGTCGAGAACATGCGCTTCGACGAAACGGGACGCATTGTCGACTACGGCGTCTCCGAGAGTGAGCGCGACGCCATCATCGATAAGGCGGTCGCATTTCGAACGTCCGGTTGCCCGGGAAAATTCGCCGAGGATATTTCCGCCTGCGACAGGCCTTACGGAGATTCGCCGCCGAGCAACATTGCCAGCTTTCCCTTCCCGCCCAATAAGAAGGACGTCGCGAAAATCCGACGTCAGCTTGATCTCGAGCGAAAGAGCTAGGAGTGAAGCCGACATTTCGCGTCATCGACACAGGCGTCCGCGAGGGCCGGATCAATATCGCCTTCGATCAGGCCTTGATTGAATTGCACAAGCAGGGGGCGATACCGGACACGATCCGATTTTTGCAATTTCGCCCGTCCGCTCTGATCGGCAGGCATCAGGCGCTGTCGCGCGAAGTGCGGCTCGATCACTGTCGCCGCCACGGAATTGGCGTCGCGCGCAGGATTACCGGCGGCGGCGCGCTCTATATGGACGAAGGACAATTCGGCTTTGAACTTCTGTTTCATCGTCGTACTCTGGACTTGGGCGCTTTGAGCGAAGTGGCTCGGAGTCTGTGCGAGACGACCGCGGCAGGCTTGCAGAGCCTTGGCGTCGCGGCACGATTTCGGCCCCGCAACGACATTGAAGTCGACGGACGCAAGATCAGCGGAACGGGCGGCTTTTTCGACGGCGACACAATCTTCTACCAGGGCACGATTCTCGTGGACATGGATCCGCGCACGATGCTCGATGTCCTCAATGTTCCTCAGGAAAAACTCGTCAAGCGCGCGCTCGACTCAGCCGAGCGACGCATCGTTACATTGCGACAGTTATTGGGCGATTCGACCCCTAGCGTGCCGCACATAAAGCAGACGCTGCTGCAGGCGTTCTCCCGTCGTCTGAATATCGATCCTGTTGCCGGCGCGATTGGACAGGCCGAGGAAGCGTTGGCGCAGAAACTCTTCGATGACGAGATCGGACGCGATGAATTTATCGAGGAGATCGACGATCCGCAGCGTCGGGCCGGCGTATTCAGCGCGAGCGTCACAGGGAGCGGCGGCACGATCGCCGCGCACGTCCGGCTGGAGGGGCATCGGATACGAGAGGTCCTTATCACCGGCGACTTCTTTGTTACTCCGCCGCGCACGATTCTCGATCTTGAAGCCAATCTGCGCGGCGTCGAAATCGACGCGGTGAACGCACGGGTCGAGGGTTTCTTCGCTTCCGCGCAAATTGGCATGCTTTCCGCCACATGGAAGGATTTCGCCGACGCTATCGACGCTGCCGTCGCGTCCGCCTCGGATGGCCCGTCTTAATGAAGTCGATTACCGTCATTCAGCATACTGCGGCCGAATATCTCGGCCTGATGGAGGATCATCTCGAGGGTCGGCGGATCCGATTCGCCTACCACCGTCCCTTCGCTTCCAACGGGAAGCTCCCCCATCCGGACGCAATCGCGGACGGCCTCATTTTGCTTGGCGGTGGGCCCTGGGGAACGGCAGGCGAGCGAATCGTGCCGGGTCTCGCGCAGGAGGTCAAACTTGCGCGGACGTGCCTCATGCTGGAGAAGCCGGTCATCGGCATCGGGCTCGGCGCGCAGATCCTCAGCCTGGCCGCCGGCGGGGGCGTGGCCGCTGGACCACTGGAGTTTCGGGCGGGGTACGCCGAAGCCGTCGGCGCCAATGCGCTCAACGGTTATTTGCCTCCGCGCCATCCACACGTCGTCTACATGCGGGACAGACCAGAACCGCCCACCCACGCACAAATTCTTGCCCGCGACGAGTTGATGCGCCCCTCGATATTCCAGATTGGGAGCAACGCCTTTGGCTTTTCCGGCCACCCTGGATTCAAGCTGGCCATTGCCGAAGACTTGGTCATGGAATTCGACGACGCCCCAATGGAGCCGGGTCCGCAATTCGCGGCGCTTGCGCGGATGAAGGGCGAGATCGAGGACGCTCTCGTGCCGATCATGACGGGCTTGGTTCAGCTTACGGATCTGATGGACGACAAATAGGTCCTGCCGGCCCCTTGCAAGGGCGGGCGATATGTATTAGGCTTTTCTAATAAAATGTTCTCGGCGAGACTTCGGACGGCGTCTTGCGCGGGGCTCCGCAGGGCGGTGAAGGAGGAAATGAACGGCCATGAAATTGCTCATTGTTATGGCCAATACCGATCCGCGCAACGGCGAGGAACTCGGCGCGCCCTTCTTTCAGGCGTCGGTCGCTGCGGCGATGGATTACGAGGTTGAAGTTATCTGCACTGCGACGTCCGGCTCATTGATGCGCAAGGGCGTCGCCGAAAAGCTGTTTGTGAAGCCCGGCTCCCCCAAATCCGTCTACGAATTTATCAAGGAAGCGCATGAGGCAGGCGTCACGTTCAAATGTTGCTCTCCCAATCTCGATCTCTTCGAAATGACCAAGGAAGACCTCATCCCGGAATGCTCGGGCATCGTCGGCGGCGCGTATTTGATCGAAGAGGTCATGGAGACGGATTGCAAGGTTCTGACCTATTGACGAGAGGGCAGCCGCGCGATGGATCATGCTCATTCAAGCCGCGTCCAGACCGTCATCGGCGATCCGCTTTCAGGCTCGGCGGAAGTTCCGCGCGAGAAGCTTGAGGAAATCTTTCAGGACATTCAATCCGACTTACGTTTTGATCACGAACTGAACGGTTGCCTGAATTGCGGCATTTGCACTGCGACATGCCCCGCAGCGCACTATTATGATTTCAGCCCGCGCGAGATCGTTCAGTTACTCTGGACGGAAAATCTCGAGGGCATTTACGACGCGATGCAGGAGAAAATCTGGTCTTGCGCGCAGTGCTATACCTGCGCGGCCCGGTGCCCGTTCGAGAATTCGCCGGGCGGGCTCGTGATGTTGATGCGCGAAGCCGCGATCAAACATGGCATGGAATCGGCGAAGAACGTCCTGCGTCCCTTTAGCCGTGTCATGCTCAAGCTTGTCTCGACCGGCAATCAACTCGCGCCCGACATGATCAACGCCGAGGGCTTCGCCGACTGGGGACCGAACATCTCCAAGATCAACGCGCCGCTGAAGTTACTGCGCAAGGCCATTCCCATGCCCACCCTCAACACGACGGAAACTGCCTGGGAGGTCAATCTCAAGACCTCGGTCGAACTTTACACGATTTGGGAAATGACGGGCGTGCTGAAGCAGTTGGAAACGATCGACGAAAATCTCTTCGACGTGATCAGCGACATCATGGATGAGAAGCGGCAAGATTATCAGGATTTTGTCGACGAGCGGGAACGGCAAGAAGATTGAGCGAGCTTTGCTTCGAGCCAAGACGGAGGATCGTAGGATGAGCGCATCCAATTGCGGGGAACGGTTGACGGGCCATGGATCGGAATGGCGCGAGTCCAACCTAAGTCCGGAAGACGCTCGTACAGCGACCAACTGGGTCGAGCAGAAGATCGACAAACGGTCCATGCTCACGAGCAAGGATCGTGTCCACGACGTGCGTGACATCATGTGGCAGTTGGAGAAGGACGGCGAGATTGTCGTCCATCGCATCCGCGAAGAGCATCAGCCGATCGAGGCCAAGACGTTATACGGGTGGACCAAGCGCATACCGACGACGCAACTCTGGCATCACAAGTCCTGCGGGCAGTGCGGCAACATCCCGGGTTATCCGGCTTCGCTACTCTGGCTGATGAATATGTTGGAGAAGAAATACCTCGACGAGACGGATCAAACGTCGTGCACCGCATGGAACTATCACGGATCCGGCATCGGCAATCTCGAGAGTCTCGCCGCGGTGTTTCTGCGCAACTTCCATCAGGCCTATGTCTCCGCCAAGGCCGAGGGGTTGCCCGAGGGTTATTATTATCCTCTGGTCCACTGTGGAACCTCATTCGGCAATTACAAGGAGGTGCGCGGCTATCTCCTCGAATCGGCGGAGCTGCGCGAGCGCGTCAAAAAAATTCTCGGGAAGCTGGGACGGCTTGTCGACGGGAAACTGCTGATACCCGAAGAGATCGTCCATTATTCCGAATGGGCCCACGTGATGCGGCACGAGATAGCCGAACACCAAGTTGTCGATTGCAGCCATATTCGCTCAACCATTCACCCAGCGTGTCACGTTTATAAGATGGTGCCGCAGGATGTGATTTACGACGACTCGGTTCTCGACGGCAATCGCGTGGCCGTTTCGACAGGCATCATGCAAGCTCTGGGCTCCCAAGTGATCGATTACTCGACGTGGTACGATTGCTGCGGCTTTGGCTTCCGGCACATTATTTCAGAGCGAGAATTCACACGTTCCTTCGCCATCGATCGCAAGATCCTGGTGGCGCAGAACGAGGCCCATTCCGATGTGATGATCGGGCACGACACCGGCTGCATCACTACGCTCGACAAGAGCCAATGGATCGGCAAATCGGCGGGCAAAGACGTCGATTTGCCCGTTCTGGCGGACGTTCAGTTCGCAGCTCTGGCTTGCGGCGCGCATCCCTACAAAATCGTCCAGTCCCACTGGCACGCCTCCTCAACGGAAAGGCTCATGGAGAAAATGGGCATTGATTGGCGCGTCAAGAAGGCCGAGTTCGAAGCCTATCTTGAGCAAATCAAGGTCGGCAAGCAGGAAAATCTCTACGATCCGCGTCGCATGATCACGTCGGGTCCGGGTTACGCTCCGGGCGCAAGAACGACAAAATTGGCGATTGGGAGGCCGCAGTGAGCGCCCCCGTTCTTATCGTTGGCGGCGGACCGTCGGGATTGGCTGCTGCGCACGCGCTTTCGAGCGTTGGAAGAGCCAATATTCTGGTCGAAAAGAAGGACCGATTAGGGGGCGCTCCAATCCATTCGGGCTACGCGAAGCTAGTGCCGTCAGGGGAATGGGCCAGGGACGCAATCGGGGGGATGGTTTCGCGGGTCGTGGACAATGGGGTCACGAATGTTCGCTTGAACTGCTTCGTCAAGACCTTCGAGGGTCAGCCGGGCGCCTTCAAGGCAAGTTTGAACGATGGCGTGGTGGTCGAGGCCGCGTCTGTCATTCTGGCGACGGGATTCACGCATTTCGATTCCATCAACAAACCGGAATGGGGGTTTGGCACGTACCCCAACGTCGTGACGACCACTCAGGTCGAACAGATGTTTTCGTCGGGCGCGGGCGTTCGATGTCCATCGGACGGCCGCAGACCCAAGCGCGTGGCGATATTACTTTGCGTTGGATCGCGCGACCGCCAAATCGGCCGCGAGTGGTGCTCAAAGATATGCTGTTCCGTCTCCACGAATCTGGCGATGGAAATTCGGGAGGAATTGCCGGATTGCCATGTCTATATCTACTATATGGACATCAGGACGTTCGGACTGCTCGAAACGAAGTACTATTGGCGGAGCCAGGAAGAGTTCAAGGTCAAGTACATCAAGGCACGCATCGCCGAGGTTACGTCGGACGGCGAACAGTTGATCGTCAAGGGCGAGGACACTCTGGTCAAGCGTCCTATCACCATTCCCTTCGATATGGTGGTGCACGCGATCGGCATGGATCCCAATGTCGACAACATGACGCTGGCGGCCGTGTTCGGCGTCAAACTCGAATCGAACGGATTTATCGATCGCATGAACACCTACGGCGTGATGGGCGCCAGCAGCCGCGCGGGCGTGTTCGTCGCCGGCGCGGCGACGGGCCCGGAAACGATCGACGATTCGATCGCACAGGGCCATGCGGCGGCGATGTCGGCGCTCGCCTGCGGCCCAAGGGCAATCGCGGCGGAGTAGCGCATTTTGGGAGTCCTGGCCTGGCTCACGGCCGATCAAGCCAAAACGCCCGAACTGGCGAGGCCGACGCTTGACCTGAGCGGCCCTTTGCTTGCAGCGGCGTTTCAGAGCGTTGCGCGCGGGTCGGAAAATCTGGGCGGCATTGAGCGTTATGTGGAGGCGCTCAAGCTGAAGTCCGCGCTGTTCCGGGATACTTTGGGTGCAGCAAGAGTCCGGGATCTCGATCTCAACGGTCTTATGGGCGTCTGCACGTTCATGGCGACCGTGCGACGGCGCATCGCGATCTATCTGACCAGCGACGGCCTGACGCGCGTTCGTGCGGGGTTGATTGAACTCTTAGATGGGATCGCGGACACTTCCTCGACGGATCAGCGCGTCGCCGAGTTCTGCGCGCGCTTCCCCGGGGACAAAGAGCATCGGTTCATCCACGATCTCGCGGTCGAGGTTTTGCACAATTGTGACCCCGAGCGCTATCCCCTGATGAACCGCTGGGTATGGGACGCCAAGACCAACACTGGAGCCATCAGGGAAATGTGGTTCGGCGACAATGTCGACCATCTGACGATTCGGCTGCCCGACGACTACGCCACCTTTCTCATGTTGCGCGAGGAATTGGCGCAGTTCCTCACCGAGCATGGTGTGTTCCGGGATGTGATCTATTTCGCCGACATGCTGACGGCGCACGTCTATTCGAATTACATTTCCGCGCAGGGCGGGACGTATCTGCGCGCAGACTTTTCCTCCGCCGAGGATCCCATGCATCACACGCGCCGCATCCTCGGCCTCGACGGCGTTCGCCCAGGCTCGAGCCGCACGCGATTGAAAGCCATCGACGGCCAAGCGTTCGCGCTTGACGATCCCAGATTTCTACGCTGACCGAGGTCCGAGACATGCCCATTCATGAGAAGCATCTCATCCGACCCGAGAACATAAAGAGCCACGAAAAGCTAGTCCTCGACGGCGTCGATGTATCGGGACATTGGAGCACCTTCATCGAGACCCGTGTCGTCAAAGACTACAACGAAGCGCTCGAGGAGGAAATTTCTTCGCTACCGGGCGGAGAGAATATTCATCGGTGCTGGCAGTGCGGCTCCTGCACGAATTCCTGCACGGTCAACGCCATCAACCCGGATTTCAATCCGCGGTTCTGGATCTATCTCATTCGCTTGGGAATGGAAGCCGAGTTATTGCGCGACAAGGAAATCATTTGGCAATGCGTGTCGTGCAACAAATGCACCTATGCCTGCCCGCGCGACGTGGCGCCGGAAGGCGTGATGAAGGCGACCGCACATTGGCTCGAACTCAAGGGCCACGCCAAGCCATCTCCTTCGACCATTTTCGACGAGGAGTTTTCAAGCCAGGTCATTGAGACCGGCAAGATCGAGGAGGGCCGACTGCTGCGCATGTTTTTCAAGCGCACGGGACAGGCGCTTACGCAGGAATGGCTGGTTGAAATGGTCAAACGCCTCGCTTCGCATCTCCCGATCACGTTGCTGGCTCGCCTCGGTCTCGCTAGCGCTTTCCACCCGCGAACCAAGGGTTGGTCCGGCGCTCGCGACGCAATCAAGGATTACGTCGACGAGCAGAACCGGCGTCATCGCGAGGCGTTAGGTCTCGTGTCCATCGTCGAGCTGGCGAAGCGCGGCCCCGACCAACCCTCCTCTCATGCGGCTGAATAGGAAACGCGTTCATGAGCGACAGAGCCGAGAAATATAAGAAGGTCGCGTATTATCCGGGCTGCGCATTGGAGGGAACCGGCCACGCCTACAACCGCTCGACGAAGGAGGTCGGCAAAGTGCTTGGCCTTGAACTCGAGGAGGTCAAGAATTGGAACTGCTGTGGCGCGATGGAGGTCAAGAACATCGATCCAAAGGTGCAAACCTATCTGTCCTCGCGAGTGATGTCGTTGGCGGCGAACGAAATGGGACACGACGTCGTGATGGCGCCTTGCAACGGCTGCTATCACAATCTCAAGAAGGCGGAATACGATCTCAAGAATGACCACGCCTCGCGTGAGGTGGTCGAGCGGATTTCTTCAAAAGCGGGTCACAAGACCTATCGGGCAGGCCAAGTCGAGACTATTCACGCGCTTGACTGGATCAAACACGGAATCGGCGAAGCCGGCCTGAAATCCCGCGTCGCAAAATCGTTGAAAGGCCTTAAAGTCGCGAATTATTATGGCTGCATGTATTCGCGTCCGCGTCACATTTTTCCAGAGAAGGACAAGGGGCCGGGCACGGAGTCGAGTTCGCAGCCGCACTTCATGGACGATCTCTTGGAAGCGGCGGGCGCGGACAGCGTCGAATTTCCGCTGAAGACGGCCTGCTGCGGCGGCGCTCACACGCTCTCGGATTCGGATACCTCGACCAAACTTGTCCTCAATATCCTAAGGGCGGCGGAAACGTCCGGAGCCAATGTCATCGCGACGGAATGCCCGACTTGCCATTCCGGCCTGGAAATGCATCAGATCCGCGCGGAAAAGAAATTCGGCGTGAAGACCAGCGTTAAAATCCTTTACTTCACGCAGCTGCTTGGCATGGCGCTCGGACTCTCGCCGAAAAAGGTCGGCGTCCACGAAAATGTCTCCGACTCCTTTGCATTGCTCAAGGACCGGGGCTTGGCATGAGGCCACTCAGCGAGATCGAAAGGCGCATCGAAGCAGTGCCGTCGAATTCGGGGCCCCGCGCCGCGTCCGCCGAGGTGTTGAGGCTCGCCGAAGAGGTGATCGAAAATTGGATCTTAGCCAAGAGCATCAAGCCGACGCGGGGAAGCACCGAAGGATTTCGGCTCCTCGCCCTGCAGCGCCAAGGCGCCAAGGGGGATCCCAGTTTCAACGCTTGCCGCGAGACCTGCCGGGAACTTGCCTACCATTACAACTTACTGACCTTGGAGCCGGATCATCCCGATGTTGCGAAACGACTGGTGATGATGCGCATGCTTGCAAGTCATATCTGCCTTTTCATTAGTGGGAAAATGGAGAATGCCAAACTTGGTGAGTTTTGTTGCTCGTCGCGCGCGTTGCGTTTAGATGACGACCTGAGGGCCTAGCGGAGACTCCCATGCCTACCGTTCGCGGTTGTAACCTGCCAGACGATCTGCTCTACGATGTCGAAAACCACTCTTGGTTCAAGGAACTTGATGACGGGAATGTCCGTTTTGGCATGACGAGCGTCGCAACGGCCTTGGCCGGCCGCCTCGTGGCGGTGACGCCAAAGAAGGTCGGGCGCAACGTTGAGGCGGGAAAATCTTGCGCGACGATCGAGTCCGGCAAATGGGTGGGTCCCGCCAAATCCGCAGCCGCAGGCAGCATTGTGATGATTAACGACGAGCTCGTCGCGTCGCCGTACATCGCCAACGAAGACCCCTACGGCGCCGGCTGGCTACTCGTGATCAAGCCGCAAGATTGGGCATCGGTCAAAGCGGCGCTGACCCCCGGCGCTCAGGTGGCCGCCAAATATGAGGCCAAAATGGCCGCCGACGGATTTGCGGGGTGCGCGCCTTGAAGCACATGCGGATTACCGATCAGGACGTCGCCAAGCTTGAACGGAAGGCTTCCCAAGCCGCGACCGTGTTGAAGTCGATCAGCAACAAATGGCGGCTTCTTATTCTCTGCCAATTGGTCAAGGGTGAAAAGTCGGTAGGCGAACTATTGGAGATTGTCGATCTCAGCCAATCGGCGCTGTCGCAGCATTTGGCTGTCTTGCGCGCGTCCAAGCTTGTGAATACCCGCCGTGAGGCGCAAGTGATTTACTATTCGATACGAGGCCGGGAAGTCCCGACAATTCTGACCGCGCTTTATGACCTCTATTGCGCTTCGCCGAGTCCGATTGGCGCCGATGCTCGCACTGATAAAACTCGTCGAGTGCGTGTTTGAGGGACTCGCCCCGCGGGCTTCATGCGTACGATTGGTCCGTTCGGTCTCTTCTGCCGCAGTCGCGCAAACTCGGGAACTCGTCGGTGCGGCCAAGTGATCGTATCCCGTTCCGGGTCGGAACAGCCGTGTGCTAACAAGCGAGTTGTCCGCTGGCGCATAGCTTGAGCCGCAGGCCTCGCCGGTGCGAGCGCTCACCGCGTCAGTACGATCCAGGCCAGCGGAAAAACGAAAATGACTGCTGTCGTGCAAAGGACGACCGCCAAATGCTTGGGGCCGACGCGCACGATCGAAGCGATCGACGTGTTCAACCCGAGCGCCGCCAGCGCCACAAGCAGGCCCCAACCCGACGCCGTGACCAGCGTGGTCTTGACGATCGTCGGCAAGAGCCCGCTGCTGTTAATCACAACGAACACTAGGAACATTAGTGCGAACACCGGAACGGGCACTTTCGCCCGGCCGGCGTCTCCGCCTTGGCCGGAAAAAAACCAGCCGACGCTCAGAACCACTGGCAACAACATGAGGACTCGGAAAAGTTTCACGACGAGTGCGATGTTGCCGGCCTCCGTGGAGACCGAATATCCCGCGCCGACGACCTGCGCGACGTCGTGGATGGCGGCGCCGAGAAAAATGCCGGTTGTTCGATCATCGAACCCGAGCGCCGCGCATAGCGCGGGATAGGCGAGGATCGCGAAGGTCGCCAGCAAATTCGTGGTGATCACGACGAAGGCGGTATCCGATTCACGATGCGGTCCCGGCGGCAACACCGAGGAGGTCGCAAGCGCCGCCGAGGCGCCGCAGACGGCGCAAGCCGCGCCCGCCAGCGCCCCATAGGCATCCCCCTTGCCGAACAAACGCGCGAACAACAGCCCCGAAATCAGCGTCGCCGCCATCGCGAGGATGACCATGACAGCGGTTCCGACTCCGAGCCCGACAATATCGCTCAAGCCGATATTGAGCCCGAAAAGCGCGATCGCCCAACGCAACACCTTCCTGATGGAAAACTCGAGACCCGGCATGATCGACGGCCGGGCGGCCGCGGCATGGAAGGCGACGCCGATCACGAGCGCGATGACCGGCGCGGCGATCGCGACGGGACGCCCGAACCACGCCTGCGCCAAGGCCGTTTCCCACAGCGTCATCCGGCTTGCGACAAAGGCGATCGCCGCCGCCATCGCAAGGCCCGGCGCCAACGCGCCAACCCTGGAGGCGATTCCCCTCGCCGGCGTGGCCACTTTCACCGTTTGATTCATCGTTGATCGCTCGCTCGGGAAAGTGGGAAATTTGGCGCGACGTTCTTGACACCCCGGCGTCCACTCAATCCGCTTTCGCAACAGGGAGGCGCCAGACTCATCATTAGTTCTTCCTACATTAGCGTAAATTCATAGACAACGCCAAACCTTACGCCAGCCGGAGGAATCGCGTTTGCAATTCCGCCGCCGCCTTGGCCGGGTTTTGCGTTTTGGATGAGATCGATTCTGCCGGGTCGCGGATGAATCGCGGCAAGGGAGAAGGTCCTGGATCGCTTTTTCGAATGCCGGGACGGTTCGGACGACCCGCGCGCCGGCGGGGCCGTCCCGGCAGTCGCTGGCCGCGGCGACGAGCGTCCATGCGCGTGAGGATCAGGCGTTCATCGGCGCCTGCGTCTGGCGTAAAGACCGGCTGCGCCCGGCGTTCTGTTCGGAAGCAACTGAAAGTTCGTCGCCCGATGCTTGGCGCGGTGAGCAACGCCCCGTTCGGCGGCTTGCGCGAGAGCGTCGACGCGGTGCCTCGCGGGACCGCACTGCATGAAGATGATGGGATGGTGCCCGTCCTTGCGAGCGACGGTCGCGGACAGGCCGAGGACATATCGGGCCTTCGCGCGCCGCGCCACCAGCTCAAAGCTCGCCGCCGAGAGGTGATGGCACTCGTCAAACACCAGATGACCGTAGTCGGCCACCAGATCGGACACCTCGCCTCCGCGCACGAAACTCTGGATCAGTGCGACATCGATGACGCCAGTTGGTTTGCGCCGGCCGCCGCCGATGACCCCGATATGCTTCGGATCGATATCAAGGAATGTCTTGAGGCGCTCAACCCATTGGGCGAGCAATTCTCGGCGATGGACAAGGATCAGCGTATTCCGCGCCCGCGCGCTGATAAGCGCGGCGGCCACGACCGTCTTGCCGAAGGCGGTGGTCGCAGCCAGCACGCCGGTATCGTGCGGCGCGAGCGCGTCGAACGCCTTGACCTGCGGGCCATATAGCGCGCCCTGGAAACAGGCTTCGGTCGGAAGCGGCACCCCTGAAATTCGCAGGTCTTCGACCACCGCCTCGGCGCCATGGGCGCCAATCAACTCAATAGCCTCGTCAAGACACCCACGTGGCAAGCCCACATGGCGCGGATGAAGTTCGGCGCAGGAGATAATCCGGGGCTTGTCGAAGGTCGGGAAGCGCATGGATTGCGCGCGATAGAACTCCGGGTTTTGGAACGCCGCCAGACGCATCAGCCGCGCCGTCATCGCCGCTGGCAGTTCGGTCCGATCAATGTAGACCTGATCGGCGATGACGACGCCGACCTTGCTTGGCATGGGCGCATTGATCGGTCCGGGCTCCCGCCGCCGGGAAGGCGTCATGCGCCATGGCTCGTCGGCGTCCTCATCTTCCACCGGCATGCGCACGCCCAGTACCCGGCCCCGCGAACTCCGCGTCGGCAACCAGGTCCGAGACCGCGTCGGCGGACAGACGCGGCGCCGACGAGAGGAACGCCCATTGATCGTCGTAGGGTCGAAGGGCTTCATCGATGAAGACGCTGTTTCCGTGTTCGCGCGCCCTGCGCTGCAAGGGCTAAGTTTTATTGAATTTTTTTTAATGTAAATATATAATATTTTAAATTTTTTAATATATTTTATGAAGTATGTGATTGAATTTATAGTATAAAGTATTTATAGATAAATAGATATTTTAAATTTATAATTTTATTTAATATGATATAAAAAAAAATTTATATATAAATAAATTAGAAAGAAAGAGGAAAAATTATAAATATAATATAGGTAAAAATTAATTCGGCCGAGAATGGATGCGGCATTACGCGCGACAAGCGCTCGGCCGCTGCGTAAAATAAGAAGTAAAACCCCGCATGTGCCGTCATCGGGCGTAAAACCGGCGACGTCCGGCGTTCGGGGTTGCATTGACCTGTTTCGTCGCCAGGGAGATCGCGACGGACCGGGTGGCTGGCTTCTACACGCTTTCGTCCAGCAACGTGCCGTTGACCGAGGTTCCAGAGCCGCTAGCGAAGAAACTGCCGCGCTACCCGACCGTCCCGGCGGTGCTGATTGGCTGGCTCGGCCGCCATAGCGACTATGCCGGACAGGGGCTTGGCGAAGTCTTGCTGTTTGACGCGATCAAGACCGTCGCCACAGCCTCTATCGGCGCTCACGCCATCTTCGCCGACGCGATCGACGACCAGGCGGTAGCCTTCTATGCGGCCTTCGGCTTCACGCTATTGGTGCGGCAGCCACGCACCCTCTATCTGCCGGTGGCGACGGCGCTGAGATTGTTATCGCCATGACGACCGCGTCCGCCCCTACACCGTTTCAGCCCCGCGCCGCCGCGCGCAAGTCTTTTTGCGCCACGGTACGCGGGGGCTTCCGGCGTAGAAAAAGGCCATTCTTTCAGGCGTCAGGTTCGGCGATCCTGGCGCAATGGCCAGACTTCGCAAAGAACGCACCCCAACCGCATCGGAGCAACTTGAAGCGTTGCTCGGCCAACCCTGGCCGTTTACGGGCCGGCCACCGAAGCACGACCTTTCGACCTGGATCGTCACCGACGATTGGCCCGAGCATATCCCGGTCACGGAAGCCGAGGTGGACGTGTTCGAGGCGTGGTTCGGCGATCTCTTCGATGAGTTGTTCGGGTCGTGCCGATGATGTGACAGGGAGACATACGCCATGACCGTGCCGCTACGGGCCGCCCTCTATCTGCGCGTCTCGACGGCGCGGCAGGCCGAGCATGATGTCTCCATCCCCGATCAGAAGCGCCAGGGCGAAGCCTATTGCGCTTCACGCGGCTACCAGCTCGTCGAGACCTATGTGGAGCCGGGCGCGTCGGCGACCAATGACCGTCGCCCCGAGTTCCAGCGGATGATCGAGGCGGGCACGTCGAAGCCCGCGCCGTTCGACGTGGTGATCGTCCATTCGTTCAGCCGGTTCTTCCGCGACCACTTCGAGCTGGAGTTCTATGTCAGGAAGCTGGCGAAGAATGGCGTGAAGCTCGTCTCCATCACCCAGGAGATGGGCGACGATCCGATGCACGTCATGATGCGGCAGATCATGGCGCTGTTCGACGAGTATCAATCGAAGGAGAACGCCAAGCACGTCATCCGCGCCTTGAAGGAAAACGCCCGGCAGGGTTTTTGGAACGGTTCGCTGCCGCCCATCGGCTACCGTGTCGTCGCGGCCGAGCAACGCGGCGCGAAGGTCAAGAAGAAGCTGGAGATCGACCCGCTCCACGCCGAAACGGTGCGGCTGATCTACCGGCTTGCGCTCCACGGCGACGGCGCCAAGGGCCAGATGGGCGTGAAGAACATCGTCAGCTACCTGAACCGCAACCGCATCTTCACGCGCGACGGAGGCCGTTGGGGCATCGGCCAAGTCCACCGCATCCTGACCCGCCGCACCTATATGGGCGAGCATGAGTTCAACAAGCGGGCCAAGTCCAAAGAGCTGAAACCCGTCAGCGAGATCGTGGTCGTGCCCGTCCCGCCGCTCATCGACCGCGAGACCTTCGACGCGGTGCAGGCGCTGCTCAAGGCCCGACATCCCACGGTGACGCCATCCGCCGTCATCAGCGGCCCGACGATGCTCACCGGCCTGATCCACTGCGCCAAGTGCGGCGGCGCCATGACCATCCGCACCGGCAAGGGCGGGCGCTATCGTTACTACGCCTGTTCGATGAAAGCCCGGCAGGGGCCGACAGCCTGCGAAGGCATGGCGGTGCCGATGGACAAGCTGGACGATCTGGTCGCCAGCCATCTCGAAGACCGTCTGCTCCAGCCCGAGCGGCTGGAAACGATCCTCGCCACCGTGCTCGACCGGCGGCAGGAGCGATCCGAGCGCCAGCATGAGCACATTGGCGAACTGAACCGGCGTGCGGCGGAATCCGAAGCCCGCCTCAAGCGCCTCTACGACGCCATCGAGGCGGGCGTCGCCGACCTGAACGACCCGGCGCTCAAGGACCGTATCGACGGCCTCAAGGCCATCCGCGATCAGGCGAAGGCCGATGCCGAGCGCGCCCAGGCCATGCTTGAGAACTCCGGCAGCAAGGCCGTTACGCCGCAGATGGTGCGCACCTTCGCCGAAACCGCGCGGCGGCATATCCGCCTTGAAGGGGGTGGTTATCGCCGCGACCATCTTCGCGCGCTCGCCCAGCGCGTTGAGGTCGCAGATGGCGAGGTCCGCATCATGGGATCGAAGTCCCGGCTGCTACAGGTGCTGACCGGAAAAAATGGCGTAAATTCAGTGCCCACTCAGGGACTGAAGTGGCGGAGGGGGCGGGATTCGAACCCGCGATACGGTTTCCCGCATACACACTTTCCAGGCGTGCGCCTTCAGCCGCTCGGCCACCCCTCCTCGTCGCCGCCCCTGAATGGCAAGCGCGAGCGAGGCGCATAGCACCGCGCAACGCGCGGGCGCAAGCCGCGCGAACCGGCGCGGCGGCGCGCGTGGGCGCCGATGCGCAAACGTGGACAGCGGCGCCCGCCGTGCGTTAGACGAGGGCGATCCCTCAAGGCTCGGGCAAAGCGGCGGCGCGATGCGGTTTCTGGCGCGATTGATCGGGTTGATGGCTCTTGCCGGCGCGTTCGCGGCGGCGGTGATCGACGGCGCGCGGTCGATCGCGGCCGGAACGTTCGCGCCGACGTCGTCGGGCGCGGCGCTCTATTGGCTGTCGCCGAAGGCGCTCGCGGGCCTGCAGGCCCTGGTCGAGAACCGGTTCGGCGCATGGGCGTGGGACGGCGTGCTGGTGCGCGTGCTGCTCGCGCCGGCCTTCGTCAGCCTGGCTGTGGTGAGCGCGCTGCTGTTCCTCGTCTCCCGCCGCCGGCCGCCGGAGATCGGACGCTCCAGCCGGGACCGGTAAGAGGCGGCGCCGGGCCCGCGCTTTTGTCAGCGCGCGAGCGCGTTCAAGGGCTTAGGCGCCAAAAACCGCAACTTTCGCGGAACCGACGCGGGCGGGGCCGGCGGGGCATTTATCAAGCTCCCGGCGTTATTTCGCTCGCCCGCCACTGACAACTCATCTGATCTGTAATCCGGTCGAATTGAAATTTTTCCAAGCCAATCCAAGCCAGACCAAACCGGGCCAAACGAAACCAAGAAAAACCAAGCCAAAAATCCTTGGATTTCCTTGGATTCTCTCGTCCGAATCGGGATTTCTCAATGGGTTGCGGGGATTCCAAAGCAAAAAAATCCGTCGCTCGCTGTCGACAATCACGTGAGAGCGGCCCGCACAGGCCATCCCGACCGCGCTCGCCGTCACCGTTATGTGAACCGCCGATCCCGTCATTCATGGCGAGAGTCAGAATAGCACGGCTTTCGATTTTCAGAAAGGAAAATATTCAAAATTCGGCGCGCCGCGCATGGGTCGGTCATCAGACGGGCTCATGACGATGTTGTCCGCGCTTCCGCCTCCGCGCGTTCGAGATTGAGCGCGAGCAGCCGCGCCAGGGCGTCGTCGGTCGAAATGTCTTCCGGCCAGCCGTAGGCGGCGGCGACGGCGCGGTCGAGCGCCTCGTGCGCGTCGGCGAGCCAGCGCGGGCGCTGGTTGTAGAGGTTGGTCAGCGTGCGCTCTTTCAGCTTGGCCGCCGCCTCGACGGTCTTGGGGAGAACGCGGTCGGGATAGCGGCGCGGCGCCTCGCCGGGCGCGGCGGTCGGCGTCACCTCGGGCACGATGTCGACGAGATCGGGCGGATTGAGCCAGGCGCGGCGCAAGTCATCGAGCGTCTTCGCCGCCGCCGCGATGCGCCGCGCGCGCGGATCGTCGGCGTAGTCCGCCGCCGGAATGTTCGGCGTCAGACGGTCGGGGAACGGGAAGGTCTCGAAGGTGGTGGTCGGGGTGTAGCGCGGATCGTTGCCGACTTCGAGCCAGGTGCCGAGCCGCAGCGACCACGCCTCATGGAAGCGCGAATGCAGGACGCCGAAGGTCGTGTCGTCGTCGCGGGCGATGACGATGAGATCTGGTGGTCCGGGCAAGACCGCGACCATCGATCCATAGCAAAGACGCGATGCTTCGCCACTCTCGGTGTCGCGACGTACCGTGCTCAGCCGCCGAGCCATGAGCGATTCTGGACGCGCGTTCAGCGCTAGCCCACCAATCGCGACGGCGTCGGCTCGCACGTCGCCACCACTTCTCGCGATAGGTCGCGCGATCGCTTGCCGTCGTCGCTCCGGCGTACGCGTCTCCGCGACATGAGAGAACGGCTGCTTCGAACAGCGCGGCTTCGCCTCTCGGTCAGTCGTCCAGCCGAAATCGATGAACCACATGTCGCGTGCGCGACGCGTACAGATGTCGCGTTCCGTTGATCCAGGGCGTTGAGCACGTCCGCAGTTGCGGCCGCCCGTTCGGGTTCATGCGGCTCGCGCAAGCCAAGCGCGGGCGCAAGCGTGCCCGGCAATGTCGAAGGGGCCGCCTTTCGTGACGCCCGATAAATGCGGCGTTCAGCGTTCTCTCTGAGCGGACGGCGTGCGGTCAGATTCGACGTGTCGGCGGACAAGTCGGCAGGGATTGTCTCCGCTCGGCGCGCCATCGAGGCTGTTGCTTCCGTCGCCCGATCACCGAAGCACACCAAACGTCACCCGCACCGCCGCGCCGTCGATCGTCCACGGCTCGTCGCTCCAGGCCTCGAAGATCGCGTTTCGCTCGGCGATCGGCTCCAACACCTTGCGGTTCGCGCCGCCGCGAATGGAGTTGGTCGCCACAAGGCCGACGCGCTGCGCGCGACCGGCCTCGATCGGCGCTTGCCACGCCTTGGCGAACCAGTAGCAGACGAGGTCCGCTTCGGCGGGCACGCGTCCCTGGTAAACGCGGAACAGCGTCTCGACGGTATCGTCGCCGAGCCCGCGCCGCAGCAACTTGCCGCCCAGAAACGGCGGGTTGCCGACGATGAAATCGGCCTCCGGCCACTCGGCTTCGACAAAGCCGCCCTTGCCGTCGGGCGTCAGCAGAGCGTCGCGGCATTCAATCGCGTCAAGCTTACGCAGGATCGGGCGAGGATGGTGGCTGAATCGCGTTCTTGACCCGCCATTGGATGTCGCCGATCCAGATGGTCGTGCGCGCGAGTTCGGCGGCGAACGGGTTGATCTCGATGCCGTGCAGGATCTCCGGCCCGACGCGCGGCACGGCCATGCCAAGGCCCGAATGCCTCGCAGTCGAGAATGGCGCGCCATTCGATGTCCTTGACGCCCTGCAGCGCGAGATAGAGGAAATTGCCGGAGCCACAGGCCGGATCGAGAATGCGCAAGGCGCAGAGGCGGTCAATGAACGCGTCGCGTCTCGCTTCCGCCTTGGCGCGGGCGGCGTCGAAGCGCTTGGCCAGATCGCGGCTGCGCGGCCCGGCCGTCTGCGCTCGCGCCTTCGAGCGCGGGCGCCATGATCGCCTCGATCTTCGCTCTTCGCCGGCCTCCCATTCGCGCGCGCAAGGGGCGCAACACCACCGGCTCGACGATCATCATGATCTTGGCGGGGTCGGTGTAATGGGCGCCGATCTGGGCGCGTTTGTCGGGATCGAGAAAGCGCTCGAACAGCGTGCCGAAGATCGTCGGGTCGATGAGGCTCCAGTCGAGGCTCGATGCCGCGAACAGGAGGCCGATTTCCCCATAGTCCAGCGCCAGCGCCGGACGGCCGTCGAACAGGCCGCCGTTGAACTCGAGAATGCTTTCGAGATCGAAGTCGCCGCCCTTGGCCATGTCGTCGAACAGGCGCGTCAGGAACGCTTTGGCTGATCGGGCTTGCGCTCGGCCGCCTTCAAAAGCTTCTTCCATAAGCCCTCGGGCAGAAGCTTCACGCTGTCGGCGAAGAAGCAGAACACGAGCTGGTTGACGAAATGCGCCACCGCCTCGCGGTCGGGATTGCGGTGTTGCAGCCGGTCGGAAATCGCCTGGAACTTGTCCGCCGCCTCTTTGGTGAGCTTTTCCCGGGTGCGGCCTGAACGCAGCGAATTCCGGATTGTGGAAGACGGCGCGAAGGTGGGCCGAGGTTCAGCGGCTCGGCGAGGTCTTCGAGTTCGAACTCGTAGATGGCCGGGACTTCATTGGTCCAGCGGGTTTCGATGCGAAAGATATGCGTATCGCAGGCGACATGCAGCGGCGGGTTTTCGAGCGCGGCGGCGTAGCGGGTCAGTTGTTCCAGCGCCTTGCCGAGATCGCGCTTCTTCTTCTTGTATTCCCAGGCGAAAAAGCCCTTCTTCCAGACATCGGCCCAGCCTTCGCCGCCGCCGGTCTTCGGCGCGCCTTTCTCGAAGGCGAAGTGATCGCCGACCGGATCGTCCTCTATGGGTGTCGGATGCTCGAAAAGCTGACAGAGATCGTTGAAATGGGTGTGCGCGGTCGCGCGCTCGGTCAGCGCCACCGGCTTCCATTTGCGAATGAACTCTTGCGGCGTCATCGGCGAGGCGAGCGAACCTTCGTGAGGCGGCCCTGCGCGGACCGTGGAAGCGAGTCCCGTGCGCTTAGCATGAGTCGGATAAGGGCAGAAATCGTGCCACATTCCGGGCCGCGACCCGACCGGAAACGGGAGGCCTTTCGGAAGCGCGGGCCGCAGTCCCCCCGCTCTCGGCAGACTGCTCGTCCCGGTCGAGGGCTCCAAATGGCTGATCTTCCTTTTCGAAGCCGCTTGTTCCCGTTCGCTTGTGGACAATCCGGTTCCTGGCCGGCGGCGGCAGGTGTCGAGTTGGCGCGAATCATGCAGGACTCTCGCACCGGGAGTCCTCATGCCGTTCCTCGCCATCCGGCACGTCACCGTCTATCGCTACCGCCGGCCGGTCGCCTTCGGCGAACACCGGATGATGCTCCGTCCGCGCGCCTCCCACGAGCAGAGAGTGATCCAGGCGGAGCTGAAGATCAGCCCGGAGCCGGCGAGCCTCAGCTTCGTCGACGACGCGTTCGGCAATTCTGTCGGGATCGCGCGGTTTTCGCGCCGGGCGAAGGCGCTGCGCTTCGAGAGCCTGGTGCGCCTCGAGCATTCGCCTCGCGGCGTAGCCCTCGATCGCGAAGCGGCCGGAGGGGCCTTGCCCGCCGGCTATAGCGCCGGCGAGCTGCGGGAACTCGGCCCCTATATCGAACGCCATCACCTCGATCCGATCGACGCGGTCGGCTGCTGGGCCCGGCAATTCCTCGACCCAGGCGGTCCGATCGGCGCCTTCGAGCTGCTGGCGCGATTGTCGCAGGGCATCCATCGCGGCTTCCTCTATCGGCGCCGGGAGGCGAAGGGGATCCAGCCGCCGGCGGAGACGCTGCGGCTCGGCCATGGCTCCTGCCGCGACTTCGCCATGCTGATGATCGAGGCGGCGCGCTCGCTCGGTTTCGCCGCGCGGTTCGCCTCCGGCTATCTCGCCGTCCCGCTCGACGATCCCGAGGAGACGACCAGCGGCGCGGCGCGCGGATCGACTCACGCCTGGGCGCAAATCCATCTGCCGGGCGCCGGCTGGATCGATTTCGATCCGACCAGCGGCACCGTCGGCAACTTCGACCTGGTCACCGTCGCGGTCGCGCCCGATCCCCGCCACGCGCTGCCGCTGCACGGCACCTTTATCGGATTTGCGTCGGACCACATCGCCATGGAGGTGCAGGTGAGCGTGACGTCCGGCGCTCCGAAGGCGTTTCCGGCCGCAAGAAATCCGTCCGCGCGCCGACGACTTCGCCAGCGGGCGTGACCGGCGTCGAAACATTGAACGCCCCGACACGATCGCGGCGGCCTTATGCTAAGACTGCCTGATCGCGACTTGTCCGGCCGGCCTCTCGACGTCATGGCCGGGGGAGGGTCAATCGCACAAAGAGTCATGCTCGGGCGGCTTCGGGACGAGGTCATCGGAGGCGGCGCAATCGGGGGATGTCGGATGAAGATTCGTGTCGGCTACGAGCTGATCTACGATTTTCCGCAAGCCACGCCGATGATCATGGTTCTGGGAACCCATTTCACCCGGGCGTCCGACGTCATCACGCCGGACCATTTGACCACCAGCCCCTCCGTGCCGATTTCCCCCTATCGCGACGGCTTCGGCAATTGGTGCAGCCGCATCGTCGCTCCCGCCGGGCGAATGCGCCTGTCGGCCGACGGCGTCGTTCGCGACAGCGGCCTGCCCGACGCGGTTGTCCCTTCGGCTTCCCAGCACGCGGTGGAGGACTTGCCGCCGGAGACCTTGGTCTTCCTGCTGGGAAGCCGCTATTGCGAGACCGACCGCCTGTCCGAGGCGGCCTGGAGACCTGTTTCAAAAATCGCCGCCCGGATGGGCGCGCGTGCAGGCGATCTGCGATTTCGTGCATCGCCACATTGCGTTCGGCTATGAGCATGCCCGCCCGACGATGACCTCCCTGGAGGTATTCAACGAAGGCAAGGGCGTGTGTCGCGACTACGCGCACCTCGCCATCACGTTCTGCCGCTGCATGAACATTCCGGCGCGCTATTGCACCGGCTATCTTGGCGACATCGGCGTGCCGCCGCCCTACGGGCCGATGGATTTCGCCGGCTGGTTCGAGGCCTATCTGGGCGGGCGGTGGCGCACCTTCGACGCGCGCAACAACGTGCCGCGCATCGGCCGCGTGCTGATCGCGCAGGGGCGCGACGCGGCCGACGTGCCGATCACCCATACGTTCGGTCCCAATACGCTGGTCAGTTTCAAGGTCTGGACCGACGAGGTCGATTAGGCCGGCCCGCTTCGCCCCCCGCGCGCGTTTCGACTGGCCGGGTCAGGCGCGATCGAACGCCCGCGCCGCGCCCACCACGTCGGCGAGACTGGAGAAGCCCTGCGGGCCGACCAGCAGCTCGCGCGCGAGCCTCAGCGCCCTGGCCTCCGAGCGCGCGCGCCGCTCCGGGTCGGCGATCGCCTCCAGGTCCTCGACATGGGCGAGGCCGAGAATGCGGCGGATCATTTTCGCCCCGGCGAAGGCCAGCGCATCCTCGAACAGCACGCGCAGGAACCGCGCCCGCTCTTTTTCCATCGCCGCGCGATCGTCCTCGGACGGAAAAAGGCTCGATCGGATAGGCGTCGCCCGACGGCGCCGCGCGCCACAAGTCGAGAAAGCGGCGGGCGAATCCCGACCAGACGTCCACGGCTTGCGCGAGAATCCAGTCGCGATAGGCGTCGCGCTCGGCCGGCGCGGCCTCGTGGCCCGATTGCGCGAAAAAGGCGAGCAGCAGATTGCCGATCACCGCGCCGACGTCGAAGCCGATCGGGCCGATGAAGGCGAATTCGGGGTCGATGACGCGCGTGTCGTCCGGCGTCGCCATGATCGAGCCGGTGTGCAGGTCGCCGTGGATCAGGGCCTGCGCGCTGGTCATGAACTGATATTTCCGCGCCTGCGCCGCGACCTTCAGCGCGCTGTCGCGCTCGAACGCGCGCTTGTGCGCGTCGAGCCACGGGCTGGTCCAGCGATTGAGCGGCGCCTCGCGATAGGGATCGGTGAACACCAGATCCTCGGTGATCTTGCACAGCGCGATGTTGGCGGCGAACAGCTCGACCCGGCGCTTGTGCTCCGCCGCGGTCCCCGCGAGCACGGACGTGTGAAACAGGGTCGCGGCGAGGAACGTGGCGATGTCGTCGGCGAAACGGGGATATTCGATCCCGCGGATCAGCCCCTTGCGCATGATGACATGGGGATGGAGATATTCCATCACGATCATCGCCTGGGCGCGGTCGAAGTGGAACACCTCGGGCGTCAATCGTCCGGCGTAACGCGCCTGCTCGTTGAGCGCGCTGTATTCGAACCAGCTGCGCTCGAGCGGCAGGGGCCAGGACTCGCCGACGAGGCGGACATAGGGCAGGGCCTGTTTGACGACCACGCCGCCCAAATCCCCCTCGACGATGAACACGAGATTGAGATTGCCGTCGCCGACCTCGCGGATGCGCCAGCCGGACGGCTCGCCGCCGAGCCGTTGGCGGACGGCCGGAATTTCGGCCAGCGCGCCGGCCAGGCGCGAGCCGTCGACGGGCGCGTAAGTCGCCATCTCGTTCAGGCGCCCCGGCCGCCGCTGCGCGCGGTCCGCAGCCGCTCGGCGTAGACATTGATGATGAGCGCGACCAGCAGGATGATGCCGCGGATGAGGATCTTGAGGAAGCTGTCGATCTTCACATAGTCGAGGCCGTTGTTGAGCACGCCGAGCACGAACAGGCCGACGATCGTGTTGCCGATGCCGCCGCGTCCGCCGAACAGGCTGGTGCCGCCGACCACCACCGCCGCGATCGCGTCGAGCAGGAAGGTGTCGAATTCGTTCTGCTGCGCGCTGCCGAAATAGGCGACGCCGATCATGCCGGCGACGCCGGAGCACATGGCCGAGATCACCATCACCGCGCCGACGATGAAGCGGACGTTGACGCCGGAATATTCCGCCGCCTCGCGGTTTCCGCCGACCATGTAGACGTAGCGGCCGAAGCGCGTGTAGGTCAGCACGAGATGGGCGACCAGCAGGAAAATCGCCGCGACGATGATGATCCAGGGGACGCCGCCGATCGATTTGGACCCCAGCGTCTGAATGAGGCTCGGGACGGAATAGGCGATCTGCCCGCGCACCAGCACCGCCGAGACGCCGGCGCCGATCTGCATCATCGCCAGCGTCATGATGAACGACGGGATGCCGATGCGGGTGACGCCGAAGGCGGTGATGAGGCCAAGCCCGCAGCAGGCGGCGAGCGTCAGGATGATGGCGATCGCCCCCGGCAACGGGCAGGTTGGCGATGTTCACGTAGTCCGGCTGCAAGGTGAAGAACGTCAGCACGATCGCGGTCGCGTTGGCGACCGCGCCGACGCTGAGATCGATCTCGGCGGTCAAAATGACGAAGGTCAGGCCGACGGCGATGATCGCGGTGACCGAGACTTGCTGCAGAATGTTTTCCAGATTGCCGAGCGAGGCGAAGGACGGGCTCGCGATGCTGAAGAAGGCGATGAGGCTCAGCAGCGTGATGAAGGGCGCGATGTTGCGCAATTGATCGCGCAGAAAATCCCCGAAGCGAAAGGGGCGGGCGGGGCTCGCATCGACGCCTGGCGTGTTCATCAACGTCAAAATCCTTGGTCAGGCCGCCGCCAACAGGCGATCCTTGCTGATCGCCTCGCTCGCGAACTCGTGCGCGATCTCGCCCTTGCGCATCACCAGCACCCGATCGGCAAGCGACAGAACGGTCTCCGGCTCGGTCGAGAAGACGACGATCGCCATGCCCTGATCGCGCAGGGCGCGCACGATTCTGACGACGTCCTCCTTGGCGCCGACGTCCATGCCGCGGGTCGGCTCGGCGAGCAGAAGAATCCGGGGCGCATGGGTCAACCATTTCGCCAGCGCGACTTTCTGCTGATTGCCGCCGGAAAGGGCGCCGAGGCGCGAATCGACGGTGGGCGGGCGAATGTCGAGATTCTTGACCTGCGCCTTGGCGATTTCGCGCTCGCGCTCGGGCTTCAGCAGCCATCGCGACAGGCGCTCGAGGATCGCGATCGAGATGTTCTTGTAGACAGGCTCGTCGCCGAACAGCATCGACCGGCGGCTTTCCGCGACATAGGCGACGCCCGCCTTCTTGGCGGCGGTGGTGTTGGACAGCGACATCGCCTTGCCGTCGATTTCGAGCGAACCGCTGTCGGAGCGAAGCCGCCCGAACAGAGTGCGGGCGAGCTCCAATTGGCCGCAGCCCATGAAGCCGTAGATGCCCAGCACCTCGCCCGCTCGGGCCTCGAACGAAACGTCGCGATACGAGGGAGACAGCGTCAGCTCCCTGGCGCGCAGGGCCACCGGCGCCTCGGGACGGCTGTCGAGCTTGATCTCGCCGAGATAGCTTTCCTCCAGCTCCTCGCGGCCGGCGCCGATCATCCGCTCGATGATCCAGCCCTTGTCGATGGCGGGCGTGACGTCGGTGGTCGCGACCTCGCGGCCGTTGCGAAAGACGGTGATCGCGTCAGAAACCTTCAGGATGTCGTCGAGGAAGTGCGAGATGAAGACGATGCTTCGGCCGCCCTCCCGCAGCTTGGCGAGGACGGCGAACAGGCGCTCGATTTCCGGCGGCGACAATGCGGACGTCGGCTCGTCGAGAATGATGATGCGCGCGCCCGAGAACAGCACGCGCGAGAGTTCGACGAGCTGCTGCACGCCGATCGGGAAATCGCCGAGGCGCGCGCGCGGGTCGATGTCGAGGCCGAGGTTTTTCAATTGCACGGCGGCGGTCTCGGCCATCCGCCGCCAGGCGACGATTCCGAAGCGATCGACCGGCTGGGACCCTAGAAAGACGTTCTCGGCGACGCTGAGTTCCGGCGCGACGCTGAGCTCCTGGTGCACCATCCCGATGCCGGCCGCCAGCGCGTCGCGCGACGAGCGGAAATGCACGTCCTTGCCGTCGACGCGCATGCGTCCGGCGTCGGCGGAATGGACGCCGGCGATGATCTTCATCATCGTGCTTTTGCCCGCCCCGTTCTCGCCGGCCAGACCATGAATCTGGCCGGCGAGCAACGTGAAGTCGACGTCCCGAAGCGCCTGGACGCCGCCAAACGACTTCGAAACGCCGGTCAGTTCGAGAAGCGCCATCGCCGGCTACCGCAATCGTTCAAATGAGGAACTGCTCCTGCATCCACAGCATGCCGTCGGCGTTGGCCTTGGTGACGACCGGGCCGTCGGTGACGATGTTCTTCGGGATGTCCATCCCGGTCTTCGCGCCGTGGACGACCGCCTGGACGCCGGCGATGATCGCTCCGCCATGGATGCGGCAGGACGGGTTGCGGACGGTGGCGTACATCTGACCGCCCTGCACCGCCTTGATCGCCGGCGGCATGGCGTCGACGCCGCCGATCTTGATCTCGGTGCGCCCCTTGGCCTCCATCACCTTGCGGGCGGCCAGCGCCATGTCGTCATTGTGGAAGAACGCCGCGTCGATCTTGGGATATTTGGTCAGCAGCGTCTCCCAGATGCGCGCGACCTTGGTCACGTCCCAGTCGGCCGGCTGCTCGTCGAGAACCTTGATCTTCGGGAATTTCGAGACGACGGAATGGAAACCCTTGGCGCGTCCCTGCGCCCCGGTATGGCCGAGCGAGCCCTGGGTCATGATCATCGTGCCTTCGCCGTTGATGGCGTTGACCAGCGCCTGGGTCACCGACGCCCCCATGAACTCGTTGTCGGGCGCGAGAAACGTGTGCACGTTGATGCTGTCGAGCGGCGCGATCAGCGTATCCATGTCGATGACCGGAATGCCGGCGTCGATCATCTTGTTGACCGGCGCGGTCAAGGTGCCGATGCCGAACGCCTGAATGGCGACGAAATCCCACTTCTGCGACGCCATGTTGTCGATCGCCGCGCGCTGCGTGACGTTGTTGAACTGGCCGTCGAACCAGGTGACGTCGACATTGAACAGCTTGCCCCAATAT
Source organism: uncultured Alphaproteobacteria bacterium (assembly GCA_963781895.1). Lineage (GTDB taxonomy): Bacteria > Pseudomonadota > Alphaproteobacteria > Rhizobiales > Beijerinckiaceae > Roseiarcus. The sequence goes on from CAWAIM010000031.1 coordinate 180,635, forward strand.
TCGGCCGCCTGCTTGCCTTGCGCGCACCAGGTCGCCTGCAATCCGGCGTTGGAGAAGGCCGCCTTGAGCGGCTTCGGCGATTTGCCGGCCTCCTTGGCCATGGCCGCCGCAACGAACGGGTTTGCGCCGAGTCCGCCGAACAGGGCCGCCGCGCCCGCGCCGCCTGCGGCCGCCTTGAGAAGCTTGCGACGACCCTGCGAAACGAGTCGTGAATTGTCCGACATGGTTTCCTCCGTGTCATCCAGGTAGTTGAAACGACCACGCCGAAGCGTTCGACACGTTGAGTTCCAAGAAACACGTTTTCGCCGGCGCCGAGTTCGGCAGCGACGCGATGATCCTCATCATCGTGATTTTGCCCGCCCCGTTCTCGCCGGCCAGACCATGAATCTGGCCGGCGAGCGGCGTGAAGTCGACGTCCCGAAGCGCCTGGACGCCGCCAAACGACTTCGAGACGCTCGTCAATGCGAGCGGCGCCATAGCGGCTTCGCGGCGGATGATTCAGATCAGGAACTGCTCCTGCATCCACAGCATGCCGTCGGCGTTGGCCTTGGTGACGACCGGGCCGTCGGTGACGATGTTCTTGGGAATGTCCGTGCCGGTCTTGGCGCCTTGCACGACCGCCTGGACGCCCGCGATGATCGCTCCGCCGTGGATGCGGCAGGAGGGATTGCGGACGGTGGCGTACATCTGACCGCCCTGCACCGCCTTGATCGCCGGCGGCATGGCGTCGACCCCTCCGATCTTGGTCTCGGTGCGGCCTTTGGCCTCCATCACCTTGCGGGCGGCGAGCGCCATATCGTCATTGTGGAAGAAGGCGGCGTCGATCTTGGGATATTTGGTCAGCAGCGTCTCCCAGATGCGCGCGACCTTGGTCACGTCCCAGTCGGCCGGCTGCTCGTCGAGAACCTTGATCTTCGGGAATTTCGAGACGACGGAATGGAAACCCTTGGCCCGTCCCTGCGCCCCGGTATGGCCCAACGCGCCCTGGGTCATGGTGATGGTGCCTTCGCCGTTGATGGCGTTGACCAGCGCCTGGGTGACCGACGCGCCCATGAACTCGTTGTCAGGCGCAAGAAACGTGTGCACGTTAATCGTGTCGAGCGGCGCGATCAGCGTATCCATGTCGATGACCGGAATGCCGGCGTCGATCATCTTGTTGACCGGCGCGGTCAAGCGTGCCGATGCCGAACGCCTGAATGGCGACGAAATCCCACTTCTGCGACGCCATGTTGTCGATCGCGGCGCGCTGCTTGACCGCGTCGAGCTGGCCGTCGAACCAGGTGACGTCGACATTGAACAGCTTGCCCCAATATTCGGCCGCCTGCTTGCCTTGCGCGCACCAGGTCGCCTGCAATCCGGCGTTGGAGAAGGCGGCTTTCAGCGGCTTCTCCGACCTGCCGGCTTCCTTGGCCATCGCGGCGGCGATCAGCGGATTGAAGCCGAATCCGCCGAACAGAGCCGCGGCCCCCGCGCCCGCGGCCGCGGCCTGAATCAGCTTGCGGCGGTCTTGCGAAACGTTTTTCGTGATGTCCGTCATGGTTTCCTCCCTGAACTTGGCGTTTGCCGCCATCAATAGTCACGATTGCTAGCATGCCACAGAAAACGATTTGAGTTCAATACGCTGGTCGCGGGCGAGGCCGAACGCTCGCGACGCGCTGACAGTCTCGTCCAGCAGCGCCTGTCCCACGGCGTCGCCAACTCCGAAGCGCAGTCGCCGCCGGGTTGCTGCGGACGAGCCGCGTTATTGCGGAGAATGGCGCGACGTCCGCAAGGACGATCCGCCAGCGGCCGCTTCCGATCGACAGACCGAAGAGCCGCGCGGGCGGGGACGGCGGGGATCGATCCCCCGTCGGCGCCGTCCCGCGCGAACCGCTTACGGGCAGGTGTCCCAGAATCCGCTGCGCTGACTCGGATCGGTATAGTACCAGCACAGGCCGGCATGCGGCGGCGGCGGGGCCCAGGCGGCCGCCGTGGCGGCGCCGACAAATCCGATCGCCGCGCCGGCCGCGATCGCGCCGCCCGGCGCCCAGCGATAGTTCCGTCCCGCCCAGCCGCCGTGATAGACGCCAACGTTGCGATTGACGTTGACGTTGCGGTTGACGTTGCGGTTGACGTTCCGGTTCACGTTGGCGTTGACGTTTCGGTTGGCGTTATGATGCACGTTGCGGTTGACGTTCACGTTGCGACTGACGTGCGCGCCGCCTCCCCGATGGGCGCCTCCGCCTCCCCCGTGGCGCATTACGACGGTCGACACATAGCTGTCGGAATTGTGCAGGATCGAGTTGGCGCCGCCGAACATCTCCATGGCGCGAGCCTGACCCGCGAAGCCGAGCGAAACCAGGGCGGCCATCACGGCGCCGGTCGCTGCACTTGAGAATTTCATTGTTGGTTGACCCTTCTTGTCGACAGACGAGCCAAAACGGCCGCCTTCCCTCTAATAAATTTCGGATGTTCGATGCGCCCGCATTGTGTTGCGGGGGGACTTCCTCCACGTCAACTTGTTCGGCGCAACGCCGGTTGACCTCCCCGTTGATCGAAAAACTGACTGTTTCTTATCGTTCTCGCAAGGCGAATCCAAGGCTGCCCGCCGCCCGAAAGGGAGCCGGCCATCATCGCGCCGGGCGGCCATGGTTCCGGAGCGGGCGCCTCAGTCGCGAGGAGGGAGCCTGTTCACAGCACATGCTGTCCGTCGCCGGCGCGCTTGGCGGCCTTCTGGAACTTCTTGATCACCCGGTCGCGCTTGAGCTTGGAAATATGGTCGATGAACAGAACGCCGTCGAGATGGTCGATCTCGTGCTGCAGCACTGTGGCCAACAGGCCCTCGGCCAGGATTTCGCGCATTTCTCCTTTGCGGTCGAGGTAGCGGGCGCGCACCGAGGCGGGCCGCTCGACCTCGGCGTAATATTCCGGGATCGACAGGCAGCCCTCCTCATAGACCGAGCGCTCGTCCGAGACCCATGTGATCTGCGGATTGACGAACGTCTGCGGCTGCGGCGGCTCGTCCTTCTTGGCGACATCGACCACCAGGAGGCGGATCGGCTCGGCGATCTGGATCGCCGCCAGTCCGACGCCGGGCGCCTCGTGCATCGTTTCGATCATGTCGTCCATCAGCCGGCGCAGCGCATCGTCGATCCGCTCGATCGTCCGGCTGACCAGGCGCAGCTTCGGATCGGGCAGGGTGATGATCGGGCGAAGGGCCATTGGAGGCTGCTCAGGAAGGGGCAAGACCAGGAAAGGGACATACGCGACTGTTAATGATCTGGACAGGCGCGGTCAAACGTGTTCTTATTTTGTTCCCTTCATCCGCTCTGGCCCGCCTCATTCATGACTCCCGTCTCCCCGATCGCCGTCATCGACGGCGTGCCGATCACGCTCCCGCAGGCCTTGGCCGCGCTGGCTGGGTTCATGCTGCTGACGCTGATCGCTCTCACTCGCGCCGGCGCCGCGCGCCGACGCGAGACCCGCGCGGCGGCGGAGCGGCAGGAAGACATCGAAGCGCGATTCGAAGCGCTCGCCCGGTCGAGCGCCGAGCTCAACGGCCGGGTCGCCGGGATGGCCGAGCAGCTGGGGTCGCGCCAGTCGGACCTCGCTCGCGTCGTCGCCGACCGGCTCGATTCGGTCGGGGCGCGGCTCGGCGCCGGGCTCGACGCGCAGGCGCGGACCACCGGCGAGAACCTGGGCCGGCTGAACGAGCGTCTGGCGGTGATCGACGCGGCGCAATCGCGCCTGACCGAGATGACGCGCGAGGTGGTGTCGCTCAAGGACATTCTCGCCAACAAACAGGCGCGCGGCGCCTTCGGCCAGGGCCGGATGGAGGCGATCGTGCGCGACGGCCTGCCGGCGGGCGCCTACGACTTCCAGTTCACGCTGTCGAACCGCGCCCGGCCCGACTGCGTCATCCGCCTGGCCGGCGACGCGCGCCTGCTGGCGGTCGACGCCAAGTTCCCGCTCGAGGCCTTCTCGGCCCTGCGCGCGGCGCGCGACGAGGAGGCGCGCAAGGGCGCGCAGGGCAGGGTGCGCGCCGACGTCGGCAAGCACGTGAAGGACATCGCCGAGCGCTATCTTCTGCCGGGCGAAACGCAGGACATGGCGCTGATGTTCGTGCCCTCGGAGGCGATCTATTCCGATCTGGTCGAGCATTTCGACGACGTGGTGCAGAAGGCGCATCGCGCCCGCGTCGTGATCGTCTCGCCGACGCTGATGATGATGGCGATCAACGTCGCCCAGGCGATCCTGCGCGACGCGCGCATGCGCGACGAGGCGCAGGCGATCCAGGCCGAGGTCGGCAGGCTCGTCAATGACGTCAGGCTCATCGTCGAGCGCGCGAACAAGCTCGAGACCCATTTCGCCCAGGCGCAAGACGATCTCAACGGCGTCGGCGCGGCGGCTTTAAGGATCGCGCGCCGCGCCGAGCGCATCGAGGGGATGGACTTTTCCCGCGAGGCGGAAGCGGGCGGCGGGCCGGACCTCGTCGGCGTGGCGCGGCGGGCGGAGTAGGGCAGGGGGCGCGCGGAAGGAGGGCGCCGTCATTGCGAAGAGCGCAAGACGAGCAGTCCAGAGACCGTACGACGACGACGTTCGCCCGGATTGCTTGGCTTGGCTGGCAATGACGCGCCGGTTCGGGCGTCGACAATGGAAAGGGGCCGTTGATGGACCATGATTCGAAATCCTTCGCGCCGATCGTCGTCGACGAGGCGAATGCGCCGCGCGACGGCTGGGACGATCCGGTGCGCGGCCGGATCCATTGGCGCACCCTGTTTTCCCGAGGACTGACGCCGTCGGAGGGCATGACCTGCGGCGTCGCCGAGCTTGGGCCAGGCGACTGGCTCGGTCTGCATCGGCATGCGCCGCCGGAAATCTATTACGTGTTCGCCGGCGCCGGGGTCGTGAGCCTCGACGGAAGGGAGATCGCGGTCAAGGCGGGCGCGGCGGTGTTCATTCCCGGCATGGCCGAGCACGGCGTCCGCCAGACGGGGTCGGAAGTTCTGCGGCTCTTTTATGCCTTTCCGGTCAATTCCTTCGACAGCGTGGAATATCTGTTCTCCGGCGCTTGAGCGCGCCAGCGCCGGCGCCCGGTTCGCGGGGTTCGCCTTGCCAGCGTCGAGGGGTCGCGCTAGCGGTCCCCAGGCAACCTCGACCGCTCAGGCCCAACACATGTCCTCCGCTTCCATGGTCGTCACCCCCTTTGCGGCAGCCCCCGGTCGCCAATGCGGCGGCTGCACGCTCTGCTGCAAGGTCTATGCGCTGCCGGAACTCGAAAAGCCGCCGGGCGTTTGGTGCCGGCATTGCGCGCCGGGCAGGGGCTGCGCGATCCACGACGCTCTGCCCGAACAGTGCCGGCGATTCTTTTGTCTATGGATGACGGACGGGAAAATGCCGCCCGAGTGGCGGCCGGACCGGGCGAAGTTCGTGCTGACGGTTTATCCGCAAAACGGCTTCATCTACGGCCAGGTCGATCCCGGCGCGCCGGGCGCCTGGCTGAGGCCCCCCTATTACGACGGGCTGCGCGCGATGGCCAAGGCCTTGCTCGAGCAAGGCCGGCATCTCGTCATGTTCGTCGGCGACCAGGCGACGCTCGTCATGCCCGAGGAGACCTTGCCGCTCGGCAAGATGTCGGCCGCGGACAGTTTTCGCATCGAACGGGCGTTCGGCCCCAAGGGCCCGACCTGGCGCGCCGCCAAGGTCTGAGGGCAAGAGTCGCGACTCTGGACGCAGGACTCCCTCGGCATTATTTTGCCCTCCGAAGCCGCCGGCGACCCGGCCGGAACATTCAGGCTTGGCGGAAAGGAGAGGACTTTTGCGACGCTTGCTTCTCGCGGCCGGCATGTGTCTTGGCGTGGTCACGCCGGGCCTCGCCGAGCCGGCCCAAACCGCGATCCCCGCCACGATGCGCAGTCTGCCGAGCGTGAAGTCGCGCGTCGTGCAGCATATTCCAGCGAACGCTGAGATCGACGTGTCGAGTTGCGCCGGCGGCTGGTGCTATGGGTCGTGGCGCGATCGGTTCGGCTATGTCCCGGCGGGCGCGGTCGCGGTAGGGCCGCCGGCCGGCGGCGGCTTTCCGCCGGTCGCCATGGCCCCTCCGCCGGTCGTGGTCGCCCCGGCCTTTGGATGGGGCGGGCCCTATGTCGGGGGCGCTTGGGGTTACGGCTGGCGCCGCTGGTAGTTCCCGAGCCCCAGCCCGACGAGGCCCTACCAATGTGCGCCGGCGTCCCTTATATGCGGGCGTGACCCCAGCTTTTCAGGAGACGAAGCGCGTGACTGCGACCATCGCGGCCGAGAAGATCCCCGTCACCGTCCTCACCGGCTATCTCGGCGCCGGCAAGACGACGCTGCTCAACCGCATCCTGAGCGAGCCGCACGGCAAGCGCTATGCGGTCGTGGTCAACGAGTTCGGCGAGATCGGCATCGACAACGAGCTCGTCATCGGCGCCGACGAGGAAGTGTTCGAGATGAACAACGGCTGCATCTGTTGCACCGTTCGCGGCGATCTCATCCGCATCATCGAAGGGCTGATGAAGCGCAAGGGCAGGTTCGACGCGATCATCGTCGAGACGACCGGCCTCGCCGACCCGGCGCCGGTGGCGCAGACCTTCTTCGTCGACGAGGACGTGCAGAAGGCGGCGCGGCTCGACGCGGTGGTGACGGTCGCTGACGCCAAATGGCTGGCCGCGCGCCTGCGCGACGCGCCCGAGGCCAAGAACCAGATCGCCTTCGCCGACGTCATCATCATCAACAAGACCGACCTCGTCAGCCCGGCCGAATTGCGCGAGGTCGAGGCGCGCATCCGCGCCATCAACCCCTACGCCTCGCTGCACCGGGCCGAAAAATGCGACGTCGCGCTCGCCGACGTGCTCGAGCGCCGCGCCTTCGATCTCGACCGCATTCTCGACATCGAGCCCGATTTCCTCGTCGCCGAGGACCACGATCACGATCACGACCACGGCGGCGATCACCATCATCACGGCCTCAAGCATTATCACGACGAGCACATGCAGTCGGTCGCGATCAGGCTGGAGGGCGACGTCGATCCGGTGAAGTTCATGCCCTGGATCAACCGCGTCACTCAGGAACAGGGCCCCAACATCCTGCGCTGCAAGGGCATCGTGGCGATGAAGGGCGACCCCAAGCGCTTCGTGTTCCAGGGCGTGCACATGATGCTCGACGGCGACTCGCAGCGCGAGTGGAACCCGGACGAGAAGCGCGAGTCGAAGGTCGTCTTCATCGGCCGCGATCTCGAGGAGGAGGAAATCCGCAAGGGGTTTCTCGCCTGCGCGGCGTGACCGCGGCTGCGAACCCTCAGCCAAACCCTCTCCCGCGAGCGGGAGAGAGCGGCCGACGGCGTCGGCCGGATGAGGGCGTTCGAAAACGCGCGGCCAGTTCGTTCCCAGTCGGTACATGACAGAAGCCCAGGCTAAATCCTCCCTCGCCGAGCACGTGCGTCCGTTCCAGGCGGGCGCGCATGTCGTGGCCGCGGCCTTCATCGGCGACGCGCCGGCGCTCGCGCTCGCCGACGGCGCGGTGCTCCTCGGCGAGCCGGGCGAACAAAAGCGCGTCGTCGCGCACGAAAACGGCGCGATCCTGACCGCGGTCAGCGACGGGAAAACGCTGCTGACCGGGGGCGACGACGGGCGGGTGGTGGCGCTGGCGGCCGACGCCGTCGCGCGGGAAATCGCCAACGAGACGGGCCGCTGGATCGACGCGCTGGCTTTGCGCGGCCAGGCTTTCGCATGGAGCGCGGGCAAGCAGGTCAGCGCCCGCGACGAGACGGGAGCGGTGAAGAGCTGGAGCGCGCCGACGACGGCGCGCGGCCTCGCCTTCCAGCCCAAGGGCTATCGCCTCGCGGCGGCGCATTACAACGGCGTCAGCCTCTGGTTTCCCAAAGTCGAGGGCGCGCCTCAGACGCTGGAATGGAAGGGCGCGCATCTGGATGCGACCTTCTCGCCCGACGGGCGGTTTCTGGTCAGCTCGATGCAGGAGAACGCGCTGCACGGCTGGCGGATCGCGGATCAGCGCAACATGCGGATGACCGGATATCCGGGCAAGACGCGCTCGCTGTCCTGGTCGCATGACGGCGCGTGGCTCGCGACGTCGGGCGCGGACGCCGCGATCGTATGGCCGTTCAAGGACAAGGACGGGCCCATGGGCAAGGCGCCGCGCGAATGCGGCGTGCGCGAGGCGCGGGTGACCAAGGTCGCGTTCCATCCGCGGGCGCTGGTCGTCGCCATCGGCTACGCGGACGGCCTCGTGTTTCTTTGCCGCCTGGCCGACGCGGCGGAGATTCTGGTGCGTCCTCCGGGCGATGGCCCGATCAGCGCGCTGTGCTGGGACGCGACCGGCGCAAGGTTGCTGTTTGGAACCGAGGAAGGCGAGGCAGGTGTTTTGACGCTGCCGGGGTGACGGTCGCAGATGGCGTTGAACCGCAGGCCGTCTTGCACGAGCTTGCGCGCCGTCCAGTTCGGCAGAAGCGACGCTGTCGAGTGTGACAGGCGCGTGACAAGTTTCGCCCAATGAGTGACAATCGGGTGGGCCAGAACAAAGTAAGGCGTCATGCCTGCTTTTGGCGCCTAGAGAACCGATTATTTCTGAAGAGAATTTGGACATGACTGATCTTCTACTGAGTTCGCGCAAGAACTGGATTACACAGATAAACTCGGCGTTGGCCAAAGTTTCGCCCGGACTTGCTGTGTTCTTTCAGCGCGCCTACATGAAGACGAGCACGACTTTACGGCCCGTTCGTCGATTCAGGACGCTCTACGGCGCGACCTTGCAGGGAAATGTTTCAGACTTCCTGCTCAAAAGGATGTGTTTTTTTGGGGTCTACGAGCCTGCCCTCACACGATTCATGATTGAAACGATCAAACCCGGTCAAACGGTTGTCGATGTCGGCGCGAATGTAGGCTATTTCACGTTGCTCATGTCGCGGCTCGTCGGGGACGGGACCGTAGTCTCGATCGAGGCCTGGCCCGATATGTTTCGAAGTCTCGAAAAACACATCGAGATCAACAAGGCATTCAACGTCAGGGCAAAAGCGATCGCGGTCGCCGATCGCCAGGGCGCCATCGAAATGGTGGACCGCAATCCGTTCAACTCAGGCTTAAGGACAACCGTGCTTCGGGAAGGTGACGAAAAGGGCGTTTTCGTTCCATGCGACCGGCTTCTGACGATCTTGGGACCGGACGTCGAAAGAACGTCTTTTATCAAAATCGATATTGAAGGCGCCGAACGCGCGCCACTTCTCGAGATCATCGCGAGCAAGCACCGTTTTCCGCGGCCGTTCACGATTGTGAGCGAGGTGTCGGAAGGCAACCGAGACCTAACCCGACTATTCGCGGACGCGGGCTTCGACGTCCGCGTCCTTCCCAACGACTACAGCTGGCTGTCGTACCTTCGCGCCAAGCAGATCGACGGGCGTTCGGCGCCGCTTTCGGAGAAGCGATTGGGTACGGAAGACTACGTTTTTCAGCTGGCTTAGCGGTACGGCGATGTTGGATTGGCGATGGCGGACGGTTTGAAGACAAGGCGAGCGAGCAGATAGCGGATTTCGGGACGCTTGAGAACTCGAATGCCACTCGATCCGTCTGCGCTTTTGCCGTCGTCTGGCCTCGACGCTCTCGATTTGAAGAGCCGCGTCGGCGTCGTCGCCGCGCCGCCTTTTGTTGCCAAGACGGATTTAAGGGCTGATTCTCGCGCGCGAGCGGAGCAGCGCGGAGCGTCATGAGCGAGGCCTTCATCGGAGTGGACGTCGGCACGGGCAGCGCCCGCGCGGGCGTGTTCGACGGGACCGGGCGCCTGATCGCCAGCGCCAAGCGCGCGATCGCGATCTGGCGCGAGCCCGGAAAGATCGTCGAGCAATCCTCGGACGACATCTGGCGCGCGGTCACCGCCGCCGTGCGCGAGGCGGTCGAGGCGTCGGGCCTGCCGTCTAAGGCTTTCGCCGGCATGGGATTCGCCGCCACCTGTTCGCTGGTCGTGCTCGACCGCGAAGGCCGCCCGCTGTCGGTCAGCCCGACCAATGCGCCCGAGCGCGACGTGATCGTCTGGATGGATCATCGCGCCGTCGAGGACGCCGATCGAATCAATGCCGGCGGCCATGACGTCCTGCGCTATGTCGGCGGCAGGATATCGCCGGAAATGCAAACTCCGAAACTCGCCTGGCTCGCCCGGCGCAAGCCTGAGACCATCGCCAGGGCCGGGCATTTCTTCAACCTGACGGATTTCCTCACCTGGCGGGCGACCGGCGCGCTTCAGCGCTCGCTCTGCACCGTCGCCTGCAAATTCGCCTATCTCGCGCACGAAAAGCGCTGGGCCGGCGAATTCTTCGACAGCGTCGGGCTCGGGGCGCTGACCGGCGACGCGTTCGCCCGCATCGGCGCCGAAGTGGTCGAGCCGGGATCTCCGCTCGGCCAGGGGTTGACCGCCGAGGCCGCCGCCTCGATGGGGCTCGAGGCGGGAACGCCGGTCGGCGCCGGGCTCATCGACGCCCATGCGGGCGCCCTCGGCACGTTGGGCGCGAGCGCCGCAGGAAAGCCCGCCGATCCGCGCCGCCGCCTTGCGCTGATCCTGGGCACCTCGGCCTCTTGCATGGCGGTTTCGGATCGCCCGCGCTTCATCGACGCGTTCTGGGGGCCGCACCTGTCCGTGCTGACGCCCGATCAGTGGCTGATCGAAGGCGGGCAATCGGCGTTCGGGGCGGCGATCGACCATCTGTTGCGGCTTCATCCCGCGTTCGGGGACTTGTCGGCGCGCGCCGGCGCGGGAGCGCTCGCGGCGTTGGAGAACGACATCGTCGCCCGCTCGGGCGGCCTGTCGCGGGCGGCGCTGATCGCCGGAGGACTGCATGTCCTGCCGGATTTTCTCGGCAACCGCACGCCTTTCGCCGACGCGGCGGCGCGCGGCGGCGTCGTGGGTCTGGATCTGCGCGAGGACGCGGCGAGCCTGCAGGAACTCTATGTCGCGTGTCTGTGCGGCCTCGCCTACGGGGTCGCCGAGATCGTCGGTCAATTCGCGCGGGCCGGCTATGACTTCGAGACGATCGTCGTCAGCGGCGGCGCGGCCCACAGCGCCCTGGTCCGGCAGATCGTCGCCGACGCCACGGGGAAGGCGGTCGGCGCGCCCCGGACGCCGGAGCCGGTTCTGCTCGGCTCGGCGATGATCGGCGCGGTCGCCGCCCGCAAGCGCACGATCGCCACGGCGATGGCGTCGATGTCGGCGCTCGCCGAGTCGGCGAAGCCCGCGGGCGGCGCGATTTCCGCGTTTCATGCTCGAAAGCGGCGCGCCTTCGACATCCTGCAGCGGGCCGAACGCGAGATCCGCGAAACAATGCGCATGGAGCGCTGGCCCAAGGTGGTCATATTCGATTGCGACGGCGTGCTGGTCGACAGCGAGGTGATCGCGCTCGCGGTCACCCGCCGCAGGCTGGGCGAGGCCGGCCTCAGACTGAGCGACGAGGAAACGCGCGAGCGCTTTCTCGGGATGCGCTTCGATGCGGTGGTCAGTCGGATCGAAGCCGAACTCGGGGCGCCGTTGCCCAAAGAGTTTCCCGACGATCTGTCGCGCGAGATTCTGGCGACTTTCGCGCGCGGACTGAAAGGCGTCGAGGGCGTTCGCCAGGCGGTCGGCGGGCTGAGCGCGCGGGTCTGCGTCGCGTCCTCGAGCGCGCCGGAGCGGCTGCGTTTCGCGCTTCGCGTCACCGGCTACGAGACGTTGTTCGCGCCGCATATTTTTTCGTCGGCCGAGGTGGCGCGCGGCAAGCCCTATCCCGATCTCTTTCTCTACGCGGCGGACGCGATGGGCGCCGAAGCCCACGACTGCCTCGTCATCGAGGACAGCGTTTCGGGAGTCGAGGCCGCGCGCGCGGCCGGCATGGCGGTGTTCGGCTTTGTCGGCGGCAGCCATTTCTCGCGGCTCGACGACGGCGCCGATTTGACGGCGGCCGGCGCCGAACTCATTTTCGACGACATGGCGAAGTTGCCGGAAATCGTGGCGGCGCGGTCGGCGCCGGCGGCAATGCCGGAGGCGGGTTGAGCCATGGCGCGCAAGGCGGATCATGACGATCTGAGGCTGGACGAAGCGGCGCGCGCGGGCTGGCTCTATTACGTCGCCGGCAATACGCAAGACGAGATCGCGCGCAAGCTCGGCATTTCGCGCCAGGCGGCGCAGCGGCTCGTCTCGCTGGCGATCAGCGAGCGGCTCATCAAGGTCAGGCTCGATCACCCGATCGCCCGCTGCATGGAGCTCGCCGCCGCGCTGAAGCTGCGTTACGATCTGCGCCTCTGCGAAGTCGCGCCGACCGATCCGGACTCGGCCTCCTCGACGCTCGGCATCGCCCAAAGCGCGGCCGCCGAGTTCGAGCGCTGGCTGCGCCGGCCGGAGCCGGCCATCATCGGCATCGGGACCGGCCGCACGATGCGCGCCGTCGCCGATCAATTGCCGGCGATGGAATGCCCGCAGCACAAGCTGGTGGCGCTTGTCGGCACGGCCAAGACCGACGGCTCGGCCTCGTTCTACGACGTCATCATCCGCGTTTCCGACACGGTGCGCGCGCCGCATTATCCGATGCCGCTGCCGGTCATCGCGCGCACGGTCGAAGAGCGGGAGCTGCTGACCAGTCTGTCCTCGGTGCGCAGCCTGTTCGACCTCGTCGAGCGCACCGACGTGAGTTTCGTCGGCGTTGGTTCGGTCGGCGATTCGGGGCCGCTGGTGCAGGACGGCATCATCACCCGGCAGGAGGCCGAGGCTCTGCGCCAGGCGGGCGCGGTCGGAGAGATTACCGGCTGGGCGTTCGACGCCACGGGTCGGGTTCTGACCGAGGGCGTCAACCAGCGCGTGGCGGCCGCGCCCCTGCGGCGGGCGGCCAATCGGCTGGTGGTCGGCGTCGCGATGGGGCCGTCACGGCGCGCGCCGCTGCGCGGAGCGCTCGCCGGCGGGCTCATTTCCGGCCTGGTCACCGACGAATCGACGGCGGAATACTTGCTTCAGCGGTGAGCGATTCGATGACGAAAGTATGCGTTATTCTCCAATGGATTACCAGAATGATGCATTGCACATTGTGCGGCGCAGCGACGATTTTGGGTTGACTCCGATTCGCCAATGTGGCGAATATTCGCCCGCAAGATTGGCAAATGCCCATTTGGCATTGCATCATCGGAGGATACGCTATGAAGGTTCTCGTGAAGGGCCTGCTCGGAGCGGTCGCGCTCGCGGGCTTCTCGCTTCCCGCCTACGCCGACACGACGCTGACGATCGCCACCGTCAACAACGACAATATGATCACAGATGCAGAAGCTGACGGACGATTTCACCAAGGCCAATCCGGACATCAAGCTCAATTGGGTCACGCTTGAAGAGAACGTGCTGCGCCAGAAGGTGACGACTGACATCGCCACTCACGGCGGCCAGTTCGACGTGATGACCATCGGCACCTACGAAACGCCGATCTGGGCGAAGAAGAAGTGGATCGTGCCGCTCGACAAGCTCGGCGCCGACTACGACGTCGACGACCTGCTGCCCCCAATCCGCGCCGGCCTGACGGTCGACGGCAAGCTCTACGCCGCGCCGTTCTACGGCGAGAGCTCCTTCGTCATGTATCGCACAGATCTCATGGAGAAGGCCGGTCTCAAGATGCCCGAGAAGCCGACCTGGGACTTCATCAAGCAGGCGGCCGACAAGATGACCGACAAGGCGGCCGGCGTGTACGGTATCTGCCTGCGCGGCAAGCCGGGCTGGGGCGAGAACATGGCGTTCCTGACCGCCATGTCCAACTCGTTCGGCGCGCGCTGGTTCGACGAGAAGTGGCAGCCGCAGTTCAACTCGCCTGAGTGGAAGAACGACGCTGGACTTTTACGTCAGTTTGATGAAGGCCGATGGCCCGCCCGGCGCTTCGTCCAATGGCTTCAACGAGAATCTTGCCCTGTTCAACGATGGCAAGTGCGGCATGTGGATCGATGCGACCGTCTCCGGGGGTTCCGTGACCAACCCGGCTAAGTCGAAGGTCGCGGACAAGGTCGGCTTTGCGCTCGCCCCCGACAATGGCCTCGGCAAGCGCGGCAACTGGCTGTGGGCGTGGTCGCTGGCGGTGCCTGCGGGCACGGCGAAGGTTGACGCAGCGGAGAAGTTCATCTCCTGGGCGACCAGCAAGCATTACCTCGACCTTGTCGCATCTAAGAACGGCTTGGCCGACGTGCCGCCCGGGAACTCGAACGTCGCTGTACAAGAACGCGGACTATCTGAAGGCCGCGCCGTTCGCGCAGATGACGCTCGACTCGATCAACTCGGCCGACCCGCTGCATCCGACTGTGAAGCCGGTTCCCTATACGGGCGTGCAGTTCGTCGCGATCCCGGAGTTCCAGGGCATCGGCACGGACGTCGGTCAGGACTTCTCGGCGGCGCTCGCCGGAACGATGACCGTCGACGCCGCGCTCGCCAAGGCGCAGGCCAGCACCGAATCGGCGATGAAGAAGGCCGGCTATATCAAGTGAGCAAAAGCGCTTGGCGCCGGGCGAGCGCTTCGCTCGGCGCCTAGAAGGGGCGTCCTCCCCGTCCCGGTCCCCTCCTCGTTCCTGAGGAGGGGGTTCGGGGTGGGGCAGTTGAGAAATCAACGCCAGGACGCGAATCGAAGCAGACTCGTCGGCGCCTCGCTCTATTCGCGAGGCGGATAATGCGCAGGCTCGGCGCCGGGCGGCCAGAAGGTCGCCGTGCGCAGCGGACGCGAGGAGGCGAACAGGATGGCGACGCAGCAGACCACCACGGCGGGCCGCATTCTCGTCGCGCCGTCGGTCATCCTTCTCTTTGTCTGGATGATCGTGCCGCTGGTCATGACGCTCTATTTCTCGACCCTGCGCTACAGCCTGCTCGATCCGGACAGCGTGAGCTTCGTCGGGCTGCAGAACTACACCGCGTTCCTCACCGATCCGGACTTTCTGACCGCGCTGTACAACACGCTGATCCTTGTCGGCTCGGTGCTCGTCATCAGCGTCGTCGGCGGCCTTCTCGTGGCGCTGCTGATGGATCAGCCGATCTTCGGGCAGAATGTCTTGCGGCTGATGGTGATCGCGCCTTTCTTCGTCATCCCGACGGTCAGCGCGCTGGTCTGGAAGAACCTCCTGATGAATCCCGATTCCGGACTATTCGCCTGGATCGCCCGATCGCTGGGGTTCGATCCGATCGTCTGGTTCACCAACTGGCCCATGCTGTCGGTGATCATCATCGTCTCATGGGAATGGCTGCCGTTCGCCAGTCTCATCCTGCTGACCGCGCTGCAGTCGCTCGATGAGGAGCAGAAAGAGGCTGCCTCGCTCGATGGCGCAGGCCCGATTTCCTACTTCGGCTACATCGTGCTGCCGCATATCGCGCGCGCGATCACCGTCGTCATCCTGATCGAGACGATATTCCTCCTGAGCGTGTTTGCGGAAATTTACGTGACAACCTCCGGCGGCCCCGGCAACGCGACGACCAACATTCCCTTCCTCGTCTACAAGCAGGCGCTGCTCAACTTCGACATTGGCGGCGCGTCGGCCGGCGGCATCATCGCCGTCATTCTCGCCAACATCGTCGCGTTCTTCCTGGTGCGCATCATCGGCAGGAATCTGGAGGGCTGAACGATGGCGTTGAAGCAATCGACCGGCAAGCGCATCGGCGTCACCGTCGTCGCCTGGGTCGTCGCGTTCCTGATCTTCTTCCCGATTCTGTGGACCTTCATCACCAGTTTCAAGAGCGAGCTCGACGCGATCGCGATGCCGCCAAAATTCCTTTTCTTCAACTGGACTCTCGAGAATTATTTCGCGGTTCAGGAGCGATCGAATTATCTGAAATTCGCCTATAATTCGATCGTGCTGTCGATCGGCGCCAATGTCTTCGGCCTCCTCATCGCCGTTCCCGCCGCGTGGTCGATGGCGTTCGCGCCGGGCAAGCGCACCAAAGACCTCTTGATGTGGATGCTGTCGACGAAGATGATGCCAGCGGTCGGAGCGCTGGTGCCGATCTATTTGATATTTCGTAATTTGCACCTGCTCGATAGCCTGTTCGGCGTCGGCGTCGTGCTGCTGCTCATCAATCTGCCGCTGCTGATCTGGATGCTCTACACCTACTTCAAGGAGATCCCCGTCGATATCCTCGAGGCGGCGCGGATGGACGGAGCTTCGCTCCTCAACGAGATCGTTTACGTGCTGACGCCGATGGCCGTGCCGGGCATCGCTTCGACCATGCTGCTCGCCGTCATCCTGTCGTGGAACGAGGCGTTCTGGACGCTTAACCTGACGACCTCCAACGCAGCGCCGCTCCCGGCCTTCATTGCTTCCTACTCAGCGCCGGAAGGGTTCTTCTGGGCCAAGCTGTCGGCGGCCTCCACCCTCGCGATCGCGCCGATTCTCATCCTCGGCTGGTTCTCGCAGAAACAGCTGGTCCGAGGTCTGACGTTCGGCGCGGTCAAGTGAAATAGGCAATAGGGAAACGCGACCATGGGCAGCATCCAACTGAAGTCCGTGCGCAAGGCGTTCGGCGCGGTCAGCGTCATCAACGGCGTCGATCTCAACATCGAGAACGGCGAGTTCGCCGTCTTCGTCGGGCCGTCGGGCTGCGGCAAGTCGACGCTTCTGCGGCTCATCGCCGGCCTCGAGGACGTCACTTCCGGACAGGTGCTGATCGACGCCAAGGACATGACCAACGTCGGCCCGTCGCAGCGGGGTCTGGCGATGGTGTTCCAGTCCTATGCGCTCTATCCGCACATGAGCGTGCGCGGCAACATCGCCTTCGCGCTCAAGATGGCCGGACAGAGCGCCGACGTGATCGACCAGAAAGTGCGCAAGGCGGCGTCGACGCTGAACCTCACCGACTATCTCGATCGCAAGCCGCGCCAGCTGTCCGGCGGCCAGCGTCAGCGCGTCGCCATCGGCCGCGCCATCGTGCGCGAGCCGAAGGCGTTCCTGTTCGACGAGCCGCTCAGTCAACCTCGACGCCGCCTTGCGGGTTCAGATGCGGGTCGAGATCGGCGAGCTTCACGAGGCCCTCAAGACGACGATGGTCTACGTCACCCACGATCAGGTCGAGGCGATGACGATGGCCAACAAGATCGTCGTGCTCGACAAGGGCTCGGTCGCCCAGGTCGGCACGCCGCTCGAGCTCTACAACCGGCCGAACGGCCTGTTCGTCGCCGGCTTCATCGGTTCGCCGACCATGAACCTGATCACCGGCGCCCCGGCGGCCAAGCGCGGCGCGACGACGATCGGCATTCGGCCCGAGCACGCCGACGTCTCGACCAGCGCCGGCGAATGGCCGGCGAAGGTCCGCCTTGCCGAGCATCTCGGCTCCGACACCTTCGTGCACGCGGACGCCGACGGGATCGGACCGCTGACCCTGCGCCTGGAGGGCGAGGCGCCGCTGAAGGCGGGCCAGGACATCTTCGTGACGCCGCGCGAGGCGCACCTTCACCGTTTCGACAAGGAAGGCAAGCGGATCGGCTGATCGGGAGCGGACGGCGGCGCTTTGCGCGCTCGCCTTTCGCCGAATGCGCCGCGACGGCGCGATCTCGAGACGGTCGGGCAGAGACCGGTGGACACAAGCTCATGAACGTCAAACTTTCCGCTGCCGCCCTGGCGCAAATGCCGCCCGGGATCGCCGTTCCGAACTACCGGCGCTCGGAGCTCGCCGCGGGGATCCTTCACTTCGGCGTCGGCAACTTTCATCGAGCCCATCAAGCGGTCTATCTGGACGAGCTTTTCGCCTCCGGGCTGGATCACGACTGGGCCATCGTCGGCGCCGGAGTGCGCGACGCCGATGTCGTCGTCCGGGAAAAGCTCGGCCGGCAGGACTGGCTGACCACGGTCGTCGCGCAAGAAGCGCACTCCACGAATGTCCGCGTCACGGGGGCGATGATCGATTTTGTCACGCCGTTCGACGTGGCGGCGAATCTGGACATGCTCGCCCGCCCGCAAGTCCGCATCGTCTCCCTGACCGTCACCGAGGGCGGATATTACATCTCGCCCGCGACGCAGAAATTCGACTCGGGCCACCCCGACATCGAAGCCGACGCACGCGGCCTCGACGCGCCGAAGACCGTGTTCGGACTGATCGTCGCCGGGCTCAAGCGCCGCCGCGCGGCCGGCGTCGCGCCCTTCACGGTCATGTCGTGCGACAACATCCCCGGCAACGGTCACGTCACCGAAAACGCCGTCGCGGGCCTGGCTGAGCTCGCCGATCCCGAGCTCGCGCGATGGATCCGGGCCAATGTCGCCTTTCCCAATTCCATGGTCGACCGCATTACGCCGGCGACGACCGACCGGGAACGCGCCTTCCTGCGCGATACCTACGGCCTCGAGGATGAGTGGCCGGTGTTCTGCGAAGAGTTTCGCCAGTGGGTGGTGGAGGACAAGTTCCCGGCCGGGCGGCCAGCGCTGGAGAAGGTCGGCGTCACCTTCACTTCGGATGTCGCGCCCTACGAGTTCATGAAGATTCGCATTCTCAACGGCGGCCACGCCGCCATCGCCTATCCCGCCGGGCTGCTCGACATCCATTTTGTCCATGAAGCGATGGAGGACGCGCAGATCAGCGCGTTTCTCGAGGCGCTGACCAAGCGCGAAATCCTGTCCGTCGTGCCGCCGCCGCCTCAAGTCGATCTCGAGGCCTATCGGGCGAAAGTCGCCCAGCGCTTCGCCAACCCGAAGATCGGCGACACGATTACGCGGCTGTGTCTCGACGGCTCGAACCGCCAGCCGAAATTCATTCTTCCGACCGCCGCCGATCGTCTGAAGGCGGGCGCCAGCGTCAAGGGCCTGGCGCTGGTCTCGGCCTTGTGGTGCCGCTATTGCTACGGCGAAACGGAAAGCGGCAAAGTCATCCCGCCCAACGACCCGAGCTGGGAGCGTCTGCAGGCGGCGGCGAAGCCGGCGCGCAGCGATCCGGGCGCCTTCCTCGCGATGCGCGACATCTTCGGCGAGCTTGCCCAGAATCCGACTTACGTCAGGGCGTTTTCGAGCGCGCTGTCGGCGCTGTGGAGCGGGGGCGTTCGGGCGACCTTGGCCGATTATTTGCGCGACGGATCGTGAGGGGAGGGAGCGCCGCACGGCCGGATGGTCCAGCCGGGACGACGATCGCGGCGCCAGCCGTGTTTCTGGCCCCGGCCGACGGCGTATTACGTCGTGGCGCAGACGCTGAACGTCGACGGCGGCAATTGGATGAGCTGAGGACGTCGTCCGGAGGCGGCGCGAACAATGTATCTTGAACGCTTCAATCTCAAGGGCCGAGTCGCGGTCGTCACCGGCGGCGCGCAGGGAATCGGCCTTGCCTGCGTCGAGGCGCTGTGCGAGGCGGGCGCGCGGACCTACATCGCCGACCGCAACCCGCGGACGGCCGCGGAAGCTCAGGCGGCGATGAAGGCCAAGGGCTACGCCACCGACACCATCGAAATGGAAGTGACGGATTCCGCGCAAGTCGACGACGGCGCGGCGAGGGTGATGAAGGAGAAAGGCCGCGTCGACATTCTGGTCTGTAACGCCGGGATCGCGCGTTCCGAGACCGCGGCGGAGGACGTGACGGACGAACATTGGCTCAATGTCATCGACGTCAATCTCAACGGGTTGTTCTGGTGTTGCCGGGCCTTCGGCAGACACATGCTGGCGGCCGGGCGCGGATCGATCGTCAATATCGGCTCCATGTCCGGCTTCATCGTCAACAAGCCGCAGCCGCAGGCCTACTACAACGCCTCGAAAGCGGGGGTGCATCACCTGACGAAATCGCTCGCGGCCGAATGGGGCGCGCGCGGCGTCCGCGTCAACGCGGTCGCTCCGACCTATATCGAGACGCCACTGACCGCCTTCGCCAGGGCCAACAAACCGATGTTCGACGCCTGGATCGACGGCACGCCGATGGGGCGCATCGGCGAGCCCGACGAGATCGCGGCGGTGGTGCTGTTTCTCGCCTCCGACGCCGCCAGCCTGATGACCGGCTCGATCGTGCAGGCCGACGGCGGCTATACGTGCTGGTGAGCGGTTTCTAAGGACGGGGAAAGGCAAATCATGGACCTTGGGCTATCGAACAAGGTCGCCGTGATCACCGGCGGCAGCGTCGGGATCGGCTTGGCGATCGCCGAGGGCCTGGCGGCGGAGGGCGTCAATCTGGCGCTCGCGGCGCGCGACGCCGAACGGGTGCAAGCGGAGGCCCGGCGGATCGCTGGCCAGTTCGGCGTGCGGGCGGAAGGCGTCTCCTGCGACGTGGCGACGCGCCAGGGAACGGACGCTTTGATCGGCGCGGTCGAAAAGGCCTTCGGCGGCGCTGACATTCTCATCAACAACGCCGGCGCCGGCAGCAACGAGACGGTGATGGAGGCGCCGGACGAGAAGTGGCAGGCCTACTGGGACCTGCATGTGATGGCGGCCGTGCGACTCGCCCGCGGCCTCGCGCCGATGATGAAGCAGCGCGGCGGCGGCGTCATTCTGCACAACGCCTCGATCTGCGCCGCCCAGCCGCTGTGGTACGAGCCGATCTACAACACGACCAAGGCGGCGCTGATGATGTTCTCGAAAGTGCTGTCGACGGAGCTCGTCGGCGACAACATCAGAGTCAATTGCGTCAACCCAGGCCTCATTCTGACGCCCGACTGGATCAAGACGGCCAAGCAACTGACGGCCGACAAAGGCGGCGACTGGCAGGCCTATCTCGACGGCGTCGCCCATGAATACGCCGCGATCAAGCGCTTCGCCACTCCACAGGAGCTGGCGAACTTCTTTGTTTTCCTCTGCTCGGAGCGCGCGAGCTATTCGGTCGGCTCAACCTATTTCGTCGACGGCGGCATGCTCAAAACCGTGTGAGCGCCGCCATCGCCGCGGCAAAGCCGGCCCGCCGGACCGACCAAATCAGGGGTGACCCGCTGGGGCCATATTCGGCTGAGCCGGCGCGAGCCGGATACGGTTGATGACGCCGACCACGCCTGGAACGCTGCGCGCGTCCAACTCGGCGCACTCGACCTGATAGGGCCGGTCGACCAAACCGGACACCGTCACCCAGCCGTTCTTCACCTCGACCTTCAACCGGTCGCGCGGGATCGCAAGGTCCCAATGCAGGGCGTTCATCACCTTTGTGAGAACGTCGTCGTTTTGCGACATCATCCTAAGCCTCCTCCCCTCCCAACCTATCGTCTTGATTCCGAGCGCCCCCTAAGCCGCTCATGACGGAATCCTCGCCTCCCGTCATTGACGTGCATCAAAACACGTAGCGGATTAAATCAGCGAAATTTTGGCTGATTTCAAACTGACAGAATTGGGGAGGGCGGTGGGCGGCGCCGGCGGCTTTGACCCCCGACTTAGGCTAGATTTGGGGCGGAGGGCCGGACGCCGCTTCGCCGAGGACCGTTTCGTCGACGCTCATCGCATTGCCCCGCCAGACAAAGCCGCCGCTGGTCCAGCCTCGAGCCCAGAGCAAGGGCAGGAGGAGGTCGCGAACGATCCAGCCCAAAGGGCTCGACCAGGTCAACGGCCAGCCGGCCGCCAAGGCGAGGACGGCCTCGGCGGCGTACCAGAAGACGGCCGCGAGCGCGACGGCGGACATCACGCCGAGCCCGAACTCAGGCGCCGCGAAGGCCGCCGCGCCGATCGTCAGCAGGCTGGTCGTCAGGATTTCGGGGGCGAATTGCAGCGGAAACGTCGCCCGGCGCAACCGCGCCCATCGGCTCTGCCGCGACCAGACGTCCTTGAAGCGCCGCGCGCCGAGAGGCTGCTGGAACGGCCCGTCGACGAGATGGGCGCTCAGTCCCTGGGCGTGGACGAGTTTCGTCGCCGCCGCGTCCTCCGCGATCTCGGCCCCCAACGCCTCGATGCCGCCGCCAGCCTCCAGAATCTGGCGCCGCCACAGCATGGTCTTGCCCTGGGCGAAGCCGAAGCCGAAAGCCTCGCCGGCATATTGCCAGCGCGCCTCATAGGTGTTGAGGAAGCCGCACTCGATCACGGCGGCGAAAGTCTCGTGGCGCGTTCCGATCGGCGGCGCGCAGACAATGCCGGTATTAGGGCGCCAGCGCGCCATCAGGCGCTGGATGTAGTCCGCCGGCATCAGGACGTTGGAATCGGCGATGATCACCCAATCGCTGCGCGCCGCCTTCCAGCCCTTGACCACATTGTTGAGCTTGGGATTGGCGCTGATCCGGTCGTCGCCGATCAGCAGACGCGCCCGGCGTTGCGGATTCGCCTCGATCGCGCCGCGCACCAGCGGGGCAATCGGGTCTTCGGCTTCGGCGAGGCAGAAAATGATCTCATAGTTCGGGTAGTCGAGAGCGAAGATCGAGCGCAGCGTCTCGCGCGAGAACGGCTCGACGCCGCACAGGGGCTGCACGATCGTGACGGCCGGAGCCGCCTTCGGCGCGGGCGTCGCCGCCCGGCGGCGCGCGCAACGACGCATCGCCAGCCCGACGCTGAGGGCATGAATCCCGGCGCTCGAAACGCAAATCCCCGCGGCCAACGCGCTGATCGTCATGGCCCCATCGTATATCCAATCCCCGAATCGGTGTCACACAATATTGCGGCGCCCGCGCGACGCTTCTATGAAAGCGAATGACCCCGCCTCCGATCGTCCGCTTCGCGCCGTCGCCGACCGGGCGCATCCACATTGGCAACGCCCGCACGGCGCTGCTCAACTGGCTCTACGCCCGCCGGCATGGAGGGACGTTCATCCTGCGCTTCGACGACACCGATCTCGACCGCTCGAAAGCCGAATACGCCGAAGCGATCGAACAGGATCTCAACTGGCTCGGAATCGCGCCCGATCGCGTGCATCGGCAATCGGAGCGCATGGCGGCTTATGACGAAGCGGCCGAGAAACTCAAAACGCTGGGCCGGCTGTATCCGGCGTACGAGACGGGGGAGGAACTCGAGCGGCGGCGCAAGCGCCAGCAGGCGTTGGGCCGCCCGCCTGTCTACGACCGCGCGGCCCTGCGCCTGAGCGACGCCGAACGCGCCGCGCTCGAAGCGGCGGGCCGCAGGCCGCATTGGCGTTTCCGCCTCGACCCGACGACGGTGCGCTGGGACGACATGGTGCGCGGCCAAAGCCATATCGATTGCGCTTCGCTCTCCGACCCGGTGCTGCGGCGCGAGGACGGAACTTATCTCTACACCCTTCCCTCGGTGGTCGACGACGTCGACTTCGGCGTCACGCACGTCATCCGCGGCGAGGATCATGTCACCAATACCGCCGTGCAGATCCAGATTTTCGAGGCGCTCGCCGGCGCCGCGCCGCGGTTCGGCCATCACAATCTGCTCACCGACGCCGCGGGCGAGGGGCTTTCCAAGCGCTCCGGCGCGCTGTCGATCGCTTCGCTGCGAGAACGAGGGGTCGAGGCGCTCGCCGTCGCCGCGCTGGCGGTGCTGGTCGGATCGGCCCAGGCGGTTCGTCCCGTCGCCTCGCTCGATGAACTCGCCGGACACGATCGAGCTTTCGCATCTTTCGCACGGCGCGGCGCGCTTCGACGAAGCGGAACTCGATGCGCTTTCAGCGCGCACGCTGCATCATTTGCCTTACGCCTCGGTCGCCGACCGGTTGTCGGCGCTCGGCGTCGCTGGGCCGGGCGCGGAGACTTTCTGGCTGGCGGTGCGCGGCAATCTCGCCCGCCTCGACGAGGCGGCGGACTGGCGGCAGGTGGTGGAGGGCGACATCGCGCCGGTGATCGAGGACCGCGAATACCTCGACGTTGCGGCTTCCCGCCTGCCGGAGGGCGGGTGGGACCAGACGACCTGGGGCGCATGGACCAACGAACTCAAGGGCATCACCGGCCGCAAGGGGCGCGCGCTGTTCCATCCCTTGCGCCTGGCGCTGACCGGCCGCGCGGCGGGACCGGAACTCGCGACCCTGCTGCCGCTGATCGGGCGAGCTAAAGCGTTGGCCCGATTATCCGCACCTTCCGGGTGACCCCATCGGGGCCCTTCTCTTCCACGGACCGCCCTTGGTTCAGGCTGTAGGTCGCCCCGTTCTGCCCGCCGTCGCCGGCGATGCCGGTGGTTTCGCGGCTGATCGTCGCCGCCTCCGCGCTGAGTTTGGTGTCCGCGCCATTGGCGTCGAGACCCGGCGCGGGCGTATCCACAGTCTGGGCTGCGGTCTGGGCTGCCGCCTTGGCGCTCGCTTTCGTGACCTTGGCCGCGGCGGCCTTCGACTTGGGGTCGAGGATCGGCCGGGACATTTCCGCCGATTTTTCCGGGGTCACCAGGATGTCGCGCGACTCGTGGCCGTATCTCGCCTCCGCCCCGGCGAGCGCGTCGGCCCAGCTTTGCCCCTTGCGACGGCACGAGCAGGACGAATCGTAGGACTGCAAGTATTTGAGCGCATTGGGCATATTGACATAGGGTTCGCCCGTGGACGCGGACACGGCCTGGTTGATCGTGCCGCCGAACGGAAACGAGTAGAGCGCCACGTCGGTATTGGGGCATAACGCGCGGCAGACCTCCTCCAGGCTGTCGGCGCGGCTGCCGGCGCCCGAATAGGAGACAGGAAAGAAGCTGCCGTCGCAGGTGCGCACACAGACCGCATAAGAGCCGGCGCGGGCGTCGATTCCGCTCCTGTCCAGGGTTTCGCCTTCCCCTAGCGGTTCGTCGGGATTGATCGGCGCCATGGCGTCGGGCGACGGCCTGGCGCCGCCGCCAAACAATGCTTCGAAGATATTGCCCGGCTTCGCCGGCGCGTTGGCGCATTGAGCGTTAAATCGCGCGATCAACTCGCCACGGCCGCCCGGGCCGCCGCCGGCGCGCGCTTGCAAATCGGCGAGACTGGCCTGCATGCGAGAGATTTGCCCGTTGATCTCGCCGCATTGGGCTGGCGGGTCCGAGCCGAAAATCAGGAACTTGCGGTTCTCGCAACCGAGCGAATGCGCGTAAGCGGTCGCTCGCGAAAGTTCGGCGCGCTGACGTTCGGCCGCCGCCTGGAGCTGCGCGCTCGGCCCGCTGCGCGACGCGGCCGCGATGGCTTGCTGCAGGCGAACGCAATCCGCGCTCTGCGCCAGCGCTTCGCCGCCCGCGAGCGCCGTGATGAGCGCCGCCGCGGCGGCGAGTGAAGTTCTGGGCGTCAGAAATTTCCACAAGCCGAAGCCGTTCTTCATGCGCACCATCGCCGGTTTCATAACGGTCAATCGCCCCAGCCTGCCGCTGCCCATCAATTCCCCGCCGGCGACGTCTTCAAACGACTCGCGCGGTTAGAATACCAGATCGCGGCGCGAACATGGCGTCCGCGCGGATCGAACCGGGTCGCCTTCTACGTTGTTTCGGCACGCTGCGCCAGTGGCTGCGAGGGGATCCCCTCAAACCCAGTGAGCAAGAACGGTGTTTGCCCAGTCGACAAGGACGCCATCCGCCGCCTGGCAATGCGCCCCGACATAAATTCTGACGTAAAGCCTGTCGGCAGCAGGCGTTGCGCCGCTACCGATCGCGGCGAGGTTGGCCTTCACGTAATCGTAAATTCGATCGAACCGACCCCATTCACGTCGAATCTGACCTCGATAAATATCGATCGTTCTGTAGTCTGACGATGCGAAGGAGCGGTCCAAACCCTCGGCGGTCGAAACCCAATCTATCCGCAGGGGAAACAGGAAGGCGGCGCCGTCGCAACTGTCAAGCCGCAGCCGAACCCCATCGCCAGGATCGGATACAAAGTCGTCGACGGTCGCGCCGTCGTTCAGTCGCAGGCCCAGCAACGCATCCTTTGACGGCGCGGCTTGACTGCGCTCAGCCTGCGCGCTTTCCCACCGGGTCCACGAGCCGACCAACAATGCCGCGGTCAGCGCGACCAGGGCGATGACGCGCGTTTTGCCGGTCGGTTTCATGCGAGAATTGCGGCCGGCCGGACGCGCGAGAGCAGGGATATGCCAAGTAGACAGGCGAGCGTGACAATTGAGACAATGACGACGCCTTGGCCATCGTGCCAATATTGCAGCATCGGCGCAGACTGCGCCATCAGCGCGATCCGAATCGTGTTCAGAAGAATGGTCGCGGCGATCATGGCCGCCAGAGTCCACCAGTCCGACAGCACGATTTGCAGTCTCTCGATTTTGATCAGCGCCAGCCAGATGAGAGTCGCGACGGTGATATTGTGAAAGGCGGAGCACGGCGGCTCGATGATAAATCGTATGTCCGCTCGGCGCGACTATATCCGCGCCGTTCTGGCTGAAATCGCCGAAAAACGACAGCAGCCCGGTCACGGCGCCAGTCTCCAGCCAAAGCACGTAGGGGGCGACGAGGTCGAATATCAGCCGGCCGTACAATTGGTAGAAGGCGAGCGCGAGCAGAAGTTGTCCGATCGAGGCCAGCCGGGCGTCGCGGCGCGTGATAAGCAACACCGCGACTGGCGTCATCGCAATCGACCCGGCCTTCAGCGACGGCAACGTGAAAGCGGCGCCCGCGGCGGCGATGAGCAACAGATCGGCGCGCGACAGCAGCGTATCGTTCCCCATTCTGCCGATCAGCGAAAATAGCGCAAACAATGCCAGCGCTTCGCCCGCTCCCAGCGGCGCACTCAAGATTTGGCCGAACGAGATCGTTCCACTCGAGTCGAAAACGATGCGCTGCCAAATGACCGCGCACACAATACAAGTCGCGAACGCCATCACGACATGACGATCGTGGACCTTGACGCCGATCAATGTCCGAAGCCCTCGGCTTTCCCGGCCTATGTTTCCAATGAGCGACACGAAGCGGTCAGGATTTACGCTTCCGCCAATAGACGAGGGCCGCGGCCGCGCCGACCATCGCGAGGCTCAGAAGGCCCACGTCCGCCTCCGGCGCAGGCACCACGTGGGGCGGCGGATTGGCCCATGGCGGAGGCGCCCACGGCGGCGGTTTCGCCACTGCGGGCAGGACAGAAACAAGCAAAAAACACGATGCGCCAGCGAATATATGTCTCGCCATATCCCAAGCTCCCCCGCTTGCGAAATATCATGACTCCCGGGTTCGCGCCGCCAAACAGACGATATGGATTAGGCCCGCCAACGCTCGCCGTGGTCTCATTCGCCCTGAGACCGACGACCGAACGCGCCGAGCCGGTATTCCCCGTATAACCCGCGTACCCTAGGGCACTCTGCTCCGGCGCCGGACGTCTGTCAAGGTTCGCCAGGAGATTGGCATAGCGCCAATCAAGCAAAACGACCTTTTGAGGCTCGGAAAAATAAGAAACCGCCCAAGGGGCGGCCTCTTTAGATTATCGCGGCGACGTCGCTTTTATGCAATCGTCGCCGCGACATGGCCCGTGCGGCCGCGAACATAGCCTGCGCCGACGATCGTCGCGCAGGCAACGCCCGTCCGGAACGCCATTACGATATGGCGCCCCCGGAATTTGGCGCCGACCAATGTCCCGATGCCGTCGGGCCTACAGTTCGAATAGGCGAGGCAAAGCGGTCAGGCTTTACGCTTCCGCCAGTAGATCAGAGCCGTGGCCGCGGCGACCATCGCGAGGCTCAGAAGTCCGACATCCGCCTCCGGCCCCGGCACCACGCGACGGGCCGCCGAAACGGTCGATATCGTCTGCGCGGCAACCGGAACGACGGAAAGAAGGAAGAAACACGATGCGCCAGCAAATAGATATCTCGTCATATCGCAAGCTCCCCACAATGAGAAATGTCAATGCTCTAGGGTTCGCGCTGTCGAACAAACCACTTCATAACAAACTATCGATATTAAGCCCACAACCGTCCGCCGCAGTCTCATTCGCCCTGAAACCTGCAACCGAACGTTCTGAGCCGGCATTCCCCGGATGACCCGCGTACCCTACGGCACTCTGCTCCGGCGCCGAATGTCTGTCAAGGTCTGCTCGCGTCATGTGAGACCGGGGCGCGTAAAGCGCGGCTCGAGACCTACGTCACGCAGATCCCGAGCCTGCCGAAAGCCGATCCAGGGCCCCGCCCCGACCGATCGGCGGTTGGTCCGCTTTCTGGCCTCGCCGCGCCGGATCGGGCATAGTCGGCCGATGGCCGAGCCGGACGCCCGCGCGACCAACGCGCCCGAAATCACTGTCAGCGAGCTGTCCTATACGCTCAAGCGGGCGATCGAGGACCGGTTTGGCTATGTCAGGGTGCGCGGCGAGATTTCCGGCTATCGCGGTCCGCATTCCTCGGGCCATGCCTATTTCTCGCTCAAGGACGACAAGGCGCGGCTCGACGCCGTGATCTGGCGAAATTCGTTCCTGCGCATGCGGTTCAAGCCCGAGGAGGGGCTCGAAGTCGTCGCGACGGGCAAGCTGACCACCTTCCCCGGCAAGTCGAGCTACCAGATCGTCATTGAATCGCTGGAGCTGGCCGGCGTCGGCGCGCTGATGGCGCTGCTCGAGGCGCGCCGCAGGAAACTGGCCGAGGAAGGTCTGTTCGACGCCGCGCGCAAGCGCAAGATCCCGTTTCTGCCGAAAATTGTCGGCGTCGTGACCTCGCCGACCGGAGCGGTCATTCGCGACATCCTGCATCGGCTCGCCGACCGCTTTCCGGTGCGGGTCGTCGTCTGGCCGGTCAGGGTGCAGGGCGAGACATCGGCGGCGGAGGTCGCGGCGGCGATCGAAGGCTTCAACGCCCTGGGCGAGGACGGCGTCGCGCCCCGTCCGGACGTGCTGATCGTCGCCCGCGGCGGCGGCTCGCTCGAAGATCTCTGGGGCTTCAATGAGGAGATCGTCGTGCGCGCGGCGGCGCGCAGCGCAATCCCGCTCATCGCGGCCGTCGGCCACGAGACCGACTGGACGCTGATCGATCACGTCGCCGATCTGCGCGCGCCGACGCCGACCGCGGCGGCCGAATTCGCCGTGCCCGTCCGCGCCGAGCTGGTCGCAACGCTCGCCGAACTCGAGGGGCGGGGCCGCGGCGCGATCCTGCGCTTCGCGCAAGCGCGGCGCGCCGACCTGCGCGCGCTCGCGCGCGCGCTGCCGGGCGGCGAGGCGCTGGTCGAGGGCCCGCGTCAGCGCCTCGATCGCGCGGGCGATTCGCTCTTCGCGCGCTTGCGCTCCGCCGTCGACCAGCGCGCGCTTCTGGCCGCCGGGCTCGCCCGCCGCCTCGCGCGCCATTCGCCGCGCGCCCATCTGGCGAGCCAGCGCGAGCGCCTGCGCGGGCTCGCCGGGCGGTTCGCGCGGCTCCGGCCGATGCTGATCGAACGGCCGCGGCAGGCCGCGGACGCCGTGGCTCGCGCTTTCGCGCGCGAGTCGGCGCTGCAGGCGCGGCGGCGCGGCGAACGCGCCGACGCGCTTCAGCGGCTCGCGGCCCGGATGGGCCGCGCCTTCGCCGAGCGCGTGCAGAGCCGCCGGGCGCGATTCACGGCGAGCGCCCAATTGCTCGACGCGGTCAGCTATCGCGGCGTTCTGGCGCGCGGCTTCGCGCTGGTGCGGGACGACGCCGACAGGCCGCTGCGCCGCGCCGCCGACATCAGCGACGCGCAGCCGATAACCATCGAATTCGCCGACGGCGCCGTCGCGGCGGTCGCCAATGGTCGAGCGCCGCCGCCAGCATCGCGCCGGGCCTCCGCCGAGGCGGCGCCGGCGCGGGCGAAACGCACGCGCCCGGGCAAAAGCGCGGAAGGGCAGGGCAGACTGTTCTGAGCGCGCCGGCGGCTGGGCGAAGGGCCGGGGCGGACGCGTTCGTCGCGCCACCCGGACGTCGGGCTCAAGATTCCGCTTGCAACGCCGCGGCCTGCAAGGGCCGCTGAGACGGCGACGATCCCGTCGAGGAAGCCTTGCGTCCGCTCGTCGACGGCGGCTGCGCGCCGGCGAAGCGAGGCGCTGGCTGGCGGGCGGTCGCGCCTCGTGCAGTCGCGGGCTTCGCCGACGCTTCCGCAAGCCGCCCTTCCAGCCAGGCGGGAAGAAAGGCCTCGAGCCACGCCGCCACCCGTCCATCGTGCTGGAACCAACCGCCGAGGTGGCTGGGACGGCTTTGCGCGCCGGGACGGGTCAGGCGCTCGGCGCCGTGCAGCGTCCAGCGGCACATCATGTGGTAGGTGACTTCGGGATGGAACTGCAGACCAATCGCGCGGCCGCCGTATCGATAGGCCTGATTGGGGAAATCCTTGCCGCCGGTGGCGAGCAGCTCGGCGCCCTGGGGCAGGTCGAAGCCGTCCGAATGCCATTGATAGACGCAGCGCGGAAAGCCCTCGCCGCACAGCCGGTCGGCGGCCTCGGTCGGCGCGATCGGGACATAACCGATCTCGCTGCGCTTGTCCTCGTAATTGAAAACGCGGGCCCCGAGCGCGGACGCCATCATTTGCGCGCCGAGGCAGATGCCGAGCAGCGGCTTGCCCTCGGACAGCGGCATATCGAGCCAGTCGATCTCGCGCCTGATCCACTCGAGCGAATCGTTGGCGCCCATCGGACCGCCGAAGACGATGACGGCGTCGTGTCGGGAGAGCGTGCGCGGCAGCGGATCATCGAGGCTCGGGCGGCGGATGTCGAGCCGGGCGCCCATCGCCCGCAGCACGAAGCCGACGCGCCCGGGCGTCGAATGCGCCTGGTGCATCACGATCAAGACCGTAGGCCGACGAGCAAGGCCCGCCATGGCTCTGTCCCCAATTCCCGCGCCCGCGCGCGCCGATTCGGATTATGCAACTTCCACGCCAAAAAGTTAACCGGACGTGAACCGCGGCGCGCGCCGCATTCATTTCGCGCCCAATCGGCTTGCGCTTGCGTTCAAGGCGCCGCGCCGATATGAAAGCCCGGCCCAGCGTCGCGGCAATGCCGCTCCCATCGTCTAGCGGTCCAGGACGTCGCCCTCTCACGGCGAAAACAGGGGTTCGAGTCCCCTTGGGAGCGCCAGTCGCTTCTCACTCGCTGGCCTTGCTGAAACTTCCGTAGCGTCAGTCTCTTGCTCGCCGCCGTCTTGCAATTCGGCGGCGCAAAAAGCTCATGGCGCTGATGACGTATCTCCTCGAGGACCGGCGCGGCGAACTCCAAGAGGTCATTTGGACGAAGACGCAGGCGATGGCCGAGGCGGAGGCATCGAACGCCGTGCGGGAACGCACTGCCGCCTTTCAGCTCGCCGCGCCGCCGCCGCGCGGCGCCCGCTTCATGACGACGTGTTGCATCGGTCATCGATCCGCGCTCGATACGGGCGCCGCCGGACCGTTCAACCAAGCGCGCTCATGGGCAATGACGCGGGCCGCCGCGAATGTGAGTCCGCACGCAATTGACCACACCACGACAATCGCCGCGAGGGCGATGATCAATTGTCGCGCGCTGCGGTCGTCCGTGAGATACCCGGCGGACGCACCATTGTCCGTCACGATGAATGTCATAGTCCCGTCTCCACTCTGGCTGCCGTCGGTCGTCAAAAACCCGGCGGCATCTCCACGGTGGAGTTAAACACGTGACGCCTGCGACCGCGGTGACGTTCCTCACAGTCCCGACGGCGGCCTCGCCGTGCTGCGCGTGAACGCTGAACGAAGCGCCCGACGGGACGTCCCGCCGCCACGCCCGCGGCGCGCGGGTCGAACGCTTCAATCTCGACTTCCGTCTCGCTCGGCGAACCGCGATGACGCGTCCGTCCAAGGAGCCGAATCGGGAACGGCGAAGGTTCCAGGTCGAGTATGCGGGTCAATTCGCCGAGCGGGCCGATCTAAGAGAGAGGTCAGCGGGGACGAGAAACGGTGGACTTGCGATCCGTGAAGTCGGCGCCGGTGGTCATCCGATTCGAGGCGTCTCGGCCGACACGTTTTGCTGTCTTGTCCGCGACCGCGAGCGCGATACGTCGCCATTGACGTGCGGATTCGTCGCTCACGGCGTCGATCTCCATTTGGTGGGCCTTGACATAGGCCTCGCGCCCAAAAGCGCTGATAAGCGCGTTCGCCTCGGCTTCTATTCTATCAGTCCGCGACCGCCGGCCGGTATGCGTTCGCCGGCGCCATACCCATGACAGCATGGCCGACCCCTCGCGCCACCCCCTTGTATCCCCACCGTCGAATGCTGCATATTTTGGTCACATATGCAACCTCTTCGCCCAGAACGCCCCCTAGTCGTGACCGCGCTATCTCCTGTCGAGCCGTTCGGTTGATCTAGCGCTCAAAGCCGTCGTGACCGCGCTATCTCCTGTTGAGCCGTTCGGTTGATCCAGCGCTCAAAGCGTTGCTCTTGCGCGCAATCCGTCGACCGAAGGCGCGTTCGCGAAATTATTGCGCCGCGACCAGAGGCGGGCCTGGCGTCTCGGCCCCGCAGGGTTCGTCGACCATCGGCGATGTCTCGGGCTTGTAGCCTCGCGCCTCTCTCAACAATGCGTTGTCGAAGTCGGTCAGGCTGTGCTGGGCGATCGGACTGCCGTGAATGACGTCGAACCGGACGCTGACGACGCGCGGATTGCAGGGAGACAGCGGAATGTACTGCCGCACAATGTACCTGCCATAGGCCAGGATCTCTCCGTGCTCATAGACGCGCTCCATCCTGAGGCCCTTCACGTTTTGATCGCGATGGGGCGGATCGACGGAATAATATCCCGTCACCATCGAGGGATCGAAGGCGTAGACCCGGCGAATCCGCGGATCGGAGTAGGCCGCGAGCTGGGCAAGTCCGCCGCCGAGCGAGTGCCCCACCGCCGTGATCTGTGTCGGACCCGGATGGGCGCACCCGTCCCGTTCGATATGGCCGATGAAATCGCCGACGTGGTCCCGGACCTGGTCGTATTGGTCGTAGATCGGAAACGCGCGCAATATCCAATGGAAATTGGATTCCCAATCGCCTTTGTCGCCGCCCTGGGTTCCGCGAAAGGCGATGACCGCTTCCGGACAGCGCACGCCCTTGCGCGCCCACACCTGAACGCCCAGGCCTCCGACCGGCTCGCTTTGGCCCGGCGTCCGCACGCCGCACTGGTCCGGCCCGTCGCAACTCCACACGTAGCGCCATTGGCCGAGCCAGGCGGCCGCGCGCTTGGCGTCGGCGGATTGATCGCAATCCTTCGGATCGTCGGCAATGCAGGCGGACGTCCGAGGCGTCATCCTGTGCTTGGCGTAAACGTCCTGATTATACGATTGCTCCGCGAGGAGAGCGTAGGGCAACACGCGCGCCGCGGTCGGGCCGGCTTTCTGCCTGGCGTCATAATTGTCCTCGCCCTCGGTCCGCTGAATGACCTGATCCGGGCCCTGAGTCAGGTGGAGTTGGGCGCAGCCGCCCAGACATGAAGCCACGATCGCGATCGCGGCCAGAATTCCCACGCGTCGAGCGCTTGCGATCAGTCTCATCGGCGACCCCCAGCACCAGAGATTCGCTTGCGCGGCATGATCGGCGTTGGCGATGCCGCGCGTCAAGTTCGGGCGGCCAATCCCTGGTGTATGATCAATCCCGACCGATGGTCAGGAGGGAGAGTTCCTATGGCCGACATCCAGCACGTCGTCGTCCTGATGCTCGAAAATCGCTCGTTCGATTCGATGTTGGGCCGTCTCTATCCCGATCGGCCGGATTTCGACGGGCTGACGGGCGCCGAGTCGAACGCATGGGACGACAGGATCATTCCCGTCTGGACGAGCCCCGAAATGACGCCCGAGGCGGCGTGCATTCCTGATCCCGACCCCAACGAACGCTTCGCCGACATGACCGAGCAGATCTTCGGCGCGGGGCTGCAACCTCCCTCGCCGCCGACGATGTCCGGGTTCGTTTCGAACTACATGAGGACTGCGACGAACGATCCGCGCAGCGTGATGCATGGTTTCACGCCGGAACAGGTTCCGGTGATCAGCCAACTGGCGCGCTCGTTCGCGGTGTCGGATCGCTGGCACGCGTCGGCCCCAAATCAGACCTGGCCCAATCGCTTCTTCGTCCACACCGGGACCGCCGGCGGCTTCGTCAACAACGCGCCCGCGCATTTTCCCTATCTGATGCCGACGATCTTCAACCGTCTGACCCAAAAGCGGCGAAGCTGGCGCATTTATCGTCACGACATTCCGCTGACGGCGACGCTGTCCGCCATCTTGAGCGAATTGCCGGACCATCTCTATTCGTTCGACGACGACTTCATGAGCGATGCGATGGCGGGGAGACTTCCCAATTATAGTTTCATCGAGCCGCGCTATTTCCCCAACCTGATCCTTCACCGGATGCCGAACGATCAACACCCGCCGCACAACGTCGCTTATGGGGAGCGGCTGATCGCGCGCTGCTACGACGCCTTGCGCAACGGGGCCGGTTGGGAGCAGACTCTCTTTGTCGTCATCTATGACGAGCATGGAGGCATTTACGATCATGTTCCTCCGCCGGAAGCCGTTTCGCCCGACGATGCCGACCCGGAGGGCTTCAAATTCGATCGATACGGAGTGCGGGTTCCCGCCGTGTTGATTTCTCCCTGGATTCCCGAGGCAAGCGTCGTCCGGCCGCCCGCCGGGTCGAAATATCCATTCGACCATGCCTCGATTCTTTCCACTTTGCGCAAGCTGTTCGATCTGGGAGAGCCTTTGACCAGGCGAGACGCGGTCGCCCCTGATCTGCTCGCGGCCTTGTCGCTGACCTCGCCGAGCAACGCCGGTCCCGCGAGCCTGACGTTTCCGACCGTGACGCCCACGGCGGGCGAGATAGCGTCCGCGCATCAGGCCGCGCCCAATGACTTGCAGCAGTCGCTCGCCTGTCTGGCGTCAGCCCTTCCGGCAGGAGCGGCGGGGCTCGCCGCCTACGCGGATCTCATCTCGGGCGTCAAAGATCACATTGCCGCGCCACAATTCGCGACGGTCGATGAGGCGCTGCAGCGGGCCCGGGCTGGCTTGAGCCGGTTTCTCAAGACCCCGCGTTCAGGTCTGTTCGGCGCTTAGGTCGTCGCCTCTTGCGCGAGTGGGCGCAGGCGGCCGCGGCCGCCGACGTCTCGACAGGACGGGATCGCGAACGTCGATCGCGGGCCGTCGCCATGTGTCGTCGCCATGTCGACGAACCGACGCGACCGGGTTAGAATTGGAGCAAGTCAGGGACGGTGGCGGGCGAAAAGTCAGTTGCGGAAGAAACATTGTGTCCGACCCGTTCGAACTGTGGCGCTTGGCGTGGTCGACCGCAGTTTCACGCGGTTTGGAGCAGCTCGGCGCCGCCGTCCCCTTCGCCGCGCTCGAGCCGCTCCGTCGGGACGACGCCATCGACCTGTCGGCGTTTTCGACGCTCGGACACGTTCGCATCGAGCTCAGCACGATGTTGCTTCTGGGACAGCGAAGCCGGCCCCGGACGAAGCTGCGGCCGACGCTGATCGTCGCGCCCTATGCGATTCATGACGCCTCGATCGCCGATTTCGCTCCCGGACATAGCCTTGCGCAGGTTCTGGCCGAGGCTGGTCCGGGTCCTGTCGCTCTGACTTTCTGGAAGTCGGCCGGCGTCGAGATGCGCGATTACGGCATCGACGCCTATCTGAGCGACTTGAATGTCGCCATCGACGATCTCGGCGGGCGCGCGTCTCTCATCGGACTTTGCCAGGGCGGCTGGCTCGCCGCCGCATATGCCGCGCGTTTTCCGGGGAAGGTCGCAAGGCTTGTGCTGGCGGGCGCGCCGATCGATGTCGCGGCGGCCGAGTCGCGGATCACGCGCGCGCTCGCCCGGATTTCACCGGCGGCGATCGAGAGCGCCATCGCCTTCAACGGCGGTCGGGTGTCCGGGCCGTTGTCGCTCGCTTTATGGTCGCTGCAGGGCGTGGAAGTGGAGTACACCGCCGAAATCGCCCTGCAATGCACGGGCGACGCCGCACTGGAGGCGAGGTTCAACGCCTGGAACGCGCGCGCGGTCGACCTGCCCGGCCTCTATTTCCGCCAGGCGGCGGAATGGCTCTTCCGCGAAAACCGCCTCGCCCGCGGCCGTTTTCCAGCGCTCGGGCGCCCGGTCCGGCTGTCGGATATCGGGTCGCCGGTGTTCGTCCTCGCCGCCGAGGCGGACGAGGTGGTCGCTGTGCCGCAGGCCATCGCGGCAAAGACCTTGTGCCGCTCGGCTCACGTCGACGTCCGCATCGAGCCAGGGCGGCATCTGTCGTTGTTCATGGGCCGGCGAACGCTGGGCGGCGCTTGGCGCGACATCGCGCGATGGCTCGAGGGCGACGCTGGCGGCGGGTCTCCGGGCGCCTCGACCGGCCTTCGGCGGATTCACCGCTGAAGATCGGTTTTTCGGGCTTCCACCGAATGACTTGCGCGACGCGCGACGGCCGGGCAGAGTGACCGCAGATTCGGGTTGCGGCGGGAGGGCCCTCCGATTCACTCGAGGCTTGGGGCGCGCGGATGCGGATTGTCACCCTGATTGGATTGGCGCTGGCTCTCCTACGGCCGCCGCGGGCGCGATAATCCTTCCAGCGGAAGGTGACGCCCTTCTCGTCGAGCGCGATGAGCCTGGAGTTCGAGATCGCGACGCGATGGGTGTAGCGCGACAGGTAGGCGAGGACGGCCTTCGGCCCGGCGAACGGCCTCTTGGCGTAGACAACCCATTCCGAGCGGCGCAATGGCGCGAGGACGGCGTCGAAGGCGGCTTTATCGGCGAGCGCGGCAAGGTCGCCGAAGAAGACGAGGCGTCCGGCCGCATGCAGGGCTGCGAGCCCTTCGAGGAAGAGGCGGCGGAACAGGCGCGACAGCACCCGCACCGGCAGAAAGAAGCCGCGCTTGCAGGCGATCCAGCGCGACCCGTCCGGCGACAGCCGCCGCCGGGAACGATGACGTGGACGTGCGGATGGTGGGTCATCGCCGAGCCCCAGGTGTGCAGTACGGCGGTCAGGCCGATGCGCGCGCCCAGATGCTTCGGGTCGGCGGCGATGGTGGTCAGCGTCTCGGCGGCGGTCCTGAACAGGAGGTCGTAGACGGCCGCCTTGTTCTGGAACGCGATCGTCGCCGATCGCGGCCGGCAGGGTGAAGACGACGTGATAGTACGGAACCGGCAGCAGCTCGGCCTCACGGTCTTCGAGCCATCGCCGCGCGGCGGCCGCCTGGCACTTCGGGCAATGCCGGTTGCGGCAGGTAATGGGCGTCGCCCATTACCTGCCTTATGGGCACTTCCAGTAATGGGGAGTTGGCGTACTGGCGTCGGCGTTTTTTCTGTGAATTGCAGCGATCTTTCTCTCCATAACAGCACGGTCCTGCGCCTCCGTCGGCTCGGCCACCAATGGCCGGTCACGAACGGGGACGAATATGTTGGAGACCTACTTCTCGGCATCGAAGATGCGGGCGCATCTGCGGAGCGGACCGAGCGGACCATACCTTGACGGTTTCGCAGCCGCGCTCGAGCGGCAGGGGTACAGCACCAGCACAGCCGTCCCGTATTTGCGGGCGGCGGCGCACATCGGCCATGTCGTGGCTCGGCAAGGGGCGATGCCGAGCGAGATTGATCTGGCGGCGTTCAGCGAGCACCTGCGCAGTTGCCGATGTCCGCGCGCCATGGGAGGGCGCCGCAACCACCACACGATTTTCGGCGCCAGGCTCTTTCGCCGGCATCTTGTCGAAATCGGTGTTTGCCAGCCTGTCGCCGCGCCCTTGCAGCGAGCCGAGCCTCGCCTCGTGACGCACTTCAAAGAATGGCTGCGCAAGCACCGCGGGGCGTCCGACGCCACGATCAGGCTCTACGCCCGCGACGCCGAGCGCCTCGTAGCGGCGCTCGGGGACGATCCGGGAAGGTGGGAGCCGGCCGCCATTCGCAGCTTCTTCCTGGACTGCGCGGGCCGTTGCGGCGAGGGAACGGTCGAGAAGTTGACGACCAGCCTGCGTGCGTTCTTGCGCTACCTCGCTGTCGAAGGCCGCTGCCGAGCGGGTCTCGCCGATGTCGTTCCCGCCTATGCCCGTTGGCGGCTCGCCGACTTGCCGCGATATCTGGCGGCGGAGCAGGTGAACCGGCTGATCGCGGCATCCGACGGCGAAGTCGTCGAGCGCCGGCGGGATCGCGCGATCCTGCTGCTTCTGGCGCGCCTCGGGCTGCGCGCCGGCGACGTGGCGCAACTCCGCCTCGACGACATCGAGTGGGAGACAGGCTCGCTGCGGGTCTCGGGCAAGTCGCGCTACGAGGTGCGTCTGCCGCTTCCGCAGGATGTCGGAGATGCGATCGCCGCCTACCTCGCGGACCGCCCTTCGACCTGCCCGAGCGATCACGTGTTCCTGCGCAACATCGCGCCCTTTCGGCCGTTCCGGAATGGCGACGGCGTCTCGTCGGTGGTGAAACGCCTCATGCAGCGGGCCGGCGTCGTGGCCCCGGTCAAGGGGGCGCACGTCCTGCGACACACGGCGGCGACCGAGATGCTGCGCCATGGCGTTCCGCTCGAGAAGATCGGGCTGGTCCTGCGTCATCGCGGCGTCGACACGACGGCCCGTTACGCCAAGGCCGATGTCGCGCTCCTGAAGCAAATCGCGCAGCCCTGGCCGGAGGTCTTCTGATGTTGAAGGCCATCGAGGCATATCTGGCGCTCCGCCGCGCGACCGGATTCGCGATGCTGAATGCGGAATGGCTGCTCAGGAGCTTTGCCGCCTTCGCGACCGAGCGCGGGCAAACGCACGTCCACGCGCAAACCGCAATCGAATGGGCGGCGCGCGGGCCGTCCGCCGCGCAACGCGACACCCGGCTGAAGGCCGTCTGTCGCTTCGCTCGTCATGTCCGGGTTGAAGACGCGCGGCATGAGCTGCCGCCGGTCAATCACTTCGGCGCCCGCAAGACGCGGCGTCCGCCGCACATTTACTCGCCGGCGGAGATCGACCGACTGATCGAAGCCGCCCTTCGGCTTCGCCCCAAAGGCGGCTTGCGCCCATGGACCTACGCGACCTTGATCGCGCTGCTCTCGGTCACCGGATTGAGGATCTCCGAAGCGCTAAAGTTGACCGTCGCCGACCTTACGCGCGACGGCCTGCTGATCCGCGAGACCAAGTTCCGGAAAACGCGCCTGACGCCGCTGCACGACACGGCGGTCGCCGGTCTCGAGCGCTATCTGGCGCGTCGTCGGCCCCGTTCCGAAGCCGATCCGGTGTTCGTTGACGCACGGGGTCTTCCGCTGCGCTACATCGCGGTCAAAGAGACCTTCGACAGGCTGGTCTTCAGCGCAGGCATCGCGCCGGCGGCGCGACGCCGACCGCGCCTGCACGATCTGCGGCACACGTTCGCGGTGCGGGCGCTGCAGGGCAGTCCAGCCGATCGAAGCCGGACCGGTGCGCACATGGCGGCGCTTGCGACCTACATGGGTCACGTCAACATCTACGCGACCTACTGGTACCTGGAGGCCACCGCCGACCTCATGCGCGACGTCGCCGCGGCCGGCGAGGCGTTCTTCGCCGAAGGGAGGCAATCATGACGCCGATTGCTCCCCTCATCGAAGCGTTCCTCGACGAGACGCTCGCGCGCCAGCGGGGTGTCAGCCGGCATACGCGCGACTCCTATGCCGTAAGCTTCCAGTTGCTCTTCATGTTCGCTGCGAAAAGGCTGAAGGTCTCGCCGTCGGCGCTGACGCTGGAGCAACTCGACGCCGGCCTCATCAGCGCCTTCCTCGAGCATCTCGAGGATGACCGCAAAAACGCGCCGGTGACGCGCAACGTCCGGCTGGCGGCCATCAAGTCCTTCTTCCGCTTCCTCGAATACAGGCAGCCGGCGGCCCTGGAGCATGTCCGCCGCGTCCTGGCGATCCCGTTCAAGAAGACGGATCAGCGTCTGGTCCCCTATCTTCTAGCGAGCAGGAGTTGCAGGCCGTGCTCGACGCTCCGGATCCCGCCACACGCGACGGCGTCCGCGACCGGGCCATGCTGCATCTGGCGGTTTGTGCGGGCCTGCGCGTGTCCGAACTGACGGGGTTGAAGCTCGACGACATCGACCTGCCGTCGATGAGCATTCGTGTTCTCGGCAAGGGGCGACGGGAACGGACGCTCCCGCTGTGGAAGACCACCGCCGCGGCCCTGCGCGCCTGGCTCGCCGTTCGCGGCCGGATCGCAGCCCCCGAGGTGTTCGTCAACGCCCGGGGAGAGCCGCTGAGCCGATGGGGCTTCGCGTATCTGCTCAAACAGCATGCAGCGACCGCCGCTCGAGCGCATCCCGGCCTCGGCAAGAAACGCGTCTCGCCCCACGTGCTCAGGCACACCTGCGCAATGATCGTCCTGCAGGCGACGCAGGACATCCGGAAGGTGTCGCTGTGGCTCGGGCACGCCACTCTGACGACCACGGAAATCTACACGCGCGGCGATCCGACAGAGAAGCTCGACGCCATGGAATCGATCGTTCCGCCGCATCTGCGGCGCGGCGCGTTCCAGCCGTCCGACAAGCTGATCGCGCTCCTCAGGCGCTCCTCGTAATGGAGAGCCGGATTGGCGGCGGAGGACGCAAGAGCGCGACCAAGCCGCCGCCAACTCCCCATTACTCGAATGTGCCCATAAGGCAGGAGTTGTAGGCGATCGCGCTCGTGCGCGCAGTCCTCGCAGCGCTCGACGTGTCCGCCGAGCGCGGCCGTGCGACAGGTCTCGATCGCCGACATGACCTTCAACTGGGCGAGGCTCACGTGACCGGCGTTGGCCTTGCGCCACGCCGCCCCGTGGGCGCGAAAGACGTCGGCGACCTCGAGGCGAGGCCGCGCCACGCGGCCGTGGTCAGGCGGGCGGCGTTTTCTTCGTCAGCTTGATGTCCAGCCGGTCCAGCGGACTCTTGATGTCGCGGACCGTGCTGATGGCGACGCGGGTGTAGAGCGCGGTCGTCTCGAGCTTCGCGTGGCCCAACAACACCTGGATCACGCGAATATCGACGCCCTGTTCGAGCAGGTGGGTGGCGAAAGCTGTGCCGCAGCGTATGAGGCGACACGCGCTTGGAGATTCCGGCCAGGTCTTTGGCGGCGGTGACGGCGCGGTTGAGCTGACGCGCGGTCACCGGATTGATCGGGTTCTGGCCGGGAAACAGCCAGACCTGCGGCCGCGCCGCCTTCCACCATTCGCGCAGGAGCTGGAGCAGTTGGGGCGACAGCATCACATCGCGATCCCGCTGTCCCTTGCCCTGCTCGACCCGGAGCATCATGCGCCCACTGTCGATGTCGGACACCTTCAGATTCGCGACCTCGGACACCCGCAGGCCCGCGCCATAGGCGACGCTGAGCGCGGCCTTGTACTTGAGGCCGGGCGCGGCCTCGAGGAGACGCGCCACCTCCTCCGGGCTCAGCACGATCGGCGCCCTTCGCGGCTCGTTCACGAGCCTCAGAGGAC
This sequence comes from uncultured Alphaproteobacteria bacterium, assembly GCA_963781895.1. GTDB lineage: Bacteria > Pseudomonadota > Alphaproteobacteria > Rhizobiales > Beijerinckiaceae > Roseiarcus. The sequence continues at coordinate 221,677 of CAWAIM010000031.1, forward strand.
GAACGAGGTCGGGCCGTTCGAGCGTCTCGGTGAAGAAGAACCGCAACGCGGAGATGGCGGAATTGATGGTCGGCGCGCCGATCTGTTGCTGGGCCATGTGCAGTTGAAAGCGGCGAAGGTCCTCGCTCGTCGCCGTATCCGGAGAACGGCCGAGGAACTCCGTGAAGGTCCTCACGTGCCGGACGTAGTCCTTCTGAACCTTCTCCTTGAACCGCCGCGCCGTCATGTCCTCGATCATGCGCTGCCGCAGCAGGCTGATGGAATTGTCGGACATCGAAAGCTCCTGTCTCGCATGGGGTTGAACCCCACGATCTTGAGACAGGCCCGCGTCTTCCCGTTGTCCTTACCCGTACACCCTCTCCGCTCGCTCGCCGCCCCTACCGCGCGAGCGGTTTAGTCCATTACTGTGGAGCGACCGACACTGGGAGCACGAGCGATGCCCGAGGCCTGCGATGCGATCGTCATCGGCGCCGGTCCCGCCGGGCTCGCCACGGCGGCCTGCCTGCGGCAGCGCGGCCTCATGCCCGTCATCCTGGAGAAGGCGAACGCGGTCGGGGCCGTCTGGCGACGCCATTACGACCGAGCTCCATCTGCACACCGATCGTGGACATTCCGGCCTGCCCGGCCTGCAGATGCCGTCGTCCTTCGGCCGCTATCCGTCGCGCGCGCAGGTGGTCGCCTATCTCGAGAGCTACGCAGACAGGTTCGACCTGAAACCCGTCTTCGACGCGCCGGTCCAGGCGGTTCGCCGCGACGGGCGGGGTGGCGCGCCGAAACCGGCGCAGACGCGTTCAGCGCCCCGGTCGTCGTCGTGTCGACCGGTTCGGCCGACTACCCCTATTCGCCGACCTGGCCCGGCATGGAGACGTTCGGCGGCGAGATCCTCCATTCGAGCCTCTATCGCCATCCGGCGCCCTTCGCCGGAAAACGCGCGCTCGTCGTCGGATTCGGCAATTCAGGCGGCGAAATCGCGCTCGACCTGGCGGAGGCCGGCGTCGATGTCACGCTCTCGGTGCGCGGGCCGGTCAACATTTTGCCGCGCGACCTGCTCGGCCTGCCGATCATGACCTGGGCGATCGCCCAGAGCCGCCTGCCCGCCCGCGTCGCCGACGCGTTCAACGCGCCGGTGATCCGCCTTGCCGTCGGCTCGATCGAGAAGCTGGGGCTGACCCGCGCCGACAAGGGCCCGCGCCGGATGGTCGAGGAGGACGGCCGCATCCCGCTCCTTGACGTCGGCACGGTCGCGATGATCCGCGCCGGCCGGATCAAGGTGCGAGGCGACATCGCGCGCTTCGAAGCGAAGACGGTCGTTTTCACGCAATCGCCGCCGGAGCCTTTCTACGCGGTCATTCTGGCGACGGGCTTCCGGCCCGACCTGCGGGGCCTCCTGCCCGACGCGAAGGGCGTGCTCACCGACGCCGGCGCTCCGCTCGTCAGCGGCGCCGCGACCGCCGAGCGCGGCCTCTTCTTCTGCGGCGCAATTCCGTCGCCGACCGGCCAGTTTCGCCAGATCGGGATCGAGGCGGCGCATATCGCCGAGGCCGTAGCGGCGGACCGTTCGCTCAGCGCCTGAGGACCCTGCCGGGCGGCCGACTCATTGCCGGATCATCGACAAGCGGTCAGAATTCACCGCTGGCCGCGCCGATATCCGTCCCTAACAGATTCGGGCTCGGGAACGGCGCATGCATTCACCCTGGAGGCGCCCATGAAGTTCGTCCTGCTGCTCGCCGCGGCGGCGCCCCTGGCGGGAGCAGCGTCAACTCGCGCGCCGGAGCCCGCCATTGCGGTCACGCCCGACAATTTCCCGCGCGCCGAGTCGGATCTCTATTTCGCCAGCGCCGTGAAGGATGGTGGGCTCGGCAAATTCCGCCACCGACGCGAGCCGACCGCGCTCGACCGGCAGACCGTCACGCGGATGAACCGCGACACGCTCTATTCCGGGGCCGTGTTCGATCTCGACGCCGGCCCGGTGACGATCACCCTTCCCGACGCCGGCGGGCGCTTCATGTCGATGCAGACCGTGGACGAGGACGCCTATACGGACAAAGTCGTGTACGGCCCCGGGCGCACCACGCTGACGAAGGACGAGATCGGCACACGCTACGTGCTCGCCGCCGTACGCATCTTCGTCGACGCCGGCGATCCGAAGGACGTCGCCGCCGTCAACGCCCTGCAGGATGCGATCAAGGTCGAGCAGCCGGGCGGCCCCGGATTGTTTCAGGTCGCCAACTGGGACGCGTCGACTCAGGTCGACGTGCGCACGGCGTTGATCGTACTGGCCGAGACGCTGCCCGACGCGAAGGGCATGTTCGGTCCCCGCAACGGCGCCGACCCGGTGCGCCGCCTCATCGGCTCGGGCGCGGCCTGGGGCGGCATCCCGGAAAAAGAGGCGCTCTATCTGAACGTGACGCCTCCCGGCAACGACGGCAGGATGATCCACAAGCTCACCGTCAAGGATGTTCCAGTCGACGGTTTCTGGTCGATCAGCGTCTACGACGGCGACGGCCGCTTCGCGCCGAACCCGCAGAAGGCCTATACAGTCAACAGCGTCGCGGCGAAGACCGAACCCGACGGCTCCGTCGTCGTCCAGTTCGGCGGCTGCGACGGCAAGATCGCCAATTGCCTGCCGACCCCGCCCGACTGGAGCTACATGGTCCGCCTGTACCGGCCCCGTCCCGAGAATTCTGAGCGGCGCGTGGACGTTCCCTCAGCCGCGGGCGGTTCCATAGAGCGCGACGCCACCTCGTCCAGCCGCCCTCGGTGGCCGGACTGAGCCGTCCGGCTGGGATGCGGCTCCTGCGGGCGGTCGTTCCGCTGAACCGAAAGCTCGACGACGAACCCTAAGCCCGCGCCAGGCCGCTCGGCCCGGAATTGGCGGCGGATGGGGTCCCTGATCGGGCCGAGGCTTTCTCCGTTTTTCACTGTTACGCCCCGCGAAGCAGCCGGAACAAGCCGTCTTCGCGGCTCATGAACCGGAAAACATCGCGCAATGTCAATATGTTATCGCGGTAACATACACGAGTCTGACAAGTACAAATAACAGCGAATTTATTTCGCCGCATCAGCGAATTTATTTCGCGGATCAGGGACGAAATTGGCCGGAACAGGGAGCCGCTTGCGCGGCCGATTTTTGGCGTGGCCGCGAGCGTTTCGAGCGCAAGCCCGAGTCAGCTCCGCCGCGACACGGATGGCGAAAACCCTGCGCCGCGAGCAGCCCGTCCGGCCCCGCCTCGGCGCAGTGCAGCGTGACGCCGTTGGCCGAGACGAAGCTGAACCGAATGGCGGGGTCCGTCTTCAATGAGTTCGATCCAGACCGGGTCCAGCTAGCGTCCTGACCGCGCCGGCGGAAACACGGCTTTGGCGGACGCAGCCGCCGAACGCGCGCCCCGCACCTGAACTCGATCACGTTCCGAGGAGTTCCTCAACCCAGGCCGGGACCGTCTCGCTCGCGGGGCCGTAGCGCGCTTCGTCGAAGCAATGAGCGTTGTCGGCCGCCTCGAGGTTGAACTCGCAGGTCGGGACGCCGAAGGCGCGGGCTTCGGCGACAAAGCCGGCCGCCGGATAGACCGCGCCCGAGGTGCCGATCGCGACGAAGAGATCGGCGTTGCGCATGGCGCGGTCGATGTCGTCGAGATGGAGCGGCATTTCGCCGAACCAGACGACATGCGGGCGCAGGCCCCCTCTACGGCCGCAGTCGGGGCAGGCGTACGAAACGGTCAGATCGCCGGTCCAGGGATGGACCGAATCGCAAAGCAGGCAGCGCGCCTTCAGGAGTTCGCCATGCATGTGCAAGACCCGCCGCGATCCCGCCCGCTCGTGCAGATCGTCGATGTTCTGCGTGACCAGCGTCAGGCGGCCGCCCTCCGCCGCGAGCGCTCCTTCGAGCCGCGCCAGCGCGAAATGCGCCGCGTTCGGCGCCGCCTTCAGAAGGTTGCGCCGCCGTGCGTCGTAGAAAGCGAGAACGGACTCGGGATCGCGGGCGAAGGCCTCGGGCGTCGCGAGCTTCATCGGGTCGAACCGCGTCGAAAGCCCCTCGCCCTGTCGCGGAACGTGCCCAGCCCGCTCTCGGCGGAGACGCCGGCGCCGGTCAGGACGAAGAATTCGTCTCGGCATGGCCGGATGTGCTAACGGCCCGGACCGGCGGCGTAAAGTCCGCGACGGGAATCTCGCGAGATGCTGGAGCCCGGAGGAAAGAGTCGTCGTCGGGCAAGTTCCGACAGGCTGGAGGTCGCCCGCCGCCAAAAGCTGGCCGGGCTTAACACGATGGACGGTCAATAGGAGGGCCGGCGAGGTTGCTGCGGCGTTCTCGCATCGGGGAGGTCGCGCGATGAGCAAGCCGCTGCTGTTTCCCGAGGACGTCCAGTTCTGGTACGAGACTGCTGCGCGTCCTCGGCGCGGACGAATATGGCGGGAGCCAGTTCGGCGAGGTCCTGGCGACGTCGGAGCGCATCAAGCCCGGCGACTACGACAGCTGGTACGACGCCTGGAACGCGACCGCCGAGGCGACCGCGAAGGAGGCCGATTCTCAACTTGCCCGCGGCCATCGCGTCAGCGCCAGTGACGGCTTTCTGCGCGCGTCGAATTACTACCGGTCGTTCGAGCTTCTTGCCTGCACGGCAACCCCCGGGATCGAAGGGTCGCGCATGCTTACGAAAGGGCCGTCGGCGCCTACAAAGCATGCGCCGGCTTGTTCGATCCTCCGATCGAAACGGTGGAGATCCCTACGAAGGCACGACGCTGCCGGGTTACTTCCACCGGCCCGACCTAAGGCCGGAGCCGCGCCCGATCGTGATCATGCACAGCGGGTTCGATGGCTCGGCCGAGGAGATGCATGTGTTCGGCGCCCGGGCGGCGGTCGAGCGCGGCTACAACGCCCTTGTCTTCGATGGTCCCGGCCAGTTCGGCCCCGTTCACAGGGAGGGTCTGACCTTCCGGCCGGACTGGGAAAAGGTTGTCACCCCGGTTTTCGATTTCGCCTTGACCCTCCCGGCCGTCGACCCGAAGCGGATCGCCCTGATGGGGGCGAGCCTCGGCGGTGTGCTCGCCCCGCGCGCCGCAGCCTTCGAAAAGCGACTTGCTGCCTTGATCGCCAACGACGGCCTCTACGACTACGGCGCGGCGCAGCTGGCGGGCGCGCCCCCCGAACAGCGCGCGGACGCCCTACGCCTGATCAAGGCCGACCACGCGCCGGAGATGGATGCGGCGCTCGAGGCAATCATGAAGTCCCGGCCGACGGCGCGCTGGGCCTTCACGCACGGCATGTACGTCACCGGCACGGCGAGCCCGCGGACCTATCTCGCCGCCTCGCTGGCCTTCAACGTCAGGGACGGGATCGCCGAGGCCATAGCTTGTCCGAACTCTCGTCTGCGACGCCGAGGGCGACCTGTTCTTCAAGGGCCAGCCGAAGGAACTTTACGACCACCTGACATGCCCGAAGACGATGATTGTCTTCACCGAGGCGGAAGGCGCCGGCGCTCACTGCCAGGTCGGCGCGAGCCGCCTCGCTTTCGCTCGCATCTACGACTGGCTGGCCGAAACCCTGGCCAGATGATGCGCCCGCAGCGGGAAGGTCGACGCCGCTCGGCGATGATATCGACCTGTCGGCGCGGATCGGCTGAAGCCAATCCCATTTGCCCATGCGTCACCGCGCCCTCCGCATGCGCGCAGGCAGCCTCCCGATCAGCCGCGTCAGCTCGGACACCTCCTCGGGCGCCCAATCGCTGAAAATCGAGCGGAACATCCGCTCCCGCGCGACGTCGATGCGCTCGGTCATCATTCCGCCCTCGGGGGTCACGATGGCGCGGCGGGTGCGGCGGTCGTCGACGCTTTCGACGCGCGTGACGAGGCCCAGGCTTTCAAGCTTGCCAAGCTGACGGCTGACGGTCGTGTGGTCGCGATTCACGCCGGCGGCAAGTTCGACGACCCCGATTGGCCCGAAGCGCTCGATGCCGATCGCGGGAAACAAAGCGCGGTCGAGCCGGATGCCGGCAGCCGCGATGAGAGCCTCGTCGCGGTGCGGCTCGTTCATCACGCCGATGATTTCGAGCAGCGCCAAATGAAGCGCGCGGTGCTCCGGACTCATATGGGTATTTTGCTTTTTGATTGACATCCTCGGCAATCCCTCATATCCGTGCATCATACACATGTTTCAGGAAACCGAAAGGACCTCCCCATGAAAGCTGCCATCGTTCAGGGACCGGGGCGGACCCCCGCTTATGCCGAGTTCCCCGCGCCCGCTCCGGCTGAAGGGGAGCGGCTCATCAAGGTAAAGGCTGCGCCGCTGACGCATCTTGCCCGTGGCCAGGCTTCCGGCGCCCACTACAGCTCATCCGGCGCCTATCCGTTCGTCGCCGGCGTCGATGCGGTGGGTCAGTCAGGACGGCAGTCGGTCTATTTCCTCATGCCGCGCGCGCCTTACGGCGCATTCGCGGATGAGACTGTCGCGA